>CAZKVC010000001.1:0-422403 GCA_964556115.1 uncultured Caulobacterales bacterium
GAAGAGCATCTGCCGCGCGCCGGCCTCGTCGATGACGTCGATCGCCTTGTCCGGCAGCTTGCGGTCGGTCATGTATTTCGCCGCCAGCTCCACGGCGGTCTTGATCGCGTCGTCGGAGTAGGTCAGCCCATGGTGCTTCTCGAAGGCCGGGCGCAGGCCGCGCAGGATCTCGATCGTGTCGGGGATCGAGGGCTCCATCACGTCGATCTTCTGGAAGCGGCGGGACAGGGCGCGGTCCTTCTCGAAGTGCTGCTTGTACTCCTTGAAGGTGGTCGAGCCCATGCATTTCAGCGTGCCCGACTGCAGGGCGGGCTTGAGCAGGTTCGAGGCATCCATCGCCCCGCCGCTGGTCGCGCCGGCGCCGATGATGGTGTGGATCTCGTCGATGAAGAGGATGGCGTGGTGGTGCTTCTCGCACTCCTTGAGGACGGCCTTCAGCCGCTCCTCGAAGTCGCCTCTGTAGCGCGTGCCCGCGAGGAGCGCGCCCATGTCTAGGGAGAAGATCGTCGCCTCGGCCAGGACGTCCGGCACCTCGCCCTCGACGATCTTCTTGGCGAGGCCCTCCGCGATGGCGGTCTTGCCGACACCGGGGTCGCCCACGAAGAGCGGGTTGTTCTTGCGCCGGCGGCAGAGGATCTGGATCGCGCGCTCGACCTCCTTGTGGCGGCCGATCAGCGGGTCCACGTCGCCCTTGCGGGCCTTCTCGTTGAGGTTGACGCAATAGGCCTGCAGCGCCTCGGGGCCCTGCTTGGACTGCTGGTCTTCCTCCTCCTCGGTCCCACGCGGGGGCTTGGGCTGCGCCTGGCCGTTCTTGGCGAGGCCGTGGGAGATGTAGTTCACCGCATCGTAGCGGGTCATCCCCTGGCTTTGCAGGAAGAAGGCGGCATGGCTCTCACGCTCGGCGAAGATGGCGACGATGATGTTCGCCCCGGTCACTTCGGCCCGGCCGGAGGTCTCCACATGGATCAGCGCCCGCTGCACGACGCGGTGGAAGCTGGTGGTGGGCTTGGCTTCGTCGAGGTCCTCCACCACGAGGTTCGAGAGGTCGTCCTCGATATACTCGGTCAGGGTCTCCTTCAGCTCATCGAGATCGACGGCGCAGGCGTTCAGGAGCGCCCGCGCATCCTCGTCGTCGATCAGCGCGAAGAGAAGGTGCTCGAGGGTGGCGAGCTCCTGCTGCCGCTCGGTCGCCATGGCGATGGCGGCGTGGATGGCCCGTTCGAGGCCGGATGCGAAACTCGCCATGTCTTATCTCCTCGCTACCGGGCCGATTATCGAAGTCCCGGTCATTCCTTTTCCATCGTGCACTGAAGAGGGTGTTCGTTGCGCCGGGCCAGTTCAAGCACCTGCGCCACTTTTGTTTCGGCAACCTCGAAGGTGTAGATCCCGCAGATGCCCACACCGGTCTGGTGCACGTGCAGCATGATACGGGTCGCCGCCTCGCGGTTCTTGTTGAACACCGCCTCCAGCAGCCACACCACGAACTCCTGCGGCGTGTAGTCATCATTGAGGAGCAGAACCTTGTAAAGGTTCGGCTTCTTCGTCTTCGGCTCGGTCTTGGTGATCGTGCCGGTGCCGTAACCGCGTTCGTCGTCGCGTTCTGTGCTCATAGGGTCCGGAAGGTCGTCGTTTCTCGAATGCAGATGAGTATCTGGTCCTTTCGGCCTCCCGCGCAACCCATCGGGAAGGCTTGCGCGGATTTTGAACGTTTCAGGGTTTAACCTCGGTCAAAAATGAAGCCCTGTCGCGTCGTTTCGCTCAGTCGTTCCCTTTTTGTGCTAGCTCCTGTCAAAATTGATGATGCAACCCTATCCTTCTGGATAATTATATGCGTAGCAGAGCGCAGCTACACGCGCAGAAGGCTGGGTGCGTATTGAGGGGTCGGGCATGGGTGAGAAGGAAAGGCTGAGCGCCCTCTGGGCGACGGGCCTTCTCGATTCGGGCAGCGAAGAGCGGTTCGACCGCATGACCCGCTTCGCGGCCTCGACCTTTCGTTGCCGGACCGCCCTCATCTCCTTAGTCGACGAAGACAGGCAATGGTTCAAATCCAGGGTCGGCCTCGATGCTGCCGAGACCCCGCGAGACGTGTCGTTCTGCAGCCATGCGATCCAGCGGGCAGACGAAGTCATGGTGGTCTCCGACGCACGCCATGATGTCCGCTTCGATGACAATCCGCTGGTCACCGGTGAACCCTTCATCAGGTTCTATGCGGGCGTCCCGCTGGTCCTGAAGAGCGGCGACGCGATCGGTACGCTCTGCATCATCGACCCGGAGCCGCGCTTCGATTTCGGGGAGCGCGAGATGCGGATGCTGATGGACATGGGCCGCAGCGTCGTCACCGAGATCGAGATGGCGGAAAGCGAGCGGAAGGTCACCGAGCTCGAAGTGGTCAATGCGGAGCTCCAGCACCGTATGGGCAACATGTACGCCCATGTGAATTCGATCATCTCGCTTCTCGACCGCACCACGGGCTCGCACGAAGCCTTCATCACACGGCTGCGCGACAGCATCAGCGCGATGGCGCAGCTCCAGGCCCTCTTCGCGGCCAATGACTACAAGACGGTTGAGCTGAGCGAGCTTGTCGAGACTGTCACCCGGCCCTTCCTTCCGACCGAGGTCAGCGACCGCCTCGTCTTCGACCCGCAGCCCGGTCTGCGGCTCAATCCACGTGCGGCGTTCGTGATGACCCTCGTGGTGCATGAGCTCGCCATGAATGCCAGCAAGTATGGCGGCCTCGCCCATGATTTGGGCAAGGTCGAGGCGCTGGCATGGACGGATGACATCTTCCATTTCGAATGGAACGAGAGTTTTCCAGGCAAGACCCAGCTTGCCCCCGTGAAGGAAGGCTTCGGGACGACCATCCTCAAGAAGGTCGCGCCGGCCACATTCATGGGCGACGCGACCAGCGAGCTGACCTCGAACAGCTTCCATTATCTGCTCAAGGGCAAGGCGGACCATGTCCTGATCTGAGCGGCCTTGAGCTCAGATCAGCTTCGGCGCCAAGAAGGCGAAGAAGCCACCCACAAGATAGACGGCGATGGAAAGGCCGAGGGCCCATCCGCCGATCTTGCGCATACGGGCGCAGGCCCTGGCCAGCTCCGGGTCCGCGGGGCATGGATCGTTGCGGCTGCGCCACCGCATGAACCAGGCGAAACCGAGCGCCACGCCAGCTCCGGCGAAGACGTAGAGCTTGTACTGGCTGAGCCAGATGATCTGCGGCACCGCCGAGACCAGCCCCGCAAAAACGGCGCCCATGCCCAGCATGATGAAGAGAGCAGGCAGGGCACAACAGACCAGCGTTCCCGTCGAGAGGAACAGCGCCAGGCCCGGTCCCAGGGCCTGACGGGTGAACAGACGGCCGAGGTCAGACACGCTCGATGTCCCTCAGGTTGTAACCGGCGCTCTTCACCGCGTCCTCGATCTCCTCGTCGCTCATCGCCCCGGTTTCGGTCAGGAGGATGGTGACAGTCTTGTCTTCGAGGCTGATGGCGACCTCATCGACCGCCTCGTTCTTGGTGAGGACCTTGGTCAGGGAGCGGGCGCAGAAATCGCAGACCATGCCGTCGACGGCGACGATGACCGTCCGGCCTTCCACCGCGTCGACCTTTTCGGTTTTGGCGGCTTCGCCCTCATGGTCGTGATGCTCGTCATGGCTGCCATGATCGCCGTGATGATCCTGCGCCGCGGCCATGCCGAAGGCGAGGCTGGCGGAAGCGAAGGCTGCGAGAAGGGTCTTGATGGTGGTGGTCATGATGGTGCCTTTCAGAAACGGTAGGTGAAGTTGAAGAGAAGCTCGTCATTGCTGCTCCATCCGAACTCGGAGAGGACCGAGCCGGTGAAGACGCGCAGCAGCGGCGTGACGGTGAAGGTATCGGCGCCCTGATCGGTCAGGGCGTCGGGGCGGTAGTCGGCCTGCAGCATCAACCAGCTGTGCAGCCCGCCGAACTCGGCGACGTAAGGGGCAACGCCCAGCCGCCCGGAGAGCTCGCGCATGGCCATGCCCTCGGCGGCATAGACCCCGGCTGCCCCCGAGACGAAGAACCGCCGGTTCTCCCAGTCGGTAGCAAGCTGGGCAAAACCCGCCGCCCGGCTTTCGGTGTCGGCGGTGTTGAACCGCCCCTCCGCACCCCCTGCCCCAAGCTTGAGGTAGAGATTGGCCTGACTGTCCGGCGCGTTCCAGCGTTTGAGAAGCCGGTTGTGTTGCAGGCCAAAGAACCGGTGGTCGGCATAGCGCCGCTCCTCGGCCCGCAAGCCGTAGCTGGCGAAGGGGGTGGTCGTGTAATGAGCCAGGACGGCGCTGCGCCGGGCTTCGTTGAAGGTCTGAAGCGTCCAGGCTTCAGGATAGCTGACCGGCCGCGCCGCCGCAGGTTGCGGCAGGATGGCCATGGCCAGGAGGACAGCCAGCGCTGCCCCGAATTTGGAAGACATGTTGGAACCTCGATCTGACGTGGGAAGATCCGCGGCCACGAGGCGCGCGGGTCGGTCTCAAAACGTCAGATGAAGCGGGGCGGCGGCGATCCCGGCCCTCCGCCACCGCCTTCGAGGGCAAATGGCGCAAGAGCTTCGCTCGAGCGGCTGGCCGACGGCAGGTCGGATGCGGTCGGCTGGACCAGGAGGCCCGCAGGCGCCGGGGCCGGATCGCAGAAGCAGCCATCGACGCAGCAGTCGCCTTCGCACTCATGCTCCGGCGCTTCGTCGTCCATGGCATGGGAAGCATGGCCTTCACCGCCATGCCCCATCGCTGCATGCATGTCGGCAGCATCGCTCACGCCCTGTCCCGCGCAAGGATCCGCCGCCGCCGCCGCGAAGGCGGAGCCGAATATCCAGGCGCAAAGCGCGAAGATCCGCAAGGATGCCATCAGGCCAATATAAGGGGTCAGGGCCCTTACGCCTAGTCAGGAAAACCGCGCATACGAAAAAGCCCCGCCGGCTGGACCGGCAGGGCTTTCCGGTTCGTCTCCGAACCCTTTGTCAGGTCAGCGGCTTAGCGCTGCTGCATCAGCTCGACCATGGCGCTGTAGCGCTTGGAGAGCGGCTGCGCCGCGTCCTTGGCCGTCGCGACCATCATGTCGCTGACTTTGTTCACCTGGTTGATCTGAGCTTCCATGCCGGTGCGGAAAAGCTCCGACTGGGCCTCGAGGAATTCCTGCGGGGTCTTCGCCTTGGCGAGGTTCTGAAAACGCTCGGAGGAGGTTTCGAACTGGTTCTTGGCGAACTCGGTGTTCACCTGAGCCATGCGCTCGAAGCCCTTGGCGAAGACCGATGCGGCCTGCATCATGGCTTCGGTGTTTTCCTGGGCGAAGGAGCCGAACTGGCTCATGCCCTTGGTCATGCGCTCGACGCCTTCATTGACGCTGGCTTGGGCCTGGGCGTTGGCGTTTTCCATGTTCTCTTGAACTTTTTCGGTGGTTTTGCGAGTGGCGCTCATTCTAGGGTCCTCCTGGACTGGTTCCGTTGTTCTTCGAGCGCTGTCGGCACGTGTCCGCCATCGCTCCGCAATGCGCTCCCTACCCCGAGCGCTTTGCTGCAATGCAACATAGCCATTTCACAGCTCTCGTCAAGGGTGCTTGTGCACTGCAGCAACACGTCAGGCTGGTACGGAATCACGACTTTGAGAGCCCTTCCCGCCGCGGCCCGAAACCCGCAGTCTTAACTCTTTGATGAGGATGTTGCGGGACACTTGAATCGTGATCGTGTCTCATCGCTAAGGTGCATTCACGCTAGGGTGATCTTAGTTTAAAGTGACAACGGTGGGCAGGCGTAGGGGCTTATGACGCGGATTTTACGCATCTTCTTAGCAGTAATTGTCGCAACCGGCACGGCGGGCGTTTCCGGACAGGCTTCGGCCAACCCGAAATACGCGGCCTATGTGATGCATGAGGCAACGGGGGACGTCCTCTTTTCGCGCTATGCGAACGAGAGACGCTACCCCGCCTCACTGACCAAGATGATGACCCTTTATGTCCTGTTCGAGGACATCGAGGCGGGTCGCATTTCCTTCGACGACAAGATCAAGGTCAGCGCCCGTGCCGCGGGTCAGCCGGCCTCCAAGCTCGGCATCAAGACCGGCTCGCGCATCAAGGTCGAGGACGCGGTCGACGCCCTCATCATCAAGAGCGCGAACGACGTGGCGACGGCCGTGGCCGAGCACGTTTCCGGCTCGGAGGTCGCGTTCGCGCGCCGCATGACCCGCACCGCACGGGACCTTGGCATGCGCAGCACCACCTTCCGCAACGCATCGGGCCTTCCCAACCGCGCCCAGGTGACGACCGCCAAGGACATGGCGACCCTTGCCCGCCGGCTGCGTCAGGACTTCCCCCAGCACCGGCATCTCTTCCAGCGCACCTCCTTCACCTGGAATGGCAACACCTATCGCAGCCACAACAAGGTCATGACCAGCTTCCAGGGCGCGACAGGCCTCAAGACCGGCTACACCCGCGCTTCCGGCTACAACCTCGCCACCAGCGCCGAGCGGCACGGCCATCCGCTGATCGGCATCGTCCTCGGCGGCCGTTCGGGCACGACCCGCAACCGGCACATGGAGCAGATCCTCGCCAACGGTTTCGCGTCGATCCAGGCCCGTCCGAACCAGATCAAGACCGCCTTCGTCCGGCCCCCGCTGCCGAGCTTCAAGCCCGGCAGTGCGCCGGTGGTCCTTGCCTCCGCAAGCCTTTCCGAGGAATTCGTGACGGCGGACGACCTCAACTTCCAGGCTCTCGCCCAGGCCGTTTCGGCCATCGACGTCGAAGGCCTCGTCGATCAGGGTGACACCTCTTCCGACGATCCCCGCGATTGGTCGGTCCAGGTCGGCGCCTATCGCCGCGAAGACCAGGCCATGGCCCGCCTCAGCGACATTTATGACGACATCGAAGCTATCGTGCCCGCAGCCGACCGGGTCATCGTCCCGAACCAGAGCCGCGGCCGCACCCTCTACCGCGCCCGCTTCGCCGAGATTACCGCCGCCGAAGCGGAGGCCGTCTGCGACCGCCTCCGCCCGATGGGCCAGGACTGCCTCGCCCTTCCCCCGGGCCGCTGATGCCGCCAACCGAACAGCAGAAAGCCCGGCCTTCGAGCCGGGCTTTTTCATGGGGTGAGCTTCTCTCGCTGACGTTGCCATGGCCCTGATCAGCTGGAGAAGGTCCCCCGGACCTTTTCTGCTGCTGCGCAGACACTCTCCCACGGATCGCCACTGCCGTGGCCTTGATCAGCTAGAAAAGGTCCCCCGGACCTTTTCTTCTGCTGCGCAGACCGGCCTGAAGGATCGCCACTGCCGTGGCCTTGATCAGCTGGAAAAGGTCCCCCGGACCTTTTCTTCTGCTGCGCAGACCGCTGATCAAGCCTCGCCGATAGCGGAGAGGTAGAGGTCGAGGAGCGCTTCCTGCTCCTGCCGGTCATTGCGGTCCATTTTGCGTAGACGCACGATCTGGCGCATCACCTTGGTCTCGTAGCCTTCGCCCTTGGCCTCGGCATAGACCTCCTTGATCTGGTCCATGACCTCCTTCTTCTCTTCTTCGAGACGCTCGACGCGTTCGATGAAAAGACGCAGGCGCTCGCCTGCAACGGTCTGGGTGCCGCCGGGTTCGAAGCTTGCGCTGCCATCGGCCATAGCGAAATGCCTTTCGTGGTGAAGAATGGTTGGCGCGGACCCTCCCCGCTCCAAAGCCAGGCGGCAAGACGATCTTATCCCCAATGAAGGGTGTGGAACCTGCCGGGGTCTTCGGGCCTTCGCCATTCAAAGGCGAAAAAGGCAACTGCGATGACCAAGGACCACGGACCCCAGATCAAGGATGACGAGACCTACGAGGCCCTGCGCGACGATGGCGCCAGCAAGGAAAAAGCCGCCCGTATCGCCAATGCGAAAGCGAACCAGTCGATGCACCCGTCCAAGAAAGGCGGCAAGGCCTCACGGCTCGAGGACCGCACGAAGGACGAACTCTACGACCGGGCGCAGGAACTCGATATCGAAGGGCGCTCCGACATGACCAAGGACGAGCTCATCAGGGTGATCCGCAAGCACTGAACCACCATGTCACGCTTCGGGCAGGCCGCCCCGCAGAAGGGCAAAAAAATGCTGCGTCGGCGCTTGCATAGCCCCGGGCATTTCTGCATAGACGGGCGCTCGGCACCGGTAGCTCAGCTGGATAGAGCACCAGACTACGAATCTGGGGGTCGGGGGTTCGAATCCTCCCCGGTGCGCCATTTTCTGCTACACAAAATATAGCCAAGTCGTTGATTTTCAACAGAAAATCTCGAGCGCAAATGGTTCGATACGCGAATGTAGGCCGATTTGGCCCACATTTGGTGTACGAAGCTGGGCTACTTCGTCGTGCTTCAGCGGTGGGACACAAACGACGCCCCAAACCTCACATTTGACCGGTCGGGCAGGCTTCCTCGCACGGCGTTGTGATCCGCTTCCGACTACAGTAGCCTCATCGCTGGAGCACGCTTTCAGCTCCGCGCTCGGTCTCGCTCTCCGGAAAGGAGAGCATCATGCCTAAGCCTCCGCGCAAGCACGACCACTACCTGCTGAAACGTAGCGGTCGGTACTACTATTACCGCCGGGTGCCCGAGAGATATCGCGATCTCGACCCTCGCGGAACGATCAAGACCGCTCTCAAAACCGACAGCCTGGAGATGGCGAGGATGCGCCGGGACTCCCTCGCGCATGCCGACGAGGAACTCTGGAAAGCCCTCGAACTCTCCCTGACCGAGGGCGACAAGAGCGGAACAAGCGTCGCCATCGCAAGGCGGCGGTACAATGCGGCGCAGGCCAGAGCGCTCGCTTACGGCTTCACCTACCGCCCGATGGATGAGCTGATTGACGAAGGAAAGATCGAGGAAATCGTCGCGCGCGTTCTCGCCATCGACAACGATACGAACGGCCCGAAGCGGTCGATCAAGGCGCATCGGGAAACCGCTGAGGCTCTTCTGGGGGCCGTCCCCGTCCCCGATGTCCGGGTCTCTGATGCTTTCAAGCTCTACCTCGAGGACATCGCCTTTGACGCTCAATACGGAAAGTCACCCGCCCAGAAGGAGGTGTGGCTGAACACCAAAAGGCGATCGATCGGATACTTCAAACAAGTCATCGGTGACATTTCCATGGAAGCCATCACGAGGGAGCACGCCATCGACTACAAGAAGTGGTGGGCGGAACGATTGCTCCCCCAAGCCGACGGCTCCCAGAGCTTGAAACCCGCCACCGCGAACCGCGCGATCGGTGACATGCGGACCCTCTACCAGTCCTACTTCGAGCATGTCGGTCAGGAACGAACCAACCCCTTTCGCGGGATCCGCTTCAAGGCGAAAACGCGCACCGAGGTCCCTGCCTTCGAGAACGCATGGGTACGGACAAAAATTCTGGAGCCGGGAGCACTGAGCGGTCTCAACCCGCAGCTCCAAGTCATCGTCCTGATGCTGATCGAAACGGGATGCCGCCCATCCGAGATCATGAATCTCGATCCAGAAGACTTCCATCTTGGTCACGTGGTTCCGCACATCTCGATCCGCGCGAAGGAGGGACGCGAAATCAAAACAGAGACCTCGATCAGGGATATTCCGCTGGTGGGGGTCTCGCTCGAAGCCGCGAAAAGGATGCCCGGCGGGTTTCCGCACTACCGGGACAAGAACAACCTGTTCTCGGCTTCGGTGGTGAAGGCATTTCGGAACAGAGGTCTTTTTCCGACGCCCAATCACGTCATCTACTCGTTCCGCCACGCCTTCGAGAAGAGGATGCAGGAGGCAAACATCGACTACGGCCTCCGCTGCCTCCTGATGGGTCACAAGACGAACCGCCCCGCCTATGGCGACGGCGGTTCGCTGGCTTATCGGCGGGACGAGCTTCTCAAAATAGCTCACCCGTTTCCGGACGACCTCTTCCGCGAGATCGACCAAGCTCTTTTGGCCGAGGAAGCTTAATGGCCGAAACCCCATCGAGGCGCCGCCTCCGCGCCTCGATGCGCTCGACCTCGTCGTCGAGCAGTTCAAAGACCGGCCAGAAGGTCTCGCCAAAGGATTGGACGAGACCTGCGGCCACGTCACGGGCGCGTTGGAGTTTGGGGTCGGGATTGGTCATGGTGGTGCTCCTGTCGGGAGCGGATCGGAGGCGGAGAAGCAGGTTCACCATAGCTCTTCCGTATGGGCTTGGAAAATGGCTGGGGTACAAAGGCGATGTCGAAGCGATGCCTCTCCAACTAGGGCGATAGGACTGTCACACGACTCATTCTCCGCAGATGATACTTCCTTTCCTACTTGAAATGGTTCCCGGCTCCGCCTTGTATCTGCGAAAAATTTGAGGCGTCTGTGGTCGAGTACGATTTCTTCAAGCACCCCATCCTGAACTCACCCTACCTGGAGCCGACCATCCATCACCGGCTCGACAAGGACGGGCAACCGACGAACGACGAACCGATCGGCGAGCGCAGGAAGTCCGATCTCTACACCCCTGTTCCCAAGGCGAAGCGCGGGAAGAAAACGGCCGAAACTGCCGATCTTCTGGACGAGGTTTGGGAATACGATCCGACGCCGATCATCAATGAAATCAGACTCCACGTCAGGACATGGCGGGACAGCACCGACTACGCTGGCGCTACATCGGTCTCGACGAAGCTCCTCTTGCACTGGCGCGACCATGAGTTCGCAAGCTTCCAGCCGTTTTTCTGCCAGCGAGAAGCCGTTGAGACGGTGATCTGGCTGACCGAGGTTGCGAAGAAGTCTCCACGTTACAGGCACATCTGGAAGCACATCGAGGACGGCAATGGCGAAGCCAATCCTGGCCTTTTCCGCCTTTGTATGAAGATGGCGACGGGCGCGGGGAAAACGACGGTCATGGCCATGCTTATTGCGTGGCACACCCTCAACACCGTCCGTTCGAAAGACTCTCGCACTTATTCGAAAGCCTTCCTGATCATCGCGCCGGGGATCACGATCAAGGACCGCCTTCGCGTCCTCGATCCGTCCGATCCGGACAGCTACTTCGAAAAAAGAGAACTCGTCCCTGCGGATATGCTGCAGGACCTCCAAGCTGCGAAGGTCCGCATAACGAACTATCACGCGTTCCAGCAGCGGGAGAAGACGAAGATAGCGGCCAAGACCCGCGGAGTTCTTCGGGGACGCGAGGGCGAACCGCTCGATACAAAAGAAACAGTGGGCGAGATGGTCCGCCGGGCGATGGGGGAGCTTTCAGGCGTCCGCAACGTAATAGTCATCAATGACGAGGCGCATCACTGCTACCAGACGAAACCTGACACCGACGAGGTCGCAGAACTAAAAGGCGACGACAAAGCCGATGCCAAAGAAAACAACGAAGCCGCTCGCCTTTGGATCAACGGCATCAGGCACGTCAAAGAGAAGCTCGGCGTACGTGCAATCTATGACCTCTCCGCCACCCCGTTCTTTCTGAGGGGCTCAGGCTACGTCGAGGGCACACTCTTTCCATGGACTATTTCTGACTTCTCCCTCCTAGACGCCATCGAGTGCGGGATCGTCAAGCTGCCTCGCGTGCCGATCCTGGACAACGTTCCTACGAACGAGATGCCGGTATACAGAGATCTCTGGAAGCACATCGGCAAGAAGATGCCGAAGAAGGGCCGCGGCAAATCTGGCACGCTCAATCCTAACCTCCTTGCAGAAGTTACGCCGCTCATCACCGCGCTTGAGTCTCTCTACGCTCATTACGAAAAGACCTCGGAGGAATGGCAGAACGCCGGACATGATGTTCCACCGGTCTTCATAGTCGTCTGTAACAATACGGCTACCTCGCAGCTCGTTTATGACTGGATTGCCGGATATGAACGACCGGACACGGACGACGAGGCTGGCGAGGTCATTCCGGGCCGCCTTCCGTTGTTCAGCAATTACGACAGCCAGACGCGGCAGAAGCACGAGCGGCCTAGGTCGCTTCTGATCGACTCGGCCCAGCTTGAATCCGGCGAGGCACTCGACCCGGCCTTTCGCGACGCGATGAAACCGCAGATCGAGCAGTTCAAGCGCGAGAAGGCCGACCGCGAAGGGGCGGCTGGCGAGGTCAAGGTCACCGACGAGGAACTTCTGCGGGAGGTCATGAACACGGTCGGGGAGAAGGGCCGCCTTGGACAAGACATCCGCTGTGTGGTCTCCGTCTCAATGCTGACCGAAGGCTGGGATGCGAACACCGTGACCCATATTCTTGGTGTTAGAGCGTTCGGCACGCAGCTTCTCTGCGAGCAGGTGGTCGGGCGTGGCCTCAGGCGAAAGTCCTATGCGCTCAACAAGGAAGGTCTCTTTGATGTCGAGTACGCCGACATCATGGGCATTCCCTTCGACTTCACCGCGAAGCCGACAACGGCGCCGCCCAAGGCACCGCCGAAGACTACCCACGTCCGTGCGCTGAAAGACAGGCAACAGCTCTCCATTCGTTTCCCAAACGTCGAGGGCTACCGGACGGAGTTGCCGCCTGGACGGATCGAGCCTCACTTTACCGAAGACAGCAGGCTCAGGCTGACGACCGATCTCGTTAGCGCAACCAAGACGCAGATGTCGGGCGTGGTTGGCGATCAGGCATGGATGTCGCCTGCCGAGCGGCTGGATGAATACGCGCGCCCCCAGGCCATCGCTTACGAGATCACCAAGCACCTCCTCGCAACGGAGTTCGCGACCGTGGACGGCCCCGATCTCTCCCGCTTTCCGCAGATCAAGCGGGTGGTGCAGCAGTGGCTAGACAGCGGGTATCTTGACCTTGTCGAGCGCCATCACTTCGAAGGCATGGTCACCTGGCCGGGCATCGTTCACAAAGCGGCAGAGCGAATCTTTCACGCTTGCCAGGAAGCGCCGGGCGGTGAGGCGCAGGTCCAGGCGGTGATCGACCGCTTCAACCCAGAGGGCGATACCCGCTTCGTCAGCTTCAACACCTCGAAAGTCTGTCTCGACACGAAGAAGTCGCATGTCAGCCACGTGGTCGAGGACTCCACTTGGGAAGGCCCTCTCGCCCTGGCCTGCGAGGTCCACCCGAAGGTCGTTTCCTATGTCAAAAATCAGGGCCTCGGCTTCGATGTTCCGTACCGGTACGGCGGTCAGAACCTCAAATACATCCCCGACTTCATCATCCGCATCGACGACGGGCGGGGTGAAGACGACCTTCTCAATCTCGTCGCCGAGATGAAGGGTTTCCGGGACGACAAGGATGCTCAGAAGGCGAGCACAATGCGAAGCTTGTGGGTGCCGGGTGTCAACAACCTCGAACGCTTCGGCCGCTGGGCATTCACTGAGTTCACCGAGGTCTTCGGTCTCGAAGATGCTTTTGATGCGATGATCGAGAAAGCCATCGCCGAAGCGAACGGTTCTCGGGCGAAGAACGCCGACCCGATGGTGAGTGCGTGATGTCGCCGAGTGACTTCATGGCCGACATCATTCGGGCCTACCGTGCTGCCAGACGTATTGCGCCAAAGAACAAGAAGGCTGCGGCTAAGATCAAACGAGGCCGTTCGCGGTCCATTTCGTCCGAAGCCGAAGACCTCTTGGCGTTCTATCTCGTTGAAAACTGCAGGTGCATCGATCGTATACGCATCGACCAAGCCGTAAGTCTTCCGAAGGAAGGCGACGAACCTCGAAACCCGACGTTTTATCCGGACATCATGATCGTTCGCGACAACCGGATCGATGCCATGATCGACGTGAAAACGGATATCGGCTGGGCGCGAGGCAAGCTGCCCGACGTGGCACGCAAACACTTTCGCACCGCGATGCGGGCCCAGGGGCGCCCTTGCGTTCTGACCGATGGCGAAGACAAATCCCGCGAGAGCTTCACGTTCGCTGAGGACGTCACTTACGACATCGTCCTTATCTCCGCGAAAAACCTCGGATCGAAATCGCTCGGCTCTGACCCGCTCAAGGGGTTCGCCCAACGTGCAACGACGGAGCTGTTTGTGTTGAGTTCAGGTGAGCATCCCAACGCTTATCGCGGCTCCGTCGACGAAGTTGTTCGCGACATCACGGTGCATGAGGACGCCTTCGCAGCGCTCACCTCGCGCGTCTGTCGACCCCGCCGATCCATCCTGGGCCGCATGTTCGGCCAAGCCGAAACCATTTAGAGTATTGGAGCCGCAGTCTTGGCCCGCAAACCCAAAGCACCGAAGAAGGTCGAAACCCTCAACCACGAGGCGTCGCGCAAGAACATTCCGACGGCGGAGCTTCAGGCGCTGAACGAGCGGCTGGAGGATGACCAGCCTTTTGAGCCTGTCTCCTACCCACGCGCGCGGCCGCTAGCCGAGGGCGAGACGCGAGAGCGGGACGGGGACCTCGACCCGCAGATCATCTGGAACGGGATGCGCATCACCCTGACCGAAGGACAGCGCAAACAGCTTCAGGAGACCGGCAAGGTCGAGATCGGCGATGCGCAGCTTACCTGGCGGGGGAAGGACCGGCAGGACTGGTCGGACCTCGTGGTCAACGTGCCGCCCATCTATGTGCAGGAGAAGGTGCACCCCAAGGCGCTGATCGACGACCTCGTCAAGCGGACCAAGGCCAAGGACGAGGAGGACGCACCCGACCTCTTCGGTGACTTCAACGGCATCGACGCGGAAGCGCGGACCGAGTTCTACGAGCACGACCAGCACTGGTCGAACCGCATGATCCTGGGCGACAGCCTTCAGGTCATGGCGAGCCTCGCCGAGCGGGAGCGCCTGCGCGGCAAGGTGCAGGCGATCTATTTCGACCCGCCTTATGGGATCAAGTTCAACTCGAACTGGCAGGTCTCGACCCGCAGCCGGGACGTCAAGGACGGCAAGCTCGACAGCGTCACCCGCGAGCCCGAGCAGGTGAAGGCCTTCCGCGACACCTGGAAGGACGGCATCCACTCCTACCTCACCTATCTTCGCGACCGCCTGACGGTGATGCGCGATCTCCTGACGGAGAGCGGGTCGATCTTTGTACAGATCGGTGATGAGAACGTGCACCGCGTGCGGGCGGTCATGGATGAGGTGTTCGGGGAGGAGAATTTTCTCAGTGAGATTACAGTTCAAAAAACTTACGGTTTCTCCGACGCCGCGGTGTCAAACGTTTGCGACTATATTGTTTGGTACTGTAAGAATAAGCCAGCTGCGAAAATTCGACCGCTTTTCTCCCGAAAACGCTTCGAACTCGGATCAGGCAACGCCACTTGGCTGCAGCTTCCAGATTTTCAGTCGCGGGGCGTATCCGCCGATGAAAAAAGGGGCAGATCGTCGATCCCGGATGGTGCTAAACCATACAACCCTGACAACCTCATTTCTCAGGGAGCGGCATCAGACTCGCAGGAGTTCAGCTATCGTGGTTTGTCCTTAGATCCTCGAAAGGTCAATTCGCATTGGAAGCCCTCTTTCCCGGATGGAATGGATCGGTTGAGGTATGCGGACCGGGTACACGTAGCAGCGAATAGCTTCCGATATAGACGATATCACACGGATTTCGATGTGGCTCCATACTCGAACATTTGGACTGATACTGGAACTGGTAACTTTACTGACGAAAAGCTGTACGTTGTCCAAACCGGATCGAAAACCGTAGAGCGCTGCCTCCTCATGGCCACCGACCCCGGCGACCTGGTGCTCGACCCGACCTGCGGGTCGGGGACCACGGCGACGGTGGCAGAGCAATGGGGGCGGCGGTGGATCACCATCGACACTTCACGCGTCGCCCTGGCCCTCGCGCGCCAGCGCCTGATGAGTGCGAAGTACCCATACTATTTCCTGAAGGACTCCCCCGAGGGGCTCGATAAAGAGGCCGACATCACCGGCAAACCTCCGTCTACGAAGAAAACAGAAGGCGACCTGCGCCAGGGCTTCGTCTACGAACGCGCGCCGCACATCACCCTCAAATCCATCGCCAACAACACCGAGATCGATACGATCTGGGAAACCTCGCAGGAGACCTTGGAGCCCCTCCGCGAAAAGCTGAACGCCGCCCTCGGCGAGACCTGGGAAGAGTGGGAGATCCCGCGCGAGGCGGACGAAGGCTGGCCGAAAGGCGCCCGCGACCTCCAC
Source organism: uncultured Caulobacterales bacterium (assembly GCA_964556115.1). Lineage (GTDB taxonomy): Bacteria > Pseudomonadota > Alphaproteobacteria > Caulobacterales > Parvularculaceae > Parvularcula. The sequence goes on from CAZKVC010000001.1 coordinate 15,993, forward strand.
GAGCAATGGTGGGAAGCAAGAATCGAGCGGCAGAAAGAGATCGACCAATCAATCGCCCGGGCCGCCGATGTCGAATATCTCTACGACCGTCCCTACGAGGACAAAGCCCGTGTCCGCGTCGCTGGGCCCTTCACCGTCGAAAGCCTCTCCCCCCACCGCGTCGTGCCGATGGACGACGAAGACTTCCTCGCGGATGAGAAGCCGGGCAAGAAAAAGCGCAAGAGCGCCCTCGCCGACGGGGCGGACTTCGTTCAGGTCATCCTCGAAAACCTGCGCACCTCCGGGGTGCAGCAGGGCGACAAGGACCTGCGCATCACCTTCGACGAGCTCAGCCCCTGGCCGGGTGAGTATGTAAACGCCGAGGGCCGCTTCGAGGACGAGAAGGGCACGGAGAAACGCGCCGGCATCATGGTCGGCCCCGAATACGGCACCCTCGATAGGGGCGCCATCGTCCGCGCCGCCCGCGAGGCAGCGGAGAGCCGCTTCGATCTCCTCATCGTCTGCGCCTTCGGCTTCGACGCCCACTCGACGGAGCTCAACAGGCTCGCCGCCATGCCGATCATCAAGGCTAAGATGAACCCCGACCTCCACATGGCCGAGGACCTGCGCCGGGATAAGAACGCCAACCTCTTCATGGTCATCGGCGAGCCCGACATTCAGGTGCATGACCACGGCGAAGAGATCAGCGTGCAGATCTTCGGCATGGACGTCTTCGTCCCCGCCACCGGAGAAATCCGCCACGGCAACACCAAAGACGTCGCCGCCTGGTTCATCGACACGGACTACAACGAAGAAAGCTTCTTCGTTCGCCACGCCTATTTCCTGGGCGAAGGTGATCCGTATAAGTCACTGAAGACCGCGCTCAAGGCCGAAGTCGATCAGGATGCCTGGGAGACGCTCTACCGGGATACGTCAAGGCGTTTCGTCAGGCCGGAGAACGGCCGGATCGCGGTGAAGGTCATCAACCACTTCGGAGATGAAGTGATGAAGGTTGTGAGTGTTTAAGGATGGGTAGCTTCTTTCGTTCTGGCCATTTTCGCGTGGGGCCGTCCGGTGAAGAGCACTGGGTGGAAGGTCATTGGGTGACCCGCGACGCCTATGGCGGGTATTCGAGCAACCGGTTTCGTCAAAATCGACCGCATACTGCCAATCCCAATGGTCAAACATCCCACGCTTCCGGCATCTTTTCCGAATTGAGAAGGTTTTCCGCGACCTGGAACACGCAGTGTCCGGTGTGCGATGCACGGGTGTACTATTATCAGAATAGGCACGGCAGCCGGGTCTTTTTCGATTCTTTGGGCGTTCCGTGGCCAAAACATCCCTGCACGGACATTCACAATTCACCGATCGGCATTCTCGAAGAAAAAACACCCGTTTTCAGGAGTGAGCCATTCGAGGCAAAGCGCTCTGAAGATGCTGCCTGCGGGAGTCTTTCGGCCGAGGAGTTACGTGGTTCAAGGCGGTGCTGGAATGTTCAACTCCGACTCTCGGCAGATCGAGCCCGGTTCACTTTTAGAGTTGTGAGCAATAGTTCGGTATCAATTGAGATCGTGGCTGAGGCCAATGATAGAGTGCTGTTGCAGCCAGCGCTCGAAGCATTGTTCTTTACCCTCGGTGACGACAAAGAGCCCGCATCACTTTCATATTTTTGTCTGCGTAGGATGGTCCCGGTTGTGATTGAATTGATCAGTTTGCGATCGAAGCCTCAAATTCTCCCATGAGATTCCTTATCGCGAACACGTTCCAGCCCGCTCTCGGCAAGCTCGACAACCAGGCGCAGAAGGCAGCGAAGATGGCGGCTTTCGAGCTGCAAATGGATCCCGGCGGCAAGGGGAAGAGCTTTCACCGCATCGACCGCTCGCGGGACAAGAACTTCTGGTCGGTCAGGGCGAGCCGGGACATTCGCTTGATCGTTCACAAAGACGGCGAACGAATGGTGCTCTGCTACGTCGACCATCACGACGCTGCCTATGACTGGGCCGAGCGGCGGGTGTTCGAGATCCACCCAAAGACACGCGCGCTACAAATCGTCGAAGTGGAAGAGACCGTTGAAACTCGGCCGCTCGAGCATCCTCCTGAGCCCGAGGCACCGGTCTATGTGAAATCAAAACCCCTGGCGCAGAAGACCGAAGACGACCTTCTCGAACACGGCGTACCTCCGAGCTGGACCGCGCGCCTGATTGCTGCCGACGAAGACGAGCTGCTCGATCTGGCGCTGCATCTTCCTCAAGAGGCTCAAGAAGCGGTGCTAGCTTTCGCGGCGGGAGAGGAACCGAAACCACCCGCAGAGCCGGATAGTAAGGATGCTGCTGTTCACCCCGACGCACAGCGCCGCTTCCGGTTCGTCGAGGGCGAGGAGGAACTCAAAGCCGCGCTGGAGTACCCTTGGGATCAGTGGACGGTCTTCCTCCATCCTGTTCAGAGAAACACAGCCTACAAACAGTATTCCGGCCCCGCCCGCGTCGCGGGATCAGCGGGAACGGGCAAGACGGTCGTCGCGCTTCATCGCGCGAAGACCCTTGCCGAACGCGGGGACGGCTCGGTTTTGCTGACCACCTTTTCGCGGCCGCTCGCCAGATCGCTTCACCACAAACTCGAAATCCTTTGTGCTGAAAGAAAGGAGATCATTCCAGCGATCCGAGTGGGTTCCGTGATCGATATTGGCGCCGAACTCTTTGCCCTGACGGAGGGCTATGAACCGCGTCTCGCAAAGCCCAAGGACATCCGGGCGGCACTGGAACAGTCGCTGCCGCAAGGCTCGAAAGCCGAGATCGACTTCCTCGAAACTGAATTCGCCGAGGTCATCGAGGGCTGGCAGATCGAAACGCTCAGCGACTACCTCGACGTGGTTCGTACGGGTCGGCGAAGCAGGCTTGGCAAGGCGAAACGCGAGCAACTTTGGCCTGCCTTCCAGGAGACGCGTCGTATCCTAGCCGCGCGACGCGTTTTTACCGAACCCGGCCTTCTGGGCGAGGTTACCGCTCGATACCGAGACGACGATGGGAAGCCTTTCGCACATGTCGTGGTCGATGAAGCCCAAGACCTCGGCCCGCCTGAGCTGAGGTTCCTCGGGGCAATTGTCGCTGATGCCAACGAGGCGATGTTCTTCGCGGGCGATCTGGGACAACGGATTTTCCAGCACCCCTATTCCTGGAAAGCGTTGGGCGTGGACATCCGCGGACGATCGTCGGTCCTTACCGTGAACTATCGGACGAGCCACCAGATCAGGCAGGCCGCCGACAAGCTCCTTCCCAAAGCCTTGCGAGACATGGACGGTGTCGAAGACCGGCGGTCCGAGACGGTTTCTGTCTTCAACGGCTTGGTGCCTCACGTCGTCCACGCAACTGATGAGGAGGCCGAAATCAATGAGGTGGCGCAGTGGGTCAGCGCTCTGCTGGCCGACGGTTTCGCACCTCGGGAGATCGGCATTTTCGTTCGAAGCCGCGAGTACCTCGATCGTGCGCGAGCCGTACTGAAACGCATCGAGCATTCGGGCCGGTCCCTGGCCGAAGGCACCATGCCTTCAGAGGACGACATCTCGATTGGAACGATGCATTTCGCCAAAGGTCTGGAGTTCCGAGCAGTCGCCGTGATGGCCTGCGATGACGAAGCTCTGCCCCTTCAAACTCGCATCGAGACCGCGCGTGACGAGGCCGACCTCGATGAGATTTATGCGACCGAGCGACATCTTTTGTACGTGGCGTGTACGAGGGCACGGGACCGCCTACTGGTTTCAGGGTGCAGACCTGTGAGCGATTTCCTCCGGCTGTTTAGCAATTAGGTAGTTCGTGGTCCTGTGGGCCGGGCGTACCAGGTTGACCTACCTTGACCGTGGCGCTCGATGTGCTCGCCTTCGACCAGCTCCCGCAGGCGCAGCTTCACCGTGTTCCGGTTCGCCCCGGTCCCCTCAACCAGCTCGCTGATCGTGCGCCGCCCGTGCTTCTCGAGTTCGGCCAGGATCTGCAGCGATAGCGTCGGTAGATCGCTCCGGTCCTCCCCCTTTTGCCGGGGCGCTTCCGCCTCCAACCGCCGTTCGAGATTGTCCTTCTGGCGCTTCAAGCAGCGGAGGAAGAACCCCACCCAAGGGGTCCAATCGGGCTCTCGGTTCGCGAGCGTCATCTGCGTTCGGCGGAGGGCTTTGTAGTACTGCTCCTTGTTGTCCTCAATGACGCTTTCGAGGGAGGCGTAGGGGACGTAGGCATAGCCCGAGCGCAGAAGGAGGAGCGTCGTCAGGACCCGGCTGAGGCGGCCATTGCCGTCCTGGAACGGGTGGATCGCGAGGAAGGTGACGACGAAGACGGCGGTGATCAGGAGGGGGTGAAGTGCCTCTTCCCGGAACGCCTTTTCGGTCCAGGCGACGAGGTCTTCCATCTCTTTCGGGGTCGCAAAAGGCGGACTCGTTTCGAAGAGGATCCCAACCTGTCTTCCGTCCGCATCCAGGGCAACGATGTTGTTTGTCAGGGTCTTGTAGAGTCCCCGGTGGCGTTCATCGCGAACGCTGTGGCGAAGGAGGACCTGGTGCAGCTGGCGGAAGGTGCTCTCCGTCGGACGGAGGTCGTCATACGCCTCGAAGACAAGGTCCATAGCTTCGGCATAGCCCGCCACTTCCTGTTCGTCGCGGGAAGTGAAGGACCCCGCTTCGAGGTTTGCAAGGAGCGTTTCGACCTGAGCGTCGGTGAGCTTCGCGCCCTCGATCCGGGTAGAGGAGCCGACGCTTTCGACGGTGGCGACTTTCCTCAACGCGGTAAGGCGTTCGGGAGAGAGCTGGCCTAAGGCCGCCCAGCGGCCTTTGAACTCGTCGATCTCGGCAACGAGCTTCACGAGGTCCGCTGTCAGGACAAGCTGGGGGTCGATCATCCCCCGAAGATACCCGAATTTTATACCCATATATACCCGCAAATACCCGAACGGGATCGCGGGCGGCAGGGCTACATTCTGGCTCTATGGTGGCCCCGAGCGGGCAGCCGGTAACCGCTTCGGGGTCCATGTTCTGCTCGATCCTCATGCCGTCCTACCGAAGCGGTGGCCTGCCGCCCTTCTTCGGGGCCGGAGGCTGGCCGACGGTTGCCCACCTGAGGGCGCTCAGAAGGGTGCTGGAAGCGCAAAAGGGGGACCGGGTCTGCTCGGGCCCATCGCCTGCGAAGGGGCGCTCTGGGGAACGCGGAGAGAGAAGCAGGTGGACCTCGTAAGAACGGCCAGGGGCCGCCCTGGCGTAATCACACACAACGCACAGGGTGCCTGGGGCCCTCAAAGCCAGTCTGCGCCTTGGTTTGAGGGCAAATCCGCCAAACCGAGCCGCTTTGGCGCGTTGTATCCGGGCATGGCGCTAGACCCGCATGCGCTACGCTCCCGCCGGATACGGAATGTCTCCGGAACGCGCCGTCGATGCGGACACCATGTTTTCGGACTGAAATAGTGCTATCGGGGCTGGCCATTGCTCAACATCAGCTTTGGAGCGCTCGTCACTTCGCGGCGCTGAAAGGTATCCATCACGAAGCGTGGGTGGGTTGCCTCCAGGGCAGAGCTAGGTGTGCGCCTGAGATACGCAAGCATCGCTCAACCGGCTCACATCGCAAAATCCGGCAATCTGCAAATGGCTCTTTCAATGGGGTTCAGGATAGGTTAGGCGGATACAGGACGCGCCGTTTGAATACGGACGTTCGGTCTACCAACTAAATGCAGAAAGGGAGACTATGATGCGTAATGAGCATTGTAAGTCGTTGAACTTATGCAGAAAATCAAGCGCTTGCACGCCTCCCCGGTGCGCCATTCACCCACAGAATTGAGAACCAATCCCCTTGGTCTCGTAGCCCTCGCCTTTCGCCTGGTGCGCCATTCACCCACAGAATTGAGAACCAATCCGGCTGCTTTCGCGGACGGTGCCCCTACGCTGTATAAGACAGCCCGGCGGTCAGCGCCGGGCTTGTCTCCGAGGAAGGTCCGGTCTGCACTGAGCTGGCGCATGATCGGGCGGGGTTCGGTCGAACCGGCCAGCGCGCCTGAGGACACTCGCCTCTGCGATGCGTCGGGTGCTGCTTCGGTGAGATCTTGACCAGATCGGTATGGTCGCAGCGGCGATTGGGACGATGAGGGCGAGCCAGCTTGCGATGTGCCATGCACCATTGCCGAAAAGCGCGGCGAATATTCCGAACGCGCTGGCAAGACCAACGGTGAACGGCAGCGCGAAGGTGCGCGCGCGGGTGCGGCGCCACCAGCGCTCTGCTCCCCTATTCTGCATGAAGAGCCGCCGCATTGGACACCGCACCGCCTGCGCGCCGGCTGCGAACGCGCCGCGCGACCCACAGGTAAAGGCCGCTGGCGAGGACGGCGATGGTGGCGAGGTCGAGAACGCCCCAGATCAGTTTGAGGGGCAAGCCGCCGTAATCGCCGAAGTGGAGCGGTTTCGAGAGGGACAGCGCCTTGCTGTACCACGGCATCTCACGCAGCCCCTCGAAGGTACCGGTTTCTGCGTTGACCAAGGCGGGCGTGATGAGGCGCTCGGTCAGCGGTGTCTCGCCGTGGAGAAAGACCGCGAAGTGGTGGTCGGTCGAATAGGCGCCGCCGGGGAAGGCCACGAACTGCAGGACCATACCGGGCGCGGCGGCTTCGGCCTGCGCGACGGCCTCGTCGACCGAACTCAGGACCTCTGGGACGGGACGGCCTTTGTAAGGCGCGGTCAGGTCGGCGAGCGCGTTGGCTTTCCACGCGTCGCGGATCGGCGTTTCGAGTGTGTTGATGATGCCGGTCAGCCCGACCACCGCGACCCAGGCAACGGTGACGATGCCGAGAAGGTTGTGAAGGTCGAGCCATGTCGTCTGCGTTGAGCGATTGGTCCTGACCATACCGAAGTCGTGCTTTCGCATGAAGGGCGCGTAGAGGACGACGCCCGACACCACCGCGGCGAGGAAGATTGCCGTCATGGCGCCGAGGAAAAGCATGCCCGGCACGCCTAGGAACATGTCCGTATGCAACTGGACCAGAAAATCGAGGACACCTCCTGCATCGGGGGCCGGGGGAACCAGGGCTCCGCTCGTCCGGTCGAAGGATGCAAAATGCATCTGCGCACCCGGCGCATCGGGCGCCGGGCCCGTCGTGACGTTCACAACCGGGCGGTCCGTGTCGAAGCTCATGAAGATCGGGACTTCGCCCGGCCTGTTCGCAAGCGCTTGGGCCAGGATCTCGTCATAGGAGAGAAAGGGCCCATCAGGACGCGCCGGCTCCCACCTATCGGCGGCGAGCAGGTCCTCGATCTCGTCGTGGAAGGTGATCGGCAGCCCCGTTATGCACAGCATAAGGAGGAACAGCGTCGAGATCAGGCTGGTCCAGCTGTGCACAGAGGACCAGGCACGGATCTGGCGGCGGGACAGGCGCCCCGCCGCGCGACCGGGTGTTGCAGCCCCGGCTCTCAGAGCTCCACCGAAGCGGAGAGGAGGAACGTCCGCGGATCACCCTGAACGAGGTAGTTCGCGCCGGGAAAGCCCCCTGTCGATGCCCAGTAGCTTTCGTTCGTCAGGTTCTGGACACGGGCGCGCAAGGTCAGCGGAACGCCCGAGGCCTCGATCTCGTACCGTGCGCCCAGATCGATCCGTGTCCAGCTATCGAGCTCCACCGTGTTGGCAGCGTCGGTGAACTGCTCGCCGGTGAAGATGAGCCGCCCGTCGACACTCAGCCCGGGAACGGCCGGCACGTCCACATCAGCGTTCAGGTTGGCCTGGAACTCCGGCACGCCGATCGGATCATTGCCCTCATTGAGGTTGCCTTCGGTCTCGCTGAGTTCGGCGTCGATATAGGTCGCGCCGCCGACCAGCCTCACCCCGGGAACGGGTTCGCCGAAGAGCACGAGCTCAGCGCCGCGGCTGACCTGCTCGCCGGAGGCGGTGAAAAACTGATCCACGACGATCGCGTTGGGCCGGGCGATCTCGAAGAGGCTGAAGCTGCCGCCGAATGTGCCGCCGTCATATTTGACGCCGCCCTCGATCTGCTCGCCCCGGAAGGGCTCGAGGATCTCGCCGGCATTGAGGATCGGCGTGCCGCCGCTGCTTGCCGGCGCCGTCTGGCCAGGCTGCAGGCTTTCTGCGTAGTTGGCGAAAACCGAGAAGCTTTCCCAAGGCCTGAAGACGAGGCCGAGCGCCGGCGTGACGGCTTCGTCATCGTAGGACGACAGCTCGTCGCCCGTTCCGAAGTCGAAGGACCGGGTCTCGATCTGCTGCAGGCGGGCGCCGAGGGTGGCGAGGATCCTTCCGTCCGCAAAGGAGAGCATGTCGGCGACGGCGTAGCTCTGGTTCGAGACTTCTTCGGTTTTGAGGGGATCGCCCAGGATACCGCCGGTGAAGAAGTCCGCGGCAGGCGGAGCGACCGCTACCGGGTCGGAGAGATCGCTCGCGAAGGGTGCGAGGAAGCTCGACAACGCGAAGGCATTCTTCGATTCAAGCTCGACGGCCGAACCCGATAGGATCAGCCGGTGGCCGACCGTTCCCGTCTCGAACTCCGCACGCAGACCGTAATCGGCGGAGAGGACATTGTCCTCCCTCGTATTGTCGAACCGGAAGGCTGTCGTGGAGCCGTCCGGCGCGGCCGTGGGGTTGGCGAGGACGTTCGCTTCCTCGCCGTGCCGCCCGCCCAGCGCCGCCCAGGCGGTGATCTGGTCGGTCAGGTCGACCTCACCGCGGAAGACGCCGAAAAGCTGCTCCTCGTCGGTGAAGGTCCAGGGCTGAGCGTAGTTCTGGTCTGCATCCGGCGGCTCGGGGATCTCCCCAAGGGGCGTCACTTGCGGGCGCGGGTTGTCGATGAAATGCTCCTGATAGCCGAGATCGGCCGAGAACCTGACCCGGTCGCCGTCATAGTCCGTACCGAGTGAGAAAACCGTCAGCTCGCGGTCCTGGTCCTCGACGGCGGTCTCACCGTCGCGGCGGACGCCGTTGAAACGGACACCGAAGGCGTCCCCTGCGCCGAAGCGTCGGCCGATATCGACCGCGCCGTAGCCATGGCCGCGTCCTTCGAACCCGACGGTGAGGCGGGTGAGGTCTTCCTCGGGCGCCCGTTTGGGTACGAGGTTGATCGCTCCGCCCACGGCAGTCCCGCCCGGTGCGGCGCCATTCAGGAAAGCGTTGGCGCCGCGAAAGACCTCGACCCGCTCCACGAGCTCGGCCGCAACGAACTGCCGGGGAAGAATGCCGTAGACGCCGTTATAGGTCATGTCGTCGGAGAAGATCGGAAAGCCGCGGACGACGAAGAGCTCCTGGAAGTTGCCGAAGCCCTTCGCGACCCGGACGGTGGGGTCGTTGCGCACGGCGTCACCGATGCTGACGGCCTGCTGCTCACGGATCAGCTCCGCCGTATAGGCGGTGCTGGAGAACGGCGTGTCGAGATAATCGAGATTCCCCAGAAGTCCCGCGCGTGCGCCCCGCGCCACCTGATCGCCCGCATAGGTCCCGCTGAGATCCACCTGCGAACCACGCACGACGATGACGTCTTCGTCCTCGGCGGCCTCGTCAGCCTGCGCCAGCGCCGCCGAACTGGTGGCTGCTGCAATGGCGATCATGCTGACCATCAGTGTCTTGTCGAACTTCATCTGTTGCCTACCCGAACTGGAAAAAACCGAGCCGGGCCCTAACGCCAGTGAGAAGCGTTTGCAATAGATTTGGACAAGACAGGGCGGGTTTGGGCGCGGGGCCAACGCATGCCCCAGTCGCCAGCCCGAAGCCGCATCCTCGAGGCCGTCAGGCACTCAACGCTCTCTTGGGTAGAGGAATGCGTTGTCCGCCTTCGGCATGCCGATCTTGTCGTAGAAGGGTTCCGCATCGGGCGCTGCGAGAAGGAGGAACATCGTCTCCTCCCCTGCGAGCGACCTGCTCTTTTCCATCAAGCTGCTACCGATACCGTAGCCCTGATAGGAATTGTCGACGGCCAGATCTGCGAGATAGCAGAAGAACGCGAAGTCCGTGACGGACCGGGCGACACCGATCACCTCATCTGCAACCTTCGCCACCACGAGCAGATTGGAATGGGCGAGCATTCTAGCCAGCCTGTCTTCGTCTTCGACCGGCCGCCGACTGGCCAGGCCGGAGCTTTCGAGTACGCGTTTGAAGGTAGCGACGTCGAGGGTTTCGACTCGCTCATAGGCGATGTCCATCGGAGGTTCCGTTCTGAGATCTGACGGGCAGGATCGCGTGAGCGCCCTGCGCTGATCCGCGCCCTATCTCCGCAAGGGACAATGCTCCAGAACTTTGTGATCGATCCTCATTATGGTCGTCACCTCTCGGCATAAGAGGCGCCACTTCGCGCCTGCTTCCCGACGAAGAAAGGTGGTTCGCTCAGGGCCAGCCCGCCGCTACTCCTGAATGGCGAGAGCCAGCCTTCCCAGGGTGACGATCTCGTCGTCCTCGAGAATGTCGTTGCCGTCGGCATCGGCGACTTCGTAGCGTTCGGCGAAGGCGCGGCCCATATCCTCGCGGCTGACTTCCATCGTGCCGCCGGTGATGTCCCTGATGAAGTCGTCGCGGCCAGCGGCGACCCAGCCCTCTGGCAAGCCTGTCTCGCCCTGCGTATCGGCAGTGCCGACTGCGGAGGCGCCAGGCTCGTCGCCATCAGGTCTGCCGATATTGTTGTCGGACTGGCCGAGCGCCGGGGCGACGATGAGGTATTCTTCCCCCGCCAGGACGCCGTCATCATTGGTATCGGCACGCTCGAAACTGTTGTCGACGAGAGCCTGGATGTCGGAAGGAATTCGCACTTCCGAAAGGGTGACGAGGGCCGGGTCGAGGCGCTCCCCTTCTTCTTCGGCAATCTCCTCGTCGAGAAGGACCGGATTGTCGTCGTCGCCGAGCGCCCCGGCCATTCCGTCGTTGAAGTCCTCTTCATTGTCCTTGGGCTCGAGGGGGTTCTGGTCGACGTCACTCACCCTCCCCTCGTCGCCGTCACCGCAGGCAACAAGCGTAAGCGCCGAGAAGCAAAACAGGGCGGCAATCCAGTTCTTTGTCATGGTCAGTCCTCTCAGCACATGAAGGGTCAGGGAACTCTTCGCCGACGCGTGGGGTACTGATCCCGCGCCCGGAAGCTGCCGGGCGAATGCTTTGGCGAATGGCCCGTTCCTCCGCCTGCCGCACTTTGCAGTGATCGGCGGCGGAGGTTGGGCATTAGTAAGGCGCCGCGAAATTGTTGCGGGTGCCCCAGTCGTACCAGTTGTCGACGACCGTGCCGGTCAGGAGGATCCCGATACCGCCTGTGATCGTCGTCAGAACCGCAAACCACCACGCCCAGCGGTGGATCGACTCCATCGAGGCGTTGAAGCCCATGGTCCAGCGCCAGAACAGCGCCGCCCTCTCCGATGCGGAGCCGCGGTCGTAGATCTGCTCGATCTCCCGCTCACCGCCATAGCGGCCGACCGCCAGGATCGTGGCGCCGTGCATCGCGAAGAGCAGCGTCGATCCGTACAGGAACACGATCGAAAGCATGTGGAACGGGTTGTAGAAGAGGTTCCCGTAGACCAGCGAGAAGTTGTTGGTCCAATCGAGGTGCGGGAAGATGCCGAAAGGCACCGCCTCGCTCCAGCTTCCCATCGCCAGCGGCCTGATGAAGCCAAGCACGAGATAGAGCCAGATCGCCGCGGCGAAGGCCCATGAGATATGGGTGCCGAGGCCGAGCTGCCTTGCCCTTCTGTAGGACCTGACCCACCAGAGGATGATCGAGGTCGTCAGGAAGAAGCCCGCAATCAGCCACCATCCGCCCTCGTTCAGCGGAGGCAGGACCTGAAGACCATACTCCGGGCTCGGAGGATCGAGGGACAGCCATGGAAGCTGGCCGACGAACTTGACCGGGTTCCAGCCGACGCTCGCCCACATGTTCATGCCGATAATGATGATCGCCAGGGCGCCGCAGGCGAGCGAAGCCACGCCGGTGAAACCGAGATAGATCGGCCCCAGCTGGGCGTCGCCGATCTTGCCCAGCCAGTAGTTGTGCGAGGTGATCAGGTCACGGCGCTCGCCCCGGGGGAGCGGCACGCCGAGGTCGGTATGGCCCCGGACCTGAACCTGCGTGAGTAGGTTTTGATAATCAGCCATCGGATGCCTCTTCTAGTCCCGCCAAATGGGGACGTTTTTCCAGAAGTCCCACCAGTCGATCCATGAACCCTCGTAGAAGGGACCACTGATCACGATACAGATCGCACTCCAGATACCGGCGTTCAGGGCAAGGAACAGTCCGACGCGGTGAATACCCAGCGTACCGACCGAATAGCCTATGAAATCCCGGAAGAAGGCGTTCTCGTGTTCCGGCGTCTTCACCACCTTGCCCTTGCCCGGATTGGTCGCCGCCAGGACGAGCCCGCCGTGCATCGCAAGTGCCAATGTGGTCGTGAAGAAGAAGGTGATCGCAATCATGTGCGCCGGGTTGTAGTGAAAGTTCCCGTACTGATAGCCCGTCTGGTAGACCCAATCGAGGTGGCTCATGATGCCGTAGGGGAAGCCGTATCCCCACGCTCCCATCAGGAACGGGCGGATGACCACAAGGGTGACATAAGCCAGGATCGCCGTCGCGAAGGCGATGGGCACATGATAGCCCATACCCAGCTTGCGGCAGATTTCGACCTCGCGAAGTGCCCAGGACGAGAAGGCGCCGATGGCGCAGATGGTGATGATCTGCCAGAGCCCTCCCTCCGCCATGGGCGCAAGGGCGAGGCCGTAGGCGACATCCGGCGGATCGATACTGATCAGCCATGGGTTCCAGGTATCGCCGAGAGATGCGCCAAAAAAGATCAGCAGCGTACCGAGGATGGCGAAGAAAGCGGATGTGACGCCGAAGAAGCCCACATAGAACGGCCCAACCCAGAAATCGAACAGGTCACCGCCGATCAGCGTACCGCCTCGCACGCGATATTTTCGTTCAAAACTCAGAAGCGCCATGGGTCGAGGCCCTCCAGCCTAGGTTGCGCAAATGCCGCCGTGCCAGCAGCGGCCGATCTGTCTGTCATTCATTCCCGCATGGCGGGGCGAAGAGGAGAAGTCGCCAACCGCTCCTCTTCGCAGTTTCAGGACAGCCTGAACTCATCCACGTCGTAGGACACGGAGGAAATCTCAGTCGGTGCCGTTCCAAGCCAGTTGAAACGCGGTGAGCTGAGAAGAATGAAGTGGATCAGCAGCGCAAGGACGAACAGGAAGACGAAAAGTCCTACCAGTGCCCGGCGCGGATCGAAGAGTTGCCAAACTCGCCACATGGTGACCCCCTAGCCTATCAGTGTCAGAAGAGAATTCGGAACCGCGCTGGTCAGCGAAGCATAACCATCAGGGCCCGGGATCCATGGACGCCACAGCCAAACGAGGATGTGCGCCAGGACGGCGACGGCGGTGAATCCCAAGAAACTTGCAATGAAGATCTTGTGGAATTCCTGGGCTTCCTTCTCGCTGAGCCCGGAAAGCGATTCCCGGACGACAGTTTGCGAGGAAGCAGGTGTCGTTGTAGACATGATCTGTACTCCTTCTCCTTTTCGTTGCTTTCCGCCGCAGTTCTCCCCGCGACACGGGTTCCGTCGTCCGCCATCGGCGAAACGGGCGGATGGCTACCGGCCCATGAAGATCCATGGGACGGTGGTTCTGTTCAGTTCGATCACCTCACCGAAGAAATGACGCTTCGGCTCTGACCTGGTGCGCCCGCCAAGGCGCATTCCCAGGACGGCAAGGACCGCGAAGGGAAAGAGGAGAACCGTATAAAGACGGTACTCCAGCCGGTCGTGCCGGTGCAGCTCTTCGCCGGATGCGCGGCGCGATCGCTGGATCGCGCTCGCCGGGGCCGCGGTATGCGCGCCCAGTCCACTCAGAGTTTCGCTCATGCCGCTTCTCCCTTGGGTTTCCGGCGATCATTGGCAGGCAGATGCTGGGGGCTGACGATGTCATGGCCCGTTGCTCTGGCTGCCTGTTCTGCCTTGTCGCGAAGGGTCTTCGCGGCAGAAATTCTTGCGATGACGGGATATTGCGCGACGAGTTCGTCGAGGCGCTCGGTTGCGTCATCGGCCCACGGCATCGCCGCTGCCATGGGAATGGGGGTCGGCGCGACCTCGTCGAGGTCGGCGCTGAGAGGAAGGATGTGGAAGAGCGCGTCGAAGAGGCCGTTGCAGTATTCCTGCACGACGTTGACGCAGCCCGCATAACCCATGAACGGCGTGCCGGTATGCCGCCTGATGACAGCGCCGGGGAAGGAAGCCGGTATGTAGACGGACTGCACCCGCTCTTCCTGGATATACATGCGCTCGTTGAAGCTGCCGAAGACAACGAAGGGCCGCTTCTCGGCGATCAGTGCCCGGACCTCGTCATTGTCGGACTTCTTGCCTGCCACCCGGCTGATCGCGAAGGCGCAGGGCAGGCCCAGTTCGTCTTCGAGAAAGTTCCGAAGGCCCCGGGCGTAGGTTTCGTTGGCGACGACACCGAAATTCGCGGTGCCGAAGAAATCCTGCGTCACCGACCGCCAAAGGTCCCAGAGCGGTTTGGCGGTGGTGTGCTTTTCCTTCTCGATGAAGGGCTCGGGGTCAAGCTCCGTCAGCTCACCGAGCTTGCGCAGGAACTTGGTCGTCGAATGAAGGCCGATCGGCGCCTGAAGATAGGGCTTGCCGAGTGCCTCGCAGAGAAGACGACCATATTCCCGGTAGAGACAGATATTGACGTCCGCGTCGATCAGCTTGCGCGTGTCTTCGACATGGGAGCCGAGCGGGTAGACGAGATTGATCTCGGCACCGATCCCTTCGACCAGGCGGCAGATCTCCGCGAGGTCGGAAGGCATGTTGAACATGCCGTAGCCCGGGCCGATGATGTTGACCTTGGGCTTTGCCCCCTCTTCCCGTTTGGCGGGTTTGGGGTCACGACCCTTGGTCTGTCCGTATTCGGTCCACAGCCAGAGAAGCGCCCGGTCGGCGCTTTCCCACTGGTCCTCATCGATGGTGCGCGGCAGGAATCGCGCGATGTTCGAGCCCTCTGGCGTCACGCCGCCGCCGATCATTTCGGCGATCGAGCCGGTCACGACGACCGCCGGTAGGTCCGGGTCCATCACGCTGCGCGCGCGCTTCATCGCCTCTTCGGTGCCTTTCTGGCCGAGTTCTTCCTCGGCAAGGCCGGTCACGACGATCGGAAGCTCATGCGGCGGCAAGGCGTCCGTGTAGTGAAGAACCGAAGTGACCGGCAGGTTCTCGCAGCCGACGGGGCCGTCGATGATGACCTGCAGGCCCTTGATAGCCGTAAAGACGTAGACGGAACCCCAATAGCCGCCGGCGCGATCGTGATCCTGGATCAGCATGTGACAGGCTCCTCGATCTTTGCGGCCTTGCGCTTTTCGGCGGCGAGGCGCTTGCGGGCGTTCTTTTGGCGAAGGATGTCGGTCTTGGGCGGTGTGTCGCGCCAGACCCCTGCATTGTCGCCCATCCCGACCCCCTCGAAGAAGGCGTTCATCGCTTCGAAGCGAGCCTTGTTGTTGGCTGCGGCGTTGATCGTCTGCGCAAGCGACGCTGCGCCCGGCGGGCCGAGCAGAGGCCTGGCAGAGATGAGGTTCGTGAAGTAAAGTGCCGGAATCGCCCGCTCTTTTGCCTTCTGAACGACCGGAGTCGTGCCGATCACAAGGTCAGGCTCGAACTCCTCGAAGGCCTCGAGGTCCTGCTCCAGCGAAGCGCGGTACTGAACGCGCACGCCCCTTGCCGTCAGCCACTCATAGTCGGCTTCGGAGTACGGAGTTTTCGGGAGGGCCGTGCCGACATAGCGGAGGTCCGCGCCCGCTTCGACCAGCAGGCGGCCGACGATGAGTTCCGATCCTTCGTAGCCGGACAGGGTGATGCGGGCGTTGATCGGCGATGCGGACAGCGCGGCGGAAATCGCCGGAAGCGCGGCATTCTGCGCCGCCGCGATCTTGGCCGCGGGAAGCCCGCAGGCTTCGCCGATACCGGCAAGCCAGTCCGCCGTACCCTCGCGCCCGACCGGGGCGGAGCCGACGACCGGGCGGCCAGCGGCTTTGAACTCCCTGATCGACGCCGTGTAGAAGGGGTGGACCGCTGCAACGGCGGCACCGTCCAGGGCCATGTAGAGTTCGCGCCATTCGCGAGTGGGAACGGTCGCGCCTGCCGCGAGGCCCATGGGCTTGAGGATCTGGCTGACGGTGATCGGGTCGGCCGGGAACATCTCGCCGAGGAGCGTGATCTTGGGCAGGTCCGCGGTATCCGAAGCGGCCCGGTGAACGGGCCCGGTCTCGGCCTCGCGCCGCGCGGCGGCCAGCATGGCGCCCGCCAAGACATCCTTCGCCTCGGCATGGGTCGGCACGCCGAAGCCCGGCACGTCGATACCAACGATCCGTACGCCGTTGATCTCCTTGGGAAGAAGCCTCAGCGGCACACCTGAAGCGGTCGGCACACAGAGATTGGTGACGATCACCGTATCGTACTTGTCGGGGTCGGCGGTGTTGTAGACCGCCTCGCGGATATCTTCGAAGAGCTTCCCGGTGACCAAGGTCTCGGAGTTGAAGGGTACGTAGCCAACGCTTCGCTTCGCCCCGTAAAAGTGCGATGTGAAGGTCAGTCCGTAGACACAGCATGCCGATCCTGAAAGGATCGTTGCGGTACGGCGCATTCTGAGGCCGACGCGTAAGGAACCAAAGGCCGGGCACATGCTT
The DNA here is from genome assembly GCA_964556115.1 of uncultured Caulobacterales bacterium. Lineage (GTDB taxonomy): Bacteria > Pseudomonadota > Alphaproteobacteria > Caulobacterales > Parvularculaceae > Parvularcula. The sequence goes on from CAZKVC010000001.1 coordinate 32,628, forward strand.
TGTGGCTGGTCGTGGGGGCCTTTCGGATAGTCCTTCTCGAACGCCTCCATCAGCGCGCCGTTGCCTGCAGCTTCGGCGGCGGCCTTCATCTTTTCCGGCCCGGCATGGCAGCCCGCGTCCTGCGGCTCGGCAGACCCGGCCCGCGACGCACCGCCAACGGTGTCGATGAGGGAGATGGTGCCGTCAGCCATGGTTCAGATCTCCTCGTAGACGACTTCGAGGGAGGGCTTGTCGAACGAAGCCTGGCCGCACATGTCGGCCATGGTGGCAGGCTCGAGCCGTACATCCGCACCCGTCTCTTCGTCATCGAAGAGGCCGAGAAGATCGTCGTGGGTCAGCGGCTCGGGGTGAACCGGCGGAGCCTCAGCGACGTTGGCAGCGAGGTCTGAGAAGAGCGGCGCCCATGGGCCACCCGGCCTTCCGACGATCTGGTAGTTGGCGCTCATCCGCCGGATGTCGTCATCGGCCGGAATGGCCGAGAGCACGGGGATTCCCACCGCCTCGGCGAAAGCCTGCGCTTCGCCGGTTCCGTCGTCCTTGTTGATGACCATTCCGGCCACGCCGACATTACCGCCGAGCTTGCGGAAATATTCGACTGCGGAGCAGACATTGTTGGCGACGTAGAGGGACTGAAGGTCGTTCGATGCGACCACGATCACCTTCTGGCACATGTCGCGGGCGATCGGCAGGCCGAACCCTCCGCATACGACATCTCCGAGGAAATCGAGAAGGACATAGTCGAAGTCCCACTCGTGAAAGCCAAGCTTCTCGAGAAGTTCGAAGCCGTGGATGATACCGCGGCCGCCGCATCCACGACCGACCTCGGGACCACCGAGTTCCATGGCGTAGACGCCGTCGCGCTTGAAGCAGACATCGCCGATCTCGACAGGCTCACCGGCTTCCTTCTTCTTGCTGGATGTCTCGATGATGGTCGGGCAGGCCCTGCCCTTGAAGAGCAGCGAGGTGGTGTCGCTCTTCGGGTCGCAGCCGATCAGCAGCACCTTCTTGCCCTGCTGCGCCATCATGTAGCTGAGATTGGCGAGGGTGAAACTCTTCCCGATACCGCCTTTCCCGTAGATGGCGATGATCTGGGTTTCCTTGGTCACTGGACCGGTCGCAACCTCTGGCTCGGCTTCCGAAGCCTCCTGGCGAAGGTCGGAAACCCGGCGCGCTTCGGCATCTTCGTAGCGGTCGTTGGTGAAATCCATCAGGCAGTCTCCCAATCGAGAGTCATCTTGAAACAGTCAGGGTCGGTGAAGGCGGTACGGTAGGCCTCTTTTGCCTCCGTCCACGGATGGCTGTGCGACACGAGGCCGGAGAGCGAGAGCTTGCGTTTCGCCACGAGCTTCAGCACCGCCTCGAGGTCGGAGGGGCGCCACTCCGCCGCGATGCGGAAGCGTGCCTCCTTCTGGAAAGCCGGGGCGAAGGCAAAACCGACTTCGCCCGGATAGAAGCCTGCAAGAACGATGGTCCCGCCATGGGCGACAGCGCCGACCAGCTTGTCGATCACTGCGCGATTGCCGCTGGCATCGTAGATCTGGCGATAATCCCTCGAGGGATCCTTGTCCGCGGTGATCGCGCTGATACCTTCGGCGCGCTGACGTGCCGGGTTGGTCTCCCACACTTGCGGCGCAGGATGACCCATGGCGACGGTAAGGCGAAACAAGAGCCTTCCCAAGGCGCCGAAGCCGACGACCAGGTCCGGCGCTTCGCCCTCGTCCATTGCATGATAGGCGGTCGCGGCAAGGGACAGCATCAGGGCTTCGTCGGTAGGAAGATCGCCTATCGGATAGACCTTGCTTTCCGGGGCGACGAGCCGCGAAGCTGCGCCGCCGAAGAGCGAGCGCACGGCATCGAAACTGTGCGCACCAGGAACGAATACCCGCTTGTCCGCAAGCAGCGATCCGGGATCGGCGGAAATCACCCTGCCGACGCTCTCGTAACCGGGCACGAGGGGATAGCCCATTCCGGGAAAAAGCGGCATGTCCCCTGACCAGAAGAGCTTTTCCGTTCCGGAAGAAATGCTGGAAGCCTCTGTAGCGATGAGGACTTCACCGAGGTCCGGCGCCTTCAGATCGAGCCGTTCGAGAGATACCCGCTGGTCACCGTGAAACACGACAGCATCCGCCGAACGCTCCACCATCGCCTTCGGAGCGAAGCTCCTTCCGGGATCGGTTTGGGGAAGGGTGGATGCGGGGACTGATTCCATTTTGTCATCGTAAATGGACAGCATCAACTGTCAACGGGAAATTACATCATGACGGAAATGGGAACTGACACGTCATCTTTCGGCGACGATCAACTCCATGAGCATCGGTCGTCTGGTCCGTACCGGCCTGACCCTGCGGAAACCTGCAGCTCGCAGCATCTCGGACAGCAATTCCCTGGACCGCGGCTCGCCCGTACCCATGGCCCAGAGATAAATCCCGAAATATGCGTCCCCCATGGGCGCCGCCCCTTGGGTCCCGGCCATCGGCTCGGCGATCAGAAGCCGGCCGCCAGGCGCCAGGGCATCGAAAGCCTTGGCCAGGATCTGACGCGCGACGTCGTCATCATGATCATGGAGAATGCGGATCAGGGTGATGAGATCGGCGCCGGCGGGCAACGGATCGGTCTTGAAATCACCGCCGGCAACGCGGCTTCGGGCGGCCAGGCCCGCCTCTTCGAGGCGCGCTTCGGCGATCGCCGCCACGGAAGGAAGGTCGAAGAGCATCAGCTCGGCGGCGGGCGCCTGCTCAGCCGCAGCGATCAGGAACGCGCCCTCCCCGCCGCCGACATCGAGAATGCGGCGGTAGCGCACCACCGGATGGGCCGCCAGGATATCCCGCGCGATAAAGCCCTGCGTGGCGGCCATCAGGGAGGAATAGGACGCGGTCCTCTCCGCCCCAAGCGCTGCCGCGCCCGGCCCCTCGGCGTAGCCCCAGAATGCTGCGAGCCGGCCTTTGCCCTTGGGCCCCCGAAGGAGGGTGACGGGGTCGGCAAGATCCTCGAACAGCATGCGGTGGTGCCGGACCATCTCGAAGACTGAAGGATTGCCAAGGAGCGCCGCGCCGCCCGGGCCGAGGCCAAGGCGGCCGCCGCTTCTCACCTCGAGAAGCCCGAGTGCCGCGCCAGCTTTGCCAAGGCGGCTCGCGGCGGCTTCGATGAGGCCTCCCTCCTCCGCCAATTGCGTGACGGGTACCGGCCCCCCGCGCAGGCGCTCGAACCAGTCCAGCTCGACGAGGGCGTAGAGGATCTGGGAGTAAACGAAGCCCGCCGTCAGGTCGAAGAGCTGCGCTGCCCGGCGGTTGGCGATCCCCCTGACCCCGGGAATGGCAGCGGCGGCGTTCTGGAACCGCGGCGAGGCGAAGACTTTGTTTCTGAGGTCGGAAATGGTCTCGCGCACGTCTCTTCCCATCAACGCTCCAGCCTGAGTTCTGCTTCGGCCAAGGTAACAGGCTTGACGCAGCCCCGGGTTATGTCAATGTAGGTGGACACCCGGAATGCATACCTATGATGACATTCCAGCCCCAAGGAGGCTCGTCCCACCCATGGCGAAACCCCAGATCGCCATCGTCGGGGCAGGTATCGCCGGTCTGACGACGGCTGTACTGCTCGGACCCCATGCCCAGGTCACCGTCTATGAACGGAGCCGTGAAGTGGGCGGCAAGATCAAACAATTGGGGGTCGGCAATCGCCGGGTCGATTCGGGTCCGACAGTTTTCACCATGAAACCGCTCTTTGAACGGATCTTCAGGATCTGTGGCGAGAAGCTGGACGATCACCTCTCGCTCGAAAAACTGCCGATCCTCGCGAGGCACTTCTGGCAGGACGGAAGCACGCTCGACCTCTTCGCCGACCGGGACCGGGCGCTGGACGCGGTGAAGGATTTTGCCGGCAAGCGTGAAGCCGATGCTCTCGCAGGCTTCTTCGCGATGGCCGAGCGGACATGGGAAACGCTTTACGATCCCATGATCGAGCAGGAGGGCGCGGACTTCGCGCGGCTGCTTGCCACCACGCCGCCGCACAGGCTGGTCCGCCTCAATCCTTATACTACGCTGTGGAAAGAGCTTTCGCGACGGTTCAAGGATCCGCGGCTAAGGCAGCTTTTCGGTCGGTATGCGACCTATTGCGGCTCCTCGCCTTTCGAGGCGCCGGGGGTCCTTTCGATCATCACGCACGTGGAACGCCAGGGGGTGTGGACGATCGACGGGGGCATGACGTCCCTCGCCGAAGCGCTTCACCGGGTGGCGATGAAACGTGGCGTCACCTTCGCTTTCGGCGCCGAAATCGACAGGATCGAGGCGGAACATGGCCGGGCGACGGGCGTGGTCAACGGTGTTTTGAGACCTGCCGACGGCGTCGTCTTCAACGGTGACATCGCAGCCTTGCCGGGCGCCCTTGAGGAGGAGCCTTCCCAGCCTCCCGCGAGAAGCCTTTCCGCAGTTACCATGTGCACGGAAGGTCACGCCGAAGGCGCCCCCCTCTCCTACCATAATGTCTTCTTCTCGAAGGACTACCAATCCGAGTTCGAAACGCTGTTTCGCACAGGGTGCATGCCGGACGATCCCACCGTCTACCTCCACGCGCCCGATACCGATCAGCATACCGATACGGAGCAGCGCTTCATGGCGCTCATCAATGCGCCGCCAAATGGCGACAGCGTCACCTATTCCGAAAGGGAGAGAAGCGAATGCCGAAGCAGGATACTCGATCAGCTGAAACGATGCGGGGTAACGCTGATGCCCGACCCGCAATCGACGCAGATGACGACGCCAACGGACTTTGCGCGCCGCTTTCCAGCGACGGGCGGGGCGCTCTACGGTCGCCCCACGCACGGTTGGCGGGCCTCCTTCCAGAGACCCGGGATCCGGACACGGACGAAGGGACTCTACTGCGCGGGCGGCAGCGTCCATCCCGGTTCGGGCGTGCCCATGGCCGCGCTCTCGGGCCTCATGGCCGCGCGGGCGGTCATCCAGGACTATCGTTTGACCTGAAGGTCGATCCGCAGGGCTATGTCTGGTGGTACATGGACGCGCTGAGTGATGACGGTCGCTACGGCATCACCATGATCGCTTTCATCGGGAGCGTCTTCTCGCCCTACTACAAGGCTTCCGGGCGCGGCAAACCCCTCGATCACTGTGCTCTCAACGTAGCTCTCTATGGTCCGCGCAAGTCGCGATGGGCGATGACCGAGCACGGTGAAAGCCATGTCCACCGCGAGGGGAACAGTCTCACGATCGGCAAAAGCCGTCTTGTCTGGGACGGAACGCGGCTGACCGTCCATATCGACGAGACGTCGACGCCGTTCGGAAGAAAAATCCGCGGTACGGTAACGATCGACGTGGAGGGTCTTGGCAACACGACCTTCCTCATCGACGATAAGCAGCGTCACCGCTGGCGGCCGCTCGCTCCCCTGTCGCGCATGACGGTGGATCTTCAGGAGCCGGACCTCTCCTGGTCGGGAGACAGCTATCTCGACAGCAATTACGGCGACGAGCCACTGGAGGACGGGTTCACCTTCTGGGACTGGTCCCGCACGATCATCGACCGCGAGCGGACAGCCATTCTCTACAACACCGATATGGTGAGCGGCCACTCCTGCCTTTCGGCGCTCCTGGTGGACAAGAAGGGTGACCTTCAGGAAATCGACAGCCCGCCGCAGGCAAACCTTCCGCGTACGCCCATCTGGCGGATCAAGCGTCGCACACGGGCTGACGCGGGTTCTTCACCGCGTATCGTCAAGACCTTCGAGGATACCCCATTCTATAGCCGCTCGGTGATCGAAACCGATCTCTTCGGCGCGAGGCGCCACGCCATTCACGAGTCGCTGTCAGGGCCGCGCCTACGGCTGCCGATCGTTCAGTTCATGCTGCCCTATCGCATGCCGCGGAAGGAATGATCCGGGCATTGCTCAATCAGTTCCGTCATCATCTTCCCGGCGGCGCATGGCGCGCCGGGTGCGAAGAAGTTCCCAGACGCCGAGGCCCATGACGAGCCCGAAAATCAGAAGAAGCTCAATCAAGGCAACTGCGCTGCTCACGCGTTTTCCTCCTCCGTGTCAGCACCTTCTTCTTCCCGGTCGATCATCCTCCTTGTCCTGATAAGGCCGTAGCCGATCACCAGCAGGACCAGCGGCACGCTCAGGGCGATCAGGACATCCGCCGACAATGATGCGTCCTTGCCGACAAAGCCCTTGGTCGCATAGGCGATCAGTCCGACCACGTAATAGGAGATCGCCGCAACAGAAAGACCTTCGACGGTTTTCTGAAGCCGAAGCTGCAGTTCCGCTCGCCGATCGAAACTCTCAAGGACGTCCTTGTTCTGCCGGGCCAGCGAAATGTCGGCCTGGGTCATGAGAAGCTGCGATGCCCGCTCCACGCGCTCGGACAGGTCGCGCTGACGTTTGGCGACGGAGGCGCAGGTGTTCAGCGCCGGAGCGAGCCGGCGGTCGACGAACTCCTGAAAGGTCTGCATGCCTTCGATACGCCCCTCCCTCAGTTCGCCGATCCGTGACTGAACGATCGCATCATAGGCATCCGCGGCAGAGAACCTGTAGCGGCTTTCCGTCAGGCTGCGTTCGATTCGCGCCTGCAGCCGGACGAGACGGGACAAGGTTTCCTGGTCATTGTCCTGCGGCAGGCGGGTCATGGCGGTGGTGATCTCGGTGAGCTCACGCTCCGCCTCGGCAAGGCCGGGGCTGAGGCTCTGGGCGACCGGCAGCGCGACCAGGGCCATGATCCTGTAGACCTCGATCTCCAGCAGGCGCTGCACCAGCCGGCCCGCGTGCCACGGCTTCATCGTCTTGTTCAGGATGAGAATCCGACTGAAGTCATCTGTATGAATGCGAAAGTCCGTCAGCGCGACTGCGCTTTCCCCTGTCAGGGACGACCCTATCAGGGCCTCCCCTTCGAAATAGCGTTGCGATATGGCGCTCCAGTCGCGGCCCTCGGGGACGTCCTCCACCATCGTGGCGCGGACAGCCGCGATCACCTCACCGGGCAGGCTTTCGATCCAGTCCGGGGACAGCTCGTCGAGACTGGGGCTGGAAAAGGGGTCGTCGGGGTCCGGCTCCGTTATGAAGGTATAGCGGGTAAACTCCGTATGCCGCTCCCAAACCAGGCGTTTGTCGCCTAGCTCCACGACGAAATGCTTGACCCCCCTTGGCGGCGGCGGGACACCATGAAGGCCGCTCAAGGCCACCACCGGATCGCGATCCTCCTTGCAGTAAGGCCAGTTCGTGGTGAGCGCGATACAGGTGAGTGCCACCGGCGCTGTCAGGGGAATGGGCGGCCTTGCATGGACTTCATTACTGAGGTCATATCGCTGCGGATGATTGGCCGGGAGCTTCATGAGAGGCCCGCCGCCTCCGCTTCGCGCAGGATAAGGTCTGCTACCAGATCGGGACGTTCCTCGTGGGTCAGATGGCCGGTACCAGCAACCTCCTCATACTGAACGGATTTAAAATACGGCATCAGCTTCCGGCTTTCGCCCGGCGGTACGGCCTTGTCCCGCGCCCCGGTCACAAGGAGCGCCCTGCCCGGGAACGCCCTGACATGCTCGGTGATCCGGTCATGGTGCCAGTCCGCCATCAGGTGCAGGGCCCCCGCGATGTGGCCGGGATAGCGCAGAAGCCGACGGTAGAGTTCCACATTTCGGTCCGGCACGACCGATCCTGTCTGTTCGATCAGGCGCTGAACCGGGGCGGTCTTGCGAGCCGCCTGGGCAAAGGCATAGGCCGGAAGCGGATTATAGTAGGTCGCCTTGGCGAGGGCGGGTGCGATGAACTTGCCGATCCCCTCGAAAGGCCTGAACGCGCCGTTGATGCTGATATAAAGCGACGGGCTCTGGCTTAGACGCCTCGCCAGTTCAAGAGCGGCCACCGCTCCCGCTGAGTGTCCGACAACAGCTTGCGGCGCGACTTCCAACCGGGTGAGAAGTGCTGTGATGTCTTTGGCGATCACCTCCGGCGAGGCCTGCCAGAAAACCGGTGAAGCCGTGAAGCCGTGGCCCGGGAGGTCGATCAGGATGATTTCGAAACGCTCCGCAAGGATCGAGGCCAGATCCGCGAAGGAATGCGTCGATGCCGCCGTTCCGTGTAGAAACAGAATCGGCGGCCCCTTGCCGACGCGCTGCACGTGCCAGCGGTGGCGTCCGTTCTCGATGAACAGAGTATGGGACGCGTGCGGCCAATCGGCCCCTTCGGCCTGCCAATCCGGTGCGCTGAGGCCGATCGGCATCGCCTAGCCCTGCCCGCGGCGAAGCTGGCTTCGCTCGTTCTCGACGAGTTCGCCGACAAGCGACCCATCCGCATAGGGAAGTGGATGATAGCGTGCACCCATCGCCGCGGCGAGCTCTGCGGCACGCTGCTGCGGCCGCGGCGCTGTATCGAAGAAGAGCGAATCGATGCCCTCCCCGGCACTTCGCTGCGCGAGAGCGACGGCCTCCGCTCGCGCTTCGCCGCGATTAGCGTTCCCTCTGAGTGCGATGTTTCCTTTTCCGTCCGTCAAATAGACCAGCAGGGGCGTGCGCCCTTCCCACCGCTCGGCGATGGCTGTCTCAACCGCTAATCTGATGGCTGAGGGAAGCGGTGTCCCGCCCCCGCCCGGCAGGCCGGCCATGGCGCGCCGGGCCCGGGTCAGCGAACGGGATGGTTCGAGCACTCTTTCGGCTTGTGTACCCCTGAAGACGATCAGCGACACGGTATCGCGCCGCGAGTAACATTCAGCGAGCAGAGCTTCGACAGCCCCCTTGGCTTCGGCCAGGCGGTGCATGGCGGCTGATCCCGACGCGTCGACCACGAAAATGACGCTGGTCCCGGCTGTCGCGGAGAACTTCCTGATACGGAGGTCCGAAGGATAGATGCGGATGGTGGTGCCGCCTGTTGGGGCGGGACGCAAGCGTTGCCATGGGGCAGCAGCCTTGAGGGTCGCGACCACGTCGAGCCTTCCGCCTCTCATCGGGCGCCCCGGAACGGCTCCGATCTGGCGACCATGACCCTGCCCGGGAGAAGCCCGGCCGCGCTTTCCTGAAGGCTTCGGCGATCCCGCCGCGCGGGACATCGCGCCTTCTGGCAATGACAATGTGACAAGCCCTGCCGCAACGGCCTCGAGCACGGCGTCCTCGATGGCCTGAATGTCGTCCGGTCGGCCCTGTTCCGTTTCGGAAGGGCTTTCCTCCGGTTGTGCCTCTTCAGAAGGGGCGGTGTCGTCGTTCTCGGAAGCGGGCGGCGAACGAACGGCGCGCGGTGCGATGACGAGACGGGCGGCGGCGGTGATATCTTCCTCCCCCGGTTCGCTCCGTCCGTTCAGTGCTGCGAGACCTCTTGCGGCGTCGATAGCGAACAGGACAGGGCGGAAGGACTGGATGCCATAGGCGAGACATGCCGTGCTGAGCGCCTGTGTCTGTTCTTCGGTCAAGGCGACCTCAAGGAAGAGTTCCCGCGCCAGCGCTAGGTCCTCCGTGAAGGGAAGGTCCGTTCCGGCCATTCCCATGGGGATGCCATCGAGGCGCAGACCGAACGCTGCCCGCTCGCACAGCGGATCGAGACCGGAGCTGTCGTCATCCCCATCATCGAAAAGAATGAGCCCCCCGGGCAAAACACCCTCATCCATCTGCCGCGTCAGCGCGTGAAGAGGGGCGGGCTGAAGCTGTTCTGCAGCGCGGATCAGAACAGGGCGGCTTCCCGCTCTTTCCGGCAGGCTCTTTGTACGGACGAGTGTACGCTGCATGAGTCCGGAAAGGAGATCAGCGCCGCCCTCTATCGTCTCGTCATCGGCAAACCCCGACAGCGTGAGGGGCGCTTGGCCGGCAAGACGGGCAAAGATCGAGAGCCAGAGATCCCGCGCCGGGCTCGGACCGCCGGTAATATGCACGCCGCCGAACGCTTTCCCGTTCAGCGCGAGCAGGCCCGCTGCCAGCAGCGCATCGGACCATTTTTGCTCCGCGTCCAGAAGGAGATCGACCGCCTCGCTCTCATGTTCGGAAGAGGAGGGGCTGCGGATCATCCCAGAATCTCGCCCACGGCGCGCGCCACGCGATCCGACGCATCGGCCTCGTCCAGCGGGTTCTTTCTGAGCCTGTGCCGCAGAGCGGCCGGAGCCATCCGACGGAGGTGGTCCGCCGTGACCTCCTCCTCGCCCTCAAAAGCAGCAAGCGCGCGGGCGGCGCGGACGAGGGTCAACTCACCGCGGATGCCGTCCGTTCCAAGAGCGATGCACAACATCGCGGCCTTCTCATAGATTTCGTCCGACGCGGTAACCTGCGGCAAGCGGGCCCTGGCCCCCGTGATCTGGTCAGCGAGGCGCTGGTCCTCACCCTGCCAGGTCTCACGGAAGCTGGCTGGGTCCGCCTCATAAGCCTGACGCCTGCGGATGACCTCCATCCGGTCGGCAAGATCAGTCGGTGTACGGACCTCGACGGCAAGCCCGAAACGGTCCGTAAGCTGAGGGCGAAGATCACCTTCTTCGGGATTGCCGCTTCCGACTAGGACGAAGCGCGCAGGGTGCCGGACACTGAGCCCGTCCCGCTCAATGACGTTCTCTCCCGAGGCGGCGACGTCGAGCAGGACATCGACCAGGTGATCGTCGAGCAGGTTCACCTCGTCGATATAGAGAAAGCCTTGATCCGCCGCCGCCAACAGGCCGGGCAGGAAACGCTTCTCGCCCCTGACGAGAGCCGCTTCGAGGTCGAGTGCGCCGACAACCCGATCTTCGGTCGCGCCGAGAGGAAGGTCCACCACCGGCGCCTTCTTGGTCGCGGCCTTCGGATCGGGGTCGACATATGGGTCGTCCGTAACCGGTACATCCGGCAGGAGCGCGGCGAGCGCGCGGATCGCGGTGGATTTGCCCGTGCCCCTGTCACCGAATGCAAGGACACCGCCGATGGATGGATCGGTGGCGACCAGCATCAGGGCCAGCTTGAGGTCCGACTGCCCCACAAGGGCTGAAAAAGGAAAGTTCACCCCTGTAGTGGAAAGGCAATCGCCCCCCGGCGTCAAGCAAAAGAAAAGCGGCGACTGCCTTTCTGCAGTCGCCGCTCAACTCATCCGAGAATGAGAATGTCTTACTGTTCGCCAGCTTCTTCGAGATAGGCGATGACGTTACGGCGGTCTTCTTCCTTGGGAAGGCCGGGGAAGATCATCCGCGTACCGGGAATGTATCCTTGCGGATCTTCGAGATATTCGAACAGGACGTCCTTGGTCCAGACGATGCCCGATTCGGCGTTCGCTTCGGTGTAGTTGAAGTTCTCGACCTGGCCAGCAGGACGTCCGACGATCCCGTAAAGCGACGGGCCGACCTTGTTCTGGCCCTGCTGCACGGAGTGGCAGCTCATGCAGCGGGCGAAGACCCGCTTGCCTGCCGTCGCATCGCCGCCGAGGGCGGGGTGATCGGGCGGCAGGTCGCCATCGGCGCTGGCCATCTGCATCTCGCCGTCGCCTTCGTCCATATCGGCCTCAGCCATCTCCATGTCCGCATCATCGTCCATGAGCTCGGGCTCTTCTTCCTCCATCTCAAGCTCGTCGGCCTCGGGCTCTGCCGGGGTTGCAGCCGCCGTCCTGGTCGAGGATGACGGCGTGGCCGGCGTGTCGGAAGCCGGGCGGGCAGGCGTTGCCGCAGGCTCACTGCTCGTTTCGGGCTCCGAAGAGCCGCCGCACGCCGAAAGCGACGCGGCAGATAGAAGAAGGGCCGAAAGACCCATAGTCCTGATGGTCGATGTCATGGTCGTTACTCCCGTGTTTCGTCAGCTCGACGCGCAGTCATTTAGTCGCAACTCTACAACTCGACGCCACGCGTCCTGCGGTCGCGGCGCGGAAGACGTGTAGGACGAACATAGCGTGGGTATGGAATAGTTCCAGTTTTGTCAGAAGGGTCCGCTGCTTTGATTCATTCTGAAGGATTCTCATGGGGGGCCAATGGCTTGGCGCCAGACCTTGCCAGCTGCCATAAGGCAGAAGCCGTGAAGAACGCCGCCCCCGAGAAGAACCGGCCCCAGAGCCCTCAGGCCCGCCCCATCCGCCGCGAGGCGCACGGCGAAAAGCAGAACGGCGCCCGATGCCAGAAACAGCAGCGCCGGCGCGATCAGCGCAGGTGATCGTCGCCGAAGGAAAACGGACAGTATCACGGCTTCCAGCGCGACGCCGAAGAGGATGAGGTCCAGCAAGATGAGAGGCATAGGGCCGCACCCTCATCCGAATGGGCCGTTGAGGGCAACGATCCTGGCATTGAGGAACCCGGCAAAGGCGACCCACACGAGATAGGGTATCAGCACCAAAGAGGCTGGCTTGTCCTTCCGGTAGAGAAACACGATCAGGACCAGCACCGACAGCCAGAGCGTGACAACCTCGGCGAGTGCAAGATCGGGGCGTTTGAACGTGAAGAACAGCGCCGACCAGAGAACGTTGAGCACGCCATTGATGAAGAAGAGCGAGATGAGCCAGGACCGCTCCCGATTCGTGTCGCAGGCTCGCCAACCTCTCACCGCGGCAAAGACGGCGAGGGCGTAAATCAGCGTCCAGACCGGTCCGAAGACCCAGTTCGGCGGGTTCCAGTCCGGTTTTGCAAGCGCTTCGTACCAAGGACCGATCCGCGTCATCGCGCTGCCCACCACCGCAACGGCGAGGGCTGCCAGTCCCGCGACAACAATGGGTTTCTTCGATTTTCCGCTCACGAACGCATGGACTTGATGCCGAGGAGGTGGCCGAGATCGAGAAGGAAGATCCGTATGTGTGCGATCGGGTTCGCGCGCACGAGGCGCTTGTTCATGTAAGCTTCCCAGGTCAGGCGCTGCACGTCCTTGTCGCGGCAGATATTGACGAAGCGCTCGCGCCGCTTGTCGTTCTGATACCAGAAATGCTGCATCACGCCGAGGATCATGAAGACCTTGCCGTGCTCGCGCATATAGGACTTCCGTGCGCGCGCCAGTGCTTTGGCCTCGCCGGTGGCGAGAAGTTCCGCGATCCCTTCGGCGGCCTTCCTGCCGCCGAGCATGGCGTAGTAGATCCCCTCACCCGAAGCCGGAGCGACGCAGCCCGCAGCATCGCCAGCGAGAATGACGTCCTTGCCGTTGTCCCAGCGCTTGCGGGGTTTGAGCGGGATCGGCGCGCCTTCACGCCGGATCGTCTCGCTGTCCGCCAGCGCCGCACGACCCCGAAGATCAGAGACAGCGCCTTTCAGCGAGAAGCCTTTCTGCGCGCTGCCGACACCCACGCTGGTCGTCTCGCCATGCGGAAAGACCCAGGCGTAGAAGTCAGGGGACAGACGGCCTTGATAGTAGATGTCGCAGCGGTCTGCTTCAAACGAGGCTTCGGCTCCCGCCTGGGGTGAACGGACAATCTCGTGATAGGCGAAGACACATGGCAGATGCTCACCGCCGCCGATCTCCTGCTGGCCGACCTTCGAGCGGGCGCCGTCGGCGCCGATGACCGTGCGCGTACGGACACGGACCTCCTGCGACGCGCCTTCAGCATCCTTGGTCTGATAGACGACGATCGGGCCGCCCTCATCGCTGCGGTCGATCCTGTCGAAAGTCCCGGTCGCCCTGACGGCGCCGGATGCTTCGGCCCGCTCGCGAAGCCATTCATCGAAATGCTCGCGGTCCACCATACCGACAGAGCCGCCATTGATCGGCATGTCGACCTCGCGCCCGGCCGGCGAGACCATCCGGGCGGTTCGAGCCCGGGCAACGATGAGGTCTTCGGGGATCTCGAAATCGCGGATCAGCCGGGGAGGAATCGCGCCGCCGCAGGGCTTGATGCGCCCTCCCCGCTCGAGAAGCAGGACGCGGTGGCCCTGCTCGGCAAGATCATGGGCTGCTGTTGCGCCCGCTGGGCCGCCGCCCACGACGACCGTATCGAAACTTGCTGGAGTGTTCATCGTCTGGGGCCTTTCCGTGGTGCGGTCATTCCGCAGCGAAGCTTTCAGCGGGCATGAAGGGCAGGTCGCGAACGTCTGCCTCGCTCCGCCCGACCCGAAGGGCGAGGAAGCCGGCGGCAACGAAGGTGGCGGCCTCGATGGCAAAGATCATGGCAAAGGACAAAGAGAGGTCGCCGAAGAGGGCGCGGCTGATGTCGATGCCGACCGCGCCGAGAAGACCGCCGAGGCCGAAGGCGATCGCCTGCGCGGCGCCCCAGACGCCCATGCGCGTGCCCTCACGCTTGTTCTGTCCGGCGCTGGCGAGGGTCATCATCGACCCGATGGCCGCCACCGCGAACATGCCGTTGGCCGTGCCAAGCGCGAAGACGGCCCCGTGAAGCGGGAAAGCCTGGATGGAGAACGCGCCGAAGGAGAGGAACAGAAGAGCCGCTGCGGACGCCGCACATCCGACAAGCGTCCAGCTACGCATGAAACTGGCCCGGGACTTCCCGATCAGCGTCCCGACGATTGCCGTACCGATCATCCCAAGAAGAACGCCGCTGTTCTGCGTCGCGGCAAGCTTGGTCGATTCGCCGGGCGTGTAGCCGAAAACGAGGCCGGCAAACGGCTCGAGGATCAAGTCCTGCGCGCTGTAGGCGAGCATGGAGACGAAGACGAAAATGGTGAAGCGTCTGGCCTGGCCGTCGCTCCAGACTTCGCGAAGAGCTTCGGTGAAACCGCCTGGCGCCTGTGGCTGTACCGGTCGAGCCGGCGCAGCAGCCTCGCGCTCCATGCCCAAGAGCGCGACTGCGCTGAGCAGGAACGCCGCCAGAGCGACTACGCAAGTGACGACGAACAGGCGCTGCATGGTGAAGGGGTCGAGGAAGCTTCCCGCTATCCCCGTGGTCAGGATGAAGCCTGCGATCATCATGATCCAGACGATCGCCGCGGCCGCCGCCTTGCGCTCTGGCGGCGTTCGGATGGCAAGGAGCGCCAGAAGGTTCGTGCCCGCCGCGCCGACGCCGCCGCCGATCAGGGTGAAGGCAAGAAAAGACGCGACGATTCCCAAAACCGGGCTGACGCTGATGAGAGCTGTCGCAGCTGCGGCAGCGACGGCACCAAGACCGAGGACGGCCATGCCGGCGAGGATCCAATGACTGCGCCTGCCCCCATGATCCGCGCCGTAACCCCAGCGCGGCCTCGTGATCTGAACCGCATAATGCCAGCCGACCAGCAGGCCCGGCAGGCTGGCGGGAAGCGCAAGCTCGACCACCATCACCCTGTTCAGAGTGGAGGTCGTCAGCACGATGATGGCACCGAGCGCAACCTGGACGAGGCCAAGACGGACGACGCCTGCCCAGCCAAGGGAATGGTCGCTGACGCTATGATTCATGCGGGAAGCCCCCTGAGCGCGAAGGCCGCGACCATCATGCCGAGGACGTAAAGCGACGTACCCGTTGCGTTATACCAGGGTGCGTTCGCCTCCGGGTCTTTGAGAAGCCGCCTCATCAGATGCGCCTGAACGAGAACCGAACCGATGATGGCGACCGCGAAGGCGGGTTTGGCGTAGAAAACGAGAAGCGCGCTGACGATCAGCTGCGGCAGGATCATCACGGCGCAAGCGAGCTTCGCTGCCCGTGCGGGCCCGAGTTGAACCGGAAGAGTCCTGATACCCAACCGCCGGTCGCCTCCGATGGCCTTGAAATCATTGAGGGTCATGATGCCGTGGGCACCGAGAGAATAGAGCAGCGCGAAGAGAATGATCTCCGCACGCGGAAGGCCTCCGATGAGAACCGCCGCGCCGGTGAACCAGGCGAGCCCTTCGTAAGACAGACCTACGGCGGCATTGCCGTACCAGCCGTTCAGCTTCAGCCGCACCGGCGGCATGCTATATGCCCATGCCAGCGCAACGCCGAGCACGGTGGCCCATCCTGCCCAGAGGCCGAGTGACCAACCGACGGCGAGCGAAACGAGGGACCAGAAAACGGCGATGACAAGGCCCCACCTGCCGGGAATTCGTCCGGATGGGATTGGCCGGTCCGGCTCGTTGATGGCATCGACGTGGCGGTCGTACCAGTCATTGACGGCCTGGCTCGCGGCGCAGACCAGCGGCCCGGCCAGGACCACACCGCCTGCGAGATAGAGCCATCGTCCGTCCAAGGACACTCCGCTGGAGACCGCACCGCAGGCGAATGCCCACATCGGTGCGAACCAGGTGACTGGCTTGAAAAGCTCAAGAACCGCGCTCGGGGCGGGCAGGGATCGCTGTGCGACGGAGGCGGATGTCGATGACACCTGCCTATACTAAGATTGACACGTATGAACGTCAATCTGGAATGACACGCTTTGGGCTATTCTGTCGCCGATATCTTGAAACGCTTCAGTTTCGAGTAGAGACCCTGCCGGCTGAGGCCCAGGAGTTCCGCGGCAGAAGCCCGGCTCTGGTCCGACAGCTCGAGCGCCGTCTCGATGCAGACCTTCTCGATGAGGTCGGTCGAGGCCCTGACGATATCCTTGAGGGGCATCTGCCCGACAAGACTCGTCAGCTCCTTCTCGCGGCCCGGCTGCCAGTCGCTGCTGTTTTCGGCAGGAACGAGGCGACGGGACACGGGGCGGATGGCGAAACCGAAGACCGTTTCGCCGTCGAGCTCAGCTGCGACGGCTGAAATTTCGACCTCGTCCTCACCGCCAAAGCGGTCGCGAATCACCGTGGCGAAGTTCCGGGCCACGCCGTGGCGCTTGAGGTTCGACTGAAGCATGTTCAGCTCGGCACCGGACCTGGCGATCCAACCGGAAAGATGCTGGCCGACCACCTGCCTGTCCTCGACCTCCTGCACCATCCGGAGGAACGTGGCATTGGCGGAGAGAACGCGCAGGGTCGAGGTCGTGATGGCAAGCCCATCCGGTAGGTGACCAAGCACCTGCTGCATATCGAGACCACTGACCGGGCGCTGGTCGCGGCTGGTCAACGTGCCATCGGGGTCGATCCTGATGATAACGTAGATCCGGTTTTCCTGCCGAAAGGCGGTGGCGTGCATGGTGCCCGAACCCGGGCCTTCGAAAGCGACATCCTGCGCCTCACCCTGCCCGTTCGCGACCGCGCGTTCGATCATCCTCAGGACGCTCTCGCGGTCGTTTTCGGCAACGAAGTCCGTGAAGGGGCGCCCCCGCGGATCACCCGCGACGTCCAACCGGCGGAGAGCTTCCGGGTTCATCTCGGACACGGTCCGGTCATGGCCAGAGACGATGACTACGGTTTCCACCAGTGCATTGAAAAGGCTGCGATACCGGGTCTCGGTACCGCGCAGGCTGGCATATTCCCGCTCGAGGTCCTGATGCATGGCAATCAGGCGCTGCTGCAACGTCGCCACGGATCTGAGGTCGCGCCCGAGGGCCAGGACCTGACCGTCCCTTCCCGTTCGAACGGTGGTGTATTTGATCGGTACCGGTGCCCCGGACAGGGTGAGTTGGGTGATCTGTCGCCAACGGCCCTCGTCGACATCGGTGCTAAGGAGTTCTTCGACCTTCTGCAGGCTATCCTCTGTGACAGTGTCCTGCCACTGCGCGCCGCGCCAGGCTTCATCGCAGCCTGCTTCGACCAGATCGGAGCTGCCCAGTGCAAGATCTTCGATTTCGCCATCATTGATGACCAGGGCAACGTCAACGCCCGATGACACGAGCTGCGCTGCGAGGCAGGGATCAATGCCGGAGAAATGGCGCGCCGGATCACGGAATGAGGTTGTGCGCGCTGCGATCGGCCTCGCCATATCCATATTCTCTCCCTGACGAGGCTATCTGCGAGCCGCGCTCAATGCGCGATTTTCGTCTCAGCTGCAAGCCGGACGCCAACTCGTCGTCTCCTCGGCACTGTCCGCGATCGCATCGGCCCCGATCCGCATGCAAAGTTCTTTCTCTTCGGCAAATGCCCGTCCGCCCACGACAACCCTCAGATCCGGGTTGCAAGACGCTGCCCGCAGGGAAGCGATCTCCTCTGCCGCTTTCTTCTCATTACTTACTGTCGCTGCCGAAATTCCGAGCACGTCATACGAATCACTTCGCAGGGCTGCGCACACTTTCGTGTGAGGCTCACCGGCGAGCGTCGTCACGCTCCAGCCCTTGCGCCGGAAGATCTCTGAGACAATCATGGCCCCGAGGACATGCTGTTCATCGGCAAAGGTCGTCATCAGCAAGGATAGACCGACGATCGGGGAATGTTCTTCCGGTCCCTGCGTCCAGCTTCTTTCCCGCAACAGGCGATGCAGATTGCAAAGCGCCAGCGTCACTTCCGCGAAGTCGGCGTCATCCTCTTCCCACAGAAGACCGAGGCGCTCGGCAGTACCGCCAAGAAGGCTCAGGAGGAGTTCGCGTCCCGAGACCTGGCGGGCGATCAGCTCGTCGAGTTGGCGGTTCGCCGCGCAAATGTCCCCGCAGCGGACAGCGACGAGAAAGCGGTGCCTGTCATTGTCACGCAGAACGGAAGCCGGATGCGCGTCCCGAACGATTGGCGCAGGACGGGCCTCTTCGGCCTCAGAACCCCGGTGGATGATGAAAAGCCGGGAGATAATCTCGCTGGCGAGAGCGTCCTTGAGGTCGTCATCGAGAACCCCATCGCCGCGGGAGCGGGTCGTCGGTGAGCTGTCCGATTCAGCGGACTCTCGCCCCTTCCTCATCCAAGGCTCGTAATAACCGTCGGTTCGACCACTCATGGGCGCTCCCGGCCTGCCAGGCTTCTCGATCCGGCGAAAGATGACGGACCCCTGTCGCGGGCCCACCCTCGCCATGGTTGTCATGCTCAATACACTCCGGCCGCGGAGAAAGCCTGTGATGCATAAGCACCGCTATCGCTCCTTGGGTGGGTCGCGCCGATCGCGGCTCATCCGAAAAGCCTTAGTTTTACTAGGCTTCTAGCGGCACTCTTTCAAAGGAGACTCCATTGGACGGAGTTTCCCTAGAGCAAGTGTACCGACTACTTTCGTTGACGCTGACATGCCTTCCAGAACCTCACAAGACGTAATTGCAGTTTGCGGGTTCAAATTTTTGTCCACTGCAGTTTACGTCATCTGGTGTTGACACTTCCGGTCTGGCCGGATTAGCTTTTCATTCAGCCGCCTCGAAGACCGGACACCGATACCCGGCGAAGCGGCCCGCGCCCGGGAGGCGCGTGCGGATGATGTACACAGAGGAGCAAAGGCGAATTCGCGACCGTTCGGTCTGGACGGTGGTTCAGGCCATTCTCGCGCCGCTTCAGTTCTTCGTCTTTCTGTTCAGTCTCGGGCTGGTTCTCAACTACCTTGCGACTGGCGATGGGTATGGCGCGGCCACCCTCTCGATCGTCGGAAAAACGCTGGTCCTTTATGCCATCATGGTCACGGGCGCAGTGTGGGAAAAGGAAGTCTTCGGACAATATCTCTTCGCGCCTGCCTTCTTCTGGGAAGACGCCGTTTCGATTCTCGTTCTTGCGCTGCACACAGCCTATCTCGCAGGCCTCGCTTTCGGCTGGAGTCGCGAGGCTCTGATCCTCACCGCGCTTCTCGCCTATGCCAGCTATGTGCTGAACGCGGCCCAGTTCCTCTTCGCGCTGCGCCGCGCTCGCCGAGAAGTGCCGGCGCCTAGCGCATCCGGGGAGGCCCTGGCATGAGCGATACCTGCCTTCCTGCCGAAACCAGGCGCGCCGCGCCGCCGATCATCAAGGAGCGCGGCCAGCGCGAAGTCTTCTGCGGGCTCACCGGCATCATCTGGCTTCACCGCAAGATCCAGGATGCCTTCTTCCTGATCGTTGGTTCACGGACCTGCGCGCATCTGATGCAATCAGCAGCGGGTGTGATGATCTTCGCCGAGCCTCGCTTTGCCACCGCGATCCTCGAAGATCGCGACCTTGCGGGCCTTGCCGACCCCAATGAAGAGCTCGACCGCACCGTCGACCGCCTTCTCGCCCGGCGGCCCGATATCAAGCTTCTCTTCCTGGTGGGCTCCTGCCCCTCGGAAGTCATCAAGCTCGACCTCTCGCGCGCGGCGGCCCGGCTCTCCGGCTCCCACGGTCCCGATGTGCGCGTCCTCAACTATTCGGGAAGCGGCATCGAGACGACCTTCACCCAGGGCGAGGATGCCTGCCTCGCTGCGTTGGTGCAGGCGGCCGAGCCTGAGGCTGAAGAGCACGAGTCACTTCTCGTCGTCGGCGCTCTCGCAGACGTGGTCGAAGATCAGTTCCGGCGGCTTTTCAGCAGCATGGGGATCGAAAAGGTCGACTTCCTGCCTGCGCGGAAAGCCGAAGACATGCCGCCTATCGGGCCGGGCACCCGCTATCTTCTGGCCCAGCCTTTTCTTGGGGAAACGGCCGCTACCCTGGACCGGCGGGGAGCGAAGCGCATCGCTGCGCCCTTCCCCCTCGGCGTCGAGGGAACCACCGCTTGGCTGAAGGCAGCCGCCGAAACCTTCGGCATTTCGGCAGAAACCTTCGAGGCGGTCACGGCCCTGCCCCGCGCCCGCGGAACGAAGGCCCTGGCCAAGTATCGCGAGCAGCTTGCGGGCAAGTCGCTCTTCTTCTTCCCCGACTCGCAACTCGAAGTTCCGCTGGCCCGGTTCCTGACGCAGGAAGTGGGCATGACGGCTCTCGAGGTCGGGACGCCTTATCTCCACAACGATCTTCTCCGCGAGGAGCTTTCAGCGCTTACGGATGTTCAGCTCAGCGAAGGTCAGGATGTCGACCGGCAGCTCGACCGCTGCCGCGCCGCCCGGCCCGACATCACCATATGCGGCCTTGGGCTCGCCAACCCTCTCGAAGATGAGGGGCTGACGACCAAATGGTCGATCGAACTCGTGTTCACACCGATCCAGGGTTACGAGCAGGCCGGCGACCTCGCCGAGCTCTTCGCCCGGCCCCTCGACCGCAAGACGAGGCTCGCCTTCTGATGCAGCTTGCCGTCTGGACATATGAGGGCCCAGCCCATGTCGGCGCGATGCGGGTCGCAACGGCGATGACGGATCTGCACTACGTGCTCCACGCGCCGCAGGGCGATACCTATGCGGACCTTCTGTTCACGATGATCGAGCGGCGGAGCAAGCGTCCGCCCGTCACCTTCACGACATTCGAAGCCCGCGACCTCGGCAGTGATACGGCCGAGATCTTCAAGCGGACCGCGAAGGATGCCTTCGACCGCTTCGCCCCGCGCGCCATGCTGGTCGGCGAATCGTGCACGGCGGAGCTTCTACAGGACAATCCCGGCGGCCTTGCCAAGGCGCTCGACCTTCCGGTGCCGGTGATCCCGCTGGATCTTCCCTCCTATCAGCGCAAGGAGCATTGGGGCGCGTCCGAGACCTTCTACCAGATCGTCCGGCATCTCGCCGAACCGCGACCCGCCCTCTCAGAGACGACGGGCAGGCCCAGCTGCAACCTTCTCGGCGCCACGGCGCTCGGTTTCCGCCACCGTGACGATATCAAGGAGATGCGCAGGCTGCTCAATGCCCTCTGCATCGACGTCAATGTTTGCGCGCCGCTTGATGCGAGTACCGAAGATATCCGCTCGCTCGCGGCGGCCGATTTCAACGTCGTTCTTTACCCGGAAGTTGCGGAAACGGCGGCACGCTGGCTGAAGAAGACCTTCGGGCAGCCCTTCACCGAGACAATGCCGTTAGGCGTGACGGGCGTTCGGCGTTTCGTCGAAGAACTGCAGGCGATCTGCGGCATTGAGACAGGGCCTGATGCCCTACCCTCCAATATGTCGTGGTGGTCGCGTTCGATCGATTCGACCTACCTCACAGGCAAGCGCGTGTTCCTCTTCGGTGAGGGGTACCGCGTCGCGGCAGCCGCCAGAGTCGCCAGTGAAGAGCTTGGCTTCTCGGTGGTCGGCATGGGCTGCTATAACCGGGAGGCAGCGAGGGCCGTCCGCACGACGGCCAAAGAGTTGGGCGTCGATCCTCTCATCACGGATGACTATCTCGCGGTCGAAGACGCCATCGCCGGCCACCAACCCGAGCTGGTGCTTGGCACACAGATGGAACGCCATATTGCCAAGCGTCTGGGCATTCCCTGCGCGGTGATTTCTGCTCCCTTCCACGTGCAGGACTGCCCTGCCCGTTATAGCCCTCAATATGGTCCGGAAGGTGCGAACGTCCTTTTCGATACCTGGGTCCATCCCCTGGTCATGGGCCTCGAAGAGCATCTCCTCGGCATGTTCCGGGACGATTTCGAATTCAGCGACGAGGCAGGGCCTTCTCACCTTGCGGCCCATACCCCGGCGCAAGCCCCCATGAAGGAGGCGCCGGCACCGGCGCCCGAGGCCTCCGAGACCCTTCGTTGGGAAGCCGAGGCGGAAAAAGAACTTCGCAAGATCCCGTTCTTCGTCCGCGGCAAGGCGCGGCGCAACACTGAAGCCTACGCGCAGGCGCAGAAGCTTGCGGCCATCACCATCGAAACCCTCTACGAAGCGAAGGCCCATTATGGACGGTGAGCTTCGCATACCGAGGGAGGGGCTGTCGGCCCCGATGGTCCGTGTGGCTATCCTTTCCATGGATGCTCACCTGGCGGGTGCAGCGCGGATGGCCGAGCGTTCGCTTCGCAAGTCCCTGCCCGGCTTGACGATTTCCTTCCATGCCGCGTCCGACTGGGAACATGAGGGTGAGAAACGCGAGCGCGTCCTCGAGACCATCGCGCATGCCGACATCATCATCGCCGGGATGCTGTTTCTGGAGAACCACGCGCAGCCGATCATGCAGGCCGTCCAGGACCGCGCAGAAACTTGCGACGCCGTGGTCTGCTGCCTCGCCGCACCGGAGCTCGTCAAGCTGACCCGGATCGGCAAGCTGCGGATGGACAAACCGCAAAGCGGTCCGATGGCGCTTCTGAAGAAGCTCAAGCCGAAAAAGACCGCGAAGGCTGGAAGCGGCGAAAGCGAAGCCAAGATGCTTCGCCGCCTGCCGCAGATCCTGAAATTCATTCCCGGCCCGGCGCAGGATCTGCGCGCTTATTTCCTCACCATGCAGTACTGGCTCGGCGGCAGCGACGACAATGTAAAAGGCATGGTCGCGGCACTGATCGACCGCTACGCTGACGGGCCCCGCCGCTCGCTGCGCGGCACGCTGACGGTCGATGATCCGGTCGTCTATCCGGAAACCGGCATTTATCACCCGCGGATGACTCCATCCATCGCGGAAGACGCAGCCGCTCTGCCGAAAAGCAGGTCTGCGCCGAAGGTCGGCGTCCTGATCATGCGCTCTTACGTACTTTCCGGAGAAACAGCGCACTATGACGCGGTGATCGCTGCTCTGGAAGCGCGGGGGATCGACGTCATCCCCGCCTTCGCCAGCGGGCTTGACGCGAGGCCCGCGATCGAGCGGTTCTTCATCAGGGACGGCAAGCCTGCCATTGATGCGCTGATCTCGCTGACCGGCTTCAGCCTGATCGGCGGCCCTGCCTATCACGACGGCGATGCGGCCTCCGAAGTCCTCAGCGGTCTCGATATTCCTTATCTGTCCGCACACGCGCTTGAGTTCCAGTCCCTGCCCGAATGGGGGGCAGGCACACGCGGGCTCTCCCCGATCGAAGCGACAATGATGGTCGCCATGCCTGAACTCGACGGCGCCATCGCTCCGAGCCTGTTTGGCGGCCGGACGGGCGGTCCGGGCGAAGAATGCAGAGGCTGCTCGCGTTCCTGCCGCTTCGAAGGCTCAGCGGCCGGAACCATGGCTGCGTGCCTCAAGGGCGCCGAGACGATCGCGGCGCGGACAGATCGGCTCATCGCGCTTCGCCGGACCGAAAAGGCGAAGAAGAAGGTCGCCGTGGTCCTCTTCAACTTCCCTCCGAATGCAGGCGGGACGGGCACGGCAGCCGGTCTTTCCGTCTACCAATCGCTCTTCAATCTTCTCCGGGAAATGAAGGCCGAGGGTTACAAGCTCGATCTACCGAGCTCGGCCGATGCACTCCGCCTGATGATTACCGAAGGCAACGCAGCGCAGTACGGCGCGGATGCCAATGTCCATCACCGCGTACCCACTGGCGAGCATATCAGGGGCGAAAGCCGCTTGGCGGATCTCGAAAAGCAGTGGGGCGCCGCACCCGGACGCATACAGAGCGACGGTGCTTCGATCCACATTCTCGGACGCGAGTTCGGCAACGTTTTCGTCGGCGTCCAGCCTGCCTTCGGCTTCGAAGGCGATCCGATGCGTCTTCTCTTCGATGGCGATTTCGCACCAACCCACGCCTTCGCGGCGTTCTACCGCTATCTTCGGGATGACTACCGGGCCGATGCGGTCATCCATTTCGGGACCCACGGCGCGCTCGAATTCATGCCGGGCAAGCAGGTTTCACTTTCCGGTGATTGCTGGCCGAGCCATCTGATCGGCGATCTGCCGAACATTTATTTCTATGCCGGGAACAACCCGTCCGAAGCCGCGATCGCCAAGCGGCGCAGCGGAGCGGTAACCGTCAGCTATCTGACAGCTTCGGTGACCGAAGCCGGTCTCTACCGCTCGCTCGCGGACCTCAAGGGCACCATTGACCGCTGGCGGCAGGCCGCTCCGGATGACCGGGACCAGCGCCGCACGCTCGCCCTTCTCGCCCAGGCCCAGGCCGCGAGCCTCGAGCTGACGGCAGCAGAGCCCCTCTGGGACTCGGATACGGACGAGCAGATGACGGCGCTCCTTGCCCGACTTGCCGAGTTTGAAAACGCGCTGATCCCCGCCGGGCTGCACGTGGCCGGCGAGCCGCTGACCCCAAGCCAGCGGCAGGATCTCCTTTCGGCAATGGCCGGGCCCGAAAGTCCCGCCCCGCTGCCCGAAGCAATCCTGACCCGGATCAGCGCCGGTGAAACGGCTGAGGTGATCCTTTCCGAACGCCGCATGAAAGCCGATGCCGACCAGGTCCGCGAGCTCGTGCGCGTCAACGCCTGTCTTGGCCGCGACACCGAAATTGCCGCTCTTCTTAGGGCGCTCGACGGGCGTTTCATCGCCCCGACGGCGGGGGGCGACCTAGTCTCGAATTCAGGCGTCGTGCCGACCGGCCGGAACATTCATGGGTTCGACCCCTTTCGCATGCCCAGCGCCTATGCGCTTCAGGACGGCGCTCAGCAGGCCCAGCGCCTTCTCGAGCGCTGGAAGGCGGATCACGGCAGCCTTCCCGAAACGATCGCTTTCGTTCTTTGGGGTACGGATAATCTCAAGACGGAAGGCGCCCAGCTCGCGCAGGTGCTGGCTCTCATAGGCGCCAAGCCCCGTTTCGATAGCTATGGGCGGCTGACCGGAGCCTCTCTCCTGCCGCTCGACAAGATGAGCCATCCGCGCATCGACGTCATGGCCACCCTTTCCGGCATCTTCCGTGATCTCCTGCCGCTTCAGACCCGTCTCCTTGCGGAAGCGGCGCTGCTCGCGGCCCAGGCCGACGAACCCGACGACCACAACTTCATCCGCAAGCATGCCCTCGCCTATCAGAAGGCCCATGGCTGCGATCTTCAGACGGCTGCCCTTCGGGTTTTCTCGAACGGTGACGGGGCTTATGGCTCGAATGTCAATCAGCTGATCGATGCAGGCTGCTGGAGCGACGAAGCCGAGCTGGCGGATACCTATGCCAACCGCAAATGCTTCGCCTACGGCGTCGACGGCAAGCCGGTGAAG
This sequence comes from uncultured Caulobacterales bacterium, assembly GCA_964556115.1. Classification (GTDB taxonomy): domain Bacteria; phylum Pseudomonadota; class Alphaproteobacteria; order Caulobacterales; family Parvularculaceae; genus Parvularcula. The sequence goes on from CAZKVC010000001.1 coordinate 58,064, forward strand.
CACAGCGAACTTCTTGGCAGCATTCTCGGTCATGTGGATCTCGCCTATCAGAACCTCGACTCGATCGAGCTTGGCGTGACCACCATCGACCATTATTTCGATAGCCTCGGCGGCATCGGCAAAGCGGTGGGCCGGGCCCGGGGCAAGGAAGCACCGGTCTATATCGGCGACCAGACCCAGGGCAAAGGTACCGTCCGGACTTTGAAAGAGCAGGTCGCGCTCGAATCGCGGACCCGTACTCTCAACCCCAAATGGTACGAAGCGATGCTGAAGCATGGCTATGAGGGCGTGCGGCAGATCGAGGCGCAGGTCACCAACACCCTCGGTTGGTCGGCGACCACTGGAGACGTTGCGCCTTGGGTCTACCAGGAGATCGCTAGCACGTTCGTCCTCGACGAAAAGCTCCGCAACCGTCTCACCGAACTCAACCCGAAAGCATGCTCCCGCGTGACGGAGCGGCTGCTCGAGGCTTCGGACAGGCGTTTCTGGTCACCGGACCCGGAAACCCTCAGTGCCCTGCAAGACATTGGTGACAGCCTCGAAGACCGGATCGAAGGCATTATCCCAGCTCAGGGAGCAAGCGCATGAAAGGATCGGTTCAATGACCCTTCTCACCCTAGACCGACCGGGCGCCCGCGACAGTACGCAAGGCAGCACGCAGGTTCATCTCGACCCCCGAGACCAGATCACGACTGCGAAGGTTTTCGCAGTCTACGGAAAGGGCGGGATCGGAAAATCGACGACATCGTCGAACCTCTCTGTCGCCTTCTCGAAGCTTGGCAAGCGGGTCCTCCAGATCGGATGTGATCCGAAGCACGACTCCACCTTCACCCTGACGAAGCGCCTTGCACCGACCGTGATCGACGTTCTCGAGACGGTGGATTTCCACAGCGAAGAACTACGTCCCGAGGACTTCGTCTTCGAAGGCTATAACGGGGTCATGTGCGTCGAAGCCGGCGGGCCGCCTGCCGGGACTGGCTGCGGGGGTTATGTCGTCGGCCAGACGGTCAAGCTCCTGAAGGAACATCACCTTCTCGAAGACACTGACGTGGTCATCTTCGACGTTCTGGGCGATGTGGTGTGCGGAGGCTTCGCGTCTCCTCTTCAGCATGCGGAGCGCGCGGTGGTCGTCTCCGCGAACGACTTCGACTCGATCTTTGCGATGAACCGCATTGTCTCCGCGATCCAGGCAAAAGCAAAGAACTATGACGTTCGGCTCGGCGGGGTCATCGCCAACCGCTCGGCGGCTACGGACGAAATCGACCGCTACAACGAGGCGACCGGCATGAAGCGTCTGGCGCATTTTCCCGACCTCGACGTCATCCGCCGCTCACGCCTGAAGAAATCCACGCTTTTCGAGATGGAGAGCTCGCCCGAACTGGAGGCCGTGAAGGACGAGTATCTCCGCCTCGCCGCTCAGCTCTGGGCCGGGACCGAGCCGCTCAAATCAGTGCCGATGAAAGACCGCGAGATCTTCGATTTCCTGGGGTTCGATTGATGGACAACGCAGCTTATCTCGACCGCCGCGGTCAGCTTGAAACCTATTTCGACCGCACCGCTGCCGATGCCTGGGCCAAGCTCACCTCGGACGCTCCGGTCAGCGGCATTCGCGCGACCGTCCGTGCAGGGCGTGATCGCATGCGTGCGCAGCTCCTCGGCTGGCTGCCGGAAGACCTTTCCGGAGCGCGGGTTCTCGATGCCGGCTGTGGCCCGGGGCAGCTTTCGATCGAAGCGGCCCGCCGCGGCGCTGAGGTTGTGGCTGTCGACCTTTCCCCGACCCTTCTCAAGCTTGCCGAAGAGCGCCTGTCGAGCGACCCTGCCAGTAGGCGGATCACCTTCACGGCAGGCGATATGCTCGACCCGCGCCATGGATCGTTCGACTACGTCGTCGCTATGGATTCACTCATCCACTACCCCGCGGCCGATATCGCGCGCAGCGTCGCGGGGCTTGCCGGACGCACCAGTGAAGCAGTCCTCTTCACCCATGCGCCGCGCACTCTGATGCTCAGCCTGATGCACAAGGCTGGTAGCCTCTTCCCCCGCGGCGACAAGGCGCCAGCCATCGAACCCGTCGCCTTCGGTCGTCTGAAACGGCTGTTCGCGAGGGACGAAACACTGGGAGAATGGGACGTCGCAAGGTCGGGTGTGGTCTCGTCGGGCTTCTACATTTCCAGCGCCATTGAGCTTCGCCGCCCATGACGAACCAGGCGCGCATAGCTTCTCTCTGGCGGCAGATCGGCCCGCGGTTCCTGCCGTTTGCCGACGCTGTCAGTGACGAGCTGCCGCTTGGCCGCCTGCTGCGCCTTTCGCTTTTCCAACTCTCCGTGGGCATGGCCGCTGTGCTTCTCACCGGAACGCTCAACCGGGTGATGATCGTTGAGCTGTCGGTACCCGCATGGATCGTCTCTGCGATGATTTCGCTGCCGCTCGTCTTCGCACCCCTGCGCGCGCTGATCGGCCATAGGTCGGATCGTCATCGCTCCGCCTTCGGATGGCGGCGCGGCCCGTTCATCTGGTTCGGATCGCTGCTGCAGTTCGGTGGCCTTGCCATCATGCCCTTCGCGCTTTTCATCCTCTCCGGCGACGCAACGGGGAGCTTCTGGGTCGGCTATGTTGCAGCTGCCCTCGCGTTTCTCCTCGTTGGCGCGGGGATGCATACGGTACAAACCGCGGGCCTTGCCCTCGCCACCGATATCGCCCCGCGCGAGACACGCCCCCGTGTCGTGGCCCTTCTCTACGTGATGCTGCTCGGCGGCATGGCACTCAGTTCGCTCATCTTCGGCCTTCTGCTTGCGGAATTCTCGCAGCTCCGGCTGGTGCAGGTGATCCAGGGCGCGGCCCTTCTCACCATGGCCCTGAACATCGTCGCCCTCTGGAAGCAGGAAGCCCGGCATACAGCCCCGGCGGAGGAGCTGACCGAGACAGGGTTCCGCAGCTCATGGCAGGATTTCTCGCAGCAACCGGGGGTGAAGAGACTTCTTGCTGCCACTGGCGTCGGTTGCGCAGCCTTTGCGATGCAGGATGTCCTGCTCGAGCCTTATGGCGGCGAGGTCCTTGGGATGTCCGTCAGCGGAACGACCCTTCTTACGGCAATTTTCGCGACGGGTTCGATCATAGGGTTCGCCCTGCCCGCCCGCTGGCTGGCCCGGCACAAGGAGCCGCACCGTGTTGCCGCCACAGGTGCCCTTATCGGCGTTGCGGGTTTCACCCTTATTGTCCTGTCCGGCGTCCTGGGCGGGCGGTATCTCTTCGTCCCCGCTGTCGGGCTCATCGGTATCGGAGGCGGTCTTTACTCCGTCTGTACGCTGATCTGTACGATGAGTGTCGCCCGTTCAGAAGGCAACGGCATCGCGCTCGGTGCCTGGGGCGCTGTTCAGGCGACCAGCATCGGCATCGCCGTCGCCCTCGGCGGCGTGGCCCGGGACCTGACCCGCTTTTTCGGCGAGCGCGGCGTCCTTGGCCCGGCGATCGACAACCCGGCCGCCGGCTATGAGATCGTCTACATCGCAGAGATCGTGCTGCTCTTCGTTGCCCTGGCCATCATTGGTCCGCTCGCGAAGCATGCGCCGGGCCCCCAGTCACCCCGAATGGAGCGGCTTCGCATCGAAGCCTTCCCCAACTGATGCAATATTGGAGCGTGTCCTATGAATGGTGAATTCGTCAACGGCATCGACCTTGTCGATATATGCCTTTGGGCCTTCGTTCTCTTCTTCTTCGGGCTGGTTTTCTATCTGCACCGGGAAAGTCACCGCGAGGGCTATCCCCTGGAGAAGGACGAAACCGGCGAGCCCGAGGACGCCGGCGTGTTCTGGATGCCCCCGAAGAAGACCTTCCTGATGCCCCATGGCCGCCCGGATATTCAGGTCCCGCCGGGCGAAGGCGACAAACGCGATCTCGCGCTGGCGCGTACAGCGGTCTGGGCCGGGGCGCCTTACGTGCCGACCGGCGACCCCATGCGGGACGGGGTCGGCCCTGCTTCGTGGGCGGAGCGCATGGACGTTCCCGACCTCACCGATGACGGCCGGATCCGGATCGCGCCGTTCAGGGCGGACCACCACCTCGACGTCGCGAACAACGATGCGGATCCCCGCGGTATGACGGTCTACGGAGCGGATGGGGAGCCGGGCGGCGTGGTCACCGATATCTGGCTCGACAGGTCGGAAGCCTCGGTCCGCTATCTCGAGGTGAACACCGGGACGCAGGACGCGCCCCGCGCCGCCCTTCTTCCCATCACCTTCGCCCGCATCAGGGGCAAGCGGGGCCGGGTCGATGTGGATGCGATCCACGGGCACCATTTCGCCCATGTGCCGACGACGAAGAACCCCGACGAGGTCACCCGCCTCGAGGAGGACAAAATCACCGGCTACTACGGCGGCGGCAAGCTCTACGCATCGCCCTCCCGTATCGAGCCATTCGCCTGAGGAGGTTTCGATGTCACTGTTTCACGACGAAGAAGACGATCCGGGCGAACCCGTCCGCGGCCTGCCGGAGGCACTTCCGGCTGGTGAACGGCTGACCTGGCAAGGGAAGGCGGACCCGCTGACCCTCGCCGTTCACGCGTTCCACATCCGCACCATCACGCTCTATCTCGGTCTCGCCGCGATCATTCGCGCCAGCTACGACGCAACCATGGGCAAGGGCGCGGCGGAGATCGCATCGACCACTGCCGTCATCGCGTTGATGACCGGGCTGGCCGTGGCCGTCCTTGGACTGATGGCCTTCGCCATGGCCCGGCGGGCGGTCTTCACGGTGACCGACAAGCGGGTCGTCATCCGCCATGGGGTCGCCCTCAAGAAATATATCAACATCCCCTTCGCCGATATCGAAGCCGCTTCGATCCGCAGGCATGCGGGCGGGGCGGGCGACATCGCCCTCTCGACCTCGAGCGGCCGGGCCGTCCCCTACTTCCACCTATGGCCCTTCGCCCGTCCGATGCGGTTCACGAAAACCGTTCCTCTACTGAGGTCGGTATCGAACGTCGAGGCCGCTGCAAAGGCGCTGGCGACGGCGATGAGCGAAGCCGCGCCTGAAGCGGTGAAAATCGCGCCGAAGACCAGGCCGGACCGCGAGCTTCGACCCGAGCCGGTCCGAGGGGCTCTCAACCCGGAGGCGTCGCTGTCATGAGCAAGATGAAGACCCATATCCTTCCCGGTGAGCGCTGGCTTTTCGCCGGTATCGGCCTCCTTGCCACGCTGTCGGTGGCAGCGATCGGTATCGGCCGGTTCTCGGACGCGGGCGGAGCGCCCGAGGCGCTCCCTTCGATGGTTCAATCGAAGCTGCTCGTTTTCGAAGATGAGATCGGCGGCGATATCGCCATTCGGGACGCGGACAGTCTTGAACTGGTCGGTAGCTATAGCACCGGCGAAGGCGGATTTGCCCGGACTGCGCTTCGCTCGCTCGCCTATAGCCGACGCCTTGCAGGCAAAGGCGCGGCCGATCCGTTCCTTCTCGGACTGGCCGAGGACGGGCGCCTGCTTCTCCATGATCCGGCGACCCTCAAGACCATCGGCCTCGACGCGTTCGGCGACGACAATGTCGCGCAGTTCGCCTTCCTTCTCGAAGAAGCGGAGTGATCGGATGACCATCTTCCGGCAAACCATCCCCACACGCTGCACGGTCACGGTGAAGCACACTGAGGAAACCCTCGAGGCGCATGTCGAACTCGATGAAGGACTGCTGCCCGATGTCGGCGACCGCATCACCGTTTTTGGTGATCCAGTCCGCGTCGAATACGGATCGAGCCTCGAAGTCCGCCGGGATGCCCGGCTGGTCCGCGGTTCCAGCTTTGACAAGCTGTGGCTCAAGATCCGCTCGATGTTCGAGATGACCGAACTCTACGAAGTCAGTTTCAGCCCACGGAGGTTCTGATGTCAGCCACCGCCCTTCCCTCTCCCGCCCAACGCCCCGACGCAAGCCGCGCGGATCTCGGCCTCACGGATTTCAACTCCACTGAAGCCGCTGTCTCGACGACGATGCTCAGCCCGCGCTTCTACACGACCGATTTCAAAATCATGGACGCGATCGACGTCGCGCCCGTGCGCGAAGAATGGGATGAGCTGATTGCCGAGATGGCCGCCGACCCGAACAAGGGCCATTTCAACCGGACCGACGAGTTCGACAATATACTGGGGACGCTGTCACCGCAGCTTCGCGAAGAGTTTGTCGATTTTCTCGTCAGCTCGCTGACGGCTGAGTTCTCCGGCTGCGTCCTCTACAAGGAGATCGTCAAGCAGGTGCAGAACCCGGATATCAAGATGCTCTTCAAGCTGATGAGCCGGGACGAGGCCCGCCATGCGGGTTTCATCAACTATGTCCTGCGCGACTTCGGTATCGGCGTCGATCTGGGCTTTCTGACCAAGACGAAGAAGTACACCTTCTTCAAGCCCAAATACATCTTCTACAGCGTCTACCTGTCGGAGAAGATCGGCTATGCGCGTTACATCACGATCTACCGGCAGCTCGAGAAGCATCCGGAGCTTCGCTTCCATCCGATCTTCAAATGGTTCAAGGAGTGGTGCAATGACGAATTCCGCCACGGTGAGGCGTTTGCCCTCCTGATGAAGGCTGATCCGAAGCTGCTGCGCGGTGGCAACAAGCTGTGGATCAGGTTCTTCCTCCTTGCTGTCTTTTCGACCATGTATATCCGCGATCACCGGCGGCCTGCGTTCCACAAGGCCCTCGGCCTCGATCCCACGGAATACGACTACCAGGTGTTCCGTACGACCACGGAGATCTCGCGGCAGATCTTCCCCGTCGAGCTCGATCTCGAAAGCCCGCGCTTCAGAGCCGCTCTCGAGAGATTGCGGCAGACAGCTGACCGGATCGAGGAAGCCAAGGCAAAGGGCGGCGTTCGCGGTAATCTTCGCCGTGCCGCTCTCAGCGTGAAGGCAGCGTCACAGTTTCTCGGGCTCTACATGATGCGTACGAAGACCAACAAGCTGCCAGCGGCGACCCGGCTGCAGCCGGCCTGGTAGGGAAAGCACGCGGATGGACCTCGCCCTGCCCATAAGTTTTGCGCTGCTGCTCTGGTGGCTCGGCACGGGGACGGTCCTGTGGCTCGTCCGGCGCCCTGCTGCCTCTTTCGGCAGTATCGGGAGGGCAGCCAGCCTTGTCGCGGCTATGGCGCTTCTCGGCGTGGTCTTCTTGCGGGGCGAAACCGGCTTGGCAGCCGCTTACGGAGGCTTCGCCCTCGGCATTGTCTCCTGGGGCTGGCACGAAGTGATGTTTCTTCTCGGCTTCGTCAGTGGTCCCCGCCGTACGCCCTGCCCGGCGACGATCAGCGGGCCGGGGCGGTTCCGCGTGTCGTTCGAGGCCATCCTCCATCACGAGATCGGCCTTGTCCTGCACGGCGCGCTTCTCTTCCTCCTGAGCCTGGACGCCGCGAACATGGTTGCCGCGCAGACCTTTGCCGTTCTCTGGCTCATGCGCCTCTCGGCGAAGCTTCTCGTCTTCTTCGGCGCGCCGAACATTCCCATGCATTTCCTGCCCGGCCATCTTGCCTATCTCGGCAGCTATTTTCGCCGGATATCCAACCCTGCTGCCGCTCTCGTGGCGGTCCTCTGCACATCGGCCATCGCATTCCTCCTGGTCCTGATGGCCTTGGAAGCCCCCGGGGGCGGGTTCACGCAAACGGGCTTAATTCTTCTGGCCACTCTCGCAGTGCTCGCGGTCTTCGAGCACCTCGCGCTGGTCGTCAGATTGCCTGATGACACTCTGTGGAGCTGGGCCCTGCGGCCTGCCTGCGGGACAACCAACAACGAAACGACAGGCGGGAGAAGGAACCCATGAACTACGACGCTATCATGAGCGAACAGCTCGATCATCTGCGCTCGGACGGGAATTACCGTTTCTTCGCCGACATCAAGCGTAAAGCAGGCGCGTTCCCCGCTGCCCGTCACTTCGCGAAGGACGGGCCGGACGAAGTGACCGTCTGGTGTTCCAACGATTATCTGGGCATGGGTCAGAACCCGAAGGTCCTGAAGGCCATGCATTCCGCCCTCGATGAATGCGGTGCCGGTGCAGGCGGTACCCGGAACATCTCTGGCACCAATCACTATCATGTCCTACTGGAGCGCGAGCTGGCGGACCTTCACGGCAAGGAAGCCGCCCTCATCTTCACCTCGGGCTATGTGTCGAACTGGGCCAGCCTCGGCACCCTCGCCTCGCGCATTCCTGGCTGCGTCGTCCTTTCTGACGAGCTGAATCACGCCTCGATGATCGAAGGCATCCGGCATGCGCGATGCGAGAAGCAGATCTTCAAGCACAACGATCCCGAAGACCTCAGACGCAGGCTCGCGGCGCTTCCGGCCGACGTTCCAAAGCTCGTCGCGTTCGAGTCGGTCTATTCCATGGACGGCGACATCGCGCCGATTGCGGAAATTTGCGACGTCGCCGAAGAATTCGGTGCCCTCACCTATCTCGATGAGGTCCACGCCGTCGGGCTCTACGGCTCATCCGGCGGCGGCATCGCCGAGCGTGAGGGTCTGATGGACCGCATTGATGTCATCGAGGGCACGCTCGGCAAGGCGTTCGGCGTCCTCGGTGGCTATATCGCCGCCTCCGCCACACTTTGCGACTTCGTCCGCAGCTTTGCCTCGGGCTTCATCTTCACCACTGCCCTGCCGCCCGCGATCGCCGCCGGGGCGTTGGCCAGCGTCAAGCATCTGAAGACCAGCACGCTCGAGCGGAAGATGCACAAGGAAAAGGTTGCCGCGGTCAGGCGAGGTCTCGATCGGATCGGCATTCCGACCCTCGACAATCCCAGTCACATCGTGCCGGTCATGGTCAAAGATGCTGTCAAATGCCGGCATATCAGCGACTGGCTCATCAGCAATCACGGTATCTATGTCCAGCCGATCAACTATCCGACGGTCCCACAGGGCACGGAACGGCTGCGCATCACGCCTTCGCCGGTCCATTCGGAAGGCGACATCAAGCGGCTGGTTGGCGCACTGAGCGAGATCTGGTCGCAGTGCCAGCTTGCCCGGGCGGTGGCATGAAGCCATATCGGGGGAGATGCGGCCAGTCCGGCCGTTTCCACCTGATGGGCCAGCTCCGCGCGGCTCGAGCTGAAAGGTATTGCCGTGACCGAGAGCCCGCAAGCGACCGATCAGCTCGACCTCGTGATCGCCGGCGGCGGACTTTCCGGCTCGCTGATCGCCTGGCGCTTGGCGGAAACGCGGCCCCGCCTGCGGTTCCTCCTGCTCGAAGGCGGGGAGACCTTGGGCGGGAACCACACCTGGTCCTTTCACGGTACGGACCTTCCGCCCGAAACATTTGACTGGATCGAGCCGCTGATCGTCCACCGCTGGGAGAGCCAGGAAGTCCGCTTTCCAGACTACCGGCGGTCTCTGAGGACGCCCTATTGCTCCGTCACCTCCGAACGCCTTCACGAGCATCTGGCGCCCCAGCTTGGCGACCGGCTGCGCTGCAATGCCGAGATCGCCGACCTTGACCGGAACGGCGTCACCTTGCGCGACGGCAGCCGGATCACCGCCAAGGCGGTGATCGATGCGCGCGGGCAGCGGGGCTTCGAGCACCTGATGCTTGGCTATCAGAAGTTCGTCGGCGCCGAGTTTTCCTTCGAGCAACCCCACGGCCTGACTGCGCCGATCATCATGGACGCGACAGTCCCGCAGATCGACGGCTACCGCTTCGTCTACGTTCTTCCGTTCACTGAGACGACGGCTTTGGTCGAGGATACCTATTACGCCGACGGTTCCTCTATCGAACCTCAGGACGTGATGGGCCGCCTGCATAGCTATTGCGCAGCCCAAGGCTGGAGGATCAAGGATACCCTCCGCACCGAGAAAGGCGTGCTGCCGGTCGCGGTGGGCGGCGATATCGAACGGCACTTGGGCCAGGGTCCCGAAGGTGTGGGGCAGGTCGGGCTGAGGGCGGGGCTCTTTCATCCGCTAACCGGCTATTCCCTTCCTGACGCGGCGAGAATTGCCGTGGGCATCGCCGAACTCGATGATTTGTCGGGTAAAAATCTCTCCCGCCACGCCCACCGCTCCGCTGCCTCGACCTGGAACGACCGGGGTTTCTACCGCATGCTCTCGCGCTTTCTCTTCGACGCGGCGGAGCCGGACGAGCGTTACCTCGTGATGCAGCGCTTCTACCGGCTGAATGAAGGGCTCATCGAGCGGTTCTACAGCGCGCGCTCAATGCCCCATGACAAGCTTCGGGTGCTTGCGGGCAAACCGCCCGTCAATTTCTTCAAGGCCCTCGCCTGCGTCAACGAACGTCAGTGGACGCAGCGTCAGCGCACGGCCTAGAACTTGTCCTTCCGTATCACCTCGATCGGCGACAGATAGACGATGCCGGAATATTCCGAGAAATAGGCTCGTGCGACCGTTTCGGCGAGGCGCTTGGCGCTTTCTTCCTCGGCGAAGACCGCTTCGATACGGATGATCGAGAAGGCCTGGACAACGGTCGCCCGGTCGCCCGAGCGCAGGAAGTGTTCACCCTTCCCGCTGCCTTCGACGATCGTATAGCCCTTGGCGCCTGCCGCTTCGATCCTCTCGGTCAGTTTCTTCTGAAGCAGCCTTTCGGCGATGATGGTCACTTTGGTCGCTGCGTGAAACATATGTCCATCCGTGGGCGCTGTTTACCTATAACTCGAAGACCAGCCCTGCCAGCGCCACGAAAAGCGGTATGCAGATGGCGATGGCGACCGGCGTTCCGACACTGGTCGAGGACCCGATATAGGCGGCGGGGTTGGCGCCCGGTATTCCCGCCCGCAAGGTCGGCGGCCCCGAGATGTCGGAGTTCGATGCGGCTATGACGCTGAGGATGATGACCCCGCCAGGGCTGAACCCCACCGTCTCATGCGCGATCCACCCGAGCCCGAACCCCATCAGACCATGAATGATCGGCGCCGAGAACGCATAGAGAAGGTACCAATGCGCAACGCGCCGCAGCTCTGACAGGCGCGACCACGCCTCCATCCCCATGATCAGCATGAGAATGGAAAGAAGCCCGCGGAAAAGCGGATCATAGAACTCTTCATGGACAGCGGAAGGATTGGCCAGGAGCCCCAGAACCAGCCCGAGGATCAGTGCCGACAGGGCCGAGCCCCGCAGACTTTCCGAGATGATGCCCCTAACGGAGGTCTTCCCGTCTGTACCGCTCGTGCCCGTAGCGGGGCCAATTCGCGTCAGAACGATGGCGAGGACGAGGGCCGGAATGTCCATGAACGGATAGAGCGCCGGCGCCCAGGCCTCGAACCGGATGGCGCTCTCGTCGAGGACGATCATCGCGGCGGCCAGGGTCGAGGCGCTGACGGCGCCGAAGAGACCCGATGTCGCCAGCGCATCTTCCCGCCGGACACCGGGCAGGCGCATGAGCGTGACGGTACCGATCAACACGCAGAGACAGCCCGCGATGACCGCAAAAAGCGCTGGAAGCGCGAGGGCAGCGAGGTTGGCCTCCCGGATCTCCATTCCGCCTTCGAGCCCGATCGAGATGAGCAGCATGAAGACGATGAAGCGGTAGATCGCGTCCGGGATCGACAGCTCACTGCCAAACGCCTGAAGCGCCATGCCGCCGAGCAGGAACGCAAGGGTCGGCGACCGCAATTGCGAGAGGAAGCTCTCGCCGAAAGAAAGCGCGAAATCCAAGACAGCCTCGCCCTGCCCCGCAACGGAGCGTGGGTCTCAGACTACCGGGGCCGCCGCCAGCATGGCAACGCTTGCGCGCATCCCACAGTCAGGTGCGCTTGAGCCTGCCCGCAGCGGCCTGCGACGCCTCACCCATGCGCGCCGAAATGGTGCGCGATGGCAAGGCTGATACGCTGGGCCTGGGCGAAGCTCTGCTCGAGCGGCAGGATCGTGTTCTGCTCGATATCGCGATAATCCGCGCCGCCGGTTTCCTCGTCGGCAGGCTCGTCGAACAGTGCGGCATCGCCCTCGCCTTCGTCTTGCGGGAACCCCTCGCGTAATTGGGCGGCGGCGTCCGGGACCTTCAGGGCCAGGATCTCATCGAGAACCTCCCTCCGCGAGAACCCTGCCACCCGTGCGAATTGCGGCAGCCGCGCGCCGAGTAAAAACATGTGCTGTATGAGCGCGATCCTGACGGCATGGAGCAGGTCGAGATTGAGCGGCCCGGGGCCGACATCCTCATAGCCCCACCGCTCCAGCGTCTTCTTGAGGCTGATCGCACCGGGGCGAAGCCGGGCCGCAAGCTGCAGAGCCGCGAAGTAACGCCTGTCTCCGATCAGATGGGTCGCCAGATCGGCGCAGGCGCGCTCGACCCCCGGCTCGTTGCCGGAAATCGGCCGGGTGGCCCAGAAGCTTCCATCATAAAGCTTCAGATAGGCGATCAGCGTCTTCATGTCCGAAAGCCGCGCGGCGGCTGCAACCATGCCCATCAGGCTGCGAAAACGGCGGCTGGTGCGGTAGAGACCGGCATAGGCTTCGGGTTCGACCGCGATGGCTTCGCCCACACCGGCATGAAGATTGGCGACATAGCCGATCTGCTGCAGGCTGCCATTATGCGAGATCGCCCGGATCGACCGTAGGCTGAGGTCTTCCTCGCTGCGCTTTTCGAACTGCCGCTTGGTCTTGCGCGATCCCGCAGGCGGAAGAAGCGCGAGGCCCGGCCCCATCGCCACCATCGCCATGGCTTCGTCCCGGAACAGATCGAGCTGGACACCGCGAATGGTGTTGAAGAAATCGAGACTGGCTTCCTGCTGCTCGTAGAAGGGATCGTCACCGAACTCTTCACCGCGCGCCTCGATCAACCCTGCGAGGATTCCTTCCGCCTGCTGAGATGTCGTGAACCACGCATAGCCGTCCCCGCCCTGAAAGCTGATTTCATGACGCAAGGTCACACCAACCTCATCGAAGCGGTGCCGTGCCCAGGGGCTCATGGCGTAGGCGCTACGCTCGGTGATCGACGTCGGATGACCGCCGCGCCCCATGCTTTCGCCGTGAGTGTTGAAGACGACAGCGTCGAGATGGGACAGCCCCTGGCGCTTCATCTCACCGGCGAGCTGCCCCTGAAGCCGCTCGATCGCCAGGGTCGCGGGGAGCTGGCCCATGAAACGTCCGGCATCGGAGAAACCGGTTTCGATCGCAATCCTGCCTCGGCTTTCAACCTGCTTGCGGAAGCCCGGCTGGTCGAGAAGGACGGCGAGGATGCGCCGGCTGCGGTCGAAACTGCGCGCGGTCTCGAACAGCGGGCAGATGTCGAGCTTATCGGCCATGCCGTAGCGACGGACCAGGTAGATGGCGGTCAGCACCGTCACGGGGTTCTCGCACTCGGCGATCAGGAAGCGGATCGGCGTCTCTTCGTCGATATGCTTGAGGATCTGAGCGGCGGCGATCGCGATCCTGCGCGCCGAAGAGGTTTCATGAGCGAGACTGCGGAAATTGACCCGCACCGGCTGGACGTCAGCTACGGACTGGTTGATCTCGGCAAGGGCAGTGTGGCCGAAAAGGTCCGTGTCCCGACCAACAGGCAGAAGACTTCTCGCCGCATTGCGGATCTGCGCAGCGTTGAGGCGGAAGTGGATTTCACCGAGCCCGAGGCCGCGGTGACGCATCAGGCTGGCGATGGCAAGAAGCTCGGCGGCTTCTTCATCGGCCAAACCATCCGCCGCTTTCTGAAGGTCCGCGATCAGCGGTGCGAGGCTGGTCAGCCGCCCTGTTCCTTCTTCCGTCAGGGCGTTGGCGGCCTTGGCCACGCCTTCCTCGGTCTCGAGCGCCGCGTCGTCGGAGAAGAGTGCAAGGTCGCGCCTGGTGCGTTCGGACGCTTCCCTCAAGCGGTCGATGATCTTTCCGACCGGAGCATGACTTTCGTGTTTCTTCAGTCTACCGATCAGGTCGTTGAGGCCCTCGCTCTTCTCGACAAGGCGGTGACGGAAGATTTGCGGCCAGCCGATATCCTGCCGTCCGTCGAGGTCGTACCCCACCCAGCTCGCAAGGCCTACCGGAAGCGGAAGAAGCTTCTTCCAGTCGCTGCCGAAGCGGTCCCGCGCGGCCAGCAGAACGGCTTTCGACAGCTCAGAGGCGGCGTCGGCACAACGTACCAGAGCGTGCCTCGCCTCCTCATGCTCTTCGCTGAGGGTAATTGCGTCGCGAATGAAGGTCGCCTGTTCGAGATCGCCGTGGCCGGACAAGGCTTCACGGCCTTCTTCGGTCATGGCGAAAGTGGGGTGACCGGTGAAGACGATGGTTTCGAGCGGCGCGGCCATCTGCGCCTGGACCTCGTCGAGGCCCCTTGCCTGACCGATCAGCGCCGATGCGGCATCCTCGTAGCTGCCCGCGTCCTTGAGGTAGCCCTGCATCGCAGCACGGCGGCTCCGTGCGGCCTCGCAGGCGAGCTCGCCGATCAGGCTCTCAGTGTCGTCGAGGGTCAGGCTCCCGGCCTCGAGTTCGACCGAAATCTCATGCGCGAGGCGCCGGACGGGGTTGGCGAGCGGGTCGCGCTGAAGATGTCCCCGCAGGACGGAAAGACGTTCCCGCAGGGATGAGGCGGTGGCTGTGCTTTCACTCATGTCCCGTCCCTCGCGCCGAAAGCCTGCGATTGGCAAGACTGGCTGACCTGCCTGTCCTCACAAACACGATAAAACGGAGCAGGACGCCGCGGCGCCTTGCAGGGGTCGGAATGGCTCCGCGGCAGTACGGCGGAGGAAACCTTCGCCGAACAGACCCCTAGAAACGCCGCCCGAAGCCGATACCGGCAACGACCGGGTCGAGATCGACTTCCACCGTGTTCCGCAATTCTCCGGTGCGAAGGGTCGCGTCGGTGTCGATCTGGATATATTTCACGTCGGCGTTGAAGAACCAGTTCTCCGATACATCCACGTCGAAACCCAGCTGGAAGGCGACGCCGACACTGTCATCGAGCTCGACGCTGGTCTGGCCGATGGCATTTTCGAGGCTGTTCGATGCGTCTTCCGAATAGAAGATCGTGTAGTTGAGACCAAGTCCGGCATAGGGCCGGAAGGCAGCGTCCGGCGCGAAGTGATACTGCAGGGTCAGCGTTGGCGGCAGCGCCCAGACATCGGCCAGCCTGCCCAGACCTTCGAGGTCCCCCGTGCCCTGGATATCGTGAGGGCTGGTGGCGAGAATCAGCTCCGCTGCGATTCGGTCCGTGAGGAAGTAGGTGAAGTCGAGCTCCGGGACGACAGCATTCTCGACCTCGACCGAACCGCCCGGGAAACTCGGCTCAACGCCCGAGGTTTCTTCGGTCGGCGCAACCACGATGGCCCGGGCGCGAACCAGAAGGTCGCCTTTCTCGGCCTGGGCAGCGGCGGGGAGTGCAGCGGCAGCAGCGGATGCAGCAAGAAGGAAGATGCGGTTCATGTCTCAACTCCTGATACGACAGGAGCCGGCCTAGGCTTGCCGGAGAATAGTTCCTTGAGCGGGCGCAAACGAACTTGCGCTTTATGCAGACAGAAGCTCCCGCACGGTCTCGGAAGGGCGGCAGAGGCGGACACCCTTCGGCGTACAGACGATTGGCCGGTTGACGAGAACCGGATGTTGCAGCATCGCTTCGAAGATTTCCTCATCGCTGACACCGTCTTCGAGAAGGCCAAGTTCCTCCGCAGGCGACTTGGTCTCCCGTAGGGCCTGCCGCGGCGTCAGGTCCGCTGCCGCAAACAGGCCGAGAAGCTGGGCTCTGGTCCAGCCTTCCTGAAGATACTCAATGACTACGGGCTCCTCGCCCGTGTCGCGGATGATATCGAGAACGTTGCGCGACGTGCCGCAGTTGGGATTGTGATGAACGACGATCATGGCCCCTCCATGGCCGATCACAGGGTCTTGGGCAATCGGCGGCGTCAGAGGTCAAGTGCTTCGAACACGGAGCCACTCTTTGTTTGGGTCGACTTCGTTATACTGTTCGCACAAGGCAGCAGCTGAGAGATCGACTTTTCGACTATTGTCGAAATAAGAGGAACAAGCCGGTCTATTATTTTTGATGATTGCTTAACTTCGGCTTTTTCGGTTTAAACGCCGTCATGGAGGCAGACACGAACAGATTGGTAGAACGTTTGGGCGCATTGGCTCAGGGAACGCGGATCGGCGTTTTCAAGCTTCTGATGCGGCAATGCCCCGACGGTCTCGCAGCCGGCGACATCGCCGATACGCTGAAAGTCGCGCCGAACACTCTTTCAGCCCATCTCTCCGTCCTGCAGCGCGCCGGCCTTATCGAGCAGGAGCGCCGTGGCCGCCATATCTACTACTCCGCCGACCTCGAAGCCGTGGGCACGTTGATGGAAGCTCTGATCAATGACTGCTGCCATGGGCACCCGGTAGCATCAGGCTTTCAGGCACCAGACGGGAAAGGGCCTGAACTGGACGGAGCGAACGGTCGGGCCCCCGAGGCCTAGCCCCGCTCGCGGACCCCCGCTATGGCGCGGCCATGACAACTCTCATCAGCCCTTCCATCCTCGCGTCGGACTTCGCCCGGCTTGGCGAAGAAGTCCGCTCGGTCAGCGAGGCCGGTGCCGACATGATCCACCTCGACATCATGGACGGGCACTTCGTGCCCAACCTCACGATCGGCCCCGATGTCATCAAAGCCCTGCGCCCGCACTCGGACAAGCCGTTCGACACGCATCTGATGATCATGCCGAACCCGGCGATGATCGAAGCGTTCGCCGAAGCCGGCGCCGACATCATCGCTGTGCATCCGGAAGTCGATCCGCACATCCACCGGACGCTTCAGCAAATCAGAAACCTCGGCAAGAAGCCCGGCCTCGCCATCAACCCGGCGACGCCGCTGGCGCATGTCGAAACCGTGCTCGATTTGGTCGACCTCGTCCTGATGATGTCAGTCAATCCCGGCTTCGGTGGCCAGGAATTCATCGAGGGGACGCTTCCAAGAATCGAAAAAGTGGCCGAGACAGCGACGAGGAACGGCCTCGACATCATTCTGGAAGTCGACGGCGGCATCAATCAGGAGACGGCGCCTCGGGTCCGTGATGCAGGCGCGACTGCGTTGGTAGCCGGTACGGCGGTGTTCCGCTCTCCTGGCGGAGACTACGAGGCAGCCATGAACGCTCTGAGGGCGCCTTCAGGCTGAAAGTCCGGAGGATTATCAATAGTGAGGGGTTTCACGATTAACTGTAATCATTGTACGTTCTCACGTAGCTTTGAATTATGTCGTCTGACATAGTCGCAGCTGGGGCAGGTCGAGGAATCTTATGATGTGGAAGCGGCTTTTCGGACAGAGGTCCGACGATACCGGAACCGCCACGCGGACGGTCTGTGTCGAAGAACCTGATTACGAAGCGCTTCTGGGGCGCAAACCCCGCTCGGTCAATCTTTCACTGACCCGTGAAATGATCGAAGACCGGACCGTTCTCGTCACGGGGGCGGGCGGCACCATCGGCAGCGAGCTGGCGCGCCAGATCGCCAAGCTCTCTCCCTCCCAGCTTGTCCTGGTCGATAACGGCGAGTTCAATCTCTACTCGATCGAACGCGAACTTTCCGAGGCGGGCTATGGCGGGATGCTCGTCCCGCAGCTCGTCGATGTCTGCCAGCGCGACCATATCATGGGCGTTTTTGGGCGCTACAAGCCGACGGTCGTTCTTCATGCCGCGGCGCTGAAGCACGTTCCGATCGTCGAGATGAACCCCTGCGCGGCGGCCATGGTCAATGTGCTGGGCGCCAAGAACGTCTTCGACGCAGCGATCGAGCACGCGGCCGAAGCCGTGGTGTTCATCTCTACCGACAAGGCGGTGAACCCGTCCTCCTTCATGGGCGCGACGAAGCGGATGGCGGAACTTTACGCTCAGGCGCTCGACGTGGCGCAGACCGACACACGCTTCGTCACCGTGCGGTTCGGTAATGTCCTCGGCTCGACTGGGTCCGTAGGTCCCCTTTTCCAGCGTCAGATCGCCATGGGCGGGCCGATCACGGTCACTCATCCGGACGTGCAGCGCTATTTCATGACCACCCGCGAAGCTGCGAAGCTCGTCCTGAAAGCGGCCTCCCTCAGCAAGGAAGGGGGCGTTCTCAGTCACGATGGGCGGATCTTCGTTCTCGACATGGGCGAGCCAATCAAGATCGTGACCCTGGCCGAACGTATGATCGAAGCGGCGGGCAAGAAGCCCTATGACGAGATCGACATCGCCTTCACCGCCCTGCGGCCCGGCGAGAAGCTCTTCGAGGAAATCTTCCACTCTCTCGAGAAGCTGCTCCAGACCGGCACCGATGGCGTGCTGCTGGCCTCGCCGACCATGATCGACCTGCCGCTCCTCGTACCCAGGTTCTCCGACGTGATCCGCAACGCAAAATCGGGCAAGTGCACGGACCTCCTCGAGGCGGTCAATCACCTCGTTCCTGAATTCAAGCCCTCGCCGCGCCTTGGCGAGAGCGAGCGGGCTGCCGAAGCTTCACTCCGTTCGGCAAGCTGAAACCGGACTATTTCTTGGGGCGAAAGCGCTTGCGGATGACGTAAGCGGGGCCGATAAGCGCGGGCATCTGCCGCAGCGCGAGGAGAGCCCGCACCCCCATGTCATCACGTTTCATGCCCCGCCGCGCCCTGCTGTCCGTTTCGGACAAGTCTGGGCTGGTCGAATTCGCCGAAGCTCTCGCGGCAAAAGGAGTCCTGCTTCTCTCCACCGGCGGTACGGCGAAAGCGCTTCGCGAGGCAGGGCTCGACGTGACCGACGTGTCCGAAGTGACGGGCTTCCCCGAGATCATGGATGGCCGGGTGAAGACCCTGCACCCTTCCGTCCACGGCGCGCTTCTCGGCCGGGAAGGCACCGATGATGAAGCCTTCGCGGCGCACGGCATCACGCCGATCGATCTTCTGGTGGTGAACCTCTACCCCTTCGAGCAAAGCGTCCGTCAGAACGCAGATGAAGGACGGCTGGTCGAGACGATCGACATCGGCGGGCCAGCGATGATCCGCGCAGCGGCGAAGAATTTCGACCGCGTCACCGTGATCACCGACCCCGAAGACTACGCCGCGCTTTTGGCTGAACTCGAGCAGGGCGGCACGACCCGCGCCTTTCGCAAGCAACAGTCTTCGGTCGCTTACGGCCGGACGGCGCAATATGATCTTCTGATCAGCCAGAACCTGCGCGAAGGCGATGAGCCGCCGCGGCGGACGGGCATTGTGGGGCGCCTGCGCTCCGGCCTGCGCTATGGTGAGAATCCTCACCAGAAAAGCGCCGTCTACGGAACCGATGAGCAGCGCGCCGGAATCCTCTCCGCCGAACAGCTCCAAGGCAAGGAGCTGAGCTACAACAATCTCAACGACTCCGACGCCGCCTATGAACTGGCGGCCGAGCTGGGCGCCGATCCGGCGGTGGTGATCGTCAAGCACGCGAACCCCTGCGGCGTGGCAAAGAATACGTCGATCGTCGAGGCCTACCGCCAAGCCCTGCGCTGTGACCCGGTCTCGGCCTTTGGCGGCATCATCGCGGCCACCCGGCCAATCGACGCCGAAGCGGCGGCCGAGATCACCAGGATCTTCACCGAAGTGGTCATCGCGCCCGGCATCGACGACGCGGCGAAAGAGATCTTCGCGAAGAAGAAGAACCTCCGCCTCCTGATTACCGATGGGCTCCCTGACCCCGCCCAGCGGCGCAACCTGGTGCGGCCTATCGCAGGAGGCTTTCTTCTCCAGGACCAGGACAGCACGGTTTTCGACGGCGATCCCAAGGTCGTCACTGAGCGCGAGCCGACCGAGGATGAATGGCGCGATCTGCGCTTCGCCTTTACGGTCGCCAAGCACGTCAAATCGAACGCCATCGTCTATGCCAAGGATGGCGCGACTGTAGGCGTCGGCGCAGGACAGATGAGCCGCCTCGACTCGGCAAGGATCGCCGTGCGCAAATCACAGGATGCCGCGGAGGCCGAGGGCCTGGACGCGCCCATGGTCAAGGGATCAGTCGTCGCATCGGATGCGTTCTTTCCGTTTGCGGACGGCCTTCTTGCCGCTGCCGAGGCGGGGGCGACCGCCGTGATACAGCCCGGCGGGTCGATGCGCGATCAGGAAGTGATCGACGCCGCCAATGCCGCCGGGCTCGCCATGGTCTTCACAGGCCTCAGGCATTTCAGGCACTAACCGAACGAGAAACCAAGAAAGACGAGGAACGCCCTATGGCAGCAGATATGGCTCGTGAGACGACATTCCGTGAAAGCGTCGACATCATGTTCGACCGCGCGGCGGCCCATCTCGATATCTCGGATGGCCTCAAGCACAAGATCAAGGTATGCAACTCAACGTATACGGTGCGCTTCGGTGTCCGGCTGCGTGGCGACATGCACACCTTCACCGGCTATCGCGCGGTGCACTCGGAGCATCTCGAGCCGGTCAAGGGCGGTATCCGCTACGCCCTTTCGGTGAACCAGGACGAGGTCGAGGCGCTTGCCGCCCTCATGACCTACAAGTGCTCGCTGGTGCAGGTGCCCTTTGGCGGTTCGAAAGGCGGTCTCGCCATCAACCCGCGGGACTGGGACGAGGATGAGCTCGAGCGCATCACCCGGCGCTTCACCTATGAACTCGCCAAGCGTGACCTCATTCACCCGTCGCAGAACGTTCCCGCGCCCGACATGGGTACGGGCGAGCGCGAGATGGCCTGGATGGCCGATGCCTATAACCGTCTGCACCCGACCGATATCGACGCCAAGGCCTGCGTCACCGGCAAGCCGCTCAACGCTGGCGGCATCGCCGGCCGTGTTGAGGCGACCGGACGCGGGGTGCAATACGCCCTCCACGAGTTCTTCCGTCACGAAGAAGACGTCCGTACGGCGAAGATGGACGGCACCCTCGATGGCAAGCGCGTCATCGTCCAGGGCCTCGGCAATGTGGGCTACCACGCCGCAAAGTTCCTTTCAGAAGAAGACGGCGCGATCATCACCGCTGTCATCGAACGGGACGGCGCGATCGTCGACGACAAGGGCATCGATATCGAGAGCCTGAAGACCTTCATCTCCCAGACGGGCGGCGTGAAGGGTTTCCACCACGGCCATTATGTCGAGGATGGCGTGAAGATTCTCGAGAACGAGTGCGACATCCTCATCCCGGCTGCGATCGAGGGGTCGATCTGGCGCGGCAATGCGCCGAACATCAAGGCGAAGCTGATCATCGAAGCGGCAAACGGTCCGGTCACGGCGAATGCCGATACCATCCTCCGCGAGAAAGGCGTCGTCATCATCCCGGACATGTACGCCAATGCCGGCGGTGTGACGGTCTCCTATTTCGAATGGGTCAAGAACCTCAGCCATATCCGCTTCGGCCGGATGCAGCGGCGCGAGGAGGAAAAGCGCAACACGATGCTGCTGCAGGAACTGGAGTCCGTGACCGGTGCCAAGTTCAGCCCCGCCTTCGTCGAACGTTTCGGTCGGGGCGCTGACGAACTGGACCTCGTCCGTTCGGGTCTCGACGATACGATGCGCAACGCCTATCAGGCCATGCGCGAAGCGTGGCGCGGGGTCGACGGCATCGAAGACATGCGGACCGCGGCCTATTACGCCTCGCTGAAGGACGTCGCCGACAGCTACCGCAGCCTCGGCCTCTAACATCCGGTCCCGGGGCGGCTGCAGCCCCGGGCCTTACTCTTTCAGGAGCCCGGCGCATGGGATCGATCGTCTACGGATTGGTTCCGATCGGGGTTACCATTGCCCTTGGTTGGCTGATCCGCAGAAGCGGGCTCGTGCAGGCGGAGCTCTGGGCTGGCGTGACCCGGCTCAGCTACATGGCGCTTCTGCCGGTCCTTCTCTTCGTCACCATCGCCCGGGCCGATCTCGGCGAGATCGAAGCTGGGCTTTTCCTGACAGCGGCGGTAGGCGGCTTTCTCGCCATGGCTGCCCTCGCAGTGGCGCTGAAGCCGCTTCTTCGCACGGATGATCCGACCTTCACCAGCGTCTTCCAGGGCGCGGTGCGCTGGAACGGCTTCGTCATCCTCGCACTTGCTCAGGCTGTTCTATCGACGGAGCAGGCGGCACTTGTCGCCATCGTCTTCGGGCCCACGGTGCCGCTGATCAATGTGATGTGCGTTGCGGCGTTGTCCGTCTGGGGACAGCATGAAGGCCGGGTTGGCTTTCGGCGCGTCTTCTCGCGCATCGTGACCAACCCGCTGATCATCGGCTGTGTTGCGGGGGCGCTCGGCAATGCCCTGCCCTTCCTGCGCCCGCCTCTTGTCATCGACACCGCCGAGCTGATCGGCAGGGCCGCGCTGCCGCTCATTCTTCTCACCGTAGGCGCAGGCCTCGATTTCAAGGCGATCGGCGCAAAGCCGGCCATGCTGACGGTGGCCGTGGCGCTGAAGCTTTTCATCGCGCCGCTGACATTCTTCCTGATCGGCAACAGCCTCGGTCTTGGCACGGAGATCCTGCTCGTCCTGACCGTTATCGGCGCAGCGCCCGGCGCGGCGTCGAGCTATGTGCTGGCGCGGGAGCTGGGCGGGAATGCGGAGCTGACCGCCGGCCACGTCACCGTGACGACGATCCTCTCCTTCCTTACCCTGCCGCTCTGGGTCGCCTTCCTGACCGGCTAGAGGTCAGACGTCCTTGAACTGCTGCCCGGTCTCGTCAAGTTCGAAGCGGTACTGCTCGCGGCAGAAGTCGCAGGTGACCTCGATCGCCTCGTCCTCGATCATGTCCTCGATGTCTGCACGGCTATACTGCGCGAGCACCACTGCGATCTTCTCGCGGTTGCAGGTGCAGGCGAAATGCGCCGTCGACCCATCGAAGACCCGCACGCCATCTTCATGGTAGAGACGGTAGAGCAACGCCTCGGGCGTGACGGTGGGGTCGAGAAGCTCGTCCGGCTTCACGGTCTCGAGGAGGATCGCCGCCCTGTTCCAGGCCTCCCGGTCATCATCGGCCAAGATGACTTCCTCGCCGCGCTCCCGGTTACCGCCTTCGGCCGCCATGAACTGCGCCATGATCCCGCCGGCCCGCCAGGTTTCCCGGCCCTCTTCGTCAGTGATCCGGCCGACCGCCAGCTCGATGGCCGTAGGGATCTGCTCGGACTGGGCGAAGTAGTTCACGGTCGCCTTGGCGACGTTCGGGCCCTCGAGGGGGACCACACCCTGGTAGCGCTCCATGTCGGCGCCCTGGTCGATGGTCATGACCATGTGCCCCTTGCGCAGCAGGAAGTGGAGCTCAGGGCCCTGGGCCTCACCCACCGTGCCTTCGTGCCCCTCCTGGATCTTCGCGGTGGCGCGCAGGGCGCCGCCGGCGGTGTAGTCGGCCACCACCATGGAGACAGGGCCATCGCCCTGGGCCTGAAGGATGAGCTTGCCCTTGAACTTCAAAGAGGCGCCCAGCATCGCGACCAGCGCGGCGGTTTCACCGACGAGCTGCTTCAGCGGTAGGGGAAAGTCGTGCCGGGAAAGAAGGTCGTCAATCGCCGGCCCAAGACGCACGAGGCGACCGCGTACGGCGGTCTCGCCCACCTGAAAGGGGATCACCACATCGTCGTTCGGCCCGCCGGATCGGGGGGTATCGTCGAACATAATCAAGCTTTCAATTTGTAGCCGCGCCGGAAGAGGAGATAGGTGGCCATGCAGGCCGCGGCACACAAGGCCGCCGAGACGATCGCGCCAAGGATGACCGAAGCGTCAGAGAGGCCGATGAAACCGTAACGGAACCCGTCGATGAGATAGAAGAGCGGGTTGAAGCCTGAGATCGTCGCCACCCATTCCGGCATGCCTTCCTTCTTCACCGAATAGAACGTGCCCGACAGGAAGGTGAGCGGCGTGATGACGAAGTTCGAGATGAGCGCCAGCTGATCGAACTTCTCGGCCCACATGCCAGCGATCGCGCCGACCGCGCCGAGGAGGATGGCTGCGGCGATCGAGAAGAAGAGGATGGCCGCCAGATTGTGGATCGCGAAGGGCCCGCCCGTCAGCAGCATGAAGGCGGCGATGGTCACCGCCGTGACGAACCCTACGAGAAGCCCCCGCGTGGCTGCGCCCGCCACGAATGCGACGGTCAGCTCGGCGGCGGAAAGCGGCGGCATCAGGACATCGACGATCGAGCCCTGCACCTTGCCGATGATGAGAGAGCTGGATGCATTCTGGAAGGCATTGGACAGCACCGCCATCATGATGAGGCCCGGCGGCAGGAAGGCAGCAAAGGCGACAACCTGGCCTTCCATCGTCACATCCCGGCCTGCGCCGAAAGCGACCAGGAAGACGGTGAGATAAAGCATGGTGGTGATGATCGGCGCGAACACCGTCTGCGCGGCGACTTTCAGGTAGCGCATCACCTCCTTGCGGAAGAGCGTCCAGAGCCCGAGCCAGTTCACGGCGCCGAATCGCCTGACCCCAAAACCGGGGCCCTCGTGGCGATAGGCGGAAACTTGCGGATCGGGACTGTGCATGACGGACCGGTTCTTGGCTGGGAACCCCACCATCTAGCCGTTTGGGGAGATCGCACCACCCCGGTTTGTGGAGAAATAGGGGCTTCCCAAGATATAGACCTTAATAACTTGGCAACCATGGATCTTGTGCAGGTGTTCTTCCTGCGTCACAACATCTTGGGTAGTGGAGGACAGCGCCCCCAGATTTGGGGGGTCCTCCCCGCAGCGACCAGGAGGAAACCGATGGCGTGGACGGAAGATCGAGTCGAAGAGCTGAAGAAGCTATGGGCGGAGGGGCATTCCGCCTCTCAAATTGCGGCCCGGATGGGCGGTGTGACCCGTAATGCCGTGATCGGCAAGGTGCATCGTCTCGGACTGTCGGGACGTGCTGCGCCGGCCAAACCGAAGGCGGTGAGCAAGCCTCAGGCACAGCCTTCAGCGGCCGCACCGGCAAGCGGGCCTGCCAGCAAACCGGCGCGCAGTACCCTGCGCGACCTTCCGCCGATCACCGAATTCGGCGGCACGAAGCTGAACGTGAATTCGATCGGTAACGATCAGTGCAAATGGCCGATCGGCGACCCGGCGGCAGATGATTTCCACTTCTGCGGTCAGGCCTGCACGGGGGGCAAGCCCTATTGCGCCTACCACGTGCAGCTTGCCTTCCAGCCTTCCGCGCCGAAGCGGGACCGGACGCGGCGGGAAGCCCCCGCCCTGCCCCGTCCAATCACAGCGGTGGGCTGACCGCTTCGCCATCTTCCGCCAAGGCCGCCGCCTCGCGCCAATCCGGTAGCGGGGCGGGCTTCATCCGCTCGGTGGCGAAAAGATCGGACTGATCGGCGTAGTGCGGAGAGTGCCGCCGCGCCATCGCCGATCCGAAGGGATAGATGGTCCGGGCGTCGAGCTTGCCGTTCCGGTCCCAGCGGACATAGGCGATATAGCTGTCGCCATTGAGGCCGTAGAGACGGCCATCCTCGTCAAAACCCCAGTAGAGCGCGCGCAGGGCATCCGGCCCACCGATCAGCGGCAGGTCCACCTCGCCGCGCCGAAGGCGTGACATCTCACCAAGCGGCGGATCCAGACGGCCGAAATTCTCTCTGAGGTGCTCGGCCGCCTGCGCGAGAGCATCTTCATGCTCCGGCATCGGATGATAGCCGCGCATTCCAAGGTAGAGATTGTAGATAACGAGGGCAGCGATCGAATCGGAGGCCCCCTCGCCGTCGAGGTCCCAGTCCCATTCCTGAAGAAGCGCAAACGCCTCCGGGTCGACCGAAGCCAGTGCATCATCCGCGAGGAAGGCAGCCATCAGGCTGCCGAGGGGCGAAGCCTCGTCATAGGCGGTGTCGTATTTGATGCGGTGAAGGTCTTCGTGGGTCAGTTTCTCGGGCGCGGCGGCCATAAGGTCGAGGCTGCGCAAGATCCTGTTGGTGGTCTTGTCCTCGACACCCACGAGATCGGCGAAGTCTTCCGGATCAAGATGATCTTCTACCGCGGTGGCAAGGAAGGGTGTGTTGTTCGCATTGATCAGATAGCCACTCGGCGGGTTGACGTAATAGGGCTGGACTTCGAACGCCTCGTAGCCCTGCCAGATCAGGTCGCTGCGATCGCCGGGAAGAACGCCGGACCAGTCGGTCGCTGCCGAGCGCCGGGGGAAAGCCGCGTTGTAGAGATAGGCGATATTGCCTTCCTTGTCGGCGTAAAGAAAATTCGTCGACGGAATGGCCTGCATCCGCATTGCCTCTTCCCAGTCCGAGAAGGACTTCGCACGGTTCAGAGCGTAGTACTGTTCGAACAGTGCGCTCCGCTCCATACCCGCGTAGCGGAAGGCAAAGACGCCTTTGTCGTTGCGAATGACAGGGCCGTGGATCGACCGCTCGACGGTCTGCCGGACGGGAATGGTGAAGGGTCCGAACTTGACCTTCAGCCAGAAGCTCTCCTTCTCAATATCCCGCCATTCACCATCGAGGCTGTAGCGGTCTCCTGTATCGTCGGTACGCAAACGGTAGACATCGACGAGGTCCGGTACGTTGACAGTGTTGGTCCAGGATAGATGCTCATTATACCCCATCAGGATGAAGGGGACGCCGGGGAACGTACTGCCCGCCATCGACCAGCCCTCACCGCTGGCCATCCGCGCTTCCCACCAGGCGGCTGGGCCTTCCCAGGGCTGATGAGAGTTCGAGATCAGGACCGTCGAGCCGTCGGCCATCTTGCTGGGCGCGATGGCAAAGGCGTTCGAACCCCGCCCTTCGACCAGCGGCTCTTCCTCGGGGACATTGCCGTCCATGAGGTCGGTGATGACGTTGTCGAGGCCGTAGAAAAGCGGCGAGACGAGGACGAAGCCGCCGATGACGTCGCGCTCGGTCACCGGAAAGAGGTCCGGGTGAAGGATCTCGCCTGGATGGCGTCCCGCATAGGCGTTGATGCCGTCGGCGTAGGCCTTCGCTATGGCGCGGGCTTCCGGCGTCAGCTCACCGATGGTCGCATCGACCGTGCGGCTAACGCCAAGAAGCCGTCCGAACACGTCGGAGACAGCGCCTTCGCGGCCGTAGATCGCACCGGCAAGGCCTCTGACCGGCGCAAGGCGGGCCTGGATCGTCGGGAAGTCGTCTTCCGCGTGGGCGATCGCCATGCCGTAAGCCGTCGCGGCGTCGGTCGCACCGTAAATCGAGGGGATACCCCAGGGGTCGCGGACGATCTTGTAGGGGGCGGGGGGCTTGGAGCTCGCGAGCCGTGTCAAGGCCAGTTGGCGGTCCGTCTGGCGGTCCATCGACCAGATCCCGGCGATCACCGCCAGGACGATCAGCACAACCCATTTCCCCTTGCGCGCCATGGCCCGCCCCCTTTTGTTTTCTGTCGGCGGCCGCCCTAGCAGCCGCTCGGTCAAACAGGGGTTAGCAAACCAGAGCGCCGAGGGCTAACGGCTTACTCCGCTGCGAGAAAATGCTCCGCCGGGCCTTCTGCGGGAAGGTGGCAGGTGACCCGCGTGCCCTCGTCCTCGCGGCTTTCGAGGCGGACGAAACCGCCATGCAACTCGACGAAGCTGTTGACCAGCGCCAGGCCCACACCCGCGCCAGCCCCGGGCCCCGCCGCTTCGTAACGCTCGAAGACCTTGGCCTGGTCGGCGGGCGTGACGCCCCTGCCCGTGTCGGAGACCCAGAGCCTGATCATCTCACCCTCACGCTCCGCACCGAGGGTCACTTCGCCGCCCGGTTCGGTGAACTGGAAGGCGTTGGAGAGGAGGTTGAAGAGGACCTGCTTCAGGCGCCGTTCGTCGCCGCGGATGCTCCCGATGGTGCTGTCGCAGTCGATGGTCAGGCGGACCTGGCTGTCTTCGGCCTTGAGCGCCGCATAGGTCTTGGCGTTCTCCATCAACGCGCGGATGTCGACCACGTCCATGTTGAGATCGAGCTGGCCCGCATCGACAGCAGCGAGGTCGATGATGTCGTCGACCAGGTCGAGAAGCTTGAGCGAGGAGGCGACAATGGCCGCCGTGTAGTCCTTCTGCCGATCTGAAAGCGGGCCGGCGAACTCGTTCTCCAGCACTTCGGCGAAACCCTTGATGACGTTGAGCGGGTCGCGGAGCTGGTAGGAGATATGGTTGGTGAAGCGCGTCTTGATGCGGTCTGCTTCCTCGAGGATCTGGTTCCTGACCTCGAGTTCCTTTTGCCGCTCCTGGCTGTCGGTGACGTCGATGAAGCTCACCAGCGTCGCCCCGTCGGGCAGCGGCGAGGTGGCATAGGCCATCCAGCGGCCATCCTTGAGGTGGAAGGGTCCTCCCGCCTCGGTCTTGCGGTCCTGGGGCGAGAAGCTGACGATCCGCCGCTTCATCGTCTTGAACTCCTGGATCGCACGCGGCGCCAGTGCCGTGAAGGCATCGTTGAGCCTGTCGAAATGCGGCGCGTCGGTGAGCTGCTCTTCAGGCAGGGCCCACATGTCCTCGAAGCTCCTGTTGTAGAGCGCGAGGCGGCCATCGGCGCCGAACACGGCCACCCCTTCGGTGAGGTTGTTGAGGGTGGCGCGCTGCACCTTGATCTGCGTCTGGTAGAGGGTCTGAAGCTCGACGGTCTGGGTGATGTCCTCGAAGACCACGGCAACCCCGCCCAGCGCATGGCGGCGCATCGCGACGCGCAGGGTCCGGCCGTTCGGCAGGTTCCAGATGTCGTCCGGCTCCGCATCGTCCTGGCCGTTGTCGGTGTAGACCTCGAGCTGCTTCTTCTTCCAGAGGCCGAAATCAGCCTGGGCGGGCAGCTTCTCCAGATGGCGAAGCCTGTCCAGCACTTCGGCGTGGCTCGGGCGGTGACGCAGCTCGTTCTCTTCAAGATCCCAAAGCTCGATAAAGCTCTGGTTGTAGTATTCGAGCGCCTGGTTCGGGCCGAAGACAGCCACGGCGGTGCCGAGCTGGTCGAGGGTCTGACGGTGCGCTTCCTGATGGCGCCGCAGCTCTTCCTGGGCGCGGTCCTGGCGAGTGACGTCGATGGCGAGACCGGCCATCGAAACCTTGCCGCCTGCGGTGTGAAGCGGTTGCTCGATCACCCGGAGGACCCGGCGCTGGCCACGAATATTAACGCGGATGAGATCGTCCGCCGCCTTTCGGCCCGACCGCTCATGCTCGGTCTTGGCCTTGCGGGCGACATTGACGAAACCGGGGTCGATTTCCTTCTGGTCGCTGATCACCTCGTCCATGTTGATGGCTTCGACCATCTCGACATAGGCCTTGTTGACCCATTCGAGCTTGAGATCGGGCGAACGGCGCCACGCCGCGATGGGGGCACGCTCGAGGTGGTTGAAGGCCCCGTGAAGGTCCGACGCGCGGTCCCTCGCCTGCCCCACGACGCCTGCTTCTTCGGCCAGGCGCACGGCGGGATCAGTGAGCCACAGTGTCACCTGGTCGCCTGCGACACGGCCGTCGCATTCGATCGAGCGGCCCTCTTCGGTCATCAGGGTACCGCTGAAAGAAAGGCCCTCTGAGCGCAGCATGGTGACCTTCTCGCGAAGGCTGACTGGGCGGGTGCCCGCGATGTTCTCCGTGAGCGGAAGATCGCCGAAGGCGTCGAGAAGGCTTTCGGCCGGACGGCGGAATGCGAGGGGGTCCTTCGTCGCAAAGGTGATGAGGCTTGCGAGCGCCGCCGGGCCGCCGAGGACCCGGGGGCTGCCCCAACCGTCTTCAAGGTCGTCGTCGCTTTCCGCCCAGACCAGGACGAGGCCTGGGTGGGAGGCGAGAATGCTTTCGGATTTTTCCAGCTGCGCTTCCATCTGCGCCAAGGATCGCGACCAGTCCTTGGTCATGTCGCGGCTCGCCCCTGCGGCCCGCAAGGCCCATAGAAGCGCACCGAGCGCGAAGAACACCGCGCCCGCCGTCACCGCCCAGGTCGACTCGACCGTTTGGGGCAGCGTGCCGAGGTCGCCCAGCCTGCCCGACTGCGCGAGAAAGAAGCCGACGCTGAGAATGATGGCGGCGATCGCCGCGAAGATGCTTCCCTGAACAGCAGCTCTCATATCGTTCCTGTCCCCTGAACGCCGGCCGATGGATCCAGGATACACTCACCACTGGAATGGCTAACAACGCGTTAAACAGTGTGAAGGGAATCTTATGACCATTCGCCTGTGAAGCGAAAGCCGCAAAATTCGCTCGCGCCGCGCGCGATGGTTTACGCCTTCGATTCCGTTCTGAGCGCTTCGAACAATGCACGCAAGGCGAGCGGCTCTCCGCCTTTGGGACGGCCGGGGCGCGCCGCGGGCATCCAGCCGAAAGTGTCGATATGCGTGAACGGCACTGTCCCTGCAAAACGCTTGAGGAACAGGGCTGCCGTGATCGAGCCCGCGAACGGCGTGGAAGCCGCATGGTTCACATCGGCGATGTCCGACCGGAGATACTCGTTGTAGCGATCCCAGAAGGGCATCGGCCAGAGCGGATCGTCGAGTGCCGCGCCCTTCTCCAGCACCAGCTTCTGAAAGGATTCCTCGGTCGAATAGAGAGGCGGCAGGTCCGGGCCCAGCGCGACGCGCGCTGCCCCGGTGAGAGTCGCGAGCGTCAGCAAGCGGTCGGGTCGGCTTTCGGTAGCCAGCGTCATCGCATCCGCGAGGATCAAGCGGCCTTCGGCATCGGTGTTGGAGATTTCGACGCTCTGCCCGGCGCGGCTGCGGTAGACATCGCCCGGCCGAAAAGCGTTACCGCCGATCGCATTCTCGACCGCGGGAACATAAAGCCTGAGGTCGATCGGCAGCGCCTCTTCCATGATCCGGCGCGAAAGGGCGAGAGCCGTGGCGGCGCCGCCCATGTCCTTTTTCATGAGGGCCATGCCCTTGCCGCCTTTGACGTTGAGGCCGCCGGAGTCGAAGCAGACGCCCTTGCCAACAAGCGCCAGGCTGCGCGTCGCGCCGTCGCCTTTCCAATGCAGCTCGATCAGGCGCGGCGGAATAGCAGCAGCACGGCCCACGGCGTGGATGAGGGGGAAGCCCTCTTCAAAGTTCTCGCCGCGATGGACGGTGATCGCAGCGCCGAAGGCCTGCGCCAGCTTGCGTGCTTCACCCTCGAGATGGTCGGGGCTCATCTCTTCGGCCGGGGTGTTGATGAGGTCGCGCCCGAACCCGATGCTCGCTGCTTCTCGCGATACCGATGCGGCAAGGCCCGCGTCTTCGACGATGAGAACCGGCGCTTCTCCGGCCTGACGGTAGGTCTCGAAGCGGTATGCGCCCAGAGCAAAGCCGAGGATTGTCTGCCGCCGGTCCATCTTTTCAGGCAGAGACGCCAAGCGGTAGTCGCCGCCTGCAAGCTCGGCGGCCGCAGTGCCAAGAGCGAAGGGCTCGTCCCCCTGCCCGCTGCCGACGAAGACGCCTTCGGAGGTGACAAGAAGTTGGCCTGCCTCGCCGCGAAACTGACCGATCTGCGCGATCGGGCGGGCAGCTTCGGGAAGCTCGTCGCTGCGCTGCACCAGGTGGAGCGGCGTGGCCCCGCCAATGCGGTCCGGATCGGCGATAATGGCGGATTGCGGCATGAAGCGCTCCTTGTGGTACCCGACGGGACTAAAGAGCGTCTCGGCTTACGGCAAGTCAGCGCTCCGCGAGGCGGGTGTCCCAGTCACTCTCGCCAAAGCGGCGGGTGACGACAGAAGCGGCAGGAAGCGTGCCGAACGAGGAATAGTTCTCGCCGTGCCCGGTGGCGGCAAGCCGCAGGTAGATCAGGGTCGTCTCGCGAAGGCGGCGGAGCGACCTGGCTTCGCCCTGGCTGAGGGAGAACGTGGCGTAGACCCGGTCGTCCTGCCGGTTGAGGGGAGGATCGATCGAAAGCACCCTGGCCTTCGTGATGAGGGGTTCGCTACCCGGCCCTTCGGTGAGCATGACCTCGTCACCGGGAAGGATGAGATGGGTGGAAGGCTCGGTGAGGACCCGCGCGCCGACCTGTACCCGGCCAACCGGCAGGTCCACGAGGGTGCTGACCGCCCCTTCGAGCACCATGGGGCGCGGAGCCCCCTCGGCAGCGATCGCACCGGCCACCGGGAAGTCATCCTTGGCCGTCATGCTGATGACCAACCCGATCACACCTATGGCGAGAAGGTTCAAACCCAGAAAGCTCCCAAGCTTGCCCATGGCCCGTCCCCGAACGCTACCTACGCCGGGAGGTTAACCACGATAGGGCGAAAACTCTCTTAACCGAGTGCCGACAACGCGCCGAGAATGACCACGGCGGACACACCCACGAGCGTCCAGTCAGCAACCGACAACCAATGGCCGGGATGGGTCTTCGTCATTGCCTTGCGCATCACGTTTCTCCCCTGTGATAGAAGAACGCTATGCGGCGGCCTTGAAGAAAAAGCGGAAGGAACCGCTCGAATTCGCTTCGATTTCTAGCTGTTCGCCGGGATGAAGCGATAGATTCGCGGCCGCTCTGCCGGGTGGAGGCGGGCGCGGCACCATTCGTCGATGGTCCAAGCCATCTCTTCGTCCGGGTCGAGACCTTCGGCGACGGTGATGTCCGCGATCAGCCGGTCGAGGGCGCCAGGCCTGCGGCTCAAACGGACCTCACATCCCACCACGCCCGGGTGCTCGGCGATGATCTCGCCGATCTGGCCCGGGAAGACATTCACCGCGCCGATCTGGACAGCGCCGTCGCGGCGGGGGCCGAGCCGGAAGCCGCGCTTTCCCTCCCACTCGACCTCGTCCATCAGGATCAGCCGCGCGGTCCGCCCATCCGGGCGGCGACGGATCAGCGCGTCACCGTCACGGTCCCAGTGGTCGAAAAGGACGAAGGGCTCGGACTGGCTGTCGCGCCAGGCGACCACGCCCGTTTCCGTCGAGCCGTAAAGTTCGCGAAGGGCGCCAAGCCCCCGCTGGCGCAGTTTCTGGGCCAGGTCAGGTGTCAGCGTCTCGCCGAAGCTGACAGCGACGACGTTCGAGGGCACCTCGGGCAGGGTCTCGGCGAGATAGCGCCACAAGGTCGGTGTCGCGACGACGAGATCGCCGAAGGTCAGCATCTCCGAAAGCTCGTCCGGCGTGCGTGTCCGCGCATCGAGCAGCGGCACCCGCTGCAGGTTGGGAGCGATCACGGCACTGACGAGTCCGAGTAGGGTGTGCGGCGAAACCATGGAAATCGTCCGCTTGCGCCCTGCGAGAAGGGAGGCCACCGCGGCGCCATCGACGAAAACGTCGTCCGCCGAATGCCGGGTCGCCGCTTCGCCGCTTTGCGTGTGCGGATAGAAGGTGAACTGCATCAGCTCCTGCTGGCTGAGTTCGCGCAGCGCCTCGGTCCAGTCGCCGATCGTCTGGCCGGAGCGGACCTCCAGAACGCCGGTGTCGTGACCGAAGAACTCTGCCGCCCGCCCAGCGCAGCTCTGTAGCTCTTCCGGCGAAAGCCCGATCCCGCCCGTCTGAAGCTTGGTCGCCGCAGACCATCCAGAATGCACAAGGCTCTCCGTGTAGCGCGCATAGCGCCGGGCCAGCTCGTCGGCGATGAGCGCCGCGAGGATGCGCGAGATCTGGTCATCCGAGAAGCTGAAGCTTTTCATGGCTCGCTTCTCTCGACCTCTTCCAGAGCCGCCGTCAAGCGCCTGGCCTCTTCGGGCAAGGGCGCAGCGCAGCCCTCGATAACCAGAGGCTCAACCCCGATAAGGCTGTTGCAGCGGGCAAGCGGGTAGGCCTCAATGTCCTCGCAGCCGAGCGGAGCCTCAGCGATCAGGCCTTTCTCGAGCAGCACTTCGCGCACGATGCCGGGCAGGAGACCGCCCTGGCTCTGTGGCGGGGTCAGCCACCGATCGTCCTTCAGGACGAGGATATTGGCGAGGCTGGTCGAAGCGGCGTCGCCATCATCAGTGAAGAGAATTGCATCGGCCGCGCTCTCTTCCTCGGCCTTCATGCGGGCCATGATGTTATCGTTGTAGCTGAGGGTTTTCATCCGCGCAGACGGTGAGCCTGCGCTGCGCCGAACCTCGCTGATGATTGCCCGGACCGGACTGGTGCTCCGCGGACTGGCGGGCGCAGCGGAGAGGATGAGCCTCGGCTCGGGCTTGGCAGGCGGCATGAGACCGCGTGCCCCACTTCCCCGGGTCACGGTGAGCCGCAGGCTGCCATGGCGGATATCCTGCTCTTCGGCCCTGGTCCGGATCATCTTTTCGAGGTCGAAGGACGCCAGCGGCAAGCGCATCTCCGATGCAGCAGCGGTAAGACGTCGGAGGTGCCGCGCAAGAAGGAGCGGCCGGCGCTCGAATGTGCGAAAGGTCTCGAAAAGGCCATCACCGAGTAGAAAGCCCCGATCGTCTTCCGGTATCATGCCGTCCTCTGAAGAAAGTTGCGCAGCATCGTACGCCCGTCCGGGGTGAGAACCGATTCGGGGTGAAACTGGACGCCGAAATGCGGTCGCTCTTTGTGCCGGAACGCCATCAGCTCGCCTTCCGCGCTCAACGCGGTCGGAACGAGTTCCGTTCCCTGAATGTCGCTGACGAGAGCGTGGTATCGCCCGGCCTGAAAGCGGGCCGGTACACCTTCAAACAGCGCGCCGCCTTCATGCCGAAGCCCGGTTGCCCTTCCATGGACCGGAAGCGCCGCACGCTTCGTCACGCCGCCGTAAGCCTCCGCGATCGCGAGATGCCCAAGGCAGACGCCAAGGATCGGAAGGCCGGGAAACCTCAGCGGCAATGCCTTCGCAAGCGGCGCTTCGGCGGGGGTATAGGGACCGGGAGAAAGAATGACGCCGCGCGGCGCAAGGGCCTCCACGTCGTTGAGCGAAAGACGGTCATGGGAGCGAAGAAGGGTCTCGAAACCTGCTTCGCGCACATAGCGGGCGAGGGTTTCGACGAAGCTGTCCTGGCAGTCGACGACAAGGATCATGTCTGCCCCGTCAGGTGCCTGAAAAGATAGGCCTTGGCGATCGCCTCGTCATATTCCGCAAACGGATCGGAGAGCGCCGTGACGCCGCCGCCGCTGCGGACGTCGATCCGCCCACGTTGTTTATCGATCACCGCTGTCCTGATCGCCACAGAGGCAACAGCCCGTCCCTCGCCGATCATGAAGACCGTACCGCAATAGGGTCCCCGCCCCTCACCCTCCAGCGCGGCGATGGCTTCGATGGCTGCCCGCTTCGGCGCCCCGGTGACCGATCCGCAGGGGAACGCGGCTGTCAGGGCGTCTGCGAAACCGAGGCCGCCGCGAAGCCGTCCCTCGATCCGGCTGTAAAGATGGTGGACGGAAGGATAGCTGCGCAAGCCGCAAAGGACGGGCTCGCTGATACTGTAATCGTCGCACACCTTGGCTAGGTCGTTGCGCATGAGATCCGCGATCATCATGTTCTCGGCGCGGTCCTTGGGGTCGGCGAGAAGCTCCTCGGCAAGCCTCTGGTCATGCGCGGGGTCCTTGCTGCGTGGCCGGGTGCCCTTGATCGGCTCTGCCGCGAGGTTCCTGCCCTCCGCTTCGAGAAAAAGCTCGGGTGAGGCGCTTACGAGAGCCGTGTCGCCAAGGTCGACAAGGGCGCCGAAGCGGCTCTGAAGCGCCTCCTGCCAGGGAAGGCGGCCAAGAAGGTCAGGTCCTAGCTTATCCCATACCGCGCTCTGGCGGTGGGAGACGTTCACCTGGAAGACATCGCCGCGAAGGATGCGTTGGCGGACATCCTCGGCCATCGCCGCGTAGTCCTCGCGCGGCATGCCTTGGTCGATGCTCTGCGGCTTCGTGAGGCTCTCCGGTGGCTGAAGGGCTGCAGCGGGAAGGGGCACTGCCTTTTCGAAGAGACCGAAGAAAGCGGCCGGCATGTCGATGGGCGGGGGCGGCAGGTCGAGGTCCGGCTCGATCGCGAGGACGCATTCGTAAGAAAGAAAACCGGCGATCGTCTCACCCGGACGACGCTTTGTTTCCATCGCGCGCAGGGCGGCGAAGGGCGAATGACGCCGCAGGTCATCGAACTTGGCAGCGAAACACGTCCTCGGACGTGAAAAAGCGAGGGGCTCGCCGCCGAACCCCTCGCCCAAGATCAACGGCGCGGCGATCAGCGGCGGATCATCCCCGCATCGGCCAGAAGCTGACCGAAGCGGCTTTCGTCAGCCAGAAGGTCGAGCGCCCTTTCGAGCTGGCAGTCGGTCTCTTCGGGACATTCGACGGGCTCGATGAAGAGCGCGGTAGCGTTCTCTTCCTCACGCTCCTTCTCGCGCAGGGCCTCCTGACCTTCCATGAGAATTTCCCGGACGGATGCCACACCTTCTTCTTCGGCAACGCGTTCGACTTCGACGTCATTATCCACGTCGAGGGCGCCTTCGAGATCACGCTCCGAACGCCGCTTTGCCGGCTCGTCCTGACCCGGACGGGTGATCGGCATGACGATGTCCGGCACGATACCCGCCGCTTGGATGGAGCGGCCCGAAGGGGTGTAATAACGCGCCGTCGTCAGGCGAAGCGCGCCCGAACGGCCACGGTCGAGCGGCAGGATGGTCTGGACCGATCCCTTACCGAATGTCTTGGTGCCGAGGATCAGACCACGGTTGCGGTCCTGAAGAGCACCAGCCACGATTTCAGAAGCCGAAGCCGAGCCGCCATTGACCAGAACAACGATGGGCTTGCCTTCGAGAATATCGCCGCGCTCACCGAGTTCACGCATGGAATCCTTGCCGCGCCGACCGCGGGTCGAGACGATTTCTCCGCCTTCGAGGAAGGCATCCGACACCGCCACGGCCTGGTCGAGAAGACCGCCGGGGTTCGAACGCAGGTCGAGGACGATGCCGTCGAGATCACCGGCCTCTTTCTTGAGCTCGTCAATGGCGTCGAGCATCTTGCCTTCCGTCTGCTGGGTGAAACCGGCAAGACGGACATAACCGAAACGCTCACGCTCGAGGCGCGCGGAGACCGGATTGACCACGATGATGTCGCGGGTCAGCGTGAATTCGAGCGGCTCGTCCACGTTCTCTCGGGCCACGCGCAAGGTGACATCGGTCCCCTTTTCACCCTTCATCAGGTCCGTGGCTTCGGTCAGGCTCTTGCCGAAGACACTCTCGCCATCAATCTCGAAGACGAGGTCGCCCGGTTCGATGCCCGCGCGGTCGGCGGGCGTGCCGTCCATTGGCGAGATGACCTTGACCAGGCCCCGGCCGACGCCTTCGCGCTCCTGGGTGACCTGGATGCCGAGCCCGCCGAAGGTGCCGCGGGTCTGCTCCTGCATGGACTCAAGGTCGGCAGGAGGCAGATAGCTGGAATGCGGATCGAGGCTGGAGAGCATGCCGTCGATGGCGCCCTGCATCAGCTCTTCGTCGTTGGGGTCCTCGACATAGTTGCGGTGAACGGTCTCGAAGGCCTCACCGAAAAGGTCCAGTTGCCGGAAGGTTTCCGCGTCGAAGGCAGAACGGGCGTACCCCGCGGTCAAAAGGCCCGCGGTCATGGCGCCGCCTACCATGGCGCCAATCGCCATGGACGAAGCGTTCTTGAACGCGCCACGTTTCTTCGCCGTCTTTTCCTGCAACATCATCATAGAGAGCTCTTTTCGATCGTCTGATGGTTGATTGGGGAAGAATGTGCCCCCGGGGCCTTTCTTCGAGCTTAACTCTGTCACTTCCGCGAGAGCTTGTCCAAGAAGAGAACGCCATCGAACCTTAACAATGACTCAACCGGGGGCTGTCGTGAACCAGGGTTCAGGATCGACCGGTCGGTTGTTTCGCCGCAGCTGGAAGCGCAGGCGCGGTGCATTGGCCCCCTGCGCCATGACGCCGACCGGCTCACCGGAGCTGACCCGCTGACCTTTCCTGACCACGAATGTGTCCATACCAATGAGGATATGGGTGTAGCCGCCGCCCACGTCGATAATGAGAACCTTGCCCAGAGCACCGAATTCCGACGCCCACTGGACCCGCCCGGAGAATGGCGCTGTCACGACCGCGCCCGGGCGCGTGATCAACTCGACCGCATCGCGCGCCTCACCAGTGCCGTCTTCCTCCCCGTAACGCCCCGCGATCAGCCCTGCGACAGGGCGTTCGAGAAGCCCCCGCGCCTCGGCGAAAGCTTCTGGCAGGTCCCGGTCACGGCGTGAGCGTTCATAGCTGCGCAGGACCTCGTCACCTGACGGCAGGCTTCGCAGGCGGTTGAGAAGATCCCGCAGGCTCGAAGCCTCGGCGGCGAGCTTACGGGTCTCCCGCTCGATGCGGCGGAGAACGGCGGTGTCTTCCTCGAACGCGCTCTCACGCTCCTCCAGAAGCCCTTCGAGAAGCCGCCGCCTTTCGGCGAGGGCCGTGTTGGTGTCTTCGAGGGCCGCCCGCGCTTCACGCTTTTCCTTGCGCAAGGCCGCAAGGCGCAGAATCTCTTCCTTGCGCGCTTCGACAATGGCGGCGAGCCGCGGCGTGATGCTCGAGAGGGAAATGGCCGCCAGCGCCGCTTTCTGCGCGTCGTCCGGCGAGATGATGAGCGCCGGGGGCTTGGCCCGTTCGAGGTTCTGGAGCGCGGCCAGCACCTGGCTCAACTCAAGGGAGCGGGCGTCACGCTCTTCGAGAGCAGCCGCTTCGCGGGCTTCGATCGTATTGAGATCCTGCTCGAGGGCAGTGGCGCGACGCTCGGCGGCCTGGAGAGCGGAAGCGGTGGAGACGAGCTGATTGCGAAGCCGGCCGAGGCCCTCCTCCATTTCCTCGGTTCGCTCGCGGATCTCTTCGGCCTCGCGCCGCTTCTCCTCGATCTCGCGTTCGAGATCGCCCAGCCGGGAGGCTTCCGCCTCGGGCAGGTCCTGGATGGCGATGGTGGCCGTCAGAAGAGCGGTGAGGAGAATCATGGGTCGCCGCGATGATAGGGGTGGTTCGCAAGGATCGCGAGGCCGCGATAGATCTGTTCGGCCAACATGGTGCGGCAGAGCGCGTAGGGCCAGACCGCCTTGCCGAAAGCCAGAAGCCTGCCGCCCTTGGCCTGAACCCGGCGGCGGAATTCCGGGTCGAACCCGTCGGCCCCGCCAATACAGAACGCAAGCTCGCCGCAGCCCTCATCGCGCATTCTCGCCATGAACGCCGCGATGTCTTCGGATCGCATGTGCGTACCGCGTTCATCGAGGAGCACGGCCTGCCCCGTCAGGACCTTGCCGAGGCGCTCGGCTTCGCCCATCGGATCGCCGCCCTTGCCCGGCGCGACGAACTGCGCCTCCGGGCCCTTGAAGCCAAGACCGGGGGCAAGCCCCCGCGCCCGCGTCAGGTAGTCTTCGGCGGCGTCATGCAGAAGATCACGCTTGGGCTCCCTCGCGATAGCGAGGAGCTTGAGCCGCACGAGATCAGGCCGAAGGCGGGAAGCGTTCGGGGGCCCAGATGCGCTCGAGATTGTAGAAGTCGCGCACTTCGGGCCGGAAGAGGTGGATCACCACGTCCCCCGCATCAAGCAGGACCCAGTCGCAGGAAGGCAGGCCTTCGGTCTTCACCTGGCCGAGGCCGGCATCCTTGAGCGCCCGGCCGATCTTGTCTGCAAGAGCGCCGACATGCCGCTGCGAACGGCCAGAGGCGATGACCAACGTATCGGCCACGTCGGACTTACCGCGCAGGTTGATGGTGACGATCTCTTCGGCCTTCTCCTCGTCCAGACGCTCGTTCACGAGCGCGACGAGGTCGTCGGCGGAAGGAATTGGGACGGACTGACCGGCCTCAGCGCCAGCCACCATCCTGAGATTGTTCGGGGCGCTCTCTGCGCCCCCACGAGACTGCGAAATCAGCAGGGTTCTCCTCATAGCGCGGCCCCCAAGCGGCCGCACCTTCCATATAGCAGCTTTGCCTCCGAATTTGGAGGGGTGGCCCGTCAATTCCTGAGATCGGTGGAACTGTCCGGCATGTGCAGCCCTTCCACGAAGCACCAGGCAGGGGCGTCATGGCGTGCCAGGGCACTGGCGAGGCGTTCCGGAAGGCGGCTCGAACGATAGGCCAGCGCCGCCTTGGAATTGAGTGCATTCAGGCGGTAGCCGGGACGTGACATCACCGCGATCGGCACTGCTTCCATGATGTCCCGCCAGCGCGACCAGCGATGGAGATTAGCAAAGCTGTCGGCGCCCAGAAGATAGACGAAACGCCGGTGGCCCTCACGGTTGATGAGGTCGGTGATGGTGTGGATGGCGTAGACGGGGCCATCCTCGGCTTCGGGCTCCACGGTGACCATGGGCAGCCCGTGCATCATGTCCCTGGTCGCCTCGAGGCGTTCTTCGAAAGGCGCATAATCGGCCTTGGCCTTCAACGGGCTCTGCGGCGCGACGAGCACCTTCACCCCTTTCAGGTCGAGGCGGCGCATGGCATGCATCACCAACGCCCTGTGGCCCTGGTGGGGCGGATTGAACGAACCGCCGAGAACTCCTATCGCAGTGCGGCCCAGCATGGGCGTCTCCTTTTCTGCCGCCAGCCCCCGAAAGGAGCCGGTTCCGTCATGACCATCCTCGTTACAGGTGCCGCCGGTTTCATCGGCTTTCACACCTGCCGGGCGCTTCTGGCCCGTGGCGAGACGGTGGTCGGAATCGATAATCTCAATGCTTATTACGACCCTGCCCTGAAACAAGCGAGATTGGCAAAACTCGCCGATCGGCAAGCGTTTCGTTTTGCCCAGGGCGATATTGCAGAGCCAGGCGCGCTGGATGCGGCGCTGGGTGAGAACAAGCCGGACCGCATCCTCCACCTCGCGGCGCAGGCCGGCGTGCGCTACTCGATCGAGGAGCCAAGGGCCTACGCGCGCAGCAATCTTGCGGGCCAGACCGAAATTCTCGAACTGGCCCGGCGGCACGGCATCTCGCACACGGTCTATGCCTCATCGTCATCGGTCTATGGGCGGAACGAGAAGACCCCCTTCGCGGAAGACGACCGCACGGACCAGCCGGTGTCCTTCTACGGAGCCACGAAGAAGGCTGGCGAGCTTCTCGCGGAGAGCTATGCCAGCCTCTATGCCCTGCCCCTCACCGGCCTGCGGTTCTTCACGGTCTATGGGCCCTATGGACGCCCGGACATGGCGTACATGATCTTTGCCCGGAAGATCCTGGCGGGAGAACCCATCCGGGTCTTCGGGCAGGGACAAATGGGGCGGGACTTCACCTATATCGACGATTGCGTCGCGGGCATCCTCGCAGCCCTCGACCATCCGCCGGAAAAGAACGGCGTGCCGCACCGGGTCTTCAACATCGGCAATGACAGGCCGGAGAGCCTTGGCGAGCTGATCGACAGGCTGGAGGCTCTCCTCGGCAGAGCGGCGGAGCGTGACCTCCAGCCGATGCAGCCGGGTGATGTGCGTTACACCTGGGCCGATATCGGCCGGGCGCGTTCGCTCCTC
The DNA here is from genome assembly GCA_964556115.1 of uncultured Caulobacterales bacterium. GTDB lineage: Bacteria > Pseudomonadota > Alphaproteobacteria > Caulobacterales > Parvularculaceae > Parvularcula. The sequence goes on from CAZKVC010000001.1 coordinate 99,068, forward strand.
GGCTACGACCCGAAAACGACTCTCGGTGACGGGCTGGCTCGGTTTGTTGATTGGTACAAGGATTACTACCGGGACTGACCTTCGGCGCTTGAAATCCGCGGCGCAAACAGGTTAGAGCGGCTGGGCGTCGATCCTGGCGCGGCAACGTTTCGAACCCGCCGTGAACGACGAATTCCTGCGCGACATTCATGCCGGCCTTTCCAAGGACAAGAAGGCCCTCGCCCCCAAATGGCTCTATGACGCCAAGGGCTCGGAGCTCTTCGAGGCGATCACACGCACCGAGGACTATTACGTCACACGGACCGAAGCGGAGATCATGGACAAGGTCTATGAGGTTCTGCCCGACATGCTGCCCGAGAGGGTCGCTATCGCCGAGTTCGGCAGCGGCGCGGGCATCAAGTCGAGGCGCCTGATCGAGCACCTTCACCCGTCCGTTTACGTATCGATCGACATCGCCGAAGAGTTCCTGCGCCAGTCGTGCGAAGCGCTGCGCCACAGGTTCCCGGATACCGATGTCCATGGTGTCGTCGCCGACTTCTCCGGCGAGGTCAGCCTGCCCGACGCCTTTTTCGCGCAGGACGCGCGTCTCGGCTTTTTTCCGGGTTCGACCATCGGCAATTTCGAAGAGGGCGGCGCCGAGACGTTCCTCGCAAAGAGCCGCCGCAGCCTTCGCGACGACAGCCGCTTCCTGATCGGCGCCGATCTCGTCAAGGACGAGAGCGTCCTGCGCGCCGCCTATGATGACCATGAGGGTATCACGAGGCGCTTCACCCTCAATCTCCTGACACGCATGCTGCGCGAGGCGGGGGCGGAGCTTGACCGTGAAGCGCTCGACGCCATTGCGGAATGGAACCCTGAGCGCGAGCGCATGGAACTCGGTATCCGCGCGAACCGCGACACGGTCATCGCCGTCGATGGCGAGCGCTACGTCATCAGCGAAGGCGAAACGATCCATACGGAAAATTCGCACAAATACACGCGTGAAAGCTTCGAAGCGATCGCTGCCCGCGCCGGATGGGCGGTGGAGCAGTGCTGGACCGACAAACGCGACTGGTTCGGAGTTTTCCTGCTGAAAGCCGCCTGAGCCTTAAAGGAGGCTTTCTGGAACGGGTCTGCCCTGCCGGCGGGCGGAGGCGACCACAGTGTTGCGCAACAGGCAGGCGATGGTCATTGGCCCGACACCGCCGGGCACTGGCGTGATGGCGCCTGCCACCTCCATCGCCGCTTCGGTATCAACGTCACCCACAAGCTTCTTCGTGCCGTCCGCTTCGACGCGGTTGATGCCGACATCGATGACGGTAGCGCCAGGCTTGATCATCTCTGCACGGACAAGCCCGGGACGGCCGACGGCTACGCAAAGGATGTCCGCGTTGCGGCAGACCGCGGCGAGATCCTTGGTCCGAGAATGAGCCATGGTGACGGTCGCGTTCGCATCGAGCAGCATCAGGCCCAGCGGCTTGCCAACGAGGATCGAGCGACCGACCACAACAGCATTCATACCGGAGAGGTCGTCGTGCACAGTCCTCAAAAGGCGCATCGAGCCCTGCGGCGTGCAGGGCGTCAGACCGTCACCCGACAGGACAAGCTGCCCCGCACTGGTCGCCGTCAGTCCGTCCACGTCTTTTTCGGGCGGGATGGTTGCGATCACCGCATCGGCATCGAGGCCGGACGGTAGCGGCAGCTGAACCAGAATGCCGTCGACGCTGTCATCATCGGCAAGCGCCCTGACCGCAGCGAGAACGTCGCCCTGGCTTGCTTCGGCCGGAAGCCGCGTGACCGATCCCTCGATGTGGGCCTTGGCCGCAGCTTTCTCCTTGGCACCGACATAGACGTGGCTGGCGGGATCATCGCCGACCAGCACGACGCCCAAGCCAGGCTTTCGCGGCAAGGATGATGCGGCGTCGCCGACAGCCGCGCGCAGTTGCGCCGCGATCGCCTTGCCGTCGATGAGTTCCGCGGCCACCTGTCAGACCAGCATCGGGAGGAGGTCCTGCATCAGGAAGGTGCGCAGGAACAGGATCACGAGAAAAAGGATGATGGGCGACAGGTCGAGCCCGCCCATGCTGGGCAGCACGTTGCGGATCGGCCGCAACAGCGGCTCGGTCAGCCCCACCACCGCACGGTAGATCGCATCGACCACCTGGTTGTGCCGGTTGATCACACCGAAGGCGAAAAGCCAGCTCATCACGATCGCGACGATGAGGACCCAGGTATAGAGCTGCAGAATGGTGTCGAGAAGGACGATGATCGCGGTCAACGGATGGACGCTCCGGCTTCGGCTTCGATATCAGAACTGCGGCCCATACGGGCACTCGCGCCTTTGGGCAACACAAGGCCCGCGCGGCGTTTGATCTCTTCGCTCGACAGCCGGCTGCCGTCATGGCTGTAGCCGGGAGGGGCAAAGGCGTAGCGGAACCGCTCGGCAAGGCTGAGGCCCGGACGGCTGACATCCCGTGCAATCGAGAGGTATTCGTGGGTCGCGACCCGCAGGGGGTTCTTCGTGTCGATATTCGCAACGAGGCCATAATCGCAGGGCACGGCATCGTCTTCGGGCTCGAAGGTTCCGAAGAGCCTATCCCACACGATCAGGATGCCGCCATAGTTCCGGTCGAGATAGGCAGGGTTCGTGGCGTGGTGCACCCGGTGGTGGCTTGGCGTGTTGAACAGCCATTCGACCATAGGTGGAAAGCGGCGCACGCTCTCGGTGTGGATGAAGAACTGGTAGAAGAGGTTGAGCCCTCCGACGAAGGCAAAAAGCGCCGGATGTATCCCCAGAAGGACCCATGGGACCGTCAGCACCCACGTGCCCGCCGTTACGCTGAACCAGGGCTGACGCAACGCGGTCGAAAGATTGTACCCTTGGCTCGAATGGTGGACCACGTGGCTCGCCCAGCCCCAGCGGACCCGGTGCTGGATGCGGTGGACCCAGTAATAGGTGAAATCCTTCGCCACCATCGCGATCAGGAAGCTCCACCAGGTCAGGGGGAACTCGGCAATACGGAACTCCCAGGCCGCCAGCATCAGCGCCGCCACGCCGCCGAACATGGTCAGGCTGGCCACTGCGTTGCCTGTCCCCATGGCGAGATTCGTCCAGAGGTCCCGGCGGACCGCCTCGCCCTGCCCGCGCCGGGACATCGCCGCGATCTCGATCGCAATAAGGGTGAGATAGACCGGCGCAGCGAAGATCGAGACGTCGGGAAAGCTGACTTCATCCATGCGGTCAGACTACACAGGTCGAGCCCTTATCGTAAGAGGTTCGGATCAACCGAACCCAAAGCCTGTTCAAACTGTTCTGGCCCCAAAGCGCGAAACATGGGGAAGGATCACGGATTTGAACGGCAGCAACGAACGCCTCCGGTCAACAAGTGCCCTGGACTGATCGCCTCAGCGTCGATCGCGCGGGTGTCGATCACCTGCGCGCTGCCCTGGCCATGCGGGCCGGCAATATGGGGAGCTGGGCGTGGTCCATCCCCCAGGGCGTTGTGCGTGGCGACCCGCTGATCGCCGAGTTCTTCGGCTTCGATCCTGAAGAGGAGCCTTGGCCCATCGAGAACTTTTTCGATGGGATCGTCGATGACGATGTCGCTTACGTGCGTCCCGAGGTGGAGCGATCCATCGTACAGGATGACGATTACATCACGGAATTCCGGGTCAAGCGCCCGGACGGTGAACCGACCCTCTGGCTCGCGGCGCGGGGCCGGGTGGTGGAGCGCGGGCCAGATGGCGAGCCGCTCCTGATGCTTGGTATCAATTGGGACATCACGCCTGAGAAGGAGCAGGAGCGCCGCCTGCAGCTCTTGGCTTCGGAAATGGACCACCGGGTGAAGAACGCCTTCGCCGTCATGCGTTCGCTGATTCGTCTCGCAGGGCGCTCGCCGGATGATCCCAAGGATCTGGCCGATACGCTCGGGGCACAATGCCAGGCCATGGCTGACGCCCATTCGCTGTCGGCCAGGCTCAGCCGGGCGAGAAGCCTTGGCAGGAAAGAGGAAGGGTCGGATGTTGCCGCCCTGATCGACCGCGCCCTTCTGCCCTGGAAGCGCAGCGGCGACGCCAGGGCGATCGTCGAGATCAACGCCGAGAGGGGTATCGTCCTGCCCGATCACGGCCTTCAGGCGATCGCGATGATCATCTACGAGTTGACCACCAACGCGGCAAAGCATGGCGCGCTCGCCCTCGACGACGGTCAGCTGGTCGTAACCCTCACGCGCCGGGACGACAACAAGATGAAGCTTGTCTGGCACGAGACCGTTCCCGAAGGCCCCCTGGTCCGAAAAGGTGATGGAGCGGCAAAACCCGACCGCCGCGGTTTCGGCACGACCTTGATCGAGCAGTGCGTGACGACCCTCCGCGGAACGCTCGAGCGGGATCTCACGCCCACGGGCCTTCGTCTGACATTGGTCTTCCCGGACGATTGACGCACCATCCCCTCTGAGGGCTTGGCTCTGGCCGAGAAAAGGCCAAGAAGGGCGCCATGACCACGCAAAGCTTCTATGCCCGCATCCGCGACACCCTCACCGAGATCGACGAGGAGGGCCTGACCAAGCCAGAGCGCCTGATCACTTCGAAACAGGGGCCGGAGGTGACGATCACCCATGAAGGCCGAGAGGTCCGGGCACTCAACTTCTGCGCCAACAACTATCTCGGCCTCGCTGACCACGAAGACCTGATCGCTGCCGCCAAACGCGGCGCGGAGGAGAACGGCTACGGCATGGCTTCTGTGCGCTTCATCTGCGGTACCCAGGAAAACCACCGCAGGCTCGAGCGGGAGCTTGCCGACTGGCTCGGCTTTGAGGATACGATCACCTTCGCGGCCTGCTTCGATGCCAACGCCGCTGTCTTCGAGCCGCTGCTAGGCCCCGAGGACGCGATCATCTCCGATAGCCTGAACCATGCCTCGATCATCGACGGGGTCCGGCTCTGCAAGGCCAAGCGCTTCCGTTACGACAACAACGACATGGCGTCGCTGGAGGAGCAGCTCAAAGCGGCCGACGAAGCGGGCGCCCGAACGAAGCTGATCGTCACCGACGGTGTCTTCTCCATGGACGGCTTCATCGCCCAGCTCGGCGCGATCACCGACCTCGCCGAGCGCTACGGGGCGCTCGTCATGGTCGATGACTGCCACGCCACCGGCTTCATGGGCGAAGGCGGACGCGGCACGCATGAGCATTGCGGCGTCATGGGCAAAATCGACATCCTGACCGGCACCCTGGGCAAGGCGCTCGGTGGCGGCATGGGCGGGTTCATCTGTGCCCGGCAGGAGGTTGTCGATCTCCTGCGCCAGCGCGCCCGGCCTTATCTCTTCTCCAACGCTCTGGCTCCTGCCCTCGTCGAAGGCTCTCGCGAAGCGCTTCGGCTGGTGCGTGAAGGCGACGGGCTGCGTCGGCAGCTCTTTGCCAATGCTGAGCTCTTCCGCTCGCTGATGACCGATGCGGGCTTCGATCTTCTTCCCGGCGAGCATCCGATCATCCCGGTCATGCTCTATGATGCGAAGAAGGCGCAGAGTATGGCCGCGAGGCTTCTGGACGAAGGCGTTTTCGTCACCGGCTTCAGCTTCCCCGTCGTCCCGCGCGGCAGGGCCCGCATCAGGACACAGATGAACGCTGCCCATAGCGAAGCGCAGGTCCGGCAGACGGTCGATGCCTTCATCAAGGTCGGCCGGGACCTCGGCGTCATCGACTGAGCATGCCTACAGTGTCACGCCGGCTCAGGGGCTGGCTCCTGGTCGGCGGAGGGTTCGCCTTCTTCCTCTCCGCCGTCCTCTTATATCTTGCTTTCAGCTTCAGCCCCTGCCCCGAACCGGAATGGGGCCAGTGCGACAGCGTTCCGTGGCTGGGCGCGGTCCCCTTGGTCGGCGGCATCGGCGACATCATCCTGACGGCCTGGGGCGTCACGTTGCTGAGGCGCAGATGAGGGGTCGATCAAAAGGGTAAAAACCCTAGGTTCCCAGTATGGCCGAACACGTCCCCTCCCCCGCCCAGGTGAGCGAAGCCTTGGTCGCCCCTCCGGGCGCCGCGTTTTCACTGGCATCGCGCCCGAGCCGGGACGAGGTCCTCCTTGCTGACAAACGCGTCGCGAAGGCGTCGCTCAAGGATGATGCCAGCAGTATCGACCTGCTGCAGGACCGTCTTTATGCGGAAGGTAGCCGTGCGCTCCTTTTGGTTCTGCAAGGGATGGACACCTCGGGGAAGAGCGGGACGATCAAGTCCGTCTTTCGCGCAACTTCACCGCTCGGCCTCACGGTCAAGGCATTCAAGAAACCGTCCGCTGAGGAAATGGCCCGCGACTATCTCTGGCGCGTCCACAAGGCGGTACCGCGCAAGGGGTATGTCGGCATCTTCGACCGTTCGCATTACGAAGACGTCCTCATCGCGAAGGTACGCAATCTCGCGGCACCCGAGGCGATCGACCAGCGCTACGACCAGATCAACAGTTTTGAAAAGCATCTCGTTCAGAACGGCATCGTCATTCTGAAATGCATGCTGAACATTTCCTGCGAGGAACAGGGCGAGCGCCTGCGGGACCGGGTGGAGAAACCGCACAAACGCTGGAAGTTCAATCCAGGTGATCTCGAAGACCGGGCGCTCTGGCCATCCTTCATGGACGCCTATGAGACCATGGTGCAGCGATGCTCCACCGCCCACGCGCCGTGGCATATCATACCCTCGGACTCGAAGACCCGCCGCAATGCGCTGGTAGCGCGCCTCGTTCGCGGCACGCTCGAGGCGATGAACCCCGTTCATCCGGACCCGGGCTACGATCCTGCGGAATTCGATTTCAGCTAGCTACGGACGCGCCAGCGGCCCGCTCCGTTTGCCAACCGGCCCTTCTGCGTCAGCGCATCAAGGTGACGCAGAGCATCGCTGAGCGGAAGATCGCACCACCGGGCAACCTCCTCGGCCGAAGCCATGCCTTTGCGTTTCACAGCTTCGAAGCAGGCAAGCTGCTGGAACTGGTCCACCCGGTTCTGCGCCGCGCGCCGTTTGAATGCTCTCGCTTCCATGCGCGAAGGGTAGCGCGATACGGTTTTCGGCCTCTTTAACGGCTCAGCACTCGATGACGTTGACCGCCAGTCCGCCCTGGCTCGTCTCCTTGTATTTGTTGGACATATCAAGACCGGTCTGCCGCATGGTCTCGATCACCTGGTCGAGGCTCACCTTGCCCGGACTGTCCTCCTGCAGGGCAAGGCGCGCAGCGTTCACCGCCTTCACGGCGCCGATGGCGTTGCGTTCGATACAGGGGATCTGGACCAGCCCGGCGACCGGATCACAGGTCAGCCCGAGATTGTGCTCCATGCCGATCTCGGCCGCATTGGCACATTGCTGGGGCGTCCCGCCCCAAACTGCCGCGAGCCCGGCAGCCGCCATGGAGCAGGCCACGCCCACCTCGCCCTGGCAGCCCATCTCCGCCCCGGAAATCGAGGCCCGCTGCTTGTAGAGGAGCCCGATACCCCCGGCGGTCAAAAGGAAGTTGCGCCGGGCTTCGTCCGAAAGTTCATCCTGCGGACAATATTTGCGAAGGACGGCAGGGATGATGCCGGCCGCGCCATTGGTCGGTGCCGTGACGACCTTGCCGCCGGCAGCGTTCTCCTCGTTCACCGCCATGGCGTAGAGATTGAGGATATCGAAAAGACGCTCCGGTTCGTTCGCCAGCGGGGTCGCCTGCACCTTCGCATGCAGCCCCGGCGCGCGGCGCTTGACTTTCAAGCCGCCGGGCAGGATGCCTTCGGTCGAAAGTCCGCGTTCGATACAGTCGAACATTACCTGCGCGACGGTATCGAGCTTGTCCCTGGTGTCTTGCCGCGGCCTGAAGCTTTCCTCATTCCGATAGATCACTTCGGCGATCGTCAGCCCTTCAGCCTTGCAGATCTCGAGAAGCTCAGCGCCTGAGGTGAACGGATATCGGACTTCTGTCCGTGAGGGAACGATATCATCTTCGACGGGCTTGGAAAGCTGCGCCTCCGACGCGATAAAGCCCCCGCCGGTCGAGAAGAACTGCTCATCGGCGATCGGCTCGCCGGCTTCGCCAAGAGCGCGTAGCTTCATGCCGTTTGGGTGCAGCTCCGGGATGATGTGTCCGGCAAGATCGACGTGGCGTTCATAGGTGAAGGGAATCATCCGCTCACCGAAGAGATTGAGGAGACCCTCGTCCTCGATCCGTTTGAGATCCCCCTGCCCAACCTCAGGGTCGTAGGTCTCAGGGTCATGCCCAGCCAGACCGAGGGCGGTCGCGGTCAGCGTCCCGTGCCCTTCGCCGGTGAGAGCAAGCGAGCCTTGGAGCTGCACGTGGAGTTCGGCAATCCGGCTGCGGTCCTCCTCGGAGAGCTGGGCGAGGAAGCGGCGGGCAATGCGCATCGGACCGACAGTGTGGGAACTGGAAGGACCGATGCCGACGCGGAAAAGATCGAGAACCGAAATCATGCGCCGGAGATGAGGCCAAGCCGCCCCGCCCCGCAAGCCCCTAAAGCGACGGCTCAATCAAATCCGTGCTCACGCAGAAGCGCGCGGACGTTCACCCGCGCCCCGACCCTTGCTGCCAGCAGATACATGCCGCCGATTTTGCGGTGCAAGAACAGAAGGACGGGGTTGGGCGTGTGCACGAACTCGTTTCGGCGAAGGCTTTCGCCCGCATCGCGGATGCGCAGGGTCACGTCACTGGCCGCGAAGTCGAAGGGTTCATCCGTGCGCAGCGGCTCGAGACCGGCGAGGAACATGTCCCGCAATGCCTCTTCGTGAACCGGCTTCAGCTCTCCGCCGAAGAGGCCCAGCGCGAGAGCGCGTTCCCGGATCGCTTCCCAATCATTGCGTAGCCCTGCCTCGATCAGGGCCTTGTAGCCGTCCGAAAACTTCTCTGGCACTTCGCGGGTCGCGCCGAAATCGAGCAGCACGACCTGACCATCTTCGGGCCGGAAGCGGTAATTGGCGAAGTTCGGATCGGTCTGGATCAGCCTGAAGACGAAGAGCTCCTGGATCACGAGATCGAACAGGCGGCGGACCACTTCGTCACGCATGTCCTGAGACTGCGCCGCGAGAGTTTCGATCGGTTCGCCGCGCTCGAAACTCATCGTCAGAACATCCGGGGTCGTCAGATCTTCTTCGAGGCGCGGCACGACGAAGCGCAGGTCATCACCGAGAAGCGCAGCGAAGCGCTCCATATAGGCGCCCTCACGCAGGTAATCGGCCTCCTCGTGAAGCTGCTTCTTACCCTCTTCGAACAACGGCCCCAGATTCATGCCTTTCGGTGCCTGCTGCGATAAGCGCAGAAGGGTGACGACATTGTCGACGTCGCTGTCGATGCTCTCGCGCACGCCCGGATACTGAACCTTGACCGCGAGGTCCCGGCCATCCCTGCTGATGGCGCGGTGAACCTGGCCGATGGAGGCGGCGGCGATGGGTTTGGGGTCGAAGCGTTTGAGGCGGGTCATCCAGCCCTTGCCCCAGGCGTCATCCAGGACCCGGCGAAGCTGCTGCGGCGGCATATGATGTGCCTGCTCCCGAAGCCGGGCAAAAACTTCTGCGATCTCGGGCGGCAGCATGTCATCGCCGCCCATGGACATGAGCTGGCCGACCTTCATCGCCGCCCCGCGAAGCTGGGCGAGCTGCTCCGCAACCTTCTGGGCATTGCCGGGGGTGAGAAGCAGCCGGTCGAAGCTCACGCGTTCACCGCGCGCGAGGGTCCTCGCCCCTTCGCTCAGCATGTTGCCCGCAATCGAGGTGCCGAGCCCGCCAAAACGGGCAAGCCGTCCCAGGCGCCGTCTGGGCACTGCCATTCCCTTCGTTTCGCGGTCGGCCATGGGGTCTCCCAAGATCGTTTTGCTACCCGGTGAAGATAGTGCCGCCTAGCTTCGCTTCCATCGGGCGAAAGCGCACGGGGGCCAGTCGGTTAGCTGTCCGGCGGCCTTGGGCGGGGGGCGGGCTTCTTCTACAAGCTTATAAACCAACGAAGGAGTCCCCTATGACCGATGGGCAACGCGAAGTCGGCGATCGCCAGGCGTTCTGGCTCGAGCAGGCAGGCAGGCTGGACTGGATCACGCCGCCGACGAAAGCAGGGGACGTGTCCTGGAAGGCAGATGATTTCCACATCAGATGGTTCGAAGACGGCGTTCTCAACGCGAGCGCGCAATGCCTCGACCGCCATCTCGCCGCCCGGGCCGACAAGACGGCGATCCTCTGGGAAGGCGACGACCCTTCCGTCAGCAAGAGGATCAGCTACCGTGAAGCCCACGCGGAAACATGCCGCATGGCGAATGTCCTGAAAGCCCGCGGCATCGGCAAGGGCGACAGGGTTATCCTCTACATGCCGATGGTGCCCGAAGCCGCTTATGCCATGCTTGCCTGCGCCAGGATCGGCGCGGTGCATTCGGTGGTCTTCGGCGGGTTCAGTCCCGACGCGCTCGCCTCGCGGATCCAAGACTGCGGCGCCACCGCCATCATCACCGCCGACGAAGGACGCCGCGGCGGCCGGGCCGTCGCCCTCAAGAAGAACGTCGACGGAGCGATCGAGAAGGCCGGACCCGCTGGCGAGGCCGTGCGCCTGGTCCTGACCGTCCGCGTGACCGGGGCGGACGTCGCGTTCGCCGATGGCCGTGACCTCTGGTGGCATACGAGCCGAGACGATGTGACCTCGGATTGTCCGCCAGAGCCGATGAAGGCAGAAGACCCGCTTTTCATTCTCTACACCTCGGGATCGACCGGCAAGCCGAAAGGTGTCGTGCACACCACCGGCGGCTACATGGTCTATGCCGCCTTCACTCATGACAAGGTTTTCGACGTGGCCGAGGACGATGTCTATTGGTGCACGGCCGATGTGGGATGGATCACCGGGCACAGCTACATCGTCTACGGACCTCTGGCCAATGGTGCCACCACGCTGATGTTCGAAGGGGTGCCGAACTGGCCCGATGCATCGCGCATGTGGCGGGTTGTCGAGAAGCACAAGGTCACGCAGCTCTACACCGCACCGACTGCGATCCGCGCGATGATGCGGGAAGGCGACGAGCCCGTCCTGCGCTGCGACCGCTCGTCGCTCAAGCTCCTCGGCACGGTCGGTGAACCGATCAACCCCGAAGCATGGCGCTGGTACCACGAGGTCGTAGGCGAAAGCCGTTGCCCGGTGGTCGACACCTATTGGCAGACCGAGACCGGCGGCATCCTCATTACCGCCCTCCCCCGTGACGCGATGGACAAACCCGGAGCTGCCACCAAGCCCATGTCCGGCATTCTTCCGGCTCTCGTCGACAATGACGGAAAGTTTCTTTCCGGTGCGGCCGAGGGGAACCTCGTGATGACAGAAAGCTGGCCCGGTCAGGCGCGGGGGGTCTGGGGCGATCAGGAGCGCTTCGTCCAGACCTATTTTTCTACCTATCCGGGCTTGTACTTCACCGGGGACGGCGCACGGCGGGACGAGGATGGCGACTACTGGATCACTGGCCGGGTCGATGATGTCCTGAACGTCAGTGGTCACCGCATGGGAACCGCCGAGATCGAAAGCGCCCTCGTCGCCCATCCTGCAGTCGCGGAAGCCGCGGTTGTCGGCTACCCTCACGATATCAAGGGCCAGGGGGTGCACTGCTATGTCCTCCTGAAGCAGGGAACGGGACCAAGTGATGCGCTTGCGGACGAACTCAAGGGACATGTCCGGAAGGAGATCGGCCCCGTCGCTACGCCGGACCGGGTTCAGCTGGCGGTGGGCCTTCCCAAGACACGGTCAGGCAAGATCATGCGGCGCATCCTGCGCAAGATCGCCGAAGGGCATCCCGATCAGCTCGGCGATACGTCCACCCTCGCAGAGCCGCAGGTTGTCGATGACCTGGTCGAGGGCGCGAAGCGGTTCAGCGGCTGAGCCTGATACCCGCCTCCAGACGGCGTCCCGGGGCGGGCAGGCCGAGCTGGGGAAGGATGAGTTCGTCGGTCAGGTTGTCCGCACGAAGATAGATGTCGACGCTGCCTTCCTCACGGGGCAGCCGCCAGAAACCTTCGGCGTCGAAACGTAGCGAGGAAGGAAGCCGCACAGGCTCTCCTTCCGGGCCTTGGGAGAATGCCTCGCCCCGGCCTACGACACCCACATAGCCGCCGAGACCGCTATCGGGATCACGGATCAGCTGGACGGTCAACTTCTCCTCCGGCCGTTCGAACAGGGGTGTGTTGCTTTTGGAGACGAGGTTCATCACTGTCAGCCCGCCAATCACTGCCCAGTCCCTCCCGAGCTCGGCACGCGCTTCGGCGTCGAAACCATAGGCGCGGTCGCCAGGACCGTTGAGACGTATGCGGCGCCGCGCCAAGTCATCGAGAACCGTTTCCTGAATGATCGTGCTGGTCCCGATCTCTCCGAAAGGTCGCAAGGACAGGGACCATGGCCCGATCTCACCGTCCAGCGCCGCCGAGAAAGACCAACGCTTCTCCGGCCTCAAGTCAGGATTAACGATGAACCGTCCGAGGGCGGAACCATAAAGCTCTCTCTGGGATGGCAGCCGTCCGATCCGCGCGGCGCCCAGGGTCAAACTCGCCGCCGGGCCAAGAGCCCGTGTCATGCCCAGCCGTCCGGTCAGGATGGAGAGGTCGGGCGCCTCCGCCCTGCCTCCAGAGCGCAAGGTGTCGATCCCCTCAAAGCGCAGGCCGCCGACGATTTCAGTGGCTGACGTAGGCCGTATCGTTCCGTGTGCGAAGGCTCCATATCTTGCCCGAGCGAACTTTTCGGTCGGCGCGCCCCCATCCCGCTCCCGGTGGTGAAGCCGCGCTGCGCCACTGCCAATGGTCAGCGAGGCGCTCTCTTCCCCGGCTGACCAGGACAACCGCAAGCCTTCCTCGCCGCTTTCTCCATTCTGGGTACTGACAAGCCGGTCGTAGGTTGCATCGCTGTAGGAACGAATATCCTTGTGAAGCCGCCGGAGCCAGACATCGCTTCGCCAACTGCCGAGGCTGACCGCCGTTCCAAGAGTGGCTCGGCGGTCCTGCGGGACGCGCCAGAACCGGACATCGTCCGTTGAGGGGTCGAGATGGCTTTCTGGCGCCACGCCGTAGGAGGATGACGAGACAAGGAGAAAACTCTCTGCGGCCGCAGGGCCGAGCTGATACCGGTTGGCGGCAAAACCGGCCGCCTGCTGGCGGTCCGTGTTCGTCCTGTCCTCACCTGTCTGGCTGAAAGGAAGACTGGCGTTTTCAGGGAGGGGCTGATCGCCTAGTGTCTGGGCGTCGATCGCCAGGGAGACACCCCTTCGTTCTCCTGCGAGGGCGACGCGGCCGAAATCTTGTGTTCCAGCCGAGACCTGAACGGCGTCACCTCCGACCCCCGCCTCCAGAAGCAGCGCACTGCCGCTTGCAAGGCGAAGGTCGCCATCGGCGCGGAGGGCGCCGCCGGTGATTGCGGCCGCCGGGACCCGGGAGAGGTCGGCCCGACCATCCCAAGGATCGGCCAAGGGTACGCCGCCCAGAAAAACCGAAGCCTCCCGCTCTGTCCGTCCCCGGACCGAAAGAACAGTTTCGCCGCGTGAGTTGACCGAGAGGGTCACGCCCGGGGCAGGACCCAGGAGGTCAGCAAGGGAGAACGGGTCGCGCGCCTCGATAAGACGCGGATCGAAGGCCGTGGATGAGGGCGTCGGACGGCGCGCCTCCACCACAACGACGTCCAGAGATGGCTGCGCCGCCGCTTCGGCAGCGGCGGCGGCCATGATGATAGTGACGCAGAGGCGCTTACTCCGTCGGGAGCGGTGCACCGGTCGTCCAAGGCGCACCGGCCTCCATCAGGTCCTGTTCAAACTCCGGAATGTACTCCTGCCTGATCGTGCGAAGCTCCGAGGTGACCTCAGCGAGGCTTTCCTCAGCCCATTCCACTGCTTCGATATGGGTCGGCGTCGGGCCGTAGGTGCTGCCGCTGACACCGATCATGGCATGAGACATCCGGTTGCTGATGGTCGCCGGACCCTGATGGCCGATTTCTTCCCTGGCCGGATTGCCCGACACCTCTGCCCGGATGTCCATGACGTCGGATTTGAGATCGGCAAGACGGTCGCGAAGTTCGCTACCGCCGGAGGAACGCTTGAGGGCGGCTTCCAGAAGGTCGAGCTTGTTCTCTGTCTCGGAAAGCGCGGCCTGGGTCGCAGAAACCTTCATCTGAAGATCCGACATGCGGTCCCAGAACTCTGCAACCGCTTCGGGTTCGGCGCCGTCCAGCGTGCCTTCACGCATGGGAACGACCTCGAATGCGCGGGCCGGGACGAGAAGCTCCGTCTCCCCGCGATGCCGCTCAGAGAGGCTGACCGTGTAGCGACCCGGCGCCACCATGAAGCCCGACGCGTTGTCGTCTTCGGAAGGAGGTGACGACATGGCCCAGCGGGCAGGTTTGGTCAGGTCCCACGTCACCCGGTGAAAGCCCTTCTTGGCGGGCGCTTCGATCTCGCGGATCGTGGTGCCGGCCTCGTCCTTCACGGTCAGGATGAGTTTGGGCTCCTCCTCCCGCATCTCCTCAGCGATCTTGTCGAAACCGGGGAATGGGGTGTCCTCGCCAGTCTCCGAAGCCGTTTTCTCTGCCTCCTGACGTTCGGCCTCCATCGTTCTCAGGTCGTCCTTGAGGTAGTACGTGAAGGTCGCGCCGAAGGGCGGGTTCTCGGCGACAAAATAGCCGTGGCCCTGAGACGCCCTGCCGCTACCGCCGAGCGGCTGTTCCTGAATATACCAGCGTGCCTCTTCCTCCGGCCACAGCATGGCTTCTTCGTCCAGCATCTCCTGATCGACCTCTCGCAGGGCGCTGTAGTCGTCGAGAATGTAAAAACCCCGTCCGAAGCTGGCGGCGACGAGGTCGTTCTCGCGGCGTTGGATGGTGATGTCGCGAAGCGCGATCGTCGGCATCCCGGCGTCGAGTTCGGTCCAGTTCTCGCCGCCATCGAAGGTGACGAAGGCACCGAATTCCGTTGCGGTGAAGAGAAGCTCCGGGTCTTCGTGGTCCTGCACGATGCGCCAGACCAGGTGCCTGTCTGGCAGGCCATCCGACATCGAAGTCCAGGTCTCGCCGCGATCATCCGACTTCAGAAGATAGGGCGCGTAGTCGCCGTACTTGTGGTTGTCGAGGGCGACATAGACTACGTCCTCGTCGTGAAGGTCCGCACGGATATCGTTGACGAAGGCGGTCTCGGGCACGCCGGGCAGGGCGCCTGCTTCAACTTTCCGCCAGTTCTCACCACCGTCCTCGGTAATCTGGATCAGGCCGTCATCCGTACCCACATAGATCAGGTCCTCGTTCAGCGGAGATTCGCCGAGAGAGGTGATCGTGTTGTAGTTCGACATCGCCAGATAGTCCCAACCGGCATCCCACGACCACTGACGGTCCATGACGGGAAGCTGCATCCGGTCTTCGTCGCGGGTCAGGTCGGGCGAAATGGCCTCCCAGCTGTCACCGCGGTCGTTGGAGCGCCAGACCCGCTGCGACGCATGATAGATCCTTTTCGGATCATGGCTGGAGACGAGGATCGGCGCATCCCAGTTGAAGCGTTCGAGCCCTTCGCCCGGCGCTGCGTGCGGCTTGACATAGACCTGCTCGCCAGTGGTCCGGTCCACACGGACGAGATTGCCCTGCTGCCACTGTGCGTACATGATGTCCGGATTTCCGGGCTCGGTAGCGGATTGGTGGCCATCCCCGCCCAGGGTGACAAACCAGTCGGCATTGCGGATGCCGTTGACATTGGCCGTACGCGACGGTCCGCCTTGGGAGTTGTTGTCCTGGGTTCCGCCGTAGACGGTATAGAACGGCTCCTTGTCGTCGACGGCGACCTTATAGAACTGCGTGATCGGAAGATTGTCGATGAACCGCCAGCTTTCCTGGTCGTCATAGCTTTCATAGAGACCGCCATCGGAACCGAAAAGTACGTAGTCCGGATCATCCGGGCGGAACGCCAGCGCGTGGTCATCGACGTGCTTGCTGTCGTTGTTGATATAGGTGAACGTCTTACCGTGGTCGTTCGAAACCTGGGTGTAGTTCGACAGAAGAAAGATCTGCCCTTCGTCATGCGGAGAGGCGTAGAGTTCCTGGTAATAGTGTGGGCCTGTGCCGCCCGAAACTGCCTCCGACTGCTTCGTCCACGAAGCGCCGCGGTCGTCGGACATCCAGACACCGCCCTTGCGTCGGTCGAGTTCGATCGCAGCATAGAGGCGGTCGGGGTTCTGCGGGCTGATGGCGAGGCCGATCTTGCCCATGTTCCCTTCGGGGAGGCCGGAGGTGAGCTCCTCCCATGTTTCACCGCCATCGGTGGACATGTGAATACCGCTTTCCGGTCCACCGCCGATATAGGAGGCGACAGTGCGGTGGCGCTGCCAGGTCGCGGCGTACAGACGGTCGGGATCGCGCGGATCCATCATCAGATCGGTCACGCCCGTCCATGCGCCGGAGGACAGGACGTTGTTCCAGGTCTTGCCGCCATCGGTGGTCTTGAAGAGGCCGCGCTGGCCACCCTTCGACCAGAGGGGCCCCTGGCTTGCGACATAGACTGTGTCTGGATCGTCGGGGTGCACAATGATCTTGGAGATATGCTCGGATTGCTCGAGGCCGAGATGCTCCCAGCTTTGCCCGCCGTCGGAAGACTTGTAGACGCCGTCACCGAAGGCGATATGGCGACCGCCATGGTTCTCGCCTGTGCCGACCCAGACGGTCTGCGGGTTCGAAGGATCGAGGGCGACTTCCCCGATCGAATAAACGTTCTGCCCGTCAAAAAGGGGCTGCCAGGTGGTTCCCGCGTTCTCGGTCTTCCAGACACCGCCTGAACCGACACCAACATACCAGGTGGCGGGATCGTCCGGCACGATCTCGATATCCGCAATTCGCCCGCTCATGAAAGCCGGGCCGATCGAACGCCATTCAAGGCCGGAGAACAGCGCGGAATCGATGCGGTTTTGCTCATCCTGCGCAGATGCGGTACCCAGCGCGGCGATGCTTGCGGCCAATAAGATTGTCGAGCGTTTCATACCCATCCCCAGTTCTTGAACCTTTTCTGACAACGGCTTATCAACAATCAATAAAGACTGTCTATGCCCGCCAGCGTGCGGGGGCAGCTGCAACACATCCATATCGGGCAAGGGGCCCAAACTTCGTGAAACCACAGAAGCTTCTGCGGCAGGTCCACCATTGGGCGTCACCGCTCATCATGTTGCCGCTTGGGGTGGTGGTCGTCACCGGACTTCTTCTCATGCTGAAGAAGGACATCGGATGGATCCAGCCGCCTTCGGCCAAGGGTACGGCCGCCCAGGTGGTGCCGACGCAAAGTTTCGCCGAACTCTACGCAGCCGCCCAGGCCGTGCCGGAGCTCGAGCTGACGACATGGTCAGCGCTCGAACGGGTGGACGTCAAACCCGACAAGGGAATGGTCAAGTTCGTCGCCGCCAACAATTGGGAGGCGCAGATCGACACAGCCACTGGCGAAGTCCTGAATGTCGCCTACCGGCGCTCCGACATCATCGAAAGCCTTCACGACGGCTCATTCTTCGCCTCCTGGGTGAAGCGCTACGTCTTCCTGCCGAGCGGCATCCTTCTGTTCGTGATGTGGGTCACGGGCATCTACCTGTTCGTGCTGCCCCACTGGAAGCGGGCTCAAAAGCGCCGGAAGCGAAAGGCCTAACCTGCAAGGTCTTTCAACTGCCGGAGGAGGTCATGAGCTTCCCGGGGGCTGAGATCATCCGGGTCGAGATCGGCCAGCGCTGCCTTGAGCGGGTCGGCTTCCTCTTTCGGCGCATCCGTATCCTGCGCAAAAAGCGGCAGGTCCGCGACCAGTCCTCCTGCCGGACTTTGCGCTTCCAGGAGGCCCAGCACCTGCTCAGCGCGCTTCAGGACGTTGTCGGGAAGGCCCGCGAGGCGCGCCACCGCCACGCCGTAGGACCTGTCCGCCGCGCCGGGCTTCACCTCGTGAAGGAAAACCACCTGCCCGCGCCATTCCCGCGCGCTCATCGCCACGGGTACCAGCCTCGGCAGCTCATCACAGAGGCGGGTCAGCTCATGGTAGTGAGTGGCGAAGAGGCCCCTGCATCGGCTCTCCGTGTGAAGATGTTCGAGCGCGGCCCACGCGATCGACAGGCCGTCATAAGTCGCAGTCCCGCGACCGACCTCATCCAGTATGACGAAACTGTGCTCCGTTGCCTGATGAAGTATGGCTGCCGTCTCCACCATTTCCACCATGAAGGTCGATCGGCCCTGGGCGAGGTCGTCCGATGCGCCGACCCGGCTGAAAAGGCGGTCGACGATGCCGATCCTCGCGCGCCGCGCTGGTACGAAGCTGCCCATCTGCGCCAGAATGGCGAGGATAGCGTTCTGCCGCAGATAGGTCGACTTGCCGGCCATGTTCGGCCCGGTGACGAGCTGAATGGCACCGTCGCCGCCGTCGCTCAGCGCACAATCGTTGGGCACGAAGTTCTGCCGCTCGCGCCGCAGCGCGCTTTCCACCACAGGGTGGCGGGCTCCCTCCACCGCGAATGCCGTCGATCCGTCTACGGCCGGCCGGACATAGTCCTCATCATGCGCAAGGCTTGCCAGACCACAGAGGACATCCGCCAAGGCCAGCTTGTCGGCAAGCGCCGCAAGCGCGTCGCCCCGTTCGAGAACTTCTGCCGTCAGCTCGCCGAAGAGGGCCCGCTCCCTTTCTTCTGCGGCTCCTTCCGCATTCATAACCTCGCGGTTCAGCTCAGTCAGCTCTTCGGTTGCAAAGCGGGCCGCCGCCGTCAGCGTCCGGCGTTGGGTGAACCCATCGAACGCGGAAAGCTTATCCGCCTGTGCCTTACCGACCTCCACGCAATAGCCGAGCGTCTTGTCGTACTTGACGCGCAGGGTCTTGATCGACGTCGCAGAGCGATAGCGTTCCTCCAGGGCGATGACCATGTTACGCGCGCTCTGGCGAAGCGTCCGTACCCGGTCGAGTTCGGGATCAAAACCTTCACGGATGAACCCACCCTCGCCTTTTCTGGTCGGAAGCTCGTCCGCAAGCGCATCTGTCAGGCGCCTCTCGAGTTCCGGTTCGGCGTCCCCGGCGCACGGTTCGAGGATGGACGGGAGCGGACCTGCTTCACCAAGGCGTGAGGCGAGGCCCCTTGCAGCCGTTACGGCGCGGCGGACGAGACCGAGATCGGAAGGGGCACCGCGGCCGAGCGCGATACGGCTGAAGGCCCGCGCAAGATCCGGCGCGTCGCGCAGAACAAGTGTCAGATCCGTACGCAGATCATCATCGGTCAACAGAAACTGGACGCCATCCTGCCGGGTGTTGATCGCATCAACATCCAGAAGCGGTTGGGTCATCCATTGACGCAAAAGACGCGCTCCGCCTGCGGACACCGTGCGGTCGATGACCGCCAGAAGCGAACCCCTGCGCCCTCCGTTCTGGGTTTCCGTCAGCTCGAGCGAGCGGCGCGTCGCCTCGTCGATCTGCATGGCAGAAGCCAGCGCCCCGACCCGCGGCGCGCGCAGGCAAGGCTGCTCGCCAAGCTGAGTAAGCGCGAGATAGCCAAGGAGCCCGCCCAGGGTTTCGATCTCGAGCGCATTCCTGAGGCCAAGTCCCTCGGCCTCCGTCGCGCCGTAGGTTTCGCGTATGCGTGCGCGCGCACTGGCCTCCCTGAAACAGCGAGGATCCATACCGCTGGCGCGGACAGTGCCCGGCGCCGATGCGTCATCGCCTTCAGGATGAACGATCTCCTTGAGGGCCAAGGGCGCCAGAAGACTTGGGAGGGCTGCCTCCGCCCCTTCCTCGATCACGACCTCACCTGTCGAAAGCTCGACAGCGGCGACGGCGACCCGGCCGTTCTTACGGTGGACAGCGGCGAGGTGGTTGGGCTCTCGCGGCTCGAGGAGGGCCTCTTCGGTCAGGGTGCCGGGCGTGACGATCCGTGTGATCGCTCGGGCAACAACGCTTTTCGATCCGCGCTTCTTGGCCTCCGCCGGATCCTCGGTCTGCTCGCAGATCGCGACGGTGAACCCGGCCCGGACGAGCCGCGCGAGGTAGGTGTCGCGGGCGTGCACGGGCACGCCGCACATGGGTATATCCTGCCCGTCATGCTGTCCGCGCCGGGTCAGGGTGATGCTGAGCGCCTCCGCGGCTAGTTCCGCATCGGAGAAAAAGAGCTCGTAGAAATCGCCCATGCGATAGAAGAGGAGCGAGTCGCCAGCCTCTTCCTTGATGCGCATATACTGCGCCATCATCGGGGTGAGCTTGGCGGCGATCTGGGGAGGATGCTCTGCTTTCATATTCATCGGCTGATCGCCCTTCTTCGAAGATCGCAAGCCCGGCCTTGGCCGATACGGCGACAACCCTCACGCTGTCCTGCGGCCGCACGGTGCCGCTGAAGATGCAGCGGCGCTCGGCGGCCCGCCGCTTTGTCCTACGAGTCTCCCGCGGCGTCATCCAGTTGACGATTCCCACAAAGGCTTCGGCAAAAGCGGCGCGGCGCTGGGCGATGACAAACGAAAGCTTCATCCGCGAAGGGCTGACGAGAAGCATACCGCCCCGCCCTTTCACACCGGGGCTCACTGTACCTCTGTTCGGCCAGGAGCGCAGCCTGGTGATGGCGAAGAACGCCCTTTCCGTTGCGGAACTTGCCGTCCCGGCCCGTTCGGAAGCTTCCTTCGGCAAGGCAGCCGAGCGGGTATTGAGAGAGCGAGCCCTTGAGGCAGGAGAGGAAGCGCTCGAGCGGTTCTGGCGGCGTCTCGGCGTCAGTGATGCGCCGGTCACGGTCCGCAGCTACAAACGGCGATGGGGAAGTTGCCGGTCGGACGGCGCCACCAGCCTCAACTGGCGGCTGGTCTTCGCGCCCCGGTTCGTCTTCGATCATGTCTGCGCCCATGAGGCGGTGCATCGCCTGCACATGAACCACGGCGCCGGGTTCAAGACGACCTTGGCTTTGCTCGACCCCCGCGCCGATGAAGCTTCAGCGTGGCTGCGGGACCACGGCGAGAGCCTTCATGCATGGGGCAGCGAATCGGAGCGCTGAAGGCGCGCAAAGAAAAAGGCCGGCATCGCGCCGGCCTCTTCCCTTATCCGAAGATCGGTCGTCTTCTTAGAAGTCGAATTCGATTTCCGTACGGCGGTTGAGCGGCTCGCGCACACCGTCGGCAGTCGGCTTGGCCAGGTTGCTTTCACCAAGAGCCCGGACTTCGATCTTGTCGGCCGAGACACCGTAGCTGACGAGAGCCTCGCGAACGACCGCGCCGCGGCGAGCCGACAGACGCTCGTTATAGGCGGAAGAACCCGAAGTATCGGTGTTGCCAGCCACCATGACGGTGATCAGGTCGACGCTTTGGGCTTCCCTTGCACGGCGCTGCAGGAGCGAGCGGGCCGCAGGGGTCAGGTCAGCGCGGTCGAAGTCGAAATACACCACGGTCCGAAGCTCGGCCGGAGTCAGGGCATCTTCCTCTTCGATCTCCGGGCAAGGTGCATTCACGTTGACGACCGTACCGTCGAGGCAGGTCTTCGTTCGCGGCTCTGCACGGACGACAGGAGTCGGCGCAGCAGCCACGGTTTCACGGGCACCAAATTCCCAGCGAAGGCCGACCATTGCCTCATGCGAGCGGAATTCGCCCTGGAGTTCGGCCGGCTCGTTGTTGACGAAGCCATCATACTCGTACTCACCGGTCTGCATGTAGCGATAGCCGATGTTCAGGCCGACCGTTTCGGAGATGGCCAACTTGACGCCTGCAAGGCCTTGGAAAGCCGGCGCGTAGTCGTCGTTCGAAACGTAGATGCGGTAAGGCAGAGGACCGGCGATGCCGCTGTTGATGGAAGCATCGGTCTGCGCCTGAGCACCAGTGACGTTGTCGAATTCGCCGCGCACTTTCGCAATACCGACACCGGCACCGACATAGGGCACGAAGCGGCCAGCCGCATCAAAGGGCAGGTCCTTGTAGAAGTTCGCCATCAGAGCGGAGACCTGAACGCGGCCGAGGTCTTCACCATTATTGGGGAAGCCGGCCAGGCCGAGGCCATCACCAGGGATGCTGTCGACGTCACGCTCGCGGTATGACAGTTCGATCTCACCGCGGAAGCCATTGGCGAAATACTTGCCGAGAGCGCCGTAGAACGCCGGGCCGCCCGAAAGGTCGAGTTCCGACTCGAACTGTTGGGCATCGAGCGTCGGGAAATCATTCTCGACCGTTTCAAAGTCGTTCTCACCACTTTCGAAGGAATAGCCGACGCCGAGGGTGCCGTAATAGCCGGCATCATCCTGAGCCTGTGCCGAAGCCGTACCCAAGGCCAGAGTGCCTGCTGCTGCCAGAAGTGCGAAACGATAACTCATAGTCTTCCCCTCCAAATAAGGACCGTCGCGAGGTCCGCGCCGGGATCAAGTTCCGTCAGAACATGACCTGCGATTGAAAGTTCCGGTTTCCAAGGATGCAAAGCAGCCATGACGGCAAGACGCTTCACACCTGTTGCCCGATTGCATCAAAACTCAGTTCAGGACCGACAGGTCGAGACTGGGCTGGGACTTTCCGAGCCAGGTCTTCAGCTTGCCGATGGCCTGCTTTTCGATTTGGCGGACACGCTCCTTGGACAGGCCGAGGTCGACACCAAGCTGTGACAGGGTCACGCGTTCCTCGCCAAAAAAGCGCTTGTCGATGATCCGGCGTTCGCGCTCTGTCAACGACTTCAGCGCTTCGCCGAGCCAGTGCCGGCGCTTCTGCATGTCGATTTCGTCTTCGGCGGTTTCGTCCGGCAAGGCACGGTCGTCGGGAATCATCTCCTGACGCTCGGTGTCGCCTTCTTCGTTGAAGGTCGCGTTCAGGGACATGTCGCGGCGGCCAAGACGGGCCGTCATGAACTCGATGTCGTCACCGGTGACGTTGAACTTCCGGCCCACCTGCTCGCGCGCGACGGGCCCCGCACTGTCGACGTCCTCGATCATCGCCCGGATGCGGGAGAGATTGAAGAAGATCGTCTTGTGCGCCGACTTCGAGCCGATTCGAACAATCGACCAGTTCCGCAGCACATAGTCTTGCATCGAGGCACGGATCCACCACCCGGCATAGGTGCAGAAGCGCACTTCGCGATCGCAATCGAACCGCTTCGCTGCCTCCAGAAGCCCGATGGCACCTTCCTGGATCAGGTCCTGAAGCGGAAGGCCGTAACCCCGGAACTTCATGGCGGTCGAGACAGCCATCCGCATATGAGCTTCGGTCAGTTCGGCAAGGGCACGTTCGTCGCCCTCTTCACACCACGCCCGGGTCAGTTCACGCTCGCGCTCGATCGATAGGATCGGCGCGGACATGGCCCGGCGTATGGTATCGCGAACGAAGTCGCGGGATTTCTGGTCTGAATGCATGAGCCCTCTCCGCACGGTCGCCGCACCGGCAGCTGCGTCACGAACGAGGAGTCACCCGTGAAGTTCCCCCGACCGGGAAACTTTTTTCGCAGAAGCGCGAAGGAGGACGTGACGCGGAAGAAAAAGGGCCTATAGGGCCCCGAAAAACCAAAGCGCCTCGGAGGATGGTATGAAGATCGGTGTGCCCAAGGAGATCAAGACCCGCGAATTCAGGGTCGGCATGACGCCGTCCAGCGTCCGCGAAGCCGTTCGGGCGGGTCATGAGGTCGTGGTGGAAACCAATGCCGGGGTCGGCATCGACCTTCACGATGACGACTACGCAGCCGCCGGCGCGCGCATCGTGAACACGGCGAAAGAAGCCTTCGAGGCGGACCTCATCGTCAAGGTGAAGGAGCCCCAGCTGCCCGAATGCGCCATGCTTTCCGAAGGACAGACGCTCTTCACCTATCTTCATCTGGCCGCCGACAAGCCGCAGGCCGAGGCGCTGATGAAATCGGGCTGCACGGCCATCGCCTACGAGACGGTGACGGGTAATTATGGCGGGCTGCCGCTTCTACGTCCGATGTCGGAAGTCGCAGGACGGATGTCGGTGCAGGTCGGTGCGTGGTCGTTGGAAAAAAGCCAGGGCGGGCGCGGCGTGCTGCTCGGCGGTGTGCCTGGGGTCTCGGCGGCGAATGTCGTGATCCTCGGCGGCGGGGTCTCAGGCTTCAACGCAGCGCAGATGGCAGTGGGTGCGCATGCCGATGTCGAGCTGTTCGACGTGAACCTCGCCCGGCTCGAGGAACTCGATGCCCTCTTCAAGAACCAGGTCCAGACCGTGTTCTCCAACCCCACCGCGGTCTACGAAGCTGTCTGCCGGGCCGATCTCGTGATCGGCGCAGTTCTGGTCCCTGGCGGCAAGGCGCCGAAGCTCGTGACCCGAGAGATGCTGGGCGACATGAAGAAAGGCGCCGTGCTTGTCGACATCGCGATCGACCAGGGCGGGTGCTTCGAGACCTCCCGCGCGACGAGCCATGACGATCCGATCTACGAAGTGGACGGCATCGTGCATTACTGCGTCGCCAACATGCCCGGCGCGGTCCCTAGGACCTCCACCTTCGCGCTGAACAACGTGACCCTGCCGCATACGCTGAACATCGCGAACAACGGCCCGATCGAGGCGATGCGGCGTGACCCGCACCTTCTCAACGGCCTGAACGTTGCGGCCGGCAAGATCACCTACAAGGCGGTAGCCGACGATCTCGACCTCGACTACGCGCCGGCGGAAAGCTTCCTCTGATCCGAAGATCCGGCGCGGCCCGAACGGCCGCGTCGGAGTTCTTCGCTCAGGCCCCCGCCTTCGCGTGCGGCTTCGGCGCGGTTGGCCCGGATCGGACGACATCGCCAGCCGCTAAAAGCAGCAGGGCGGCTTCACCTTCCGGACGGGCGCGGCCATAGGCCCGTTGAAAGAGGTGCAGCTTCCGTTACGTCACACCTACAGACACAAACCAAAGGAGAGCCAGATGGCCGTCAGCCTTCCCCCCCTGCCCTATGAGCGCGACGCCCTTGCCCCGCACATCTCGCGCGATACCCTCGATTTCCACTACGGCAAGCACCATCAGAAATATGTGGACGTCACGAACGAGCTGATCGCCGGGACCGAGCACGACAATGCCGACCTCGAAGCGATCATTCGTGACGCGGAAAGCAAGGACCAAAAGCTGTTCAACAATGCGGCTCAGGTCTGGAACCACACCTTCTATTGGAACTGCATGAAGCCGAACGGCGGCGGCAAGCCGGCGGAAGGCTCGAAGATCGCAAAGGCGATCGATGACAGCTTCGGCAGCTATGATGCCTTCCGGAAGGCCTTCAGCGAGGCTGGCGCAACGCAGTTCGGTTCCGGCTGGGCATGGCTGGTCTCCAAGAACGGCAAGCTTGAAGTCCGCAAGACACCCAATGCTGAACTTCCGCTGACGGAGAGTGGTGCAACCCCGATCCTGACGATGGACGTCTGGGAGCACGCTTACTATCTCGATTATCAGAACGGTCGCCCGAATTATATCGAGACCTTCCTCGACGAGCTCGTGAACTGGGATTTTGCGGAAGAGAACCTCGCCAAGGCCTGAGAGCCCTTGCCGGTTCGATCTGAAGGCCCCGCTTCGGCGGGGCCTTTTTCGTTCAGCCTTCGATCAGCCAGATGATGACCAGCACGGCGAAGCAGGCGATGGAAAGGGCGATGGCGATAGTGCGTATCCGGCTTTTCTTCAGCGCTTCGACCCCATGGGTATCGAGGCGCTTGCCGACACGGCCTGCATTGACGTGCGCGAGATAGAGAATGCCGATGGCGATCAGAAGGAAAAGACTGGCCCCGACCTTCGCAAGCCAGGTCGGCTCGAAGGAACGGACCACCGCATGAAAACCGAGCCCCAAGGCGGCCGAGGCCATGGCCGTGCGAGCCCAGGCAGCAAAGGTCCGCTCATTGGCGAGAACCGTGCGATCCTCGGCCCAGTCGGTGCGGTCCTCGGCATAGGCGGTACGCTGATCGGCGGAGGAGGCGTCCTTCTCCCCCATCAGTCCTGATCGGCCATCAAGCTGTCATAGACGGTCTGAACGAACCGCTCTTCGCTGATGAAGCCGCCCTGCCGCGACGAAGCGTAGGCTCTCGCAGGGCGCGCCCTGACGATCGCATCGCGGCTTTTGCCATCATCGATCAATGCCTGCACCTTCCCGCGGATATCGACCAGCATGTCATGATAGGCCTTGGCGCCGGCTTTGTCCGTAAGCTTACCATGGCCCGGAATGATGACTGTCTGTTCGTCGGCCAAATCGTAGGTCCTGCGCGCTGCCCTGATCGCGCCGTCGATACTGCCGCCGCTCTTCAGGTCGATGAAGGGAAAACTGCCCATCGACTCCTCGAACATGGTATCACCGGTGTGAATGACGTTGGCTTCTTCGAAGATCACCAGCGCATCACCGTCCGTATGGGCATTATGAACATGAATGGCCCGGACGGTCTCGCCATTGATATGAAAGGTCTGGGTATCGCTGAAGGTGACGACCGGCGCGTTGCCGGGCGCTTCGTTGTCCTGAAGCACCCGAAGCCGGACATTGTCATGACCGAAGATCAGCGCACCTGCCTCGCCGAGGTTCTCGTTCCCGCCGGTATGGTCGCCGTGGAAATGAGTGTTCAGAACAAAGTCCACGCCGTCCCCGCTCAGCTCCTCGACCTGGGCGAGGATCCTGTCCGTCAGCGGAGCGAACTGGTCGTCGACCAGAAACACGGCCTCCTCGCCGAAATGAAGGCCGATGTTACCCCCGGCCCCGTAAAGCACGTAGACCCCCGGCGCAGCTTCCTCGCTTTCGATCTTGACCTCCGAGAAGTCGCGCTGCGCGGTTGTCATGCTCAAAAGCGCCATCAGCGCAGTGCCGGTTATCATCAACGTCTCTCCCTTACGGCGCTGCTGAGGCTTGAAGAGCCTCGCAGATCCTCACGTGATCGGGACTTAGTGCGACTCTTGGTGAAGCGAACGGCTTTGTGCAGCGGAACGTCTCCTGTCCGACAGAACAACCGAAAGGATGCATTATGCCCACTATCGACAACGCGAAAATACTGATCGTCGCCACCGACGGCTTCGAGCAGTCCGAACTTCTCAGCCCCCGCTCGCAGCTTCAGGCGAAAGGTGCGACAGTTCATGTCGCCTCGCCGGACGGCAGCCAGATCAAGGCATGGGACGAGGATAATTGGGGCGAGACAGTCGACGCCGACCGGTCCCTCGCAGACGTCAATGCGGATGATTACGATGCGCTGGTCCTTCCCGGCGGACAGATCAATCCGGACAAGCTGCGCCTCAACCAGCAGGCCACCGCGCTGATCGAAAGGTTCAACCAGCAAGGCAAGCCGATCGCTGCGATCTGCCATGCGCCGTGGCTGCTTGCGGAGACCGGGATCGCGCGGGGCCGGACGCTGACGAGCTACGAATCGATCAGGACCGACCTCAGAAACGCCGGTGCGACCGTGGTCGATCAGGAGGTGGTCCGCGACGGCAACATCATCACTTCGCGCAACCCCGGCGATATCGACGCGTTTGTCAGTGAGATCACCGAAGCGGTCACCGGCGATGCATGAAAAAAGGCCGGGCCAATCGGCCCGGCCCTTCCCTCGTTCATTCTGTATCTGTCAGATGCGGGGGCTGTAATAGGAACTCAACTCGTTCCGGAAGGCCTGGTCGGCAAAGTTCGGCCAATTGTCCTTGTCAAAGCCCGGTGCGTCCTTGAGGCGTTCCTTGTCGACGTTCAGGACCAGGCGCTCGTTCTTCGTGTCGGCCTGGAACTGATCGAAGGGAATCGCGAAGAATTTGTTCCCCATACCCAGAACGCCGCCGAAACTCAGGACACCGTATTCGATACGGCCGCTGGACATGTCGATCATGATGTCCTCGAGCTTGCCGATGTTTTCGCCTTGCGCGTTGACGACCGTGTCGCCGGTGAGACTGGTAGCGGAAAGAACAGGTTGCATAGTCTTCCTCCTTCAGAAGCTTCACTTTGACAAACACGAAGAGCGCGTGACCGTTCGCCACATTCAGAGGTTGTAAGGTGCTGTTCAGGCGCCCGAAGCCTTGGCAACAGCGCTGCCGCTTCGCTTCTCTTTTCGATGCAGTTCGCCTAAGCGATGCGCATGGATCAGGATGTCATGGAAAGCAGAAGCGGCTTCACCCTGCACGGGCCCGAAGCGTTCGAAGGAATGCGCAAGGCCGGGGCGCTGGCAGCATCCTGCCTCGATATGCTGGCGCGTGAAGTCAAGCCAGGGGTGACGACCCAGACCCTCGACGATCTTGCGACCCAGTTCATCCGTGATCACGGCGCCGTTTCGGCGACCGTCGGCTACCGCGGCTATCGCCATGCGCTCTGCATTTCGACCAACCACGTGATATGCCATGGTATTCCCGGTTCAAAGCCCCTGCGCGACGGTGACATTGCAAATATCGACGTCACCGTCATCGTCGACGGCTGGCACGGCGACACGAGCCGTATGTTCTATGTGGGGGAGCCGAAGGTGAAAGCGCGGCGGCTCGTCGATGTAACATTCGACTGCCTTTGGAAAGGCATTGATGTCGTCCGCCCGGGCGCCAGCCTTCGCGACATCGGGCGGGCGATCCAGACCCATGCGGAGGCCGAAGGGTTCTCGGTGGTCAGGGATTTCTGCGGCCACGGCCTCGGCCAGGTTTTCCACTCCGCGCCCAACATCGTCCATTATGAGCATTACCGCGACCGCCTCGGCACTGAACACTGGGCGCCTGACGTGAAGCTCGAAGAAGGCATGTTCTTCACCATCGAGCCGATGATCAATGCAGGCCGGCCGGATGCGAAGATGCTGCGCGACGGCTGGACCGCGGTGACTCGCGACCGCTCCCTGTCGGCCCAGTTCGAGCATTCCCTGGCTGTGACGAAGGATGGCTACGAGGTCTTCACCAGGAGCCCTGAAGGCCTCGACAAACCGCCCTACGCCTGAAGCCATGAGCGTCACCGTCGATGCCAAGGCCATGCAGGCCGGTCACCGTGAACGGCTGCGGGCACGCTTTACCAAGGGCGGCATCGAAGGCGTTCAAAACTATGAGCTTCTCGAGCTTCTCCTGTTCAATGCCATTCCCCGGCGGGACGTCAAACCCCTCGCCAAGCACCTGATTGCCGAGTTTGGCAGTTTCGCGGACGTCATCAACGCGCCGCAGGACAGGCTGAAAACGGTAACAGTCCGGATCGAAGGCAAGCCGCCGCTGCGCTGCACGGACCGGGTCCTGGCCGAGTTCGCACTTGTCCGGGCTGCCGCGCTCGAGCTTGCGTCAGCCAACCTTCTGGGACGGCAGGTCCTGACGAGCTACAACGACCTCATCGCCTATTGCCGCGCTGCGACCGCCTACGAACAGGTCGAGCAGTTCCGGATTCTCTTCCTCAATAACAAGAACCACCTGATCGCCGACGAGAAGCAGCAAACCGGCACGATCAACCACACGCCGGTCTATGTGCGCGAGGTTATCAAGCGGGCGCTGACCCTGAACGCGGCGGCGATCATCCTCGTGCACAACCATCCGTCGGGCGATCCGACCCCTTCCCGCGCCGACATCGCGATGACCCAGAAGATCGTCGAGGCGGCGACGGCGGTGGACCTCGTGGTCCACGACCATATCATCATCGGACGAGGCAGCGAGGTGAGCTTCCGTCAGCTCGAGTTGATTGGCTGAAGGAGGGGCCCTGACGCGGCACGTTTCTTGCGCCAGTTGACTGACGGGGAAGCTTGCCGGGCGAACCGAGCCGGCTGACCGGGGGAAGGAAAAGGCGATGGCCGAAACCAGAAACGAGGCGCGCATAAGGATTGAAGTGGCGCAGCTTCTCTACTCGACGGGTATCGACGTCGCCGATCTCTACCGCGCGCTCGGCGTCGATCCTGCCGATGCCCATGAAGACGCCCTCGCCCACCTCGCAGGGGTCCTCGATGGGATGCAGGCCGCTGCCGACGGCATCCGCAACCACGGGCTTGAAGGATGGCCGAAGCTTCGGTGACCGAAATGCGGGGCGGCCGTTTCCGCAAGAGATCCCTCAGCCTCGCCGGTCACCGGACCAGTGTCTCCCTCGAAGAGGAATTCTGGGGCGAGATCGAAGCGGCGGCGGAGAAGCGGGACATGAGCCTCGCAGGGCTGGTCCAGGAGATCGACGTCCGGCGGACACCCAATCAGAACCTCGCCTCGGCGCTGAGGCTGTTCGTTCTCGAAGAACTCAAAGGGCGCACATAGAAAAACCCGGAAGCGGTAGCGCGCTCCCGGGCTCTCGAAGTCTGGCAAAACCGGGCGGGGCCGAGGCCCTGCCCGAGCCGGCTTACATCATCATGTCCGAACCCATCGACACGATGGTCGTGGTGGCGTTCCGGTTCTTGGCCCATGCTTCCGGGGTCGAACGCGGGTCGATCGGACGCTCTTTACCGTAGGAGACGGTGTCGACACGGCCGGCGTCGACGCCGAGGCTGACGAGGAAGCTCTTGGCGGCGTCGGCACGACGCTGACCCAGGGCAAGGTTGTATTCACGCGTGCCGCGTTCGTCGGCGTTGCCGGCAATCAGAACACGGATGCCCATGTTCTCGGGCATCTGGAGAAACGCAGCCTGACGACGCAGGGTGGCTTGGGCTTCCGAGGTCAGGTTGTACTGGTCGTAGCCGTAGAAGACCCGATGGCCGACGTTCTGCTCGAGCTCCATCGTCGCCATTTCCATGGGCGACATTTCGGGCTCGAGGACTTCGACTTCCTCGGTTTCGACGACATCGACGATGTCTTCTTCCTGTGTGCTCGCACAGGCGGCGAGAAGGGCCATCGAGGCGATCATGCCGGTGGTCCCAAAGGTTTTGAAGTTCATGGCTATAGCTCCGCTTGCCTACTCAATGGGACGTCCCCCGTCCCGCCCTGACCGGGACCGCGACCATCTCGCGGACCGTGCCAATTCCATTGCCTTGAGTTCGGAACCTGCCGCCGAAGAATGGCGGTTCTCCGAACTCAATCGTTAAAAGTTATACAGACCCGCGCCCGAATGGCACAGCCCGTTTTACACTCCAGCCAATTTATTAACCATCAGTCAAGACGTGGTGACCACGCCGGGTCCGAGGCTTCGGTGGGTGTCGGAATTCTACGCAGATTCTGGCCCGTGAGGTCTACGGCATAAAGTCGGACCGGACCGCCCGGGTATTCCTCGCGGTGGAAGGCCAGAACCCGGCCGTTCGGTGACCAGGTCGGCCCCTCGACAAGATAGCTTTCAGCAAGAAGCCGCTCGCCAGATCCGTCCGGCGCGACAACGCCAATATAGAACCGGCCCTGATGCTGACGCGTGAAGGCGATGAGATCGCCACGCGGGCTCCACACCGGAGTGCCATAGCTGCCCTGCCCGAAGGTGATCCGGCGCTGATTCGAACCGTCGGCGTTCATCACGTAGACCTGCTGGCTGCCGCCGCGGTCCGAGGCGAAGGTGATCTGCGAGCCATCGGGGGACATGGACGGCGAGACGTCGATGGCCGGGTTGTTGGTCAGGCGCTGAAGGCGACCGCTTTGCGGATCGAGATAGGCGACGTCCGAGTTGCCATTGCGGACGAAGGACACCAGGAGCCTGTCGCCTTGCGGGGTGAAGCGCGGCGCGAAGGTCATGCCCGGGAACTCACCGACCTCCCGCTGAACGCCTGTCTCGATATTGAACAGGTAAACCTTCGCCGGGCGGTCATCGAACAGCGCGAGATAGGTGATCTCCTGCTCGTTCGGAGAGAAGCGCGGCGTGAGGACGTTGTAGTCCAGCGCGCCGGTCAGGGTCGTCGGGTTGTGGCCGTCCTGGTCCATGATGACGAGGCGCTTCACCCGGTCGGTCTTCGGCCCGGTCTCGCTGACAAAGACGAGGCGGGTGTCGAAATATCCCTTCTCGCCGGTAAGCTGGGAATAGACGAAGTCGGAAACCTTGTGCGCAGCCCGGCGCCAGTTCTCGCGCGGCGTCTTGTAGGCGACCGAGGCAATCTGCTGGTTGCCGACCACGTCCCAAAGGCGCGTGTTGATCTGAACGCGGCCATCGCCGAGATCCATGACCTCGCCGGCTACCAGCACGCGTGCCCCGATGACCCGCCAATCGGCGAAGCGCGGGGTGACATTGATGTTGGTGATGTCCTCGATATAGGCCTGCTCGTCGATCGGCGCGAAAAGGCCAGAGATCGTCAGGTCATTGCGGACAACCTCAGCGATGTCTTCACTCAGTTCTGCGTCGGCGGCGCCGACATAATCGGGGATGGCGATCGGCATCGGATCGGTCCGGCCCCTGGTGATGTCGATCTCGACCTGCGCCATCGCAGCGGCAGGAAGAAAGACAGCCATAAAGGCAAACAGCACAGCTCTCAGCATGGCAGCGGCAAACCCTTCAAAAGAAAACCCCGTACACGCCTAGCGTGAGCTTCGTGGGCTGGAAACAGCCAATTCACGAAGCCGAGGGGTGTTTGCGGAAGCTTCACGGTTTTTAACGGGCAGGCGTGGCCCGCTTACATCACGCCGATCGGCGTGAAGTTCAGGATGACCGTCTCCCAGATGTGGTAGCGGTCCTGGGAAAGGTAGTCATAGGGCTGGCAGTCGATCACGGCCCGGACGGCGCGGTCGCGGGTGGCCCGCCACCAGCTGTTGTTCGACAAGGCGATCTGCCGGGCGTTCAGAACATCCGGCTGGTCACGCAGCTCTCCGTCCCGGTCGAGTTCGAAGCGGATGCGCACCACCAGCTCTTCGGCGTTCGGCACGCCGGTCGGCTGGTCATAGCATTGCAGCATCGCAGCCCGGACGAGGTCCTCTTCGGCCGCCGTCAGCTTGTCGCCAAGCCCGACCTGTTCCTGGTCGCGCAACCCTTCGGCGTCGGCCACTTCGGACGGTGCGCCTTTGGGTTCTTCGACCTCGAGATCCTTGAGGACATCATCGAGATCGGAAAGATCATCGATGCGTTTCTCTTCCTGCCTGGGCTGGGTCTTCGGCTCCTCCTTCTCAGGCTCAGGCTCCTGCGGCTCGGGCTCAGGTTCGGGTTCGGGCGTCGGTTCGGGATCCGGGGGCGGAGGGGTCGGCTCCTGCGGCTGCTCGATCGGCTCGGGCTCGGGAAGCTGGGCGACCTCGATGTCGTCGCGGGCCTCGGGCTCTTCGACAACGGTCTCGGTCTTCTGATCGGCCTTGACCGACAGGCGGTCCGAAACCTCGGCTTCGGAAAGTAGCTCGATCGGGACCACGGCCTTGTAGGGCACATCGATGGGCTTGAGGAACGGCCACGCGATCA
The DNA here is from genome assembly GCA_964556115.1 of uncultured Caulobacterales bacterium. Taxonomy (GTDB): domain Bacteria; phylum Pseudomonadota; class Alphaproteobacteria; order Caulobacterales; family Parvularculaceae; genus Parvularcula. Next base: position 132,136 of record CAZKVC010000001.1, read on the forward strand.
GCGACGCGGCAGCAACGCCGACGTGCAACACCGCCGATAGGAAGGTCGCGTAACGCACTCCTGCCCCCTGCCCTTCTTAGTTCGTGACCAGTCCGAACTTGGTGAACCCGGCCGCCTTGATCCTGCCCAGAACCTTGGCGACGTCATCATAAGCCACCGCCTTGTCCGCGCGGATATAGAGCTGCTGCTCATAGCCGGCCGACGCGATGGCGGAGAGATGCGGGATCAGGTCGTCATAGGCGATGACCGACTCCTGCACGTAGATCTCGCCGTTTTCCGTGATGGAGATGGTGATAGGTTCACTCTCTTCGGTCAGCGCTTCGGCTTCGGTCTCGGGAAGCTCGACCTCGATACCCGTGGTCAGGAGCGGCGCGGCGACCATGAAGATGATGAGCAGCACCAGCATCACGTCGACCAGCGGCGTAACGTTGATTTCCGACATCGGCGCGGAGGGGCGGCGCAACTTGCCACCATTCATGCCGCCGCTGGGGAGGAGTCCTCCTGCCATGGTTCAACGGCCCCCGTCGGCCTGCCGGGAGAGGATGGCAGTGAATTCGCCCGTGAAGCCCTCGATCCGGGCGACGTAGCTGTTCAACGCCGAGGTGTAGCGGTTGTAGCCGACGACAGCAGGGATCGCGGCGACGAGGCCAATGGCCGTCGCGAAGAGCGCCTCGGCGATACCCGGCGCCACGACCGCAAGGCTCGCATCGCCGGTCTGGGCGATGCCCTGGAAGGAGTTCATGATACCCCAGACCGTGCCGAACAGGCCAACGAAGGGAGCGACGGAGCCGATGGTCGCCAGGACCGGCAACTGGCTCGACGCCTTTTCGACCTCACGGGTCGCCTCGGCCATCATCCGGCGCTCGGCCCGCTGGACCGAGGATGGCGCGAAGCCGCCGGCAGGCATGGATTTGGCGAACTCGTCCATGCCGGCGACAAAGACCCGCGCCAAGGGGTGATCGAGCCGGTCCTTCAGGCGCCTGTAAAGGTCATCGAGCGGACGACCCGAATAGAATTGCTCTTCGAACTTCTTGGCCTTGCCCCGAAGCCGCGTGAAGGTCAGCGACTTGTCGATGATGATGGCCCAGGACCAGATGCTCGCCACCATGAGAGCAAGCATCACCCCTTTGACCACCGGGTCGGCCTGCATGAACATCGCCACAGCGCCAAACTCGGTGCCAATCGCGTTCTGCGCGACGACCGTCTCTTCCATGGATAACTCCCGAAATCACCCTGACCGCGGCCATGACGCCGCCTACCTGGTGCCTGCCTACACCAAGCGAATTATCATATCGAGGCGCTATTTACCTTAACGCCACGTGTCCACCGCATGACTTTTAGTCGAGAAAGCCGAGCGCGAAGCCCCGCAAGGAGGCGGTAACGCGGTCCACCACCTTGAGCTTCTTGAAGATGCGGCGGGTATAGGTATCCACCGTGTTGGGAGAAAGCTCGAGGATATCAGCGATCACCGCGTTGCTCTTGCCCTGGGCGATCCAACGCAGGATCTCGTTTTCCCGTTCCGAAAGCACCGTCGCCGAGGGAAGCTTCTGGGTCAGGAGTTCGCAGTAGCGAAGGTGCCCGGCCTGGGAGACATAGTGCATGAAGATCCGCTGATCGGCGGTCCAGGGACAGCGGCCCTCCGCGCAACCGAGGCCGACATAGCCGTTGCGGCCATGGGGCCCACAGACGGGAACCGCCAGACCGTCCCCGAGGCAGGCTTCGTACAGCCGGCCAAGATACTCCGCGGCCTTGGACCCCGGTTCCGCCGTGCACTCGGACCAGAAGAAAGGGCGCGTGCTGGCAGCGGCGCGTTTCGGTATGGGATCGTGCTTGTAGAGCTCTTCTTCCTGATAGGTCTCGACCCAGTCGTCGGGAAAGCCGATCGCGAAGACGTTCAGGCAACTGGCACGGTCGAAAGCCCCGGGCGGCGGCTGATGGTGATAGCTGAAGCGCTTGACGCCGACCATATCGAGCGCGGATTGCAACCCTTGGGTCAACGCCGCGAAGGTCGGGCGGCGTTGGAGCTCATTGATGACGGTCACCAGATCACCGTCCATGACTGCGGGGAACGGCCTGTTCTCGTCTCGATTTCGTGGTTGGAATGCCATTGCCATTCCTTTCTTCCCGCCCTGCGGGTGATAGAACGCTAGTTTGAATCGGTCCTTGTGACTATGCCCATCGGCATCTCCTTATGGTGATACCGGCAGTGTCAGCCCTGCGAGATCGGCGTCCGGTTTCCTAACGGCGCCAAAATGTTTCATCAGTTCAGTTCATAAAGAAGTATTTCAATGAGCGCGTGTGACTGCGGTTGATCGGTTGCGAAAAGCAGTCGCGCAGGTCTAACGGCTGCCATCGTTCCGTCTTTCGCTCAGGAGATCGCCATGTCCATCACCATCGCCGTTGTCGGAGCCACGGGCATGGTCGGCCAGGAGGTTCTCACCATCCTCGCCGAGCGGCTTTTTCCCGCGGACGAAGTCGTCGCACTGGCCAGCCGGAACTCTCTCGGACGGGAAGTGAGCTATGGCGACCGAACGCTCAAATGCCGTGATCTGGAACGCTACGATTTTTCCGAAGCGACGATCGCCATTCTGGCGGCAGGCGGCGACGTGGCAAAGGAATGGGCGCCGAAGATTGCGGCCAAGGGCTGTATCGTCATCGACAATTCTTCGGCTTTCCGGCTGGACCCGGATGTCCCGCTGATCGTGCCCGAGGTGAACGCCGATGCGATCGACGGCTTCAAGAAGCGCAACATCATCGCCAATCCGAACTGCTCTACGGCGCAGCTCGTCGTCGCTCTCAAGCCCCTCCATGACCGCGCGCGGATCAAGCGGGTCGTCGTTTCGACCTATCAGTCCGTTTCCGGCGCGGGGAAGGATGCGGCGGACGAGCTCTTTCGCCAGACCAAGGGGATCTTCGTCGGCGACGAGGCGACACCCGAGCAGTTCACCAAGCAGATCGCCTTCAACGTCATTCCGCACATCGACGTCTTCATGGAGGACGGCTCGACCAAGGAAGAGTTCAAGATGGTCGCCGAGACCAAGAAGATTCTCGATCCGAAGATCAAGCTGACGGCAACGGCGGTGCGGGTTCCGGTCTTCGTCGGCCACTCCGAGGCGGTGAATGTGGAGTTCGAGGACGAGCTCGATGCCTCCGAGGCGCGCAGGATCCTTCGCGAAGCGCCCGGCTGCCTCGTCGTCGATAAGCGGGAGGACGGAGGCTATGTCACCCCCGTCGAATGCGTCGGCGATTTTGCCACCTTCATCAGCCGCATCAGGGACGATTCGACTGTCGACAACGGCCTCAATCTCTGGGTGGTCTCCGACAACCTGCGCAAGGGCGCAGCTCTGAACACGGTTCAGATCGCCGAGCTTCTTCTGAACCGCGGCCTCCTGGGTGAGAAGGTCCAGGTTCATTAGCCGGACCCGAAGGCGTGTGAGTTCCTCCTGCCGGTGCGGCGAACCCGCTTCCTGCGTGAACCGACCGGGCCGTTCCCCTGTTGGACTTGAGGAACACCGAACCCGAAAGGAGGCCCCATGGCCGGCATCGAGAAACTGAACGCGAATGAATTCCAGCCCGGAACCCACGGGGAGGCCCTCGGCATTGCCAACGAGGCCATGGCTCTTCGTGTCTGGAACGAAGGTCCGGTCGACAAACGCGACCTTCACGCGTCCGACTACGAGACCCTGGGCTATGTCATCGACGGCGAAGCGATCCTGCATTCCGGCGATGAGACGCTGCATCTGACCACCGGGGACAGCTGGCGCATCCCGAAGGGTGTCGAGCACGCCTATGAAATCAAGAACAGCTTCCGTGCGGTCGAGGTGACGAGCCCGCCCGCGCGCGGCCAGGCGCTTGGCGGTGCAGACGCCGGATCGATCAACTGACCGATTTTCTGAATCCCTCGACACCTCTCAGTGTGATCCTGACCCTCGTCCTCGCGGCGGGGGTCATTTTACTGGCAGGTGTGAGGTTGACGAAAATCGCCGATCATCTCGCCGACCGAACGGGTCTCGGCGAGGCGTTGATCGGTGCCGTTCTTCTGGGCGCTGTCACATCCCTCCCCGGCCTGACGACTTCAGTGACAGCGGCCTGGCGCGGCTACGCTGAACTTGCGGTCAGCAACTCCCTCGGCGGGATTGCGGCGCAGACCCTTTTTCTGGCCGCGGCGGATATCGCCTATCGGCGCGCCAATCTTGAACATGCGGCTGCATCGCTCGAGAACATGATGCAGGCGACAATGCTGATCGGGCTTCTGGCCTTGATGATCACCGCGATCGCTGCACCCGGCTTTTCGGTTTTCGCCATTCATCCGACCAGCCTCGTGATGATCGCGTTCTACATCATCGGTTTACGGATCACGAAGGCGGCCCGTGAAAAACCCGGGTGGCAGGCTTCCGAGACGAAGGAAACCCGGCAGGACGAACCCGAGCCCAAAGCTAAGGATCGCTCACTGACAAAACTGATCGCCGGCTTTGCCGGTCTCGGCCTGCTGACAGGTATCGCCGGGTTCGCGGTCGGTCGGGGAGCGGAAGGCGCGACGGTCGTCTTCGGGCTTTCGGAATCGGTTGCCGGCGCATTCCTGGCAGCGATCGTCACCTCGCTTCCGGAACTCGTGACCACCATCGCGGCAGTCCGGCGGGGAGCGCTGACCCTGGCTGTCGGCGGCATCATCGGAGGCAACGCCTTCGATACGCTCTTCGTGGCGGGGTCGGATATCGCTTACAGGGAAGGCTCCATCTACGAGGCCATCGGCCCCGATCAGCTTTTCCTTTCGGGGCTCGCCATCGCAATGACAGCGGCCCTGCTCCTGGGTCTCCTGCGGCGGCAGGAACAAGGACCTGCACAGATCGGCTTTGAAACCTGGGTGGTGATCGGTCTCTACTTCGCCGGCTCTTCCATATTGATCGCGCGCTGATAACCGCCTGGCTTCGCATGAGCGACCTGCGCGGTCAGGGCGGCTACGGCGACAGCCGAAGCAATCACGGCCAAGGTGATGCGCAGTTTGCCGCTGCGGCGTTTGAAGATGTAACGGCGTTCGGTCAGGACATGCATGGCGGCCCTCCGTGAATGGATTGTCACGAACGACCATGATCCGAGATTGTGGCGGCTCTGGGGCAGGTTCGGGGCGATGAAGCCCTGAAACCTGCCCGATATCTTACTGAAAGCTTGTCAGCTTACGCAGCAATGTACTGACCACCATTGGCGGTCAGGACAGCGCCGGTGATGAAGCCGGAATCTTCCGATGCAAGGAAGCTGACCATGTGCGCCATCTCTTCGGGCGTACCCAGACGACCCACCGGAATGCCGGAGACGATTTGGTCGAGGACTTCCTGCTTCATCGCAGCGACCATATCGGTGGCGATATAGCCAGGGGCCAGGGCGTTCACGGTGATTCCCTTGCGCGCGCATTCCTGGGCCAGCGCGCGGGTGAAGCCGATGAGGCCCGCCTTCGCCGCGGAGTAGTTGGTCTGGCCGAACTGACCCTTCTGGCCGTTGATCGAGCTGATATTGACGATGCGGCCGAAGTTCCGCTCGCGCATGCCTTCAATGACCGGGCGGGTCATGTTGAAGACGCTGTCGAGATTGGTGGAGATCACGTCCTTCCACTGCTCTGCTGTCATCTTGTGGAAGGCACCGTCGCGGGTGATCCCGGCATTGTTGACCAGCACGGCGACTTCGCCATGATCCTTTTCGATCTGGCCGACAACGTCCTGGCACGCACCATAATCGGAAACGTCGCACTGATAGGTCGAAACGCCGATCTCATCCGCGCATTTCTGCGCAGCTTCGGCGTTGCCGCCATAGATCGCGGCAACGGTCATGCCGTCGTCCTTCAGGCGTTTTGAAATGGCATAGCCAATTCCGCGGGTTCCGCCCGTGACGATCGCGACTTTACTCATAAGGTACCTCCCAATTTTCCAAGGCTCTAGACATGGCCTGTTCCGGTTTCGACCCTTAGCGGTGACGCCGGTGATGGGAAGCGTTGAGAGCAGTGACCAGGCACTGCTCTCATGCGGGCGCGCTGGTCAGGCGTTCTTTCGCTTCACACCGAAACGGAGGGCTGCAAGTCCTGCAGCAAAAAGCGGCAGCGCTGCCGGCAGCGGCACGGGCTGCGGTTCGGCCAGAGCGAATGTGAACGTGCCGTTGGTCGCCTCGGACTGGAAGCCGATGATGCCGCCGAACGGACCTTCAGAGAAGGCCCGTGAGGCGATCAACGGATCGTTGCCAACCCGCAGGTCGAAAACGAAAAGCGGACCGAGGTCATCATTCGGCGTGCCGAGCTGCGGACCCAGAGCCGTCGCAAAGTCGATGGCGTCGCCGACCGAGCCGAAGAAAGGCTGTGCACGGAGCGTGCTTTCGAGATCTGCCGCCGTGCCGGTAACCGTCGTCACCTCGTACTGCGTTCCGTCCACCTCGATCATCGCCGCTTCGGCAAAGAGACCAAGGCTCATCGTCAGCGCTGCGGCGCCAGCCACCATAGATTTCATCATACTGAAGTTCCCCTGTTGCGGAGGGACGGTAGGAGGTGGGTCACTCAGGCGGCAATAGGGGTAACTGGCCGTTTACAGTGTCGCAGGTTCACATTCTCGGCACGATGACAACCCTGCCGATCAGCCGGGAAATATGTTCCCGCGCGAGGCGCAAACCACCGCGCGGGGCTCGGCCAGTGGGCTACGTGTCAGTAGCTCGCGCAGGCGTCGAAATCGGCAGCTTCCGTCTGCGGATCACCCGTGCGCCAGCCCTTCCGCATGGCGCGGCGGTCGTCCTGCCGGTTGATCTCTTCGAGACAGCGCGAATCGGCGTCGGCGCGTTCCTCTGCGAGGCGCATACGCTCTTCCTCGATGCATTGGGTCCGCCTCGGCCCGGCCGGGTAGCCCTTGCAGTTCTCATAGGCGGTGTTGTGGTCGATCTTGGCCGCCGGAGTGCAGGCCGGCGCACTGAGCGCCAGACCTGCTGCGAGAACAAGCGAGCAGCGCTTCATCACATGGCCTCGACGCACATGGCGACGCCCATGCCGCCGCCGATGCAGAGAGTGGCGAGGCCCTTGCTGTCGCCGCGACGCTGCAGCTCGTGAAGGAGCGTGGTCAGGATGCGTGCGCCCGAAGCGCCGATCGGGTGGCCAAGAGCGATGGCGCCGCCGTTGACGTTGACCTTGTCCGCATCCCAGCCAAGCTCCTTACCGACCGAAAGCGCCTGGGCCGCGAAAGCTTCGTTGGCTTCGATGAGATCGAGATCGCCGATCGACCATCCCGCCTTCTCGAGCGCAAGCTTGGAGGCCGGCGCCGGGCCGATGCCCATGATCGAAGGGTCGACGCCGCAATGGGCGATCGAGGCGATCCTTGCGAGCGGCTTGACGCCTCTCGCCTCAGCTTCCTCGGCGCTCATCACCACGAGAGCGGCCGCACCGTCATTGAGGCCCGAGGCGTTCCCGGCGGTAACGCTGCCCTCCCTCGTGAAGGCGGCTCGCAGCCCGGCGAGCTTCTCGGCGCTGCTGCCTGCCTTGATATATTCATCCTTGTCGAAGGTGATGTCGCCCTTGCGGTTCTGGATGGTGACGGGGGTGATCTCCTTGTCGAAGTGACCCGCTTCCTGCGCGGCCGCGGCCTTGTTCTGCGAGGCTGCGGCAAAGGCGTCCTGGTCCTCGCGCGTCACACCGTATTTTTCCGCGAGGTTCTCGGCCGTCTGGCCCATGTGATAGTCGTTGAACGCATCCCACAAGCCATCGACGATCATGGTATCGACGAGGCTGACCGGGCCCATCTTGGTGCCGTTGCGAAGGTGTTGGGCGTGAGGGGCTGCGGACATGTTTTCCTGACCGCCTGCGATGACGGTCGTAGCTTCCCCGGTCTTGATGATCTGAGCCGCCAGCATCACCGCCCGAAGGCCCGAACCGCAGACCTGGTTGATGGTCATGGCCGGGCGTTCCTGCGGAATGCCTGCCTTCATCGCAGCCTGACGGGCCGGGTTCTGGCCGAGCGCCGCCGTGAGCACATTGCCCATGATGACCTCGTCGACCTGTCCGCCTTCGATCCCCGCGCGCTTCAGCGCTTCCTCGATCACGGCGCGCCCCAGTTCCGGCGCGCTGACAGGAGCGAGGGTGCCCCCGAAGCTTCCGATGGCAGTCCGGGTCGCGCTGGCGATAACGACGTCTTGGGTCATGAACTTCTCCTTCATTCGGCGGTGCAACAACGCAGCTGCAAAACCCTTTGGCAAGCCCGGGCTTTTTCTTTGCCGCACATTAGGCTATCGCCAAGGACCGCAAGAGGAACAGGCGACAATGGCTCTCGAACAAAAAGCCTCCGAAGAAGGCAAGTCCGAAAAACAGGACGGCGAGCCGATCATCATCAAGAAATACGCGAACAGGCGGCTCTACAACACCAAAAGCTCGACTTACGTGACCCTCGAGACCCTTGCGACCATGGTGCAGCGCGGTGACGATTTCGTGGTGGTGGATGCCAAGTCGGGCGACGACCTGACCCGCGCCGTTCTTGCGCAAATCATCTTCGAGCAGGAGACCAAGGGCCAGAACCTGCTTCCGGTGCGCTTCCTTCGCCAGCTCATCGGCCTCTATGGCGACAACCTGCAGAGCTTCGTGCCGAGCTATCTGGAAGCCTCCATGGAAGCCTTCAGGACGAATCAGGAAGCCATGCGGCAATCGCTTTCCGAAGCTTTCGCAACCCCCTCCTCCGGCATGCAGATCTTCGAGAACGCGGCGCGTCAGAACATGGCGTTGTTCGAGCAGGGCATGGCCATGTTCGGCCTCAAGCCCCCGGCCCATGGCGGACCGCATGGCGGCGGCGCGCCTGCCAAGGACGGCGAAGTCGAGGCCCTGCGGGCTGAAGTCGAGCGGCTGAAGAACGAGCTCGCGGCGGCGCGCGAGGGCTGACCCCTCAAGCTCCTCCGAGCCTCCTCAGCCTGATTTTCAGGCTCCGGCCAAGGAAGCTCGTCCACATCATCGCCCTGATGAGGGTGAGGAAACCCTTCGGGTAGATATTGTCGAAATGCGTGGCGAAGTAGAGGTTCATGCTCTGCTTCTTGCGCCGCTCGATTTCCAGCGGATCGGCGTCGCTGGTGCTCTTCTCGTGCCGGACTTCGACAGCGGGCACGAACAGCGCGGTTCCTCCCACTTTCTGAAGGCGAAGGAAGAAGTCGATATCTTCGACGTGGAGGAAGTACCGCTCGTCCATTCCTTCAAGAGCATCCCACGTCTCCTTCGGGGTAAGGAAGCAGGCGCCTGAGAGGCACGGCACCTCTGTGGGCTCGCTAGGGGCCGCATCTTCGTGGTCGTTGAGGCGCGTGAAGGCGGGATGGTTCGGCGCGAGGCGGTAGAGCTTCGAGGCCTCGACGAACGCGTTCCACGGCGTCAGCAACCGGCGGCGTGAACCGCGCTGCTCCGTCCCGTCGCTGTCGAGAAGCTTGGGACCGGCCGCGTAATGGCGGTAGCCGCGCGCTTCCCCGGCGGCTCTGAGGGCCTCAGGACCGCCTTCGGGAAGGACCGCGTCAGGATTGAGGAAGAGGAAATGGCTTCCCGCTGCGTTTTTTGCCCCAAGATTGCAGGCCTTGGCAAAACCGACATTGCCGTGCCCGGTGATGAAGGCGAGCGTCGGTGTATCCTCCGCCATCTGCACGAGGCGGCCTGTGACTTCCTCAGGATTGCCGTTGTCGACGACGATCACTTCATCAGTAGCCTGAAGCGCTGATGCAACCGCGTCCCATAGGATCGGGCCGGTATGGTAGCTGACGATGATTGTGGAAATCATCGGGCCTCTCCCCCGCTACGGATCATCAGCGCACCGATGACCAAGGCCGAAAGAGTGTAGATATTCCAGATGTCAGCCTCCACGGACAGGATGACGAGCGCCCCCGAGGAAAGCGCGCAAACCGCCATGGCATCGGCGCGGGCGAGGTTCTGACGGAAGAGCTTGCGAAGATTGAGGAGCGCGCCCGCCAGAAGCAGGCCGAAGCCCACGAGGCCATGCTCATAAAGCACCTGAATGACCACGTGGTGAGGGTGGATCGACACCGCCCGAGCACTCGAGCCGTCGGAGAGACTGACCATTCCGGCCTCGTCGGCGAGGACGTCACTGCCTCTCACGCCCTCCCCGCGCAGTGGATCACCAGCGAGCCAGGCATCGAGCACTTCGCGCCAGATGATCAGGCGATGCTCGGAACTCGGCCCGAGCCAGGAAGGGGCCCTGAGGTCCTCTGGCTGCGGAAGAGTCATGGTCAGCAAGAACGGAGAGAGAAAGATCGCGACGACGAAAAGCGCGATGCATACCACACCAAAACGGGGGCTGATGAAGGCAGCGAACGCCGCAAGGAAAGCGAAGCCAAAAGCTACCTTCAAAGCTGCGAGAGGTGTCGCGAAGGCAGCGAACGCCGCCAGCGCGATGAGCGCAAGACCGACCCGCCTTGCGCCCTTCCGGTCAAAGTAGAGCGCAAGCCCCGGCAGGAGGGCAGCGCCCAAGGTCAGGCCCCTCGCGGCAGCGACCGCATCCTTGGCCGCTGATTGCTCCGGAGGCAGAAGGGTTCGAAGGGGTTGCCCGGCCATGACTTCGGCAGAGACAGCCGCCATCGCTACCGCCGCACCGATGAAGACAGGGCTCAAGGGCCTTGGTGAAGCGATCGCCAGCCAGACGGTCAGCGCTGCGAACAACAGATGCTCGACCGCATGCTGACCTGCGTCCGAGGCCGGCGACCAGAGGACCGAGACCGCGCCCCAAAGGACCAGCAGCAAGAGTGGCCAGACTTCTGGTGTGAGACGCCGAAAGCCATCGCGCACCTCACGCCATCTGGTGACGACACCTAGGAACAGCACGAAGTGAAGCGCCCAGAGGTCCCGGAACGCAAAAAGCAGGAGCGGTGTCAGCGAAAGCGCGACATACCAGACGGCGATCTGCCGCCCATCGACCCTCACCGCAGGTCAGGCGGGGTCGCCTCCGCCTTCAGTTCACGGATGGCTTCGTCCAGAGCGACGGTCCTGCTGTCCTTCGAGCCGAGGCGCCTGATCGAGACGGTGTGCTCTTCGGCCTCGCGTCCGCCGCAGACGAAGATCGCAGGGACCTTGGCATTGGAATGCTCGCGCACCTTGTAGTTGATCTTTTCGTTGCGAAGATCGGCCTTCGCCCGCAGGCCGGATGATTTGAGAGCGTCGGCGACGGCCTGTGCGTATTCATCAGCTTCGGACGTGATCGTCGTGACCACAACCTGGGTCGGCGCGAGCCAAAGCGGCATCCGCCCGGCATGGTTCTCGATCAGGATACCGAGGAAGCGCTCCATCGAGCCGAGGATCGCGCGGTGCAGCATGACAGGCCGCTTCCTGGCGCCATCTTCGTCCACATAGGATGCGTCGAGGCGTTCGGGCAGGAGCGGGTCGAGCTGCAAGGTGCCGCACTGCCAGGACCGTCCGATCGCATCGCGCAGGTGGTATTCGAGCTTGGGCGCGTAGAAGGCCCCTTCCCCGTCCAGCACCTCGTAGTCGAGACCGGCTTCGGTCAGCGCGTCCCCAAGGACCTTCTCCATCCGGTCCCATTCCTCGTCCGTGCCGATCCGCATTTCCGGACGGGTGGCGAGGGCGATCCGCACGTCCTCGAAGCCCAAGTCTTCGTAGACGGACGATGCGAGGGCGCAGAACTTCCTGGTCTCTTCGGCGATCTGGTCCCAGCGGCAGAAGATGTGCGCATCATCCTGGGTGAACTGACGCACACGCATGATGCCGTGAAGCGCGCCATGCGGCTCGTTGCGGTGACAGCAGCCGAACTCCGCCATGCGAAGCGGCAGGTCACGGTAGGACTTGATACCCTGGTTAAAGACCTGGACGTGGGCCGGGCAGTTCATTGGCTTGATCGCCATGAGCTTGGCTTCGGGGTCGAAGACCGCGCCATCGGAGACCGTATCCGGAACGTCGTCAGGCACGACGAACATGTTCTGGGAATATTTGCCCCAGTGGCCGGACTTCTCCCATAGCTTCGCGTCGATCAGCTGGGGGGTCTTGACCTCCACATAGCCGTCATCGTTCAGCTTACGGCGGATATAGGCCTCAAGTTCCAGCCACATGGTGTAGCCATTGGGGTGCCAGAAGACCGACCCGTGGGCCTCTTCCTGAAGGTGGAAGAGATCCATCTCCTTGCCGAGCTTGCGGTGGTCGCGTTTTTCGGCCTCTTCGAGACGGCGAAGATAGGCCTTCAGCTCCTTCTCGTTGCTCCAGGCGGTGCCATAGATGCGGTGCAGAACCTCGTTGCGGTGGTCACCGCGCCAATAGGCGCCGGCGAGCTTCATCAGCTTGAAGGCCTTGCCGATATGCTTCGTCGACGGAAGGTGCGGCCCGCGGCAGAGGTCGTACCAGTCGCCGTGGTGGTAGACCTTGATCTCTTCGTCTTCGGGCAGGCCCTTGATGATCTCCGCCTTGTAGTGCTCGCCCATTGCTTCGAAGCGCGCGATCGCTTCCGCACGAGGCCAGACTTCCTTCCGGGTGGGAAGATCGGCATCGACGAGCTCGCTCATCTTCTTTTCGATCTTCTCGAAATCCTCTGTCGAGAAAGGCTCCTTCCGCGCGAAGTCGTAATAGAAACCGTCTTCGATGATCGGGCCAATGGTGACCTGGGTATCAGGGTAAAGCGCCTGCACCGCCTGGGCGAGAAGGTGCGCAGCGTCGTGACGGACCAGCTCGAGCCCCTCGGGATCTTCCCGCGTGACCAGCGCCACCCGGGCGTCATCGTCCAGCTTGTGGTCGATATCGTAGAGTTCGCCATCGACCTTCATCGCGATCGCCTTCTTGGCGAGCGATTTGGAGATGTCGGCTGCGATCTCAGCGCCGGTGACGGCGGAGTCGAAGTGGCGCTCGGCGCCGTCGGGAAGGGTGATCGTGGGCATGGCGTTCAACTGTCTGGTTTTCGAAGGATGTGCGCCGCACCTTTCCCTGAGGTCAAGGCTTGGTCCTGCCTTCAGGGAACCGGGTCGTAACCCGAGGTGCCGCCTGGCCGGCAACTGACGATGCGGCGGAGGGTAAGAGACGAGGCGCGGAGGACGGGGTGCTTGCGGTAGGCTTCGAGCGCGTAGGCTGAGCAGCTTGGCTCGTGCCGGCAGCGAACCCCTGCAAGATGCAGGAATGGAGAGACGGTGTAGCGGTAGGCGAGGACCGCGCCTTCCGCGATGAGACTAAGCCGCATTTCGGGCCTCAGCCTCATCCAGGGCATCGACGACTGCTCCGTAAATCAGGAGGGTCGAAGCGTGACGTCCGGGGTAAGCCTTGATCGGCGCCAGAACACCCAGCGTTTCGAACCGCCCCTTCGGCGGTGGGCCGCCTTCCCGCAGCATTGCTTCCATGATCGTCCTGAGGGCCCGGAGTTCATCAACGCCAGCACCGTTCAAGACCGCGGACAGAAGCGAAGCGGAGGCCTGGCCGAGGGCACAGGCTTTCACCCGCAACGCATGGTCCTGGACGCGGCCGCCCTCGACAGTGAGATCCACCTCGACCTCCGACCCGCAGACCTTGGAACTCCGCCGCCCCGTACCAGATGGCCGTTCGAGGCGCCGGGCAGCAGGCAGCGATGCAGCCGCTTCGAGCAGCTTGTCGGTGTAAAGCTCGTCCATGGAAGCGATATAGAGGCTCGCTTCGGGAAGATGAAGCTCAGCCTCTATTCCCGACGCCAGGTCGCGCCTTCGGGTCCGTCTTCGATGACGATGCCTTCGGCGGTCAGCTGATCGCGGATGGCATCGGCGCGGGCGAAGTCCTTCGCGGCCCGCGCTTCCTTTCGCTCCTCGAGAAGAGCGTCGATGCGCGCGTCGTCCGTCCCGCCCGAGGTGCCCTTCAGCCAGGTGCCCGTCTCCTCAGCCATCAGGCCGAGAAGCTGCCCGGAAGCCCGGAGCTGACCCTTCGCCTCCCCGTCTCCCTGCGCCGCTGCTGCGCGCAACTCGTGCATCGCCGCGAGAGCGGCCGGGGTGTTCAGGTCGTCGCAGAGCGCGTCGAGGACGCTGGCAGGAACCTCCGTCGGGTCGGCGTCGCCGGCCGCGCGGTAGAACTTGTCGAGCTGGGTCTTGGAGGCCTGAAGAAGGTCATCCGACCACTCGAGCGGCTGACGGTACTGCGCGGACAAGAGCGCGAGCCGCAAGACCTCGCCGTGCCACTCCTCGAGCAGAGAACCCGGCGTGACGATATTGCCAAGGCTTTTCGACATTTTCTGGGTGCCCATGCGCAGCATGCCGTTATGCATCCAGTGCCGGGCCAGGGGCACGCCGCCGAGATTGGCGGCGCAACAGCTTTGCGCGATCTCGTTCTCATGATGCGGAAAGCGCAGGTCCTGGCCACCCATGTGAAGGTCGATCGGCGTGCCAAGCCCAGCCTCGATCATGGCCGAGCATTCGATATGCCACCCTGGCCGACCGAGACCGGAGAGCTGCCAGCTGTCCGGAGTGGGCCAACCGGGCTCACCCGGCTTGGACGGTTTCCAAAGGACAAAGTCTGAGGGGTCGCGCTTATAGGGCGCAACCTCGACCCTGGCGCCGGCAATCATGGCGTCCTGATCCAGTCGCGAAAGCTTGCCGTAAGCCTCGAAGCTCTTCGTCGAGAAGAGGATATGCCCCTCCGCGGCGTAAGCATGGCCCTTGTCCAAAAGCCGCCCGATCATCGCAACCATCGCCTCGATATGCTCGGTCGCGCGGGGCATCTGGTCGGGCCGCAGGACCCCGAGCCTGTCGAGATTGCCAAGATAGGCGTCGGTCGCCTCCTCGGTGATCGTATCGATCGGCACGCCCCGCTCATTCGCGGCCTTGATGATCTTGTCGTCGATATCGGTAAGATTGCGTGCATAGGTCACGGCATCCTTGCCGTAGACCTCGCGAAGAACGCGCACCACCTGATCCGCGACCACAGCCGCCCGTGCATTGCCGATATGTGGCTCTGAATAGACTGTGGGTCCGCAGTTATAGACCGTGACCCGCGAGGGATCGGCGGGAGCAAAAGGGACCTTTTCTCCGCGGTAGCTGTCATGGATATGAATGGTTCGCGTCATGCAGCCCTGATGCCCAAGCGGCGTCCGGGACGCAACGTCGCGCCTCACGGATTTGCAATTCCGACCGAGATGGTCATCTTCACAGAGGCCGCCCACTCGGGATTTGAGGGAAATGCGCGGCTTAATCGGTGCCCTTCGCGGCCCCCGAACGATAGGACAGACCCCCATGAGCGTCATTGCCTATGATGAAAGCGTGGTATCCACGCCCGATACGAATTCACATGTTTCGAGCCGGCCTTCCCGCCATGAGGCGGAAGAGGCCGTGCGCACCCTGATCCGCTGGGCGGGCGACGACCCGACCCGCGAAGGGCTCCTCGATACGCCGAAGCGCGTGGCCAAGGCTTATGAAGAATGGTTCGGCGGCTACCGTGAGGACCCCGAAGCGATTCTGGCACGGGTTTTCGAAGAAGTCGAAGGCTATGACGATATCGTCCTCCTGAAGGACATCCGCCTCGAATCGACGTGCGAGCACCACATGGCTCCGATCATCGGGAAAGCCCATATCGCCTACCTGCCTGAAAAACGGGTGGTCGGTATTTCCAAGCTTGCCCGTCTGGTCGATATCTACGGCAAGCGCATGCAGGTGCAGGAGAAGATGACCGCGCAGATCGCCAGCACCTTGCAGAAGGTCCTGAAGCCGAAGGGCGTGGCCGTGATGATCGAGGCCGTGCACCAGTGCATGTCGACCCGCGGCGTGCATAAACACGGCGTCGACACCGTTACGACCCGCTTCACCGGTGCGTTCGAAGATGATCCGAAGCTCGAAGAGCGCTTCTTGCGGTTGATCGGGCGTTGATCATCAAAGCAGGCGGTCCGATTGGACCGCCTTGCCGTAGCGCTTTCCTGAGGTAGAGGACGCCATGTCTCAGCCTATCGACGAAACCCTCGAATTCGCTCCTCGGTTCAACGAGCAAGGCCTCATGCCTGTCGTCGCACAGGATCGAGCTTCGGGCAGGGTTCTGATGGTCGCTTGGGCGAATCAGACGGCTATCGACCTGACCCTTGAAACGGGTGAGGCCCACTACTGGTCCCGCTTACGCGAAGAGCTCTGGCACAAGGGTGCCACTTCGGGAAATACCCAGAAAGTCTCTCGTGTCCTGATCGATTGCGATCAGGACACCCTGCTCTACGAAGTCGAGGCCAAAGGCCCCGCCTGTCATACGGGAAGGGTGACCTGCTTCTACCGTGAGCTGACGGAAGACGGCCTACAGCCCCAGAACTGAACCTGCCGTTCAGTCATCACCGCTTTGAAAATGCGGCGGGTGTTCGCCGGAAACAGTCCGGATCATCCTCTTATCGATCTTGCCGGTCGTGCCGCGCGGCAGCATGGTGGGCGAGCGCCAGAAGCGGGTCGGCACCTTGAAGGATGCGAGGTGCTCCTGCGCGTGGCGCTGAAGCGCTTCGAGTTCCACGGCGTCATCGCCATGAACAGCCGCGCCGACGACCTCACCCAGCTTTTCGTGCGGAACAGCGAAGGCCGCCGCCTCGTCCACACCCGGATAGCTGAGAAGCACGTTCTCGACTTCGAGGCATGAAACATTCTCCCCGCCCCTGATGATCATGTCCTTCAGCCGGTCCTTGATGGTGACGAAGCCGTCCTCGTCCACAATACCGACATCGCCCGTCCTGAACCAACCTTCGGGATGAAAGGCGGCTTTCGTGGCGTCGTCATTATCAAGGTAGCCGCGCATATTGGCGGGGCTCTTGATACAGATCTCGCCCATTTCCCCTGCGGGAAGGCGTTGCCCGTCCTCCGAGAACGCTGCGATCTCCGTTACCGGCGGAATGGCCCTGCCGGTGGATGAGGGCCGGTCCTTGTAGTCGCCCAACGAGATATGCGTACCAAGAGCATTGGTTTCAGTCAGGCCGTAGCCGGACGAAGCGCTGATGTCCGGGTAGCGCTCGCGCTGGAAAGCAACTTGCGTTTCGGGACGCTTCGCCCCGCCCGTGCCGATATCGACGAGAGTATCGAGCTGCCCCGGCCCGGCAGCCTTTGCAAGGTCGTATGCCATCGTCGGAACGCCGAGGACGTGCGTGAGCTTCTCCTCTTCGATGACCGAAGCGGCTTCCGCAGGGTCCCAGCGATAGGTGAAGACGACCTTCCGCCCACTGAGATAACTGAGGAGGAAGACCGAATGCAGGCCCGTGACGTGGAACAGCGGCAGGCTGAGGAGAATCCCGGGGTTTTCGGGAAGGATGTCGAGTTCGGGCCGGATCGTCTGGAGCACGTTGAGCATGAACGACCAGGACAGGACCGCGTTCAGGACCCCGCGGTGGGTGAGAAGCGCTCCTTTGGGATGGCCCGTCGAACCGCTGGTGAACAGCAGGCAGTAATCACTGTCCGGATCGATCGGCGCGGTCGGCATTTCCGTCGGCAGGCTTTCATCCGCTATGATCGCGGTAAGGCTCTCGTCCTGATGCTGGACCTCTTCGCGGCCGGCGATGAAGGTGAGCCCGAACTCGTCCTTGCACGGCGCCATCATTTCAGCCCGCTTGGCATCGGTCACCACCAGCCTGGCGCCTGATTTCTCAAGCCCGTAATGCAGCTCTTCGGTCCGCCACCAGGCGTTCAGCGGCACCACGGTCGCGCCTGCGGCGACGATACCGAGATAAGCCATGCACCATTCAGGATAGTTGCGCATCGCGATCGCGACCCTGTGGCCCTGCCCCACCCCGCGCTTGTTGAGCCAATGGGCGAACCGCATGCTCCGTGCCCAGAGCTCGCCGACGGTGTAGCGCTCGTCCTCGTAGACGATGAATGGCAGATCCTTGTTCTCATGGGTCTTGAGGGCCAGCACCTCCCGCAGGGACATGTTCGA
This sequence comes from uncultured Caulobacterales bacterium, assembly GCA_964556115.1. Classification (GTDB taxonomy): domain Bacteria; phylum Pseudomonadota; class Alphaproteobacteria; order Caulobacterales; family Parvularculaceae; genus Parvularcula. The sequence goes on from CAZKVC010000001.1 coordinate 149,966, forward strand.
CAGCGCGAAGACCGCCGGATAGTCGATCCCCCTGACTGTCATCGGCATGATCTGGAAAGGCGCGCCCTGCGCCAGGACCGCATCGATCCCCTGCTGCAGCTCGTCGTTGGAGATCGGCGGCGATTCACTTGCGCGCATAGGGGACCCTTCCTGATTGAATGGACAGGCTTAGCGCCTGCCTGCGATCAAGGCCAGAATAACCAACGATCATCCTTTCTGTCGGGCGCGGAATGTAGAGCCCCAGGCTCCGCCATGGCGCATCGTCGCGGATACGGTGTTTCAAGAGAGGTTCGCGGAACGGCCGGCGGGCTCAACCCGTTGATTCGGTATAGCGCGGGCGTTTTCCGCCTGCATAGCTCAGACCTGAACAAGGAGGCTCACCATGGCTAACGAGATCAAAAGCGAACTGAAGAACGTCCTGACCCGCGTGGTCGACAGTGCAGATGGCTACGAGAACGCGGCGCAGAGTGCCGACAGCGGGAATTTCGCGGTCATGTTCCGGGAACGCGCGCAGGAGCGGCGCGGCTTTGCCAGCGAGATCAGAAACCACCTTCAAAGCGTTGGCGAGAACGTCGAAGAAGACGGCTCGCTGCTTGCGTCTGCCCACCGCAGTTTCACCGACATCCGCGATGCGGTGACCGGCGGACGCGATGACGGCGCTATCCTGAAAGAAGTCGAGCGCGGCGAAAGCAAGCTGCTGAACGACTATGAAAGTGCGCTCAAGGATCTCTCCGCTACCGATCCTGCCTACACCCTTCTGTCGCGTCAGCGGCAAAGCGTTGCCCAGGCCGTGAACTCGGTGAAGGCGCAGAGCCAGTAAGCCGACGCAGTTTTACGCGTGAAGGCCGCTGCGCCCGATGGCGCGGCGGCCTTTTTCATTGAGGCGAAGAAGGCCCCGAGTGCAGCCTCGCCTTCCCGGGTTTGCATTCGACGCGCTTGAGGCCTATCGCCTCGTCCCGCCCAGACGCCAGCAACCGGATCAGCGCCCCGTGCCGCACCTTTCTCCCCTTCTGAACATCATGATCAGCGCCGCGCGCGACGCCGCGCGCAGTCTGCGCCGCGACTTCTACGAGGTCGAAGCACTGCAGGTCCGGCGCAAAGGTGCTGCCGACTTCGTCAGCAAGGCGGATGTTGCGGCTGAAGAGGCGATCAGGGCATCTCTCTCCAAGGCACGGCCGAAATACGGCCTGCTGATGGAAGAGAGCGGCGAGACCGAGGGGTCGGACAATTCCAACCGCTTCATCGTCGATCCCCTCGACGGTACCACAAACTTCCTCCACGGCATGCCGCAGTTCTGCATCTCGATCGCCCTCGAGCGGGACCGGGAGCCCTATGCGGGGGTCATCTATGCCCCGATCCTCGATGAACTCTACTACGCCGAGAAGGGCTTTGGCGCCTATGTCAACGACAAGCGGCTGCGGGTGACCGGCCGGACCGATCTCAGCGAGGCGCTGGTCGGTTGCGGGCTTCCCTTCAAGGGGCGTCCGGGGCGCGAACAGGCATTGATGGAAACCGAGCGTGTTCTCTCCGAAACCGCGGGTGTGCGGCGGTTCGGCTCCGCCGCCTATGATCTCTGCATGACCGCAGCGGGCCGCCTCGACGGCTATTGGGAGCGGGGGCTGAATGCCTGGGATGTGGCGGCGGGTATCGTGCTGGTGCGTGAAGCCGGCGGTCAGGTGTCGCTGATCGAGGACGATCGCGGCAGGCCACACCTTGAGAAAAGCGTCCTTGCAAGCAACCACCACCTGCACCCGGACCTTCGCCAGGTCATCCTCGGCAGCAGAGGCAGTTCATAAAAGGGCGTCAGCCCAGCCTTCTCCGACGAAATCGCCGGTCCATGCCATCCGCTGTCGGAAGACCGCAATTGCTTCATCCTGATCGACCAGGCGGAACCGGACAGTCCTGCCCGGCCAGATCCGAGCGAGCAGCGGCAGGTCCGCCGTTATGACAGACAGCAGCCTTGGATAACCCCCGGTCGTCCCGCAATCAGGACCCAGAATCATCGGCGTCCCGTCATTGGGACACTGAACGACCCCGGGCATGACGGGCCCGCTCTCCATCCTGCTTGCCGCGGGGGCGAACGTGAAAGCTGGCCCTTGCAGGCGAAGACCAACCCGGTTGCTTACCGGGTCGAGACGGAAGGGGGTGAAGAGTTGTTGCTTCATCGGCGGCGTGAGTTCGTCGAACTCCGCTGACGGAACGACACGGAGGATCTCCGAAGGTTGGAGAAGCGGTAGAAGGTCATCGGGTAGCGGCGTCGGCTTATCCCTGGTCTCCCCCGTGGCCAACCGATCACCCTCGGTGAGGCGGCGGCCTTCGAAACCGCCAAAGCCGCCGGGCAGCGACGTCGTCCGTGAGCCGAGCACTTCAGGAACATGAATCCCGCCGCTGACGGCAAGAACGATCCGCGGAATGTCCCGAAGCGGTCCGATCTGTACGGTGGCGCCTGCCTTGATCGGGATAGGGCCTGAGCCGGAGGTGGACTTTCCGTCGATTACCAGGTCGGCAGACGGCACCGCAGCTATTGTTGCGGCTTCACCGAAGCGCAGGACGACCGGACCGAGAGCAATCTCCAATGCCGGCGTTCCAGGCAGGTTCCCGGCCACACGGTTGGCTAAAGCCAAGGCCATCGCATCGAAGGGGCCTGAAGGCCCGACACCAAGGTGACGAAGCCCACGCCGCTGCGACGCGACGATGAGGGTTTCCGGACCAGCCTGAAGGACCTCGACAGTCATGAGGGGACGAACCGGACCTTGCGTCCCGGGGTGATGAGGAAGGGGTCGAGGCGGTCCGGGTCGAAGAGGTTCAAGTCCGTCCGCCCAATAATGTTCCAGCCTCCAGGACCTTCAAGCGGGTAGATTCCGGTGAACGCTTCCGTCACCGCTACGGACCCTGCTGGAACGCGTGCGCGAGGGCTAGGTTTGCGAGGCATCTGGAGATCTTCGGGAAGGCCCGACATATAGGCGAAACCGGGCGTGAACCCTAATATCTCCACATGGTGAAGAGCTCCGCCATGCGCTTCGATCCAAGCATTTTCGGACATGCCCGCCGCCTCAGCCAGTGCGGGCAGGTCCGGACCGTCCTCCCCGCCATAGCGGACGGAGATGAGCAAGGGGTCGCGGTCATCCGGCGGCGCCTCCCCGCTTGCATCCGGACGTCGGATTGCCTGCAGCAGCGCCCGCGCTCTTTCGATGTCTGTTGGGCGGGAGACAATAACCGCGATACTCGTGAGGCCCGGAACCGCTTCGATGTTGCGTTCTTTCGCCTGCAGACGCTCACACAACATGCGAGCCTCAGCGGCGCCAGCGACCCCGATCGTCAATGCACGGTCTGAAATCTGCTTGATCGTCATGCCGTTCGGGAAATTTCAAAGCCTGCCTCTTCGAGCGCTTCGCGCACGTCCAGGGCAGTGGCTGCAGCACCCTCGCTGTCGCCGTGGATACACAGGGTTTCGACCTGCAGCGTCAAGGGTCCGCCAGAGGCATCGACCGGCTCGCCCCTTGCAAGCCGAACGGCCTGATCCCGCCGCATTCCGCTCTCCGTAATCAGCGCATCCGGCTCACCCCTCGGCACAAGTATGCCGTCGCTTCGGTAGGCGCGGTCGATGAAGCCCTCCGCCATGAAAGGCAGGCCGGAACGCGCGGCGGCATCCTGCAGGTTGGAGCGCGGTGGGCCGACGAGGGCGGCGCCCGGCAGGACGCCCGCCAGGACGCTGGCGACAATATCGGCGAGACGGCGCTCCCTCGCCGCATCGTTGTAAAGCGCACCGTGCGGTTTGAGGTGCTTGAGAGTGACCCCTTCTTCGTTGGCAATGGCCTTCAGCTCCCCGACCTGCCGGAGGAGAGCCGTACGCAGCGCTTCTTCAGAAATTGCCAGGCTGCGTCGCCCGAAGCCTTCGCGGTCGGGATAGGAAGGGTGAGCCCCGCAAACGACCCCCTGCGCCATCGCCATCCTCAGGGTCTCACGCATGGTTTCAGCCGTTCCGGCGTGGCCGCCGCAGGCGATCGAGCAGCTCGAGACGATGCCGAGGAGAGCGCTGTCCTCCCCTGCCCCTTCGCCGAGATCTGCATTGAGGTCGATCGTCTTGGTCATCCTGTACCCATCACACGGCCGAGGCCCCGCATCGCAATCAACAGGGTCACGACGATCGTCAACCCGCCTGCCAGGTTCGTGAAGGGCCCGTTGCCGGACGCGCCGAGAAGCTCGCCGTCGTTCATCGCCCAGAGAAGGAACCCGGCCACGATCGGGAGGAGTACGGCATTGGTAGCCTGCGCGATAACGATCAGGGCCGCTGGACTGATTGCCGTGACCGCAAAGACGAGCCCCAGAACGATGATCCCGAGCCCCGTACTTCGCAGTATCAGGCCCGAGGGCCATCTGCCGGGCGCAAGTTCCTGCAGGACATAGCCCGCGGCGAGCGGCGCGGTAACGGCGGAGGTCAGCCCGGCCGCGAGGAGCCCTGTCGCCAGGAGTATTCGTCCAGACATACCGAAGCTCTCGGTCAGCGCTTCGGTCACGGGCGTCCCTTCACTCAGGACGCCTCCTGCCGCGGCGCTGACGAGGATGGCGACGCTGACCAGCAGCCCCAAACCAATAGCGACGGCGCTGTCCCGGCGCGCGTCGCTCGCGTTCCCCGCAAACCTTCGCTTGGCAGCCGCTGCGTGGAGGAACAGATTGTAGGGAACGATGGTCGTGCCCAAAAGCGCCATGGCCGACAAGGTCGCTCCTTCAGGCAGGTCCGGTCGCAGGCCAGCGAAAAGTGCGAGCGGATCCGGCCTGACGAGAATAGCGGCCGCCAGAAAAGCGGTACTCATCAGCCCGACCAACGCCATCAGGACCTTCTCGATCAGCCGGTAGCTACCGGAGAGGAGGAGCCCGGCAGCGAAGGCTGCAAGGAGGACGACTGGCCACCGCGCCGCCTGTTCGCCGCCTGTCAGGGCCGCAAGCCCCAGACCGCCGCCCCGCAGGTTTCCGCCCTCATAGGCAGCATTGCCCAACGCGATAGCCAGAAGCAGAAGCAGAGCGATCCCTCGCCGCAGCCAGACGTTCTTGGCCCGCGCCATCAAGGCTTCGCCGAGCCCAACTCCGCCGCCTGCGCCCAGGCGCGCCGCCATGTCCTGAAGCAGAAGCGTCGCCGCGCCGGCGAAAAGCAGCACCCAGAGAAGGTCGAACCCAAACCCGCTGCCAGCGACCAAACAGGTCGTAACGGTACCAGGACCGATGAAAGCTGCTGCAACGAGAAAGCCCGGACCGTATCGCGTCATGACCGAAGGGTTAGGCGAAAACGCCGCTGGCGCGCAAATGCTCAGGAACTGCCGGTTCCGCCCCCTGTTGCATGGGTCTGACGTCCGCCGCCATCGGGCCGCGGCGTTCTTCGTCATGAGCAATGAGGCGGGAACCATGACCTTACAAGGACGATACGCCGCCATCGAGCGGTTCCCGATATGCTGAGAACCGTCGCGGCTGTCGCCCGACGCGTCGAGGACGGGCGCCGCAAACTCGCCCTGCTCCTGTCCGCTGGCGTCGTCATTGCGATTATTCAGGTCACCGAGAGTGTTCTTTTCGGCCGCGTGATCGACGCCTTGGTGAACGAGAACCCGGTCTTTCACCTTCTATCGGTATGGCTGGTGCTCGGTGCGCTCGGGATCGGCCTCAATGTCAGTAATGCCCTTGCCGCTGACCGCCTCGCTCACCGCAACAAGCTGCGTACACTGTCTCTTGCCTTCGAGGCGACCCTGAGCCGGCCGCCAAGCTCCGGCGCAGCGGACGGTATGGGCGCGATGATACGGACCATCCTGATGGGTTCGGACAGTTTCTTTCATGTCTGGCTCAATCTTCTGCGGGAGTTCGTTCCAGCTTTGGCAGCCCTGGTCATCCTGCTGCCGGTGGCTTTTGCCATTTCGGTGACCCTATCGGTGACCCTTTTTGTTCTGATGGCGGCGTATCTGGCAGCGACCCTGTTCATCATGTTCCGTACCCAAGGCGACCAACGGTCGGTCGATCGGCAGTTTCAGGGGCTTTCCTCCCGCCTCAGCGACGTCATCACCAACGCGAACACGGTCCACGCCTTCACGAGGCTGCATCACGAGGTCAGGGCACTGCGCGACATGGCGAGGACCATCCTTTCGAAGCAGTACCCGGTACTGAACTGGTGGGCGGTCCTGAATGTCTTCACCCAGGCCAGCGCCACAATCGCCATCGTTTCGGTCCTTTTGGTCGGATCGTTTCTGGTCGGCCGCGGTACGCTGAGTATCGGCGAGGTGGTTACCTTCTCCGGTTTCGCGACGCTGCTGATCGCCAGGCTCCAGCAGGCGGCAAGCGCCATCACGCGCCTTTATCCCGCCGTCCCGGTCATGGAGGAGCTTCTAGGCCTACTGCGCAACCACGAGGCTTCGAGCTCTGAGGAGCGGGACAAACCCGACCTCGCGGTAACAAGAGGCGATGTGCATTATGAAGGGGTAAGCTACACATTCCCCGGTACGAGCCGTGGCCTCGACGATGTCAGCTTCAATGCCCCGGCAGGGAGCGTTACGGCGATCGTCGGCGCCACCGGTTCGGGCAAGACGACCATGCTCAGCCTTCTTCAACGGATCATCAATCCCGACGAAGGGCGGATACTGATCGACGGAACCGATATCGCGGCATGCAATGGCAAGTCCGTGCGCCGCACCATCGCGGTCGTTGCTCAATCGAGCGGCCTTTTCGACCGGTCGGTGGCCGACAATCTGCGGATCGCTTCCCCCGAAGCGAGCGAGGAGGATATGCTGACAGCGCTGGCACAGGCGCAGCTCGGAACGCTTCTGGACCACCGCAAGGAAGGCCTCGAGTTTCGCATCGGCGAGGGCGGCAGCCGCCTTTCGGGCGGCGAGCGGCAGCGCCTCGCGATCGCCAGGGCCCTACTCAAGCCAGCGGCCATCCTTATACTCGATGAGGCCACGAGCGCCCTTGATACTGTGACCGAGGCGAAGATTCAGAAGGCGATCGAAGAGGCTTCGAAAGGCCGGACGACATTCATCATCGCCCACCGCCTCTCGACGATCGAGAGCGCGGATCACGTCCTCGTCCTGGAAGATGGAAAGATCGTGCAGCAAGGCTCGCCTGAAACGCTGAAACTGATCGAAGGGCCGTTCAAGGCCTTCCAAGATGCGGCGCAGACGGACAAAACCCGTCAGATGACGAACGAGCTGGACAAGCTGCTGCGACAGGCAAGCTAGGTTCCGGCGCTTGTTTTTAGTTGAGGAGGCTTTTGACCCGGTCGAGCAGAACGGTCAGCTCGTCATCGCTGAACGGTTTGATGAGGACCGGATACTCTGAAGCGATCTCGTCGGAGAGGCTGGTCGCGCATCCGGTCAGGAAAACCGTAAAGGCTCCTGCATTGCGTGCCGGGTCGGCTAGAGACGACCCGGACGGTCCATCTTCCAATTCAACGTCGAGAAAAACGAGCTGCGGCTTCTCGCTCGCGATGAGATGCAGGCCGCTTTCGCTGTCCACGGCAGTTCCAGCCACGGTCCAGCCGCGTTTTTCGCAGCGCACCCGCAAGTCGGCCGTCAGGATCGGATCGTCTTCTATGATCGCCGCACGCATGAGGCCTCCCTTTTTGGCTTTATTGAAGGGAACTCGCCGGGTCGGCCGGGAGTTCCTAGAAAACCAAAGAGATGGCGGGGTGCTCATGAACAATCGGCCGATCGGTTTCTTCGTCCACCACCAGGGACGGGGCCACGCCAGGAGGTGCGAGGCGATCCTCGCGGAACTCGGCGACCGTCCGGTCACCATCCTTTCTGCCTCGCGTGACAATTTCGGTGATCTCGATGACAGGGTCACGTTCATCGAACTGCCCGATATGATCGGCGATCCTTCGCGAACGGCAGCGCTCCACGATCAGCCTACCCCCCAGGCGATGCATTGCGTACCGATGGGTTCGAACCTTCTGCGTGAGAACGCCGGGCTGATTGCCCGCTTCCTCACGGAACAGGACCCCACCCTCTTCTTCGTCGATGTTTCCGCCGAATGGGCGCTGCTCTCGCGGCTATGTTCCGTCCCTGCCGTTTCAGTCCGCATGCACGGCGAGCGCTCGGATGTTGGTCACACAGCCGCTTACGAAGCCAGCGCCGCCATGGTGGCGCCTTTCGACGAGCGGCTCGAGCAGGAAGACTATCCGCAGGCCCTGCGGCAGAAGACGTTCTACTCCGGCGGTCTGTGCACCACGACCACCGATGTTCCCGGCCGAAAGAAGGCCCGCAAGGCGCTGGGCTTGCCCCTCGACCGGCAGATTGTCGTCGCGGTCAGCGGCGGCGGCGGATCCGGCACGCCTTTCGCCCCCTTGACGATGGGAGCGCGCGCGCTGCCGGAAGCCCTCTGGCTGACCCTTGGAAAGGTGACGACCGAAGGTCACGAGACCGAGTTCTCGAACCTCAAGCAGCTTGGCTGGGTCGAGGACACCATCCCCTATATCGCCGCGGCCGATCTCGTGCTCGCCTCTGCGGGGGACAACACCGTGCACGAGATTGCCAGGGTCGGGCGGCCATTCCTATGCGTTCCTGAATGGCGCTATTTCGGTGAGCAGTTCGCGAAGGCCGAACGCCTCGACGCTATCGGGGCTGCCCATACGTTGCCTCACTGGCCAGCGGGCCTCGAGAGCTGGGCCGCAGCCGCCCGCAAGGCATCCGAGATTGATCTAGGCTCGCAGAAATCGCTCTTCGCGCCTGATGCAGGCCGCAGGATCGCGGATTTTCTCACCGGCCTCGAACAGCGCATGTGGTCAGGAGAAACGAACCGTACGCGGCGCCCGCGCCCGCTCGAAGTCGTCGTCTGAAGGCTGACGCAGGACCTCGACGCGGTCTTCGGTCCAGGCGATGTATCCTTCGCGCTCGAACTGTTCGAGCCAGTATTCCATGCACCAGCGGCCATGCTTGCGACGAAACCTTTCAGCATTGGTGATCACGTCAGCGAAATGCTGCAGGGGGGGCTTGCTGACAGGATGCCACTGATGGACCGCCCGCATGGCAGGTACAAACGTCAGCGCACCGCCTGCTTTCCCAAGCGCTAGAGCGAAGTCCGTATCCTCACCGCCGTAGCCTTCGAAGGTCTCGTCGAAGCCGCCTGATCGTTCGTAGAGGTTACGCTCGAGCGCGAAAACGAGCGACCAGAATTCGCTCATGTCGGAAACTGCAACGGGGGCTCCTGCCAGCTCGCCGCCGAGCCGGGCCGGGTGACGCTCCGCCTTCTGCCAAAGCTCTTCGAAGGGCAAATGGCCCGGGGTCTCAGCATCGAGATAACGGCAGTCCCCCATCAGGACCCGACCATCTTCAATCGCTTCGGACGCAGCTTCGACGAAACCCGGATGGGGTATGCAGTCGACATCAAGAAAGATCAGTAGCTCTCCTTGAGCGGCGTCGGCAGCAGCGTTGCGGGCCTTGGCGAGAGGCAGTTTGCCACCTGTGACCTTCACGGTACGGACCGGAAGAGAGAAATCTTTCAGAAATTCCGGTATTTCGTCCTGCATCAACGCGATGATGACTTCGTCAGGCGGCAAACTTTGCCGCTCGAGGCCGACAAGCATGTTAGCAAGATGATCTTCACGCCCCCGAACGAGGGACAGCACACTGACCTTCGTCACTGTTGATAACGGCGCAGGGCTTCGAGGATGCCGCCGGCATAGCTTTGCTCAGCGAAATAGGTGTTGGTCCTGCCGCGCAAGCAGTCGAGCTCAGACCGGTGATTGCCAACGATGACACCGGTTCCCGCTGTGAGAAGAAGATCTTCGTCATTGCCAGAGTCCCCGGCGGCGATCGTCGACGAGATTGGAATACGCAGTTTCTTTGCCACCCATTTGAGGGCCTGCCCCTTTGATGCCTTGCGCGGGAGAATATCGAGATAGTTGCCGTGACTGCAGATGACGGTCGCTGCGAGACTGGCATCGGCCAACATACGCTTCACCGTGAGGGCGAGACCCGGCCGATCCACGTAGTAACTGATCTTGTGCTGACGTTGCTCGCAGGGAGGTTGCAAACGAAGACCCTTCGTACTCTCCAACACCTCGCAGATGACGTCCCCGCTCCAATCGCGGTCGATCATCCGCGACCAATCACGGTCCGCTTCCAGATGCCTGAGATCGAGATCGCGGCTATAATAGATTTCGGATCCGACGGAGGTGATGAGGACCTCCGGCAACGGCGCTTGCCATTCCCTCAGAACACGCATGGCGTCCTGAAGGCTCCTGCCTGTCGCGATCGCGAAGTGAAAGCCGCGGTTCGCAGCGCGCCAGGACGCGAAGGCTTCCAGGCTCTTCCGTTCACCAACCAGCGTATCGTCGATGTCCGAAACAATGAGATTCGGCCGCGGAACGGCAAAAGCCAGACGAGGAGCTTTCGGCCGCAGAATGCCTCTGAGGTCCGTCAGGGCCTCCTCGGCGTGGCGGCTCCAGCTATAAAAGCCGATACCCTCCAAACCATTGCGGCGTGCCGCCTGCCATTCTCTTGGCTGGTCGAGGAGATCGATAGCGGCCTTGGTCAGGTCTTGCGGGCGGTGAGGATCAATCAGCCTGCCGTTTTTCAGTTTACCAACTATATCGACAGGACCACCGTTTCGGGTAGCGAGGACCGGAAGGCCGGAAGCCGCCGCTTCCAGAATGGTCAAACCGAAGGGCTCGTTCAATGCAGGGTTGGCGAACAGACCGCCCTTAGCGGCGGCCCAGTGGTAGATTGCAGGAACGGATTGCACCCTGTGGTGCTTTGGCAAAGCAACGCTGCCGTAGAGGTCGTAAAGATCGATGAGGTAGAGAAGCCGCTCCATGACTTCGCGACCTTCGTCATCAAGCTCTTCGATATCCTTCCGTACACCCGCGAAAATGACGAGATTGGCTCCATCGCGCAACTCTTCGGAGGCACCGAAGGCATGGAGGAGATATTCGAGATTTTTTTTCGCCACCGGCCGGGCAACAGCGAGGATCGGCGGCTTTTCCGGGTCGGTCAGAAACCGGCCGATCGAGTCCTCGACCTCTTCAAGCTCGGCCTCGGATGGCTCCTTCCCAAACGCATCGAGGTCGCAGCCGGGTGGGTTCAGAAAGATCTTCTCGGGCCGGTTCCCGGGATAAAGCGAGTATTGATGCTCGGCCTCGTCGCGGGAACTCGCAACGATGCGGTCCGCGGCGGCGATGACCTTGTCCTCACGCTCGATCCGCCGCCGCAGATCTTCGCAACCCGGATTCGCCAAAGCGGCGGCCTTGACCCTGCCGAGGGAGTGGCCGGTGAACTGGAACGGGATACCGAGTCGTCTCTTGATTTCCATCGCGACGATCCCGGCATCGGCGTAGTGCGCGTGGATCAGATCGGGTTTCGTTTCCCCCCCTTGGATCATATCGATCAGACGGTCGGCGAAGGTGCCCGTGACGCGGTGGAGTTCCTCTTTGGGGAGATAGCTCTCTACACCGTCGTCGACGCGAAGGACGGACACCCCTTCGGAGATTTCTTCGGTTGCGCGCTCGAACTGTGGCCCGAGATTGGGATCACAGAAGCTGCGCGTTGCAATTAATTGCTTGTTAACGCCAAGCTTTTTCTGGGCCGCGCAGAGTTCCAGCACATATCGGATATGGCCACCGGTATCAGGTGTAATGCCGTAATCGACGGTGCCGGATTTCAGGCAACCCTGAAGCGCTATGTGCAGGATGAACATGACCCGGCAATACCTACCATCAGCCTTCGGTTCCGCTTGTAAGTCAAAGAACTAGAATCTGTCGCAGGAGTCATGGGTTCATGCGTATCGCGCTCGTTTCCCCCCTCATCTACCCCTCCCCACCCCCCTTCTCGGGCGGAACCGAACGGGTGGTACATGACCTCGGCGAAGCCCTCGTCGCGCGGGGTCACGAAGTGACGGTTTACGCAGCCGAAGGGTCGGCTACCTCCGGTGAGCTTGTCAGCATGGGTCCGTCAGTCCTCTCCGTGGAGGACACGCCGCCCGGCTATGCTGCTGCACGAGAGGCGTTGCTTTTGGAGCGCGTGCGGAAGGATGCTGAACGCTATGACATTGTTCATTGCCATACGGAGTTCATGCATGCTCCCGTTCTCGGACCGGACCGCTGGAAGAGTTTGACAACTATTCATTGGCGAGCTGACGAAGAGGACCGGCAGGTCTTCCTGGAAGGGTTTCCGGACCTTCCTGTCGTTGCGATCTCACAGGCGCAGGCGGAAACATTCCCGTCGAGCGCCCGTCTCGAAGGGGTCGTTCACCACGGCATGCCGCCCGGTCGCTACAATTATGGCGACGGCTCTGGTGGCTATGCGGCCTTCCTTGGGCGGATGACGGACCAGAAGGGGCCGGACAGAGCGATCAGGGCCGCCCGTGAAGCGGGTCTGCCTATCAAGCTGGCCGGTGACATCGACATCGGTAATCCGGATTATTTCGAGACGCAGGTCAAGCCGCTCCTTGGTCCTGAGGCAGAGTATATCGGCCCGATCGGGGACCGCGAAAAGCAGCGGTTTCTCGGCGAGGCCAAGGTCTTCGCCATGCCGATCGAGTGGCCGGAGCCGTTCGGTCTGGTGATGATCGAAGCCATGGCGTGCGGAACGCCGATTGCCGCCTCCCCCTATGGCGCAGCGCCCGAGATCGTCGGAACGGGCGCTGGCGCCCTTGCCCCACTCGGCCGCTTTGCCGACGCCCTTCGCGAAGCTTCCGGCTATGACCGGCAAGCGGTCAGGAACATTTTCGAAGCTCGCTTCACTTCGGACCGCATGGCTGCAGAGTACGAGGCGATCTACCGTAAGATCGCAGAGCGAACGGGGTGAGCAGTTCGGCTTCTTCGCAGCGTCGCTCGGCGCTCTGGCCCAGCGCGTCGTAGCGCCAGCGGCGTTTGCTGACATGCTCTGCCGACAGGTGATGGATGATGTGTCCACGGAGAAAGATCATCGTTTCCCACCACCGTTCCGTCGCCATCGGTCGCTCGTGAACCCGGCCGGCGAACGCTTCGGTCGCGCGAAGAAGCCGGTACTGCGTGTCAGGGAACATGCCCGAAAGGACACCACCCACCCTGTTCGCCCTTGGAAAACCGAGCGCCCGCAACCCGTAGTGATCTGCGAGTGCGACGGCCCCGCCGAGCTGCTCCAAAAGCTCGTCGGACAAGGTTTCGTCACTATCGAGATGAAGGACCCAGGGCGTGCGCACCGCCCCCTGCGCATAGTTCCGCTGAGCTCCGAAATCGCCCGCGAGTGGCCGGGAAAGGATGCGGAGACCATCCGCTTCGCCAACATCACTCCCAGGCCGGTCGAGAAGCAGGATCGCTTCGGCGAAGGCAGGGGCTTTGAGCATCACGGCAATTCTGGCGCGCAGGTCTTCGCTCAACTCCTTCGTCAGCATAACGAGGGTGATCTCAGCCAGGCGGGGTGTGGGAAGGCGCAGGCTACCTTCGGCCAGCTTGTCTTCGTGCCCAGGGGGCGGCTCTTTCTCATCCGAATGATAAGCCAGCGGGCGGAGGGTCGCTGCCTGCCTCAACGTGATTCGGTCGAGCGCGCTTCTTTCCTTGCCGTCCCATAACCCCGACCGCAGCGAACGCAGAAGACGCTGCCGTTTGAAACGCTGCGCGCTGTCGCTCCGGTCGTCTTGCGCGATGACACCGCAGAGGTTGCACCGTTGTGCTTTATCCCGCAACGGTCCTAGACATAGGTGGCAACGTCCGTTCAAGGACAGTTCGTGGACCGGAAGGCCGCTGGGGTCGCTCATATTGTTCCGCGCCGTTTCAGAACTTCGTCGTAGACGACGAGCGTTTCGCGCCCCAGTCTTTCGCGGCGAAGGCTATCGGCATGCTTCATCCCAATATTGCGCATGGCCCTTGCCCTGTCCGGGTGCGCGGTGATTTCCGCCATCGTCCGATGGATCTCGCTCGCGGAACAGTTGCGGCTTAGTCGGCCGAAGGGGTGCGCGCTCAGGAGATCGCGAGCACTGGGGTCCGTCCGTGTAGCGATCAAAGGCCGTCCATAGGCGGCCGCTTCGCGATAGACGATCCCGTAGCTTTCATAGCGTGACGGCGCGAGGATGAAGTCCGCCCGGCAGAAAGCGTCGTGCTTCTCTTGTTCTCCGGCCCGTCCGAGGTCCTCAATACCGGCTCTCAGATCATCCTCGATCCCCAGAGCCTTCATGCGCTCTTTCAGGCTTCCGGCCGCCAGACCGATGATGATGAGCCCGGGCTTCCTGCCCTCCTCGGCCGCGAGATGGAAACGGGAGAAGGCGCCCAGTGCTTCGTCGAAACCTTTGCGCTTCTCCGCTCGGCCTATGAACAGGAATGTCGGAGCCGCGTCGAAGTCGGGCGGCGGGCAGGACCGTCCCCGGGCGATCAGTTCGTCATCGAGGCTGAGCGCGATGACACGGTGTGGGCCGCTGGTCCCTAGTGCATAGGCGTCGATGATCTTGTCGCGGTGGTGCGGGGCGTTCGAGATCAAGCCATCGGCCTTGCGGGCAGTGTGGGCTTCAAGTCGGTGCGCGAAGCGCAGGTCGGTCTTGTCGCGAAGGCTGCTCCGCTCAGTATAGGCATTGATAGCCGGAGTGCTGTTGCGGACAACCAGCGGGGTCGCACCGTCCGCGAGGAAAAGACCGGGTGCGTACCAGTTGGTTGCCTCCGCCACGTCGAAGGCCCCGTTATGCCGAACTTCATCCTGATAGCGCGCGAAGAATCTGTAGGGAGCGACGAAGTGGCCGAGATAGGCGCGCTCACGCACCCAGTCACCCCAGCTGCCGCCTTCGGTCTTGCAGCCGACGACCTTCGCGCCGGTAGCCTCGTCCCGTTCCACACCCTCGCGGTCGAGCGTAAAGACAGTGACATCCACGCCCTGACGCGACAGGCCGCCTGCGATCTCGCTGGCGGCCTGTCCCAGACCCGTTGGTACTGGCGGGTAATCGAACGTTAGAAGCGCCGTTCTCATGAAGCAGGATGCGTACCGAACCACTTTGCTTCAAGAAGAGGGTTCAGGCGCGATTTGATGAAGCGCCGGTCTTCATCGCTGATCGGCGGGTAACTTCTAGGTTCGAACTCTTCCTCGCCGAGCCCCTTATAGGTCTCGATCGGCGCAAAGGGTTCTTTCCGTTCCCACCCGAACTGCGCCGCGACATTGTTGAGAAAGGTCTCGGGTTTCCGCGCGGCCCGCTCATAGTCTACGAGCAGCTTGGGCTGTTTCGGCGAAAGGGCGGACCATTGGGTCAGCTTCGCTTCCCGCAGCGCCCAGATATCCTCGAAGCGGTGGTTGGTAATGGGCTCGCGTTCCCGATCGTATTCGGTGAAATTGCCGCCATCGTCGAGATCACCCCCGACCCATTCCGCCCGAATGAACTCAGAAAAGCTCATTTCCCGTAGGTGGGGCGCTGCATGCCACGGCTTTTCGTGGAAACTCTGCGCCCACGAAAAAGGCTCACGGGCCACGATCACCACAGCGACGTCCTGGGGGAAGGCCTTGGCGCCAGGCCCAAACCAATGCTTGAAGCCGAACTCTTCGGTGAAGTCGGCAGAAGTGATGTTCCGCTCAAGGAGCTTGATGACGAAATGGGTTCCGGAGCACCTCTCGCCGTAGACCTGATAGCGGACCGGGCGGATGACGGCGGCGGGGTCCTCAATGGGAAGTGCTGAATAAGGCATGCGCGGCAAAGGCCTGTGCTGCCAATCAGTTCCGCCGTGCTGGTTTCACAAGCGGAAGGCATCCGGTCACACCCGCAGAAGGGCCGGGCCGACGCCCTTTTTCTCACCCCCTCGTGAAGCGCGGCCCCGGACGGAACCTTGGGGCCTCCCTTGCCATTCCCGACCCATCAGCACGACATGATGGAGCGGGCCATGACCACACCGATCCCTGCCGGATGGGACATTCACCGCACTGGGGGACCGGTTCTTGCGACCGCCGTTCACGCAGGCCACCAGCTCCTTCCCGGTGTTGAAGAACGCATGAAGGTGACAGCTGATACCCGGCGGCGCGAGGAAGATCCGATGACGGGGATCTGGAGCACCGTCGGCGACGATGCCTTCCGTTGCTACATCTCCCGCTTCCAGGTCGACCTCAACCGCCCGCGCGAACAGGCCGTCTACCTCAAGCCTGAGGACGCTTGGGGTATCGAAGTCTGGAACGACCAGCCGAGCGACGAGCAGGTTCAGAAATCTCTCGCCCTCTGGGACCACTACTACGAACTTATGGCGGGGTGGATCGAAGACCTGATCTCCGAGCACGGACGTCTTCTGGTGCTGGACATCCACAGCTACAACCACCGCCGCGATGGGCCTTTTGCCCATGACGCCCCGCAGCAAGACAACCCCGACATCGATCTTGGCGTGACGACCACGGACCGGGACAGGTTCGGTCATATCGTCGACCAGCTTCGCGACAAGCTGGCCGCGGCCCCCGCGCAGGGACGCAAGCTCGATGTAAGAGAAAATGTCCGATACGATGACGGCGGTCACTGGCCGGAGTGGATCTTCGCGAAATACGGTGAGAACGTCGCGACGGTCACTCTCGAATACAAGAAATTCTACATGGACGAATGGTCCGGGCACGCTTTTCTTCCTGTTGTCGAAGACCTGCGCCATGGCCTCGCTGAGGCCGTCGCTGCGGTGCGGAAGGAATTATGCTGACAGCTGACGAACGCGACGATATTTTCGATGATACACTCTGCGGCGTCGACGAGGCGCTGGTCATGCTCGATCGGAAGATTGATTGGCTGACCTATCTCTCGCCTCTCGACAACCACGCTATGTGGTCAGCGTTCGAGGAAAGCGGCTACCGCAATTTCCCCGAGCTGCGGTATCCCGATCTCGAGGTGGCGCCAGCCAAGTTGCGTGACGAGCTGCTCGACCTGCCCGTCCGCAAGGTGAAGGAGCCGCGCCTGGGCGCCATGTTGCGAGCCAAGCAGCACGAGCTCGACCTGCAGATCGAGCTTCTGAGTATGCGCGGGACTGAAGGGTTCGTCTCGGCGTCGATCGACCTGTTCGGAAGCGTGAAGCCTGCGTTGGAGCATGAAGCGACCTGCATCCTCAACGAGGTAACTGCCGAGGACAATGAGCCCGATCTCGTCTTCGCCGACGACGTCCGGAAAGCCGCAGAGGCTGAAATAGCTTCCTACAAACGCACCGCCGACGATATCTGGTCGACGGTGAATGTCGTCGAAGACCTCAACTCGATGATGATGGTCAATCATGGCCACATGTACATCGATCGGCATACCACTCTTCCGAAGAACCGCCTCGAGCCTCTGATAGCCCACGAAGTCGGCGTCCATGTGGTCACCCGCTACAACGGCTATCGCCAGCCCCTCCGCCTGCTGGAGGCTGGAACCGCCCATTACGATCCACTTCAGGAAGGTCTTGGTGTCTTCGCAGAATATCTGGTCGGCGACCTCTCCCACGCCAGACTGCGGGTCCTTGCAGCAAGAGTTCTGGCTGCAAAGGGGGCGATCGACCGCATGACGGGGCCAGACATCTTCGCCCTTCTGCATGAGGAGTATGACATACCTGCCGGAGATGCGTTCGATACAGCCGTAAGAGCGATGCGCGGCGGCGGACTGACCAAGGACGCATGCTATTTGCGCGGCCTGCGGGACCTTCTCCTCGCCCTTGAAGAAGTCGACGACATCACTTTCTTCTTCCTCGGCAAGTTCGATCTCGGGCACCGGCACCTGATCGAAGAACTCCTCGAAGAAGGCATACTCGACCCGCCAGCGCTTCTTCCATCATTCCTCGACAGGAACGATGTCGCCGAACGCCTCGAACGTGCCCGCGGCCAACGCGTCGTCGCACTCACCCACTGACCAGCGAGTTCTCATGAAACTGACCTTCGTCATCAATGATATCCATACGGAAAAGAACAACTACACGACGATCCGCCTTGCCAGACGGGCAGTGAAGGAAGGCCATGATGTCACCCTCGTCAGTCTGGTCGATTTCATCTACGAGCCGGACGGCCGGGTTTCCGCATTGGGACGCAAGCCGCGACGCTCCGACTACGGCCACGATCAGGATATTCTCGACGATCTGCAGGACGGAGAAAACGAGCAGCAGAAAGTCAGCGTGACGGATCAGGACATCGTCATGCTCCGTTCGGATCCGGCGAACGAAGTGCTCGCGCGGCCCTGGGCGCCCAATTCCGGCCTCCTGTTCGCCCAGCTGATCGCAGCGAAAGGCACCATCGTCCTCAACGACCCGGTGCACCTCACCGATGCGTCGAACAAGACCTACTTCCAGACCTACCCCGAGGCGATCAGGCCAGTCACGCTGATCTCGCGCGCGCCCGATGAGATCAAGGCGTTCATCGAGAAGATGGGCGGCCGCGCAGTCATCAAACCGCTTCAGGGATCAGGCGGGCAAGGCGTCTTCGTCATCAAGGAAGACAGCACACCGAATATCAACGTCATCATCGAGGCAACGGTTCGCGACGGGTATGCCATCGTCCAGGAATACCTGCCGAAAGCTGCTGAGGGCGACCTGAGGCTTCTGACCTTGAACGGCCTGCCGCTACAGGTCGACGGGGTCTATGCATGCTTCCACCGGTTCAATGAAAGCGGAGACGGTCGCTCGAACATCACCGCTGGCGGGCAGGTTGAGATGGCTCAGCCCGACGAGACGGCCTTGCTCCTCGCCGAGATCGCGGCACCCCGTTTGATCCGTGATGGGATGTATTTCGCAGGTCTCGATATTGTCGGTGACAAGATGATGGAGATCAATGTGGATACGCCTGGCGGCATCAACATGGCCGAAGATATCACTGGCAAGGACTTCTCCGGTGCTATCGTCAAGGATCTTGAGCGTAAGGTCCGTATGCGTCAGCACTACAAGGATCTCCCGAACGATAAGCTTGCCACGTCCTAGTTTTCCTCCTCAATGTCATGCATGTCGTCGTCACTGAGACCGAAATGGTGGCCGATTTCGTGGACGAGGACGTGGGTGACTATGTCCTCGAGAGAATCGGTTCCTTCATGCCAGAACCGCAGGATCGGCAGGCGGTAGAGGAAGATACGGTCAACCTCGCCACCCGTATCGAAGAGGGTTTTCCGGGTCACATCGATGCCGTGGTAGAGGCCGAGAAGACCGTAAGGGCTATCGATCCCAAGCTCGGTCAGGACCTCCTGCTGCGGCAGGTCGGGGGTCTGGATCAGGATGTCGCCGCACAGGCGCCGGAACTGGACGGGGATCCGCCGGTAGGCCTCCTGAGCCATATGGCGGAAGGTGTCGGGATCGGTGTCGGAGCGGGAGCGGTGCCAGACGGACATGCCCGCTGATGTAGGCGCCCCCACCGCCGCTGCCAGCCGCGCAGGCCGACCATCCGCTTGGCGCGGACAGGAAATGAAAAGTTGGGACCGTCCGCGCGGCTCGCCGCGGCGAATGGGTTCGTTTTGATCTGCTGCAGCGTGAAGGGCTCCCACACCCTCACCGCGCGGACGCGCCGGGCTCGCTATCACGTAAGGAACGGCCGATCCCCAGCTCACGCCCCTCACGGTCCGTCAGGGGGAAAGGGCCACGCCCCTTCCCGCCGGCGGTCCCGGCGGCAGCAGGATGCATCGGAGACGGCACCGAACACCCCAAGCCCTGCTGCGTATGAGATCTTTCTAGCAGAAGCAGTGAAAGCGGGGATGAGTTTATTATCTGGCGTTGGAATACCAAACCGTTTTCTCAGACCACCTTTCCTGCAGAGCCAGGAAGGTGCATCTGCGTCCACCGGCAAAGGCGAGCGCCCGACAAGCAGGGGCGCCCCTCATGTTTGGGGTCCCCTTTCAGCGTTTCGCAACAACTCCTCTATGGAAAACGCTTGAACAGAGGCGAGACAGGGCACCAGCAGACGATGACATGCAGCGCTTGCAAGGGTGGGATCGAGGCGCCGTTCGAGTTCACCATGGCCTTCCAGCCCATCGTCGACATCGAGGTGCAGCGCGTCTGGGCCTATGAGGCCCTCGTCAGGGGACCCGACGGCCAGGGTGCGGGATGGGTCCTCGGTCAGGTGACCGAAGAGAACCGGTATGCCTTCGACCAGGCTTGCCGGGTCAAAGCGATTGAGCTGGCCGCGGCCCTCTTCCCAGAGGATGAACGCCCGATCCTCTCGATCAACTTCCTTCCGAACGCGGTCTATGTGCCCGCGGCGTGCATCCGCGCGACGATGGATGCCGCGGACAGGACGGGCTTTCCCGTCGACAAGATCATGCTTGAGATCACCGAGGGCGAGAAGATCGAGGACGTCGAGCACATCAAGACGATCATCACGGAGTACAAGAAGCGCAGCCTCATCACCGCGATCGACGACTTCGGTGCCGGGTTCGCAGGGCTCGGTCTTCTGGCCGACTTCAAGCCCGACGTCATCAAGATCGACATGGGCCTGATCCGGGGCGTCGACACCGATGCCGGCAGGCATGCCATCGTCCACGGGATCGTCGCCACGGCCAGGCAGATGGGCATCAGGATCATCGCCGAAGGAATCGAGACCGAGGCCGAGCTGGCTTCGCTGAGAGACATGGGGATCAGGCTGATCCAGGGCTACCTGATCGCGCGGCCCGCCATCGAAGCGCTGCCGGAGCCGTATTTCCCCCAAGCCGCCCGGGCGCGCCGTTCCGCTACCGGCTGACCGGACCGGGCCCGGGGGTTTGCGCAGCGGGGCATACGGGTGCCAGACTGTGCCTCATGCCCCGTCTCTTCGCCGCCATTGCCCCACCCCCTTCGGTCCGTGAAGCGCTCGCCCTCTCTCGCGGAGGGCTCCACGGCGCGCGCTGGGTCGATCCCTCCGACTACCACATTACCCTGCGCTTCATCGGTGACGTGGACGAAGCCATGGCGGACCGGGTGGCCGCGAGACTGAGCGAGGTTCCTTCGAGCCCCTTCGATGTCGATCTTCTGCAGTATGACTGCTTCGGCGGCGACAGGCCGCGCTCGGTGCATCTGCGCGTCCGTCCCGGGCCCGAACTCACCGCCCTGCACGAAGCCTGTGAAGGCGCCTGCCGGGCGGCGGGCCTCGAGCCCGAGAGCCGCAGGTTCACGCCGCATTTCACCGTCGCGCGCCTGAGGAGCCAGAGCGGCGACGAGGTCGCCCGGTGGTTAGGCGACCGGCACTATGCGGGACCGAAGTCGTTCCGCGTCGAGAGCTTCGGCCTTTACACCGGACGCCCCGGGGGCGGCGCTCCCTATCACCGCGCCGTCGGCTATCCGCTGGAAGGGGAGGCCTAGCGGAGGCTGTCCGCGGCGCGTGCAAGGCGGGTCTTCGCGTCGGCCATCAGCTCCTCGATCACCGCGGTCCGCTCGACGCCCCCTGCCGAGAGCATTCCCTCGGGGTCGATGAGGCGGACGATGCTGGCGTCCCCGTCCGCCTCCACCGTCACGTTGCAGGGGAGAAGAAGACCGATCTCCGGCTGGTCGCTCACTGCCTTGTGGGCGAGGCCCGGGTTGCAGGCGCCAAGGATCGTGTAGCGCCTGAAATCGACGTCCAGCTTCTCCTTGAAGGCCTTGTCCATGTCGAAGCGCGAGATGACGCCGAAGCCTTCCTTGGACAGAGCTTCGGTGACGGCTTCCACCGCTTCGTCGAACGGCTTGGAGAGCCTGACTTCGAGGCCGAGGGTCATGGCGGGTCCTTTCTAGATGTGTACGACGCGTCCGAAGGCGTCGAGGGCGCTTTCGTGCATCATCTCGCTCAGCGTGGGATGCGGGAAGATGGTGTGGAAAAGGTCTTCTTCGGTGGCCTCCATCGTCATGGCGATGCCGAAGCCCTGGATCAGCTCGGTGACCTCGGCACCGATGCAATGCGCGCCGAGAAGCTCTCCGGTCTTTTCGTCGAAGATCGTCTTGATGAAGCCTTCCTGCTCACCAAGCGCGATGGCCTTGCCGTTGCCCTGGAAGGGGAATTTGCCAACCTTCACCTTGTGGCCAGCGGCCTTGGCCTTTTC
Source organism: uncultured Caulobacterales bacterium (assembly GCA_964556115.1). Lineage (GTDB taxonomy): Bacteria > Pseudomonadota > Alphaproteobacteria > Caulobacterales > Parvularculaceae > Parvularcula. The sequence continues at coordinate 171,842 of CAZKVC010000001.1, forward strand.
TTCGGTCAAGCCGACCGAGGCGACCTGCGGGTTGCAATAGGTGCAGCCCGGAATGCGCTTGACATCGAGCGGGTGCACCGAATTGGAGCCGGCAATCTTCTCGACACAGATGATGCCTTCGTGGGAAGCCTTGTGGGCAAGCCATGGTGCCCCTGTGACATCGCCGATAGCGTAGACACCGTTGACCCCGGTGGAGAGCCATTCGTCGACGACGATGTGGCCCTTCTCCACCTTGACGCCTGCTTCTTCCAGACCGAGCCCTTCGGTATTGCCCACGATCCCGATCGCAAGCACCACGCGGTCGAATTCCTCCGTCTGTGGCTTACCGTCCTTCCCTATGATGGTTGCCTTGACGATCTCGCCGGCCTTTTCGACTTTCTCGACCTTGGCTTCGGTCCTGATACCAATACCCTGGCCTTCGAAGGTCTTGCGGGCAAAAGCGGAGACCTCTTTGTCCTCAGCAGGCAGAATACGGTCCACCATCTCGACGACCTCGACCTTGCTGCCAAGGGCGTTGTAGAAGCTCGCGAACTCGATACCGATCGCGCCGGACCCGATGACCAGGAGCCTTTCAGGGAAAACATCGGGCACCATGGCTTCCCGGGCCGTCCAGATCAGCTTGCCGTCCGGCTCGAGACCGGCCTGCGGGATGGTTCGTGCCCGCGCGCCGGTGGCGATGATGGTGTGGGCGGCTTTCAGGGTCTGCTCCTTGCCGTCCTTGTCCTTGACAGTGACCGAAGGCCCCTTGCCGTTTGCACCGCCAAGACGGGCTTCTCCCATGAAGACCTCGATCTTGTTCTTCTTCATCAGATACCCGACACCGCCGGCGAGCTGCTTGGCAATCTTGCGCGAGCGCTGCACGACGCTGTCGAGGTCGAAGCCGATATTCTCGGCTTTCAGACCGAAAGCCTCGGCGTGCTTCATATTGGTGTAGACCTCGGCGGTACGGAGAAGCGCCTTGGTGGGGATGCAGCCCCAGTTGAGACAGACGCCGCCCATATGTTCGCGTTCGATGATCGCCGCCTTCATACCCAGCTGGCTGGCCCTGATCGCGGCGACATAGCCGCCCGGCCCTGCGCCGATGACAATCAAATCAAACTGGGTTTCGGCCATGGGGAACTCCCTTGCATTGTCCGGTGGAGGCGTTTTCAATCAGGACCCGTGACATGGGGCAACCGTTATGGGCATCAACTGGGAACCTTTTCTCGCCGCTCCTTGGTTCATTCAGCTCCATGCTGCCGCGGCCGTCATCGGCGTCCCCCTCGCCTTGATCCAGTTCGCAGCGCCCAAGGGCACCCTGCCCCACCAGACGATCGGCCTGGTCTGGATGCTTCTGATGGCAGCGGTGACGATCAGTTCGGCGTTCATCATCGCCCCGCCTGTAACCGGCGCCAGCTATGTCGACCGCCTCTCGTTCATCCACATCTTCACAATCACCACGGCCACTGGTCTTTTTGGCGGAGCCTACTATCTTACGCGCCGTGACCGGATTATGTTTCGCAGGCACTGGCGGCCGTTTCTTGCCATCTTCATAGGCGGGCTGTTGATAGCGGGCTATTTCGCTTTTGCCATCGAAGGGCGCGTCATGAACGAAATGTTTTTCGGATGAGCTTTGTCTGGAACGACCCTCTCCTGTTGACCGATCAGCTCTCGGACGAAGAGCAGCAGATCGGCGAAAGCGCCCGTGCTTACTGCGACAGGGCTCTCATGCCCCGCATCGTGAAAGCGAACCGCGAGGAGGCCTTCGACCGCACCATCATGACCGAAATGGGGAGCGCAGGACTTCTTGGCGCGATGGTCGCCGAACGTTACGGCGGCTCAGGCGCCAGTCATGTCGCCTACGGATTGATCGCGCGCGAGGTCGAGCGGGTCGATTCCGGCTACCGCTCGGCCATGTCCGTTCAGTCGTCGCTGGTCATGTACCCGATCGAGGCTTTCGGCTCCGAAGCACAGAAGGAGCGCTACCTTCCCCGCCTTGCAAGCGGGGAATGGGTTGGCTGCTTTGGCCTGACCGAAGCGGAAGGCGGATCTGACCCCGCCTCCATGCGCACCACAGCCGAACGGACGAGCGGCGGCTACAAGCTGAACGGTGCGAAGATGTGGATCACCAACGCGCCGATCGCAGACGTTGCCGTCGTCTGGGCGAAGCTGGACGGGAAGATAAGAGGGTTCCTCGTCGATCGCGATACGGAAGGTTTCGAAACGCCGACGATCGAGGGGAAGCTTTCCCTTCGTGCTTCGGTCACCGGAGAAATCGTCCTGCGCGACGCGTTGGTGCCTGAGGACGCCATCCTCCCCGAAGTCGCAGGACTGCGCGGTCCTTTCTCCTGCCTCAACAAGGCCCGCTACGGCATCTCCTGGGGTGCGATGGGCGCTGCGGGCTTCTGCTTTGAAACCGCACGGCAATATGCCTGCGACCGGCAGGTCTTCGGCAAGCCGATCGCGGCAACCCAGCTCGTACAAAAGAAGCTCGCCGACATGCAGACGGAGATTGCCCTTGGCCTCGGCGGAGCCTTGCGCCTTGGCCGGCTCCTGGACGAAGGGAAAGGGTCGCCCGAAGCCATCTCCCTGATGAAGCGCAACAATTGCGGCAAGGCTCTCGATATCGCCCGGCACGCGCGCGATGTCCTCGGCGGCAATGGGATATCCGACGGCTTCCACGTCATGCGCCACCTCATGAACCTCGAAACCGTCAACACCTATGAGGGCACCCACGATATCCACGCGCTGATCCTGGGCCGCGCCATCACCGGGCATCAGGCCTTCGCCTGACACTTCGGGGCTGCTGAAAGCATTTGGCAGGCGCTTTCGTTTAGGGTCCGCTCTTTTCGACGTTCAGGGCGGGGAAGAGGGTTTCATCATGTTCGCACGACAGCACATTCTGATGGCAGGCTGCGGCCTTGCGGCATTGCTGGGCGGAGTGCAGGCGCAGGAAAGCGATGCGCCCTCGCCGCTCGCAAGCCTTCCCATGCGCGAGCTTGGGCCTGCCCTGACCAGCGGGCGGATCGCCGACATCGCGATGATGCCCGGCGGACACCACCACTACCTCGTGGCAACGGCGTCGGGCGGGATGTGGCTGACCGAGGATGCAGGTATCAGCTGGCAGCCGGTTTTCGACAGCTACGGCTCATACTCTCTGGGTGTCGTCGAGATCGCGCCTTCGAACAGCAGCATCGTCTATGCCGGCAGCGGCGAGAACAATGCCCAGCGCTCCGTGGCATATGGCGACGGCGTCTACCGCTCCGATGACGGGGGCAAGAGCTGGTCTAATGTTGGCCTCAAGGACAGCGGCCATATCAGCCAGATCTGGATTCATCCGGACGATCCCGAAACTGTCCTTGTCGCGGCGCAGGGTCCCCTCTGGAACGAAGGGGGTGACCGCGGGCTCTTCAAGACGACCGATGGCGGAGAAAACTGGGAGCCGATCCTCACCATCGACGAGCATACCGGCATCAACGAATTCGTCGTTCACCCGGACGACCATGACCGCATCATCGCCTCGAGCTACCAGCGGCGCCGGCATGTCTGGACCCTGATCAATGGAGGGCCCGGCTCGGGCATTCACATCACCTCCGATGGCGGAGAGAGCTGGAGCGAAGCGAAAGGCGGCGCGCCGACAGGAGAACTCGGCCGGATCGGTCTCGCCATGGCGCCCTCTTCTCCGTCAACGGTCTACGCCATCGTCGAGGCGGACGACAAGAAGAAGGGTGTCTACAGAACGAACAATTTCGGCAGCTCTTGGGAGAAGCGCTCGTCGCACCTCACCACGAGCCCGCAATATTACAACGAACTGGTCGTTGATCCACAGAACCCGGACCGCGTCTATTCGCTCGATACGTTCACATCCGTTTCGGACGATGGCGGCGCATCCTTCAAGCCCCTTTCGGTGGCTGCGCGGCATGTCGATGACCACGCGCTCTGGATCAATCCGGAGAACACCAAACACCTCATCATCGGTGGCGACGGCGGCCTCTACGAGAGCTACGATCGGGGGGAAAAGTGGCGTCACATCAGGAACTTGCCGCTGACGCAGTTCTATCGTGCCACGCCCGACAACGACGCGCCGTTCTACAATGTCTGCGGCGGCACGCAGGACAACAACTCGCTCTGCGCACCCTCCAGGACCGCAAGCAAGCACGGCATCACCAATTCCGATTGGGAAATCATCCTCGGTGGGGACGGATACAAACCCGTCAGTGATCCAACCGATCCGAATATCATTTATACCCAATACCAGTATGGCGGCCTTGCCCGCTATGACCGCCGCAGCAAGGAGCGCGTTTATATCGCACCGGTCGCGCCGACGGGTGAGCCAGCCTACAAATTCAACTGGAACACGCCCCTTCTCATCAGCCCTCATGATCCGCAAACGGTCTATTATGCGGCAGAGAAAGTCTTTCGCTCGGACGATCGGGGCGACAGCTGGGAGATCATCAGTCCCGACCTGACCCGCCAGATCGACCGCAACGCGCTGGAAGTCATGGGGCGGGTCTGGAGCGTCGACGCCATTGCGAAGAACGCCAGCACCTCGATCTACGGTTCGATCATCGCCCTCACCGAAAGCCCTCTCGAGCCGGGTCTGATATATGCAGGCACCGATGACGGTATCATCAGTGTCTCCGAGGACGGCGGGGAGAACTGGCGGTCCGAGCGCTACTTCCCTGGCGTCCCGGACATGTCGCTTGTCGAGGATATCATCGCCTCGCAGCATGATCCGGATACGGCCTACGCCATCTTCGACAATCACAAGCGCGGCGATTTTGTCCCTTATGTCTATAAGACAACCGACCGGGGCCGGAGTTGGACATCGATCGGCAAGGGCCTGCCGGAGCGCGGCACCGCCCACACCATCGCCGAAGACCATGTGGACCCGGACCTTCTCTTCGTCGGGACGGAGTTCGGCCTACACATGACGAACGACCGCGGCGACAGCTGGGAGAAGATGACGGGCGGCCTGCCGGTCATCGCCGTGCGCGACCTCGAAATCCAGCGCCGCGAGAACGACCTGGTGATCGCGACCTTCGGCCGGGGCATCTTCATACTGGACGACTATTCCGCACTCAGATCGGATGAAGCGGTCCTCGAAGAGGAGGCCGCCCTCTTCGCAGTGAAGGATGCGTGGCTCTACAATCCGTCGGAGGAATGGGGGCCGTTCGGCGGCGCAAAAGGGTCGATGGGCGACGCCTTCTACAGCGCGGACAACCCGCCTTACGGCGCGGTTTTTACCTATCACCTGCGCGACGGCTACACGACCAAGCGTGAGGAACGGCTGGCCGACGAGGCCGAGAAACTCAAAAGCGGCGAGGACACCCCCTATCCGCTCTGGGATGATCTCGAGGCGGAGGACCGCGAGCAGGCGCCAGAGGTTCTCGCTGTCATCCGGGACCGAGAGGGCAACATCGTCAGAAGGATGAGCGTTCCCTCCTCGAAAGGCCTTCACCGCGTCGCATGGAGCATGCGGCACGAAGCGCCGGACCCGGTCTCGCTGACCCCGCCCTCGCAGTCCATCTTCGGCGGGGGGGCCGAAGGTCCCATGGTTGCGCCCGGCCGGTACAGCGTCGAGCTGGTCAAGCGGCTCGACGGCGAGGAAACTTCGCTCACCGAGCAACAAGAGTTCATGGTCAAGCCGTTGGGAAGAAGCCCCGAGGCGGCGGCAGACCGCGAGGCCTTGGCGAGCGATCATCTTGCCATGCGCGATCTCAGCGTTCTCTCTTCCAGCGCAAGTTCGCGGGCGCGGGAGCTGTCCGAAGAGTTGAAATACCTGAAAGCAGCGCTCGACCGGACGCCGGAGGCAACCCGGGCCGATTACGACCGCCTCAACGAAGCGCGCGGTACACTGTCGAAGGCGGAAGAGATCCTCTATGGTGACCAGACGCGCGGCAGCCGCAACGAGGCGGCTCAGATCGGGCTGACGAGCCGGGTCGGCACGCTACGCTTCTCGACATGGAACGCTCAGTTCCCAGTTGGTGAAGCCCACCGCTCGCAGATGGCCATGGCCCGGAAGGAGTACGATGCGGTGCGGGAACACCTGTCAGACACCGAAGAAGTCGTTGAGGAGCTGAAAGGCCGCCTGACCGATCTCGGCGCGCCGTGGACCCCGGACCGAAGCCTGCCGGCCCTTCCGTAAGCGTTGCAGTTTAAGGGAATGAGGCGCCGAGCGACCTCATTCCCCGGGCCCTTGTTGCCTTCATCGCAAGCGGTATCGCGATCCCACGTCCGTCGATCAGTTGGCGGACTGCAACGCGGCGTCCGCCTTCATGGTAACCGGCGCGGCACCCTTATCATAGGTCGTCGTCACCAGCCGCGGCTGCGGGCTCGTTATTTGGAGACCGGAAGAGGTCCGCCCTGCCGGTCATCATGGGGAGGCCGGTCACAACCTTCGAAGGCATCAACTTCCAGCGGACCGGTGAACGCTTGCAAGACGCCTTCGGCACGGCGGTCAGTGCATAGTGGTAGCCGACGCCGGGAGAAAATCGGCGGCGTTCAATGGAAGCAGTCATGACTGGTCTGCTTCGATGCTGACCACAGATGACGGGCGCTCCCTTGAAGCATACAAGAATCCTTGGGAAGCCATTGGAGTTTCCAATATGCCCGAGGAGTTGAGGGAGAAGTGACGATTTGCGGGTAGCAACGCCTTGTACGCTTTAAGGGTGGTCTTACCTCGTGGCGGACGCGTAACGCCTTATCTCGAGGCGGCAAGGAGTGGTGCGTGGACCCCAATTCGGACAAACTACCCACAGCTCGCCACGTCGTCGGACTGGTGCTCGACACCCTCAAGGACGAGAGGAATTTCCTAGGTCTGGCCGTGGTTTATGGGCTCGGGATCAGCCTTCTATCCCTTGCCACGCCGATCGCCGTCCAGGTCCTCATCAACGCCGTTGGCTATACGGGTCTGGCCGTGCCGCTGGTGGTCCTGTCGCTCACCCTGCTTGTCCTGCTTCTCGCATCGGGGCTCCTCAACGCATTGAGGGTGCATCTGATGGAGCTCTTCGCCCGGCGGTTCTATGCGCGGATGACGTCCAAGATGGCGCTCAAGGCGCTCTACGCGCAGCAGCCCTTCTTTCAGGACGACGGCCGAACGGCGCTCTTCAATCGCTATTTCGACATCATGCTGATCCAGAAGTCGCTGCCGGTCCTTTTCATCGGCGGCTTTACGGTGCTTCTGCAGGCAGCCGTGGGCTTCGTCCTCACGGCGTTCTACCACCCGCTCTTCCTTGCCTTCAACGGCGTGGTGATCGCCCTGATCTGGCTCATCTGGCTCATCTGGGGCGCGTCGGCCGTCAAGTCCTCCGTGCGGCTCAGCATGAACAAGCACCGCACCGCGGCATGGCTTCAGGCGCTGGCGGGGTCGAACGGCTACTACAAGTCCGAAGCGCACATCGCCTACGCCCTGCGCAGCACCGATGACATGACCCAGGGTTATGTCGAGGCGCACAAGATGCATTTCCGCCGTCATTTCGCCCAGACGGTCGGCTTTCTCATCCTTTACGCGGTAGCGAGCGCGGCCCTTCTGGGGCTCGGCGGTTGGCTGGTTATCCGGGGACAGCTGACCCTGGGGCAGCTCGTGGCTGCTGAACTCGTGCTATCGGTGGCATTCTACGGCGTCAGCCAGCTCGGTACCTATCTGAACTACTTCTATGACCTCTGCGCCGCGAGCGAAGAGCTGTCCCTTCTCGACAGCATCGAACAGGAGGAGCCGCAAAGCTACGAGCTGCCCACGGTCGGCAATGGCGAGCTGGTCTTCGCCGATGTCCGAGGTGAGGCGCGTGGTCGCCCGGTGCATCTCGATCTGCGGATACCGAGCGGGCAGACCGTCTTCGCCCGCGCCGAAAGCCACGGCATGCAGCGGCTGTTCACGAATCTGCTCAAGCGTTTCGACAATCCGAAGGCGGGGACGCTGACCTTTGGCGGGCATGACGTCATGTCGATCGATGTCCTGGCGCTGCGGCGCTTCATTATCGTTCTCGACCGTCCAACCATGGTTGAGATGTCGATCCGTGACTATCTCGGCCTTGCTCGGCGCGACGCGAATTCCGCGGACATGCTGGATGTTCTCCGCCTGGTCGGCCTCGATGAGGTCATGGGCGAACTCGAGAATGGCCTCGATACCCAGATGTCCGTCACCGGATGGCCTCTCTCCACCGTCGAGACCATGCGGCTGAAACTGGCGGCTGCCATTCTCGCCCGTCCGCGCATTCTCGTGCTGAACCAGCTTTTCGACACGCTGCCCGAAGAGGTGCTGACCGCGGCTCTGGCCCGGCTGAAGGCGGATACCGAAAGCCGTACCACGGTCATCGTCTTTTCGGCCAACAAACCGCGCATGCCCTTCGACCTCTATCTTTATCTGGGTACCGAGGAACAATCTCTCGTATCGTCTCCCGAAGCCCTTCGCAAAGCCGAGAACGACCTGACCGGAAGCCGTCCCGTCGCCGAACTCGAGAAAGTCTGACGTGCCCCTCCGCGAACAGCATATCCGCTATTTCAAGACCCTCGACAGCATCAAGATCCCCAAGGTGATGCGGGTCGTCGCACTGATGCTCTCGACAGGCATCGTGGCGAGCATCCTGTTCCTGATGTTCACGCCGTGGGTCCAGACGACGGTCGGTACGGGGACTGTCACCACTCTCGATCCCAACGATCGCGTGCAGGAAATCAATGCCCTCGTATCTGGCCGTATCGAGCGCTGGTATGTCCGTGACGGCGCAAGGGTGCAGGCCGGGGATCCGATCCTGAAGGTCGCTGACAACGACCCCAATCTGATCGAACGCCTGAACGCCGAACAACGCCAATTGCTTGAGCAGCGTGACGCCGCGGCCGCCGCACTGATGACCGCGAAGATCGACCTTGAGCGTACTGAAGACCTCTTCGAAGGCGGGCTCGCTTCCAGGCGGGAGTTCGAGCAGGCACGGATCAAGGTCGAGGGACTGCGCGCTGATGTTGCGTCGGCCGAAGCTGCTCTCTCCCGTCAACGGGTCGATGTCTCGCGTCAGTCGCAGCAGCTTATCACCGCACCCCGCGACGGGACCATCCTGCGCATCAATGCAGGGGACGCTGCGACCACCATCTCCGCGGGCGATCCGGTGGCGACGTTCCAGCCCGAGGGCGCGGAGCGAGTGGCCGAGCTTTTCATCGATGGCCGGGATGTGGCACTGGTCAAACCCGGCGCAGAGGTTCGCCTCGTCTTCGAGGGATGGCCCGTCGTGCAGTTTTCCGGCTGGCCTTCCATTGCTGTCGGCACTTTCATCGGTGAGGTGATCTCGATCGACCCCGCGGCGCAGGCCAATGGCCAGTTCCGCGTGCTGGTGGGAGAACCCGAAGGGCTGGAGCATCCGTGGCCGGATATAACCTATATCCGCTTTGGCGCTGCCGTACGCGGATGGATCCTTCTCGAGACGGTTCCGCTCGGTTTCGAACTGTGGCGGCAGCTGAACAATTTCCCGCCCCGGTTTCCCGAGGGCAGCAGGGCAGGCGGTGAAGCGGCGTGAGAATGCTCGGCTTGAGTTTTGCTGCATTACTGGCGGCTGCTACCGCCCATGCGCAGGAGCCTGTTCTTCTGCCTGCTGACGTCACGCGCTCGGTCATTCAGAACTTCCCCGAAGTCATCGCCGCTGATGCAGAAAGAGATGCGGCGATCGGCAGGCGCCTATCGGCGGAGGGCGCTTTTGATACGCGTGTCGAAAGCGACGTGCAGACCAGGCTGGATGGCTTTTATTCGGGCGATGTTGCCGACGTGAAAGTCATACGCCCGCTCGGCCCTCTTGGTGCAGATGTCTACGGCGGCTACCGCATCAGCCAGGGTGACTTCCCGATCTATGAGGACAAGTACTATACCGATCAGGGCGGTGAGGCCCGTATCGGGATCATCTTCAACCTTCTGCGGGACCGTGCGATCGACGCACGCCGTGCGGGCATTCTGAGGGCCGAGCTCGGCGTGACGGAGGCCGAGCTCGAACGGCTTCTGACCAGGATCGACGTGCAGCGGGAGGCGTTGAACGCCTATTGGCGCTGGATCACCAATGGCCAGATCCTGCGGATCTATGAGGATCTTCTTGCCATCGCGGTACAGCGGGAAAGCGCACTGACACGCGAAGTCCGTGCTGGCGCTCGCGCGGCGATCGAACTCACCGAGAACGCCCAGAACCTGACCCGCCGTCGTGAACTCGTCAGGCGGGCAGAACAGGACCTTGCCCTGGCTGCCAACACGCTGTCCCTTTATCTACGCAGCGCCGAGGGAAAGCCGATCGTCGCCGAGCGTGACCAGCTTCCGTCCTCCGTTGCCTTGCCCGATGCCGCGGAAGTCGTGGCGCTGGTGGAGGGGCGGCCTGACCTTGAGCTTTTCGATGTCGCCCGTGAACGGATCGAACTCGACAGAAGGCTGGCGCAGAACGATCTGCAACCCGATCTGAGCTTCGCTATTGAAGGCGCGAACGATTTTGGCGCTGTCGGTCCGGGCGGCATCAGCCGGGACCCCGCCGAAGTCATCGCGGGTGTTACCCTCTCGGTGCCGCTCGGCAGGCGTGATGCCAGGGGCAGGATCCGAAGCGCGAATGCCCGCCTGGAAGTTCTCGACCAGGAGCAGCGTCTTGCAACCGACCGGGTCAGGCAGGAGCTGGAGAGCCTTGAAATCGCCTACCGGACGGCAATCGATATCGTCGACCTGACCCGAACCGAAAGCCGTCAGGCTCAAGAACTGCTCGAGGCGGAAGTGACCCGTTTCCGCAATGGGGCGAGCGATTTCTTCCTGGTCAACCTCCGTGAACAGACGGCTGCGAATGCACGGATCAGGCTGGCGGAGGCGGAACGGACCCTGGCACAAAGCGCGATCGCGCTTCAGGCCGCGACCCTCGACCTCGAACGCCTGTCGCGCGGTGGCCGTTGAGACCAGCTCAAGGCCGCGAAGGGCTACTGAGAGCCGGACGGGATTCGAGCCGATCCAAGCCTTCAGGATAAAGTCTTCCCAACCCCGACTCGACTCCTGCTTTCTGATGGAACATAAAGCGAACATCTAAGAGGTTCGCTTATGCGTCACGTCATATCGGAAGCCCTGAAGACCGGCCTGAGCGGGCTGGAAGAGGACACTATGGCTGCGGTTCTCAGCTTTGGCGCCGCAGCCTTGGACAGTGCCCTGCCCTGGAACGGGCTGCCGGCAGGAGTGCATGAATTCTGCCCAGCCGATGCCGAGCTGTCGCGCGAAGCGGCAGCAACCCAACTTGTTGCCTATCTTCTGGGCCGAACCAGGGGACCTGTCGTCTGGGCACTGTCGCGGCGGTTCCTGTTCGCCCCCGGCCTCAGCGAAGTTGGGCTGACCCCCGACCGGCTGTTCTATGCAGAAGGGGGAAGCGAAACGGACGTGTTGGCCGTAGCGGAAGAGGCCCTGCGTTACGGCGGGCTCGTGGGGGTGGTGGCCGAAACGCACAAGCTCTCGCTGACAGCGTCACGCCGGCTGCAATTGGCTGCGAAAGCGTCCGGCACGCCTTGTCTTGCCTTACGCCGCTGGAAGCGGGGCGCTCCGCCCCAAGCAGGAACGGCGGCGATGACCCGCTGGTCAGTCGATACCCGCCCTTCCCGCGCGAAAAGCAAGCTGCCCCGGCCAAGCTGGCGGCTCGAACTGCAGCGCTGCCGCGGCGGACAACCTGGAAGCTGGAACGTCGAACTGGTGGGAGACAAGCATGAGACAGCGTCGTTACATGTCGATCTGGCTGCCGAACTGGCCTGCCCAGCGGTTGATGCGCAGGACCGACAGCGCACCGGATGAACCTTTCGTCGTTGCACGGACGGCAGCGCAGAAACGTGTCATTCATGCAGTGAGCCCGCAAGCCTCCGCGGAAGGTCTGCGGATCGGCGGAACCGTCGCGCTGGCTCAGGCAAAGGTTCCCGGACTGAACATCGTAGAGGCCGACCCCCGGTCCGATGCGCATGCACTGGACCGGTTGGCCCTGTGGTGTCTGCGGTTCACGCCTCTGGCTGCTCCCGACGGCGAGGATGGCATCATTCTCGATACGGGCGGCGCGGATCACCTGATGGGCGGGGAGGAAGCCCTGCTCGAAAACCTTCTCGAAAAATTCGGCGCGGCCGACCTCACCGTTTATGCCGGCCTTTCTTCAAGCCGAACGCTGTCCCATGCTCTCGCGCGGTTTGGCACGAGCAAGAAGCAGGTCTTCCGCATCATATCCCCAAGCCAGGAAGTCGAGGCCGCGGGGCCACTGCCCGTGCCGGCGCTGGATCTTGATAGCACCACCACCAGCCGCCTCAGGCATCTCGGTTTCGACCGGATCGGCCAGCTTTTCGCCGCGCCGCGTGCAGGTCTTGCTCTTCGTTTTGGTACGGACCTCATTCGCCGCCTCGACCGCATCACCGGCCGGGAGCCTGAGCTTCTGGAGCCAGTTGTCATGCCGGAGCTCATCTCGGCGGATGTCCAGTTTCTCGAACCCATCGGGCATACATCCGCCGTGGAAAAGGCACTGGAACGGCTGGCCGGGCAATTGTGTCCATCTCTCGAAAGAGCAGGCTGCGGCGCCCGTGTTCTTGACCTCCGATGCTTCCGCGTCGACGGCGAAGTAAGCCCCTTGCGTGTACGGACCACATCTCCAACACGCACGCCCGCTCACATCTGCCGTCTTTTCCAAACGCTTCTCGACCGCGTCGATTCCGGCTTCGGCATCGAGCGCATGATGCTCACTGCTCCGGTAACCGAAAAGATCGGAACGCATCAGCAATCGACGGGCGAGGAAAGGAAAGTGAATCTCGCGCCCCTGGTGGATGCCATCGCGGCACGCATCGGCGAGCGCCATATCTTCCGCATAGAGCCGACAGAACGTGATTTTCCCGAGCGGTCGGCGGTTTCCGTCGCTCCATTCGGCAGCACACCATCTTCGCATTGGAACCGCCGTCGCCGTCCCGTCCAGCTCATCCAGCCGCCTCAGCCTATCATGGTGACGGCCCTCCTTCCCGACCACCCTCCCGCACGCTTTACCTGGCAAGGTTCACAACATCGCGTCCTTCGCGCGGATGGGCCTGAATGTCTTTTCGGTGAGTGGTGGTGGACGGATGATGAGGTGTCACTCACACGCGACTACTACCGGGTCGAGGACGAAAACGGTGGTCGGTACTGGCTGTTCCGGGCACGCGATACTGCGGCCGGAACAAGCTCATGGTACGTCCACGGCATCTTCGGATGACCTATCACGAACTTCATTGCACTTCGCATTACTCGTTCCTGCGCGGGGCGTCCTCCTGCAACGAGCTTTTCGCGACAGCTGCCGATCTTGGTTTGCCAGCTTTGGGTGTTGTCGACAGGAATTCCGTTGCCGGTCTTGTCCGTGCCCATGAAGCGGCCCGCATCACCGGGGTCCGGGCCGTGCTGGGCTGCCGCCTGGACCTTCAGGAGAAGATTTCTCTCCTGGCCTATCCGGAAGACAAGGCGGCTTGGCAACGTCTCTGCCGTCTCCTGACGATCGGTAAACGGAGGGGCGGCAAGGGCTGCTGCATTCTTCGCTGGGAAGACGTAGCCGAACATGGGAATGGGCTTCGTATCGTCCTGTTGCGCGATCACCCGGACTCCGCGATGCGGCAGGACCTCTCGCGGCTGGCTGATACTTTTGCAGACCGCGCCTATCTCGCCCTGACGCGCCGTTTCTTGCCCGACGAAACAGCGCGCCTGGCAGAAGCCGAAGATCTCGCTCGCCGCGCCGGTGTCAAACCGCTGGCCACCAACGATGTCCTCTACCATACCGAAAGCCGACGCGTGCTGCAGGATGTGGTGACGGCCATCCGCGAGGGCTGCCGGGTGGACCAATTGGGATACAAGCGCGAGCGCTCGGCTGGCCGCTGGCTCAAACCCCCTGCCGAAATGGAGCGGCTCTTCCGCGCTCATCCTGAGGCTGTTGCCAACACGAAGGAGCTCGCCGAGGCTTGCAGGTTCAGTCTCGACGAACTTTCCTATCAGTATCCGGATGAACACTCTTCCGAAGGTGAGCCGGCGCAGGCTTGGCTCAGGCGGCTGGTCGAGGAGAACCTGCCGAGGCGTTACCCTGACGGCCTTCCACCAAAGGTCCGTGAGCAGGTCGAGCATGAACTCACCCTGATCGGGGAGCTTGAATACGCTCCTTATTTTCTGACGGTGCACCGCATTGTCCAGGCCGCCAATGATATGAAGATCCTGTGCCAGGGTCGCGGGTCGGCGGCGAACTCTGCCGTCTGCTATGTCCTGGGCATCACCTCGATCGACCCGAGCGAGGGTGGTCTTCTTTTCGAACGCTTCGTCAGCCGGGAACGCGGCGAGCCTCCCGATATCGATGTGGACTTCGAGCATCATCGCCGTGAGGAGGTGATTCAGTGGATCTATAACGAGTACGGACGGGATCACGCGGCCCTGACGGCTACGGTGGTACGGTACCGCGCGCGCGGCGCCATCCGCGAGGTCGGCAAGGCGCTTGGCCTACCCGAGGACGTCACCTCCGCCCTCTCCAAATTGACCTGGATGTGGGACCCCGAAGGCGTAACCGACCAGCAGGCGAAGGAGCTCAACCTCAATCTTGAGGACCGCCGTCTACGGATGGTCATGAAGCTTGCCAGGGAGCTGATGGGAACGCCCCGGCACCTCAGTCAGCACCCTGGCGGTTTCGTCCTGACATCGGCCCCGCTTCTCGACCTGGTTCCAATCGAACCCGCCGCAATGGAAGACCGGCAGATCATCGAATGGGACAAGGACGATATCGACATCCTCCGCTTCATGAAGGTTGATATCCTCGGCCTTGGAATGCTGGGCTGCCTGAGGCGGTTTTTCGACCTTCTTGAAGAACATAAAGGCGAGCGGCTTGATCTTCATACGATCAAGGATGGTGACACGCCGACCTATGACATGATCTGCAAGGCGGACACCCTGGGCGTCTTCCAGATCGAGAGTCGCGCCCAGATGGCCACGCTGCCGCGCATGAAACCGCGTTGTCTCGATGATCTGACGGTGGAAGTCGCGGTGGTAAGACCCGGCCCCATCCAGGGCCAGATGGTGCACCCCTACCTCAAGCGCCGGCAGGGTCTCGAGAAGCCCGACTATCCGACCCCTGAGTTCGAGGAGGTGCTGAAGACGACCCTCGGCATTCCCCTCTTCCAGGAACAGGCCATGGCTATCGCAATGAAATGCGGCGGTTTCTCAGCCGGCGAAGCGGATGAGCTGCGCCGTGCCATGGCCACCTTCAAGATGACAGGCGGGGTCTCGAACTTCCGTGAACGGCTCATCATGGGAATGATCGAACACGGTCTGACGCCGGAGTTCGCAGAACGGACGTTCAGCCAGCTCGAAGGGTTCGGCTCCTACGGTTTCCCGATGAGCCATGCGGCAAGTTTCGCCAAGATTGCCTATGTCTCGTCTTATGCGAAATGTCATCACCCTGACGTCTTCTGCGCGAGTCTCCTGAACTCGCAGCCGATGGGATTTTATGCTCCGGCACAGATTGTCTGGTGCGCCCGGAACCACGGCGTCGATGTAAGGCCGGTCGATATCAACCACAGTCACTGGAATTGCAGCCTGGAGGAGCCGTCCGGTAACAAAGGCTATCTTGCCGTTCGGCTCGGTTTGCGCATGATCAAGGGCCTACGCGAAGACGATGCCGGACGGATCGTTGGGTCTCGCTACGAACCCTATCAGAGCCCGGAGGATCTTCAGCGGAAGGCAGGAATATCCGGCAGCGCGATCCGCAAGCTTGTCGAAGGGGATGCATTCTCCTCATGCCATCTGGACCGTAGGCAGGGCGGCTGGAAAGCGGCAGCCCTGCGCAACGCACCGCTTCCTCTTTTCGACTCGGCGGACCATATGAAAGGTGAGCTGCGTACGGAGATTACTGAAGAAAATTTCACCCCACCCCCCATGAGCCGGGGCCGTGAAGTGGTGGAAGATTATACCTCCCTGGGTCTCAGCCTCAAAGCGCATCCGCTGAGCTTCCTGCGCGCGGCTCTGGCGCGCAAACACTGTGTTACATCCGAGGAAAGCTACAGGTTCCGGCAGCGTACCTTTGTTCGGATAGCCGGCATTGTCCTTTCACGTCAAAGGCCTGGCTCGGCGAAAGGGGTGATGTTTCTGACCTTGGAAGATGAAACGGGACCGGCGAATATCATCGTCTGGCCTACCGTCTTCGAAGCTCACCGCTCGATCGTCCTCAGTGCGGGAATGATCGGTGTCGAGGGCGAGATCCAGCGCGAGGGACAGGTGCAGCACATCATCGCCAGGAAACTGATCGACCTCACGCATCTTCTACACAAGGTGGGGGGGCGGGAGGAAATCGACCTGCCGTTTGGTCGCGGCGACGAAGCCCGCTCTGGCGGCGGTCCTGACCGGCGCGGTCTTCCACCGGAGGGACGGCTCCTTCCCAAGCCGATGGAAGACTACAACAAGGATTTCGACGCCCGCACCATCCTGGGCGAACCCGATATACCGAAAATTACAGTAAGAGCCCGGAATTTTCGGTAGCACCATGATTATGGCAACTGTTTAATCCGTGACCCGACGGACTGGAAAGTCAGACTCTAGTTTATCGGCAGGCGAACTACCGAAACCGTCTTGTCCTCGACCAGGTCAAACGAGACCTCCGCCCCGATCCGGCTGGTGAACCCCTTCAGGATGAGATCCGACACGGAATTGTCCTGCACCTCATTAGAAACTTCGGCGGCATGTTCGACCCATACTGTCAAACCGCCCCCACTGACGGCGCTCGAGACCCGCACTTCATCGATCGTCCCTGCCTTCACGGCCGCGCGAAGCCCTTGGGTGACGATCTCGTTGACAACCAGAACGAGACGAAGGGCTGTCTCGCTCTCGAATTCGACCGATGGCGCCCCTCCGGAAAAGACAACCGGCACCGTGGTGACTCGGCTGAGGGTGGAGCACCATTCCACAAGCAGCGAGTCGATCTGCAGGTGATGGCTCACCGTCTGACCAACGAGGTAACGGTGCAGACTCGCGACAGCACCGATCCGGTCGGCGGCAAGGCGTAGTTCTTCGGCCGGATCCACATCGCCGCTCTCCTCCGCGGCGAGGCGCAGCATCGAGCTGACCAGCGCGAGGTGGTTCTGAATGCGATGGTTCGTCTCGTCGCGGATCAGCTGGGTGTCGTCGCGATCCGCGCCCTGCACCAACGTCATGCAGTCAACCGTTCTACCGTCGCGCTCAAATCGTTCGGAGTGCAGGGTTTGGCAATTCTCTCCACACCGTCGAAATGGCTGTCGAGAACACTATTGCCGGCGACATATCCGGTCAAAAACGCGAACGGAACCGAACGCTCAGCAAGGGTCTGCGCAACGGGGACACTCGTATCACCATCGCCGAGATTCACGTCCAGCAATGCCAGATCCACGATCTTTCGATTGGCGGCGCTCACTGCATCTCCGCTCGAAGAAAACGGGCCGATGACTTCGTGGCCCATACGCTCCAACGTGCGTTTCAGGTCGAGGGCTATAAGCGCTTCATCCTCTACGAGAAGGATTGTCTTCTGATGGTTGTTCAAGAAGGTCCTCCTGCAGTGACGCAGCGCACGCGCCCACGCAGAATGTGCGTGATCGGACGGCACCACAACCTTTTACCCCAGAGGCGAATGCCTGAAGGTCATGGCCTCTTGCAATTGTGAACTGCGTTTGATCAGTCTCCTGCGAACTGATGCACAAAATCTTGTTAGTCGCCTTCGGTTCTAGAGTGATAGGCAGCACCACGAAGCACCAAGGGGCCGTTGCAAGCTTTCAGGCGTTCCGGACGTGGATGGGGTTCGTATTCTGCTCGGGCGGAAATGCGCCGAACAGCTCTCCCGGAAGCGGTGGTGGGACCCCGAGGTTCAGCAACTTGCCGCATGGAGCATTTGAAACGAGGCCTGACGCTCAAGCAAAACGCCGCTGAGATCCGGCGACGACCTGCACATTTGACTTCAGGCCGGACTGAACGAGCACTTCAGGCCTGAAGGACGCCCCGGAAGTAATCGATCGTCCTGGCCAGTCCGCTATCCAGATCCGTCTGCGGAGAAAAGTTCAGGAGCGTTTGCGCAAGACCGATGTCCGGCTGGCGGCGCTTGGGATCGTCCTCTGGCAGATTGCGGCGAACGACTTTCGCCGCGGAACCCGTGAGCGATACAATCCGGTCAGCAACTTCGCTGATCGTGATTTCGGCAGGATTCCCGAGGTTCACAGGTCCAGCGACGTCGGACGGCTGATCGAGCATCGTCAGAATACCCCTCACGAGATCGTCGACGTAGCAGAAACTGCGGGTTTGAGACCCATCACCATAGATCGTGATCGACTCGCCTCGAAGCGCCTGACAGATGAAATTCGAGATCACCCGACCGTCGCCTACCTGCATCCTGGGTCCGTAGGTATTGAAGATGCGGACGATCTTGGTATCGATTCCGTGCTGACGGCGATAATCGTGGAACAGGGTTTCCGCGCAGCGTTTGCCTTCGTCATAGCATGAACGTGGACCTGTGAAGCTGGTCCGCCCCACATATCCCTCTTGCTGCGGATGAACATCGGGGTCGCCATAGACCTCGGAGGTGGATGCCTGAAGGATCGTGGCCCCCGTACGCTTGGCTAGACCCAGCATGTTGATCGCGCCGTGTACGCATGTCTTGGTCGTTTGGACGGGATCACGCTGGTAGTGGATCGGGCTTGCAGGGCATGCAAAATTCAGGATCGCATCGCACTCGAGATAGAGCGGGAAAGTGATATCGTGCCGGACCACCTCGAACTCTGGATGTTTGAGAAGGTGCGCGACGTTCTTCTTGCTGCCAGTGTAGAAATTATCGACGCAGATGACCTCATCACCCCGTTCGATCAGCGCGTCACAGAGGTGGGAGCCCAGAAACCCCGCACCCCCTGTAACAACGACGCGCCTGCTCATTCGGCCGGGATGGCTGCGCTGCCGCGCATCTCACCCTGCTCCTGACGGCGCATTTTCTCGTCAGTGGTAAAATCTTCGTGGTAGGAACGTTCGACATTCACGCTCCAGAGGTCATGTTCCTCACCAAGAATGTTCTTCACCGCAAGCATGGCAGTCAACTGACTATGGTCCTGGTTGTTGTACCTGTGCATGCCGTTGCGTCCGACACTTTGAAAGTTCTCGAGGGTGTGAATCCAATCGGCGATGACGTCCAGAGCCGCCCGGTATTCGCCATCATAGACCGGATAGGCCTTCGGCTGACGGATGATCTTGCCGCCGATGACAGAGGAGGCCTTCGCAAGTCCGAGCTCTTCGAGTTCACCGCCCGCTTTCTTGATCAGGTCCTCGTCGGACATCTCCCATAGGCCGTCATTTTCCTGGCAGAAATACTCCATCCCGATCGAAGCGTGATCATCATTAGGCACCATTTCCGGCGACCATGCGCGGAAATTCTGAATACGCCCCACTTTCACGTCCGGCTCGTGGATGTAGATCCAGTTGTCCGGGAACGGGTCCGGATGATCGAGGATGAGGGTAACGATGAGGAAGTCACGGTATTTGAGTTTGGCGGCAGCCTCACGCACTTCGGCGGGCGGCGGCGGGTCCATCACTTCAACCAGTTCGCGCAGGGGCATCGTGTTGATGAAGTGGTCTGCCTCGACCAGCGTTGTCTCGCCTTTTGCGTCCCGCGTTTCGATCGCCGTGACCCTGTTATCTTCTCGCTTGACGCCGGTGACGTAGGTCTTCATCGCGACCTTGCCGCCGCGCTCTTCCACCTTGGCGGCGCAGGTCTCCCACATCTGGCCTGGGCCGAGACGCGGGTACTGAAACTCCTCGATCAAGCTTGCGGTATCGTTCGCGCCGGTCAGAGCATTCCAGACGGCTTTGGTCAGAGACAGATTCTTGATGCGCTGCGCTGCCCAATCCGCACGAATTTCGGTGCACGGAATGCCCCAGACCTTCTCGGTGTAGGTCTTGAAGAAGGTCTCATAGAGGCGCTTGCCGAAGCGGTTCGAGACCCATTCCTCGAGGTTCTCCTCCTTGCGGTGGGGAAGTGCGCGCGATTTGGCGAAGCTCACCATGATCGATGTGGCTTCGAGCGGACCCATATTACCCAAGGCGTTGAAGATCTTCAGCGGATAGTCGTAGTACTTGCCGCGATAATAGATGCGCGACTGGCGAGGACGGGTGACGAAATCATGTCCGCCCACCTCATGCCAGAAGGCCTCGACCTCACCCACCTTGGTGAAAAATCGGTGGCCGCCGATATCGAACCGGTACCCCTGATGGCTCTCGGTCCGGGCGATGCCGCCTACGATATCGCCGCCTTCGAAGACGAGGGGGCGGTGCTTGTCCCCCCCTTCCTTCTGCAGTTGATATGCTGCGGTCAGGCCCGCCGGGCCCGCACCAATAATGGCAGTTGTCGTAACCTGCGCCGTGTCCTCGTCCATAACCCCCCCGCACGGAGCCCTTATGGTCCGCCCGTTACTTCGTTTCGTTCGAGCGCCAGCCACCGGACCGGTCCATCTGGCGCCACAGGGCATCGGCAGACAGAGCTGCGATGCATGATGGCTATCGCTTTATTGAGGTAGCCCAAGCTAGTGCTGCCTCCGGATTCGCACGGTGAAGTGATCTCAGGTGGTGTAGAGCGTTCAAACCATGCCAGGCAACCTCGGTGAGAACGTGGGTGAACGATCAGAAGAAACTGCGCTGAAGGCGGCCGCGGAGAGGGCAAGGGTTGCAAATGGCCGAACTGTTCACGCCAATTGATCGAGGGCTTTTGTGACACCGTTCTTCATCGTGGGTGCCGGGCGTTCCGGGACCACTCTCTTGCAGCAGGTCCTCTCCCGCCATTCGCGGATGATCGTTACGCCGGAAACCCATTACCTCAACCGGATCAGGCTTTACGATGACCGCACCGACGGGGGTTTCCAGCTTTTCTGGGAGGAGCTGCGCGGCTGGCAGCGTTTCCAGGACCTCAGTGTTGCCTCCGAGAAAGTGCTGGCTCGGGTGGATCGGATCGGCGAGCGCAATTTCCGCGCGGTTTTCCTCGCGATGCTGGAGGAGTATGGTGACAAGCACGGAAAGGCGCATGTCGGTGAGAAGACTCCTGGCCATGTCCGCCATCTTCCCAAGATCCTGAACTGGTTCCCCAATACGCGGATCATAGCCCTGAGGCGTGACCCGAGGGCGGTGATCGCATCGCATCTGCGCTCTCCCTGGGTCACCGACCAGATGAACGCCCGGCAGCTGACTGCGCCTCTTCTTGCGCGACTGCGCCAGTTCCACCTCGTCGACCGCGCAAGGCTCTGGGCCGATGCCTACGGCACACGCCTGAAGTGTGCACATGCCGACACTCGCTTCTTCCACCTGACCTACGAGGCCCTGGTCACGGAGACCGAGGTCACTATTCGCGATGTCTGCAGCCATCTCGAGGAACCCTTCGAGGCCTCCCTTCTCGATCCCGCCTCGGACCCTGGCGCCGTTACCACCAAAGGTCCCAAGGGGTGGGAAGACTGGGTCAGCGGTCACGAAGCGAAAGCCCGAAGCGCCGTTACTGCCAGCAATCTCGAGCGATGGACAGAGCAGCTGTCCGAACAGGACATTGCCTTGATAGAAGCGGTTTGCGGCAACGAGATGGAGGAATTCGGTTATTCCCTGCAGGCTTCTTCTGCTGCGCGGTCTCGGGCTGGAGCGAGAGCGAAAGCCCTGATGGCTGCCGGGGATCTCGAAGACTTTGTCCGGCGTTCGTCGGGGCGCCGCCTGCGCCGCGCGGAAGGTTTCCAGGCAAGCGTCCGGCCGTTTGTCCGAACAGGATCCAGCTACCGGGCCATGCCTCTTCCGCTCATGGACCAGGCGGAATCGTGACCCCGAAGGAGCGCACTGATCGGTATTGGCCCGATTTCATCATCGGCGGTGCCCCCAAATGCGGCACCACCGCCCTCTTCTCCTATCTCGGCCAGCACCCTGGAGTGTTCGTTTCCGACCCCAAGGAGCCCCATTACTTCGCCTCGGCTGCGCTGCAGCGTCCTGTGATGAAGGGTCACTGCGCGACGGAGGAATACCGCGCACTCTTCGCAGGGCGGAAGCCGGGACAGCTCGCTGGCGAGGGATCGACCCACTACCTCCACCATGCAGAAGCCGTCGCGCCGCTGATGGCAGCCGAGATCCCGGATGTTCGTCTCGTCTTCTGTCTGAGAGATCCCATTGGGCGGGCCTACTCGCATTACCTTTTCCGCTACAGCTGCGCCGGACCTTACACGCTCGGCGGGGTCGGTTCGAACGTGTCATTCGAAGAGTTCGCCCGCGCCCCTGAAATGCTCGCGATGGGTGATTACGCGTCCAATCTTGCTGTCTTCGATCATTACTTCGGCCGTGATCGGATCATGGTGGTGCTGCTCGATGATCTCCGGGAAGGGCTGAACTCCGTACTTGCCGGAATTTGCCGGCATATCGGTGTCGATGATCAGTTTACGTTCGATCTATCCTACCGGAGCAACGAGACCGAATATGTGCGGTGGCCCTGGGCAATGCCCCTGGTCGATCCGCTGGCCGCAATGGCTTACAGGAGGGCACCGAGCTCGCAGCGTGAGGCGCTGATCGAGCGGCGGCGAAGGTGGTTCTTCGCTGGCGAGGGTCAGAAGCCGCGCATGCCGACGGGCGCTCGAGCCGCACTTCTGCCTCACTACGAAGCTTCGATAGCGGCTACGGAAGAACGGCTCGGGCGGGATCTCTCGGCCTGGCGAAAGCTTTGAAGCTCTCCTGTCAAAATCTTTCAGCCTCAGCCAGTCTCGGGGGGCCGGCATTCTGGCCGAAGGGATTGTCCACCACCCATATATCCTGCAGCCCCTCCCCTTCGTTGCGGCGGGAGTTCGACCGCATGTAGAGAGCGCGGCCATCCACGCTCAGGCTCGGTGTGCCGTGGTGATGTTCCGGCGTGTTGAAGCTCAGGAACTTCGGCTCTTCCCAGGAAGCATCGAGAGAAGCGCGCTGCGACATCATGATGTCATGGTTCGTCGATCCGCCCCGTCGGCGGGTATGAAAGAACAGGGTCAGCTTGTCGGCACTCATCGCCGGCGAGGAATCCGAAGATTCGGAGTTGATGACTTCGCCCATCCATTGCGGCTCCCCCCATGGTTCCTCGCGTGATGCTCGCGCGGCGTGGAAGAGATCGCGGTGCCCCAGATTGCCCTTGCGGATCGAGGAAAACATCAGATCGAGCCCGTCGCCCGAGACGTAGGGTCCGGAGTCCGTGCCGCCGCCGTTCAGCGGCTCTGGCAGCTTTTCTCCGGGACCGAAGCGCTCGTCCACACTGTTCCTGCGCGCAACATAGAGGTCTCGGCTGCCGTCCCGTTTCGATGTGTAGTAGAGCTCGAGCTCGTCATCCGTCAGTGTCGGTCCCGTTTCCCAATAGGGCGTGTTGACGTTCGGGCCGAGATTTTCGACCTCGGTGAAAGGCTGATCGGGCCCCTGTCGTGTAGCGACATAGAGGTCGTTGCTGCCCTCCCCTCCCGGTCGTCGCGAGGAGAAGTAGAGCCGCAGGCCATTCGCACTGAGCTCCGGATTGTATTCGCTTGCGCTGGAGTTGACCGGCGGCGGCAGCGCATAGGGCTTGCCGGCAATCTCGAAGATCCGTTCAGGTTCGATCGGCTCAAGCGCGCCGAGGTCTTTCGCCGTCAGCCCCCGCTCGTTCTGCGGGTCTTCGGGCGTCCCGAAAGGGGCGAAATCAGCCCGACTGTCGGCTTCGGATGAACCGTCGCAGGCTGCCAGCGCAGCGGTCAGCAGAAGCGCAGCACCTATCCGCATCAGTTCATCTCCCCCGAGTGGTACGGTACCGAAGCATATTGAGCGGGAACCCATAGAGACAAGAAGAAGAATCAGCCGCTTCAGAATGATCGCGTCCGTATCAGAGGTTCAGACCCGGCGGGGCGCGCCTTTCCAAACGTTTGCGGCTGCGCAGATTTCCGCTTTCCATCAGAACCTGCGAGCAATGCTCCGAAGGGTAATGTTTGAAACACTATTCGTACCAGGCGGAAAGGTCCAAGCCGGTCCATCCTTCGACCTGACGGATATCCTGTGCGAGCTCGGAACGTATCGCCGCTACTCTGTCAGCTGACAGGGCCGTATCGGCACCGACGACCCCGGGTTTGAACGAACGCTCATAGGTCCTTGGAAAAAACCGAGCGAGGAACCGCTTGAGAGGCTTGTTATCATCGAGGTGATGAAGCTTGACCCCGCTAGTGAGGTTGGCTGCAGCTGGCAGGACCTCTATTGGTGACAGCCCGAGGAAATCGAAGAGACGCCGGGCCGTTTCGGGCTGGTGTTTGACGACCTCGTCAAAAGTCAGTACCAGGATATGGTCAGCTCCGAACAGGCGGCGGTAAGGAGAGATGCAGGCGGCGTATCGGGTATCGTTGATCAGCCTTGCCGAATGGTCGAGAGCTTCCTCGAGTGACGGCTTGCCCCAACCGCGCGCACGATTGTGTCTGTAGGCTGATACAATGCGCGCGACCGGCTCACGCACCACGTAGATAATCCGCATGTCTGGATTATGCGCATACATTCTTTCTGCTACTGTTTCTGCGTTTTGAAGAAATCCGGACGAAGTTGAGGCCTCCAATGTCATCGGCCTGCGCCGCCATGCAGGGAACTTCGCGGCGTAGCTACCCATTGCGTCCTGCCAATCCTCTCGAACGAAGTGGTGGGGCTCCTTCGGCTTGCAGGCACTGATTTCAGGGTGCTGCTTTCCCAGCTCGAAAAGGGTCGACGTCGCCGCTTTCTGTGCGCCGATGATAGCCGCCTGAAGAGCGAAACTTTCAGATACGTTCGACACGTTCTCGCCCAGGCGCGGATCGGTGTGGAGAGCTTTCTCCGACTCATGCTGCGCTGCCACGAACCCACCTTGCTACGATCCGGCGGCAGAAAGCGCCGAACCCCGTTTTCAGCTTTGGAGATTGCTCGCTCCCCAGCGTCCCCAGGTTCTCGGATCCTGCGCTGACGAAGCCTCCCGCGTTTCGCCGCTTGGCAGGGCGCGCCGTGTGCGAACCGTAGACTGCGGACCGCGAAGCGACCTTGTCGCCACCGCTCATGATTTGCTCCGCCAAGGCGTCGACGATCCCGGCCGACTCTGCGGGCGCAATGAGGTCAAAAACCTTGGGATCATCACTCTTGAAAGCACCGAAGTAATCGGTCTGGTGAAGACCCTTGCGCGCCGCGATCAGCGTATGGTTGGTGGCAGCCGAGCGCCTCAACAAGACGAGGGGCGGCGGAGTGCCTTCGAGAAGGACGGCCGAATGGAAAGCCGAGCCCGCGATCCCTGCCACGACGCCCGAGCCGCCGAGCAGGTCGAGTTGCTTTCGCACCGGCAAGGTCTCTGGGCTGACGATTTTCCAGCCACGCTCCCGCAAAAGGCGCTCAAGGACGCCCTCGCCGGGACTTCGCCGCTCTGCTGGTTCGATAACGCGCCGCGACAGCCAGACTTTCGCTCCTGCCTGCTCTGGAGCACATGGTCTGTACTTGCCCATGAAGCGCATGTGATCGTCGTGGAAGAAGTCGCGTATGCGGTAGCCTGTATCCGGTACAATCAGTTTGCGGAACAGTGTGGGTTTTTCGGGAAAACGGTGTTCTGCCTTCAGCCCAATGATCGACATGATCTCTGACTGCCAGTCATTCGGCGCTCTTCCCGTCGCCCATACGAACGGTGTTCCGGGAATCTTCTCCGAAATCCAGGACCGGGCCATCGACTCAAGCAGGAAATGCCCGAAATGGTCGAAGAGGTAGCCTCCATAGATATGGGGCTCCTCAACGACCTCCGCGGCATTGAGCGCCGATCTACCGACCTGGGGCACACGGGAGATCACAGGATCCCGCCAACTCCGCACAAGGAGCGACTCCGATATCACTTCACCGTGGCTGTCGAGGGCCCCCGCGTCGATGTTGCGATAGTAGCTGGTCGTTGACGATGGAATAACGAAGGCGTCGCGATACACCGTCCAGCTCAAGGGCCGAGAGCTTTTCAGGCCGATGTCTTCGCTGCTCCACGCAGCATGGCGTTTTGCATCATTGCTGCCCCAACTCACGATCACTCTCCCCTTCACGCAACACCTGACGTCTCACGCCCCAAGCTGGTCTAGCATGGATCGCCCCATGCTCCGTGCGTAGCGCTCACTCAACTTTCGAAGGCAAGCGAGACCCCTGAGTGACCTGCCGCTCTGATGGCGCAGCAGGCGACGTGCCGTCGTCATGAGGAACGGTCCGACAAGGCCTGCCTCTCTCATTGCAGGCTCGTGCAAGCCGTAGACCATCAGCCTCGCTTCGATATTGGCAATATGGTTCCGGGAGCGCCGTCCGGCGGCAACCTCATCATGCAACAGCACGGTGTCTTCATGCAGGACAGCAATATCGAATTGCCGCGCAACCCGGATCCAGAACTCCCAGTCCTCGATAGCGGGCAGGCTCGTATCGAAGCCGCCTACCGTATCGATGACCTCACGCCGCAGCAGACCGGAGGAACAGGCGCCGTGGAGGCAGTTCCGCTCGAGCAGGGTTGCAAAACCGGTCGAAGCCCGATCGATAAAGAACGGCTGCCGGTCGCCCTCGGCAAGCTGGTTCTGGCCTTCCGTGACACAGATCGCGGTGCCGCGCGGTGCACTGAGCAAATGCTGCACTTGTTGCTCGAGCTTCGCTGGCGAAGACCACTCGTCGTCTGAGTCCAGAAACGCGATCAGCTCCCCCTTCGCTTCCGCAATACCCCTGTTGCGTGCTGCGGCCACTCCGCCATTCTTTTCCTGCCGGTAAAGACGCACCCGCGGGTCGTCCAGTACGGCGAGCTTTTCGGCGGTACCATCCGCAGAAGCATCATCGACAATCAGGAGCTCCAATCCGCGATAGGACTGGGAGAGCACGCTGCGGGCGGCGCGTATGGTTTCGTCTGCCCGCTGATAGGTTGGTATGATCACCGAGACGAGCGGGTTCTCGTTTCCCGGCGTCCCATTCGTCGCGGCCCCGGGCAGAATGCTTCCCTTCCCACTCGGATCGAAATGGGCTGGCTCGGCATCGTGGGCATTGTGCCAGCTCGTCGTCACGCCTCGTGCGCGATCTTGCGCCAGTTCTGCGATCTCCGGGTGCTCATCAGCGTCCGCTGCTATGAGGCCGTAGGAGATGCCCAACGGTTTGACGTAGGTCTCCAGCCTGTCCTTCGCCGCCAAGCGGGAGCGAACCCGGTCGATCACCCGCAGACGGGATGCAAGGGACGCAGCCTCGCGGCGCTTGTCGCTCAATGACCCACCACCAGGCAAGCGCCGGTAGAAGGCTTCGCCTCCCTCCGCAGGCGTTAAGGTCACGCCGTCGATCAGCGCCCGCATCATCACGTCGCCGTCGTCGTTGACGTTTTCCCTGGTGTCCCAACCGCCGCTCCGCTCGTAAGCGGTGCGCGACCAGAGAACCGAGCAAGGCGGATGATACCATCCAGTCAGCCATGCCGAGAGGTCGTCCTCGCCGGGCTTTCTGGGTTTGCAGCTTGCCGGCCGGACGTGCCAGGCGCCGTTCTCCAGTTCGTAGCGATGCCAGGGACAACGCGCTATGCCGTCCGGTGTCTTCGCAAGGGTTTCCACCAGCGCAGGAAGTGCGTCGCGCCCCAAGATATCATCCGCATCAAGAAAGAAGTAGGCTTCTGCATCCTTGTCCGCAGCGGCAACCCCAGCCAGCCTCGCTCCTGCCGCGCTGCCGTAGCGACCGGACACGATCCTGATCGGGCCGGGATAGCTCGCGGCGATCGCCGCGCCATCATCAGTGGAGTTGTCATCGACCACGATGATCTCGTGCACGCTGACACCCTGCCGCAGAAGTGATGCCAGGGTGGCCCCAATATAGGGCTCGCCGTTGTGGCACGGAATGATGACGGAAACACGGATCATCGGCAGGCAAGCTCCAGTGTCGTCTCGAGCAGGGACGGATCGAGTTCGAGGTCGCGGTAGAGGCGATGCCCATTTTCGCCGACGCTTCGGGCCGGCACCAGTCCGTAGGCGTGGGCCATGGCGCACGCCAGGGCGTAGAAATTCGGGTTCGGATAAAGAGGGTCGGCGATCTCGATGATCGTTGCACCGGGCGGGCAGAACATCATGTTCGTCAGGCCGGCCCCGTGAGGCCCCACGAGCACCTTCGTCCGCTGCATCAGCGCTAGCTGCTCGGACCAGCTCAACTCTTCCATCTGCACGATTTCAAAGCCGTAGCGCGCGAGAATGGGGAGAAGCTTGTCTTCCCCAACGAGCTGCCTGCCCTTCGAACCCGCACGGCTGATGAACACCCTGGCGTCGGCATCGACGCTCGTGGACGGAGCGAGCGCATCGCGCACCGGTCTGAGAAGGTCACCCCTGAAACGGTCCGTCTTCAGAACAGTGAGGCTATCGAAACCCGCCACTTCCCCGAGTGGAAGGGTGGCAACCGACCCGGGATCAATCCCGAGATGGCGCATCGTGGCCTTCATCACCTCGGTCTGCCGCTCGGGCATGACGAGCCGGTCAACAAGCCCGAGCTGCTTCACGAGAAGCAGTTTGGGAAGATGGGCCGTCAACCAGTGCGAATGGTTGTGGTAGACCCGCTCACAGATCCAGACGCCGTCCTGCCTCCGCTGTTCGCTCTGGCCCCGCAGCGCGGCTGCGTGGTGAGGACGCGCGACGATCTCCCGTAACGTCAGTGCACGGTCGCGGTTATCGAGCAGTCCAACCCATACGTCTTTCTTCTCGTCCGTATGGAAAGCGAGGCGTACATCCGGCAGCGTCGCGATGGCCGTCTCGCCTTCTTTCCGGGTCGGAACGTCCGCCTGGGCGTAGCCGAACCAATCGGGATCCGAACTCAACTGATCAGTGGAGCCGTGGGTTATGGGAAGCGGATGGTTTGCCTGCCTCGAGGGAGCCAAGACCTCGTAGGTGCCGCCGAGGGCCTCCACGGACTGCGCCTCGACCGGCACCTTTTGCAGCCATCTGTAGCGGAAGTGCCGGGCAGGCACTCCAGAGCGAAGGACTGCACTGGCAGTCCTGTCGAGAACGCGGTCAGCAGCTCTTCTCACAAGATTGGCCATGGATTCAGAGCTTTTCGATCAGATCGGAAAAACAAGCGTATTGCCTGGACGATGAGAAGGCAGCGGCTCGCTTCTTCGCGGCCGCCCGGGTGTGAGAACCCTCGCTCCAATGTTCGATGGTCTCTTGGATCGCCTCCGCGAGAAGGGCAGGATCGCAAGGCGGTACGGTCCGGCCCGTATCTGCGGTCATGACTTCACCGACACCCCCCACTTCCGTGCAAACCGGCACCAACCCTGCTGCCATGGCTTCGAGCAGGGCAAGCGGCAGCCCCTCGCTCCGCGAGCTCAAAACGAAGATGCCGGCTTCGGCGTAGTGGTCTCTGAGGCCATCCGGCTCGGCGTGTCCCGCGAAGGTTACTCTATCGGAAATACCGAGTTCGCCCGCGAGCCGCCGCAGTGGCTCTGCTTCGAGGCCCTCGCCGAACAGGGTGAGATGCACATCCGTACCGCTGTCGCAGCAGAGGGCGACGGCCTTCAGAAGAATGTCGAAGCCCTTGACCGGCACGAGGCGCCCTGCAGCGACCAACTCGTGAGGGTTACGCCTTCTGGGCTCGGCATCGCTCCAGAAGCCGAAGTCTATACCGTTCGGAATGATCGTGATCTTGCCGTCACAGTTCGGTGCGATGTCGCGCAGCGCTTCCCTCGAGGCTTCCGAAACCGCCGTGATGGCCGACGAACGCTGCATGAGAAGCGGCAGGATCTTCTTGACGGCCTCATTGGGAAAATGGGCATCGCTGCCATGAAATGACAGCAGCAAACGGTATCCGAAGAACGGACGCAGGGCGAGAAAGTACAAGGCCTGCGAGCGCGGAAAGTGGATGTTCACAACGTCCGGTTTGAACCGGGCGAGCACCTGCCTGACCTTCAGAAGGTCCCGGACGCTCCTTCGGGCAGAAGCCGTGAGCGCGGCAGGGTTTCGCGCAGTATCGACATGCAGCGGCAGGCCCATTTCGCCGGCGGCCTCGTCACCATCAAGCCACGCCGTCATCACTTCATGCCCCTGTCGGCGAAGCCCCTCGGCCAGGCCCGAGACGACGCCCTGCACGCCCCCACGTTCGGCTTTCTCCGTCACGCAGTAGATGAGGACGCGGCGTCGCCCCCCTGACCGGTCACTCATACTCAAATCGATTCCACTTACCGCCTGAGGTAGATTTGGGTTGATCTACCGGTCCGGCGACTTCACGACCCCGAACGCAGCCTGAGTGGCCGGTGGGTAGGAATGCACATACATACGGTCAGGTAGTTACGCGGCAAACCTAAAGGCGGTTCCGGTGCTTCGTTCCTTTCGGATGATCCTGTCGCTTCTCGACCGCAATGAGCAGCGTGCGCTGTTCATTCTTGCGTTCATTACCCTGATCATCGGCCTGTTCGACATGATCGGTGTCGCCTCCATCCTGCCCTTCCTTGCCGTCGTTGCGGACCCCTCCATCATCGAGCGCAGCGGCATCCTGAGCCAGGCCTATGATCTGAGCGGCGCCAAGGACGTCAACGGGTTTCTGCAGATCCTTGGCACAGGCGTCTTTGTCACGGTGCTGGTTTCGATCGGGGTGAAGGCGGTCGGCTTCTACCTGCTCACCCGTTTCACGAGAATGCGAATACGGACGCTCGGCATGCGGTTGTTCAGGCACTACCTGCTACAACCCTATGAGTGGTTTCTCGACCGGCACTCTGCCAATCTCGGCAAAACGATCCTGTCCGAAGTGGCAGAGGTGGTGAACGGCTCCATCACGTCGGCGGCCAAGCTGATGGCGAATCTGATGATCACGCTCTGCCTGGTCGTCTTTCTTCTGATCCTGGAACCCGTAGGCGCGATCCTGGCCGCACTCATCATCGGCGCTTTCTTCTTCGTCGCCTTCCGGCTGATCCGAAAGCGTTTGGCCGCCATCGGCACCGACAGGGTCAAGGCGAACGAGCAGCGCTTCAGGATCACGCAGGAAGCCATGGGCGGCATCAAGGAGGTGAAGCTCCTCGGTCTCGAAAGAGCCTATCTCAGCCGTTTTTCCGATCCGGCTCTGCGCCTTGCCCAGCATCAGACGCAGGCGCTGGTTCTGGGTGAGCTGCCTCGTTACCTTCTGGAGGCCGTCGCCTTTGGCGCAATGATCCTGTTCACGCTCTGGCTGCTCAGCAGCGGCGGAAGCCTCGCTGAAGTCCTCCCGGTTCTCGGCGCCTTCGCCTTTGCGGGTATTCGCCTGTTCCCGACGCTGCAGGAAGTCTTCAGAGATCTCGCGAAATTGCGCTTCAGCGAGCCAGCCCTGGTGGCCTTGCACGAAGACCTGAGCCGCCCCCTCCCCGCCCAGCCGCGCAGGGCGGGCGACAGCACCATCAGCGTTAATCGTGAAGTCCGCCTCGAGAATGTCAGCTACGCCTATCCGGGGACAAGCCATGCGGCTGTCGACGGTGTCACCCTCGACATTCCGGCGGGTGCCAAGGTCGGCTTCGTCGGCAGCACGGGCGCGGGCAAGACGACGCTCTTCGACATCATCCTTGGAATCATCGCGCCGACCGACGGCCGGCTTCTGGTTGACGAGACGCCCATCGACAACGCCAACGTCATGAGTTGGCAGAGGTCAATCGGGTACGTTCCGCAGTCGATCTTTCTGACAGATGACACCATCGCGGCGAACATCGCCCTGGGTGTGCCGCCCGAAAAAATCGACCGTAGGCGTATCGAAGATGTTGCCAAGCAGGCAAATCTGCACGATTTCGTTGCCACCCTGCCCAAGGCCTATGACACCGGCGTCGGTGAGGCGGGCGTCAGGCTGTCCGGCGGGCAGCGCCAGCGCATCGGGATTGCGCGTGCCCTTTATCGCGACCCCTCGATTTTGCTGTTTGATGAAGCCACCAGCGCTCTTGACAACGTTACGGAGCGGTCGGTGATGGATGCGGTTCACGAGCTTTCCAACCGTACCGTGATTATTGTTGCGCACAGGCTGACGACTGTACGGTCCTGCGATAAGATCTTCATGATGAAAGCCGGCAAGCTCATCGCCGCAGGCACCTATGAGGAACTCATCCGCACCAGCGAAGAGTTCAATGCCCTGGACAAGGCCGCCCGGCAACCCGCCGAGGCTATCAGCAGCTGACGGCTGCATACCCCAAGGCCCGATACGGACCAGCGTATTGATGCACCGCCCCTTTTCGGGCGAGACCGCTCGGCTGCGGTCGTTCACCTCAGGGCGGTTTTGAGTGCTTGGGGCGAGGAACAGACCGCGGGTCTGGACTTCAACTGAACCCAGCCTCAGTCCACCGCGGAGCGTCTCCGTGCGCTGCGCTCCGTGGAGAGACCAAATCCCCGCAATACGAACTTCAGGCACGCTTCTGATACCGATCAAGCACCGAATGGTCGATCACGGAGTTGCGAAAGAGAGGATCAAAGAAGCCCCTCTCAGCTGGCGCCCAGATCGGGCGGGACCGGAGAAACTGTGTTGGCCTCCCCCGACCGGGGCCTGCGTGATCCCCAACTGGCAGCGAAGCGCCTTTGCTAAATGGTCAGCAAACGGAGGGTCGATCTCTGACCCATCCTGACCACGCGTCGGGATATTCTCACCGTAGCCGAAGGGTCTGGAGAGCATGGCGTTTTCTCCAATCGTCGCCGGGTACGGCATCGGTGTGAAGGATATTCCAAGGCTACCTTCGGGCGTAACCACCGTACAAAGAGAGACCTGTTGCGCGCGGCCGTGAAGAAGGGCCGCGGCAACGCTCGCGAACATCTGGCGAGCGTTCTCCCCGTCCAAGATCATCGTATGATCGTCCAGACGGTCAACGTCGGCGTCAGCAATGCCGAGCCATACCAAGCTGCCTTCGAAAGCGTCTCGAAGAAGGAAATAACGGGCGCTTACAAGCAGATCCCTGCAAGTCTCTGGAAGGTTTAGAGAAAGGCTGAAAGACTGGCCCTGAAGAGGGCTTCGACGACCAGGCGATCTCTTTTGCTTTCGACTACCGATTCTGAAGGATCAAAGCCTGACGGACCCGACCCTCCGGTTGCCACCCGCGTTCCAGTCGAGACGAAAAGTCGGGAAGACCCTGAAAGTTAGAAACATACGAGAGGAAACAACCAAGGAAGATCAGCCCGCTCGTAGGATGTGGTTCTGCTGGTTGTTCGAGCTGCGTGCGGGGTGACCCACTCGATCCAGTGCATCCGTCGAAGCTTCGAACTGGATCCGGTCCGCGAGCGAGGTGTCATTTGCTCCAAGTTTTCGTTAATAGACGTTGACGAATTCAGAAACTGAGTGCTAGTCATCTCGCAAAAGATACGTAGACTGTATTTCGGTAATCGTCGAATAAAAACAGTTACCCTGGGGGAGAAGATGGGGAAACGATGGGTATTGACCGCGATCTGCGGTGCCTTGGCAGGGCAGGCAGCGGCGCAGGAACTTGTATTCGAGCCTATCAATCCTTCTTTCGGCGGAAACGCTTTCAATTCGGCGCACCTTCTGGCGTTGGCGAATGCCCAGAACGACTACGAACGACCGGTCGATGAAACCCGCAATGACGAGCTCGACCGCTTTATCCGCTCCCTTCAAAGCCGCCTTCTGTCCTCGCTGTCGCGCGAGGTGACAGATGCCATCTTCGGCGAAAATGCGCAGGAGGAGGGACGCATTGTTTTCGGCGACCAGGTGGTCGAATTCGTTCGTACGCTTGAAGGCATCCAGCTGACCATCATCGATGGGGACGGAACCAGAACTGTCATCACCGTTCCTACGCTCATCACCGGACCTATCGACGCGGGCAGCCTGATGCAGCCTCTCGGCCAAAGCATCCAGTAAGCGATGCTTTCTGGGGGGGCAGCATGATCAAACAGTCGATCCTGCGTGTGCTGATGACGCTATCCGTCGGACTGATGCTGACTGGGTGCGTTAGCCCGATCGCGGGTCAATGGCCTGTCGCCAAACAGCCGATCATGACGAAGGAAACCCGCTCGCAGGAGACCCTGCGGTCACTGCCTGCTCCGACCACCCCGGTGCCGGTCGCAGTCTACGGTTTTCAGGACAAGACCGGACAGTTCAAACCTACCGAGGCGGGACAGACCCTGTCCCGGGCCGTCACCCAGGGCGGCGACAGCGTTCTGATCAAGGCACTCCTGGATGCCGGCGATGGCGCCTGGTTCACGATCGTCGAACGTACATCGCTCAACAACCTGTTGAAAGAGCGCCAGATCATAGCCGAGATGCGCCAGCGTTATCTCGGCGAAACGGTCGTCAACGCGCAAGCCCTACCGCCGCTTCTGTTCGCTGGCGTGCTGCTCGAAGGCGGCATCATCGGGTTCGATACCAACACGTTGACGGGCGGAATGGGGGCTCGTTACCTCGGCATTGGGGGCTACAAGGAATACCGCCAGAATGTGGTCACGGTCTATCTTCGGGCGGTCAGCGTGAAGACCGGTGAGGTCCTTGCGACGGTCACGACCGAGAAGACGATCGCGTCCATCGGTGTGTCCGGCAACGCGTTCCGCTTCGTTGCATTCGACGACATTCTCGAGGCCGACATTGGTTTCACATCGAACGAGCCGAACCTTCTCGCCCTCCGCCAGGCTATCGAACTCGCGGTCTATTCCCTTGTGATCGAGGGGGCGAAGAACGGGCTTTGGTCATTCGCTGACGAAGTGGCCGAGGCCGCGCTGGTCGAAAGCTACGAGTTCGCCCGGGGCGGCCGTTTCGGGGTGGAAGACGCTGAGGAGCTCGCGAGGGCTGGCTATTGCCGCGATGCCGCCGAGCCGAAGAAAAAAGGCCTCTTCAAGAGGGGTCGCAGAGCATCCGTCTGCTCCAGCGATGGCGTTCTCGCCAGCGCGGGCAGGGAGTGACCAGGATTTACCGTCCACCGCGGCGGTGAAGAGGAAGGCGTGGCGCCCCGTGGGGGGCGGCGGCTTCCGGGGAGATCGGAAAGTTGCAGCTTTCCGTGATCCTTGAACGCGAAGGCGGAATACCGCCGGGGATATGATGTGGTTTTTGGACCAATGCATCGGGCGGTGAAAACCGCTGAGCGTGGAAGCCGCCGCTTGCGTGTATATCACGGGCAAGGTTTCGCTTCAAACAACGCAGAACCATTCTGCGTTGGAAGGAAAACACGCCAGCGCCTCTCCTCCTTTCTCGGCGCCTCCTTCGTGGCAATCGCGACGGCAAAGCTTTTCGGCGCGCTGCCGTCGCCCTCAACCTCGAAGAGAGAAAACCATGAAAAACCTTCTTATCGCGGGCGCTTCCACGCTCGCTCTCACTGTGGGCGGTCTCGCCTTCGCGCAGGACGAGGGTGCTCAAAGCACCGTCGATCAAACTGGCGACAACAATGCGGCTGAGGTTGATCAGACCGGCAACGAGAACCAATCGGTTGTCGATCAGGACGGCGACAACAATTCCATCGACGTCGACCAAGTGGCAGATCCCGCCGGCAGCGTCGGCTTCAACACCCCTGCTAACCTCCTCAACGCCACGCAGTTGACCAACAGCACAACGGCCAGCAACAGCGCTACGGTCGTACAGTCCGGCGATACGCCAGGCGGCGCGAAGAACTCCATCAACCTCAATCAGTTTGCTGACGGCTCGGCCGAGAACAATGCTTCCTTCGAGGTCAGCGGCGGTGAAGGCAATACGATCAATGCTGCCCAGGACGCCGACGCCAACAGCGACGGCGAGTCGATGTTCGTCACTCAGGACGGCTCGTTCAACACCGCCAACGTCACCCAAACCGGTAGCGAGGACAACGCAACGGTCAGCCAAGACGGCACCGCGAACGAAGCCAACGTCACCCAGGATGGCATCCAGGCCAGTGCCACCTCGAGCCAGTTTGGCTCGGACAACCTGTCGAACATCGATCAGGAAGACGAGTCCAGCAACGATTTCACAGGCGTTAATCCCGGTGCGGATCCCGAGGCTGTTGTCCTCCAAGACGGCACCAGCAACACCTCGAATGTCAGCCAGACCGGTATCGGAGGCGGTGCATTCGACATCCTCGCGACCGTCAATCAGGTCGGCAACGGCAACGAATCGAACATCAATCAGACCGGCGGATCGGGTTACGCCGCCGGGATCGAAGCCAATGTCGATCAGACCAACGACAACAACCTCTCGAACGTGACCCAAACCGGTCGAAACGATAACGTTCAGAACATCCGGGCCAATATCACGCAAACGGGCGAGGCGACGTCCGATGTCAATCAGCTCGCTGATGGCCGCAAGGCAGAGGCTCTGATTGCGAACGTGACGCAGGATGCATCGACATCGAACATCAATCAGAGCGTCGATAACCCTTCGACCGTCTTCAACGACGCCGACGTTGCGGGTGGTGCAACCGCAACGGTGGGCCAGACTGGCGGCGCGGACTCGGACATCCAGCAGACGATTTCTGCAAACGGTGCGACCGACATGACGGCGACCATCACCCAAGATGGCGCCAGCACGTCGACCGTCCGGCAGTCCTTCGGCAATGAGTTCAGCCAGAACTTCGATGCAACAGTCACGCAAGACGGTGACGGCAACGATTCCCTTGTCGATCAGGAAGACGCGGGCGGAGCCAACGTCAATAATGGCGTAGGCGACAACGCACTTGCAGCCACCGTGTTCCAGGATGGTTCGGACAACAATTCGTCCATCACCCAGCGGAACCGCAACCAGTCCGCATTTGTCGATCAAATCGGCAGTGACCTGAGCTCTACCATCAACCAGAGCGGCAATCTGAACCTGGCCGACATCGACCAGGCTGGCACCCTGAACGGTTCGATCGTGGCGCAGTCCTCCTTCGGCAACGTGGCGACCGTCGGACAAAGCGGCAGCGGCAACCTTTCGAATATCAGCCAAGGAAACGACCCTGCTGATCCCAAGGAAGGTGGAAATACGGCCACGGTCACGCAGACAGGTCTCAACGGCGAGTCGCTCATCGTTCAGGACAACAGCCGCCGGGGCACCGCCACGCTGTTCGACGAAGGTCAGGACAACTATTCTTCGATCACCCAGTCCGGTTGGAACAACGTTGCTGCCGTTACGCAGGACGGTATGCTGAACGAGAGCACGATCGACCAAAGCGGTTCGCTGCAAGGCATGGGCAACTCAGCTACGGTGACCCAATTGGGTGACAGCGCCGTATCCACCGTTACCCAGACCGGGAGCGGAAACACCGCTACGGTGAACCAGGGCAACTAAGCGTCAAGGGAGGGGTATCCCTCCCTTACCGCGTGCCGCCCGGCCCTTCCCCCTGGACCGGGCGGCGCGTTATAAGACTCCGCAGGAGTGCGGCAGGAAAGGTCCGAAACAGGCATGCTGAAACAGAATGTACCGGGCCTACTAGCCGTTGCTGTAACGACAGTCTTCGCCCTCGCGGCTGGTGCTGCGGCGCAGCAGGAAGCGTCGATGGTAAGCTATGCAGAACAGATCGATCTTGCCGATCTCGATGCCATCATTGAGCAGAACACAAACGGTCGCCTTCCCGGCCCTGCCTCCCACGGTCAGGCCCGGAATGCCGCGATCATGGACCAGGACGGCACCGGTCATCGCGCAAGGGTCGAACAAAAGGGCCGCAATGCAAACGCGCAGATTGTCAGCATGGGGCAGAGCAACGAGGCTCTCGTTTCCCAGGAAGACAGAGGTGCGCCCAATCGTGCATCGATCGATCAGGACGGCTCTGACAATAACGCTACGGTCGATCAGTATGCAGGAGGCGGTGCAGGCGGCAATCTTTCGTTCATCCTGCAGGAAGGCGCGGGAAACAGGGCAGTCGCTCTTCAGTACACGTCTGGCTCGGGCTTCACTCCGAATAGCGTGATGCAGTTTCAGTTCGGCAATGACAACCTCGCAACGGTCTCCCAAAACGGAGCAGGGAACAAGGCGGTTCAGATCCAGGAAGGGGATGCCAACACATCGAACATCCTTCAAACTGGCGACAGCAACTTCGCGCTTCACAAGCAAATCGGCGACGGTCTGGCCCTTCCCGGCGATCTCGGGATCGAGCAGTATGGCGATGGGGCTGCCGTTTCAGTTGTGCAGTATGCGCCCGGAACCAACTGAGATGGGCAGGTATCAGCTCATAGCCTTTCCGCTTTGCCTGGCGGCCTGCACCATGTCTGACGATGCTGACCGCACCATGGCTGCGAAAGACAGTTTTCGTTCCCCCTCGAACCGGTCGAGCATCGAGCAGATCGGCGAGCAGTCCGCCGACGGGCTATCGTCCTTTTCCCCTGCGCAGATCAATCCGTCCGGTGATGATAGGCTGACAACCGAACAGCTCCGCGCCTTCGTGGATCGCTGTGCCCCCGGGGCGAGCGAACCGGCCGCCTCGGATGATTTCTGCGATGAATTGCGGTTGCGAATCGAACCGCAGTTCGAAACCCGCGGAGATCTGGAACGGGCGATCATGGTCTTGCAGGATCTCATACGTTCGGGAGACAGCCTCGATAGGGCAGCCCTGAACGGGACCATGCTACTACCCCCCGACCTGCTGCAGCCGGAACCCCAGGTCCCTCAGCAGACGGATGAAGAGCTGCTGGGTATCGAGGACCAGCCCATCGATCTGCCCATCGAATTGCTGGTTCCAGACGCATAGGATCTCGCTGAAGCGACAGGACGCGAGGCACGCGTCCGGCGGTCTCCAGAGAGCGGGCACGAGGCGCTGAGGCGGCAGTTCGCCGATCTGCTTGCCTGGGGCGCCTGCATGAGGGCTGGAAACTCTTTCCACCAAGCTTTCGGATAGAGGCCTCTTGGCCCGGAGATCTTGATCCTTATCGAGAGCATTCCGACGTGCAGCATTCCCCGACGTCCTTTGAACAGGGCCGTGCGACCCCTGTTCATGTCCACGGTCGCGGTACCCACGGCCTCGGCTATCTGCATCATCCTCCGGCTGCTTCTGCCCCGCCGCTGAGAAAGCCCGGATGCTCTCTTCGGAACGTCCCGGCGTCAGTCGCCCCATGGCGCGTTCTCGAAGGTCGCGCGCAGCCAGGCCGCCTCCTCCGGCGTGCCCCATTTGGCGTCCGCGCAGCTCTCGGGTGTGGCTTCGAAGGGGTCGGGGTCGTCTCTTCCGCGAAGTGGCCACGGATCGCGCCCATGGAAGTGAAGCTGCCCGCACTCCCAGATCTTGTAGCGGTCCGCGACAATCGGGTCACTGCAAAGCGGCATGTCCTGCGTGGTCATCGGCTCGCCGTCCGTGTCGATTGGTGGGAAGCCCCTCGTGGAAGCAGGCGGCTGCTTGGAAGCTCTCGCGCACACTTTCCGGCAACATGGCCGGGCGCCTCAGCGTCTCGGATTCCCCGTCCGGACGGATCGAGGCTAGGCGCCCTTCTGGTACACCCTTAAATCTCGGCCTGCAGATCGTCCGCGCACCTTCGTCTTTTCAGCAGAGCGCCCCACCATCATCGCCCAGAAAAGGGGCGCGAAGCAGGCGGCCGGCAGGACGATGAGATTGTAGGGATCGACCTCGAAACGGCTCCAGCTTGCGGAGGAGAGCACGGTAAAACGGGCAAAAGGCATCATCCAGCCCGCCCCGTCCCAAGTTGCGCGCGGGTCAAGCTGGTGCCGACAACACAACCCAAGGCATCGTCGTTCCGATAAACACCGCGTTCTGAAGCTGCTGCCCTAAAGTGGAGTCGGCGTCCGCTCTGACAAAGATTCGCGGTCTGCCGCACCATCCAGTCCGCCTCACCCTCCCGCGGCCCAGCCTTGCGCAAGGGCTCCGCCCCGAACTTCGATAGAACCCCGAACGCCATCACCGCGTACCCTTTGCCC
Organism: uncultured Caulobacterales bacterium; assembly: GCA_964556115.1. GTDB lineage: Bacteria > Pseudomonadota > Alphaproteobacteria > Caulobacterales > Parvularculaceae > Parvularcula. The sequence goes on from CAZKVC010000001.1 coordinate 211,533, forward strand.
TGGGCCCAGGGTAACAGACCGGCAAGAAATGTGAATGCCGGTCAACCAGTGCCACGGGTGCCAGAGGGAAGCCTCGTTACAGCCGCAGGCCGAACACTGCGCGGGACTGGCGCTCATACTGGCCGAAGATCCCCTCGCCAGTGCCGTGGAAGATATCCGCGCCGAAGGTGATGTCGAAGCGATCGGCAATGCGGTAGGCCAGCTCGCTCCTGACGAGGCCATCTCCATCGGTCAGGGACTGGAGGACTTCCGTCTCGAAGCCCCATCGGTCGTCGCCCCACCTTTTCCTCAAAAGGCTCGTGAGGATAACATCCGTGTCTGGACGGACCAGCCCTTCCCCGCCCCCGACGTGATCGAACAGAAGTTGCGAGGTCGAGAAAAAATCGAAGGGTGCGTAGGCGTCCACGCCGATGCCGCCGAGCCACTGGCTTCGTTCTTCGTCATTCAGAACGCCGTTCCCTTCCGTATTGAAACGCCGATCGGGGGAATGGGCGAGAGCCGCGCGAATGACCGCCGGCCCGAGTGGCCTGACAGCTTCCGCGCCGATCAGTGTACGGCGGCGGTGGGTGAGCGTAACCCCCGTGCCGCCCTCGGACAACGCCAGCGTTCCCTGGTGATCGGGACCGGTGAGCGCGGTCACGCGAATATCCGTCCTCCCCACGGTTCGGCCGATGCGGATTCCGGCGCTGCCATCCTGCACCAGCCGGTCGCGGTCATCCCTCGAGAGCGGGGGAAGCGGCACGTCACCGGAGAAGCCACCGCGATAGCGGGATGCGGTTGGAAAAAAGCGGTCACCGACGGCAGCGATCTGGTTCACTGTCGGATCGGGAGAAAGGGCAAGATCAAGATCGAACCCCAGCATCTGTGTACGGAGCCTGACTGCCCAGATCGGGATGCGGTCCGGTCTTGGCGTCCGCGCCAGACCCTCGGTCAGGCGCACGGGGGTGAACTGATCGGTTACCCTGATGCCGTCGAGGCTGCCCCAGGCAATCGCCTGCTTGCCGATGTCCAGGGACACATTTTCCGTCTCGGCACGAAAGAAAGCCTCACCGACCTCGAAGCGAACATCGTCGTCGGTGGGAAATGGCCGGGAGATACGCGAGAAGTTTGATGTCCCGCCGATCCCGGTTTCCTTGCCCGCGCCCTCGAAACGAAGCGATCCCTCAAAGGACAGAGCGTCGGAGAAGCGGTGCTCGTAGGAAGGTTCAAGCAGCATGTAGGCCTGGGAAACCCCTTCCCTATCGACAGCAACAGCAAGGCGGCCCTGTATATCAGGTTCTGCCCGTGCGGCGGACAGGAGGCCGACGACCAGCCAGCAAACCACATAGCGCATCTTCAGAGCCGTGAGCCGATGCGGTCGAGCCAAGCCGGGTCGAACGTCCGCTCGGCGAGGTCCGGCGCCGGTTCGAGGTCTTTCACTGTCACGTTCGTCTTCTTGCCCGTCTGAATGTTCTCGATACGGAATTTGACTGCAGAAAATGATGCGCCGACTTCCGATACTTCCTCCACGGTGATCGTCTTCAATGGCTCGTTGCGGGTATCGGTGAAGGTGATTTCGATTGGAAACCACGTTGACGGATCAACCGTAGCAGAGAAGCTGGAATAACCGAGCTCTCGCGCCTTCGCCGGGCTGCTCGCGACACCCTTCAGGATGAGGGCACCGCCCGCCCCTTCGGCTGCCGCGAAGCTGTAGTCATCGAGGCCGAATTTGAAGTCGTCCGCCACGTCGCCAAAACTGAGTTCCGTTCCCATGAAACTGTCTGCGAGATCGGATTCAGGCATTCGTCGCACAAGGTCCGTGGCGGGAAGGAACAGCCAGGTTTCGTCTGCTAGCTCAGGATTGTCGTGGTTGTGGCTGAGGAAAGCAGTCTCGCGGATTGTCGAAGGCTTTGTGAATGCGAGGACGATCCTGTGACTATCGTCCATCGCGCCAACAGCGAGCTTGGCAGTCCGCTGCCTCGACCGGCCACGAGCGTCAAGGATCTCGAAGGTGATCTCGCCAGTCCGGAGGTCGCCGTTCGGCCTTCCATTGATGAGACGCGCCACCTCGTCTCCGCTCAGTGCAGGAGCGTTCTGCACGGATGAAAAGGCACTGGCGATCAGAAGAAGCGGAAGGGTCAGCATGGGTGTTGGCTCCGGGGCGTAGACAGGCTTGTCAGTGCAGGGATGAGGATGAGAGCGCCGAAGACGCTACCCAAAGCAGCGAAGGCGATAAGAAGGCCAAACCATTGGAGGACCGGCGTCTGGCTGAGGGCCACGACGCTGAAGCCCGCACCCAGGCTCACGGCGCTGAACAGGCAGGCGCGCATGACCGTCGTGTAGTTGCCCGAAACCACAGCGCGAAGCGAGTGTCCGTCGCCAAGCGAGCGGCGAAGATCCGTAATAAGATGGATGCCGAAATCAACACCCAGGCCGGCTGCGATGGCAGCGCACATCGAGGTCGCAGGCGCAAGATCGATCCCGAAGAGACCCATGGCGCCGTAAAGCATTGTGACGCCGAGGACGACCGGGATCATCGCAAGCCCACCCCAGCGAATGCCGCCGACGAAGAACGCGGTGGCGATGGTGACGAACAGCAGGGCAGCGCCGATGGTCCTGGCGTGACTTTGGCGCAGCTCGCTCATCCAGCCATCATTGACAGCGATCCGACCACTGACCTTTGCGGTGTACCCGGTTTCCTCCTGCCAGTCAGCAACCATCTCGGAGAGCCCATCGAGGATTGGCTCGGTCTCGGTAAAAACACCTGTCGCGGTAGAGGCGCGCAGCAGAACCTGCTGTCGCAAAAAGTCGAGTTCGTCGTCGAAGTCCGCTGGGTCGCCACTTGCTTCGTAAAGCATCATATACTGGGCGGGCGCACCCGGCCTCGTCGGCATGTCTCCCGCAGGTGCGCCAGTAAGGCGCTCATGGATCAGCCCCAGGCTATCAGCGTAGCTCCTGACGTTCCGTACGCCTTCCAATCTCTCGAACCGAGCGGCAAGGTCCGATACATGGCGGAGGGCATCGACCGTCAGGGCGCCCTCTTCCACGCCCGTATCAACCACGACATCGAGGATGTTCCCGCCAAAAAAGCGCTTGTTCAGCACCTCGTCGGCATCAAGTACGGGATCGCCGGGGAGGAAATAGTTCCGGCGATCATAGTCGAACTCCACCTGCGATGCGCCGAAACCTGCGATGACGAGGACAACGCTTGAAAGAGCTATCGCCGTACGCGGATGGGTCACGCACTGCCTTGCGAGGAGCGCGAGGAATGGATCAATGAGTGCCGGCCGCGCCTCGCTACGCCTCGGGTCGGCCAAGGCGATCTGGGATACCGGAAGGAAGGTCAGGCTGAGGACGCAGGCTGCCAATGTCCCGGCGGCAGCAAAAAGGCCGAAATCTGCGATTGGCTTCACTGGTGACGCCCATGCGAGACCGCCGAAACCAAGCGCCGTCGTCACCGTGGTGAGCACGATCGGCTTCCACGTTGCGTGCATCGCCGCGGCCATCGCAACGCGCCGAGCGCTTTCTGGAGCCATGATCCGGTGACGCTGATAGGCCAGCGTCAGATGGATCGAGTCGGCTACGGCAATCGCCATCACGACCACGGGCAGCGCCGTGGTGATCAGAAAATAGGAGCTTCCCGCGAGCCCTATGCTCCCTACTGCCGCGACGGCCGAAAGTGCGACCACGACCAGCGGAGCGATGATCGCTGTCCATTGCCGAAGCGCAAGGAACAGGAACACAGCAACCGTCAGCAGCGCAGCGGGAAGGAAAATCATCGTATCTGCCGATACCTTGTCGGACAGGCGCGCGTTCATCGTCGCCACCCCGCCAAATTCCACCGCAACCCCCTCCGGTGCGATGGTCCGGGCGAGGCTCTTCAACTCTTCTACGAGAGCCTCAGCCCGGTTCGGATCCTCCACGGGGACGATCGCCAGGAGCGCGTCCTCCCGATGCGAAACGAGGACACCGGCAAGGGGCGGGGTGGCACGGAAAAGATCAAGGGCGCGCGCGGGATCAATGAAACCTTCGTCCACGATCAGCGGCGCTTCGATGCTGCTGGCGCTGGCAAGGATCGCCCGTTCAGAGGCGATACTGACGACCTTGCCGTCAACGCCCTCGACGTCTTCGGCACGGCGGGTGAACTCGGCCAGCGCGGAAAGGACGGGGGCCTGAAACGCGCTGACCCCTTCGGGCATGGCGAAGACCACGACCACGGGATCCTCGATCCCGAAGAGCGCGCGCGCCTCGTCCCGCGCCACGGCTGCGGGATTATCGAGGGTCACGAAGGCATCGACCGATGGATCCTTGCGGACCGCAGTCAGGCCGATGACGAACAGGACGAAGGGCAGGAGCGCGAAGGCCAAGGTGCGGAGCGGGGCCTGCAGCAGGCGCTCCGGCCAGGCGGAACGGCCCCGTCCCGAGGTGCCGAGCGGCAACGCCTCTTTGCCAGTGATCGCGGACATGCTCAGCTTCCCATCGGCCTCGTTCAGCGGTGATGGTGGGAAGCGGCAGATGCATCATCATCCAAACTGTTGATGCGAGTCCGCGAAACGCATGGTGCGCTGCTCTTTCTGCAGAACTTCATGCGCCGCGGGTCCTTCAGGAGCGCGTTCACTCGCCCAGGAGCAGGTCCAGTATGTCGGCGAACCTCTGCTGCTGGAGGAAATAGCCGGCGCCGGGAATGGAGCGGTGGGCGATGTGGTTCGCACTCTCTACGAGCCGCCTCAGCTTCCCGGTCTGGAAGAAGCAGTCATCCTCGCCGGTGAGGATTTGAAGGCGGCACCCGAGGCTGAGAAGGTCTTCGGTCCAGTCATGGCGGAAGTCGTTGTCCGCAAGGAAGCCCCTCGCCCCCTGTGCCGTCACGAGGCGGCTCGAATTCTCGATATGGCTGAACATCGGGTCCTCGAGCGCGAACGCGACATCGCGCGGAGAGGCCTGGAACGTGTTCTGGATGAAGCTCCGCGTGCCCGAGACGCGGTTCCAGGCAAAACCTGCCCGAACCACGAACGGCAGGGCCGATGGCAGGGTCAAGCCTATCCGCGGGATGATCTCGTGATGGTCGCGCAGCCCTTCGAGGTCCCGCTCATCCGTGATGGGAAGAAACGGCCGAAGAGCAACGATGTGCCCGACCCGGTCGGGCCTCAACTTCGCCATAGCGACAGCAAAGCGCAGGCCGATCGAGACGGCGAGGACCGGGACGGGCCCGCGCACACCCTCTCTTTCGAGGATGCTGGCAACGGTGGCTGCAAAGGCCTCAGGATCCGTGAGGCGACCCCTGGGCGGCGAGCTCTCACCATAGCCAGGCCGGATCGGGACGATCATTCTTCCATTCCGTTGGCTGAGCATAGACTGGAGGTCCGGCGTCATCCCGTCGCCCGTCATGTCGCAGTGCATCATGAGGACAGGGGTTCCGCCAGGTTGCCCGAAGACACGGTAGGCCGTCTTGCCGTCCCCCGATCCGATGACGGCCTGCTTCGGCTGCGCCTCCGGGTCGGGCTCCTCTCCACCCTGCAGGAAGAGGTCATGCATCAGGACAAGACCAAGCAGCCAGCGCACAAGGTCGCTCTGGGTGCTGCTCGCGGTCTTGTCGTAGAGCGCCCGGAGCTGCGTGCGCACCGTGGCTTCGCTCGCCGAACGCGCCGCCGCGATCTCCCGTGGGCGCTTGCCTTCGACGACCAGCCTCAGGACGTCGATCTCCGCCTTCGTCAGTCCGAACACATCCCTCAGGATCCGCTCGATTGCCGCCGGCCAGGCAATCTCGTTGGTCGACAGCACGACGAGACCGGGAACGGGCTCCTCGCGGTAAGGCGCAACCGCGACGGAAATGGGCTCGTCTGTGATCGGATTGGTGCCGCTGAACAGCTCTCTGCCAACCTCTTCGCCGTTCTGCGCCCTCACAAGCGCTCGCGAGAAGGCCGGTTGCGGCTCTCCGGACATGAGAAGATCTGAAACCGCACACCCTGTCTTGGGGGCGTAGAGGCTCGCTGCCGCCTTGTTGAACGCCTCGATCTTCCCGCCCCGTCCGATCAGCATGGTCGCGTGCACCCGCCTCTCGAGGAAGCGCCGCCGCCCACTCCCCGGATCGGGTGGCGTGTCTGCATTCTCCACAAGGACCGATGCCCGTTGCAGGTGAGAAGCAAGCAATGATTGGTCGCCCGGCAGTTTCTCAAGGCTCGCGGCCAGCCTCCTGACCGTCACATCATAGCTGGCCGGCAGCATGGCCAGCTCATAAAGGCTGTCGAGCAAATCCTGCTGGTCTCCAGCGCTCGGCATCTTCGGTCGGCCCCTTTCCGTTCAGACTATCAGATGCCGAGTCGCAACTTCGGGAAGCAAACAGTTTCGACAGCAAGGTCAGTTTGGTGAGGGACATGCAGAGAGTGATACTGGGTCCATCCTTCAGGACAGATCTGCAACGCAGAAGTTCATGTATTGCGTAGGATGATCAGATTTCGGCGGTAAGTCCTTGCCGGTCCTGACAATTTTTATCTGGCTTCTGAAAAGCGTACAGGGAGAAGATTTATGTTGCGAAATTCAGTATTCGACGAAACGCGGCGCTCTTTCCTTGCGTCTACGTGCTGGCCCAAACCTCATCAATCCGGATCGTCAGGAGTCCGAAGCCGCTCTCTTCGAACAGGGTCTCGAGATTCACGACATCGCCTTCCCATGTGATCGCTTTCGCATCGGGGGACGCGGCGTACCGGTTCGTTGACGCGACAATCGAGGACCTATTCGTAGTCATACTGACCTTTTCTGGCTGGGCTCGCCTCAAGGTCCTCCACGACAAAGTGTGCGACGAGATCGTTGATCTGCATGCCCTAACGGCCAATCGACTGCGAACCGCGCAACCCGGTTCTCTTCTCCCCTCTTCGGTCGTAGCCTGGCAGACAGTCAGGTGGAGCAAGGGCGCGATGGCAACAGCAGCTTCCGGAGGAGCGGCGGCTCCCTACGTCGTCGGTGTGATGTCCATGCAGATCGAGGAGCACGGCGAGGCTGGTAGTTCCGGCTTGCATGAACTCGTCATTCGCGCCGCGAAACGCCTTCAGGATGCTTTGGAGAAAGACGGCCGCCTCGGCGTGCGCTCCTTCGCTTTCCGTGGTCCGCATCTGACGCCCGTCGCCGGCGCTTACGGCCCGATGGGCTTTCTTGAAGTCGGGCTCGCCGAAAAGATCGAGCGGGGGGTACACTTCCTGCTTGTTGTCACCGAGGTCGACCTCGCGGCCTCGCAGCTCTCCTACACCCTGGCCCTGCCCAGCCGGCTGACCAATGTCGGTATCCTCTCCACGAAGCGTCTCGATCCGAGCTTCTGGGGTGATGCTGCCGACGAGACGATCACCGAAACCCGCTTGTCAGCACTCATGCTGCATATTCTCGGACAGCTTCTCGGTCTTAGGCTGTCGGCCGATCCGGCCGATCCGATGCACAGGGTCACAAGGCCCGAGGCGCTCGAGAAACGCAGAACCTTTTCTCAGTCACAGATCGCTACCATCAGGAAGACCCTGCCCATCGAGGGACGGCAGCGATCGGCGGAGAAGGGTCGCCTCGTTTTTGCGTGCCGCACCGTTCTTGCGCGGCTCGGGTCGATCCTGAGCGCAGTGCTGCGCGCGAGCCCGGTGCGATTGCTCTCCCGTATGCCGACAATGCTCGCGGCTGCCTTGTCGGTCATCATCGTCCTACTGTTCAGCGCGGAAGTCTGGGACGTGGCGAGCACCGTTTCGACGCTGCAGGTTGCTTCGTTCGCAGTGTTGTCGATCAGTACAGCGACCTTCGTTCTCTACCGGGGATTCGCCCTTGGCGCCCTGCTTGATCGGGACCGGCGACTGACCGAGGACGTCGTCGTGACAACTGCCGCGACCCTGTTGAGCCTTCTGGCGACGCTTCTTGTCATGTTCGCCTTGTTGGGCGCTGTCATGTATTTCGGCATCGTTGCGGTTTTCCCAAGGCCGCTCATGGACAGCTGGCCGACTGTCGGCGCTGCGACCGCGCTCGCCGATCACCTGAAGCTTTCGGCATTCCTCGCGGCCTTCGGCGTCCTGGCGGGGTCGCTCGGCGGGCGCTCGGATGGCCGAGACGTTGTCAGGGCCGTCTTGTTCATGGATGACGAGGCGTGAAAACCAGGGCCACTTCACAAGGCCCGGACCGAACTCTTTCCCGCCTCTGCGCTTACGGACCGTATCATCAGCGGCGAAGCCGCGTAGCGCCGCACCGTTGGAGGTCTTGAGAACAGTCAGCTCGGACAGCGATCGAACCCCTGCTCGATAGCAACGCTATGGGCATTGTCGTGGGATCGCCAAGCGCTTGCACGGCGCATCTCTTCCCTCCCAGCCGGGCAATCAATGGCCCGGCCGCCGGGAGGCGTCGGCAGTTGCGTATCTCCCGGCCTTACCGCGCCGGCCTATCCTGTCATGACGGATGCGATTATCTCCGCCATCTGACTCTGGCTGTAGGGCTTGCTGAGGCGTGGAAGGTCGATCGTCTCGCCGCTCGGCAGTTCGGCGTAGCCGGTCGCCAGGACGATCGGCACCTCAGGGCGGAGTGCCGCGAGTTCGCGAGCGAGATCCGCTCCCGTCATTTTCGGCATGGCATGGTCCGTCAGGACGAGGTCGATTTCCCCATCCGCCCGGAAAAGGTCGAGCGCTTCGGTGCCCGACGACGCCGACACCACTTCGTGTCCGAGATCTTCGGCCATCATGACAGTGTTCATCTGGATGAGCGCGTCGTCATCGACGATCAGAATACGGTACTTTTCTGTTCCCTGAGCAGGCAGTTCTCTGAACTCTTGCGTATCCCGGCTGGCAAACTGCGCCTCATCCTGATTTTGAGCAATGGGCAGCCAAAGGTCAGCGAGCGTGCCTTTTCCCGGTGTGCTCGATAGGACGAGCGCGCCGCCCATCTGCACGGCGAGACCATGAATCATGGCAAGGCCGAGCCCCGTGCCCTTGCCGACCTCCTTGGTCGAGAAAAACGGCTCGATCGCCCTCCCAAGGGTCTCCTCGTCCATGCCTTCGCCGGTATCCGCAACGCGCAGGCGTAGATAGGGCTCCGCAGTGAGCCCTTCCGCCGTCCCGGAAGTCTGCGCCTCGATCTCGACTGTAATCGTCCCGCCCCGCGGCATCGCATCGCGAGCGTTCACGACGAGGTTCAGGAGGGCAAGCTCGACCTGGTTCCGGTCGATGAGCGCTTTCGGCAAACCGTCAGATGAGCGGATGACAAGTTCAATCTCGGGGGTCAGCGAGCGCTCGAACAGGCTTTTCATCCCGGTGACCAGCTGAGCCGCGTCCACTGGCTCGACGGCGAGGTCCTGCTGGCGCGCGAAAGCCAACATGCGGCGGGTTAGTGCCGCACCGCGTTCCGCGCCCTCGCGGGCGTTCTGAAGCAGCTGCAGGAGGGCTGGTTCTTCCGGCAAGCGCTTTTCCAGCATCTCGATATTGCTCAGCACGGCCATCAGCAGATTGTTGAAGTCATGTGCGACACCGCCGGTCAGCTGGCCGATCGCCTCCATCTTCTGCGCCTGCACAAGCTTGCGCTCAGCTTCCTCACGTTGGCGCGCCTCATCGAGCAGCTCGTGATGGGCAGCGGACAGATCAGAGGTTCGCTGGGCGACACGGTCTTCCAGCGTCTCCGTCAAACGCTTCAGGCGTTCCTCGCTCGCCGCCAGTGCGTCCAGGCGTGCTCGTGCCTCGTACTGTCTTTGCCGGCTCCGCATCGCGGTCATCGCGGTACTGATGAAGGTTGTGGGGTGGAAGGGCCGCTCGACGAAACTGACGTTCACCAGAAGCTCCTGTAGGCGGCTCGCGTCGGGGTTCCGCTCGGGCCCGCCGCCACGTGGCGTCAAGACGATGAAGGCGAGACCCGACCAACTCGGCTGGGCTTCGATCCACGCTGACAGGTCGCGCAGGTCGGCCGACCTCAGGGTCTCTTCCGTTGCAACCACGAAGGCTGTCTCGTCTCGAAGGGCTGCGACCAGCGATGCGAGGCTGGGACAGACCTTGGCCTTGATACGCCTTTCGTCCAGAAGCCGCACAAGCAAATGCGCATCGCGGCCGGACGGCGCGAGAATAAGTGCGGTTGGTTTCTTAGAGGGCGTCTCGGTCACGTAGGCGCATCTCGACCAAGCAGCGGATCATCCTCTCCATGATACTCCGGCGTGCCGCGCAGGACGCCCTGGAAGCGATCGAGCGGCTCGCCGAGCCTGAGGCCGCCTGAACCGATCGCGTACTCACGGATCGTGTCCTCATGCGCGCCCGTCCGCTTCTTGATCACCGAAACAGCCCGTCGCACGCGGCCCGCCGCCTCGAAGTAACGTAGCAGGATCACCGTGTCAGCAAGGTAGGTCAGGTCCACCGGGGACTTCATGTCGCCGACCAGGCCGTGCTGCGCCATCGTCATGAAGGTCGTCGCGCCCTGCCGGTTGAGGTACTGGAGCAGTTCGTGAACGTGCAGCAGAAGGGCCCGCTCCTCAGGCATCGCAGCCATGTAGCCATTGAGGCTGTCGATCACGACGGTCCTGGCGCCGGACTCACTGACGGTCTTCGCGACGCGGTGCGCGAACTCACCGGGGGACAGCGCAGCCGCATCGACCTGCTCAACGAGCACCGTTCCCTCCTCCACATGCCGCCTCAGATCGAAGCCAAGTGCATGGGCACGATCGAAAAAGAGGGTCAGCTCTTCGTCGAAGACGAAGATGGCGGCCTTCTCCCCGCGCTCTGCAACGGCGGCAAGGAACTGAAGGACGAAGACGCTTTTGCCGGCGCCTGAAGGGCCAAGGAGCAGGGTGCTCGAACCCTGCTGGATGCCGCCGCCCGTAAGCTTGTCGAGCTCGGTGATGCCGGTTGTCAGAGTGCCCCTCTCGAACTCTGTCTTGTGATTGGCCGCCACGAGCCGCGGGAACACCGCTATTCCGCCTGTCTTGATGACGAAGTCATGGTAGCCGCCCTGGTAGGTCTGCCCGCGCATCTTGTGCACACGCAGGCGCCGCCGCTCCGCGCCGTAGTCAGGCGCCAACTCCTCGAGCCCGATCACGCCATGCACGACGCTGTGGACAGTCTTGTCCTTGGTGTCCGAAGTCATATCGTCAAGCATCAGAACCGTCGCCCCGCCCTTGGCGAAGGCGTGCTTGAGTGCGAGAATCTGACGGCGATAGCGCAGGCTGCTCTGCGCGAGGAGCCTGATCTCGGAAACGCTGTCCAGGACGATGCGATCCGGCTTGATCCGATCGATCGTCTCGAAGATCGTCCGGGTCGTCTCGCCGAGTTCCAGATCGGACGAGTAGAGGAGGCTTTGCTGCTGGTCGGCGTCGAGCAGCGTCTCCGGCGGCACAAGCTCGAAGACCTCGATCTCTTCCGGCAAGGTCCAACCGTGCGACGCCGCCCCGGCGCGGAGCTCGCCCTCCGTCTCGGACAGGGTGATGTAGAGGCCGCGCTCCCCTGCCCTCGCGCCTGCCAGAAGGAAGTCGAGCGCAATCGTCGTCTTGCCGGTTCCAGGCTTGCCCTCGAGGAGGAAGGTATGCGCGCACAACAGCCCGCCGCCCAGGATATTGTCGAGGCCTTCTACGCCCGTCGCACAGCGGCGCGGCGTTTCTTGTGCTTGATCGCCGCCCATAGCTTTTCCTCGGAATTTGCCGATCGATAGCCCGACCGTTGCCTTAGTGCCGTATCACGCTGACCTTGGTGGATACAAGTTGTCGGGCGGGACGGCGCCGGTCGGAGCCGTTTCCTCGGAACCCACTTCACTTCAACGGAAAGGGTCGTCAGCTTCGCCAGTTGGCGGACCCAGGTTGCCGAGACCCAGCAAGCTGCGGAAAAGTGCCTATGCCTGCCACGTTCAAACTATGGCGAGGTGAGGCGGGATCAGAAGATCTATAGAGAATGCCTGCGATCCAGACTGTGAAATCTCCAAGCGGCAACCGAGGGCTTTGGCCAAACGGTCGGCCAAGGGAAGGTCGAGTTCCAGACCTTTCTGACCACGCGCCAGGACATTGTCGTCATAGTCGAACGGCTTTGACGACATCGCCTTTCCGCCAACTATCGCATGAATTGGGGTCGGCGCGAACGTAACTTTGAGGCCGCCGTCAGGGGTAGCCTCTGCTCGAAGAGCAACGTGCTCTGCGCCGTCGTTGAAAAGAGCGGAGGTGACGCTCGCGAAAATCTGGCGAGCATGGCCCTCGTCCGATTTGACCGCATGATCGTGCAGGTGATCGACATCGGGTTCGGTGATGCCAAGCCACCGCAAACCACTGGCGGCCGCGTCGCGGAGCCGAAAAGTCCGTGCGTCTATCGGAAGGACACCGAAGTCTGCCGCAGCGAAGGCGAGCGCGCTCTCGGTGATGGTCTTGAGCTGGTTCGCTCCCTCGTCGATCAACTCGAGAAATTCGGCTTGCTCCGAAGGCTGGCTTTCTTCGTAAGTGTCCAGGAGCACCTTGGTGAAGCCGCTGATTGCATTGAGCGGCGTACGGAGCTCATGGCTTATCACCGCAAGGAAGGCCGCGCGCTCGCTGTCCGAGGCCCTGCGGTTTTCGCGGGCCGAGCGAAGCTGCTCCGCGAGAGGCATCTTCAGCAGGTGGTCAAGGCGGATGCTTTCGATGATGCGGCCCGCAACCACGGCATGAGCAGCGAGAGCTTCTTCATCGGCGTCCGAGAAGGACGCCCGGGGCTTCTTGTCGATCAGGCAGAAAGCACCGACCACCGCACCGTCGAGCTTGATGGGGAAACCTGCATAAAACCGGATACCGGGCTCGCCTGTAACGAGTGGGTTGGCATGAAAGCGCGGATCCTCTCTCGCATCCAGCACGACAAGGGCGCGTTCGCCCATGATCGTATGAGCGCAAAAGGCAACATCACGGCTCGTACCGTCGGCTTCGAGGCCGATCACACCCTTGAAGCACTGACGGTCCCGATCAATCAGTGAAACCGTCGCGATCGGTACCGCCCACCGGGCCGCCGCCGCAGAGGTCAGTTCCCTGAACTTCTCATCTGCTGCGTCGATTGCGTGGGAGGCATCGAGAACGCGCTGTCGCCTGTGCTCGTCAAAGGGAATGGGGTGGTGTTCCATAAGCCTCGTCCTGCCACAAACCGATTGCAAAACGATTGCTAAGGCGCTGCCTTGGCTGACCAAGGCCGGGACCCCAGGCGTCAGGCGAAGTGTTCCGATCCCGATGAACCAGGATCGAGTGCCTTTAACGCCGGATGCTGCGCGAACGGCGACAGAAGAGCCTTTGCGCCCCTCATAGCAGCCGCGATCTTCCCCGCCGCGTTGGGGAGCAGGCCGGCGTCAAATGTCTTCGATGGTATTCCCCGTCGTCCCTCAGGTGATACCTTGTCCGGCCGGGGTTGGAATCGCCCCAACAGGAGGTAGGTTGCGCAACTATCATTCTGGGTGAGCGACCATCTGCAGCAGTGCCGACGTGGCCACCGCGTCGGCGAAGCCTCAAACAGGGGCCAGCGGAGGACCGCGAAGAAGCCCCCCGAAGGAAATCGACATGTCCGTTGAGGATCAAGTTCTGTTCCTGTTTTGCGGCATCGGCAGCATCAACGGCGCGGCCATGGCGCTCTATTTCATGTCGAGGCGGCCGCTGGTCCTGACGAACATGTTCCTCGGCAGCGCACTTCTCGCCTTGAGCTTCAGGGTCTTCAAGTCGGCACTTTTCTACTTCAACCCGGAAGTCAGCCTCTCGCTCCTGCAGGCAGGGCTGACCGCTTGCTTCCTGGTCGGGCCACTCATGTTTCTCTACGCCTCCAGCTTTCGCGGCATTCTCGAGAAGCAGCCCCTTCACTGGAAGTATCACCTGGGTGGCCTCCTGGTACTTCTCGCAGTCGTTAACCTGGCCCTGCCCTACCACCGCTATCCGGCGCTCTGGCGTTCCGGGGTCTACGATACGATCATCCTGATCTGGTTCGGATACCAAACTCTGGCGGCAGCCGTACTCTTCCCCATCTGGCGCCGGGCAATCGGTCAGCCTGGCGCGCTTGCCAAAGGCGAGTGGTGGGCTCTGAGCGTAGTGGGAGGGACGTGGTTGATCAGTCTCGCCTATCTCACAGCCGATTACACCTCCTATCTCCTCGCGAGCACGCTGATGTCGGTGCTCCTGCTTCTCGGCCTTTTGTGCTTCGCCCTTTTTTCGGGCGAGCGACCGAAATATGGCGGCCGGAAAATCGCGGGTGTCGATGACCGGGCTCGCGAGATCAAAATGGCGATCGCGGAGGCGAAGCTCCATCTCGACCCCAATCTGACCCTCGCCGGGGCCGCACGGCGGCTGAACCAGCCGAAAGCCCAGCTGTCCCAGATCATCAACGAGGCCACGGGCATGAGCTTCACCTCGTTCATCAACGAACTCCGTATCGAGGAGGCCAAGCGCCTTCTCTCGTCGTCGCCGGACCTTCCGATCGAGGAGGTCGCGACGCGCAGCGGCTTCAACTCGCAATCGACCCTCTATGCGGCCTTCAAGAAGGTTACCGCCTTGACCCCCGGTGCCTTCCGAAAGGCCGCCCGCAGCCCGTCTCCTGACTTCCGAAAAGGCGTTTCCGGAATTTGAGATCGCCCTTTCGCGTTGATGTGGCGGGTTTTCTTGAGCACCAGCCCGCGCGTCAGACACGAAGCGGGATCTGTGAAAATGCCGAGCCTCATCCGAACCTCCGCCCTGAAAGCGGCCGCCATCGCCATCTGCCTTGGAGGCGCCTCCCTTGCCGGGCAGGTCGCGCCAGGGACCCAGTCCAGTGATTACCAATCGGCCGAGAAGGCATTGCGGGCTTACATCGACGGCACTTCGTTCAGCGATCCGGACCTCATCCGGTCCGCGTTCACCCCGAGCGCTCTTCTTCTTCTCGAGAAGGACGACCAGCCGCTATGGGAGGTCCCTGCCACGACCTATGCCGAATGGTTCGCGGACGACGGCAAGCCGACCGGACGCATCGGCGAGATCATGGGGATCGAGATTGACGGAGACATCGCGACCGCGAAGGTCGAGATCCTCATGCCGAACCGCGAGGTCCGTTTCGTCGATCTCTTCCTGATGAAGCGGATCGAAGGCGACTGGAAGATCATCAGCAAGACGGCGGACAGCGCCCCGAGCAACCGCACCGGCGAGCGGGTCCTGCTGATCGTCTCGGACGCCCGGCACCATGGCGATACGGACATTCCCGCGGGCATCAGCTTCGAGGAGGCCTTTACCGCGTATGATGTCTTCGAGCGCGAGGGTTACACTGTCGATTTCGTCAGCCCAAACGGTGGGCCGGTGCCGCTCACCTATATTCAGATGTCCGATCCGGAACACATGGATCATATCTACGATACTGATTTCATGGCAAAACTGAAGGATACCAAGGCGCCGGACGAGGTCGATCCCGGCGACTACCGCGCCGTGCAGTTCAT
This sequence comes from uncultured Caulobacterales bacterium, assembly GCA_964556115.1. Lineage (GTDB taxonomy): Bacteria > Pseudomonadota > Alphaproteobacteria > Caulobacterales > Parvularculaceae > Parvularcula. The sequence goes on from CAZKVC010000001.1 coordinate 226,878, forward strand.
CGGCGGCAGCAACGCGATGTACGGTGTCCCCGAAAACGAGGCTATTCAGGCCATCGCCATGACGATCTATGAGGAACAAGGCGGGGTTATCTCGGCGGTCTGCCACGGGACGGCCGGCGTTACGGCGCTGAAGACGAAGGATGGGCGTTATCTTGTAGACGGGAAACGGCTGACCGGCTTCCCCGAAGACTATGAGAAAAAGGACGCAGCCTATTTCGATGCGTTTCCCTTCCTCATCGGTGAGACCGTCAAGAAACGAGGCGGCGCGTTCAGCTTCGCGCCGAAGAGACTGCCCCATGTCATCGAAGACGGCCGATTGATCACCGGGCAGAATCCCGCATCTTCCGAGGCGCTGGCAGAGGCTGTCGTCGATCGCCTTCGCGCCGAGTAGAAAGTGTAACCATCGCCGCGACTGAGTCTTGCGAACACAGAAGCCGATAACCCGAACCGTGGAGACACCTATGCGCCAGCTTGCAACAGCCATAGCGCTCGCATTCCTTGGCCTGACAACGCCGTCCTGCGCCGCACCTGCCACCTCGTCTGGCACCGATGTGTCGGCGCAGGGCGCGGAACAAGCCATGGAGGCGTACCGCGAGGCCGGTATTCTCAACGGAGCCGTCCTGATCGCGCGCGGTGAAGACGTTCTTTATACGGCAGGCCACGGCGTAGGCGGTCCCGGCGGAGGACCGCTTTCCAGCGAGACGCGTTTCAGGATTGCTTCCCTTACAAAGCAGTTCACGGCGGCGACCATCCTCAAGCTCATGGAGGATGGAAAGCTTCGGCTCGATGATCCAATCACGAAACATCTGCCTTACTATGAGCCGGAAGCTGGCAACCGCATCATGATCGGCCAGTTGCTGACCCACACGGCAGGCCTGTCGCGTACCGCGGGCCGCCGGGATGATCGGCGCGTCGACCGCGTCACCGATGTGGAACCGTCCATCCGCTTGATCATGGAGGATCCCCTCGCAAGGCAGCCCGGCACGGGCTACGAATACAGCAATGCCGGATACTGGATACTCGGAGCCGTCATCGAGGCGGTAACCGGCCAAAGCTATCCCGATGCGGTCTCAGAGATCCTCGTCGAGCCGCTGGGCCTCGAAGCGACCTCTCTCCCCCGCAGCGGTGATCCGGTCACGAGCCTTGCGACCGGGATGCGAGCCGCACCCTTCAGTCTCGAACCGGAGCCGTTTCTCGGCGAGCATGGCGCACCCTGGGCGGCCGGCATGGTCGTATCGACCGTTGCCGATCTGCACCGCTGGAATCTCGCGCTTCATTCTGGCGAGGTGTTCGATGATCCGGACACCTACGCAATCATGACGGCACCGGCGGAGGCCTTCCGAGAAAGCGATGTATTCGGACAAGTCGCGGCGGCATCGGGTCTCTTTATTGCCGAACTGCCGAATGGCCGGGAAATGATCTTTCACGACGGTCATGTGGATGGTTTCACGTCGGAGCTGCGATACTATCCCGAAGAGCAGGTCACCACGGTCGTTCTCGACAATGGCAGTGGCGATGTAACAGCGACCGGCAACGCCCTGACAGCCATCGCGTTCGGTGAGCCAGTTCCCGAACCTCAGCCCGCTTCGTGGCGGCAGGTGGTCGATGCGATCGGTGATGATGACGAAGCTGACATCCCCTCGGCGTTCGATGAGTTGACAGAGACGGAGATCAACTGGCTCGGCTACGCCTATATTGCCGAAAAGCGTCCAGTCGTGGCGGTCAGGCTGTTCGAGCGGGGCGCCGAACGCTTCAGCAACTCTGCGAACATGCATGACAGCCTGGGCGAAGCGCTCTGGCACGCTGGCCGAAAGGCGGATGCCATCGGCGCGTACCAGCAGGCCCTTGAGATTGATCCTGACTTCGCCAATGCGAAAGGCATGATCCAGAAGATCGAAGCCGGAGACGACCCAGGCTGACAGCTCCGCGGGTAATCATTCGTTCGCACACGGCTCGTTGCAACGTGTCCTGAACAGAAACTGTGTTCTGTTCAGGCACACGGACTGGACATTTTGGGACGTGAACGGATCAGGATTGAACCTCTGATCAGTCCGATCACGGCGCGCGTGATCAGGACGCCTGTCAGAACGTCTTTCGCGCAGTCCGGAAAGAGGCTGGCTTACCTCGCCCGGGCCGAGATCGGGCAGGAGGACACGCCATCTCGGTCCATACAGGGGCCGATGCCAGCATCAGCTTCACGGCAGCGGACAACCAGCCATCCGCACGCCCATCGCCTTCAAGAAGCGCAGCACCGGGTGGTGGATGGTGATCGGCGCGGGCAGCGAGAGGGCTGCCGCCGTTCTGAAGGCGCTGCGTCGTGATGGCGATTGAAGGTCCGTCCCGGGTTGAGGCATCGTTGGGCGCTCAAGTGATCTTCGCTCAAGGCATAGGTGGAGCAGAACCTCTGTAGTCTGCTGACTAGCCAGAGCGGAGCATCACGCGCTCTCGTCATCGGAACGGGAGATGGGAGTTCTCCGCCCGGATGCTCAGATGTCGGCCACGTCGCCACGTGTTCCTCCGACAAGGCTACGCGGCCCGCAGGACAGCCACTCGACACGGAAAACCTTGCGTTCCCGGAACGAAAAGGTTGTGTTGGCGTATTGTTGCGCGAAAGCCGCCCCCTATGACAAGCCCCACGAGCGACGTCGACGGTCCCTTTCCCGTCGTCGGAATCGGCGCTTCGGCTGGCGGCCTGAAGCCGTTGCTGGCGTTCTTCAAGGCGCTGCCCGGCAACACCGGCTGCGCCTATATCGTCGTGCAGCATCTCAGCCCCGACCATGAGAGCCACCTCGAAGCTATCCTGGGGCGCGAGGCACCCATCCCGGTCGTTGAGGTAAAGGACGATCTCGTTCTGGAGCCGGATCACGCCTATGTCATCGCATCCAACCAGGCACTTATCGTTGATGACGGCAGGTTGCGTATCCAGCCCGCGGGGCCCCGCCCGCGCCACCCAGTCGATACTTTGTTCAAGACGCTCGGGCAGGAGCGCGGCAGCCTGGCGGTCGGCATCGTCCTGTCGGGCACGGGATCGAACGGCACGGCTGGCGCCCGTGTTCTGAAGGCTGCGGGAGGTGCGCTGTTCGTGCAGACGCCCACGACGGCCGAGTATGACGGCATGCCGCGCTCCGCAATCTCCACCGGCATCGCAGATCGCATCATGGAGCCCAAGGACATGCCGGCGGAGGTCGTCGCCTTTCTCCGCGGGCAGCAGGCGCATCAAGGTCATCTCGAGCCGGACGGCGCTGCGGACGAGGAAGAACTCGGCGGCGTCCTCTCTATCATCCGGGCACGGAGCGGCCAGGACTTCCGCAGCTACAAGACGGCGACCCTGTCTCGGCGCATCCACCGGCGCATGGGGCTCAAGCACCTGCGCGACATTGGCGAGTATGCCGGCCTCCTCCGGAATGATCCGCGCGAGCTCGACGCACTCAGAAGCGACCTTCTCATCAACGTCTCCGCTTTTTTCCGCGACGAGGAGTCCTGGAACGTCCTTCAGCGCCTCGTCATCGAGCCGCTGGTCGAGCGCATGGAGTTTGGCTCGGAGATCCGGGCGTGGATTCCGGGCTGCGCGACGGGGGAGGAGGCCTACAGCCTCGCCATGCTGCTGCTCGAGGCGATCGAGCAAAGCCAGCGCGCTCACACGATCAAGGTCTTCGCGACCGACCCCGCCGACGGCGCGCTCTCCCGCGCCAGGCTCGGCGTGTTTCCCGGCGCGGTGGCGGAGTCGATGCCGCCCGAACGGCTGGCGCGGTTCTTCGATGAGGAGGGCGACACCTATGTCGCCAAGCCGCACCTTCGCGAGTCGATCACCTTCGCACCCCAGAACCTCCTTTCGGACCCGCCCTTCTCGCATCTGGATATCGTCTGCTGCCGCAACCTGCTGATCTACCTCAAACCTCAGGCGCAGGACCACGTCCTGTCGCTGTTGCACTTCGCCCTGCGCGAGGATGGCACGCTGTTCCTGGGGAACTCGGAGTCCACAGGTGAGCAGGCCGAGCTGTTCGACCCGATCGCGAAGGAACACCGGATCTACCGCCGGACCGGCGCGACGAAACTCAGACGCTTCGAACTTCCTGGCCTCAGCCGCCCCGGCGCCGCGCCGATGCCGCAGGTCGGGCCCCGTCCCCCACCGATCGAGCGACCCACAGCGTCGGGACCATGGAAGACGCTCGCGGAACAGTTCGCCCCGCCCTCCGCGCTCGTCGACCGCAACCTGCGTGTTCTGCATCTGCACGGCGACACCGATCCCTTCCTGGCGCTGCCGCAAGGTGCGATCACCAACGACCTTCTCCAGCTGGCCCGGCCCCGCCTTTCCGTCCGCCTACGGACAGCAGCCGAACGCGCCTTCGCAGAGGACACGAACGTCAGCTTCAACGCGCCGATGGACAGCGGGTCCCACGTCCAGGTGACCCTGCGCCCCATCCGCTCCCGAAAGGACGAGATCGATCGCCTGCTCGTCTCCTTCGAGCTGCCGGAGAAGGATGCAGCCGAGAGCAAGACCGGGGAACCGGTCGAAGTCGTGACGAATGAAGAGCTCGAGAAGGCGCTCCGTCTCTCTCGCGAAGAGCTCGGCCGCACGGTCGAAGAGCTGGAGCGTTCAAACCAGGAACTGCAGGCTGCGAACGAAGAGGCGTCCTCGATCAACGAGGAGTTCCAGGCCGCGAACGAGGAATTGGAGACCTCCAGAGAGGAATTGCAGAGCCTCAACGAGGAGCTGAACACCGTCAACATCCAGCTCCAGAACAAGGTCGAGGAGCTGGAGCGGCGGACCAATGACCTCTCCAACCTCCTGTCGAGTTCGGATGTCGCGACTCTCTTCCTCGACGAGCAGATGAAGATCCGCTGGTTCACTCCGGCCATGCGAGAGCTGCTGTCGCTCGAGCCGTCCGACATGGGAAGGCCGGTCACCGACTTCGCCCGCCGCTTCACCGACGAGGCCTTCATCGAGGACGTTCGCGACGTCCTCAAGGATTTGCAACCGCGCGATGCTGAAGTCGTCACCGACGAAGGTCGCTGGTTCCTCAGGCGGGCCCTTCCCTACAGGACCGACAGGAACCGGATCGCCGGCGTGGTCGCAAACTTCGTCGATATCACCGCCCGCTGCGAGGCCGAGGAAGATTTGCGCCGCAGCGAAGCGAAGTTCCGCGCCCTGGTCCACGCCTCGGCCTCGATTGTCTGGGCGGCGAACGTGGAAGGCCAGATGGTGGGGGAATCCCCGACCTGGCGGGCGCTCACTGGCCAGACGACCGAGGAGTGGCTCGGCACCGGCTGGCTCGATGCCGTCCACCCGGAAGACAGGGAGCAGGCGCAGGCCGACTGGTGGGACGCCGTCACGCAGAAAACGCCGCTCGACACGAATTTCCGTCTCTGGTGCGCTGAGCGCGATGACTGGTGTCATATGGCCGTTCGGGCCGTGCCTCTCCTGGATAACAGAGGAACGGTCACGCAGTGGGTCGGCATGAACACCGACATCACCGACGAACGCCGCGCCGAGCGCCGTCAGCAAGTCCTCCTCGACGAGCTCCAGCACCGCGTGAAAAACCTGTTCGCGAGCATCGCAGCGATCATCGAGCTGTCGAAGGGTACGACCGACGATGTCGACGTCTACGCGCGCGGGCTGCGGGACCGGCTCGATTCCCTCTGCCGCACCCAGGATCTCTTGAGCCAGCGGGGCGATGGCGACGTCGATCTGCGCAGCCTGATCGAGGCGGAGATCGACGTACATCGCGGCGACGATCGGTTTACCCTGGAAGGCCCGCGCCTCATGATCCCCGAACGCAAGGCGCAGGCGCTCGGCATGGCGGTGCACGAGCTGGTGACGAACGCGGCCAAGTACGGCGCCCTCTCCGTCGAGGGGGGGCACATCACCGTCTCATGGGCCCGCCTTGGCGAGACGTCACCGCGGCTCGTCTTCTCCTGGGTGGAGAAGGGCGTGCAGATCGAGGCCCCGCACGAGGGGAGCGGCTTCGGATCGGAACTCCTGACCGAGGCCGTGCCGTACATGATAAGAGGGACGGTAGACCTCCGCTTCGAGCCGACCGGGGTTCGCTGCATCGTCGAGGCACCACTGAAAGAGAAGTGAGCGACTTGAATTGGGCGAACGATGGTGATGAAAGTGCTGGTGGTCGAGGATGAGCCGTTGATCGCAATGCTGATGCAGCGAACACTGCAAGCCTGGGGCCTGAACATCCTCGGTCCCGTTCAGACAGCCGAAAAGGCCATCGCGATCGCGGAAGAGACCAGGCCTGATGCGGCGCTGCTTGATATCAACCTTGGCCGCGAAGAAACGTCTCTGCCTGCCGCCGATAACCTGCGCGACCAGGGCGTGCCCTTTGCCTTCGTCTCCGGTTACCAGGACCGGAAGCTGCCGGAAAGGTTTCGGGCGGCGCCCCGGCTGTCGAAACCAGTCAGCGATGACGAGCTACGCCGGACGCTGCAATCGTTCGGTGTCTTTGAGGACTGATTGCGAAGAACGTCAGTACTGTCCGCTTTTTGGCGAAAGCGGTGCCATGAACCCCACGGTGAGAAAGTCCGTCCCCGGCCCATCGAACCGCGCGAAGCCTGCAACCGGACGTCTGCAGACGACATGCACCAGCTAAAACTACCGCGGCTCACTTTTCGACCGTTCAACATGGCGTGCCTCGGTGAACGCACGGGTCAGTGCTGCTCTGGAACGCACCGACAACCAGAAAGCAGCTGGTCGGGTCTCGGATCTCAACTGGAGCGGAAGGTCTCGAGCCCCTATTCTGTCGTTGGCAGGCCATGAGGCCACCCATTCTGCCGGCGCAAGTCGGCAAGTTGTGCGAGTTCGGGCCTGCTCCAAAGATCCTTATACGCTGGATGCTTCAGCACCTCCGGCGGCAGGCTCGCGGCGCCGTAGAAAGGCCACAGTGAAAGTTGGGTCGAGAACAGGTCCCCCCGATCGTAAGCTTCCGTCAGTGTTGCAACAAACATATCTGCCGACATGGCGTGGCCAAGCGTCATGCCCCACATGCCAATGTGATCCGTGATAGGATCGCTTGCAAAGTCCAATTCCGAAAGAATGTCCCGCGCCGGGCCCGGGTCATTGTTGAACCCGATCGAGAAATGGGCGGGTAGCAATCTCACCGAATGGGGCTTCGCCGATGGAGGAACTGAAGCGAGTTTCTTCTGGAACCCGGCGTAGGCATCGGCCCAGCGGTCCTTTGTCGCTTCATCGCCTGCCAGCAGCGCCGCGGTTGCTCCGTAGGCGACAAAACCTTCCGCGAGGCATTCGGTCCGGAGGCATTCATCGAGAAACTCGAAGGCCTGCTCGCCATCGCCGAGCACAGCCAGTTTCAGCGCGACCGAGAGGCGCGCCGCAAGATTGAACGGATCGAGGCGAAGAGCCCGTTCGTAGTAGCGCAGCGCCTCCTCCGGCCTTCCGACAAGCCAGGCGTAGTAGCCCTGTGCATAAAGGGTCTCGCTGGCCAGGAGCGCCAGTTCCTCTGCCTTCGCCAGGTGGCGGCGCGTCTTGTCGAGATCCAACGAAACATACGCATGAAAGCGTGCGTGGGCGATGTGAGTGCGATGATCATCAGGAGCCAGACGAAGCGACTGGGCGAGATCTTCCCTGACTTGGCGGATGAAGTTGACCTTGTCGTTCGCCAGAGGACCACTTGCCCACTGAACGCCGGTTGTCGCGAGCGCCACCCACGCTTCGGCGAAGTCAGGGTCCAACTCAACGGCCCGCCTCAAGGCCTGATACCCTTCATCCGCAGCGCCGTCATGGCGCATGGCGTTGCCGAGCTGATGCAGCCCCTCATAATAGTAGGCCAGGGCACGCGGATCGATATCGCGGGCGGGCCGGGTGCCCTCCCCGTAACCGACGTCGAGATGCAATTGAACGGCGCGGCTCACCTCTTCGACGATCTTGTCCTGAAGTGCGAAGACATCCTCGCCCACATGCTCCTCGACACTGGACCAGACATGCAGGCCGTCCGAGGCTCGGATGAGCTGCGCGGTGACACGCACCCTCTCGCCTTCGCGCCGAACCGAACCCTCGACGATATGGCTAACGCCCAAAGCCTCGCCAATGGCCCTGATGTCACCGCGCGGCCTGCCGCCCTCGCCAAAGCTGAAGCTCGAGGTTCGCGCAGCCACCCCGAGTTCCGGCACCGCAGACAGGGAATGGATCAGCTCTTCGGTCAGCCCGTAGCCAAAGAAGCGGTCGCTCTGCTCAGTCGAAAACGGCTCGAAGGGAAGAACGGCGAGGGAAGCCTCGTAGGCGGGTTCGGGAATCTCTCCGGGCTGCGCCCCGTTCTCGAGCCAGTAAAGGCTGCCTATCACAAGAGCTAGGATCGCCAACGATCCTGCAAGCACCGGCCCTGGCCAGCGGCGGCCTTGCCGGGCAGGGTCGATACCACTTCCAGCCCCTGTCGGCTGCCGCGGCTGCGTCTTGATATCCTCGCTTACGGGCACGGCGAGCCGGTATCCCCGTCGCGGGATCGTCTCGATGTACCGCTCTTCGTCCCCGACGCTGCCGAGGGCACTTCTAAGGACCGAGACCGCGCGGCTGAGCCCGTCATCCGAACCCGCGACCTCCCCCCAGACCCGGTCGATGAGGTCCTGTCTACTGACGACCTTGCTATCGGCTTGGGCTAGCGCGAGCAGGACGTCCATCACCCGCGGCTCGATCTGGGTCGAGCGGTCGCCTTTCTCGAGGCGGTTGAGTGTCGGCGAAACGACGACGTCACCGACCTGAAGCGCCGCCAGGTGTTCTTCAGAACCTTGCACCCTCGGCTCCTTACGCGTGACCACCCGAGCTTACGGCAAGCTTACGGACTGCGAAAGACCGAGCGCGCATCTGCACTTTTTTCCGCCTGCAAAACAGACGCTTAGCGCACGCTTAGGCTCGTACACCTCGTCCTTAAGCTCACCTTCAGGACAGAAGAGCGACCCCCCGGCCATTGTCTGATCGACGAAGAGCCACCGGCGATGCGGTCCACCGAACCACCATCACACCGCTCGCATCGCCCACAGGAAAGAACCCGCCAGACCATGCTTGCCCTCATTCTCTGCGCTGCTGCCATGCTCCACCCGCCGACGATCATCGAGCCCGGCGCGGGGAAGCCAGTCGAGATCCCGATCCACCCGGTGAAGAAGCTCATTTCCCAAACCGAGAACGCTGACGGTCTCACCTTCTATGAGTTCGTGGTGCCGCCGCATTCAGCCGGCGCACCGCCCCACACCCACACCCACGAGGATGAGTTCTTCTACGTGGTCTCCGGCGCCGTTCAGTTCATGGAAGGCGACAGGATTATCTCAGGTAACCCCGGCACGTTTGCGGCGCTGACGAGAGGGTACCCCCACGCCTTCTGGAACGCCAGCGACGAACCTGCACTGATGGTGGTCGGCGTCTCGAACGGACGGTTCGAGGATTTCTTCGACGCCCTCGCTGCCGAAGCCCGTGAAAAGCAGCCCTCCACCAGAGCCGAAGTCGGAGAGATGATCGGAAGGCTCGCAGCCGAGGCTGACATCGCCATTCGCATGGACCTCCTGCCCGAGGAGGCCGCCCCTTTCTACGGTCCCTGACGACGCCTGGGCCCGCTCAATTACCCCACTTCGAGAAGCCACCAAAGAACAGGAGGCCGCCATGCGGTTCACGAACTTCCACCGAACATCCGGAGCGATCGCGGCAGTCGCCGCCTTGATGGGCACGGCTGCGATCAACAGCGCCGCGCAGGCTGCGCCGTTAGCGATCACCGAGGTGGTTCTTGAGGGGCTCAACAACCCCCGCAGTGTCGTGGTCAGCCAGGATGGCGCCCTCTGGGTCGTCGAAGCCGGCAGCGGCGGCACTGGCACGTCGATCGTCAACGACAATGGTGAGACGGTCTCCTTCGGCCTGTCGGGGCGAGTGACGATGACCGTTGGCGGCGTTACCACCGTGGTCGCCGAAGGCTTACCCTCGCTCGCTTCCGCGCCGGGCTTTGCCGCGACCGGCGCCCATGACGTCGCCTTCGCGCCCGATGGTACGCCCCATGTCCTGTTCGGCTTCGGTTCGGACCCGGCGGACCGGACGGCTTTTGCCGGCGAGACCAATGGCGACGTCTTTGGCCAGCTGGTCGCGATCGACGGGGGCAGTCTCATCCCTGTCGCCGATATCGCGGCCGCCGAGGGGGCCAATCCAGATGGCGGGGGTATCAACTCGAACCCCTATGGGGTCGCCGCGACGCCGGACGGGTTCGCCGTCACCGATGCCGGCGCCAACACGGTGCTGGACGTTGCGTCAGACGGGACGGTATCTGTACGGACCGTCCTTCCGCCCAGCGCAAACCCCTTGCCCTTCGGTCCGCCCGTCTATGAGGCGGTGCCGACAGGTATTGTAAGCAGTTCGGACGGAGATGTTATCGTCAGCGAGCTGACGGGCTTCCCTTTCCCGCCGGGCGGTGCGACCCTTTATTCAGTGGGGTCTGACGGTATTGCGTCGGAATTCGCCGAGGGCTTCACCAATGTCATCGACCTTGCGCTGGGCCCCGACGGCATCGTGCTCGCTCTTGAACTGGATAGCGATAGCCTGATCGGTCCTGACGCCATCGGCTCGCTATACGCTATCGACGATCTCGGCGTGAAGACACTTCTCTACTCAGGCCTTCTCAACCCTACCAGCGTCGCAGTCGGGGGAGACGGGACGATCTACATCACGGAGAACGGGCTTTCGCCCGACGGCGGAAGGTTGCTGGCGCTCTCCGAAGTCCCCGTACCTGCCGCATTGCCGCTGATGGCTTGCGGCCTCGCCTCCATCATGGCTATCGGCCGCCGACGCCGTCGTACGTAACGCGCGCCTTTCAAAATCGGAAAACGCCACAGGCTGCACCCCCCGCAGCTTGTGGCAATTCACGTTTTTTCAGCCGGGCGAGACGAGCATACCCCCAATACTTGACCGGATAACTTCCGTACCGGGAACGGTGTGAGCGCCGATGAAAGCATCAAACTTCGCGGATGCGCTATGGGCGTTCATTCTGAGGATAGGTCAGGGCGTTGTCCCGGTCGCGGGAATCCGCAGAGAAGCCAGCATCGGGCGAGCGGCGTCCCCAGCCGAAAGCGGGCCGCGCAAATGGCCGATGGAAAAGCCATGGCACGCCCCATACGCCTGCCCTTCGGTGCGGTCGTAGAAAACCTTTCACCGGCAGCGCGCACACCGCGGGCATCATAATCGGTCCGCACAGGGAATGGGAAACAGAAACGGACAGGGGCTTATGGCTACGCTGTCAGACGAAGTCGAAACCGTCACTGAGACGCCGGCGGCGGACCTTGCCAGCATGAAGAAAAATGCCGCCATTCTTGAAGCGCCTCGTCGCGAAGGCGCTTGAAACTCGGTGTTGGGTTGAGGTGACATTGGGTATCGAAGGGGTTCTGGATCGAAGCAGGGGCGATGGGAACCTCTGTAGACTGCTCATTCACCTGGACCGCGGCATCACCCGTTCGATCATCGGAACGGCAGGTCTTCAACCCTCCTCAACGATAGTGGGTACCGTATGCGCATCAGCACGGCGGGTTGATGACCTCGAGGGTCCTCTTAATATAGCGGAACGGATCGTCAGACATCCGCGCCCACGAGCCGCATTCGACAGTCTCAGCGATCAGGGTCCCCCTGACCGGACCGTCAGGAAACCTCAGTCATTAGCGCAGGATGACAGTCTACCGCTTCAAGCTGAGTATCCCCAGGATCAACGATGCGGATCTTACAGTAGCCATATCCACTGTTTTCGCACTGGCGTCTGTCGAGATTTGGTGTTCTTCTCTCACATGGGAGACATAAATGCGCGTTCCGGGGGGCTGCTTCCATGAAACTTCGAAACCTATCTTTTCTTCTGACAGCGACGGCGTCTGCTGTGGCCTTCTTGCCAAACACGGCTGCTGCGCAATCGAAGCCGAACCAGCCAGCGCTTGAGGCGTTCTACGGAGACACACTTCAGTATCGAAGCATCGGCCCCAGCCGCGGCGGGCGCGTCACGGCTGTCGCAGGGCATTCCGGCGACCGGATGACCTACTACATGGGCGCGACTGGCGGCGGGGTCTGGAAGACCACCAACGGCGGCACCTCCTGGTCAGTTCTTTCAGATGAGGCGTTCGCGACCGGCTCCGTCGGCGCCATCGCCGTTGCGCCTTCTGACCCGAATGTTGTTGTCGTCGGTATGGGCGAGTCCCCTTTCCGCGGCGTTTCTTCCTCGCAAGGCGACGGGGTCTACCTCTCCACCGATGCTGGCCGAAACTGGCGGCATGTCGGTCTCGAAGACACACGCCAGATCTCCGGCGTGGTCATTGATCCCACCAATCCCGAGCGCTGGTGGATCGCGGCTCAGGGCGACATCTGGGCGGAAAGCGAAGCGCGCGGCGTCTACATGACCGAGGACAGCGGCGCGACCTGGACCAAGGTTCTGGCAGGCGAGAACGGCACCACCGGCGCTGTCGATCTCAAGATGGATCCGGGAAATCCGCGCATCCTCTATGCCGCGATGTGGGATCATCAGCGCACCCCCTGGCTTATGCGTTCAGGCGGTCCCGGCTCTGGCATCTGGAGATCATCCGATGGCGGAAAGAGCTGGAATGAGCTGACCGAAGACCTGCCCGAAGAGATGGGGAAGATCGGCATCGCCCCCTCCGGCGCAAAGCCGGGCCTCGTCTTCGCGGTGATCGAAGCGGCAGACGGCAAAGGCGGGGTCTATCGCTCGGACGATGGCGGCGAGAGCTGGACCCAGACGAACTCAGAGCGCAAGGTGCAGCAGCGTTCCTGGTACTACATGGACATCTTCGCTGATCCGCAGGACGCGAACACAGTCTACGTCTTGAGTGCACCATTCTTGCGCTCGATCGATGGCGGCAAGACTTTCTCTTCAATACAAAATCCACATACGGACCAGCATGACCTCTGGATCAACCCCGACGATCCTGAGACGATGATCCTCGGCAATGACGGTGGCGGCACGGTCAGCTATGACGGCGGCGAAACCTGGTCGACGCAGAACAATCAGCCTACTGCGCAATTCTACCGCGTCAATGCGGACAATCGCTTCCCCTATCGCATCTATGGCGGTCAGCAGGACAACTCGACCATCGCTATCGCGAGCCGGGGAACGGATGGAAGCATCGGGCGCGAAGACTTCCAATCCATCGGCGGCGGCGAAAGCGCTTTTGTCGACTTCTCCGATGCGGAGGACCTGCGCTATATCTACGCTGGCAGCTATCTTGGCTCGATCACCGAGTTCGATCTCAAGACGAGCATCACACGCGATATCAATGCGTACCCTGAGCTCGCTTTCGGTGTTGACCCCAAGGACCGCAAGCACCGCTTCAACTGGAACGCGCCGATCGTTGTCTCTGACCACGACCCGGATGTGATCTACCACGCTGGCGAGGCCGTGTTCCGGTCTACCGACAGGGGTTATTCGTGGGAGGCGATCAGCCCGGATCTCACCCGCAACGATCCGGACAAGCAGGGCCCGATGGGTGCTCCGATTACAAACGAAGTCTCGGAGAACTACAACACCATCGCCTACCTTGCCGAAAGCCCGCATGCAGAGGGGGTCCTTTGGGTCGGCTCGGACGACGGCCTCGTCCATATAACCGAGGACGAAGGAGAGAGCTGGCGCGATGTCACGCCGCCCGGCCTTGCCGAAGCGCTTATCAACTCGATCGATCCGTCCCCGCACGACCCCGAAAGCGCCTATGTCGTGGCGACGCGCTACAAGTTCGGTGACCGGGAACCGCGGATATACCGGACCGACGATCTCGGGGAGAGCTGGACCCGTATTGACGCAGGACTGCCCGAGGAGGAGTCGCTCTTCGCCCGCGTCGTGCGCGAGGACCCCGAAGTGGAAGGCCTCCTTTACGCGGGTACCGAGACTGGTCTTTACGTTTCCTGGGACGACGGTGCGGCGTGGTCCTCGATGCAACTGAACCTTCCGCACACGCCGGTGACGGACATCAAGGTGCATCACGGCGATCTCGTCGTCGCAACCCAAGGCCGCGGCTTCTACGTCCTGGACAGCCTCAACGTCATCCGGGAGGGTGCGCCGGTCTACCCGGACGGGGAAAGCTTCACGCTCTACGATCCGAAAACCTCGATCCGCCGAGAAACGGGCGGCGGCGCAGGCGGCGGTGTCGCGGATAATCCTGCTGAAGACCGCGGCGCACTGATTTATTACCGCCTTGCCGCCGAGCCCGATCTCAATGAGACCCCGGTTTCGCTCGAGGTCCTTACCGATGACGACGAAGTGCTGTGGCAATTGTCCGCGGACGCGGAAGCCGGGCCAGAGGGTAGCAGCGACGCCCTCCCCTATCAGGCGGGTCTCAACCAAGTGGTCTGGAACCACCGCGTACCAGACGCGACAGCGGCCGAGGGCCTCTACCATGTCGGCGGCGATGAAGGCGGCGTGACAGGGCATCGTACAGGCCCTGGAGAATACCGTGTTCGGATGACAGTTGGCGAGGAAACCTACGAGGCCCCTCTGGGTATCGTTTGGGATCCACGCCTCGATACCTCGAACAAACAGATCGCAGAGCAGCAGGGCATGCTGAACGAGCTGCGCGGTATGATCGACGAGCTTCATCGCTCGATCAACGCCTTGGGCGAAGCAAGCGCCCAGGCCGCGAACTATCGCGAGATCCTCGAGGAGGCAGGCGGCGATCAGGACGTCATGTCGGCAGCGGAAGAACTCGAGAAGGAAATCAGCGATTGGCGTGAGAGTGTCGCTAATTTTGAGCGAAAAGGCTTCCAGGACGTCCTGAACTTCCCAGACCGTCTGTCGACGGATCTTCAGTTCCTCTACGGAGAGATCGACAACACGACTACGGGGCTGACAGAAGGGATGCGAGACCGTTTCGCGGACCTCAAGAAACGTTGGGCGATGGCGATGGAAGAACGCAACGAGCTTCTCTCCGGCCCGGTCGCTGCGTTCGACGAGGCCCTCCAAGAAGCGGATATTGCTCGTATTGTTCTTCCTCCGTTGACGGAAGACGATGCCCAGGAGGCTGAACTTCGGAACGAGGGTGCAGAGAATGACGACGCAGACTAGGCCTCTAACCGGAGCTTAGCATGCTGAAAGATGCACCCAGGAGGAATGGCTGACGCGGGCGGACTGACCCGAACCCGGATGCGAGATACTGACGGTTCAGTTCCTCAGCATAGATCAAGCCGTCGCCGTTCGGACAGGGCTTCGTCGCAAGGGCGTTTGAAGGTTGGTCTTCGGTTCAGGTGTCGTTGGGCGTTCACGATTGCCGGCCTCCCCCGGCGCCGCGCCGCTGGATGAACGGCCCTGTTCGCCTCGTCCGCTTGCGGCCGATCTGTCTCTCAATGGGGGCAAACCGTTTCATCCAGAACCTGATGCTGTCATGTCTGACCTCGATTGCCCGCTCGTGCAGCCAGTCCTCAACGTTTCGCAGCGACAAAGGTGCCGGACGGACAGCCCCTGCGAGCTGATTCACCTCGGGGAACGCTTTGTCGGCCCTTGGAGCCAGCTACCGGCGTTCAGGACTGGACGTCTCCTGGTTCTTCTACCAGGACGCCAGGCATGATCTCGCGCCGAGGTGCAGTTCCGCAGCGCTTGCGACCTGCTTTGAGGTTAGCGACACTGCCAAGCGGCAACAGATCGCGGGGGGCATGATGGCAGGGGACGGAAGCGAGCAGCACCAGCTGACGGCGAAGTTCGGATTTTGCCGGCCCGAGGCGCCGTGCCGCTACCATCGGGACCGGGCCAACTGCGCTTTTCACGAGCTTCCCTTGGTCTCTGACGAGGAAATGAACCCGGAGCGCAAATCTTTCCGCGCGGAGATCGGGCCCGAGCTGCAGCGGGTCAGCCGCGAGATCGCCGCGAACGACGCGCCGCCCGCGGGAAGCTGGGCTCTGGTGGCTTCGCAACGTCTCTGGCTCGAGGAGCAGCTCAGAGATCTCTACCCCGACGGCCAGAAGACGCCCGTCCGGCATCTGATCGGCGGTATCGCGAGCTATGTGCATCTCTTGGGCACGCTCGCCATTATCCAGCGGGTTCTTGCCGACCGGCCCGGCGCGCGGATCGAGGTCATTGTCTGCGAACCCCATGCCCAGGCCGCCGAGCAGGCGGAGAAGCTCGGTCAGCTCGTTACATCGGACGGGTGGCTGCGGGTTCTGCCGACATCGTGGAAGAAGCTGAGGCTCTCGAGCGAGGTCAAGGACGCCATCAAGACGATACGCCGCGCAGGCCAGATCGAGGTCTCTGCCCTTCCCCTCGCTATCGAGGATCTGACCGCCGACAGCCTTCCGCCGGTCGATATCGCGACGGAACACTTTCTCACTTCCATGTACGAGAAGGACTGGTCAGCCACCGCCCATATCAGAGCGGGCTACGTGCGTGTTCTCAAGCCAGGAGGCTATCTTCTGTCCGCTGACGGCTATAGCATGTATGAGACCGGGCATCCTTATGCCGAGTTCGCCGAGCAGCACCGCACGATCGGCCTCGAACCCCTCACAGGCCGCGCGAGACCCGTGTGGGACCCCTATGGACACTCCCGTGAAGATCATATCGGGTGGGCAGAGGCTAAACGCGGATCACTGACAAGCCTGATCGCCAAGGGCAATACTCTGTCCGTGTTCAGAAAGTTCGATCTGTGACAACAAACGTCAACCGTCGCATTACCGGGAACCACCGGCGCGTCGATCTTTATGCGCTCGCCTGCGAGGCCGGCGGCACGCGCTTTGAGAACACCCACTTCGAAGACGTGCACTTCATCGGAAGCTTTTCGAGCGAGACAGTCGCCTTCAAGAACTGCCGCGGCAGCATTGTCTTCGATGGCGGAGGCCCTGTCCGCCTGCGTTTTATCGACTGCGGGTTGGACTATCTCGCTCTGAAAGCCGAGCTTCAGGTTGAGAAACTCACCATGCGCAACAGCTGCGCCGAGAAGAGCGAAATGCGCGATATCGTTCTTGAGGATCTCGACCTCAAGGAGGTGGACCTTCCCAACCTCATTAGCCGTCACGTTCGCTTCCCGCGGCGCGGACGGCTCGACTGGCCTGCCTTCGTCAGGCTCTGGTTCTCGCCGAAATCCGCCGCGAACGGCAATACGGTCCGGCTTCCGGGCGCGGAGCGCTCTCCCTTCGTCGATTTTCTGCGTCTGGAATACAAGCTCGACCTCATCCTGAAGGAGGCGAAGCTTCCCCACGGCAAGCGCGGGTCGTTCATGGACCTGCCGCGCAGGCTCTCAGTGACCTTTGTGCCCTTCGTCCTTTTACTGACGACAAAACTCGGAATGTCGCTCTGGCGCCTTTTCATCACCAGCATCGTAGCGCTCGCGGCAGGAACCGCCGTGATCGCCGCCAGCGCAAAGGTCGGTTTTGCCAGCGCCTTCCAGACGGTGGTCGCGCTCCTACTGAACCGAGACGGTCCAGTGACTGACCTTCCCCCCGGGATCGAGCTGGGGCTCTCCGGCATCGGCCTCCTGCTCTTCGCGCTCCTGATCGCAGTGATCTCGAACCGGTTCCTGAACAGTTAGGGGGGGTGCTGTGAGACTGAAATGAACTCGACACTGAGATGTCGATAGTCCATTCATTCGCTATACTGATTGCCTCCGCTATTCTGCCAGGGCTTCGTCGGGAATGCGCCTTAAGGTCGATCTAGGGTTGAGGTGTCTCTGAGCGTTCAAGTGGTTTGAGATCAAAGCGTGGTCCGAGCAGAACCTTTGTAGACTGCTCGTCCGTCTGCAGCGCAGCATCGTTCGCTCTCGTCGTCGAAACAGCAAATGTGAGTTTTCAGCTCGGTTATTCAGATGCCGACCAATCTGCTGGCATTCCAGGTTTCCAATTTCGCGCATAGGAGCGGAGGCCGTCCATGCCCAAGGCGTTTGGCACTCTTTGGCGGCGCATGGGCTTCTTCAGGAGCATCAGTGCAGCAAGCTTGTCCCTGCCCCTCGCCACAAAGCTCTTGAGAACTACGCCCTCGTGGTTGACCGCCCGCCAGAGATGATGCAGCTCGCCGCCTGTCTTCACCCCTTCGGAGCCGGTGGGCGGAGAGGCGCAGATATTGATCCAGTGAATCAATATCAGATGCAGAAGGCCACGGCAGTGGTATCGTCGATATGCCAGCGACACTGCGTGAACGGCTGCATCTGCCTGGTCCGCTTTCGTCTGATCTGCCGCGCGCAATAGGGAGCAAACCGTACTACCAAGAGCCTCATGCTCTCATGGCTGACCTTAATCCCGTGCTCATGCAGCACATCTTCGACGTGGCGAAGCGAGAGCGGATACCGTGCGAGATGCGCACAGCGAGCTAGATTACCTCGCGGGATGTTTTGAAGTAGCGGAACGGATTGCAGGACATTGGATCCAGCTACCCATGTTCGGCAGCTATCATTTTCCTTCGCCAAGACCCCCGCTCCGGCCCGATCCCAGCGAACCAACTGCCGGCAGTGGACTTCAACGCAAAGGTCGAGATCGACTTCTTGTTAGACGGGCTGATAGTCATTCTGAAAACTGTATCCGACGCAACAAAGTCAGCTTTGAAGTCACATACGAGTGAACATTTCAGCCGGATACGGTAAGATGCCGCTGACGTGTACAATTATGGGGAGCTGAGCCCCGACCTGTTTCGCCGTAAGATTGTTGCCTTGTTGTCGCATCCTACGGAGGACAAGATTTATGGCTCAAATACCTGTCGAAAAAAAATCCGGCATTCCCA
Organism: uncultured Caulobacterales bacterium; assembly: GCA_964556115.1. Classification (GTDB taxonomy): domain Bacteria; phylum Pseudomonadota; class Alphaproteobacteria; order Caulobacterales; family Parvularculaceae; genus Parvularcula. The sequence goes on from CAZKVC010000001.1 coordinate 245,543, forward strand.
GCTGGGTTTGGATTCTGCTCGCCCTCGTCGTGATCGGGCTCATTGCCTGGTTCCTTTTGGGGAATGACGATGACGAGCTGGAAACGTCCCTGCTTGAAGGGCCCGCGACGACCATCGCCTATGCCAGCGGAATGCTGACGACGGCAGATCAGCCAACCCTCTGAATAGCCATTCAGATGACGCGAGATCCGGAGTTCGACTGTCCGGAATTAGTCCAGAAGGAGAAATGACAATGGCAACCACCCATCGCACCGAAGGCGGAAGAGAACGCAAACTCGCTTCGCTCAGCAATTACGAACTCGAAAACCGTGAACAGGATATCCGCGGCCATCAAGTGCTGTCCAGCGACGGCCGGGTGATCGGGAAGATCGACGATCTTCTGGTCGATACCGAACAGGAATGCGTCTATGCGGCGCGTCTCGAAGACAACCGTCTGGTGAACACTGACTATCTCGATATCAGGAAAGACGGTGTCTTCCTGCTCGTCGACGAAGCGGGCATCGCCCATCACTCCGACGTCAAGGCCCACGACCGCAACCACGACGACCTCACCACAACGTCCGTACCCGTGGTCGAGGAACGCCTCAAGGTCGGCAAACGCCTCAACGAGTTGGGCAGCGTCAAGGTGCATAAACACGTGACCTCGCGCCCGGTAGAAGAAGACATCGAGCTGCGCAAGGAACAGGTCCATGTCGACCGGCATGCCGTAGACTCGCCGCGCGCGACCGATGCCAAGGACGCTTTCAAAGACGAGACCTTCGAAGTCACTGCGGAGAGCGAAGAAGCCGTCGTCGACAAGAAGGCCTACGTCACCGAGGAAGTCGAGCTTCGCAAGGACGTCGACGTCAAGCACGAGACCGTACGTGACGAGGTCCGCAAGACCGATGTCGATGTCGAGCGCACCGGCGACGTGAAAGGAAAGGCCGGGACGGGCGACCGTGGCAAGACCCGCCACTAAGCTGTCTGACTTTTCTTACGACCAAGCGCTCCCGCACATATCGTCCGGGAGCGCGTCTTCGCCTGGAGCGAGTGATGACCAAGACCGAAGAGATTACCATTCCCCTCGCCGAAGAGCGGCTCGGTGTCGATAAGGAAGTCCGTGAACTCGAACGTGTCCGGATCGAAAAAAGCACCGAGACCCGCAATGTTCAGATCGAAGAGCAATTGCGGCGTGAGAACGTAGATATCGAGCGGACGCCCGTGGGCCAGTTCGTCGATGAAGCTCCTCAGATCCGCACCGAAGGCGACGTGCTGATCGTGCCGATCGTGGAAGAGGTCATGGTGAAGCGCCTGCGGGTGGTTGAGGAGCTGCGGGTCACGAAGACCGCCGCCTTCGAAGCCTTCAGACAGGACGCAGAACTCCGCCGTACCGTCGTTGATGTTGAGCGGCACAAGGACGAAGTCTGAAATTGTCCGGTCAGACGAAGGCGAACTCGTCTCCAAGCCGCCGATGACGGCATTTGTCAGTATGCAATGAGATGCCACCATTCTGACAGCGCTTCACCACGAAGGCGTTTGAAGGATGATCGTGAGTTTGAGGTGGCAATGGGCATTGAAGTGATTTCGGATAGAAACGCAGATTGAAGGTGAGCGTCCGGCGTCGACTGTCAGGCGGGTTCGAAGTGCCAGGGCAGCAGCTCGTTAATCTTGTTCACCGGGTGGCAGGCGATGCGTGTGAGGACGTCTGTTAACCAAGCTTGGGGGTCGACGCCGTTGAGCTTGGCGGTCTCCGTCAGGGTGTAGATCGCAGCGGCACGGTCGCCGCCGGCGTCTGACCCAGCGAAGAGGTAGTTTCTTCCGAGCCTGACGCAGCGCACGGAACGTTCCGCTGTATTATTATCGAGCTCGCATTCTCCGTTCTTGAGGTAGCTCCGCATGCGCTTCATACGTCCGAGGGTGTAGCGGATCGCCTTGGCAAGCTCACCCTTGCCCGGCAGCTGCGGGAGGGTCTGGTGCAGCCAAGCCTCCAGATCATCGAAGACAGGCTCAGCCTTCTCCTTCCGCAAAGCCGAACGAGTGTCTGGGGCCTTGCCGCGGGCCTCCTTTTCGGCCGCGTAGAGCTCCGCGATGCGCTCGATGGCTTCCTTGGCGATAGGCGAGCCGGTGCTCTTGGCGATGTCGAACAGCTTCCGTTGGGCATGCGCCATACAGGCCACCTCGGTGATGTTCTTGCCGTAGATCTTGTCGTACCCGCCATAGCCGTCGGCCAGCATGAGGCCTTCGAAGCCGCGAAGGTGGTCCTTCGGACGCTCGCCCTTTCGGTCCGGTGAGTAGCGGTAGAAGGGTTAACTGGGGATGGGGCCCCGTTTAACGGCGGCGCTGGTCCCGCCCAGGGGCGCTCGTCTCGGACGTAGGTCCACAGCCGCCCAGTCTTGGTTCGGCCACGACCGGGATCGAGGACCGGCACAGGGGTGTCATCGGTGAAGAGTGCCTTGCCGCTCAACGCGTGCTTCCCTATGGCATCGACCAAGGGGCGCAACAGGCGAGAACACTGTCGCACCCAGTCGGCCATCGTGGAGCGGTCAAGATCGACGCCTTCACGCCCGTAGATCTGGGACTGGCGATAAAGCGGCAAGTGATCAGTGTACTTTGATACCAGCACATGAGCCAGAAGGTCGGGTCCGGGCATACTGCGCACAATGGGCAGGCTTGGCATTGGTTCCTGAGCGATGACTCCGCAATCTCTGCAACAGAGCTTCGGACGGATATGGCGGTGCTCCACGAAGCGTCTGGGGACGTAGTCCAACACCTCACGAACGTCTTCGCCGAAGTGCCTCATCAGCTTGCCGCAGTCCGCACAGGTGCTCTCAGGCTCATGGACCACATCCTGCCGTGGCAGATGCTCAGCTAGCGGCTTCCGCTTCGGCTTGTTCTTCGGGTCAGCCCCATCTGACGAAGCTGGATCGTCCGCAGTAGCCGGTGCGCCCGTTTCCGCAGCTGTCTCCTCTAGATCCTCGATGCCGAGCTCGAGCTGGTCGAAGCCCTCGCTCTTCGACCCAAAGTGTTGCCGTCTAAGAACCGCGAGCTGATGCTTCAGCTTCTCGATCTCGAGGGCCTGGTGAACGACGAGGCCCTGAAGAGCGCCGACATCTTCGGGCAGATCGGAGGGCGGCTTCGTCGGCATACGAAGAACCTGAAGCGCTTCGGTCCGCATGAGAAAATCGTTCGGCCTACAAACGCTCCCCCGGAGCGTTTGCTTCACGGCGCTCATTGTCAAAGAGCAAGGTGACGAAGCGGTGAGGCTACACCACCGGGGTAGGCTGGCGAACCGCGGGCAGCACCCGCGTCAGCCGCCAGTCGATACCGTCCAGAAGTGTTGCGAGCTGAGAGCCCGAGATCGAGACCTTGCCGTGTTTAGCGCAAGGCCAAACAAAGGTGCCTTTCTCAAGGCGCTTGTAGTAGAGGCACATCCCTTGACCGTCCCAGAAGAGAATCTTTAACCTGTCACCGCTGCGGCCATGAAAGACGAAGATGTGTCCCGAAAGCGGGTTCTCCTTGAGGACCGTCGCGGCCTGAGCACTCAAACCGTCGAAGCCGCGGCGCATGTCGGTCACTCCAGCAGCGAGCCACGTCATCGTGCCAGGAGGAAAGCTCAGGCTCATGACCGCATCGCCTTCATCAAAGCCGCGATCCTCTTCACGGGTGTCTCTGCAGGGAGGGACAGTCGGCAGCCATCCGGGAAGCTGACCCCGATGTGTTCAGGGGACGTCGGTCGAATCTCTTGCTCCGGGTCGGGCGCGGTCGTTGCGGTGCCGATCTCGACAGGAAGAAAGGGAGCGGTTGCACCCAGCACCTCAGCCGCGAACTTCTTGCGCCAGGCGTAGATCCGAGCCGGATCGACCTCGTGCCGACGACCAACTCCCAGAACCGTTACGTCCCGGTCGTAGCTTTCCTCGACGATCTGACGCTTCAGCTCGTGCAGCCAGACACGGCGACGCTGCCCTTCGATGATGACGTGCCCTTCCAAACCGAGCCCTCGCAAGTTGCACAGGAGAACTTCTCCTGACTACTCACTACTCGCTCGGGCCAGGTAAGGTGGTCATGGTCGGGCGCTCACGTCCCTTCAGCACGATCAGATCCCCTATTGCCGCGCCACACCCAGAACCTCATAACCAAAAAATTAACAATCGGAATCATAAGATTGGTTAAGATGAGAACGATTCGGTAGTCGACTGAGTAAACGTCCCCAACTAGCCCGCACAACACAACCGTAATCGCAGTAGCGGATGCGCCGAAGGTGAACCGCCAATATGTTACGAACATGATCTTCGTGCGAAAAGTTATTCGAGAATGAAGAACATACGCAAATGCGTTTGCTACCGCAAAGGCAACTAGGTTCGCTAGGGTTTGTGGAATAGACAGAAAAACATTTAGACTAGCCACAATAAGAATGAAGACTAACGTATTGATACCACCGACTAGACCGAAGCGAAGAAAGCGTAACCATTCCGCTTTAGGGATTGGGTTTATCAAAATCGTATATTCTCTTGACTATAAATTGTGGCCGCCTTTTGGTTTCGATGAAAACTCTACCAACGTACTCGCCAACAAAACCAATAAAAATCAGGTTCGCCCCGCCGATCAGCGTGATCAGGGCAATTTGAGTTGTATAACCTGCCGTGATTGATGAGCCCAACGTATACCGCACAATCTCGCTCAAAAGATAAATTATCGAAAGTAACACAATCAAGAGACCTGTCCATAGGCTGAAGCGGAGCGGAATAACCGAATTCGTAACAAGCGCAGTTACTGCGAGCTTAAATAATGCAAACCCGGAGAATGTCGATTCCCCTGCTTCTCGAACTGGGGTATCAAAGGGGACAACAGCCTTCTCGAACCCTACGAACCCATAAAGCCCTTTCATAAACAAGTTGGACTCAGAAAGCTCATTGAGTGTTTCGACCACTTGGCGAGACATCAACCGAAAATCGCCCTCGCCGTTCTCAACACGGTGATCGGAAATTCGATTCAGCGCAGCATAGAAAATATTCGTGCCTAGCCTGCGAAACGGGCTGTCGGTGTCGCGATCATGTCGTTTTGCTACAACAACATCATAACCCAACTCCCACTGTTTTATGAATTCGATGATCACTTTAGGAGGATGCTGAAGATCCGCATCCATAAAAACTACAGCGTCTGCGTCCGCGAAAGCGAGTCCAGCTTTAATTGCGGACTCCTTTCCAAAATTTCTAGAGAGATCGACGATAATCGCTCTCGGCAAGGCTCGACGTTCTTTCTCTAAGAGCTGAAGAGTATCATCTGTACTTCCATCATTGACGAAAACAACGCGAAAATCATAACCGTCAATCTGTTCGATCACCTTATTAATTTCTGGAACGAGATATTTTATGTTTTCGCTCTCGTTGTAACAGGGCAAGATGATATCGATCTCGCGTTTTTTCATTGTAGCCAGGTTCCGTTTTTTACTGCCGCGCGTAGCAGTGAAGGATCAACGCCACCTTCTGCAAGCTGGATTTCAAAACTCTCCAAATGCCTGTTGATAACGCTTTCGTTGACTGCCCTAACCACTAGAACGCTGTCCTCAGACAACGAAATGACGGAGCCTTCGTCAGGCCAAGGATGGTCTAGGGAATAAACGAGTATCTGGTAGTTGAGAGCAAGGTCGTCTCGCAAAAAGCCATGAGGCCGATCTATATACCGAAAGCTCTTCCAAGGTACGTCAGAAAGAAATCTTACTAGGTTTCCCGGTGAACTCGGGTGTTGCGATGTATTAGTGAACGGATGATCGAGACGCGTGTATTCTGATCTCTGGATCATCTCTTTCCGTAGCGACGGCAGATAGCCTACTTGGTAGTAATTCAATGGTTTACTTCCGTATTCTGGAAGCTGTTCGATTCGCATGAGTATGCGGTTTACAATCGCTAAGTCGTGTTGAACCATCAAACGATGATGCTGGGCCGACCGCGAAACTTGAACGGCTGATGCCCATAAGCAGAAACCAAGTAGGACTAATACGAACTTACGCAAGAAACCTGTCGTAGAATGGCAGGCATAAGCGCCGCCGACCAAGAAAGCGAAGCCTGTCCCAAACAACATGCCACGGTGCGCCCACCAGATGAGAGAATCGGTGAGCAGTACGTAGATTTTTACTCCTAGCACCAAAACTAGAGCTACGCCAGTCGTTGCCACTCCCCTCCAAGGACTAATTCGGACTCCCTTGGAGAAAGCCATACACACACTGAATACTAAAAGCGCTAGAAGAACTGTCTTCATAGATGAGGGAACATAAGCGCTCTTTAATTGAGGCAGCAACGATTGAAAGCCGTAGGACAAGGCATCAGGCATCGCGAAAAAGATTTCTATCAGCGGTCGACTGTCAGTATTATAAAAAGTTCCGAGAAATTGCTGACTTATCCTCGTATAAACGAGATAGAGTACAAGAGCGATGAGTACGCCGAGCGCAGAACGGATACCGGTGTAGAACCATTCATATCCATCATCAGTCAGAAGAACCATAACGCGCGCTGCTGCCAATACCACCAAGGTACAAATGACGACGCCGTATGTTGCAAGACTCAGGAAACAAACTATGGCACCAAGAATCCAGGCTATGTTATTGCGCTTTTCAAAAAGAAACAGGCTTAAGACTGCCAGTGAAGTGCCTAAAAAGTACTGGAATATGCTGGTTCGGTAGAATAGAAGCGGCGTGATGTAAGGGACAATGGCTAAAAAGGTTCCGCCGAAGGCATATACTAGACGATCAGTGTTTCTGACAATATAGTACACGCTTAGGATACCAGTCACGACTGCGAGAACAAGACCCATTGGAAAAAGAAGTGGGATGTCCTTGTTCCAGGTCAGCAGGTAACTGGCGGCGGTAACGGCACGCCCTGCCCGCAGCTGCGCTTCGGGTAGCATATCTTCCAAACGGAACCAGTCGTGGTTGCCGAGCGGGAAGCCCGCTAAGTCATACAGATGGACTATACAGGTTACAAGGAGTGATACGACAAACGGCCAACGCCAACCTCCCGACTCGAAAAATTCGACCAACCCAGAAGGCTTTGTTTTGTGAACCTCGCCAACGCTTTCACGGAAGTCAGTTTGAATGCTCAGTTTTCGAAGCATGATGCCTTGCCCCCGTTGCCATAGGCGCAATCGACGCCCTTGCTGGGGCACCTATCTATCATCCTAAAGTATTCCTTGGCGTAACGCTCTCCGAGCTGAGTGAGCCCATGGCCAGTTGCGTGGAAGTTGCCCTCGCCGCTGACGCTCCGAACATCTTCCACGCCCTCCCAAACCACGACGCCGAAACCTTCTTCGGCGAGGCGCTCAAGTACATTTTGATGCGCTGCGGCACCGACATACTGAGGATTAATCCCACCGAATATGATCGGCGTAGCAGCTGATACTAGGTCCCGCGCTCTCAACTCCTGAACGAGAGCGCGTAGCTTTTGCTCGTACGGTTCCGAGTCCTTGAGAATATCCTGGTTGTTCGCCTCGCCCTGATGAACAATCACAACATCGAAGGTCGATCCCCCACTAGCTTCCAAGGCCTGCCGGCTATCGCCAGTCTCACCTAGTATTTCGTCGGCCAGAGATTTCCCGAAGGGATGAGTATCCACAGCATTCTCCCAAGAATTTGCCTCTAGTACAGATTGGGGAAGAAAGTATTCAATTCTTTTTCCGCCTGCCGCCAATAGGACAATATCGACATCTACCTGACAGCGATCCGCGACTATACCAGCAAAAACGTAGGCCAAATTATTCGCAGGTGTAAGGATCCGGACCATTGGCCTGAAGGGAAGTTCGCCCAGAATAGCCGGGCGCCACTCATCGGCGCTCCAATTCCAAGCACGGAGGCGTTGACGGGTTTCCGACGGAGGAGCCGGGGGGCCGTACCTCCCTTCCATATTGGACTGCCCAATCGCGAGAACCCGGAATGGTTCTGCAACATTAACTGAAGGGGAAGCGACCAAAACTGTCGCGAATGCGGCGGCAATCACGTTGAGCATAGCCGCGTCTATGCCGCAAACATGCAATACGCTCAACTGCCAAAATTGCGATATCATCTCTGCTGCGAACATATAACATCACTGCAAAACTTCCGCTACGGTCGCGACTCGACCCGGTCCAGAAGGCGATGACGGTGGCAAGTGCGGCGGCGGAGAAGAAGTTTCTGGCGAGCCCGTCGTAGTGTGTGGCGATAAGGCCGAAGTCTTTGAAGCAAAGGAAGGCGTTTCGACGAGGTGGCGTTCACGGAAGCGGCGCTGTTCTTGGCGGATGGTCCGTTTACGGCTTGTTCGGCTTGGTATCACCGGCACCCCGTTTAGCTTCCGAAGCTCGCCGCTTAGGCTGCCGCCATAGTAGCGCTTACGGGCGATCAGATAGTGAGCGTCCTCAAGACTTGGCCAAAGGTCCGGTGTGACTTTCACGTCAGGAACGTTGCCGGGCGTGAGCGAGAGGGCGAAGGGCCGCCCGATCGCGTCGCAGAAAATATGGAGCCTGGTCGTTCGCCCGCCCCGCGAGGGACCAATCTCCTACGCTTTGGCCCCCCTTTTGCCACCAGCGGCGGAGCGTTGCGCCTCCACGTAGATGTTGTCCATCTACGTGCTCTTCCTAACCGCGCCGCTCTCGGCGAAGGCTTCGAGAGGCCCGGTCCAGAGCCGCCGCCGGGACCAGCGGTTCAAACAATTGTCGATTTTCGTCGGTGACCCGTACTCCGCCGGCACATCGTACACGTCCTGAAGTCGGGCTGCCGGTGGGTTGACGCGCCTGCCGAGGACGGTCCTCGCAAGACGCTCTACAACCGGTTCGTTCGATGAGTGGAGAAAGCCATCTGAAAAGACACCTTCATCGCCCTTGCCGATGCCGGAGGGCTACCCAGCCAGACCCTCATCGATAGTTCTGCTGTCCATGCCCATCGCTCGGCTGCAGGCGGAAACGTACCGGATTGGGTAGCAGCCGAACCGCTTCTTCGCCTGCTTCCGCCACGCGTGGACGTCATGCAAGGCGATAATGGTTATGACAGCAAGGCCGTCCGCCCACAGATCGAAGCCTCTGGCGCCGCGCCGAATATTCCGCTCCAATCCAACCGCCGCTACGAGCCCGGCGTCTCGCCAGTACTTCACCGGGACCGGAACGCTGTCGAGCGCATGTTTAGGTGCCTCAAGGACTTCAGAAGCATCGGCACCAGGTACGACAGAAGGGCCGACGCCTTCCTCTCAGCCGTATGCCTCGCAGCTACCATGGCCTACTGGTTATGAGCCCGGAGCCTAGATCGGCGCCAGACTGTACCGACCAATAAGTCGTCAGGCTGGCGTACGTCACCGCGGATGACGTGGTGAGCGACACCTCGATCTGGGCAGAGCGCGCCAGCCATTCGGCGGGCCTTACGCGCTGCCGCTTCAGCGCCTCACCGGCCGCGCCAATGGCGTGCAGCCCTGATGCAGCAGCGCTCGCCGCCGCGATCGGCGGGAGAATATCGCTCAGGAAGAGGATGGCTTCTTTCATGATGGCTCCCTCCCCATGCGAACATTGATGCCGCTTTCGATCTTTTCGACCGTGCGCCCGACGATGTAACCGCCCAGGCCGATCGTCAGCAGCGACCACATCCCATCGGGGATCGTCAGCACGGCAACCGTCTCGATCCCGAAGGCCTTCAACCGCGGGACCAGGACGTAATTGTTGAACAGGATCGCAGCGGCGTTCAGTATGGTCAGGGGGCGCCAGTTGCGCTGCAGCCAGCTCTCACCTTCGGCCTCGGCTAACACCACATCTCGCCCGGCTTCCACCAAGCGGCTCTTATGGTCGAGAACAGCCTGCCGGAAGCTCGCCCGAAATTCCTAACGAAGGTCCACATCGGGGATCTTGTCTATGACCTTGCCGAGCGCGGCGCCGGTCAGGACGTCGAGGATCTTGCTGCCAAGGCTCCTCACGCCGCACGGGCAGCACCTCGCCCGTCGCCAGTCAATGGCTGACCGAACAGCAGGGGGTAGTCCCTCGCAATGCCGGGAGGGTCGCCATGGCCGCGTATCGCCGCCTCGGGACAGCGGGCCGTCAGCGTACCGAGAAGCTGCTGCAGGCTCTCAAGCTGAGCGTCCGTGAAGTTCGGCACAGATCCGCCGAAACGGTCGATGCCGCCCTTCAGGCAGAAGCTGAGGCTGCGCTCGTTGAACGGCAGCGCATGCGCACCCTGCACGCTCTCGGCACGGCCCTTCTGCACCTCGCCGCCCGGCGGAATGACGTAGTGATAGCCAACGTCATCTCAGCCATTCTCATCGACATGCCATCGGTGGACGGTCTCTATGCCCTCCCCGCTTCGGGAACGGACGCTGGAAAATGCACGGCGATCAGGTCGGTTTTCCGGCTCACACGTCACCCCCAAGCTTCGGAATGTCCGACTGGAAGCTGTCGTCCTGTTGCCACCAACTCTTCCGGACGCGCTGGCGCTCCCCTTCCTCGAAGCCGGCAATCACCCCGAGCGAGGCGAAAGACGCGGTGAGGGGCGCCGCGTTGGCGAGGTCCAGCCCCGTCGCCGAGGCCCCTTCCTCTACCGCCCTTTGTAGCGGCTTGCGGAATGATTCGCTTTCACGGAGGACGCCGAGGAATTCGTCCGACTTGTTGGTCACGGTCATAGCCCCCTTTCATCGGTGATCGCGAGGCCGCCTGGCGGCGGCTCCGTTGTCCTTGGTTTGAAAAGCTCTTGAGCAGGTCAGGCGGGTTGTTTTGGCCCGGCTGATGGGTTTACTTCACAGCGGCAAGAGGGGGTTGATATGCTTATATTGAACGCAGGCGCGCATAAATCCGGCAGCACGTGGCTGGAAGGGATCATCAAGGCACTTCCCCTTGGCCTGACGAGGCCGCCGAACCATGACTATTCGAATGCTGGAGATCGCGTCCTGTTCATGGCGGAACGCGCTGCATACGGGCGCTGTTTTACGTTCAAAGCCCACCTTGGCCCGAAAGAATTCGAGACGCAGGAGAGCTTCCAGAAGGCTGCGTGCAAGCCAGAGCTGCGGGCTATCAACATCGTAAGAGACGCCCGTGATGTCTTGACCTCCCTTTATCACCACATGCGCGGGGTCGGTGAAGATTTGACGCTAGACGAGTTCTTCAGCTTCAAGGCACAGGCAGCTTTCGATAGATGGGCGGCACACAACCATTTCTGGCTCAGGACCGCACCTGCTCTTTTTGCAACCAAACCCCTCAACCTTTGCTATGAAGCCATGAAGCAGAACTTCGAGCGGGAAACCCGCCGCCTTACCGAATACCTCGGCTGCGAGATGCCCGATGATCTTGCTGGGCGCGTCTCAATTTCTACCATGCGCGAGACATCAACCAAACCATGGATGAAGAGCTTCGAAGAGCGTGGCGGCAATTTCTTCCGCAAGGGGATTGTTGGCGACTATGCGAACTTCTTCACCGATGATATGTCCGCGAAAGTTCAGGCGTGGTTTGGTGACAGCCCGAAAGCCAAAGAGGTCGAGACGTGGCGGGTTTCGCATATCGAAAAGACGTCTACCTAAGGCGGCTTAACGGGCAAAGTAAGCTTTAACCTAGTCGATGGGGTAGGTTAACTGCCCTTGCAGCCTGAGATTGTCCAAGAGCAGGTCAGTATCCCTAAGGCGGCGAGAAGCGGTTCCGCCACGGAACTTCAGCTTACGAAAAACGACATGAGTGCTCGGCGCAATCGCGGCGAGAAGAGTGGCGTTTTCGGTTGCCATCGGCTGCGGGTTGCGAACCACGGCCCATGCCCAATTCCCGGCCTGATCGCAGGGACCGTCGATGGTCAAATCGCCCGTACCGACAGACCCTGTCAGCGACATGTCGAGATTGGTGATTGCACCATCGTAGAGGCGTAATCCGCCGCCGGCACTGTCAGAATAAATGGAACTCGTCTCTCCTGCCACGGATCCTGTTGTCTTCAGCCCACGGAAGTTTTGCGCCGCTCGCAGAGAGCTCCGCAACGAAAGCACGTGGGAGTCGATCTTGGCTTGAGGTCTCTTGGGGGGGGTTGAAGTGGTTCTGGATAGAACCCGACGCCGTCTGCATTCTGGTTAGAACTCCTCCCACCAGTCTGGCCAGTCGATATTGTTGGGCTGGCTTGTGTTGGCGTAGACCTCGCGCTGATTGTCGGGCGATAGCGGGCTCTCGATCCGTGCGAGGGCTTCTTGAGCGATCCAGGGCCCGAACAGGACCTTCGTCTGCTCGCTGAATCGATTGATCTTCATGAAGAGGCGAAGGGTCTCAGCAGCGTCCGAGATCCGCCCGGTGCGACAGACCCTTTCGATGAGGAATTGGGTCGTAAGATCCGACTTGCCTTTGTCGGGCTTACACCTTTCAGCGAGGTCGTTGAAGATCGCGGCGGCTGGTCCTCCTTTCTCGAGTGCCCGTTTCATCAGGGTCAGGAGGAAGGGCATTGTCAGTGAAGAATTGGATACTGTATTTAGCGGGATGGCGCTCCGCTTCGAACTATAGAGAGTCAACCGTTTAGAACATGCCGATGTGCGCTTCTAAGTCTGGATTCTCGGCTTATAATTCTCCTCTAACAAGTACCAACCTGTCAGGTTTAACGCTACCGTTGGACCACCTCGCGGGGTCAGGTCGGCGTGTCGGCCAAGGTCGATGCGTAAGTCGTCGGCCCCGGCTGCAGATAGGGCGTCCAAAGATCGGTAAGCAGATGGATATGTCGGTCGATGTCCGACTTCTCCGACTGCACATAGCCGCGCGCTTTGAGGTCCTCGCTCGGCGGCTTTACCAAGAGGGGCGCCACGTCCTCGATGCGGTCGTAGAGAATACCCCCTTCGCCGATATATGCCGCCACATCGGGTCGGATGTTCGGCATGCAAACGCCGACACCGGCCGCCTGAGCTTCGGCAACGGCCATAGGCCAACCCACCGATTTGAGATCGAAATCCGCCGTGTAGACCAGCCAGTCGTGCTTCTTGTACTCGGCGGGCATGTCTTCGGGCTCGATTTCGCTTTTCACCTCGATGGAAGCGCTGCTTCTCTTCGCGGCCTCTTCCAGCTTCGCGCGGCCATATCCCATGGCGTAGAGCGTGAAAGGCACGTCCTCCACCAAACTCGCCAGCCGAAGAAAATCTTCCATCTTCTTCTTCGGAATGGCGGCGCCGACATTCATCACCCCACGGCCATTGGGGCCATGATCCTTGAACATCGCCACTTTCACCACCGGGTAGCAGTCGACGATCTTCCCCGGCTCGACACCGTTCTTCTCGAGAAGCGGCCTCGCGAAAGGAAAAGCGAGGCAACCGAGACAGTTGTCCTCATTGAGGAGCGGCAAGGCCCGTTTCGCGCGCTTGCCCTTCAGATAGGTCGGACGATGGCGCGGCACGAAACGCTTCAACTGCCCCATCAAGCTGGGCCGCCGGAGGGTCATAACGTCGAACGAGTGTGACCTGACCGTGTAAGGAACGCCGACGCGTCGCGACAGCTCGGCGACGAACTCCACCTGGTTGAGATAGTGGGTGTGAATGACGTCCGGACGAAACGCCTCCGCCTCGGCGACCGCCTCTTCCATGCTCCGGATGTCCGTCCAGGGCCGATGATGGGCGTATGGCCGATTGGCGGGTTTGCGCGAGAGGATCTTCACGTCGTGCGCCGCCGCCACCGCCTCTAGCTCCCATTTCACGTAGGTCTGCGAGATCTGCGGGAAGCCGCGTACGACATAGAGCACCCGCGGGCGACGCGTTGCCGGGTCGGCCATAACGGCAGGCTCCTCTTCACAAGTTAATCTTAAAGTTAGTAGATTAAGATCCCTTGTGAGACAAGCCAATCTGAATCGGGCAGGGATATGGAAGAGCGATCGCGGAGATGACGAAAGGCGCGGGCTTGGGGCAGATTTCGTATTTCTACGACGAGCCAATGCCCAATCGCCATGCGGCTTCCATCCAGATCCTGCGCACCGGCGCCGAGCATGCGCGCCAGGGCGTTCCCTTTCGGCTCCATTGCGGCGCCTTGTCGGCCGACCCGACGGGCGTTCTGGCGCAATACGGACTCCAGCCGACCACCGGCTTGAACATCGAGCCGCTTTATCCGCGCCGCTGGCTCGGGCGCCTGCGCCCGCTCGTCGCGCGACGACGCACGGATCGTGCGGTGCGGCGCGCGGAGCCCCCGGGGCGTCATGTGGTGGTGGCCCGCGGCGCAGCGGCCTTCGACCTTCTTCCACGCCTCGCCAAGGCACGCGACGCGGGGGGTCTGCCGCCCGAGACCGTCCTCATCTTCGAGATGCACCGGCTTCTCTACCTCAAGCCCGACGAAGCCGCGGCAGGCGCTTCGGTCGAGGATCTCGCACCGTGCACGCCGGAGGCACGGGTGCTCTATCCTCGGGAAAGAGCCGCGTTCCGCGCCGCCGACGGCGTGGCCTGCGTGTCTGAGGGCCTCGCCGAAGCGGCGCAAAGCCAGTTCGGCGCGCACCGAGTGCTTCTGTTGCCGGGGGGCACGGATGTTCGGCCGCCTCCCGAGGCGGCGCCCAACAAGCGCTACGACCTTGTCTATGCCGGCAAGCTCGAACGGCGCAAAGGCCTCTTCGATCTTCTCGAAGCCCTTGGCCATCTGCCGGGGGTCACATTGGCCGTGGCGGGCGGCGGGCCCGACGCGGTGGCCGCGGCACGCGCCATCGCCGAACGCCTCGGGGTGGCCGACCGGGTCGATTTCCTCGGTTGGGTCGCGCCGGCGGACGTACCCGCTTTGCTGCAGTCGGCTCGGATCGGTTGTTGCCCCCTGCCCCAAGGTGTCGACCACGTATCGGATTCCTTCACCGTGCCGCTCAAGATGTTGCAGATGATGGGCCTCGGCCTCCCCATCGTGGCGACCGATATCGGCCCTGTCAGAAACCTCGTCGAGCACGAGGTGCACGCCCTCTTACCGCCACCGAGCGCACCGTCGGCCCTGGCCGACGCGGCCCGCCGCTTGATCGGCGACGAAGCGCTGTCCCGGCGCCTCGGCAGCGCAGCGCGGGCGCGCGCGGAAAGCTACGCCTGGCCGAACCGTGCCGCCCGTTTCGCCACCTTTGCCGAAGAGCTGCCGATGAGCGGTGAACGTCCGGCGTCGGCTATCAAGCCGGGCTGAGGCATCAAGGGTGCTGTCAGACGAAGTCGAACTCGTCTCTACTGTCACGGAGTCTGTGGTATTCAGTACCCAGAGGGTTGCCGCAACTTGGAGGGAGCTCCGTAAGGAAAGTATGTGAGAATCGATCGTGTCTTGAGGTGTCGTTGAACGTTGAAGTGGTTCTGGATCGAAGCGTGAGTCGAGCAGAACCTCTGTAGACTGCTCATCCGCCTGAACCGTAGCATCGCTCGCTCTCGTCGTCTGAACGGGAGATGCGAGTTCGCGGCCCGGTTGTTCAGATGCCGTCCCACCTCCCGGCGTTCCACATTGCCGATCTCCCGCATCGTTGCACCGTAGGAGCGGAGACCATCGGTGACGAGCGCCTTCAGTGGGCCGTACCGACGCATCGCCTTCTCGAGAAATATCAGTGCAGCGACCTTCTCCCTCGTCTTCGTCACGAAGCTCTCCAGCACCTCCCCTTCGTGGTCGACAGCGCGGCACAGATAATGGGCTTCGCCGCCTATCTTCACCACTTCGGAGCCGGTCCGCCCGAGGCGCAGATATCGATCCAGTGAATCGATATCAGACGCAGAAGGCCACGGCAGTGGTTTCATCGACGTGCCAGTGCTACTGAATTTACGACCGCATTGGCCTCGTCCGCTTTCGTCTGATCTCCCTCGCAAAGTACGGACCGAACCGCTCTACCCAGAACCTGATGCTCTCATGGCTGAGGTCGATCCCGCGCTCACGCAAGAGATCTCCCACGTTCCGTAACGACAGCGGATACCGGACGGGCATTATCACCGCGAGCTCGATGACATCCCGGGACGTCTTGAAATACGGGAAAGGATGATCGGCCATCCGGGCCGACGAACCGCGTTCGAGGGCGGCTACCCTCGGGTTCCTCTGACAGAACCGCGGCGCCTTCATCTATGTCTTGGGGAACAGGACCGAGTGCGGCCTCACCCCCCACGGCGGGAACTTCTATGAAAGCGGGCATGAACCGGTCGTCGATGACGTGCTCTTCAAGGCAGTCCAGGATGGGGCATGCAAGCTCACCCTCACCATCCCCGACCGCATGCTCACCCATTCCAGGCTCGGGGAGGCCGAGCGGCTCCTCCCCTGCCCCGACCTTACCGACGGCGCCCTTCTCATTCTCCCCTCGCCTTTCACCACCCGGAACGGCCGCGCGGAGATCGAGAAGCTGACCGTAACGAACGGGCCCAACCCGAAGATCGTCCGTGCCCTGCGCGCAGCTCACGATCTTCTTCTATGGCAAGATGGCGCTTCCCCGACCGCCAACGCCGCGCCGGAGACCCCTTACAGGCGCAAGCTGGTCCGTCTCGCTCTCCTCGCCCCCGACATCCAGCGCTGCGTTCTCGGCCTCGGCTGAGGGTGCCCGGCGAAGCTCAGGGCCGCTGTTATCGCCTTCCGACAGGCGCTGTCATGGCCGTCTCGCCCGCTGTTCTGGCCTTTAACAGGGAATTTTCTTATTGCCGGCTCTAGGCCACACCATTGCTGGCGTTGCGGCCTGGTCCGAGGGTCCTTTGCCCGCCCAGGCTGCTGTTTTAGGGGCTCAATGGGTGAAAAATCCCTGTTCCGCCACCAAACCGACCCAACCATCCATGATGCGGAGACGGCCCGGCGACGGCGCCGCGAAAGAGACCTGATAAGGCCTGAAGAGAAGAAGGAAGGGACGGTTTGAGGAGGCCCCAAGCCCGCAGAACGGCGCCCGCCTGGCGATGCCGCCCTGTCCTGAGCAGAAAGTTCGGGACTGAATGGCGGAGGGTCTGGGAGAAAGTTCGAACTCCAGCAGCCAAGGACGCGACCGCGTCCCGGTCGGCCAGACCGCCCAATCGGAGGCGCTTCGCGCCGTGAGATCGAAAATGGCGGACAGAGAGGGATTCGAACCCTCGAGACGGTTTCCCGCCTACACGCGTTCCAGGCGTGCGCCTTCGACCACTCGGCCACCTGTCCTTAAGGTGCTGGGACATAGACGGACCTTCGCCTTATTGGCAAGCACCGCAGAGGCGGTTAGGACGGTTTTTCAGGGCGGAGGTTTCAATGCAGACTTTGCGGACGGTCGCGTGGGTGTTTATCGCGCTGGCTCTCGTCTTTATCGGCGCGGACATCATCAGCTCCGCTGAGCTTGGCCGCCCCGAGATCAGGACCACGCGGGAGATCGTCAACCTGCTGCCCGGCCTCCAGATCGGCATTCCGCAAGGCGGCGGTCCGGCGAAGGCAGCAGCGCTCTTCCTCGACCTGCCCCTGTGGGCAATCACCGGGGTGATCGGCTTTGTTGCGACGGTTCTGGTGCGTCCTGTCGAATAAAGCCTAGCGGTCGTCGAAGCTGCGCAGCGATAGCCTCCCCGATAGAAGAAGGCCGAGTGCACCGCAGCCTGCGATGATGAGGCTCGTGCCCTCACCCGCCAGCTTGGCCTGCATGCCGAGGAGCGATCCGCTGACCAGTACGGCGGTACCGAAGAGGATGGCGGTGACCACCCCCTCCACCATCGCGCGCAGAAGTTTATGCGCGAAGGACCGCTCCTCTTTGGAAGGCGGCGGCATCACTCCGCTGCCTGTTTGGTGGTTTCCTCACTGGCCTCGGCCTTGGCTTCGGCGATCAGTTCCTCTGCGCGCCGCTGCAGGGTGACATAGTCGACCTTGCCGGTGCCGAGGACGGGGATGTCCTCGACGTGGTAGACCCGCTTGGGCACGGCGAGTTCGGGGACACCGTGGGTCTGCGCCCAGGACAGAAGCTCGCTGCGGTTGGGGTTTTCCTCCTCGGTCAGGAGAATGATCTGCTCGCCCTTCTTGTCGTCCGGCATGATGATCGCGGCATGAACGGCGTCTGGCCACACCACAGAGGCGCAGTTCTCGACCACCGCCAGCGAGACCATTTCGCCGGAGATCTTGGCGAAGCGCTTGATCCGTCCGCGGATGGCAACATAGCCGCCGCCGTCGATCGTGACGACGTCGCCAGTGTCGTGCCAGCCATCGTTCGGCGGGATGATCGTCTTGGTCTCAGGGTCGAGATAGCCCGCCATGATGTTCGGCCCACGAACGAAAAGGCGACCGCCGTCTTTCAGACCCTCAACCGGGTCGAGGCGGGTTTCGATGCCGGGCAGGACCTTGCCTACCGTTCCTGGCCGGATATCGCCTGGCTGGTTCACGGCGATGACCGGCGAAGCCTCGGTTGCGCCATAACCTTCGAGCACGGAGAAACCGAACTTGCGACGCGCCAGGTTCCGGGTCTCGTCGCGGACCTTCTCCGCGCCGCACACCGAGTAGCGCAGGCTCTCGAGCGCGCCGTCCTTGGCCTGCCGCAGATAGCGGGACAGGAAGGTGTCGGTGGCGAAGAGGATCGTCGCCTTGCTGCGCTTGATGACCTCGGGAATGATCTTCACGTGGAGGGGCGAAGGGTAAGGCACCTGCGGCTTGCCGTCGATCAGGGGGAAAAGCGATCCGCCTGTCAGGCCGTAGGAGTGGAAGATCGGCAGCGGGTTGAAGAAGATGTCGCCGGGCTCGAGCTGCACGTGATTGCGGATCTGCTCGACATTCGCGACCAGGTTGGCGTGGGTCAGGACCACGCCCTTCGGCGCTCCCTCCGTACCCGAAGTAAAGAGGATCACCGCGGGGCTGTCCGGCTTCAGGCTACGCCGCGCAAGAAGCGGCAGCTTCTCGCCGACCGCGGCCCGCAGCTTGTCGATGCCTCCAAGGTTCTCCTTGATCTCCTCGAGGATGTGGATCTGAACCTTGGACGAAAGCGTATCGACAAGATGTTCGTAGCCGCCGACCTCGATGAACTTGGACGAGGTGATGATGTGGCTGATCTCAGCCGTTTCAATGGCGCTCGTCAGCGCCTTCTCGCCTGCCGTGAAGTTCAGCATCGCCGCGACGCGGCCATCGATATGAAGCCCGAGAATGGTCAGGATGCCGCCGGCACTGGTCGGCAGCAGCACACCGACATTCTCGCCGCGCTTCGTGAACTTCGAAAAGGCGTTACCGAGAGCGAAGGCACCGCGAACGACGTCTCGGTAGCTGATCTCGCGCCCTTCAGGCTCGATGAACGCGATCGCGTCCGAACCCACCTTGCTCTTCGCTTCGAGCACCTTGGAAATGAGGGTGGTGCGTGAACGGCTGTAGATACGCCGCCGGGAACGCTTCACGTCTTCCATTCGGGCTTTCTTCGCTGCCTCCTGCTCCCGCAGTTCCGCAGCTTCGACCCGATCCTCGGCGGTTTCCGAGGCTGGTTCCTTAACCTTGTTCTGTTCAGGTGTCGGCGAACCGTCCATCACGCGCTCCCATATCGGCCTTAGAACGAGAGGCTTAGGCGCAATGGAACGGGCGGGCAATGATGCAGAATTCGAAGCGGGTGCCAAGCTCGCGAGGGAGCACGTCATGTTTCAAAAAGCGACACCCCCCTCAGGCGTCTTCGCCATCGGTCTCGGGATCGTCCTGATGATGCTCGGCGCGGCTCTTCCGCTGCTTTTGCTGGATAAGGAAGAGACTGTCGCCAAGACGCCCCCGCTTCTCGAGATCGACGTTCAGGGCCAACCGGCACGGACCGTGGCGCGCCCGATGAAGTGATCTTGCGATGACCTCCGCAATGGTCGACATGCGGCGGTTATGAAGGAACTTCCCGATCTCGATCGCTACCGGCCCAATGTCGGCATCTGTCTTTTCAACCGCCGCGGAGAAATCTGGCTCGGCGAGCGGCTCAATGCCCCGGGCAGCCGTGAGGTGAACCCCTATCGCTGGCAGATGCCGCAAGGGGGCATCGACGCTGGCGAAAGCGTCAGCGAGGCCGCAAGGCGCGAGCTTCACGAGGAGACCGGCGTGCGCAGCGCGCGGCTTCTGTTCACGACCCCGGGCTGGATCGCTTACGATTTCCCGCCGAAATACCGCCGGACGGGCAAGAAGTGGCATGGTCAGCGGCAGAAATGGGTGGCGATGCTGTTCGAGGGCGAGGACGAGGAAATCGACCTCAATGTCCACGACCCGGCCGAATTCGAACGCTGGCGGTGGGCCGGGCTCGAAGAGATGGAAGAGCTGGTCGTGCCCTTCAAACGAAAGGTCTATCGCGAGTTGACCGAAGCGTTCGCGCCGCTCGCCGAGTGGCTCAGGACCGAGACGCGTTAGCGCGGGCGCTTGCCGGCTACGACGGCTTTGACGAGGCGAACGGCCTCCGGTGACGACCAGTCGGCCGCTCCTTCGAGCCGGCCAATCTCCCTGCCCCTACCGTCATAGAGGACCGTCAGCGGCAGTTGCATGCTGCCGTCCTGATAGGCTCGCGCGGACCCAAGGTTTGGATCGAGGAGAAGGGTCACCTCCGTCGCGCCCAGCCTTTCAAGGAACTGCCGCTGCCGCGATCCGTCGCCGCCTTCCTGCGCGATCGCCAGCACCTTGACCTGGCCGCCCAGCTCGTTCTGCAGAGCCGCGAGCGAGGGAAGCTCTTCAAGGCAGGGCGCGCACCAGGTCGCCCAGAGGTTGACGACCAGAGGTGTGCCGTTCGCGAACTGGCGAAGCGGTATCTCGTTATCCCCGTCTGTGACCCTGACGTCAGGCAGGGGCGCCGAGGGAAAGGTCAGCTCAAAATTCTCCACGGCGCCCACCCGATAGACGGGTTCCTGGTTTTCCCAGGGTTTCGGGGGACCGCCGGTGGCACTCAGCAGCGCGAACAGGACAAAGGCACCGCCGACGACGAGCATGAGCTTGATGAGCCCCATGGGCCCGCGGAAAGCGGAAATCATTCTACCGAAAGCTGCCATGCCGCCTCTATGCCGCTTTTGCGCGCCGCCCGCTACGTGATAGGCGCACGCCATGATGACGCGCTTGCTTCTTGCCGCTTCCCTGATCCTCCTGGCCTCGTCCTGCGGCAAACGCGCGCCGCTGGACATTCCGCCTCCGCCTCCTGAGCGCGCCAGTTCCTGATGCATCACTTCGCCTATCACAACGGCGTTCTTCACGCCGAAGACGTGCCCCTGCCCCTGATCGCCGAGGCCATCGGCACGCCCGCCTATGTCTACTCCGCGGCCACCTTGCGCCGCCATGCGCGGGTCTTTCGCGAGCCCTTCCCCGAAGGCACGGTGACCGCTTTTTCGGTCAAGGCGCTTTCGAACATCGCTGTCCTCGCGCTTCTGGCAAAGGAAGGTTGCGGCGCCGATGTGGTCAGCGGCGGCGAGCTCTACCGCGCGCAGAAGTCAGGGATCGAGCCGTCCAAGATCGTCTTCTCAGGCGTCGGCAAGACGCGGGACGAGCTCGACCGCGCTCTTGCGGCGGGCATTCTTCAATTCAACGTCGAGAGCCTCGCCGAGCTCGACATGCTGTCAGCAGCCGCGGTCGCATGCGGCAAGACGGCGCCGGTCGCACTTCGCATCAATCCTGACGTCGATGCCAAGACCCACCCGGGCATCTCGACCGGGCGGAAGGACGACAAGTTCGGCATTCCCTGGGACCGGGCGTTCGAGGCCTATGATCATGCCCGTTCGCTTGCGGGGATCGATCCGTCCGGGCTCGACCTCCATATCGGCTCGCAGATCACCTCGCTCGAACCCTTCGAGAAGGCGGCGCACCGCGCGGCTGACCTCGTTCTGGCCCTGCGCGAGCGGCATTTCCCGATTGCCCGGCTCGACCTTGGCGGCGGGCTCGGTGTGCCTTACCGCAAAGGCGAGGTTCCTCCCCTCCCCGCCGCCTATGCGGAGAGGCTGACCACCATCACCAGGGATCTCGGTGTGCGGTTGATCCTCGAACCGGGGCGGGTGATCGCCGGCAATGCGGGCCTCCTTCTCTCGCGGGTCGTCCTGACAAAGACGCAGACGGAGAAATCTTTCGTGGTTCTCGATGCGGGGATGAACGATCTCATCAGGCCCGCACTTTACGGCGCGGAGCACGAGATGATGCCGGTCGAGGAGCGGGACGGCGAGCCTGCGCCTTTCACCGTCACCGGACCGATCTGTGAGAGCACGGACCGTTTTGCAGCCGACCTGCCGCTCGTCAGGCCCGAGGCCGGTGATCTCTTCGCCTTCGCCACTGCGGGCGCATACGGAGCGGTTCAGGCGTCCCAGTACAATTCGAGGCCCTTGGTGCCGGAAGTCCTCATAGATGGCGATCAGGTCCACGTCATTCGCCGCAGGCCGAGCCTCGATGAGATGCTCTACCCGGAGACCATTCCGGATAGTCTCAAGAGCTAGGCTTACCTGAAGCGGTCGTCCCGGCCGCTTGGCGGGCTCCGGTGCATGTCGTCCAGCGAATAGCTCGTCCGCTCGCCTTCAAGGTCGAAGGTGAAGCGGTCGAAACGGTCCTCACTCGAACGTTCTCGCCGCTCCTGATGGCCCCCGCGCTCGTTCTCTTCGCGGTCGCGCCTCATACGGACGAGTTTCTCCGCGAGCTCCTCTTCTTCCTCGCGCAGGGCGCGCAGGCGGTCTTCGAGGTCGGAGGCATCGGAAGAGAGGCCCCGGTCCTCCGCCTGTCGATAGGAAGAGGGTTCCGCCGCGCGGCTGTAGAAGGGCTCATGATCATCGATCAGCGGAGGCTCGTCCTGATGCTTGCTGCTTGAAACCGGCGGCAGGGGTTCATCCTCGCCCGGAAGAACATTGTGAAGGAGGTTCAGGACACCCATCAGGGTTGACGGCGAGGTCAGCCAGACCCTTGCCCGGTGGCTGTCCCTTACGAGGTCGGGGAAGCGGTCATGCAGGATGGTGTAGGCCGACTCCGACGGTAGGAACAGGATCGCCGAGTCGGCGGTATCGCCCGCGACGATCGCCCGCTCGGCGCAGCTGAAGATCGCCTTCAGCACCGTGCGGCGAAACTCGTCCTCGGCCGCCTTCGCCTGCGGCAGGTTGCGGCGGACCGCATCACGCGACGGAAGACGGTTGAAGGTCTCGATCGGGAAGCTGCCGTCGATGGCGACCTTCGTCCGGCCGCCGCGCAGATAGATGATCGCGTCGGCGGTATAGCCATTCTCGAGGCGGGCGTTCAGCTCGTATTCGTCATCGGTCAGGGTACCCCGAACCACGTCTGAAAGCCGCATGGAGACAGACTGGTCGTTCTGGGCCTTCTCCAGGAAACTGCGCTCCATGCGGCCGAAGTTTTCCTGAAGCACGTCGAAGTTCTCGCGCATTTGTCCCACCGCGAGACTGGTCCCTTCGACATCTTTCCGGAAGCCAAGGACATGGTCCTGCAGGATCTTCAGCTCACCTCGGATCGGAGCGACGTCGGCGAAGCGCTGCTCGACCGAGCGCGAGAGGCTGTCGAGACGTTCGTTCACCTGCTCCACCGACGTAGCGAGGCTGTCGATCCGGCGCCTCGTGCTCTGGCCGTCCTCGCGGTCCTGGCCGCCGCGGACGGTAGCAAGCTTACGGTCGATTGAACCGAGGAAGAGATCGAGACGGTTGGACTGCTCCTCGCGGATATTGGTGAGCTGGCGCCTCATGTCATCGCGCAGGTCGTCAAGCCGGTTCGACTGCCGCCGCTCGCTCTCTTCGATATAGTCGCGGATGTAAGGAGCAACGAAGGGCGTGTTCTCTTCTTCGTAGCCGCGCTGCTGGCGGCGCTCTTCATAAGGCGGATGGTCCACGTGATAGCGGTCGCCTGCGGGCGCGCGCGACCAGTCGTCGCCGCGGTCCCGGTCATGGCCCGAGGCGCGGCCATAGTCATAGTCCCGTCCGCCTTCATCGCCTCCGGACGCTGCAAGCTGCACCGATCCGGCCTGGTAGACATCGTCTTCGTGCTGCCTGAAGGGCTGCTGCTGCTGATAGGGCTCCGCCTCGTATTGCGGCGCGGGCGCACGAAGGGGGACGACGTTCTCAGCCGGTTCGTCGTCATAGGCAGGTTCGTCTTCGTAGGGTGCGTGCTGCACGTCCCGGGTCAGAGGTCCGGGCTCGCGCGCGGGCGGCAAATCGTCCTCATCGGGTTCGCGCGAGATCCTGATCGAGGCGAAATCGCTGCGCTCCTCGGCGAAGGCGCTCTGCTGGCCGAAACCGTTCTCGAACGGGTCGCCGGCATCGTCACCGTAATGCTGGCGATTCCGGTTCATGCGCCCATAGACGACCGCGAGCACCGCTATGACCAGGAGCACCGCGGCTGCGAAACTCCCCAGGAGTATGAGATCGCTGGTGTTCATAGCTGCGTCCGTCCCTAAACTACGCCCCAGGGCATCACCCATCGCCTCGTCAACGCCGAGTTCAAGGCGCCCTGAGCGCCAAGGATTCACGAGTTGTGCCAGCATGAGCCAACCTGGCCTGACTGCTTCAAAGCTTTACCCATCGATCACCCCCAAGGTTCTCGACCCCGTTGTTATGTCACTCTTGGACGTCAATGGCGAGATACATGCAAAATTCGGGCAATCGTTCAGGTTGTGGAAAGGACAATCCATGCGGTTTGGTCTAAAATCGGCGGATTGACCAAGCCAGCCGGGGTTCTTAGTTCGATTGATATGGCCATTCGCGAAATTCTCACCGTCCCGGACCCGCGCCTGCGGGAAATTTCCAAGGAGGTCGACGCCGTCACCGACGAGACGCGCGCCCTGATGGATGACATGCTGGAGACGATGTACGACGCCCCGGGCATCGGGCTCGCCGCGATCCAGGTGGGTGTCCCATTGCGGATCATCGTAATGGATCTCGCCGGTCCCGAGGAAGAGCCCGCACCGCGCTATTTCGTGAACCCCAGGATCGTCGATCCCGCGGAAGAGCTTGCCCCCTATGAAGAGGGCTGTCTCTCCGTGCCCGAAGCCTTCGAGCAGGTGGACCGTCCGGCGCGCTGCACGATCGAATATCTCGACTATGAAGGCATGCCGCAGCACCTCGAAGCCGAAGGCCTGCTCGCGACCTGTATCCAGCATGAGATGGACCACCTCGAAGGCGTCCTCTTCATCGACCACCTGTCGCGGCTGAAGCGCGAGCGCATTCTGAAGCGCCTCAAACGGGAAGCCAAGGCGAAGGACAAAACCGCTCCCTCCGCCTCCTTCGCCGCGGAGTAGGCGTGCTGCGCGTCATCTTCATGGGTACGCCGGACTTTGCGGTCCCGGCCCTTTCAGAGCTCGTGGCAAGCGGCCACGATGTCGCTGCCGTCTATACCCAGCCGCCCCGCCCGCGCGGTCGTGGGCACAAGCTGCAGCATTCGCCGGTCGGCAAGCTGGCCAAGGAATACGGCCTCGAACTGCGCACGCCTGAAACGATGAAGGCGCCAGCCGAAGCGGAGAAGCTCGCGGAGCTGGAGGCGGATCTCGCCGTCGTCGTCGCCTATGGCCAGATCCTCCCCGAGGCCGTGCTGCAGGTGCCGCGGCTCGGCTCGATCAACCTTCACGCCTCGCTCCTCCCCCGCTGGCGCGGCGCGGCGCCCCTGCAGCGCGCGATCATGGCGGGCGATCAGGTGACGGGCGTTCAGGTCATGCAGATGGAAGCGGGCCTTGATACAGGGCCGATCCTCCTGTCGGAAACCGTGCCGATTGCGCCCGACGAGACTTATGCGAGCCTTCACAACACGCTGGCGGCCATCGGTGCGGGGCTTCTCCCCCGCGCGCTGGCAGCGCTCGAAAGAGGCGGTCTTCAGGCGACGCCGCAGGCTGAGGAAGGCGTCACCTATGCCCGGAAGATCGCGTCCGAGGACGCCCGGATCGATTGGGCCAGACCAGCCCGCGAGATCGACCTTCAGATCCGCGGCCTCTCGCCATTCCCCGGCGCGCATACGGGCCTCGGGGACACCCGGCTCAAGCTCCTGATGTCCCGGACCGGTGAGGAAGCAAACGCCGAGCCGGGCTCCGTCATTCGTGCCGACGCCGAAGGTATCGTGGTGGCTTGCGGCGATGGCGGCAGCGTCGTCGTCACGAGACTGCAGCGCGCGGGCAAGTCCGCGCAGAACACGGAGGAGTTCCTTCGCGGCATGCCCATTGATCAGGGCACCGTCCTGTCGTGATCGCACGGCCTTTCTGGCGCTACCGCCTTGTCGTCGAGTTCGACGGCGGGCCCTTCGCAGGCTGGCAGCGGCAGGAGAACGCGCTGAGCGTTCAGGAGGTCATCGAGAACGCAGCCGAACGCTTCGCGGGCGGAGCGGTCCATTGCTACGGGGCCGGGCGGACCGATGCAGGGGTGCACGCCATGGCCATGACCGCGCATCTGGACATCCCGAAGAAGATGGATGCCTTCAGCGTACAGAACGCGGCCAATGCCCTGATGCGCCCCCATCCGGTGGCGGTCCTGTCCGCTCAGGAAACCAGCGAGGATTTCCACGCCCGGTTCTCCGCGAAGGAGCGCCAATATCTCTACCGCCTGACAACCCGGCGCGCGCCCCTGGCCCTTCAGGCAGGCAAGTCATGGCAGGTGCCCTACCCCCTCGACATCGCACCGATGGAGGAAGCTGCCGCTTGCCTGATCGGCAAACACGACTTCACGACCTTCCGCTCGGCACATTGCCAGGCGAAGGACCCGGTGAAGAGCCTCGATGAAATCCGCATCCAGCGGCAGGGCGAGGACATCGAGATCTTCCTCCGGGCACCATCCTTCCTTCACAATCAGGTGCGCTCCATTGTCGGCACTCTCGAGCGGGTCGGGGCCGGACGGTGGCGGGCAGGCGATGTCGCGGCTGCTCTGAACGCCAAGGACCGTGCCCGCTGCGGGCCGGTGGCCCCTGCGCAGGGCCTTTACTTCCTGAAGGCTGTTTACTGAGGGACGACGGGCGCAGGCACGATCCCGACGATCTGGTAGAGCGCCATCATCAGTGTGGAAATGCCGAAATAGACGATCACGAGAAGGCCCATGACGCCAACCGTACCGAGGGGCGTGGTCTGAAGGCTTCGCCGCAACACGCCCCATTGAAGCCATATACTGAAGAACCCAGCCACCAATATGCCCATCGTCGCGATGATCGGCATCTTGATGAGAATGGCCGCGGCCAGGGCCAAGCCCTGCGCCATGCGCGATAGGAAGACGGACCAGTTGTAACCTATGATCAGTGGACTGATCCGCCAGCCTACGCCGCGGCGATTGGCGAGAGAGACCAGAAGCGCGAGCTCCACGCCCCAGGCGATCAGGAACACGCTGGTTTCGGTGAAGGCTGTAACGCCCGGCCCTGCGACCGAACCCTGAAAGGTCGGCTCATTGACGATGAGCCGCCTCGTACCCTCGACGGCCACGAGGTGAGCCGGGATCGCGAGGAAGAAGGCCCAGAAGCTCTTGAAGACCTGCTCGGCCGACATGTCGAACCGCTCGGCCCACTGATCGGTCGATTTGGCCATGCTGAGGGCGCCGCTGGCACCATTGGAGATTTCATTGGCCCTGATCACCGTACCGCCTCCTCATACCGGCCCAGCAAGGAGGCGTAGATCTCGGTCAGTTCTTCGATATCGTCCGTCTGCACTCTTTCGTCGATCTGATGCATCGTCGCGCCCGGAAGGCCGAATTCAACGGTGGGGACGACCTTGCCGATGAAGCGCGCATCGGAGGTCCCGCCGCTTGTCGACATTTCGGGCACCCGCCCCGTCCGGTCCTTCACCACCCCCGCGACCAGGCGGGCGAAGTCGGCGTCCATATTCAGGAAGGGCTCGCCCGACACCCGCGGTGTCCAGGACCAGCGCATGCCGCCCGCGGCCTCACCGATGACCTGCTCAAGATGCGCCAGCAGCGTCTCGCCGGTATAGTTGGGGTTGAAGCGGACATTGATCCTGATCCACGCCTCGCCGGGGATAACGTTCTCGGCGCTTGCCGTGCTCCCGAAACCCGTCAGTTCGAGATTGGACGGCTGGAACTGGGCATAGCCGTCATCGAGGCTGAGCCCCGCCAGCCGGTGGGCGATGGCGCTGACCACCGGCAACGGGTTCTCGGCCCGGTGCGGATAGGCGACGTGGCCCTGAATGCCTTCGACCGTGATGATCGCATTCATCGAGCCCCTGCGCCCGACCTTCATCATGTCACCGAGGCGTTCGCGGCTCGTCGGTTCGCCGACAAGGCAGTGGTCGAAGCCGAGCCCCTCTTCCGCCAGCCAGCCGAGCATCCGCTTGGTGCCGTCGATACCCGGACCCTCTTCGTCCCCGGTGATGAGAAGAGCGAGCGGCGGTGCGCTATCGGCCCGCGCGATGGCCGCGACGAAGGCGGCGATCGAGCCCTTCATATCGGCAGCGCCCCGTCCGCGCAGGACCCCTTCGTCGACCTCGGGGGCGAAGGGCGGGCTCGACCACGCAGCCTCCGGTCCCGGGGGGACGACATCGGTATGACCCGCATAGCAGAGGCGGGGGCCGCCCCCGCCGCGGACGGCATAGAGGTTAGGGACCTCGCCGAACGTCTTGCGCGTCACCGTAAAGCCAAGCCGTTCGAGCCACTCCGCGAGGAGGTCCTGCGCGCCAGCGTCGATCGGCGTGACCGACGGGCAGGCCATCAGCGCCTTGGCGAGCGCGATCGGGTCGGTGAGGTCAAGATCGGTGGACATGGCTTGGTCGAGTGATGCGGAGGAACGCGTTGGCATGCAAGCTCAGTTAGGGCGGGAGAGGCCAAGCGCCTCGCCATAGCGGCGGATCGCTTGGATCTTGTCATGCAGTGGCGACCAATCATCCCTTTCCGCGATGGCCGCCCACAGGTCTTCCACCTCGTCGATCAGGAGGGTCTGAGGGCCCTCGCCAAAAGCCGGATGTTCGAGCCTTTCGGGCCGGAGGGGCACGAAGGCATCGAGCCGCGCCATCAATGCGTCGGCCTCTGCATAGACGTCCTTGTGAGGCGAGTTCGCACGCTTTTCACGCCCCGCGCGGCCGCCGAAGAGGTCGAAAAAGGCGCGCTCGAACGGCAGTTGCGTTTCGTGGAGGAAACTGAAGAAATCTTCGGCGAAGGACTGCGCCTCCTCCCCTCCGGGGCTGGTCACGCCGAGACGGGCGAAGATCGCAGCGGCGAAGGCCGAGGCGTAGGCGTCGGGGTAGACGCGAATGCCGTTCTGCAGCGCTTCTGTCGGCAGGATCGGACGAAGCGCATCGGCCAGGGCGGCGAGGTTCCAGTAGATCGCTTCGGGCTGGCGTCCGAAGGCGTAAAGACCGCCATGGTCGAAATATGCGGCAGTGAAACCGGGCTTGAGGGTCGGAAGGAAACGCCATGGGCCGTAGTCGAAGCATTCGCCGGTGACGTTCATGTTATCCGTATTAAGAACGCCGTGAACAAAGCCTGCCGCCATCAGCTCCGCTGTCATGCGCGCCATGTTCCTGACGATGCTTTCGAACATCGCTCCGTCATCATGGGCGGAGCCCGCAAGATGCTCCTTTCCGACATAGCTCCAGAGTTTGCGCAGCCCTTCCTCGTCCCCAAGGAAGGCCAGCCGCTGGAAGCTGCCGAAGCGGATATGGCTTTCGCTTATCCGCACAAGGACGGCGCTGCGGGTCGGCGATGGCTCGTCGTGCCGCTGCAGGGCTTCGCCGGTCTCGATGACACTGAGCGTACGAGATGTCCGCACGCCGAGGGCTTCGAGAAGCTCCGTGGCGAGGATTTCGCGCACCGCGCCCTTCAGGGTAAGCCGCCCGTCCCCGGTGCGGGAAAACGGTGTCTGACCCGAACCCTTCGTGCCGAGATCGTAAAGCCGTCCGTCCACGCCGCGAAGCTGCGCGAAGAGGAAGCCCCTGCCGTCACCGATGTCGGGGTTATAGGTGCGGAACTGGTGGCCGTGATAGGCCATCGCCATCGGGGTGGGCAGATTCTCTTCAAGCGGAACAAAACGCCCCAGATGAGCGACCCAGGTTTCGTCGGGCCATTCTGCAAGGCCGACCTGACGGGCGGCTCGATCGTTCCTGAAACGCAGGATGGTCTTCGGAATATCAGCGGGCTCGACCTTGCTCAGCAGTTGCGGGGCAAGGTCGAGAATGGGCGGTGAGGAAGTTTCCGTCAGAAGCGCGGCTCCGTTACCGGGCGGCTGAAGCTGAGGGGCGCCGGGTCGATGACACGGACGCCGCCCCGCGAGATTTCAAGAACGGCAAGGCCGCGCTCCACCATACCGTCATCGGTCAGGCGGAAGAGGCCGTCCGCACCGATGAAACCGTTGGGGTTGGTCAGCATCGCAGGCGAATAGGGATTGGGTGAATTGCTCTCGGCGAGGCGCGCCGCGATCAGCGTGCCGTCATAGGCAAGCGAGGCGAGACGCGGCGGGGCCTCACCATAGGCCTCACGGTAACGCCGCTCGAAGCCCTTCGAGCGCTCCGGATCGGGCGCCGCGAACCAGCCGCCCGAAAGCGCAGGCTCTGCGTGCAGGGAAGGGTTGTCCCAAGCGGAAACGCCCAGAAGCTTGATCTCGCGAATATCGACATCGTTGTAGGGAAGAAGCGGTGCGAGCGCCCTGAGCATGCGCCCCGATTCGGGCAGCAGCACGGCCTGGAAGCCGTCGAGCGCGGGATCATAGGTCTCCATCGGCACATCGGCCTGGTTCAGGGGGTCGCTCGTCGTCGGGCCGTAGCGGTCGTAACCCGGCGTATAGCTGCCATCCCCCGCATCGCCGCTGGTCACCGTCCGCCGGCGCGGCTCGGCCCCTTGCGGGCGGGGCGAAACATATTGCGGAACGAAGCCGGGGGCCGCGTATTCAGCGAGGCGCCGCGCAGGCTCGCGCATGTCGTCGACATTGCGGACATAACGCTCCGCCTGGACGAGCTTGCCGCCGCCGTCGTGGATCTCTTCCTGGAAGGCATTGGTCACCCGGTCACCATACTGGGTGATCGGCGCGAGAAGCCCGAAGCGCGCATAGCCCTGCGACAGGGCGTAGGAGGTCACGCGTTCGATCTCGGGCTCGGGCGGGAAGCTCAGAAGGTAGACGCCATCGCCCGCGACCTGCCGGTCTGTGGAGAAGGCTACCACCGGCACGTTGCGCGAGCGCGCGACCGGGGCCACCGCACTGACGCTTTCGGAAAGAAGCGGGCCGAGGATGATGTCGGCGCCGCCGCGCACCGCGGCTGCTGCTGCCTGCCGCGCGCCCTGCGGCGTTCCGCGGGTGTCTTCGGGAATGAGAAGAAAGCTTTCGTTGCCGCTTTCGAAGGCCACCATCTGGGCCGCTTTCAGCATGCCGTCGGCCAGCGCCTGGATGTTTTCCGATTGGGCGGTGAAGGGAAGGAGCAGCGCGACCCGGACCACCCGGTCCTCGTCGAGATTGGGAAGCGTCGCAGGCTCTTCCGTGCCGACAGGATCGTCCCCCACGATCACCGGTTCGACCGGACCCGACCGGGGCGGCGGCGTGGTGCTGCAGGCCGCCAGCAGCGCGGCGGCAGCGCCCAAAACAAGGTGGCGAAGGGACAGGGACGTAGGAAGGGCGCGCATGGACAGTCTCCAGGAGGTTCCATCGGCTTAACCCCCGCTTTCCGAAGCGACAACCGTGAAGCGCCCCGAAAGCGCGCAGATGACAGCCTTGTTGATTCCGAGGCCGAAAGTGGGGAAGCCGCGCTGATGCAGCGTCCCCTTCAGCCTGGCCTTCACGTCGCCGCCACGCCGATCGGTAATCTCGGCGATGCCTCGGACCGTCTCAAACAGAGCCTTGGTGCCGCCGATCTGATCCTGTGCGAAGATACCCGTGTTGCCGGCAAGCTTATCCAGGCCTTGGGGACCGGCAAGGTGCCCCTTCTTCCCTATCATGAGCACAATGCCGAGGAGATGCGGCCGCGTATCCTTTCGGCCCTCGATGAAGGCAAGGCCGTCCTGCTGGTCTCCGACGCCGGAACGCCGCTGATCTCAGATCCGGGCTACCGGATCGTTCGCGAGGCACGGGATGCCGGCCACAAAATATGGACCATCCCCGGCCCCTCTGCCCTGATCGCAGCCCTCAGCATCGCCGGGGCGCCCACCGACCGGTTCAGCTTCCTCGGCTTCCTGCCAAAAGGGCAAGGCCAGCGGGAGAAGCTTCTGAAAGCATCGGGCGCTCGCGAAGAAACGCTGATCGCCTACGAAACCGGCCCCCGCATCGCCGCGACCCTGAAAACGGTGGACGAGGTTCTCGGGCCCGTGACCGCAGCCGTGGCGCGGGAGCTTACCAAGCTTCACGAAGAAGTCGTCGAAGGCGACGCGGGCGAACTTGCAGCGCGGTATGAAGAAAACCCGCCGAAAGGCGAGATCGTCCTTATCATCCACCCGGCAAAGCCAGCCGTAGCCCCGGACCTCGACAGCCTCCTCGAGCAGCTTCTGGCGACCGAGCGGGTCAAGGACGCAGCCAGCATCGCCGCCGAGATGACCGGCCTGCCGCGCAAGGAATGCTATGCCCGCGCCCTCGCTCTCAAATCGTCGTAGGTCCGAAAAGGAAGGCAGGCTGGCTGAAACCGCCGCCGTCCTTCTCTTGAGGGCAAAGGGCTACCGCATATTGGCAACGAGGTTCTCCGCCTCGGGCGGCGAGATCGACATCGTCTGCCGCAAGCGGGACGTTCTCGCCTTTGTCGAGGTGAAGCGGCGTCCTTCCCTCGAGGGTGCCCGCCTGGCCGTGAGCTGGAGGAACCAGCAAAGGATCAAGCACGCGGCCGGGACATGGCTTGCACGGCACGAACGGCGTACGGATGTCGCCATGCGCTTCGATATCGTCGCCTCGGCCGGCTACCGGCTTCTGCACATCAGGGACGCTTTCCGATGAAAGCCATTGGAAGCGGCGGCGACGCTCCGTAAATAGAGCCGGAAAGTCGTTCAACGGAGCCCCGCGCATGCGCCGTCTCATCCTCGCCCTGCCCCTCATCCTCCTTGCCGCCTGCGTGCAGAACCGTTCGATCGGTGACCGCATCGACGACACGGCGGCCGGGCTGAACCTCAAGTCCAAGCTGCTCTTCGACCGCGAGGTCGATACCTCGGATATCGACATGACGATCTTCGAAGGCCGGCTGCTGCTCACCGGCACCGTCCGCTCGGAAGGCGACGCCATCCAGATCGAGGACAAGGCCGCACAGATCGGCGCCGTGCGCGAGGTCATCAACGAACTCCAGGTGCTGCCGAAGACCACCCTGTCCGAAGGCACGAAGGACGCCTTCATCGACCAGAAGCTCGAAACCGCGCTGATCGCGGATACCGGCGTCACGGCGGGCAACTACCGCGTTCTCGTCAGCAAGGGGACGGTCTATCTCCTCGGCGTTGCGCAAGGCCCGAACGAGCTTCGCCGCGTTACCGGACAGGCGCAGGCGATCGACGGCGTCGGGGAAGTGGTCAGCCACGTTATCTATGTGCGCGACCCCCGGCGCACCCGCGGCGCCGGCGACGGAAACTCGGCGCCCCTATGAGGATCGCCATCCAGACAGACCCTTTCCATGGGCTGCAGATCGCGGGCGACACGACTTTCGCGCTCGCTCTCGAAGCGAAAGCGCGGGGCTTCGAGCTCTATGAGTATGACCCCCGCATGCTGCGGCTGGAAGGCGACCGGGTCAAAGTCCGCGGGCTTCCCCTGACGCAGCTCACTGACGAACAGGGCCGCCACGTCGTTCATGGCGAACCTCGGGATCTCGACCTTGCGTCCATGGACATCGTCCTTATCCGCCAGGACCCGCCCTTCGACATGGTCTACATGACGGCCTGCTACATTCTCGAGAAACTGCCCGATTCGGTCCTGGTACTGAATGATCCTGCCGAGATCAGGGGTGCGCCCGAGAAGCTGTTCGTCATGGACTACCCCGAACTCATGCCGCCCACCATGGTGACGAGCGACGCGGAAGCCATCGCCGCTTTCCGCGAAGAGCACGGGGATATCATTCTCAAGCCGCTTTACGGCAATGGCGGCGCTGGTGTCTTCCGTCTGAAGCCTGATGACCAGAACTTCAGTTCCCTCATTGAGATGTTCCTCGGCGAAGCCCGCAGCCTGCCGATCATTGCGCAGGCCTACCTGCCCAAGGTCCGCGAAGGAGACAAACGTGTCCTCCTCCTCGATGGCGAGCCGGTCGGTGCGATCAACAGGGTGCCCGCCGAAGGGGAAGCCCGAAGCAACATGCATGTCGGCGGACGCGCCGAAGCATCTGAGCTCAGCGAACGGGATCTCGAAATCTGCGCGGCCCTGGCGCCGGAACTCAAGGAAAGGCGGCTGGTGCTGACCGGCATCGACGTGATCGGCGGTATGCTGACGGAGATCAACGTCACCAGCCCGACCGGGATACGCGAATTGAAGCGCTTCGGCGGCGCAGATGTCGCCGCGCTCTTCTGGGACTGGTGCGAAGCAGAGCGCCGGTCGGCCTGAGAAAGCAGGACGCCAGCGCGGTCGTCCGGTGCCGCGCCTTCGGAAGCCTCTCTGGCCTCAGGCCATTCAACTGACATCAAGGGCCGCGCACGGTTGCGTTCTCTCTTCGTTCCTGCCAGGGTATGCCCGGGAACGAAGGGAAATTTATGGTCAGCGAGGTGACGAGCTTCGCCTTCGAAGGCGTGGACGCGCGTCCGGTTACGGTTCAGGCGCACATGACCGGCGGTCATCCGGCCATCGTCATCGTGGGTCTGCCTGACAAGTCGGTTTCGGAAGCCAAGGATCGAATTTCAGCCGCCTTCAGCGCTGTCGGGCTCGGCTTGCCGCCCAAGCGCATCACGGTCAATCTCGCGCCTGCCGACCTCCGCAAGGAAGGGAGCCATTTCGACCTTCCCGTTGCGCTCGCCATCATGGCGGAAATGGGGGCCATTCCGAAGGACGCTGTCGAAGGGATGGCAGTGATCGGCGAGATGGGCCTCGACGGCTCGATCGCGCGGACCCACGGCGCCCTGCCTGCAGCCTTTGCCGCCAACGCTCTCGATCTCGGGCTCATCTGCGCGAGGGAATCCGGCCCCGAGGCAGCCTGGGCAGGGGACGGCAGCGGCATCATCGCGGCAGAGAGCCTTGTTCAGCTTGCGAACCATTTCAAGGGGACACAGGTCCTCTCACCGCCCACTCCGGGCGAGCTTCTGGACCCCGAAGACGGTCCCGACCTATCGGACGTGAAGGGTCAGGAGACCGCAAGGCGCGCCCTCGAGATCGCCGCTGCTGGTGGCCACAACCTCTCGATGACCGGGCCGCCGGGTTCCGGCAAGAGCATGCTGGCCGCGAGGCTCCCGGGGCTGCTGCCGCCGCTTTCCGCGGAAGAGATGCTCGAGGTCTCGATGGTCCAGTCCGTTGCTGGGCTGATCGAGAACGGCCGACTGACGCGGCGGCGCCCGTTCAGGGCACCTCACCATTCGGCTTCGATGGCAGCCATGGTCGGGGGCGGCATGCGGGCCAAACCCGGCGAAGCCTCACTTGCCCACCGCGGCGTCCTTTTCCTCGACGAACTGCCAGAATTTTCGCCTGCGGTTCTCGATAGCCTGCGCCAGCCCCTTGAGACCGGCGACATCCTGATTGCCCGCGCGAACGCCCATGTTCGCTATCCGGCACGCTTCCAGTTGATCACCGCGATGAATCCGTGCCGCTGCGGGGCGGTCTGCGTGAAAGGTCCCTCCTGCGGGCTCAAATACAGAGCCCGCATCTCTGGGCCTTTTCTCGACCGGATTGATCTTTCGATCGACACCCCGCCGGTTTCAGCCCTCGACCTCGTCCGGCCGGGGACCTCGGAAAGTACCGCCGATGTCGCCGCCAGAGTGGCGAAAGCGCGGACCCTTCAAATCGCCCGGGGCAGGATCAACGCCGATCTGGCCGAGAAGGACATCGCCGAATGGGCCATGCCCGAAAAGGAGGGGCTGCAGCTTCTCGAGCGGGCCTGCGATCAGCTCAACCTGTCTGCGCGAGGCTATACCCGGACCCTGAAAGTCGCACGGACCCTCGCCGATCTGGAGCAGGCAGAGACGGTCAAACGCCGCCATATTGCCGAAGCCATCAGT
The DNA here is from genome assembly GCA_964556115.1 of uncultured Caulobacterales bacterium. Classification (GTDB taxonomy): domain Bacteria; phylum Pseudomonadota; class Alphaproteobacteria; order Caulobacterales; family Parvularculaceae; genus Parvularcula. Next base: position 281,311 of record CAZKVC010000001.1, read on the forward strand.
TTCAGGCGTCAAGAGCCAAGGCCGGCGAAGGCTCATCACTAATGCGCGAACCGAAGAGAAAGGTTTTTGTGACACGATCACAGCAACTGGCTGCTGTGGGTATGGTTAGGTGCATCACAATTTTGGCGTCAACCTCGATGCTCTGCCCGGACCGGCTTTCGTCGTCGAGGCCAAGTCTGGCTTGGTTCTGGCGCGCAACGAAGAGGCTGCGGCGCTCGGGATCGAATGCGCCCGCTCCTTCGATAGCGAAAATGGCATGCAGGATTGGGAGCGCCGTGAGGCCAGGGGCGACAAGCCGCTTTTCACCCTCTCTGCGAAGGACGATACCAGCTTCGGCTTGACTTCCGGACCGATGCACGACGGTCTGCAGCTTCACATCCTGGCCCCAGAAGAGAGCCCCGCCGGTGGCCGCGGTACGGACCGCACGCTTCAGTTTCTCGCCACGATGAGCCATGAGATGCGCACGCCGCTCAACGGCATTCTGGGAATGGCGGACCTTCTTCTCGATACAGGGCTTGACCCGAACCAGACGAACTTCGCCCGCAACATCAAGCAAAGCGGCGTTGCCCTGCTCGATCTCATCAATGCCATTCTCGACTACGCCAAGCTCGACACCGGACAGGCATCTTTACGGGTTGAGAGCTTCGATCCTGCACGGACCATCGAGAGCATCGTCGAACTTCTCGCGCCAAAGGCCGCCGCCAAAAGCATCGAGGTCTGCGCTCTCGTCCATCCGCTGGTCCCGAAGACCCTGCAAGGGGACGCGTCCAAACTCCGTCAGCTCCTGATCAACCTGATCGGCAACGCTGTGAAGTTCACTGAAGATGGCGGTGTCCTCGTCACCGCGAAGTTCGAAGGCAAAGGTGAAGAAGGTGCTCTCGCCATCGATGTGACGGACAGCGGCATCGGCATCCCGCAGACCCTTCTGCCCAACCTCTTCGACGCCTATTCCCGTGCTGACGATGCAGAAGAACGCTCGATCGAAGGCACCGGTCTTGGCCTTGCGATTGTCAAGCAGCTTACCGAGAAGATGGGCGGCACGATCCGTGTCGAGAGTGTCGAAGGAAAGGGCAGTACCTTCCGGCTTCGCGTTCCCTTCGCGATCGAAGCCGCCACGGTGCGGGCCGAACCCGAACCATTCTGTGAAAAACGCGTGGTCATTCTGACCGACAACCCCATCCTCGCCCGCACTCTTCTGATGCAACTTCGCATGTCCGGGGCGCGCGACCTCAACCTCGCCGAAACACCTGAAGAGGCCGCCGCCAAGCTGGGCGAAGGGAAGGGAGCACTTTTCCTCTGCGATTTTGGTTTCGCCAGGGACGCCAAAGCCCTCGTCGAAAGGTCCGACCGGGCCATCGTCCTCCTTCCGACAGGGGCGCGGGATCGTGCCGATGCGCTCAAACAGGAAGGCTTCAGCGCTTACCTCACCAAGCCGATCCGCCAGCGAAGCTTCATCCGGGTTCTGTCCGGGGACGATCTTTCGGTCACTCAAGAGGAACTCGACCGCCTCGATCAGGAGACGGAGAACGAGGAGCGGTTCGTCCGCAAGCTCAATGTCCTCCTCGCCGAAGACAACGAGATCAACGCGGTACTGGCGCGCACCGTCCTCGAACGCGGCGGCCATTCTGTCCACGCCGTGACGGACGGGGCGGCGGCTGCCGAGGCGTTCGAAGCTGGCGACTTCGACATCGTCCTGATGGATATGCACATGCCGATCATGGGCGGTCTGGAGTCAGCCAGCCGCATCAGAGCGACCGGTAAAGGCAGAAAGGTGCCGATCATTGCCCTCACGGCCAATGCGCTGCAGGAAGACCGCGACGCATGTTTCGACGCGGGCATGAACGATTTCCTCACCAAGCCTTTCGAGCCGAAGGATCTTCTTTCGCGGATCGCTTCCTATACGGAAGAGGACGAGGAGAAAACTGCTTCGGCCAGCCGCGAAGCGATGTGATCGAGAACCAGGCGTCCTTGCCTGGTTGCGGCGATCCGGCCCTCGGTCTGGAAGAGAAACCCCTGCTCGACAAGCGGTTCGGCCTCGACCGCGACGGGGGCTGCGAAGCTTCCGAGCCGGGACAGGTCGAGCCCCCGGGCAGGCCGCAGGCCGCCTGAAATCGCTTCCAGCGCCGCTTCTTGGCGCGAGAGTTCCGTCAAAGCAATACGATCGTCTTGCTGCAATGATGTGTACGTACGAATGTCGGTCGAGGCTTCACTGGCCCGTCTGGCCTCAAGAGGCCCGGTGCGGCCATGGCTGCCGGGACCGATCGCGATCCAATCGGCGTCCTGCCAGTAAAGCGCATTGTGCACCGCTTCGTGCCCTGCCCTTGCGTGATTCGAGACTTCATAGGCAGGGAGGCCCGCTGCTGCCGTAATGTCCTGGGTCAGATCGTAGAGGTCCGCGGCGCGTTCGTCAGGTGTCGGAACAAGCGTCCCGCGTTCCGCCGCCCTCCCGAAGGCGGTGCCCTGCTCGATCGTGAGCTGATAGAGCGAAAGATGATTGCCGCCGCGGGCGAGAGCGTCGGTCAGCGACTGCTTCCACACCGCCCCGTTCTGTCCGGGCAGGGCATAGATGAGGTCATAGCTGACCTCGGGGAAAAGCGAGAGGGCCAAAGATAGCGCCGCGCGGCTTTTATCGCCATCATGGTTGCGGCCTAGGAACCGCAGCTCGTCATCGTCGAAACTTTGAAGGCCGAGGGACAGACGGGCGAACCCGGCAGCGCGCCAATCGGCGAACAGCTCCAGATCGTCCGGGTTGGCTTCGATGGTGCGCTCGCATTCATGCGCAGTACCGAAAAGATCCTCCGCCTCCTGCAAGACGGCTTCGGCGACGCTGAGCGGCATCAAGGAGGGTGTCCCGCCGCCGAAATAGATGCTCTGCAAGGGGCGCTTCTCCGTCCAACGCGCCATCCGCCGCAGGTCGCTGACCAGAATGTCCGTCCACGCTTTTTCGTCGATCTCCTTGTTCTTGGCGACGGTGAAATCGCAATAGGGGCAGATGCGCGCGCAGAATGGCCAGTGGACGTAAAGACCGAGAGGCCTCACTGGCCGAGCTGCTCTTTCAGCGACCGAAGCGCCCGGGCGCGGTGGGAGTGCATCTGTTTTTCCTCAGGCGACATCTCGCCGAAGGTCCGCTCTTCCCCTTCCGGAACGAAGCAGGGATCGTAGCCGAACCCGCCCTCGCCGCGGGGTGGGAAGATGAGGTGGCCTCCCACCTCGCCCTGCGCGTCCACCCGCCGCCCGTCGGGCCAGAGGAGGATGAGAAGGCTGTGAAAGGACGCGCGGCGGTCGCCCCCGGCCGCGGCGACCTCCTGCTCAAGCCGGGCCATTGCCCTCGTGAAGTCTCGCGGTTCGCCGGCCCAGTCCGCCGAATAGACACCGGGTGCGCCATCCAGCGCCGGGACGGAAAGACCCGAATCGTCCGCCAGCACAGCGAGACCGCTGGCCTTGCAGGCCGAGCTGGCTTTCAGCAGCGCGTTCTCCTCGTAGGTGCTGCCGGTCTCCTCCACCTCGGGCAGGTCCAATGACGCGGCTGTCACGATCTTGATCTTGCGCTCGGAGAGCAGCGCTTCCATCTCGCGGACCTTGCCCTCATTGCGCGTGGCAAGAACGAGCGTGTCTTCGGGGAACAACGGGGGTCGGGAATCCATGACAGGGGTGAACCGGGCCGCGGGCTTGCAGCGAAGTGAAACTTCGGTCATCAACGGGCGTCGTATCATTCGGCGCAGCGAAAAGGACAGGCAGACAGCGTGAGCATCCGCGTGACTTTGGACAAGATCCTCGCCGAGCGCGACATGTCGCTGACGGAGCTGTCCGAACGTGTGGGCATCACCATCGCCAACCTTTCGATCCTCAAGACCGGCAAGGCCAAGGCCGTTCGCTTCACCACTCTCGAGAAGATCTGCCAGGTGCTGGACTGCCAGCCGGGGGATATCCTCGAATATGAGCCGGCGGATCCACCGGGCGCTTGAGCCCCTCGCTGCCTTCGGCTAGGGGCCGGCATCTTTTCCACAAGTCCTGTCACAAGGCGGAATGTCATGAGCACGACCCTTCTCGACCGCGCGCCTGCGGTCGCTACCGATCAACGAACCTCCCTTATTGGCCTTGACCGCCCGGAAATTGCGGGGCGGCTTTGCGCCGATCTCGGCCTTGGCGAGAAGGAAGCCCGCATGCGGGCCCGCCAGATTTGGGGCTGGATCTACAATTTCGGCGTCAGCGATTTTTCGGCCATGACCAATATCGGCAAGGCGCTGCGTGAGAAGCTCGACCTCTGGTATCGCATTCCGCGTGCGGAGGTCATCGAGCGCAAGGTCTCGACCGACGGGACGCGCAAATACCTCCTGCGTTTCGCACCGGGCATCGAGGCGGAAGCGGTGTTCATCCCGGGGGTCGGCAAAGCTGGCGCGCTTTGCGTGTCGAGCCAGGTCGGCTGCACCTTGAACTGCACCTTCTGCCACACTGGCACCCAGGCGCTGGTCAGGAACCTGACCGCCGAAGAGATCGTGCTTCAGGTTCTAGCGTGCAAGGACGATATCGCTGAATGGCCCTCGGGCAAGGACGAGCGGCAGCTTTCCAACATCGTCTTCATGGGGATGGGTGAGCCTCTTTATAATCTCGACGGTGTCGCGAAATCGATCGCCATCATCTCCGATGGCGAAGGTATTTCGATCAGCAGGCGGCGGATCACGGTCTCGACCTCCGGGGTCGTCAACGAGATGCATGCACTGGGCGAGCGCACCGAAGCGATGCTGGCGATCTCGCTCCACGCGGTGCGGGACGAGCTTCGGGACGTCCTCGTTCCGATCAACAAGAAATGGAACATCGCCGCCCTTCTCGATGCCTGCCGGAACTATCCGGGCACGTCGAACTCTCGGCGCATCACCTTCGAATATGTGATGCTCAAGGGCGTCAACGACAGCGATGCGGAAGCGAGAGAGCTTGTTCGCCTCCTCAAGGGCATCCCGGCGAAGATCAACCTGATCCCGTTCAACCCGTGGCCGGGCAGTCCCTATGAATGCTCCGACTGGGGACGGATCGAGGCCTTCGCAGACATCGTCAACCGCGCAGGTTACGCCTCGCCGATCCGTACGCCCCGGGGCCGCGATGTCGGCGCGGCCTGCGGACAGCTCAAGACCGAGAGCGTGAAGAAGCGCGCCTCCGCAAGGCGCGCTGAGGCGGCGGCAGTCTAGCTGGCGACCCTTTTCCCGATGACCGAAGCCGCGGTGAAAAGGAGCGCCGCAAGCACTGGTAAGGTGGACAGCATCGCCATCTTGTCAGCGGGCGCGACGAGCCAGATCACCCCATGAACGAGCCCGGCGGCAACGAACGCCAGGCCGATATTGCGCCGCATGCGAAACGATGTGTTCGGCCCTTCCAGGCAGGGATCGGCGCCGGACTTGGGCAGCATGTTCCCGGTCCACGTCAGGATGAGGCCCGTGACGACGCCGAAAACACGTTCGGGCTCGGACGCGACAAGGCCCAGATCCTGGGCCCTGGCGCCGAAGAACGAGACGGCCAGGATGGCGCTCGCGAAAAGAAGACTGCTTCGTAGGCGGCGGTTCATGATGGTTCTCCTTCGCGGGCTGACGCCTCGCGTTTTTCGATGCCGAAGGTCTGGGCGAAACCCATGAGGGCGTCTTCAAGGACCGAAAGGCGCAAGTGATAGATGATCCGTTTGCCGTCTTTTTCGGCATGAAGGAGGCCCGCTTCCTTCAGGACGGCGAAATGGGCTGACATGGTCGGTTTCGAGAAAGAAAAGCGCTCGGCGATCTCGCCCGCGCCAAGGGGGCCTTCCTTCAGGAGTGTCAGGACCTCACGCCTCGTCGGGTCCGAAAGAGCCTTGAATACGGAACTCATACTTAGTCATTTAGCTAAACGACTAAACGTTGTCAATTGAGTGGGCCCGGGGACGACGCCTTCCCTTAACCGAACGTTCAGGTTAAGGTTTGGGCCAAACGCTTGGGGCGCAGGATCATGACCAGGATCGAAACTCTGTTCGGCGGCGTGTTGGCGCTTGGTATCTTCGCCGTCTTCGCATTCGTCTTCTTCGGCGGCGTCGACGCCGCGCCTCGCGAGCAGGGAACCGGCCCGGGCCTCTTCGGCTCGAGCCCCGCCGCTCTCATTCTCAACGATGATGAGGATTACAGCGCGCCCGATACGCCCTGCGGCTGTTTCCTGCTGGGCTTCGACCTCGTGCGCGAGGGTTTCGACACGTCGAGCGCACTCTATGAAAGCCAGCTTCAAATCTGCTACGACAAGCTGCAGCGCCCGGGCGGCGATGCTTTCGCTGCGGGTGGCGATGCGGCAGCGGCCGAGCCCCGCGAGCGGCGGCTTTGCCGGGCCGAAGCCTGGCGCTAGCCCTCGCGCTTGAGGGGCCGGTTCATCAACCGCTCGATGACGCTATCTGCGTCCGTCTCTCCGGATAGGATAGCAGCGACACCTTCCGAGATCGGCATTTCGACGTCGAGGCTACGTGCCTTCGCGACCAGGGGCTCAGCGGTCGCAGCGCCTTCCGCGACCGTGTTCTGCTGCGCAAGATAGCTTTCGGCATCGGCGCCTTCGCCAATGGCCCGGCCCAGCTTGAAATTGCGGGACTGCGCGGAATTGCAGGTCAGGACGAGATCACCGAGGCCCGAAAGGCCTGAAAGCGTCTCCGCCTCGGCCCCCATCGCGAGACCGAATCGGTTGAGCTCGGCAAAGCCGCGGGCGATCAGGGCTGCCTTCGCGCTCTCGCCAAGCCCCTTGCCCGCCGCGATGCCCGAAGCAATCGCCAGGACATTCTTCACCGCCCCGCCGATTTCGGCGCCGACCGGGTCCGCCGACGCGTAAGGCCTGAAGGTCGGCGTTCCGAGGGCCTCGAGCCAGAAGTCCTGCGCCTCTCCAGAACGGCTCGCCAAGGTCACAGCGGTCGGAAGGCCCTTCGCAACATCCGCCGCGAAACTCGGGCCTGACAGCACCGACCCGATAGCTTCGGGCCACACATCGCCCAGAACCTCGTTCATCGGCGCCATTGTCCCGCGTTCGAATCCCTTGGAGCAAAGTGCGATATGAAGCGGGCTGCCGGAAGCCGCCTGCCTGAAGCGAAAGAGCGCATCCCGTGTCGCCTGCGCAGGCACCACGTGGAGAAGGCCGCTGGCGTCTGCAAGAACGCCGAGATCCGAGGTCACGGCGAGGCTTTCCGGCAGGGTGACGCCGGGCAGGTAGGCCTGGTTCTCCCGAGCGCCTGTCAGCGCGTCTGCCTGCTCCTCGCGCCTGACCCACAAGGTGACGTTGCGGCCGTGCTTCGCGAGAAGGACGGCCAGTGCGGTGCCCCAGGAGCCCCCGCCCGCAACCACCAGCTTGCCAGTCTTCATACTTTCGCCCCTCTTTTGCCGTGCCCGACCACGGGCGCAGCGCTCTCATCCAACGGCCAACGCGGCCGTGGCGCGAAAGCCATCACTTCCGGCCATGACGGAATGCCCTGCGCCGCCGCCAGCCGGTAGCCTGCCAGGGCGATCATCGCCGCGTTGTCCGTGCAGAACCGCAAGGAGGGAACGACGAAGCGCCTGCCCTTTTCGGCGGCCAGATCTTCGAGCGCCGCGCGAAGATGGGTGTTCGACGCCACCCCGCCCGCCGCCACGAGGGTCGTCGCGTCCGTCGCATCGAGCGCCGCTGCAGTGCGCTCCCGCAGGTGGCGCACGGCCGCTGCCTGGAAAGCCGCCGCGAGGTCGGCCTTGTCGCCCGCGGACAGGGGCGCAGCCTTTTCGGCTTGCTGCCGAACGGCCGTCTTGAGGCCCGAAAAACTGAAGTCGAAGCCGCTGCGGCCCAGAAGCGGGCGCGGCAACCGGAAGCGGCCGGGGTCGTCGGCATCCGCGGCCGCACGCTCGATCGCAGGACCGCCGGGCGCGCCGAGCCCAAGGAGCTTCGCGGTCTTGTCGAACGCCTCCCCGGCAGCGTCGTCGATGGTCGTCCCGAGCCGCCTTGCAGCTCCGGGCCCTTCGACGAGGAGGAGCTGGGAATGGCCACCCGATACGAGAAGGAGAAGATAGGGCAGCTCGACATCCGCCTCGAGGCCGACGGAAAGCGCGTGTCCTTCGAGGTGGTTGACGGGCACGAGGGGAATGCCGGTCGCGAGGCTGAGGCCCTTGGCGAAGGTGAAGCCTGCCATCACCCCGCCGATCAGGCCGGGACCGGCCGTTGCCGCGATGAGATCGAAATCAGCAGGCCGGCACCCGGCCTCGCGCCAGGCGGCCTTCGCCACCTTGTCGATCCTGTCCGCATGGGCCCGCGCCGCGATCTCCGGCACCACCCCGCCATAAGGGGCATGCGCTTCGTCCTGGCCCTGAACCACCGACGACAGCACCTCGACTTCCTCGCCGATCCGCAGGACCGCTGCAGCCGTGTCGTCGCAGCTCGACTCGATTCCGAAAACCAGTTGCTCTTGCCGCATCATGCGGCTGCGCCTAGCAGTCGTATACCCATGCAGAAACCCATCGTCATCGCGACCCGCCGCTCTCCACTCGCTCTAGCGCAGGCAGAGAATATCCGCGCGCTCCTCGGTGCCGCCGCCGGATTACGCGAAGCGGCCTGGGAAGACAGCTTTCCGCTGAAGACTTTCGTGACGATCGGCGACCGCAATCTTCAAAGTTCGCTCGCCGATGTCGGCGGCAAGGGGCTGTTCGTCAAAGAGATCGAAATGGCGCTCCTCACCGGCGAAGCCCGGCTGGCGGTCCACTCGATGAAGGACATGCCTGCCGAGATGCCGCCGGGGCTCATCCAGGTGGCGGTGCCGACGCGTGAAGACCCGCGTGACGCCTTCGTCTCGCTGGTCGGCTCGGACTTCGAAGACCTGCCGGAGGGCGCGAGGGTCGGCACAAGCTCTGTCCGCCGCGCCGCGCAGATCCTTCGCCTCCGGCCTGACCTCGAGATCGTTCCCTTCAGGGGCAATGTCGCCACCCGGCTCGCCAAGCTCGAACGGGGGGAGGCCGACGGCACCTTCCTCGCCGAAGCGGGCTTGCGCAGGCTGGGGCTCGACGAGGTCAAACGGCGCCCGATCCCGACCGAGCGCATGCTTCCGGCCCTTGGGCAGGGGGCCTTGTGTATTCAGGCGCGTGAAGATGACGACGAAGTGCGTGCCCTCGCCGCGAAGATCAATTGCGCCGAGGCGGAGCTGACGACCACCGTGGAGCGTGCTTTCGTCGGCAGGCTCGACGGCTCCTGCAGGACCCCGATGGCCGGCATGGCGACCCAGGACGAGAATGGCCGCATCCGCTTCAGGGCACAGATCCTGACCCCGGACGGGCAAACCGAACGCTCGGCCGATCACGTCCTGTCGCTCGGCGGCTCCGACCGGGGTGAGCAGCTTCTCGACGCGCTCGCGGAAGGTGCGAAGGTCGCCGCCGATCTCCTCGCGGACGCGCCCGAGGGCTTGCGCGATGTCATCATCACCGGGTGAGATCGAAGCCCTCCTGGTCACCCGGCCGGAGCCTGAGGCAACAGAGACCGCAGACCTTCTGCAAAAAGCTCTTCCGTCGAAGTGCATCTACACGGCGCCCCTGTCCGAGATCCGGGCGACCGGGGCCAAGCTTCCTTCCCGCGAAAGCTTCGACCGGCTGCTGTTGACCTCGCCGCGCGCAGCCCCCTTCGCCCGCCGCTATCAAGGCGCACCCGTTCTTTCGGTCGGCAAGGGCACGGCGGAGGCCGCAAGACGTGACGGCCTTGCCCCGGTCACCGAAGGACCTGGTTCGATTGACACCGGGCTGTCGGCATCTTTTCGGCACGGCGAGCGGCTTCTGCACCTCTGTGGGCTCCATCTCAGCCAGCCCTTGGACGAGTTCGCAGCAGCTGCAGGAACATCCTACATGCGCATCGCGGTGTACGGGAACCGCTTGGTGAGGACCGCGCCGCCGGCTCTGGCTCCCTTCCTCGACCATGGGGGCGGCAAAGCGGCTCTTTTCATGTCGGCGCGGGCTGTGGAGGCCTTCGCCGAACTGACAGAGGGGCGGTCCCTGCATGACGTTGCCGCCGTCTGCCTCAGTCCGCGTATTGCAGAAGAAGCCGCCGCGCTGTCACGTTTCGCTGGGGTGCTCGTCAGTCCCGAGCCGACAGCGCAGGGCTTCGTTGACTTCGTTTCGGGCCGCTGCACATAACCGGAAGGGTCGCGGCCAGGGGGCCGCGGCGAGCAGTAGGACCTTGGGGGACCGAAGATGGCGGACGACAAGAAGAACGAAGGCGTCGAACCGGAAAAGACCGAGCCGCCCGAGACCACAGGCCCGAGGCGCAGTGACGATGCCGTCGAAGCCGAAATCGTCAGCGACGAAAACGACGCTCGAACCGATGACGATGTCGTGAGCACTGAGGACCCTGCTCCCGTCGCGGACGACAATCCCGTTGACGCCGACCACGTCGAAACCGGAACCGCCTCGACCACCGGCGATCACACGCCCCACGATACCCATGAGACGACGCCCGAGCCGAAGAAAAAGTCCTCAGGCAAAGGGATGAGCTTCCTCCTGGTCGGCCTTCTCGCCGCTGCCGTCATCGCAATCATCATCTTCATCGCGAACCAGCAGGACGACAGCAATCCGGGCCGCACGGCGACCCTCGAGGAAGGCGATGGGACGGTGGTTCTCTTCCCCGCCGCAGGCCAGAACGAAGTTCAGGCTGTCGGGGGCGAGAACGTCACGCAGCCTCAGGCAGCTCCTCAGCCTCCCGAGCTGTCACCTTCCCCTGCCGAACCTGCCGCCGAAGAGAGCCCTGCGGCCGTCGCCAGCCGCGAGGAGGCCGAGCAGGACCAGGCCGAGCCGTCCGCCGACCCGCAAGATACCGCTTCGGCAGAGCCCAGTGAGGAGGCAACAGCTCTCGTCGCTGCGCTGAAAGCCAGAGCCAACGAGCCGCGGCAGCAAGCTGCGGCCGAAGAGCCAGCCGAAGGTACCGATGAGCAGCAGCTCGCCGCAGGGCCGGAAGAAGAAGCAGTGCCTGGTGAACGTTCGAGCGCTCTCGTTGCGGCCTTGAGGGCCCGGGCCGCGCAGCAGCGTCAGCAGCAAGCTGCTTCCGCAGAAGAGGGGCAGGCAGCAGAGACCGCGGAGGAAGATCAGCTCGCTGAGGGTGCGCCGGAGACCGCGAATCAGGGCGAGCCTTCTGAAGAGGCGACGCAACTGATCGCCGCTTTGAACGAGCGCTCCCGCACCCGCGAGCGAGAGCAGGCACGCGCCGCCTCTGAAGCTGAGGCCCAACGCCTTGCGGCCGAAGCCGAAGCTGAAGAGCAGCGTCTCGCAGCCGGGGCGGAAGAGGCCCAGGCTTCCGAACCCGCGATCGAAAACCAGGAGCCGGTCACGCAAGTTAGTGAGCAAGAGGCCGAAGAAGCTTCCCAGGCAAGAGTGGAAGCGCTGCGCCGCCTCGCCGAGCAGCGGGCCAACCAGCGCCGCGAGCAGCGAAATCAGGAAGCCGGCCCCGAGGTGCAACCGGCTCCGCAAACTGACGATCAGCAGACCGAAGTGCAGGACGACGCAACGCCGGTGGCGGTCATTCCCGAAGAGCGCATCGAGACTCTTCGCCGGGAGATCGTCGAGGACGTCTCCACCATCGTCGAACGCGCCACGGGCGATGTGCGGGAGAACGTCAGGTCGGATGTCCTCGCCGAAACCAGCGAGCGTATCGACAGCCGCTTCGCTCAGACCGAGGAAGCGCTTCAGCAGACCGAACGCGCCGTCAACGAGACCCGCGCCCAGGTCCAGCAGACCGAGCGAGAAGTGACGGCTACCCGCGCGCAGGTGCAGGAAACCGCCCAGCGGATCGAAGCGCTGCAGTCGGCTCTGACCGAACAGCAACAGCAGGCGCAGCAGCAGCTTTCCGCCATCGACCAGCGGATCGATCAGCTTCAGTCGCGAAGCGTCGATGTCACGCGCCGCGGCGATCTTCTCCTTGCTCTGAGCGATCTCGGCGACAATCTCGATGCAGGGCGGCCGTTCCAGCGGCAGCTCAATGCGGTCGAGTCGATCACCGGCAACCGGGACAATCTGGACGGGCTGCGGGTCTTCGCCGGTTCCGGCATCCCCAGTCTCGACACCCTACAGGCCCAGTTCGATGCAGCCGCCCGTTCCGCCCTCGCAGGCACCAAGAAGGATGACGCCGAAGGTGCGCTCGGCAAGATGCGGGCGAACATCACCAGCCTCTTCAGTGTGCGCCCCGTCGGCGATGTCGAAGGCGAGAACACCGGCGCCATCATTGCCAGGGCGGAGGCCCGGCTCGAAGAAGGCGAGACCGGCGCCGCCATCAACGAACTCGAACAGCTCGAAGGCCGCGCGGCCGAAGCCTTCGACGCCTGGATCGCCGCCGCAGAAGCCAGGGCCATCGCTGCCGAAGCCCTGCGCGAGCTCGAACAAGAGGTGGCCGGTACCAGCCGGAATCATTGATGTCCTCCTCCAAACCATCCGTGAGGTGATCGCGTGATCCGGATCTTCCTCTATATCGTCATTGTCATTCTGGCAGCATGGCTCATCACCATGCTGGCGGAATTGTCCGGCTACGCCGTGATCGAACTGCAGGGCCAGCGTCTCGACATTGCGACGAACCTGCTGATCGGTCTCGCCATCCTGGGTCTGATCGGCTTTTTCTTCGGTGGAACTTTCATCAGTTGGATGTGGGGCCTGCCCAAACGCTTCCGCCGCCGCGCCAGGGACAGGCGTCAGGCGAAGGGCATGACCGCCCTGGCCAGGGGCCTCGAAGCCGTCGCGGCCGGCGATGCCGTCGACGCGCAGAAGCATGCAAGGGCCGCAAGCAAGAACCTTGAGGACCCGGCCCTCACCCGCCTCCTCACCGCTCAGGCAGCGCAGCTCGCAGGCGATGCCGTGACTGCGCAGGAAAGCTACGCGGCGATGCTCGAAGCACCTGAAACGGAGTTTCTTGGGCTCCGCGGGCTTTACATGCAGGCGCTCAAGGACGGCGACCGGGAGGCGGCACGTCTTCATGCAGAGCGCGCTTTCAACCTGCGGCCGGGTGCTCTTTGGGCCTTCGAAAGCGTCCTCGAGCTGAACCTGGAGCGCGGCGCATGGGGCGATGCGCTCGAGGCTATTCGGCTTGCTCGGCAGAACGGCAATGCCGAAGGTCCGGTCTATGAACGGATGGAGGGTGCCCTCCTGACCGCCCAGGCTTACGGCGCGCGGGACGGCGGCGATGAGGACCAGGCGCTCAAAGACGCCGAACGCGCCCTCAAGAAGGCGCCCACCCTCACCCCGGCAGCGGCGCTGGCAGCGAGGGGCGAAGCGGAAACCGGACACCGGTCCCGCTCGGCAAAGATCTTGAACGCCGCTTGGGAAGCAAGGCCCCATCCCGGCCTCGCCGAAGTCATGCGTTCCGTGTTCGCTGAAGAACGGGCTGAGAAACGCCGCGGCCGTCTTGAAAAGCTCGCCGAAAAGCAGCCCGAGGCCTTTGAAAGCCGTGTACTGAGGACGAGGATCGCGCTCGAAAGCGACAGGCTCGACGATGCGCAGGAGCTGATCGAGCCCCTTCTGATCGGTCGTCCGCCCCGCCGCATTCTGCTTCTGGCTGCCGATATCGCGACCGCGAGGGGACGTGAGGAGGTCGCATCGACCTGGCGGAGGAAAGCAGAACTGACGCCGCCCGACTTCGTTCCCGGGCTCGACGGCACGTTCAACTACACCACCGAAGGGTGGCGGCGTCTCATTCGCGAATATTCCGAACATGACCGCCTTGCGCCTCCGCCTCTCGAGGAGGAAACGGCGGAGCTCGATAGCGAAGAAGTCCGTATGCTTCTGGCGCCTCCGGTCCCTGTGGCGGCCGAGCCGTCGCTGGAACTGATCGAGACTGACCCTTCTGGTGAAGAGACAAGTTCCTCGACCGCAGAAGCCGAGAGCGCGTGGGCCGACGAGGGCGAGGAACACCCGTCCAGCGAGGGCGGTGAACCCGCGGATGCGACAGTCATCGATGAGAAGCCCGGGTCTTCGACCGAGGGACCAACCGTCAAGACCGCATGAAAAAGGCGGGACGCGTCGGCGCCCCGCCTTTCCATTCTGGATGCGACAGTCGTCAGGCGGACAAGGTTTCCTTGATCCAGGCCTCGATCTGCCCTTTCGGCGCTGCGCCGACTTTCGTCCCGACGATCTCGCCGCCCTTGAAGAGCATCAGTGTGGGAACGCCGCGGACGCCGTACTGGCCGGGGGTGTTGGGGTTGCTGTCGATATCGACCTTGGCGACCGTCAGGTCCCCCGCCATCTCTCCGGCAAGCTCTTCGAGGGCTGGCGCGATCTGTTTGCAGGGGCCGCACCAGGTTGCCCAGAAATCGACCAGGACCGGGCCTTCGGCGCTGAGAACGTCGTCGGCGAAGCTTTGATCGGTGACCGTTTTGGTAGCCATAAACTGTTCCTTTCTCGCGCCGACACTTATGCGTGCCGCGCCGAAGTGCAAGCCGTCAGGAAAGCTGCGCTTCCCTTCAGGCGATCTGAAACCTTCTTCCCGCTGCCGTGTAGATCAACAGGCCCTCGACCCGGCGGCCTGGATAAAGACGACGCAGAAGGCTGCAATAGAGTTCGACCTGCCGTGCGTGCGCGGCGGGTATGTCGCCGTCGGTTGCCGGAACCCAACGGGTGGTCTTGAACTCCGCGCACAGGACATGTTCGTCGGTGACCAGAAGCCTGTCGATCTGGCCGCTGATCAGGCGGCCCGCGTCGTCCCCCTGAATGGAGACTTCCGCCCGTCCTTGCGGGCCGAAGAGCTCTTGCAACATCGGGTCGGCGAGAAGCTGACAGGCCATTTCTGCCGCCCGGTCTTGCTCTTCGCCGGGTCGTCGCGGGTCGAAAAGGGCAGCTTGCTTCTTCGCCTCTTCCTCACGCCGTGAGGGATCGACCTCCGGGAGGTACTCGAGGAGGTGGTGGACGAGAAGGCCGAAGCGTCTGGGATCGGACAGATGAGTGCCGACAGCTGCGGCTTCCCTCTCCTCGGCGGGGTCGATCCTGTCTTCCGGGAGGAGCGAGGGATAGATCACCTCGACGGCCTCTTCGTCAGGGGCCATCCTGCCGATCCAGTCCGGTTTCGGTGACGGCCTGAAAGCAGGCGGCGGCGTGAGGCTGGCGACCTCTCCCGGTCCGGCCTTTTCATAAATCCTGCCGCTTTCGCCCCAGGACTTCGGCAAATCTCGGACGGGTTTACCCCCAGCAAGGCGTTCGAAGGCTTCCATCATCCGCTGGTGCCAGGTCTGGACGCCATCCTTAGACGCCTTGCCGCCGCAGATGATGAGGTGCTCCGCAGCGCGGGTCGCGCCGACATAAAGGAGACGCTGATATTCCTCGTCCCGCCGCGCGTCCGCTTCGTCGCGGAGCGCATGAACGCGGGCCGGCAGTTCAGCCGCCTTGGAAGGCGTGAAAATGGGGATCTGAACACCATCGGCAAGTTCGGCCGGCACCAGCTTCTCCCGCTTCCAATAGTCACCTGACGATTTGAGATAGTCCGCGTCGGCAAGGTAGACGATCGGCGCTTCGAGGCCTTTTGCCCCGTGGACCGTCATGACACGGACCCCGGCCTCCTTATCCCCGGCGATCTCACGCTTGATCTCCCTGCGGAACCGCTCGGCATGAAGAAGGAAGCCGTGGACGTTGCGGATGTCGGCATCCTCGAAACGAAGCGCTTCATCAAGAAGCGCGTCCACTGCCTCGAAGCTCGCTTCGCCCAGCCGGGCCTGCAGGCGCGACCGTCCGGTCTCCCCATGCCCGCAATCGAGCATGGTCGACAGAAGACTGAAGGGCCCCTTGCGGGTCCCGGCGTTGAGAGCCTGTTCGAGCCGCTGAACCGCTATCTGCGCGCGGTCCGACAACCTGCCTGACGCAGCGGCCGTTTCCTTCAGTCTGCGCCAGAGATGGGTCTTCCGGTCACAGCAAAGGTCAAAGAGTTCCTGCTCGGACCAGTCGAATAAAGGCGACCTTAAAAGGACCGCGAGGCTGAGGTCATCGTCCGTGTTCGACGCAAACCGCAGAAGATGGATGAGGTCCCGGACGGCAACATCGCTGGCGACAGCAATACGGTCCGTCCCGGCGCAGGCAATGCCGCGTTCGCCGAGCGCGCGCAACATCTCGCGAAAACGGGTTCCGCGGCGCTGGAAAAGGATCATCACATCGTCGGCAATCATCCGCCGACCGCCGACGCAGGCGAGCGCCGGCTTATCGGACAGGCGCGCCTCGATATCTTCGGCAATAGCCTGGGTGAGCCGCCGGTCGATGCTGTCGTCAGGCGTTGCATCGACCTCGCGGTCCCATACCGACCGTTCGGTCTTCTCGGGCTCAGGCAGGTACGGCCAGATTTCTACCGCCCCCGGACGATCATTCCAGCGGCTTTCATGGCGGGTGTAACCCCCTGCGACCTCATGGAAATCAGCCCGGTCGAAGGCCGCATCGACGAGATCGAGCACGGGCTGCGAGGTCCGGAAGGACAGGAACAGGCTGTCCGCCACGAGGCGCTTGCCTAATCTGTTCTTCAAGCGGTCGCGCTGCGCTGTGAAGAGCGCGGCTTCGGCACCGCTGAAGGCGTAGATGGATTGCTTCGGGTCACCGACCGCGAAAAGGCTCCGTGCACGGCTCGCACCTGCAGCATCTTCATCAGTGTCGGTGATTTCAGCCACCAGTTCCCTGAAGAGATCCCACTGCGCCGAAGATGTGTCCTGTGCCTCATCGAGGAGCACATGGTCGATGCCCTCATCGAGCTTGAAGCGCACCCAGGCCTGGTCCGTATCGCGCAGCAGGCGGAGGGTGCGTTCGATGAGGTCATCGTAGTCGAGACCGTTCCGCGTCGCCTTTCCTCGCTGGTAAAGCTGACCTGCGAGAACCGCGAGGGCAATGAAGTCCCTGTTGTCCTGATGACAACGCGCAAGGAAGAGCCGGTCCCTATGGGCGGCAATGTGTTCACAGTAGCGCTGCCACCGCTTTTCTAATTCGTGGACGCTTGCCTTGCTCTTTCTGTCGAAAGGCCTGGTCGAAGCAGGGGTACCCGAACTCGTATAGATTGCCGGGCTCAAAAGCCTATCGATCGCGGGCGCATCGACCTGGTCTTGAATTTTCTGCGCAAGCTTCTTTGCTCTCGCACCGCCTACCGAGAATCCTTCGGTAACTTCGGTCAGGAAGACCGCATCCGGATAGCGCTCGAAGCTACGAAGGACATCCTCGACGGCTTCCGCCTCGGACTGAAGCGCCTGTTCCAGCATCTCTGCAAGGTTGCGCCCTTCCAGTTTTGCGAGGTCGCGGGTCCGGAAGAGGTAATCGCGCAGGCAATCCTCGAGCGATGCGGTGAAACCGCCGCCGGCCTCGTCTTCCCCTTGCAGATGACTGGTGAGCCGGTCGAGGGAAGCGGAAAGCTCTTTCGTCTTCGCGGCAAAACTCGCCACATCAGCGGTAGCCTGACGACGAATAGCGGCAGCTTCGTCATCCTCCAGCGGCTTGAAACCCAAGGGCAGGCCCGCTTCGGCCGGGAAGCGTGCCAGGATCGATCCGCAGAAGCTGTGGATAGTCTGGATCTTAAGCCCGCCTGGCGTTTCGAGGGCACGAGCGAAAAGTTTGCGCGCAGTCCGAAGTTCGTCGTCCGATGGCTCGTCGTTCGTCAGTTCACGCAAGGCAGCCCGCAGCTCGTTATCGCTGGCGAGGGACCAGGAGGAGAGAAGGTCCAAGAGCCGGCTCGACATCTCGGCTGCGGCGGCTTTGGTGAAAGTGATGCAAACGATACTCGCAGGCGGTGAGCCGGAAAGAAGCTGCCTGATGACCCGGCGCACCAGGACAAATGTCTTCCCTGTCCCGGCATTGGCCGAAAGCCAAGCTGAACGCCCGGGGTCAGCGACACGCTTCTGGATCGCATCAGTACGCAGAAGGGCTTCACTCATCGCCTTGCCCCCTGCCCCATTCACCGCGGCGGGCGAGGTCATCGTAGTTGCCCGATGAAAGCCGACTGAAGGGATGGACCTGCGACGGCATCGGGCAATCATCCTGATACTGTTCGGTCAGGAACGCGGTAAGACGTTTCTCGAACGCATCGAGTTCGGACATCAGGTCTAGCCCCCGCAGATGACGGCTCGTCTTGTCCTTCTCGCTCGTCAGGATCTGGTCGTCCTGATTGAGACGGAGAAAGGCGATCTGCTCGACGCTTCGCCCATCGACCGCATCGAAGCCTCCTTGCCTTGCCATCAGTGCAAGGAGGAAGAGCTGCGGCGAGAAATTCCCGTCTTCCGCCAAGGATGCCGAGCCGCCGAGCTTGTAGTCGATGATGTGAAGGCCCTCGCGAAGATAATCGATCCGGTCGGCCCTGCCCCTGATCTCGATCTGGCGATCCGAAATCGGAAGAACGAGCTTGCCCTTGCACTCGGTCGCAAGTGGCCGGCCAAGCGACCGTGCCGTCGTCTCGAAGCGCGCCGCATGGGCGATGCTGTCGCGAAGGAACCGCCGCCCCAGAAGGCGCTGTCTTTCCGGCATCGCGTAGCGATGGATGACCTCATCGACCTGCGAAAGAAGCGCGTCTTCCACCGAAGCCGGCAGTTCGTCCGGGTAGCGCTCGACGAAAAGCTCGAGAAGCTTGTGAACGATATCACCACGGTCCCGTGGCCCGAAGTTTTCGTCATAGGACGGAAGCTTCTTCAGACGAAGCGCATGTTCCGCGTAGATTGCATACGGGTCGCGTATCCAGGTTCCGATCGCGCTGACAGTCAGTTTCAGCGGCTTCCGTGAACCGGGGATGGTTGGTGCAGGACGGCTGGCAGGGGCAACAGGCCCCTCATGCCTGAACCGCAGGTCCCTCAGAGCGCGCAAGCGCGGCGCCCAGTCAAAGCTGCGCCCCTCGCCGCCAAGGAGCTGCAGGAAACTCTCCAAGCGGACCATGAAACGCGATGGACGAGCGGGCGATGGGCCCTGGCGTTCGGAGCGGGTGAGCAACACCTTCGGCGCGGCGGCGAGATCCTGAAAGTCATGAGCGACCCGCCCGATTTCCGCTTCGGGCAAGGGCATGCCGAGCTCCTTGCGCATGGCGCGGCTGAAGAAAGGATCGACAGCGGCGTCTCCGGGCCAGACGCCCTCCTGAAGGCCGCCCACGATCAGAAGGTCCGCTGACTGAAGGCGTCCCTCCAGTACGCCGAGGATGGAAAGGCGCGGGTGCTGACCGCCAGGCGGACGCACGACCGGACCTTTCAGAAGGCTGTCGAAAACCTCTGTATAGTCTTCGACCTCGACGTCGCCGAGAATATCGGTTTCGTCCAGGAGCTGACGAAGATGCGGCTCCAGAACCTCACCGTCTTCGAAACGGAAGAGCCGTTCGGCCCCATCTTCGGTATCGGTCGCCGCCAGTTTTTCGGCGATCTTGATATGGCATTCAAGGAGCGAACGGACCGGTCCCGTCTCGATACAGGCATCACGGAACACTTCTGATAGTTCGCTGATGAGCGCCCTCGCCTTTTTTGCTGCTTCCGCATTCAGAAGGCGGCAGTGGGGACGCCAGTCATCATCGAGACACGCGGCGAGGCCATCCCAGCCGTCGCGAAGGTCACGGCCACGCAGGACGATATCGAGCGCCTGCACCAGCGGCCTGCGTTCCGAAGCCGGCATGCCGAGGCCAAAGAGCTGATGGTGGATCAGACCCGCCAGTGCGCCCGGATCGTTCGGCTTCGCCATGACCCGGGCGATCAGCCTCATGAAGGTCGCGCGGTAAGACCCGGCGAGGGGCATCCCGCCGCTATCGTCGACTTCGATACCCCAGCCCGCGAGCTTGCCGGCAACACGGCGGCCCAGGTTCCGGTCCGCGGTAACGAGCGACGCCGTGGCCCCCGGCGTCTCCAGGGTCTCCCGCATGGCGAGGGCGATGAGGTCGGCCTCCTCGTCCATTGTCCTCGCCACCGCCACGCCGAGACCGTCGAGCGCGTGGTGAGCCTTCTCGTCGGCCCGCAAGGCGGCAACGGCCTCCGCCCAGCTATCCGTACTCTCTGTCGGCATCAGGGCGAGGCTCAGCAGCTCGCGGCGCTTGCGGGAGGCTTGGTCATCCGTATGAGGGATCTGAACGACCTGAAGCCGCCCGATTTCGAAACAGTCCGCCAGGAGGTCGCGGTAAGCGCTCTGTGGATGAGGGGCGTCGATCTCAGCCCATGCTTCGTCCGTCAGAAGATGATCGAAGGCGGGGAGGACCACCGCGCCTTTCGGCATGGAAGCGATGGTCCTCAGAAAGCGGCGTGAGGATGGCGACGTCCCAAGGAAGCCCGCGGCGAGAACGAGCTCTGCGCGCACATCCCCGGCGATCCGGTCGCTGATATCTTCGAGAAGCCGTGCACGGCGGTCCCGGGTATCAAGGAGCCGCTCGGTCTCGAGCCATTCGGGCCAGTCGCTCGAAGCCACTTCGAGGATCTTGATGGCGGACTGCCAATGCCCGGCCATCCCCGCCATCAACTCGCTTTCGCGCAACTGGTCGAGGGCTTCGGTCCCCACGCCGTACTCGATCATCTGATCCGAGGCCTGGCTGAGAAGCGTCGCGGCATCGAGCGCTGCATGAAGGGGCGGCGTAGCGCCATGAATCGTCCGCATGCGTTCTCGGTAGCAAACGGCGAGCCGGAGCCGCTTGCTCGTCGAGCTGGCAGCAGGAGGAAGCGGGGCAGCCACGCGTACGAGCCCATCGCTGAGGAGGTCATCCTCGTCGAGGTCGGCAACTGCTGTAATGCGCGGAAGCAGCGCAACGCCGCTTGGCGCACGGCGGAGGAAAGCTTCCTTCAGTGTGCGCACGGCACGGCGGCTGGGAAGGAAGATCCGCATATCGGCAAGGCGGTCCAGGTCCTCGCCCACTGTCGCGATGAGCGCTTGCACGAGGTCATCGAAAAAGGGCCGGCCGGGAGGCAGGCTGTAGACATGCGGGCTGTCGTGCTCAGCGAGGTCGAAAACGGTCATCGGACGTTACCCGCCCATAGCCGCGAGGCGCTCTTCGGCTTCGCGATGGCCTTCGGGGTCGCCGACATGCATCCAGGCGCCATCGAAGAGGACGCCTTTCATCCGGCCACGAGCGCGAGCGGTGTCCCAGAACTTCCGGGTTGAGACAGCTTCGATGGGGGCGCCGTCGAAGAGTGAGGGGCGAAGGAGCTGCAGTCCGGTGAAGATGAAAGCCTCGCCTTCGTCCCGGTCCAGGATCGTCCCGTCAGCGCCAAGGGCAAAGTCGCCCTGTCCCTTGTAGCCGCTGGCCTGCCCGACAGGGACAAGCAGGAGAAGGGCATCGCAGTCGTCTGACCACCTATCCTTGAGCACTTTCGGCGCGGGCGCACTTCCGCCGGAAAGTATAGCATCTGTGTTCGAACAAAAGAAAGGATCGCTGCCGAGAAGCGGGAGCGCCTTCAGGATGCCGCCGCCGGTTTCGAGAAGCGCCTCGCGTTCGTCACTGACGATGATCTCGGGCTCGCGGACCTTTTCGAGGTGCGCTTCGATCTGATCGGCCTTGTGATGAACGTTGACGACCGCGCGCCGCACACCGCCCATTGCGAGAGTTTCCAGCGCATAGTCGATCAGCGGACGGCCGGCCACTTCGATGAGGGGCTTGGGGCGATCGGCATCGAGCGCCCTGATGCGCGTGCCGAGCCCGGCCGCAAGAACCATGGCGGTTGTTGGATCACTCATTGGAAAAACTCCGGTACAATGTCCCTCAAGACTTCGGCCACCGGCCGTACCGGCTCACGCTCGAGGTCCATCGCGAACAGGCGTTCCATACGCGGAATAAAGGCTGTGTAGCGATCTTTTCCGTCGCGGTGAACAAGGCGCGCAAAAATTCCGAGGATCTTGGCATTACGCTGGGCGGCGAGAATGGCGAAATCTTGATGAAACGAGGCTGAATCGCCCGAGGCTTCCGCTCCGAACCCGATCAGTTCGGCCCGGACAACGGGCGAGACGTCGCGTCGGGCATCTTCGAGAAGCGAGACCCAGTCATAGGCAGCCTGGCCGATCATCATGTCCTGAAAGTCGATGACTGCGAGACCTTCATCCGTGACGAGAACATTCTCCGCATGAAAATCGCGGTGGACGGGATGACGCGGCGGCGAAAGGTTACCAAGAACGTCATCCCACGCCTCCAGCATCTTGCGCTCGTCTTTGTCCGATAGCTTGCGCCCCTTGATCTTCGGCAGGTACCATTCGTGCAGCAGCGCCGCCTCGGTACGGTAGGCGAGCTGGTCATAGGGCTGGAAGGTCCAGTCCGGATGGGCATCGGGTCGAAGCGGGTCACTATGCAGCTTCACGAGCAGCTTTCCGGCTTCGCGGTAGTGAGCTTCTTCATCCGCGCCCGAAGCGATCTTGCGAGCAAGGTCCTCGCCGCCAAGATCTTCGACGATGGCGAAACCGCTCTCGGCATCCATCGCATGAATCTTTGCGGTCCGTATGCCGCGCCTCCTCAACACATCAGCCGCCGCCGCGAATGCATTGAAGGAGTTCTGCGCGTTCCGGACGGTCGCTCCATAGCCGAGTGCCAACCTTTCCTTCTCATCCGTGCCCGGAGGACAGGGCGGCACAGTCGCAGCGTCCGGCGCCTCCATAAGAAGCGCAGGGGAAGGCCCACCGATGAGCCTGTAGTATCGCCGGGTCGATGCGTCACCGGACAGGGTCTGGAGGGTCGCATCCTTCCAAGCTGTGCCGGCTAGGAATCGGCGCCGCGCCTCCGCCTCGTTCTTTCCGGCCGTAGAAGCTGTCACGCCGCCCCTCCCGCTGCGAGGAGCGCTTCGGACCGCACCTCCCAATCATCGCCATGCGGAACGAGCGCAAGCGTCCGCGCGCCGTTCGCGGCCGGCTCGATCGTGATGTCGAGGCGAATGGCGGGAAGGTAAGCCTGTGCCCTGCCCGGCCATTCGATCAGGACGATCCCGCCTTCGAAAAGGTCCTCGAGACCAAGCTCGTAGGCTTCGTCAGGGCTTTCGAGGCGGTAGAGGTCGATGTGATGGAGAGGCGGCGTGAAGGGGTAGCTTTCGACGATCGAAAAGGTGGGACTGGCTACGTCGATGGCCTCCCCGGCCCGGTGTCGGATGACGCTGCGGGCCAGTTCGGTCTTGCCTGCACCGAGAGGGCCGTTCAGCGTGATGCAGTCGGAAGCTTTCAGGCAAGCGGCCAGCCTTCGGCCGAAGCTCTGTGTGTCTTCGAGGGTTTTCAACTGGATCATTGCCGCACCTGTCCGCAGACCGCTTGGAAGCCGCCGCCATGCCCGCTAGAGCCCCTATCACACGAGGAAGGACAGTCTGTGGTCAAGATCATCTTTATCGAACATGACGGGCGTGAGCACGAGGTGGAAGCGCAACCGGGCCTGACGCTGATGGAAGTTGCGGTCAAGAACGGCGTGCCCGGTATCGACGCCGATTGCGGAGGTGCCTGCGCCTGCGCGACCTGCCATGTCTTTATCGACGAAGGGTTCCGCGAGGCGACGGGCGAACCCTCGCCTATGGAAGAATCCATGCTCGATTTCGCTTCTGACCGCGCCGACAATTCGCGCCTGTCCTGCCAGATCGGGGTCAGCGACAAGCTCGACGGCATCAAACTGCGCCTTCCGGAGTTCCAGGGCTGAAGGCGCTCGCGCAAAACGACGCCCTTCCCGAACCGGGCGAAGGGGACGGCAGGCCCGAGGTCACGGCGGCGGTCACCCGCGGCGCTGCCCGTGTGCTTCTCGACATGGGGCTGGTGCCGATCCTCGAGCTTTCGCTACCCAACAGCAGGCGGGCCGACCTTGCCGCTCTTTCGAAGAAAGGCGAGATCGTGATGGTCGAGGTGAAGTCCTGCCGCGCCGACTTCGACGTCGACAGTAAATGGCCTGACTACAAAGACTACTGCGACAGTTTTTACTTCGCTGTCGCCGAGGACTTCCCGCAGGAGATCCTCCCCCAAGACGAGGGCCTGATTGTTGCCGATGCCTTCGGCGGTGCAGTGGTCCGTGGGCCCGCGCATCACCCCCTGGCCGGGGCGCGGAGGAAGCAGACGCTTATCCGGATGGCACGCCACGCCGCCTACCGCGCGCTCAGCGACCTCTGACACGACTTTATTCCTCTCATTTGCAGGAAAGAGCGGCGATTCCGAAGAGATCGGAACCGCCGCTTCGAGTCTCCGAAACCGAACGAGGAACGGCTCGGACGGGCAGCTAAGGTGGGTGGGGGAAATCGCTGCCGTCCCGCCGACACTACCAAGTTCTTATCTTGAGAAAAAGACGTTTTATTGTATCTGTTCTGTCATCACGCGGGCAAGCTCTTGCTGCAGAGCAGCATGAGTGGCAAGGACGCGGGTTGCTCCTGCCGCTTTCAGGCGCGCCGTGTGGTCGTGGAGGCAATGCCCGCCGCCGAGAAAACCCCAGGTTTCCATGCCCGCAGCCACGCCGGCTTCAACACCGAAAGGACTATCCTCGATGACGAGGCAGGCGTCTGGCTCCGCGCTGAGCCGCTCGGCCGCATAGAGAAAGATATCGGGGGCCGGCTTGCCGCTCGTGACATGCTCGGCCGAATAGACATGGGGTAGAACGTGGGGGCCGAAGCCGAAGCGGTCGATCTTGCTGTCGAGATGGACCTGTTTGGAACTGGAAGCGACGGCCAGGCGAAAACCGAGCTCCTTGGCCCTTGCCAACGTGTCCACGGCACCGGGCACAGTCTTCATGAGGTGCCGCGAGGCGCGGCGGGCCTCGATGACGCCGGTGATGAGGGCTTCGCTCTCTTCCTCCGACGGCGTCCGCCCCAGAACGTCCTCGTATCCGGCGAGAAGTTCAGCCCTGAAGCGGTCATCCCGCTTGCCGGTGAAGCGCCGAATGAGATCGTCCGGGCCCCAGGAGAAGCCCTGCTCGCGCAGGAACTCCGCACTGTCTTCAAGCCCGACGACCTCGCTGTCCACGAGGACGCCGTCACAATCGAAAAGGACGGCGTCCTTGCGCATGGTCTTGTCCGCTCAGGTTCCCAGGCTGGCGAGATAGGCCAGAAGGAGCAGCGCGACAATATTGGTGATCTTGATCATCGGGTTCACCGCCGGGCCGGCCGTGTCCTTGTAGGGATCGCCCACGGTGTCGCCGGTCACGGCTGCCTTGTGCGCTTCCGAGCCTTTGCCGCCATGATTGCCATCCTCGATATATTTCTTCGCGTTGTCCCATGCGCCACCGCCGGCGGTCATGGAGAGCGCGAGAAAGAGGCCGGTGACGATCACGCCCATCAGCATCGCGCCGACAGCAGCGAGCGCTTCGGCGGTCCCGGCAACCATGCCGACCAGAACGTAAAGAACGATCGGGCCCAGGATGGGCAGCAGGGAAGGGATGATCATCTCCTTGATCGCGGCGCCCGTGAGAAGGTTCACGGCCCGGCCGTAATCGGGCTTTTCGGTGCGGTCCATGATCCCCGGTTTCTCCCGGAACTGGCGACGCACCTCCTCGACGATCGAAGAGGCGGCCCGTCCCACCGCCTGCATGGCAAGAGAGGCGAAGAGGAAGGGCAGGAGCCCGCCTGCGAAAAGGCCGACGATCACGTAAGGGTTGATCAGCGAATAGTCCGGCGTCAGCCCCGTGAAGAAGGGATAAAGGTCGGGGTTTGCCGCGAAGTAGCGCAGGTCTTCCGCATAGGCCGCGAACAGGACAAGCGCGCCGAGGCCGGCCGAACCGATGGCATAACCCTTGGTCACCGCCTTGGTCGTGTTACCCACCGCGTCGAGAGCGTCGGTGGTGTCACGGACCGTGCCTTCGAGTTCGGCCATCTCCGCGATGCCGCCTGCGTTGTCCGTCACCGGGCCGAAGGCATCCAGCGCGACGATCATGCCCGCCAGGGCCAGCATGGTCGTCACGGCAATCGCGATCCCGTAGAGGCCTGCGAGATTGAAGGCCCCCACGATGCCGACAATGATGATGAGCGCTGGCAGCGCCGTTGCTTCCATCGAGACCGCAAGACCCTGGATCACGTTGGTACCATGGCCGCTCTCGGAAGCCTTGGCGACCGATCGGACCGGCCGGAAGCCCGTCCCGGTATAGTATTCGGTGACCCAGACGATCGCGCCGGTGACGGCCAGGCCGAGCAGGCCGCAGAAGAAGAGGCTGCCTCCGGTGAACGTGCGCAGACCGATCCCGCCTGCACCGGCGATCTGGTATTCATTGCCGAAGCCGACGATCAGACCCGTCACGATAGCGAGGGCGATGATCGAGAAGCCGCCGGTGGCGATCAGCCCTTTGTAGAGCGCGCCCATCACATTGGTCGAACCCTTGGAGAGCTTGACGAAATAGGTGCCCGCGATCGAGGTCAGGATGCACGAGCCGCCGATGGCCAGCGGATAGATCATGAAGGTCTGCACCGCGGAGAGGAGGTTGCCCTCAGCCGTGGGAACCCCTGCGAAGAGGATCGAGGCCAGAACCATGGTCGCGGCGATGGTGACGACGTAGGTCTCGAAAAGGTCGGCCGCCATGCCCGCGCAGTCGCCGACATTATCGCCCACATTGTCCGCGATGGTGGCGGCGTTGCGCGGGTCGTCTTCGGGGATGCCTGCCTCGACCTTGCCGACGAGATCGCCGCCAACATCGGCGCCCTTGGTGAAGATGCCGCCGCCCAGCCTGGCGAAGACGGAGATCAAGGACGCGCCGAGAGAGAGAGAAATGAGACCGTTGACGACCTTGCGGCTCTGCTCCTCATAACCGAGCGGGCCAATCAGGATGGCGAAATAGACCGCGAGACCAAGAAGGGCGAGGCCGGCCACGAGCATGCCCGTCACCGCACCGGCCTTGAAGGCGATGTCGAGGCCTTTCTGAAGGCCGTGCCGCGAGGCCTCGGTGGTGCGTACGTTGGCCCGCACCGAGATCAGCATGCCGATGAAGCCGGCCGCGCCCGAAAGCACCGCGCCGAGGACGAAGCCGACGGCCGGAACGAAATCGCCACGGAAGAACAGCAGGAGGAGGACCGTCACCACCACTCCGACAATGGCGATGGTGGTGTATTGCCGGGTCAGATAGGCCGATGCGCCTTCCTGGATCGCACCTGCGATCTCTTGCATTCTTTCATTGCCGGCCGGTGCCGCCATGACCGAACGCGTGGTCACGACGCCATAGGCTATGGCCGCGAAACCCGCCAGAATGATGAGCAAGAGCCAAACTGTCATGCTGCTTTTCCCCTCAAGTTACCCGGCGCCCCTTGCGCCAAAAAAGGTGGTCTACGGCTGTACAGCCGTTCTTGATTAAATCAATGACAAGTGACTAGTTCAGATGTGACCTAGTCACCATTGCCCGTTTCTTCTTCTTTGTTAGCTGATGCAACATCATAGCGGTCAAACCAGGCCATGATCGCTTCAGTCTTGGCGATCAGGTGGCTTGGCCGCGCGGCGATGTAGTGGCTGGCACCGGGGACCCGCACCAGCATTGTATCGACGCCCTGGAGCTTGAGAGCGGTGAAGAACTGTTCCGCTTCCCAGGACGGCGTCCGCCAGTCCTCTTCGCCCGCCATCATCAGGGTCGGGGTCGTGACGTTGCCGACCTTGGAGATAGGGGACAGGCGCCAGTAAAGGTCGGGATCCTCCCACGGGAAGACCTTCAGCCATTCGAAGACGGCGTAGGGGGCGAGATCCGCCGAAAGGGCTTCCGAGGTCCAGTTGATGACCGGCTTGATGGATGCCGCCGCCTCGAACCGGTCGGTATTGCCGACGATCCACGCGGTGAGAACGCCGCCGCCCGAACCGCCGGTGACGAAGAGGCGGTCTTCGCTGACCCAGCCTTCATCGACCATATAGTCGACGACGCTCATCAGGTCGTCATAGTCCTCGCCGGGATAGGCAAGGTCGATTTCCTGCGCGAACTCAGCGCCGTAGCCGGTCGAGCCGCGGGGGTTGGTCCAGACCGTGACATAGCCTTCGGCCGCGTAGCGCTGAACCTCGGCGGAGAAGAAGGGCCCGTACATGGCGTAAGGGCCGCCGTGGATCTCCAGAAGAAGCGGCGCCGAGCCGTCCTTCTCGTGGTTCGGCGGCAGCGCGACCCAGGCGTCGATCGAATAGTCGCCCACGCTGGACGGAACCTGGACCTTCTGGATCCCGGCCATCTCCAGGTTGCCAAGGTCACCATTGAGATCGGTGAGCTTCTGCACCCCGCGCCCGGTGAGAAGCGCGATGTCCGCCGGAAACTCATCGGTCCGGCGCGTGAAGGCGATACGCCCGCCCGCGCCGACACTGAAGGAGCCGGAGGCATATGGTCTGCCCGTCCCCTCACCGCCGATGCGGTTGGTGAGGGTTTCCGTCCCTCCGCCCACACCGAAGCGAACAAGTTTCAGCATGCCCGTGTCGCCCACCAGCGCCAGGACCGCGTTCTGGTTGGGATGCCACGCGATTGACGAGGGCGAGCGGTCGTATTCCTCGGTCAGGGTCCGGACTTCCGATCCGTCGACCCCCATCACCCGCAGCTCGGTCTGCTGGTAGGTCGCCTCCTCGTCGGGTTGATAGAGGAACGCAATGCGGTCGCCATTCGGGCTGACGGCAGGGCTGAAGGAAGCGCCATCGCCTGGGGTCATGGCCTCCGGCGCATCGCCGTTCAGCGGGACGCGGTAGAGGCGGGAAACCTGGGTCTGGAAATCGCGTTCCTCGTCGTCATTGCCGACGGCGATCAGCGTTTCCTCGCCGAGCCATGCGGGCTGGCTGAGACCGCCGGGCAGGCGGCTCACCTGACGCGGTGTTCCGCTATCGGCGGAGACCACGAAGAGCTGCCGGTCGCCCGGGGTCAGATAGCCTTGGCCATCGGCGCGGAAGGTCAGGTCCTCGAACACCCTGATAGGAGGCGCCCATTCGGCGCCTTCGGGTTTGGCGGGCAGGCTGATGAGGTTCTGGGGCTCGTCGGGGACCAGCATGGAGAAGGCGAGATTTTCGCCGTCCGGGGACCAGACGGGCGCGCTGGTGCCTTCCTGAAGCTGGGCTAGGGAATAGGTCCGGTCGGCCTCGATCAGGTGCACCTTGAGGTCGGGCTTGCCTCCGTCGCGTGAGGACAGGAAGGCGATCCGGCTGCCATCGGGCGACCAGCGCGGGGATCCGCCAGCTGTCTCGCCGTCGAGGAGTGGGCGGTGGGAGCCGCTGTCGATGTCGATCATCCAAAGCGCGCCGCGCACCCGGTCCGCCTCGATGTCCATCGAGCGGCGGACATAGACGATGGTCTCGCCGTCGGGAGAAATCTGCGGGTCAGAGCCATATTCGAGGTCGAAGACCCGCTCTGCCGTGAAGCGGTTGTCGACCGCGTCGCCCTCTTCTGGCTCGGGCTGCGCGAAGGCCGTGCTCGCCAGAGCCAGCATGATTGAGGCGCCGATTGTGATTTTCATATGTGACCTCGTTCCCGTCGTTCGTTCCGGCGCGATGGTAAGCTGATCGGCGCAGGAGCAAACCCTACTGCGCAGTTGCGTTGCCTTGCGGTCAAAAAGCCTTTGCGCTCGCGCGCCCTACCGAACCCGCGATCGAGGCAGCATCTTGCCTGGTGGAACCCGAGAAGGAGTCTCTGCGATGAGCCAGGAACGTGTGATCGTCTTCACGACCAAGGGCATGCCGACATCGGACGGTGCAGGCGTGCGCCTGACCCGCTTTCTGGGCACGCCGGAGCTGCCGGACCTCGACCCTTTTCTGATGCTCGACCGCTTCGCGTCGGACGATGCGAATGATTACATCGCCGGCTTTCCCGACCATCCCCACCGCGGCTTCGAGACCGTCACCATCATGAAGGACGGCAGAATGCGCCATGGTGACAGCCGGGGTAACAGTGGTGTCGTCGGCCCCGGGGGCATTCAGTGGATGACCACCGGCAAGGGTCTCATCCACTCCGAAACCCCCGAGCAGAGCGAGGGGCGCATGGCGGGCTTTCAGCTTTGGGTGAACCTGCCCTCCGAGAAGAAGATGATCGAGCCGGCATGGTTCGATCACCCTTCCTCCGACGTTCCGACCGAAAAGCGGGAGGGCGCCGAACTGCGCGTCCTTGCTGGCAGGACCAAGGCAGGTACCGAGGGACCGGGCCGCAGCGCCTCGCCGGACACAGACATCCGCCTCTACGACGTGGAGATCGCGCCGGGGGCAGAGTACCGCGAGACCCTGCCCGAGGGGCACAATGCCTTCCTCGCCCTCTATGAAGGTTCGGCGCAGGGCCAGGGTCGTGCGGGGGCACTCACACTCGCCTCGCCTTCCGTCGCGGTTCTTTCCAAGGGTTCGTCCCTCAGCCTGCGGGCGGGGGAGGAAGGCGCGAAGCTCATTCTTGCGGCAGGAAAGCCCATCGGTGAGCCGGTGGCGCGCCACGGGCCCTTTGTGATGAACACCCGCGAGGAACTGGTCGCCGCCTTCCGCGATTTCGAGGCAGGACGGCTCGGCTGAGATCGGTCCGCCCGCGAAGGTTGCGGCTGGCCCACAGGCTAAGCTAACCCAGCGAACCCGCTCAGCCGGTCCGCTGGGTGAAACGCCGCTTGGAAAGATCGCACCATGAGCCTTCTGGCCGAACCCTTCACGCTGCCCTGCGGCCTGACGATCAAGAACCGTTTCGCGAAAGCCGCGATGACCGAACAGCTCGCCGAGAAGGATTTCCTTCCCAATGAGCGCCATCTCACCCTCTACCAGCGCTGGGCGGAAGGCGGCGCGGGCCTCCTGATCACCGGCAATGTGCAGGTCGACCGCCGCCATCTCGAGCATCCGGGCAACATCGTCATCGACGGCCCGCAGGGAGAGGCGCGCCTTCGCGCCCTGCGTGCCTTTGCCGAGGCGGCGCAGGCGAACGGCGCCAAGGCGATCATGCAGATCAGCCATGCGGGCCGGCAGACGCCGAAGATCATCAACCCGACGCCGCTTGCCCCTTCCGCGGTCCAGCTCGGCCTGCCCGGCGATACGTTCGGGCAGCCTCGCACCATCACGGCCGCGCAGATCGAGGATGTCGAGAGCCGCTTCGTCCATGCCGCGA
This sequence comes from uncultured Caulobacterales bacterium, assembly GCA_964556115.1. Taxonomy (GTDB): domain Bacteria; phylum Pseudomonadota; class Alphaproteobacteria; order Caulobacterales; family Parvularculaceae; genus Parvularcula. Next base: position 312,166 of record CAZKVC010000001.1, read on the forward strand.
AGGTGGCAGCCGAGACCGGCTTTTCCGGCGTGCAGATCCACGCCGCCCATGGCTACCTCCTGTCGAGCTTCCTCAACCCCCGGGCCAACAAGCGCACCGACACCTTCGGCGGCAGCCTCGAGAACCGCGCTCGGCTGCTCCTCAGGATCGTCCGGCGGATCAAGGCGGACGCGCCGGAAGGCTTTGCGGTCACGGTCAAGCTCAACTCGTCGGATTTCCAGAAAGGCGGTCTGACGACGGAGGATTCCCTCACCCTCTGCGGCTGGCTCGCCGACGCGGGTATCGATCTCCTGGAAGTTTCCGGCGGAAGCTACGAGCAGCCTGCGATGATGGATATCGAAGGCATGGAGAAGCGTTTCGAGCAGAACAAGGCCGAAAGCACCCGCAGCCGCGAGGCCTATTTCCTCGAATTCGCCGAAGCGATCCGTGAACGGTCCAAGCTGCCTCTGATGGTGACTGGCGGCTTCAGGACGAAGACGGGCATGGAGGAAGCGCTCAAGAGCGGCGGGACGGACCTGATCGGCATCGCACGGCCTTTATGCGTCAAACCCTCCCTGCCGAACGAGTTTTTGAAGAACGAAACCGACAGGGTCGAATCCTACGAGAAACTGCTGCGCATCGGGCCCGGCATTCTCGGTCCGCACTCGCCGCTCAAGATCGTCAAGGCCCTGAACGGTTTCTCGGTCATGGCGTTCTTCTACGAAAACATCCGTAGGCTGTCAGAAGGCAGGGAGCCAGTCGAGCGGCTGAACATCTTCGGGGCGTTCCTGAAAGGGCAGAAGGAAGCTTCCAAGAAAGCGAAAGCACTGACATGATCGACGACAGGCAAAGCCCCCTCGCTCTTACCAGCAGTCGCAGCTTCAATGATCCGCACGCGGCGTTCGAGTATCTCTGCGAACTCTATGATGAGCAGGTCGCCCGCATCAAGCAGCGCTTCGAAGCCTTCGCGGAAGGAACGCTGGAGCAGGACGCCATCGGCCATGGCTACTATCCGGCTGTCCTTGTCGATATCCCTGCCGAGCAGGCGATGGCGACCTCGAGCCTTGCCCTCGGCAACATCGCAGCGCAGCATATCTTCGGTGAGGCGATCACCGCGCCGAAGCTCTTCGAGCATTATCTGACGACGGAGCTTGCCTCGATCTCCGAGCGCTACGGCGCGGGCTTCCGCGTCGGGCTTTCCAACCGTCCGATTCCCCTTTCCTTCGCGCTCGAAGAAGCGACCGCCAATCTCGATCATGAGCAGCGGGACGCGCTGCAACGCTATTTCTTCATGCCGAACCTCGTCTCCACCAATGACGACATCGTCGATGGCAAGCTGATCCTGAACCGCTCCGGGCCCTCGCCGCTGTCCCTCTTCACGGCGGAGCGCGTGGACTATTCGCTCAACCGGATCAGGCACTATACGGCGACCCTGCCGGAGTTCTTCCAGCCCTTCATTCTGTTCACGAACTACCAGCGTTACGTGGACGAATTCCTCGAATGGGGCCGCCGCGAGGTGATCGAAGGCCGCGCCGACAAGCTGGTCGAGCCGGGTGACCGGATCACCGGCAAGGACGGCGAGGCCTCCGCGCCGCCCCTCGAGAAGCTGCCGCAGATGCCTGCCTACCACCTGGTGCGCCAGGGCGGGCGCGGCATCACGCTGGTCAATATCGGCGTGGGCCCATCCAACGCCAAGACGATCACGGACCATCTCGCCGTGCTGCGTCCGCATGTGTGGCTGATGATCGGCCACTGCGGCGGCCTGCGCCGTACCCAGCGCCTGGGCGATTATGTCCTCGCCCATGCCTATCTGCGCGAGGACAGGGTTCTCGACCATGTCCTGCCCCCGGCCATTCCCCTACCGACCATTGCGGAAGTCCAGCTCGCCATGACAGCGGCCGTCGAAGAAGAGACGGGACAGAGCGGAGCGGAACTCAAGCGCCACCTGCGGACAGGAACCGTGGTGACCACGGACGACCGGAACTGGGAGCTTCGCTTCGAAGAGCTGGCCGTGGTCCTCAACAAGAGCCGCGCCATCGCGATCGACATGGAAAGCGCCACGGTCGCGGCTGCGGGCTACCGCTACAGAGTGCCCTACGGCACCCTCCTTTGCGTTTCGGACAGGCCGCTTCACGGCGAAATCAAGCTGCCGGGCATGGCCAACGCCTTCTATCAGGAGCGGGTCGGCCAGCACCTGAAGATCGGCCTACGCGCGCTGGAGAGACTACGCTCCGAAGCGGAAGCGGGGACCCTCCACAGCCGCAAGCTGCGCAGCTTCGACGAGCCCCTCTTCCGCTGAGAAGGGCTCGCCGCTTCGCCCGTCAGTAGGCGAACCTGTAGGCGATCGACGCTTTGTAGTTCCGCCCCGGCTGGGACACGCCCTCGAAGACCCGCTCGAAATCCTCGTCCGCGACATTGTCGATCCCGAGATCGAGGCGGAAGTCTTCGGCGAATTGCGGCACCCAGGTCGCGTAGAGATCCGCAACCACATAGCCGTCCCGCTCTTCGACCACTTCAAGAGCGCCATCCACAAGGCCGCGACGGGCAAACTTGTCGGCAATTTGCCACCGTGTACCGACAGTCAGACCGAGAGACGGGGCGCGGTAGCCAAGATCGAGGGCGAGCCGGTCTGGGAAGAGCGTGTCGAGATCCTCTCCGGTGGCGTCATTCGTGCCTTCGATAGTGGCATAGGAGAGATAGCCGTAGAGACGTTCTGAATCATAGCGCGCCTCCACCTCGACCCCGCTCAAGGATGCGCTGTCGACGTTCGAAGACTGTGTCGTTCCGGCCGTACACGGCAGGAAGGGTAGGACGAAACAGCCAGGCTCAAAGCCCATGTCCACCGACAGGTTGATCAGGTTCTCGACATCGCTTTCAAAGACGCTCGCCTTGAGTTGCAGCCTGTCGTCTTGCGCAAGCAGCGCTTCGAAATCGAACCCGAGCCCGCCTTCGAGGGTTTCAGCCCGCTCTGCTTCGAGGTCCGGGTTGGGGATGAAATTGTTGTTGACGAAAGCCAAGCTCGGCGGCCTTCCCATCGGATTGAAAAGAACCGGGTGCGGAAGGGAGAAGTGAAGGCCGTCGAGGAAGAGTTCGTTGAGCGAGGGTGCCCGGAACCCTTCCGAATAGCTGCCGAAGACACGCAGCCAGTCCGAAGGACCATAGCTGACGGCGAGGCGCGGTGAGATGGCTTCGTCCTTATTGTTCGTTCCCGCATCGTCGGAGCTGTTGCGGAACTCGTCATAGCGGATACCGGGAATGACGATGAGCTCACCGGGAAGGCCGAGAGGCCGACCGATGACGGTCTCGAGCTGCGCGAACGCTCCGATGAAGGAGGACTCGCCGTCGGGCACGCCGCCGCGGCTGCGGTCTTCGGTCTGGTCATCGGTGCCGACCTGTTTGTCTTCGAACCAGTCGCCGCCGACGGTCGCCGTCAGTTCGAGGCCGCCGAGGGTGAAGCGGGAAGCGTTCCGGAGGCTGACGCCGTTGGTTTCCACCTCGCGAGTGAGGAGCTGCGGGACGCTGTCGTCGAACTCGTCGAGATGGGTCACCGTTCGATAGGCCGTCACCTGACCGTCGATCAGATCGGTATCCGGATCGAAGACGCCGGCGAGCCTGAGGGTGTCCGATACGATCTCCTTGTCGACATTGGCAGCTCCGTCTTCGAGGCCGTTCGTCCCCTGCCCATTGTTCGGTTCGACCGCGTCGTTGGCAAAGCGCTGCCAGGACCCCTCCAGGGTCAACGCATCCGTCGCTTTCCAGCTCCCCTTTAGGAGCCCCGACAGGATGTCGTCATCGGACGGAAGGTCTGCGCCCGATCCGAGGGCAATGTCAGACGATTGGCGGAGGGTCAGGCTTGCAAGGCCATCGACCGTATCGTTCCGGCCGAACACGGTGACGTTGCCCGACGTCTCTTGGTTGACGCTCTGATAGCCCGCCCTGATCCGTGCGCCGGCGTTTTCGTCGCTCTGGAGCAGGTCATCGGCATCGACGGTCTCGAAGGCGAGAACGCCGCCCACGGCGCCCGAACCGTAGAGCGCCGAGGCCGGCCCCCGCACCACTTCGGCTCTTCCGACCAGGTCGGGCTCGAGAAAGAAACGTCCGTCATGGGCCGAGAGGAAGGACTGCCTGGCACCATCGAGAAGGATCAGTACGTTCTCTCGACCAAGTCCGCGCAAGGTCGGGACCTGCCCGCTGCGCCGCGGCCCACCGGCGAACTGCAGGCCGGGCACATCGCGCAGACCATCGGCGATGCTGGAGACGAGACGCGCATCAAGCTCGCTTCGGTCGATGACCGAGACCTGGCCGGGATAGTCGATCGTGGGGATGGGATTGGACGTGGCGTAGACGGTGATCACATCGTCCTTTTCCTCGGCCGGCTGCTCCTGGGCAGCGGCGGCCCCCGTCAGCGCGAGACCGGAAACCGCACACAGAACACTTTTCACTTTCATCGGTGACCCTCATTTGCGAATGACTCGCGGTCCTAATACAAGACCCATTCTGTCTTGCAAGTAAGAATCGTTCGCGATATGAGGCGACCACAGAAAAGGAGACCCCACCGATGAAACCGCTCATTCTGTCCGTGGTTGGAAGCGCGCTGCTGGCAGCTTGCGCGGCCACACCTTCACCGACCGCGCTGAACGCTCCCGCCAGATCCGAGCAGGAATCGGCCGACTTCGAGAAAGACCGCGAAGCGATCCTCGCCATGGCCGGGATCTTCAAAGTCAGGTTCGATTTCATTGAGACCGCGGCGCTCAGCGCAGGGTACGAACCGAAGGACCGCAAGGTCTCGGGCGGCTACGAGATCGTCAAGGTGATCGAGGACCGCGGCGATTTCATCAGTCTGCAGCACATTCTCTATGTCGGCGGCGACGAGAAGTTCGCCCTCAAGCACTGGCGGCAGGACTGGCAGTACGAGCCCGAAGACGTCCTGACCTTCATCGGCGGGAATGCCTGGGAGATGCGCCCGGTCTCTCGCGCCGAACGCAAGGGCGCGTGGTCGCAGGAAGTCTATCAGGTTGACGACTCGCCGCGCTACGGTGCCGTGGCGGCATGGCGCTACGACAACGGCATTCCAGCCTGGCAGCCTGAGGAAGCCTGGCGCCCCCTGCCCCGCCGCGACATGGTGAGCCGTGACGACTATCATGTCGTCGAAGCGGTCAACCGCCATGCCATCACGCCTCGCGGCTGGATCCACGAGCAGGACAACACCAAGATTGTTCTCGGTTCGGATGAACCGAAGGCTCTCGTGCGCGAGATCGCTATCAACACCTATTACCGTACGGATGAAGTTGGCGACGGCGATGTAGAAGCCTATTGGCAGGCGACCGATGCCTACTGGAAGGGTGTGCGTGATCGCTGGGAAGCGCTCGAAAGGACAGGCGCACCTTTCGCGCTCACCCTGAAGGGCGAACCGGCCGATCTTTATACGCCTCTTCTCGAGCTTGGGTCGAAAGTCGAAGCAGGGGAGCTGACGTCCGAGGCGGCCATCGAAGAAGCAGACGCGGTCATCGCGCGCTACACGACCAGCGACCTGCCGCCGCTTCAGGCGCGGCTGCGCTGACCACCGCGCCCGGCCCGCAGGGCAAGGGCCGGGACCACCCGACCGGGCGGGGAGCGGGCAGCCCCTCCCCGGTCACTGGACTGAGCTTTCCCAAGGGCTAGGTCTTTTCAGGTGAGAAACTGACTGCGAGGTCCCCTATGGCGAACGCGGAGAAGGCCCAACTCTACCGCATGGTCATGCCGAGCCATGTCTGCCCTTACGGCATCAAATCGAAATGGCTCCTTGAGCGCAGGGGCTATGAGGTCGAGGACCATCATCTGACGACCCGCGAAGAGACCGACGCCTTCAAGGCGAAGCACGATGTCTCGACGACCCCCCAGACCTTCATCGGCGGGGAGCGCCTTGGCGGCTACGACGCCCTCAAGGAACATTTCAGCAATACGCGCCATCAGAAGAAGGACGATACGACCTACACGCCGGTTCTCGTCATCTTCGGCGTTTGCGCACTGATGGCGTGGGGGGCAAGCTTCGTCGCTACCGGCCAGCTCGTCAGCCTGCGCGGTATCGAATGGTTCGCGGCATTCTCGATGGCCGTGCTCGCCATCCAGAAGCTGCGCGATGTGGAGAGTTTCTCCACCATGTTCCTGAACTACGATCTTCTGGCGAAGAGATGGGTGCCCTATGGCTATATCTATCCGTTTGCTGAAGGTCTTGCTGCTGTTCTGATGATCGCAGGCGGGGCGCTCGCTCTTATCGGTTCGCCAATCGCGCTTTTCATCGGGACGGTCGGAGCCGTATCGGTCTTCAAGGCGGTCTATGTCGACAAGCGTGAGCTCAAATGCGCCTGCGTCGGCGGCAGCTCGAACGTTCCCCTCGGTTTCGTATCGCTGACCGAGAACCTCGTCATGATCGCGATGGGGATATGGATGCCGCTCAAGATGCTCGTTTTGAGTTGACCGGGGATCAACCACGAGCCGGCTGGCTCGTTCCAGTATCCCCGGGGGGGGTGGGGGTGATGCGAAGCCCGCTTCTTGACCAATTGGGATTGTCGACCGCCCGAGGCTCCACGAACGATCACGCGGAAGGACTAGGAACCGCCAGCTCGGCAAAAAGGCCTAGAACAGTTCAGATTGCTTGCTGGGGAAAGTCGACAATGGAGCGGGCGATGCGATTCGAACGCACGACCCTCACCTTGGCAAGGTGATGCTCTACCCCTGAGCTACGCCCGCTCATTGACGAAGCCCGCTTGAAGCAAATCAGGGCTGGGAGCGCAAGCGCTCCGATCAGGGTCCGGCGAAATTTTTTTCCTGCCGGTTCCGGCAGCGCGGTCTTCGGGCTAGGGTCGAGTCGCGGGCCGGGCTTTTCCGGCCGCACGGCTCCCCACCCAACATGGAAGGCTGCAAGGTTCGGACTTGAGTTATGGACGCTGAGCGCAGGCTTTTCGCGAGGTTCGAAGAAATGGGCATCGCGGCGGAAACCGTGGAGCATGACCCCACCTTCACCGTCGACGAAAGCGCCACCTTGCGCGAAACCCTGCCCGGCGGCCGCTCCAAGAGCCTTCTTCTCAGCGACAAGGACGGACGGCTCTATCTCGTCACGGCGCTCGGCACCACGCGGGTCGACCTCAAGAAGGTTGCCGAAGCCGTCGGCGCGCGGGGCCGCCTCAGTTTTGCCAAAGGCGAGGTGATGGAAGAGGTCCTGGGCGTCAGGCCCGGTCACCTGACCCCCTTCGCCCTTCTCGAGGACGAGGCCCTGAGGATCGGCGCGGCCGTGCTGGACGAGGACCTTTCGAAAGAGGCGAAAGTGTGGGCCCATCCGCTGCGGAACTCGGCATCCACGGCCGTCTCTGGCGAGGATCTGGTGCGCTTCATGGAGCTTCACGCGAAGCGTTTCCTAACCTTGAGGCTTGCCGAGGTCTGACCGAGCGGCCATCTCCGCAGTCGACAGCACCCGAAAAGCCCGAACGATCAGGAGACGCCGATGTCCGCCACGCCCCAGAACCAACCGCCTCTCGTCAAGGACGCGACCATCGAGACCTTCCAGGCCGATGTGCTCGAAGCCTCGATGACCACCCCCGTCGTGGTCGATTTCTGGGCAAGCTGGTGCGGTCCGTGCAAGACCCTCGGTCCGATCCTGGAGAAGGCTGTGCAGGCCCGGGGCGGCAAGGTGCTGATGGTGAAGGTCGATACCGACAAGAACCAGATGCTGGCCCAGCAGCTTCGCATCCAGTCGCTTCCCACCGTCATGGCGTTCGTCGGCGGTCAGCCCGTTGACGGCTTCATGGGCGCGGTGCCTGAAAGCGAGGTGAACACGTTCCTCGACCGGACCATCGCCGCTGCATCGCAGATGGGCCTCGCTGGCAGCGGCCAGCAGGGTCTCGATCTCAAGGAATTGCTGGCGGCCGCCGATGACCGGCTCGCTTCGGGCGCCCTGACCGAAGCGATCCAGATCTTCGCGCAGATCGCAAACGAGGCCGAGGACGGCAGCGACGAGCAGATCGAGGCGATCGCAGGCATTGCCCGCACCCAGATGGTGGGCGGCGATCTCGATGCAGCACGCGCCACGCTGTCGCAGGTGCCGGCCGGGAAGGAGAACCATGGCGCACTGGCCCAGGTGAAGGCACAGCTCGAACTGGTCGGCCAGGACGAGAGCGGCGATAGCGGCGAGCTCGCGCAGCTCGAAGAAGCCCATCGCCAGGACCCCGCGAGCCAGGAAGCGGCGATGGCGCTGGCCGAGGGCCAGATCGGCGCGGGCCGCATGGAAGCTGCGATGGACACCCTTCTCGGGATGATCGAGCGCGACCGCGAATGGAACGAAGGCGCCGCCAGGGCCAAGCTTCTGACCGTCTTCGACGCCCTCGGCGGCGCTCACCCTGAGGTGAAGAAAGGCCGTCGGCGCTTGTCTTCTCTTTTGTTCAGCTAAGTTGGAGAATGAGAGCGGGTCAGGGCCCGCCAGCTGAACGGAAACAGCGATCATGCGGCATCTGGAACACAAAGGGCCCCTGCCCGACACCATTCCGGTCTTCCCCCTGCGCAGCGCCATGCTGCTGCCGAGGGCTCACTTGCCGCTCAATATCTTCGAGCCGCGTTACCTCGCCATGATCGAGAACGCCCTTGGTCATGGCCGGCTCCTCGGCATGGTGCGGCCCCGCTTCGAGGACGACGTGAATCCCGTCCTCTACGATGTGGGCTGCGCCGGCCGCATCACTTCCTTCACCGAGACGGGTGACGGACGATTTTTGATCACCCTCACCGGCCTCTCACGCTTCTGCGTGCACCGTGACAGCCTGTCGGATGGCGGCTTCCGCATCGCGGATGTCGATTGGTCCGCCTATGCTGCGGACCTGCATCAGGACGGCGAGGAAAACCCCTATCTGCGCGAGCGGGTGATCGAGCTTCTGATGCGCTACCTCGAAGAGGTCGGCCTGCGTGCGGACTGGGATTCGATCGAAGGGGCGAGCGCGGAGACCATCATCAACTCCGTCGCCATGTCGTGCCCTTTCGAGCCCGACGAACAGCAGGCTATTCTGGAAGCCCGGACCATCGAGACCCGGGGCGAGACGCTGATCGCGCTGATGGAAATGGCGATCGCGCAAAAGGCGCAGGACCTCGATGACGAAAGCAGCGACATCATTCAATAGGACGTCATGACCGATCAGCGTGCCCTCGACCCAAAGCTCCTCGACCTTCTCGTCTGCCCTGTGACCCGGGCGCCCCTGCGCTACGACCAGGAGGCGGGCGAGCTGATCTCAGAGGCCGCTGGGCTGGCCTACCCGATCCGCGACGGCATACCGATCATGCTGGAGAACGAGGCGCGACGTCTGCCCGACGCTTGATAACTTGCCGGTCCCGGACCCCGCCCATTTAAAGAAGCCTTTACCATAGTGAGCACAACTCTAACCGAATCATCAGATTCGGGAGGGCTCACCGTGCACAAGGTTCCGCAGCGTCTTGCGATATCGCTCGTGATTCTCACGATTGTCAGTGCTCTGAGCGCAAGTCTGCCCGCCGCCGCCGAGGACGAAGCCGCTGCGCCGGACAGCCGCATCGGCTTTTCTGGCCTGCCCGTCCCGCGCTTCGTCGCCATGAAGAAGAACGAAGTCTACGGTCGCGAAGGTCCGAGTGCGGACCATGATGTCGTCACCATCTACCGCCGCAGGGGCCTGCCGGTTAAGGTCATCGCCGAGACTTCCGATAATATCTGGCGGCGGGTCGAGGACCATGAGGGTCGCCGTGTCTGGATCAACCGGGTGATGCTGGTGGAGAGCCGCCATGCTGTCATCGGAAGCCCCGTGGTCCTCTTCGCAGAGCCAAGCGAGGAAGCGCTTCCCCGTGCAAGGCTTGAGCCCGGGGTCCTTGCCCGGATCGAAACCTGCGGGGACGATTGGTGCCGGGTCCGTACGGACGGTTATCGCGGTTGGGCGCCGAGAAATGCCCTCTGGGGCGTTCTTTGAGCGTCAGCTCCTGGCCGGGACCTTCTGAACGGGCGCCGCGTTATCAAGCGGCAGGATGTCGGCGGGGTCCACACTGACCTTCTTGAGGCGCAGCTCGAAATGCATCTGCCCGCCGCCGGCGCGGGTGCGGCCCACGCGGCCGATCTTCTCCCCTCGGCGGACCACCTCGCCCTTGCGGGCAGCGAAGGCGCCGAGATTTCCGTAATAGGAACGAAGCCCGGCGCCATGGTCGACGACGACCATCCGGCCGAAACTCTTGGTGCGCCCACGGAAGATGACGGTGCCGTCCATCACCGCCTTGACCGGCGCTTTGGGCGCCGAGGCGATGTCGATGCCGTGGTGAAAGCCGTTCTTCCCTTCGCCATAACCGGCAATGACCTCGCCCCTTGCAGGCGCGACGTAGCCGCCCGAAGGCTTGGTCGCACAGCCCGCCGCCGCCAGGCAGGTGGCGGCGATGAGAAGGTGCGTGAGAAGCCTCGAAATGGCCATTGGATCGGTCTCGGTCTGACGAATGAACCGGACCATCAGATCACAAAGCCGTTCAGACCTGGTAAAGGACAAACGGCCCTTTCAAGGTAATGGAACTGCGAACGGCGTCTAGCCGTCCGCGAAAAGCTTCATCGCAGCCGCCACCATCGCTTCGGTGCCGTGGGTCACGGCAGGCTCCGGTTCGACGCGGAAGACCGGCGAGTGGTGCGGACGCGGCTTGTCCATATCCTCCTCGAAGCCGCCGCCCACGGCGAAATAGACGCCCTTTACCCCCGTGTCCGGGGCGACGAAATAGGCGAAGTCTTCCGCGCCCATTCCTTCGTCCGAAGCGGTGAAGAGAACCTCGCCGCCCAGCTGGTCCCGAATGGCGCTTTCGACGATTTTTGCCGTATCGGGATCGTTGTTGGTCGGCGGCGTCGTCTCGGTGGAGGAGCGCGTCACCTTGGGAAGCTTGTCTTCGGGAACGCCGAGCGCCAGCGCGGTGCCCCGCGCCACACGGTCGATGCCGCCCAGAAGCTCCTCACGGGTTTCCGGCGTCAGGGACCTGACAGTGAGCTGAAGATCGACCTCTTCGCCGATGATGTTGTGCTTGGTCCCGCCATGGATCGACCCGACGGTGATGACCCCCGCCTGCTTGGGCGCGATCGAGCGGCTGACCACAGATTGCAGTGAAACGACGATCTGCGAAGCGATCAGGACCGGGTCGATCGTCTCGTGGGGCGATGCGCCGTGCCCGCCCACGCCGTAGACCTTGATGTCGACGCTGTCCGAGCTGGCATAGGCGTTCTCTTCGGGAACCACGATGCGTCCGCTGGGAATATCGGAAGACACATGCAGAGCCAGCGCATAGTCGGGCTTGGGAAAGCGCTCATAGAGCCCATCCTGCATCATCGCCCGCGCGCCGGAGATCCGCTCCTCCGCAGGCTGACCGATCAGCACGAGGGTGCCGGACCAGTCGTCCTTGCGGTCCATCATCTGCTTGGCCGTGCCGACGAGAGAGGTCATGTGAACATCATGCCCGCAGGCATGCATCACCGGTTTGACGATTCCGTCGATGTCTTCCTGGGTTGCCGTCGACATATAGGACAGGCCGTTATCTTCCTTGACCGGAAGACCGTCCATGTCGGCGCGGACCATGACGGTCGGCCCCTCGCCGTTTTCCAGCACCGCGACGATGCCCGTCTCGCCAACATTCTGGGTCACCTTGTAGCCGAGATCCTTGAGCTCCCGCGTCAGGCGCTTTGCGGACCTGGTCTCGCGAAAAGAAAGCTCGGGGTTCTGATGGAACCAGCGGTAGAGTTCGGAGAGCTCGGCATCCCAATGCGCATCAACCGCCTTGGAAAGGTCGTCTTGGGCCGCCGCGGTCGCGGCGAAGGTGAGGCCGGCCAGAACGGCGCAGGTGCTGCGAAGGATCATCCATCCACTCCCATCGGGTTCGAAGCGCCGACGCTAGGCGTCCACTCGAGGCTGAGGCAAGCAGGTAAGGCATATCGCCGGGCGCGGCATTTTTCTTGAGCCGTTAACCCTGCTGCCCTAATCCCCTTCGAAGGTTGGCGGACCGGGCGGCGCATGCGTGGATTACTGAAATCGCTGGCGACCGTCTCCGGTCTCACACTCCTGTCGCGGCTCCTGGGCTTTGTGCGGCAGCTGATGCTCGCCGGGATCATCGGGGCGAGCGGGACGCCGGTGGCTGATGCGTTCATGGCCGCCTTCCGCCTTCCCAACATGTTCCGGCGGCTTCTCGCCGAAGGCGCGTTCCAGGCGGCCTTCGTCCCGCTTTTCCAGGGCCGGGAAGCGCAAGGCGGGATCGAGGAGGCGCGCCGCTTCGCCGAGGATATCCTGGCCTGGCTTGTCGTGATCCTCACGAGCCTTTCGGCCCTCGTGATGATCTTCACCCCGGCGGCGATCAGCGTTCTCGCCTACGGCTTCAAGGACGACCCGGAGAGGTTCAACCTCGCTGTTCTCTATGCCCGGATCATGTTCCCCTACCTGGCCTGCATGTCGGTGGTAGGGCTTTACGGCGGGATGCTGAACGCCATCGGCCGCTTCGCTGCCGCCGCTGCCGCACCTCTCCTGCTCAACGTCTTCATGATCGGCGCCCTTCTCGGGACCGCCCGCGCGGATATCGAGGTGACGGGGCTCACGCTTTCGGTCGCCACGCTGCTGGCCGGGTTCGCCCAGCTCGGCGCGCTGGTATGGGCCGGGGCGAGATCCAAGCTTCTTCTCAGGCTCCGCCTTCCGCGGTTCACCGGCGCGGCCAAGCGCATGGTGATCCTTGGCACGCCGGGCTTCATCGCAGCCTCCGCGCTACAGGTGAACGGCATCATCGGCACCAACATCGCCAGTCGTCAGGAAGGCGCCGTGGCGTGGCTCGGTTATGCCGACCAGCTCTACCAGCTCCCCCTCGGAATGATCGGCATCGCCCTTGGTGTCGTGCTGATGCCGACCATGGGGCGGGCCCTCAAATCGGGGGACGAGCGCAAGGCGCAACAGACCCTCGAGCAGGGCTTCTTGACCGCGCTTTTCTTCGCCCTGCCCGCCGCCTGCGGTCTCGTCATGCTCGGTACCTTCATCGCCGAGGCGCTGTTCCAGGACCTGGCCGGGCTGGCGACGCGGTCGATCGGTGCCGGGCGCTCGGCCTTCAACGACACCGATGTCGCGATGGTGGGCAAGGCGCTTTTCATCTTCGGCTTCGGCGTGCCGGCCTTCGTCCTTCAAAAAGTCTTCGCCGCAACGTTCTTTGCGCGTGAGGACACAGCGACGCCGATGCGCTTCGCTCTGACCGCGATCGCGATCAACGCCGCGCTCTCGATCGGGCTCTTCCCCGTCCTGGGTTTTCTCAGCGTTCCCCTCGGCACCATCACGGCAAGCTGGACCGAGGTCTCGCTTCTCGCCGCCACGCTTCGCCGGCGGGGCATTCTGAAGCTGCGTCACCTCTTCCGCAGGCTCGTGGCCATGCTGCTCGCCACCGCGGCCCTCGCCGCCGCGCTTCAGGCCATGCTGCTCAACCGTCCCCTCCTGGAGGGCTATCTGCAGGGGCAGAGCTTCCTTCTCCTCTTTGCCGTCGCGGCGGTCGGCGCCGTCGCCTATTTTGCCATCGGTATCCTGCTTGGCGCGGTGCGGCTTCGCGACTTCAAAGGACGCCCGGCCTAGCGGTCTTCACAAGTTCACCGGTCTGCTTCATGATGAAGCGCAGGTTTGGGGATCTTCTGATGTCACGTTCGCTTGACCGGTCCGTCCGGTTCACCGGCGCCGGTGGTGCCGTTGTGAATATGCTGATCGTCCTCGGCGCGGTCGGCCTCATCGTCTGGTACCTCTCGCCGCTCAGCCCGCAGCCGAACGACCTTCTGGTCACCGCCTTTATGGCGAACCCGTTCCTGAACGGCCTGATCCTGCTCGTCCTCATTCTCGGGATCATGTACAACCTGCGCCAGGCAATGTTGGTCAGCCCGGCGGTGCAGTGGGTCAATGCCTTCCGCAATTCCGTCGACCCCTCGCGCACGCGGCTGCCCAAGGCGCCGATGCTGATCACGGCGGTCAGCCGCATGCTGCTCCAGTCTGATAAGAACGGCAGGCTACTGTTGTCCCAGGCATCCACCCGGGCTATCCTCGATTCGGTGGGCCTCAGGATCGACGAGGGCCGCGAGATCGGCCGCTACGCAACGAATCTGCTCGTCTTTCTCGGCCTTCTGGGCACCTTCTGGGGTCTCCTTCAGACCGTGGGCGGGGTCGCCGATGTCATCGTCAGCCTCTCCGGGCCAACCGATGGCGGGTCCAACGCCGATGCGGTGGGTAGCCTGTTCCAGAACCTGCGCGGGCCGCTCGATGGCATGTCGACGGCCTTCAGCTCCTCGCTTTTCGGTCTTGGCGGATCGCTGGTCCTGGGGCTCCTCGATATTCAGGCAGGCCAGGCTCAGAACCGCTTCTATTCGGACCTCGAGGACTGGCTTTCCGGCATCACCGACGTGACCACCGCAGGGGCGCAGGGTCCGAAGGCCGACTATGCCGGCAGCGCGGAGTTCGAGCATGTTCTCGTCCGTCTCGAGGAAACCCTGTCGCGCCTCGCCCAGAACCAGACCGAAGGCTCCGCCGCCGTGCAGCAGGAAATCCGCCAGCTCGGTCGGCTGCTGCAGGGCAAGAGCAACGGCGGGGGCCGCTAAGCCATGCCCCGCCGCCGTTCGCGAGGCGGTGACGCCGCCATCTGGCCTGGTTTTGTCGATGGCCTGTCCAGCCTCATCCTCGTTCTCATGGTCGTGCTGTCCCTCTTCGTGGTGGCGCAGTTCTACCTTGGCGAAGAGCTGACCCAGAAGGACAGCGAGCTGGCGCGGCTTCAGGCCCGCATTGCCAGTCTCGCCGACCAGCTCGGGCTGCTCGAATCGGAAAACGCGACCCTGCGCGGCCAGGTCACGAGCCTTCAGGGCCTCCTCGAAACCAGAGAAGCCGAGCTTGCCGAGCTGACGGCGGCACTTGCGGAAAGCCAGAGCGCCGTCGCTGCCTCCGCGGAAGAGCTCGAGGCCGAAAAGGCGCTCAGCGACGAGCAGAAGTCGGAAATCGCGACCCTCAACGCGCAACTCGCCGCCCTCCGCCGCCAGCTTGCGAGCCTTCAGGAGGCGCTCGAAGCCGCCGAGGCCAAGGACCGTGAACAGCAGGCGCAGATCGAAAACCTGTCCCAGCGCCTCAACGCCGCCCTTGCCCGCAAGGTGCAGGAACTCGCCGAAGTGCGCTCGCGCTTCTTCGAGCAGCTGCGGGAGGCGCTCGGCAACAGGGACGACATTCGCGTGGTGGGCGACCGCTTCGTTTTCGAAAGCGACGTTCTGTTCGGAAGCTGCTCCGCCACGATCAGCACCCAGGGCCGGATCGAACTGAACAAGCTGGCCCAGGTCCTCCTCGACATCCAGGACGACATTCCGTCCGAGGTCGCTTGGGTCCTGCGGGTCGACGGGCATGCCGACCAGGAACGCCTTGGGCCAAGCTGCCGGCTTCTCTACCACAGCAACTGGCATCTTTCCGCCGAGCGGGCGATTTCGGTGGTCCAGTATCTCGCAAGCCAGGGCGTGCCGGAACGTCGGCTGGTCGCTGCGGGCTTCGGCGAGTTCCAACCGCTGGTCAGCGGACGGGACCAGGCGAGCCTCGCCCAGAACCGCCGCATCGAGTTCAAGCTGACGGAGCGCTGATCCCTCAGGGCTTCAGCGTTTCATAGAAGAGGCGGTCGCCGCGCCGCACGAGGATCTTCACCGGCCCCGAACGCGCCTTGCGAAGCTGATCGAGCTTGCTGCCCATGGCCTCGACGGTTTCGGCGGTGTCCCAACCGATCTCGAGGATGACGTCCCCTGGCTGAAGGGAGCTGCCGGTCAGGTGGTTCGAGACCCCCGTGACCACCACGCCCCGCAGGTTCGAAGGAAGGTCATAGCGCTGGGCCAGGTCGTTCGAGACCGTGCGAAGGCGCAGGCCAGCCATTTCGACGTCGCCTGCCGGCTCGTCCTCGACCATCGCGATGCGCTGTTGGCGGGTGACGAGAGTGACGTTCAGCCGCTCACGCTCACCCTGGCGAAGCACCACCATGGGGATCGGGCGACCGATCGGCGCATCGGCGATGAGCTGGGTCAGCTCCCGGCGCCCGGCGACGTCCATGCCGCCGAAGGCCAGGATGATATCACCCGTGCGAAGACCGGCGAGGGCCGCGGGACCGTCGGCAACGGCGATCCCGGTGACCAGCGCCCCTTCTCGCATGCCAAGGCCGAGCTTCACCCGGGTCGCAGGATCAACGTCATCGAGAAACGCGCCAAGATAGCCCCGGGTGGTCCGGCCCTCTTCGACCAGCTGCTCGACCACCGGCTCGGCGATCTCGGAAGGGATGGCGAAACCGACACCGACGCTTCCCCCGGTCTGGGTGAAGATGACGGTGTTCACACCGATCACCCTGCCTCGCTTGTCAAAGAGCGGGCCGCCCGAATTGCCACGGTTGATGGCCGCGTCGGTCTGGATGAACTTGTCATAGAGCCCGGCGCCGATATCCCGGCTCTGGCCCGAAATGATGCCTGCCGAAACCGAACTTCCAAGGCCGAAGGGGTTGCCGATGGCGAGAACCCAGTCGCCGACCCGCGCCGAGTTGCTGTTGCCGAAGGACAGGGAAGGAAAGCGGCGGTCCGGCTCTAAGATTTCCAGAACGGCAAGATCCGTTTCCACGTCCCGGCCCTTGACCCGGACGGGATATTGCCGGTCATCGCCGAAGATGACGACGAGATTGCTCGCATCGTCAATGACATGGTTGTTGGTGACGATCAGCCCGTCGCGGTCGATCACGAAGCCGGAACCGAGGGCTCGCGGCTCAGCGCCGCGCAGGCCGCCCGGCGGCAGGGCCGAGACATTGACCACCGAAGGCAGCACGCGCTCGGCAAGGTCGGCAAAGCCGTCATGGGCTTCGGAAGGGGTCGCGAAGCTCAGGCTCAACGCCGCCGCGCATGTCAGGATGAATGCCACTGCCTTGGTCATAGCCGTCCCCTTTTATGTCCTCATGGTTATCCCATAATGACCCGAAAACAAGCGCGTGCGGATGCGTCGCTTGCAGAATGGCAGCTTCGCCATTAGATCGACCCTTCAAATTGAGCTTTCGGGGCGGGGTGAAAGTCCCCACCGGCGGTGATCGGCAAGGCGTTCCGGCGTCTTCGTCGTCAGCCCGCGAGCGGCGGCAGCCTTGGCTGCCAATGCAGGAACCGGCGAAATTCCGGTGCCGACGGTCATAGTCCGGATGGTAGAAAGCTGATGGCCAGGCTTTGCCTTCCCTTTGCCGGGACGGGCAACGCCTCGATGTACCGCCCGTGCGCGCCATTGGTGCGGACGGCTACAGGCTGCATCGCCGTGCCTTCAGGCGCCCTCTCGCTCGAACGGATGACGGGAGGCGCACGCTGCAAGGCGAAGCTTCATATATTCTGCGGGCGGTCGAGCTGGCCAAGCGGGCTGAGGGGCATACGCACCCCAACCCTATGGTCGGCTGTGTCCTCGTCAAGGATGGCGGGACGATCGCCGACGGATGGCACAAGGCCCCGGGCGAGGAGCATGCCGAGGCCATGGCGCTGCGCCTGGCGGGCAAGGATGCCCGCGGGGCGACGGCCTATGTCACGCTCGAGCCTTGCAACCATTATGGCCGCACCCCTCCCTGCGCGAAGGGTCTGATCGGCGCCGGGGTGGCGCGGGTCGTCTACGGGATGCGTGACCCGAACGCTCTTGCGGAAGGCGGCGCCGACACCATCCGTGCGGCGGGGATCGAAGCGGCACTGGTGCCGGACCGCGATGCCCGCCTCGCCTGCGCCGAACTCATCAGGCCCTGGGTCCACAGCCTTCGTTGCTGGCGGCCTTGGGTCACGGCCAAGCTGGCGATGACCCTCGACGGCTACACGGCGACCCGCACCGGCGAATCGAAATGGATCACCGGCGAGGAGGCCCGGGCCCGCGGGCACGACCTGCGCCAGCGCTCCGGCGCGATCATCGTCGGTATCGAGACCGTGCTGGCCGATGACCCCGGCCTCGACCCCCGCCCGACGGGACGCGGTGCCGCACCGTCGCTGAAGGTCGTTCTCGACCGGCAACTGCGCCTGCCAACGCAGGCGAAGCTCCTCCGCACACCGGGACCCGTCGCCGTGTTCGGTGCAGGAAACGCCCCCGCGCAGCGGCGCGAGGCGCTGGAGCAGGAAGGCGCCGAGGTCGTTCTTCTCGATACGGACCACAACCAGCGCCTGCCGTGGAGGGGGATCCTCGAAACCCTGAAGGCCAAAGGTCAGGTCGACGTCATGATCGAAGGCGGCGGCACCGTCATCGGCTCCGCTTTCGAAGCGAAGGTCATCGACGAGGTCTGGGCCTTCCAGGCACCGCTTCTTCTTGGCGGCGGCCGTCCGGCGATCGCAGCCCCCGGTCCCGAAGCCCTTTCGCAAGCCCTGAGGCTGGAAAAACTTGAAACCGAATATCTGGGTAAGGACCAGCTCTTGCGCGGTCTTGCCGAAAGGAGTGTGAGCTGATGTTCACAGGACTGGTCGAAGAGCTGGGTACGGTCAGCCGCCTTGAAGGCGGCAGGGAGGGCACTGATCTTTACGTCCGTGCCGAGAAGGTCTTCTCCGACGTCTCCATTGGCGACTCGATCGCTGTCGAGGGCGTCTGCCTGACCCTGACCTCCCTTGAGAACGGTGTTGGCAGTTTCGGTGTTGCCCCGGAAACCTTGCGCCGCACATCCCTCGGCTCTCTGACTGAAGGCGCGAAGGTCAACCTTGAAAGAGCTGTCCTGCCCACAACGAGGCTCGGCGGGCATTACGTCCAAGGCCATGTCGATGATATCGGCACGCTGAAGGAGATGCGCCCCGACGGCGAAGCTCTCTGGCTGACGATCAAAGCGCCGCGAGCCCTTCTCCGCTACATCGTCGAGAAAGCCTATGTGGCGATCGACGGCGCCAGCCTGACCGTGACTGAGGTGGGCCCGGACCACTTCAGCATCATGCTTATTCCGCATACCCAGCAACATATCACTCTTCCGCACAAGAAGCCGGGAGACGCAGTCAATTTGGAGGTCGATATCATGGCTAAGTTCGCCGAAAAGATCCTGATGGAGCGCTCGTCATGAGGGGTTTCGTCAGTGTCGAGAAGGCCGCCGAAGAACTGGCCCGCGGCGGTTTCGTCATCATCGCGGATGATGAGGGGCGCGAGAATGAAGGCGATCTTGTGATCGGGGCACAATACGCCGATGCGAGGGCGATCAATTTCTGCGCCATGCATGGCCGCGGCCTGATCTGCTGCGCTCTCGACGCGGACATCATCGAGCGGCTGGGCCTCAGGCCGATGGTGCCCCAGGAAGATAACAAGTCCGGTTTCGGCACCGCCTTCACTGTTTCGGTCGAAGCGCGCGAAGGCGTCTCGACCGGCATCTCGGCGGCCGACCGTGCCCGGACCGTCGCGGTCCTGATCGATCCGGACGCGGCCCCTTCCGATCTCGTCGCGCCTGGGCACATGTTCCCGCTTCGCGCGCAGCCGGGGGGCGTCCTGTCCCGGGGCGGACAGACCGAAGCTTCCGTCGACCTTGCGAAGATCGCAGGCCTGCGGCCCGGCGCTGTCATCTGCGAAATCATGAACGATGACGGTACCATGGCCAGGCGTCCCGAACTCGAAGCGTTTTCGGCCCGCCACGACATTCCCATCACCACCACCGAAGCCCTGCGCGCCTATCTCGAAAGCCGCGGCTCGATGGCGGCCGAGTGATCTTCCGGCCACGTCCCGATCCATTGGAGCATCGCGTCCATGAAACGAATTGAACCATCATCAGACGGCCGAGGCCTTAGGGTCCTCGTCATCGACACAAGCTGGAACGACTTCATCGTCAGCCGAATGACCGAAGGAGCGATAGCCAGCTTGCGGCGTCACGGCGTCGATGGGGACGGCATCACTCACCTGACCGTGCCAGGCGCTTTTGAAGTCCCCCTCGCCGCAAAGACCGCGGCGGAGACCGGGCGCTACGATGCCATCATCGCACTCGGCTGCGTCATCCGCGGCGCTACGGCGCATTTCGATTTTGTGGCAGGCGAGGCCGTCAAAGGCATCTCGAAAGTTGCTCTCGACACGGGCATCCCGGTTGTCTTCGGCATACTGACCACGGAGACCATCGAGCAGGCGATCGAGCGGGCGGGGACGAAGCTGGGCAACAAAGGCGCTGAGGCGGCTGGTGTTGCGGTCGAGATGGCCCGCACCATCGCGGCGATCAAGGAAGACAAGGCATGACCCACCGTCCCACACGCGAAGACGCCGAAGCAGCCGTCCGCACGCTTCTCGCTTACATCGGCGACGACCCAGACCGCGAAGGGCTGATCGATACGCCCAAGCGCTTCGTCAAGGCCTATGACGACTGGTTCGCAGGCTACAGGGAGGATCCCGAAGCGATCCTTGCCCGGACCTTTGAAGAGGTCGAGGGCTATGACGACCTCGTTCTTCTCAAGGACATCAAGGTCGAAAGCCATTGCGAACACCATGTGGCGCCGATCATCGGCAAGGCGCATGTTGCCTATCTGCCCGAGGGGCGGGTCGTCGGCCTTTCGAAGATCGCGCGGCTGGTCGACGCTTACGGCAAGCGCCTTCAGAGCCAGGAGATCCTCAACGAGCAGATCGCCAGGACAATGGAAAAGGTCCTGAAACCCCGCGGCGTGGCGGTCATCATCGATGCGACCCACCAGTGCATCTCGACCCGCGGGACGCATAAGGATGAAGTGTCCTGCGTCACGCGCACCTTCCTCGGCGCGTTCAAGGAGGATGCCCGCCTCGAAAGCCGCCTGATGGCGCTTCTGCGCTAAAGCAACAGACCGCGAAGTGGGGACCGGTTCGCGGTGAAAAGTTGCTCCAGAACAGAAACCAAGAGCCGCGGACTGATTCCATGAAGCAGTCCGGTGTTCTAGGCGGTCAGCGCTTCCATCTTCGCCTTCAGCCCCTGCGGCATCCGCCGGGGGCGGCCGTCCAGGGTGATGACGGCAACGACGACCTCACCTTCGGCCAACAGAAGATCGCCGCGATAGATCTTCTGGATGAAGACCATCTTCGCGCCCTTCGCCGCATCGAGAGTGGTCTCGACGGTGATGACATCGTCAAGACGCGCCGGACGCTTGTAGCGGATTGACAGATCCGCCACCGCAAAGGTGCACGGATCGTCCTGCTCCATAAGTGCCGAGAGGTCGCCGAAACTTCTCCGCAAAGCTTCGGTCCGTCCGCGTTCGAAATACTTGATGTAGTTAGCGTGATAGACGATGCCTGTCACATCCGTGTCCTCGAAATAGATACGGAAGTCGCATCGGGTCGTGCGGTGGGGATGCATCAGAAAAGCTCCGGGTCACGACGGGGCGCGGCGAGACCCAGATGGCGGAACGCCTTGTCGGTCAGCACCCGGCCGCGCGGCGTCCGTTGCAGGAAACCCTCGCGCAGGAGATAAGGCTCGATGACGTCTTCGATCGCGTCGCGCCCTTCGGAAAGGGATGCCGCGAGGGTTTCGACGCCCACCGGGCCACCGCCGAAATGCTCCGCGATCACCCGCAGGTAGCGTCGGTCGAGCGCGTCCAGGCCAAGGGCATCGACGTCGAGGCGCTCCAGCGCACGCTGCGCCACCTGCCGGTCGATGCTGCCGTCGCCTTCGACCGAGGCCACGTCCCGCACCCGCCTTAAGAGCCTGCCGGTGACACGCGGCGTTCCGCGACTGCGCCTTGCGATCTCGAGAGCGCCCTCCTCGTCAATCGGTGTACCGAGCTTCGCCGCGCCGCGGCGGACGATGCGGGCCAGGTCTTCGGGATCGTAGAAGTCGAGCCGCAGCGGAATGCCGAAGCGGTCGAGGAGAGGCTTGGTCAGAAGGCCCGAACGGGTGGTCGCCCCTACCAGGGTGAAGCGGGGAAGATCGATTTTCACCGACCGGGCCGACGGCCCCTCGCCGATGATGAGGTCGAGGTGGAAGTCCTCCATCGCCGGGTAGAGAATTTCCTCGACCGCAGGGGTCAGACGGTGGATCTCGTCGATGAAGAGAACATCCCGCGGCTCGAGGCCGGTGAGAAGTGCGGCGAGATCGCCCGCCTTGGATATGACGGGTCCGGAGGTTGCCCTGAACCCGACATCGAGCTCATTCGCGACGATCTGCGCGAGGGTGGTCTTGCCAAGGCCGGGCGGTCCGAAGAACAATGTGTGGTCGATCGCCTCGCCGCGCTTGCTGGCCGCTTCAATAAAGACGCGGAGGTTGTCCTTGACGGCCGGTTGGCCAACGAAGTCTCCCAGCCTTTTCGGACGCAGCGCCACATCGTCATCGGTGAACTGACGTTCGGGTTCGGTGATCCGTTCCTCGCTCATCGCGGCGCCAGAAGTTTCAGGGCCGCAGGTATCAGGGCTTCGACCGGCATCGCGTCATCGGTGCGGGCCTGCGCGACTGCGCCCCGGGCGGCCATTTCATCATAGCCGAGATTGACGAGCGCCGAGACCGCCTCGTAGCTGGCTCCGCCACTGGGTTCGGGCGCAGTCTGGTCGCTCGCTGGGAGGGTCAGGGGAGCGCGGCCCGCAAAGATGCCCGCCGTCTTGTCCTTCAGTTCCGTGACGATCCGTGTGGCAAGTTTCGGGCCCACCCCCTGGGCACGTGCGACGGCGGCCTTGTCTCCGATCGAGATCGCATCGAGAAGCGCGCCGGGTGTCAGGACCTGCAGGATCGCCAGCGCAGCCTTCGCGCCGACCCCCTGCACCGTGCCGAGGAGCCTGAAGCAGCGGCGCTCGTCCTCGGTCTCGAAGGCGATGAGCCGGATATAGGTTTCCGCGACCAGCGTCTCGATGGCGAGGCTGACCTCCTTGCCGGGCTCGAGCTTCTGGAGGAGGCGCGGCGCGGCGCTGACTTCATAGCCGACGCCGGACGCGTCGATGATGGCCGTGTCAGCGCCGACGCTCAGTACCCGTCCTGAAAGGGCGCCGATCATGAGGCGGCCGCCAGACCGGCCGCGCGGCGGTGGGCGGCATGGCAGATCGCGATCGCGAGGGCGTCGGCGGCATCCGCGCTGTCCGCCTGGCTTCCGGGCAGGAGGCGCGCGACCATGGCCGCAACCTGGCTTTTGTCCGCATGACCCGCACCGACCACGGACTTCTTGATCTTGTTCGCGGCATATTCCGCCACCGGAACACCATGGCGCGCGGGCGCGAGAAGGCAGATCCCCCTCGCCTGGCCCAGCCTCAGCGCGGAGCGCGGATTGGTGTTGACGAAGGTTTCCTCCACCGCCGCTTCGTCGGGGCGCTGCTCCGCCATCAGGGCATCGAGGGCATCGGCAAGGCGGCAGAGCCGGTCCGCCATGCTGCCGGTCGCGGCCGTCCTGAAGGTTCCCGAAGCGAGGTAGCGCAGGCGCAGCCCCTCGCAGGCGACCAGCCCCCAGCCGGTGGCGCGAAGGCCTGGATCAATACCGAGAATGCGGACAGCTTGCGCCAAGGGGACCACCTTTGTTCCTGTCCGTCATTCTATAGTCCGTCGTCCGGTTCAAGCCCGAAGACGAACCGTCTTGTCCCCGCAAGGGTTGGTTCGGGAGACGTCTCGAAAGCGGAAACCACCCCATGAGCATCGACAAGACCAAGGACCAGCGTCCTGAAACCAAGGAAGAACGGCTCGACGAAGGTATCGAGGAAACTTTCCCCGCCAGCGATCCGCCGGCCCAGACCCGGGAACCCCAGCCGGGCGACAAGGATCCGGCCGAAAAGGATGCGAACAAGAAGAAGTAGCGGCCTCAGACCTGGAGGGCGTCGGCGAAACTGTCGATCCCCGCGGCCGGGCCATCTGGGTGGTTCCAGATGGCGCCCGAGACCGCGAGATAGTCCGCCCCCGCAGCGAGGAGCGAAGGCGCATTCTCGGCCGTGATACCGCCGATAGCAACGCAGGGCACGGTGGCCATGGCCGTCCAGCGGCTCAGGATCTCGGGCTCTGCGTGGTGGATGACGTCCTTGGTGGCCGTGGGAAAGAAGGCGCCGAAGGCGACATAGTCCGCACCGGCCTCACCTGCCTCCATCGCCAGATGGATGGATGCGTGACAGGTCACGCCGATATCGACCCCCTCGCCGAGCAGCTTCCGCGCTTGTTTCACATCTCCATCGGACTGGCCGAGATGGACCCCGTCCGCCCCCGCCTTCTTCGCAAGATCGGCCCGGTCATTGATGAGAAAGCCCACCCCCATGTTCCGGCAGAGAGGCGCGATCGCTTCGGCGGCTGTGAGGATGGCGCGATCATCCACGCCTTTCAGCCGGAGCTGCAGGCAAGCGACCTCGGCCGGTGTGCCGGCGCCAGCTTCCAGAACGCGCGCGACCTCGTCCGCAAAGGCAGGGAGGTCGTCGATCTGCGGCGGCGTGATGAGGTAGAGGCTGGGTTCGTTCATGCGGTCTGCGGCTGCACCAGGGCGAGAAGTCGCTCCTGAGGCTGCGCCGCATAGACCGGATCGGGGACGATGTTCAATTCCTCACGCACTTCGCGCAGGGGCCTGTCGAGAATGCCGATGAAGTCGACATGCATCAGGTTGGCGGAGCGCTCGCCCATCAGCTTGGCGTTGCGCATGATCCTGAACACCGGAACGTCCGGAGCCTCGGACTTGATGCGCAGGGCCGCGAGATAGGAGAGATACTTCACGCCGCGGTTCTTGGTGATCCGGCAGGTGTAGTTGAGAAGCGCCGCCTCGCCCAGACTGTCCCGGTTGTAGCCGGTCAGGATGTGGTACATGTCATGGGTGAGGTTCAGGAACCAGGTGAAGGCCGCGTATTCGGGATAGGCCTTGCGGAATTCCTCGGTCACAAGACCCTTGTCACGGTAGGACTGGGCCACGCCGTCGGTGTCGAGCTTCTCGCGGTCCATGAACTCGGCATAGGTCCGGCCCACCGTGCCGACCGGCAGGGCGCGAAGGCGGTCGCGGTCATCGAGAGCCCTCAGGATCGCCAGCGGGTCGTCCTTGATCAACAGCTTGGCGTTCGGGCCGCGGCAGAACTCCGCGAAGGTCTTGTGCAACCTGTTGCCATTGATGTTGTAGGTGAAATGAAAGACCTGGCTCGTGTCTTCCTTGTCCCGCATCAGGCCGAAGAAGGCGCGCAGGGACTTGTCCGGCCGGACCGGCGGCGCGGGCGGCAGCATCTCGGGACGAACTTGCATGGCGGGCCTCCTGAAGAGGAAGATGCGCAGCAGACGCCCTTCGGTCCAGACTATAACCGCCGAAGATTGTTATGCGCTTGGTCGATGGTTCGCGCCCGGGCCCGGAAGGAAGGCATTGTGGAGGTCGCCGTCCGCGCCTCGGCAATAACGGCCCGGAAACTCACAGGATCCTGAAGAGGCGGGGTTATGATGCCCGACCCGCCCGAACCGTTGATCTCCAGCCTTCCGAAACCGAAGATGCGGGAGAAGATCGTCTGCTCGAGATTGACGTTCTCGAGGGACTGTAGCGGAATCTCGTTGGTCCAGCGGCTGATGATGCCGCGCTTCAGAATGATCCGCTGATCGGTCAGCCCGAATTCCGTGGTCTGCATGTAGATCTCGACCGCGAGGAAGATCACCACCCCGATCAGCGACAGGCCCAGGAGAACGGAGCCGAAGATCACGCTCCCCTGCCCGGTTGTCAGGAGCCACAGGAAGAAGAGGCTCGGGCCCGCCCCGATCACGAGAAGCGCGAGCCAGGCGGCGCCGCGCATGATCCACGGCCAACTCGCGAGGGCGATGAAGTTCTCGTGGTCGGGAAGGCTTTTGACGACGTAGGGCCTCAGGCGGCGCGCTCCATTTCCTTGGTCCAGGCGCCCTGCTGGGCCAGCCCGTTCATCTTGGCGCGGTGCGCGAAGGCTTTCTGCGCCGAAGCGACATTGTCCTTCTTCCCGCCCCAGGTCTCAAGCGCCGACGCCTGCAGGGCCCGGCCGTAGGAGAAGCTGAGCTGCCAGGGCATGACATCGGCATAGTGCTTGTTCATGGCCGAAAGGTTCTCGGTCGCCTGCTCCTCGGATTGGCCGCCGGAGAGGAAGACGATGCCGGGAACCGCGGCGGGCACCGCGCGGCGGAAGCAACGCACGGTCTTCTCGGCAATCTCCTCGGTAGAGGCCTGGTTGCCGCATTTCTTGCCCGCGATGACCATGTTCGGCTTGAGGATCGTCCCTTCGAGGGCGACGCCGGCATAGTAGAGCTGCTGGTAGAGCTCTTTCAGGCCCCATTCCGTGACCCGGTAGCAGGTGTCGATATCGTGGTCGCCGTCCATCAGGACTTCCGGCTCGACGATCGGCACGATGCGCTGTTCCTGGCAGAGCGCGGCATAGCGGGCGAGCGCGTGCATGTTGGCGAGGATGCAGTCATAGGAAGGCATGGAGCCGTCCTTGTTGATATCGATGACGGCCCGCCATTTGGCGAAACGCGCGCCGAGGCCGTGATATTCCTCAAGACGCTCACGAAGGCCGTCGAGGCCCTCGGTGACTTTCTCGCCGGGGTGGAAGGCAAAATCCTTCGCGCCCTTGTCCACCTTGATGCCGGGGATCGAGCCCGCATCCTCGATCAGCCTGACCAGCGGCGTGCCGTCCGCGGCTTTCTGGCGGATGGTCTCATCATAGAGGATGACGCCAGAGATGTTCTCGCGCATCGCATCGTCGCTGCGGAAAAGAAGCTCGCGGTAGTCGCGCCGGGCGTCTTCGGTGCTTTCGAGCCCGATGGAATCGAAGCGTTTCTTGATGGTGCCGGTGGATTCGTCAGCGGCGAGGATACCCTTGCCGGGCGCCACCATGCGGTTGGCGATGTCGTTCAGTTCGTCGAGGCGTTCAGCGGTCAGCATATTCTTGTCCTAGTTCTTCTTTTCGAGCGCTTTGATGCCGGGCAGCTCTTTGCCTTCCATCCATTCAAGGAACGCGCCGCCGGCAGTGGATACATAGGTGAAGTCATCGGCAACCCCCGCCACGGCGAGCGCTGCGACCGTGTCGCCGCCCCCCGCCACCGAGGTGAGCTCTCCGTTGCTGGAAAGCTTTGCCGCATATTTCGCGAGTTCGACGGTGCCGACATGGAAGGGCTTCGTCTCGAAGGCGCCGAGGGGGCCGTTCCAGACCAGGGTCTTGCAGCCTTCGAGGGCCTCGGCATAGCTGTCGATGCTGTCGGGTCCGAGATCGAGGATCATCTCGTTCGCCTCTACCGCATCGGCTGCGCGCACATGGGTGTTCGCGCCTGCCTTGAACTCTTCGGCGACGACAACGTCCTTAGGCAGAAGGATATCGCAGCCGCCCTGCGCCGCCTTGGCCATGATCTGCTTGGCCGTCGGCACGAGGTCCGGCTCGGCCAGGGACTTGCCAATCTCCATGCCCATGGCGAGGAGGAAGGTGTTCGCCATGCCGCCGCCGACGACCAGCTTGTCGGCCTTGTCGATCAGGCTGTTGAGGACGTCGAGCTTGGTCGAGACCTTGGCACCGCCGACCACGGCCATCATCGGACGGTCGGGGTTGGAGAGCGCCGCGGCGAGATAGTCGAGCTCCCGCGCCACCGCGAGGCCGGCGGCCGAAGGCAGGTGATGGGCGACGCCTTCGGTCGAGGCATGCGCACGGTGCGCGGCGGAGAACGCGTCGTTCACGTAAGCGTCGCCGAGCTTCGCGAGATCCTTGGCGAAGCCTTCGTCGTTCTCTTCCTCCCCCGGATGGAAGCGGGTGTTCTCGAGCAGGAGGACGTCGCCGTCTTCCATCTGGGCGACGGCTGCCTCGGCTTTCTCCCCGATGGTCGCATCGACGAAGCCGACCGGCAGCTGAAGCTCGTTGGCGATCGCCTGGGCGACTTGCTCGGTGCTCATCTCCGGGTTCGGCTTGCCCTTGGGACGGCCGAAATGAGAGAGAAGGATCACCTTTGCGCCCGCGCTGGTCAGCTTCTCGATCGTCGGGACGGCCCGGGACAGGCGGGTGGTGTCGCTGACCTGCCCGTCCTGCATCGGGACGTTGAAATCGACCCGGACGAGAACGCGCTTGCTGCGAAGATCGCCCAGGTCGTCAATTGTGTTGTAAGTCGTCATCGCTTGCCTTGCCGCCTGGCGGCTGTCGGCCCGCGGAAGGTGCGGCGAAGCCGCCGCCCCGCCGCGAGACTTGGGTTTAGAGGAATTTGCCCATCACGAGCGCGGTGTCGGCCATGCGGGTGGAGAAGCCCCACTCATTGTCGTACCAGCTCAGTACACGGACGAGGCCGCCGTCGACGATCTGGGTCTGGGCCGACGCGAAGGTGGAGCTGTGCGGATCATGCATGAAGTCGCCGGAGACGAGCGGTTCGTCCGTATAGCCGAGGACGCCCTTGAGGACGCCGTTCGAGGCTTCCTTCATGGCGCTGTTGATCTCTTCCACCGAGGTATCGCGCGAGGGCACGAAGGTCAGGTCGACGACCGAGACGTTCGGCGTCGGGACGCGCACGGAGGAACCGTCGAGCTTGCCCTTGAGGGCAGGGATGACGAGACCCAGTGCCTTTGCCGCGCCGGTGGAGGTCGGGATCATGTTCTGCGCAGCCGCACGCGCACGGTAGAGATCCTTGTGCATCGTATCGAGGGTCGGCTGGTCGCCGGTGTAGCTGTGGATCGTGGTCATGTAGCCGCGCTCGATCCCGCAGGTGTCCATCAGGACCTTGGCCACCGGCGCGAGGCAGTTCGTGGTGCAGGAGCCGTTGGAGACGATGTCGTCTTCGGCCGAAAGCGTGTCGTGGTTGACGCCGTAGACGATGGTCTTCTCGTTCACCGCCTGGGACAGCGGAGCGGAGACGAGAACCTTCTTGGCGCCGGCTTCGAGGTGCATCTTCGCCTTGTCCGGCGAGGTGAAGATGCCGGTGCATTCGAAGACGATGTCGACGCCCTTCTCGGCCCAGGCGAGCTGGCTAGGGTCGCGCTCGGCGGAGACGGTGATGGTCTTGCCGTTGACGGTCATCGAACCGTCACCGGTCTGAACATCCATCGGGAAGCGGCCGTGCAGCGTGTCGTATTTCAGAAGGTGGGCGTTGGTGTCGACCGGCCCGAGGTCATTGATCGCGACGACTTCGATGTCGCCGCGGCCATGCTCGAGAATTGAGCGCATGGTCAGACGGCCGATGCGGCCAAAACCGTTGATACCAACTTTGAGCGTCATGTTACGCGTTCCCTTCGATCAGGCGGCGCAGTTTCGCGGCCGCGTTTTTGGCAGTGATGCCGAAATGGTCGTAGAGGTCCTGATAGGGCCCCGAGGCGCCGAAGCCCTCCATACCGAGGAAATCCCACCGGACGCCGCCAAGGCCGAGGAGTTCGCCCCAACCCATCTGCAGTCCGGCTTCGATCCCCAGCCGCGGCTTGGTTCCGAGAATTTCTGCAATATCCGCACCATCACGGCGAAGGAAGTCCTGCGTGCAGAACATGGAGACGACACGGACTTCATGGCCTTCCGATGACAGCTGATCGGCGGCAGCGAGGGCGATCTCGACCTCGGAGCCGGTGGCGATGATGGTGGCGGTGTAGTCGTCGGCTTCCCTGACGACATGGGCGCCTTCCGACGCGAAGCATTCCTCGGCGTCCTTCACCACGGTTGGCAAGCCCTGGCGTGTGAGGGCGAGGACGCTCGGCCCCTGATATTCCAGCGCATCGGCCCAGGCTTTCGCCGTCTCGACCTCATCGGCGGGGCGGTAGACCTTGAGGCCGGGAATGGCGCGCAGGGACGCCAGATGCTCCACCGGCTGGTGAGTCGGGCCGTCTTCGCCAAGGCCGATGGAATCATGGGTCAGGACGTAGATCACCCGCTGCGCCATCAGGGCGGCGAGGCGCATGGAGGGGCGCATGTAGTCGGCGAAGACGAGGAAGGTGCCACCGTAAGGGATCACCCCGGTATGCAGCGCCATGCCGTTCATGATCGCCGCCATGCCGTGCTCGCGGATGCCGTAATGGATATACCGCCCGGCCGGGTTCTCCGCATCGAGGATGCCGAGGTCGGAGGTCTTGGTGTTGTTGGACCCTGTCAGGTCCGCCGAGCCGCCGAGGGTGAAGGGCACCGCTTCGTTGATGGCATCGAGGCAGTTCTGCGACGCTTTGCGGGTCGCGACGGCCTTGCCGGCCGAAGCGGCGGAAGCCGCGTGTTTCCTGAGGGCTTCGATGGCGGGCTGCGGTTTGGCTTCGAGGGCTTCGATGAAGGCGTTCTTCTCAGGTGAGGCTTCGAGCCGCTCTTCCCAGCTCCGGCGGGGCTTGGCGCCGCGCCCGCCGGCCTCGCGCCATGCGTTGAGGACATCGGCGGGAATGTCGAAGGGCTCGTGCTGCCAGTCCAGCGCCTTGCGCGCGGCCTTGATCGCATCGTCGCCGAGGGGCGCACCGTGGGAGCCTGCGGTTCCCGCCTTGGCGCCAGCGCCCCGGCCAATCGTCGTCTTGCAGGCAATGAGGACCGGGCGATCGGAGCCCTTCGCATCGGCAAGCGCCTTGTCGACCGCTTCCATGTCGTGACCGTCGACCCGCATGGTGCGCCAGCCCGACGCTTCGAAGCGGGCCACCTGATCGGTGGAATCGGCGAGGCTGATCGCGCCGTCGATGGAGATGTTGTTGTCATCCCAAAGGACCACGAGCTTGCCCAGGCGCTGGTGGCCGGCGAAGGACAGGACCTCCTGGCTGATGCCTTCCATCAGGCAGCCATCGCCAGCGATGGTGTAGGTCATGTGATCCACGAGATCGTCGCCGAAGCGGGCGTTGAGGTGCTTCTCCGCCAGTGCCATGCCCACGGCGTTGCCGAAACCCTGGCCGAGCGGCCCGGTGGTCGTCTCGATCCCCATGGCGTGGCCGAACTCGGGGTGGCCCGCCGTGCGTGAGCCGAGCTTCCTGAAGCGCTTCAGCTCATCGATCGTCATGTCTTCATAGCCGAGAAGATGCAGCAGGCTGTATTGCAGCATCGAGCCGTGGCCGGCGGAGAGCACGAAACGGTCCCGGTCGGCCCAGAGAGGGCTCGCCGCATCAAAGTTCATGTGCCGGGTGAACAGCACGGTCGCGGCATCGGCCATGCCGAGAGGCATGCCGGGGTGGCCCGAATTCGCGCGCTCGACTGCGTCCATCGACAGGGCAGCGATGGCGGCGGACATTTTCTGGTGAATGGGATCGAAGGACATGGGCGTGGCACCGTTGGGCAGCGTGCGCTGTCGATGCCGGGGCTTGCTTCTGCGGTCAAGACGGCAAGCAGGCTTGCGCAGCCTTCCTCTTGAGCGCATCAGAAGCGCATGGATCGTTTGCAGACCGCCGAAAGCCGTTTCTTCCAGACGGTCACGCGCTTGGAAGCCGCGCTGCGCGAAAACGCGACTGTGAAGGCGCGGATCCGCGAAGCCGTCGCCGAGGCCGAAGCTCTCGAGAACAGGGCAGGCCATGCGATGAACGCCCTGCGCGATCTCGTCCGCCAGACGAGCGAACCCAAGAATGGCTGAGCTCGACGTCAAGGTCGGTGACCGCAGCTTCAGGCTTTCCTGCGACGACGGGCAGGAAGACCGCCTGCGCCGCTTGGCCGGGGAATTCGACGGCCGGGTCAAGGCCGTCAAACGGGCTCAGCCCAACACCGGCGAAGCCCAGTCCCTGGTGGTCGCGGCCCTGGCGCTGCTCGATGAATATGACGAAGCGAAGTCCCGCTGGTCGTCGATGACGCCGGATAGCGCTGCCCATGAGTGGCTCGCAGCCAAGCTCGACGAAGCCCGCCGCCGCCTCGAACAGGCAATGGACGACGAGAGCTGACCAGCCCTCGCCGTCCCGGTGCCCCTGTCTATATCCCTCACGCTTTTGAAAAGGGTCAGCCCATGCGTATTCCTCTTGCCGTCATCGGCACGGTTCTTGTCGCTTCGGCCTGCGCGTTGCGGCCGGAGCCCTGCACCCGTGACTATTTCGTCTTCCAGTCCGATGAGCTGCAGCGCGACTTCGTCCGCCGCAACCGGGGCGAAGTCCGCAGGCTCCGCACCCTGCGCACGGACCTTCAGACCCGGCCCGATGTCTTCACCGCGCTGGCCGTCGTCTCGGCCAAGCGCGACCTGGAAGCGGTGGTCACCGACCTTCGAAGCCGCGTGATCCCGGACGCCCGCAATATCGCGAACCAGTGCGGCATCGACGAGGCCTTCGACCTGATGATGGACGGTTTCCTTCTCGAGCAGGGCATCGACCCGCAGCTTGTGCGGACCCTGAACCTTCTGGACCTCTTCGAAGATCCGGCTCTCCAGATGACCCTCGAGCCGACGTCCTGAACGGGAATGCATCGCCGCAGGCGGACGGTAGAGCTTGTTTCGGGAGCTCTTCCTCCCTACCTTCCCACTTCGCTGCCCGGCCCGTCAGGACATCTTTCCCCGGGGCCTTACAGACATCGCCGGGAGCTGCCTCTGGCTGGGATCGTGGTCCCTTCTACGCGGCGCCCACCTGAACCTTCGGGTCCAGGGCGAATTATATGTCCGACGGCCGGCGCGGCACATTCCTGAACGGGAGACCCCATGATCCCGCCCCTACCGATTGCGAATTTCAAGCAGGCCTTCCGCGAGAAGGCGAAGCGCCTGCGCGCCGAGGCCGCAAAGATGCAGCCCGATGCTGCGCGCTTCGCCGCCGGACACCTGATGACCAAGCTGGAACCCAAACCTGGCCTCAAGGTCGCGATCTATCACGCGAAGGATGACGAGCTGGCCACGGCGCCCCTCGCGCAAGCGCTGGCCGAGGCTGGCGCAGCGGTTCTGTTGCCGCGGGTTGTCAGGAAAAGGGCGCCGCTCGAATTCCGGCTCTTCTCGGTCGACGAACCGTTGAGCGAAGGCGCCTATGGCATCATGGAACCCGGCCCGGATGCCGAGGTGATGACGCCGGACATCATCGTCACGCCGCTTCTGGCCGTGCGCCCGGACGGCGCGCGCCTTGGCATGGGCGGAGGCTATTACGACCGGACCCTCGCAGCCCTGCGCGAGGAGCAATCGGTTCTCGCCATCGGCTTCGGCTATGCCAACCAGCAGATGGACCGCTTCCCGGTCGGGCCGGAGGACCAGTTCCTCGACGGCTTCGTTTCGGAAAGAGGCTACACCGCCTTCGACAGGCGGCGCTGAAGGCGCAAGGCTTACGCGGCGCTCGGCATGATCGGGCGGTGCTTGCGCAGCCACTCGCGGGCTTCGCGCTGGGCAGAGGCCACGTCGCGCGAGCACATCTCGGCGGTGAGCTGCTTGCGGTAGAAGACAGCGTCTTCGTTGCCGTGAAGGGCTGCGAGGTTGAACCATTTGTGGGCCGCGACGAGGTCGATGCCGCCGCCTTCGACGCCGGTCGATGCCTCGATCCCCATACGGTACATATCGTCGGCGCTTGGGATGCGCTCGGCGAGCAGGATATCTTCAAGGCGCGTCTCGATCGACATGGGTGCCTCCGTCTCTTTGCAGTGTTAACCTTGCCCGAGACTGTCCACCCAGAATGAATATCGAATGAATGGCGTATTTACTTGTGTTTCACCGCTTATTGAGCATGCATTAACCTTGGAAAACGACGATTAACCACCAACGAAGACTAGAGCCAAGTATATAGAGCATGATCGACGCCACAGGCACAAACTTACGGGCTGACCGCTGGGGCGGGGTGGCTTAAGGGGCCCGAATGGCAAGAACACAACAGAGCTTCGTCTGCCAGAGCTGCGGCAGCGTCTATGGCCGCTGGCAGGGGCGCTGCGACGATTGCGGCAGCTGGAACACCATCGAACCCGAAACCGACCCCCTCGCCGCGCCCACCAAGTCGGGCAGCGCGAAGAAGGGGAAGGGCCTGCCGCTCGAGACCCTTGAAGGGGTCGGCGCGCCGCCGCCGCGCTTCAGGACCGGTGCGGCCGAGTTCGACCGTGCCTTGGGCGGTGGGCTGGTGCCGGGCTCAGCGCTCCTCGTAGGCGGCGATCCGGGGGTCGGCAAATCGACCCTCCTTCTTCAGTCCGCCGCCTCCGTCGCAAAGGCGGGCAAGAAGACCCTTTATATCTCCGGCGAGGAAGCGCTCGACCAGATCCGGCTCAGGGCCTCCCGGCTGGGTGTGGGAAAGGCGCCGGTCAAGCTCGCCATCGGCACCGCGCTGAAGGACGTCCTTGCCACTGCCAAAGCAGCAAAGCCTGACGTCCTGATCGTCGATTCGATCCAGACCCTCTGGTCGGACGACATCCCCTCCGCCCCCGGAACGGTGGCTCAGGTCCGCGCCTGCGCGTCCGAGCTGACGCGATACGCCAAGAATGCGGGCGTGACCGTCATTCTCGTCGGGCACGTCACCAAGGAGGGTCAGATCGCCGGCCCCCGGGTGGTCGAGCACCTCGTCGATGTGGTCCTCTACTTCGAGACCGAGCCCGGGCGCAGCTTCCGCCTCATCCGGGCGGTCAAGAACCGCTACGGCCCCGCCAACGAGATCGGCGTCTTCGAGATGTCGGGCGATGGCCTTCGCGAGGTTCAGAACCCCTCCGCCCTTTTTCTCGGCGAGGCCGATCAGGATACCCCCGGCAGCGCGGTCTTCGCGGGCACCGAAGGCTCCCGGCCCCTGCTCTGCGAGTTCCAGGCCCTCGTCCTGCCCTCGCAGCTCGCCCAGCCGCGGCGGGCGGTGGTCGGCTGGGACCAGGGGCGGCTTTCCCAGCTCCTCGCGGTCCTTGCCGCGCGCAGCGGCATCGAGTTCGGGCGCGACGACGTCTTCCTCAGCGTCGCAGGCGGCCTCAGGATCACCGACCCTGCCGCCGATCTCGCCGCCGCGCTGGCGCTCATCTCGGCCAAGGAAGGCCACGCCCTGCCGCCGGGGACCGCATCATTCGGCGAGATCGGGCTTTCCGGACACCTGAGACGCGCGGCACAGGCCCCCTTGCGGATCGGCGAGGCTGAGAAGCTCGGCTTCGTTCGCGCGGCAGGCCCTGCGGGGATCGAGAGCGACGCCATCAAGACCGTCGCCTTCGGGACGATCAGGGAAGCGGCGGACTGGCTCACGGGAGCTTGAATTTTCGGCCTTTAGGCAGCAGAGACCCCGGGTGAGTCACTTCGACCTTATCGTCCTCTCCATGCTCCTGACCTCCGCCGGTATCGGCTGGTATCGCGGGGGCTTGCGGGAGCTTGTCGTCCTCGCCGCCATCGGGGCGGGGTTTCTTGCGATTCACCTCTTCGGCCCCTCGGCGAGCCTCCTGGTGGACGGAACGCTGGCAAGGCTTCTGGTCCTGGCGGGAATATTCCTTGCGACCGACATTCTGGTCGTGACCGCAGGCAGCTATGCCATCCGCCGCTATATGAACGGCGCGAAAACCAGGAACGACCGGGCGGCAGGGGCGCTTTTCGGGCTCGTCAGGGGCTGGGTCCTTGCAGCTTTCGTGGTTTTCACCATCGAGGTCTATCACGTGGATACCGCCATGCCGCGCCACGTTTCGCGCAGTTTACTGGCTGCTCCCCTCAGCGCCACGGCCGATGCATTGTTGCAAAAGGCCGATGTCACCCAATCGCGGACTGTGCAAACCTTGAAGCCTTCCCACGTGTTCACCGCCTAACCGATCAGGGACCGAAGCATGCGCCACACCTCGTCCTTCCTGCGCCGCGAACGCCGACGACAGTTCGAGACCCCGCCTCTGCCGCGCGCCCTGAACGAGGAATGCGGCATCTTCGGCGTCTTCGGCAGCCGCGAGCCCGCGGCGCCGATCGTGGCCTTGGGCCTTCATGCCCTCCAGCACCGTGGCCAGGAAGCGGCCGGCATCACCACCTGCCATGAAGGCCACTTTCACTCGGACAAGCATCTCGGCCTCGTCGCCGAGCATTTCCATTCCGAAGAAACCCTCGCCAGGCTGCCGGGCCATTCGGGCATCGGGCACACCCGCTATTCCACTGCCGGCGGTTCGGGACTTCGCAACATCCAGCCGCTCTATGCGGATCTCGACAAGGGCGGCATCGCGATCGCCCATAACGGCAACCTCACCAACGCCCGGACCCTGCGGCAGGAGCTGATCGCCAAGGGCTCGATCTTTCACACGACGTCCGATTCCGAGCTTTTCGTCCAGCTCACCGCCCTGTCGCGGGGCATCAACTTCACCGACAAGGTGATCGACGCCGCCCGCGCGGTTGAAGGCGCCTTTGCCCTGACCGTCCTGACCAAGGAGGCGATGATCGGCGTGCGCGACCCGGTTGGCATCCGCCCCCTCGTCCTTGGCCGCCTCGGCGACGCCCATGTCCTTGCCTCCGAAAGCTGCGCCTTCGATCTCATCGGCGCGGAGTTCATCCGCGACATCGAGCCAGGCGAAGTGGTGATCTGCGGGCGCGACGGCACGGTCACCTCGCGCCGTCTGTCCGAGCCGAAGACCGCCCGGCCCTGCATTTTCGAACTGATCTATTTTGCCCGCCCGAACTCCTTCGTGGACGGTGAGAGCGTGTACGACATCCGCAAGCGGCTCGGCCGGACCCTTGCCGAAGAGGCGCCGGTCGAAGCGGACCTCGTCTCGCCCATCCCGGACTCAGGTGTCCCTTCGGCCATCGGTTTCGCCCAGGCGCACAACCTTCCCTATGAGATGGCGCTGATCCGGTCGCACTATGCGGGCCGGACCTTCATTCAGCCCTCCCAGGCCGTGCGCGAGGTGGGCGTGGCCCGCAAGCACTCGGCCAATCCGGGCGTCGTGCGCGGCAAGCGGATCGTTCTCGTTGACGACAGCCTCGTTCGCGGGACCACCTCGAAGAAGATCATTGCCATGCTGCGCGATGCCGGCGCTAAGGAAGTCCACCTCAGGATCGCCTGCCCGCCGATCACCCACCCCGATTTCTACGGTATCGACACCCCCTCGCGCGACGAGCTGATGGCAGCGAGCCATTCGGTGGACGAGATGCAGAAGGAAATCGGCGCGGACAGCCTTGCCTTCCTGTCGCTCAACGGTCTCTACCAGGCGCTCGGCAAGGGTCCGCGGGACAGCATGAAGCCGGCCTTCACGGATCACTGCTTCACCGGCGATTATCCGACGCCGCTGACCGACCGCACATCGGTCGAGAACCGGGTCGAGCAGCTCAGTTTCCTGCGCGAAGCGCGATAGGGCGGCAAGGGCCTCTCGCCGCCGCATGAAAGCTTTGCCAGAATAGCCGCTCGACCTTCGGGCCTGCGCGACCTTTTGTTCTGGATCAGTTGCGGGACGGGGCAAGACGGGGCAGTTGAAGAACCATGCAGGTCAGTCAATTCGGCACGGTTCTTCTTGGGGTCGCTCTTCTTTGCGCCCTTGTCTCAAGCGCGGCGGGCCTCCGGCCCAAGCCGACCCAGAAAGGTCTCGCCATCGCCGGGGCCTCGATGACCGCGAGTTTCGTCACCGTGGGCGCCGCATTTGCGCTTCTGATGAGCGCCTATGCCGCCACCGATCTGAGCCTTCTCAACGTCTATCTGAATTCCCACTCGCTGAAGCCGCTGGCCTACAAGCTGAGCGGAACCTGGGGCAACCACGAGGGCAGCCTCCTTCTGTGGCTCCTGATCCTCACCGGGTTCGGCGCAGCTTTCGCGCTTCTGGGGCGGGGCGAAGGCGCGTTGCGCCAGAGGACACTGGGCGTTCAGGCAGTCCTCGCCACCGCCTTCCTCGCCTTCACGATCCTGACCAGTTCGCCCTTCGAACCCTACCCAGCCGATTGGCCGACACCGCCCGATGGCCGCGGGCTCAACCCCCTCCTCCAGGACCCCGGCCTCGCGATCCACCCGCCCACCCTCTATGTCGGCTATGTCGGCCTTTCGCTGGTCTACAGCCTGACCATCGCTGCGCTCCTCCTCGGGCGCTTCGACAAGGACTGGGCCTTAGCCGTCAGGCCCTTCCTGCTGGTGGCATGGGCCGCACTGACCCTCGGCATCGGCCTTGGGGGATACTGGGCCTATTACGAGCTTGGCTGGGGTGGGTTCTGGTTCTGGGATCCGGTGGAGAACGCGTCGCTCATGCCATGGCTCGCCGCCACGGCCCTTCTTCACTGCGTTATGGTGGTCGAACGGCGGGGGGCGCTCAGGGCCTGGTGCGCGGCCCTGGCCATTCTCGCCTTCGGGATGTCGCTCCTCGGCGCCTTCCTCGTGCGCTCGGGCATCGTCACCTCGGTCCACGCCTTCGCCAATGATCCCGAGCGCGGGGTCGTGCTGCTGATGCTGTCGGTCCTTTTCACGGGCGGGGGTTTTGTTCTCTTTGCGCTGCGCGGCAGCAAGCTCGTCAGTGATGCGAAGTTCGAACCCCTGAGCCGCGAGGGGGCGCTGGTCCTCAACAACCTGCTGCTCTCCATCGTGCTGTTCACGGTCTTCCTCGGCACGTTCTGGCCAACCGTTGTGGAGGTTGCGACCGGGACGCGGATCTCTGTCGGGCCGCCTTATTACAACACGATGCTCGCCCCGGTAGCGGTGATCCTGGCCGCAGCCATGGCCTTCGGTCTTCTTCTGCCGTGGAAGACGGCGGGCCGGGGTGTCTGGAAGAAACCGATTGCGATCATCGGCGGCCTTGCGGTCATCCTCGGCCTCGTCTTCGCCGCGCCCAGCGAGGGCAAGACCCTTGCCTTCCTCGGCTTCACCGCAGGGCTTCTCGTCATCTTCGGCACTCTCGCGGATCTCCTGCGTCAGGCCGGGCTACCCAAAGCGCCGATCGGGGAAGCCGCGCGGCGCTTCGCATCCCTGGAAGCAAGGCGCATGGCATCGAGCCTCAGCCATGGCGGGATCGGGCTCGTCCTTATCGGGATCACCGCAAGTTCGGTCTTCGCCGACGAAACCCGCGCCATTCTGAGGCCGGGCGAAAGCGCCGATCTTGCCGGCATCACCCTCACCTATGAAGGCCGCATGCAGCAGGCGGGGCGCAACTATGTCACGGAGATCGACCGCTTCGTCGCCACCGGGCCCCGGGGCGCGCAGAAGCGGCTCTTCCCTTCGCGCCGCTACTATCCGGCTGCCGACCAGGCGACGACGGAAGTGGCGATCGTCAAATGGGGCATGGGCAATCTCTACCTGGCCTCGGCGCAGAACCGTGAGACCGGCGACGCGCGGCTGATCAGGGCGTACCGTCACCCGATGATCCACCTCCTCTGGACCGGCGTTCTTTTCCTGACGGCGGGCGGGCTGCTATCGGCCTTCGCGCCGAAATCCCGCCGCTCGCCCAAGGCCGTGCGACCAGGCGAAAGGACCGTGACCGCATGATCGCCGCCATCGCTCTTCTCTTCGCTGCCGCCCTCAACGGGGACCAGCAGGCCCGGGCGGAAGCGCTCTATGACGAGCTGCGCTGCGTGGTCTGCCAGAACCAGTCGATCGCCGAGAGCGATGCGGAGATCGCGGAGGTCATGCGCGTGGTGGTGGATGAGCGGATCGCCGCTGGCGACAGCGATGCGGAGGTGCGCCAGTACCTGACCGACCGCTATGGCGAATATGTCCTCCTGCAGCCCTCCATGTCGGGCAAGAACGCGCTTCTTTACGCCGGCCCCCTCCTCGCCTTGGTGCTGGGCGGCGGTTTGGCCTTCTCCGTCTTCAGACGGCCCGCCAAGGCGGAGGGGTGACGGCTTTGTCTTCGTTGACAAAAACGATCGGCGGACTGGCAGCTCTCGGCGTCCTTGTGCTGATGGCGGGCTTTTTCGTGTTCTGCGCCACGCTCCCCCGCGCGGGTTCTGTCGATCTTGGACGCACTGCCGCCTTCGAGCCGGAAGAGCGGGGCATCGTCGTTCTGACCGGCGATGGCGGCGCGAGAATTGAACGTGGCCTCGATCTGAAGGAGCAGGGCCTGGGCGCGAGGGTCTTCATCTCCGGCGTTCATCCGCGCACGACCAAGACGGACCTTGAGACCATGGGCTCGCCTGCCACGCTCCAATGCTGCGTGGATCTTGGGCCATGGGCGCGCACGACCAAGGGGAACGCGGTGGAAAGCCGAGACTGGCTGCGCAACCAGGGCTACAAGGCTGCGATCCTCGTGACCTCCGACTTCCATCTCCCCCGCGCCATGGCCGAGCTGCAGCACGCGGCGCCCGAGCTTGCCCTTGTCGGGGTCCCCGTCCCGACGACTCTCGCGCCTGAAAAGGGCTGGATGGCGCGTCTTTCCTCGTGGCGGCTTCTGGTCGGTGAGTATGCGAAATATCTCGTCGTCCGTATCCGCTCGATTTTCTGACGCCCGTCATGATCAGGTCATTCGTCTTCCTTCTTTTCATGTTCACCCTGTCGATCTTCATCGGCATCTTCACTTTCCCCGCGCTTTTCAAGCGCGAGTGGTCAGTGGCGGTCTCGAAGATCTGGGCAGGGACGATCCTAGGGGGTCTCAGGCTCCTCTGCGGCATTGACGACCGGATCGTCGGGGCGGAGAACCTGCCGAAAGGCCCGGCCATCGTGGCGGCCAAGCACCAGTCCATGTGGGAGACCCTGCGCCTCATGGTGCTTCTTCCACGCCCCAGTTTCGTTCTGAAGGCAGAGCTGTCCCACTGGCCGATTTTCTCCTGGTACTGCCGGGCCAATGGCTTCATCTTCGTTGATCGCAAGGCCGGGGCGCGGTCCTTGCGCGACATGACCAGCCAGGCCCGCGACAGGATCGCCGAAGGTGCACAAATCGTTATTTTCCCTGAGGGGACCCGATCCGCACCCGGAGAAAGATTGCCCTACCAGCCTGGAGTGGCGGCGCTTGCCAAGGCCCTCGGTATCGAGACGGTTCCTATCAGCCACGACAGCGGGCGCTTCTGGCTTCAGCCGGGGATCGTCAAGAAACCGGGCACCATCACCATGACCATCCACCCGCCGATGACCGAAACCCTTCCGCGCAAGGTCTATCTGAAGGCACTGGAAAACGCGATCGAAGGAGATCCCGCATGAAGGCGAGACGTCTTGGACTGATCCTGCCG
The DNA here is from genome assembly GCA_964556115.1 of uncultured Caulobacterales bacterium. GTDB lineage: Bacteria > Pseudomonadota > Alphaproteobacteria > Caulobacterales > Parvularculaceae > Parvularcula. The sequence continues at coordinate 352,849 of CAZKVC010000001.1, forward strand.
CTGGTCATTTTCACTATCGCTTTCGCGGTCTACAGCTTCGTCTGGCAGAAAGGCGCCGGGCGCATGGCGGAGGAGATCGCCCTGTTCGCCGAGCGTGAGGAAGTAGCGGGCCGCGCTTTCAGCTATAGCGAGATCGACGTTGCAGGCTACCCGTTCACTCTGCGTGGTACGCTGACGGATGTGCGTTGGCAGACCGATCTCTTCGGGGAGTTCGAGGCGGAGGAGGTTGTGATCGTCACCCTGCCTTCCGATCCCAGCCGCATCATCTTCGCGCCACAGGGCGAGAAGACCCTGACCCTCGGCGAGACGCCTTACGATCTTGATGCGGAGGACCTTCGGTTCAGTCTCGAAGAGGATTTCGCCGCCATGGAGGGACACGTCCTTTCCCTGCGCTCCGGCGACAGCGAGATTACGCTGGGCGACATCATCGTCAACCGCCAGCGCCTCAATGCCGAAGAGGCCATCGCCGTTTCGGTCCGGCACCTGCGGCTGAATGGCGAAGATGACGTGCACGTCCCTTTCTTCGACATGGCTGCGTCGCGTGGCCCGAGAAGCCTGACCATCGCGGCGGCGGACCTCGCCATTCAGGAACCGGACGATCCGTCTCCGACGCAATTGACGGCCAAGGGCGACCTTCGATCGGGCCAGGATAACCGCCTCTCTGGGCAAGTGGACGTCAAGTTCAAGAACGAAGGCCCGCTTCTCGCCATCCTCGGAAATGCCGGCGCCTTCGACGAGGATACGCTTCTTACGGCGAGCTCGATCATCGGCATGATGACGGAGTCCGGCACGAAGGAAGTCACCCTTCCCCTGAGCCTCGACGATGGCAGGCTGCGCCTCGGCCCGGTGCCGCTCGGCGCGGTGCCGCCCATCAGTCTCTAAGGGCAGCCGTCAGAAAAGCATCGTTGGCTTCTCGGCTCCCGATGCTGACCCGCAGGAACCCTGGAAGGTTCGAGCTCATCAGCGAACGCACGAAGACGCCTTCGTTCTCGAGTTTCCGGCGAAAGGCCGATGCGCTGGCCTCGCTGCCGAAGTCGATCAGGATGAAATTGGCTTCGGTCGCCCTCACCGTGAAGCCCGCCTGGCGGAGCTCTGCGGAAAGGCGCGCCATTTCTTCAGTGTTGTGACGACGGTTTCGCGCCACGAAATCCTGATCACCAAGGGCGGCTTCGGCGGCGGCGAGTGCGGGCGCCGAGACATTGAACGGCCCGCGTACCCGGTTCAGGACCCCGATCACCGACGAAGGGCCGTAAAGCCAGCCGACGCGAAGGCCACCAAGCCCGTAGATCTTGGAAAATGTCCGGGTCATGACGACATTGTCGGCGCCGGATTCTTCTGCTTCCCGCACGAGGGCCGGGCCAGGATCGTAGTCGTCGCTCTCGATATACTCCGCATAAGCTGCATCGAGCACCAGCATGATGTCGCTGCGTAGCCCCGCGCGCAGACGCCGGACCTCGTCATCATCGAGCCGCGTGCCGGTTGGGTTGTTCGGGTTGGCGAGAAACACCAGCTTCGTCCGCTCCGTCACCGCGGCGAGGAGGTTGTCGACATCAGCCGTCAGATCTGTTTCCTCGGCCATGACGGGGCGGCACCCCTCGGCCATCGCGGCGATCGGGTAGTAGGAAAAGCCGTGGCGCGTCATGAGGACATCGTCGCCGGGGCTCGTATAGCTGCGCACCATCAGGCTGAGGAGTTCGTCCGAGCCGTTGCCGACGATCAGACGTTCCGGCTCCAGATCATGCAGCTTCGCAAGACCTGCGCGAAGCCCCTCCGCATCGGCCGCGGGGTAGAGATGTGCGTTCGCGGCCACCTGCTTCAGCGCTTCGACAGCGGAGGGGGACGGGCCGAGCGCGCTTTCGTTCGAAGAAAGCTTGTAACTCGGGCCCGCCGTCCTGCGGCTCCTGCCGGGAACGTATGGGGCGATGTCGAGGAGGCCGGGCCGCGGGGTCGGTTTCGTCATGGGCGCCTCATGCCGCAAGGACCGGGCCTTGCCTAGCGTTTGTCGCGCGCCGCGGGACGACGCTCTGCCGCGGCCGCGGGCCGCCTTGCGCCGCCGAAGATCGGCGCCAGCACCTCCGCTTTGCTGCCGGAGGCCGGAACCGCGAGGGAACGGCGTGCCTCGGTCAGGACGAGGCCAGCGATATTGGGCAGGGGAATGGCCAGCGGCTCGAGCCTCTCCGCGGTCCGCTCCCACAAGGGGGCGAGGGGCAGAAGACGCGCGGTGGGCGGGAAATAGAGCGCGGACGCCTGCGCTGTCGGAGCGAAGAAGACGCTGCCGAGAAGCTGGGTGAGCTGCCTGCGCGAGAACGCCCGCCCGGCTGCGAGGGGCGAGTTCTCGAACAGGGTCCATAGCCCGTGCCGGTTGGCCACAGCGACGATCAGCCGGCCGTCATCGGCGAGCACCCGCCACGCTTCCCGCAGGAGCCTGCGCGGGTCCGAGGCCTCTTCAAGGGCGTGGAAGAGGAGGAGCCTGTCCACCGAAGCATCGCGCAGGGGTAGCCGCTCATCCTCGATCAGGACCTCGCGCCCGCCCGCGATCGCGCCTGCACCCTGAGGCGCCAGGGAAATGACCCGTTCGGACTTCGAAAACACCCTGAGGAAGGGAGTTGTGTAGCCGATCCCGGCGATCCGGAGCCCGCCGCCATCGCCCCAGGCATCGGTCAGCTTCTGGCGCACCACCGCTGAAGCCTTTTGCCCAAGCGGGCTGGCGTAGAACGCCGCAAGATCTTCGCTGCTGGTGCGCATCAGGTCTCCATTGCCGCGGCCCGGGTGGCGCCGCGCTGCGTCTCTATCTAGGATGGAAACCATGACTGTGCATCATCTCGGCCCACTCACGATTCACCAATTCCCCTGCCTGTCGGACAATTACGGCTTTCTGGTGGAGGACAAGACCAGCGGCAAGGTCGCGGCCATCGACACGCCGGACGGCATCGCCATCGCCGAGAAGGCGGAGAAACTTGGCCTGACAGTCGATTTCATCTTCAACACCCACTGGCACCCCGATCATATCGGCGGGAACCGCGAACTGGTTGAGCGGTTCGGGGCGAAGGTCATCGCCCCCGACGAGGGCGGCAAGATCGCTCCGGCCGACCGGCGTGTGGAAGACGGCGACGATGTCCATCTTGGGGCGACCCTCTTCAAGGTGATCGCAGTGCCGGGCCATACGCTGGGGCACATCGCCTATCATGTGCCTGAAGCGAAAGCGGTTTTCGTCGGCGATACGCTTTTCTCCCTCGGTTGCGGTCGAATGTTCGAAGGTGATCCGGAAGGCTTCTGGGCCTCGCTGCTTCGCCTTCGGGCACTGGAAGACGAGACGGTGGTCTTCTGTGCCCATGAATACACCGCCGCGAATGCCCGCTTCGCCCTGTCGGTGGAGCCGGAGAACGAAGCCCTCAAGGCCAAGGCCAAGGCCGTCGACCGGACACGCTCCGAAGGAAAGCCGACCGTGCCGGTCATGCTTGGCGACGAGAAGCGCCTCAATCCCTTCCTGCGTGCCGACAACCCCGAGATGGCGGTGGCCATGGGCCTGGAAGGTGCCAAGGCCCCCGACATCTTCGCCGCATTGAGGGCGGGCAAGGATAAGTTTTGAGCCTCACCGAGGTCATTTCGCGCCGCCAGATGCGCCCGCATCCCTTCGAAGGCCACTGGGCGCCGCTCTCCACCGATCCCGAGAGCGGCTTTCTTCAGTGCCTCAGCGCCACCGAAGAGGCATACTGGCACCGCATTTCCGCCGAAGTCTCCTACAAGGTTGTCGAAGGCGGCCCCCTGGCCGTCAGCGTGTGCGAGGACGGTGAGACGGCAAAGGGACGGCAACTTCTCAGCGGCGAACCAGCCCTCACGGTGAGAGAGGGGGCGGCGCGTACCCTTTCCTGCCTCGGCGCCTACGTTCTCTTCGAAGTAACGTCCCGGCCTCCGACAGGTCCTGCGGAGCGCGACCTGATGCCCGATGGCTGGTACCCGAAGCCTAAGCAAGGATAACCGATGCTGGAAGTGCGGGAACGACACGTCAGAGGCGACGAAGCCGTCAATGCGGCAAGGCTCCTCGGCTATGCGGGGCTGATCCCTTTCGCGGCCCTACCGCTCATCGAGCTCATGAGCGACTATGTCAGCGAAGAGCTTCTGAGCGAGGGACGGCTTCTCGTCCTTTTCTACGGCGTCGTCATCCTGTCCTTCATGAGCGGTTGCCGCTGGGCCCTTCGGGTGATCGACCCCGAGCAGGGCGCCCTCGCCCCTTTCGCAGGCTTTCTCGGTGCGGTCGCGCCACCGTTGATCGCTTGGGTCCTTGTCCTTTTGCCAGAAGCGTCAGAGCGGCTGTCCCTCGATCTATGGCTGCGGTTCACCATCCTCGCCGGGCTTCTGGTGGTGGTCTTCCTGCAGGATCTCGCCCACCGGCGGCAGGGTGGCCCCTTGCCGGACTGGTACTGGCATCTTCGCATTCACCTGACCGCAGGCGCAGCCGGAAGCATTCTGCTGGGCGTCCTGATCGCGGCCTTCGCCTGATCAGCGCACCCAGCTTGGCGGCGGGGTGTCGGGCCTCAGGCTGCGGGTCGGCACGGCGTAGACCCGCGACTTGCCGCAGAGATGGGCCTGAAAGCTTGCCGGGAAAACCGGCGCGAAGGCCTTATCGAGAACGTTGAGCCCCCCGGTGAAGGCGCCGAAGGCCGGCATCACCATCCGCTCGCCATCGGTGACGAAAGCGGGCCGGCGCACGCCACGGCCGTTCTTCTCCGCGATGGCGCAGGGGTGAAGGTGGCCTGCGACCTGCCAGCCTTCCGCATCGTTCGGCTCGTGAACGAAGAGAAGCCCTGCGATCTCGGCGGTCTCGTGGGCGGTGCCGCGAAAACGCTTCGGGGGCAGCGGGTCGTGGTTGCCGAGGATCCAGATCCACTCCGCCGCCCCGCAGAGCCGCTCGAGACGCGCCGCGTCGCGCTCATCCATCCGCCCCTCCGCCTCCCGGTCGTGAAAGGCGTCGCCGAGTGAAAGCACGGTCTTCGGGCGGCAGAGCCGCATCAGCCGCTCCAACCCGTCGAGGGTCGCACGGGTGTCATAGGGCGGCAGGAACTGGCCCCGCCGGGCGAAATGCGAGCCCTTCTCGAAGTGAAGGTCCGAGACCACCAGAAGACGCTCCTCCGGCAGCCACATCGCGCCCGAGCAGTCGAGCACAATCTCCCGCCCCGCGAGAAGCACCGAGCCCGGAAGGCAGGAATGTGTTGCCGCTGTTGCACCCATGTTCTCCCCCTAGCCCGGCAAAAACGCCGGTGGAAAGAACCGGTTGGCAATGTGGACAAATTGAATCGGTCGCCTGTCCCTCGCGCCCCGGGCGAGACGGTCAAACATTTCGAAGGATAATCGAGATAATCTAACGCCGCAGGGTATTGGGGAAGGGTCGCAAGCATGACCGGCATGGGCCACAATAACGATCCGTCGCCCGAGAAGCTTCTCGAGGCCGTTACGGATCTCCTCCTGACGACGCGCTCCTACCAGTCGAGCGCCGACAGGGCTTACGCGAACGAACTGGCCGCGCGGGTCATCACCGACCTTCCGCGCAGCCACCATATCAAGGCGGCCGAGATCGTCAGCAAGCTGTCCGATCCGCCCGAAGCGCTCCTTCGGCAACTCACCTTCCTGTCCCTCGAAGCGGCGCAGGTGATCCTCCAGTCGCGGCACATTACCGATGCCATCCTGATGGAGGCGGCGTCGAAGAACATCGACTACCGCCGCATCGTCGCGCGCCGTCCGCAATTGAGCGAACCTGTGGTGAACAGGCTCCTCTTCTTCGAAGAGATCGAGATCGAGAACCTTGTTCTACCGCGCACGGAGTTTCCGCTTTCGAGCGCCCGCGCCAGCCGGCTGATCGACCGGGCCGAGCCGGGCTCGCTCCTTGCGAGCATGCTGGCGCGCCGGGGCAACCTGTCCCCACGCTTGAGCCTCAGGCTTTTCTGGAAGGTCGAGGGCGGCGCCCGTCAGCAGATCCTCCAGCGCTTCAACATCAACCCGATCTTCGCGGCCAAGATCTTCTCCAAGGTCCTCGGCCCCAATGCCTCTGGCTATGGCAAGGTGCCCTTCGACAACATCGCACGGCTGATCGCGATGGCCCAATCCACCGCAGACAACGCATCGGCCGCGAAGCCGAAGGACATTGAGCGTCTCCTCTGCGATTTCAGGGGCTCGTCGAACACCTACAACGCAGAGAAACTGGCGCGGATCGCGCAGATCTCCCCGGAACTCGCCCAGTATATCCGCGACGACCACCACGGGGACAGTTTCGCCGTGCTGGCCGCCGCCCTGGGTGCTGACGAGAAGGCAATGAAGCGTCTTGCCGCGATCAAGCCCGTCCAGCACGGCACACGGTCGGCATTCTCGCAGGAAGACCGTGAGCGGATCTTCGCGTTGGGCTGCAGCCTCAGCCAGCCGGCGGCGGTGGCGATCCTCAGCTACTGGGACCTCGACCTTCTCGAGAGCAAGAGCGAGAAGGCGCGGCGCGACCTCGAGATGGACATTCAGGACATCAAGGAGCGCCTGTCCGAGATCGCCGAGCCGGAGGCGGACGATACGCCTGCGGAGCCCGAAGAGCCCAAACCGACAATCGAGCAGGAAGCGAAGAAGAGCTTCGGCATCTTCGGGCGGAAGTGACGTCTACGTCCTGAAGTGTTTGGAAAGCCGCAGCCCCTGCCCCTGGTAGTTCGATGACGGATCGGCGCCGTAGAGCCGGTCCGGCTCCTCGGCCAGCTCTTCATAGGTGAGCCGCGCGACCCTCTGGCCGTGCTCGAGGATCATCGGAACATCGAAACCACGCACCTCCAGGACCCCGCGGCTCGGCGCCGACAGGCCGAAACCGGGGTCGAAGAAGCCGGCGTAATGCGCCCGGAACGCGCCAAGCTCGTGGTCGATCGCCACCATCTCGGCGGCAAGCCCGGAAGGGATCTTCACGGTCTCGCGGCTGGCGAGGATATAGAACTCGTCCGGGTCCAGGGTGATATAACCGTCGCGGGGTGCACGGATGGGCTCGAAATAGTCCTCGGCGATCAGGGCGGCCTTCTTGTCCACATCAATCAGCCCCGCATGGGGCCGCGCGCGCCAGCCGACGATGCCGCCGTCACCGCGAAGATCGACACCGAGATTGAGGCCACCCGCCACATCGCCCTCGCCCAGATGCTCCGCCAGCGCCGCATCGCTGACCGGGGCCTCTCCCCGCCTGATCCTGATCTGGTTCAGGGTCGATCCCGACCTTACGAGGATCGGGAAGGTACGTGGACAAATTTCGAGGAACAGCTTGCCCTGATAGCCGGCCGGGACCTTTTCGTAGCCGTCATGATGCTCGGTCAGAAGGCGGACGAAGACGTCGATCCGCCCCGTCGAACTCTTGGGGTTCGAGGCTGCCGAAAGGTCTTCGGGCAGCGCCAACCCTTCGCGCAGTTCGACGATGTAGACGCAGCCCCGCTCGAGCACTGCGCCGCCTTCGAGGTCGAGCGTATGGAGGGTCAGCGCGTCCAGGCGGTCCTTCAGGGACGCCCCACGGCTGGGCCTGAAGGCTGCCCTGACGCGCCTTGCCGTGCTGCCGAGGGTGAGGTCGAGACTGGCCGGTTGCAGCTGGGTTTCGCCGATCGGGCCCTTCACAGCCCCGTGATCGACCAGCTCCCGCAGGCTCGCACGGCTCAAGACCCCTGTATTTCCCGGCATCGTCACTATCTTTCCTGGAGTGGCCGGACTGCTTGGCGCCCGCCGGCTACGCTGGTCAAGACGGGCGCTAGAGGGTAACACTTTGGACGGTACGCACGAAGAGGAGGGCATGGACATGGACGACGACCTCGAAGGCCTCATTTCCGAGGCGACCACCGATGGTATCCGTATCCGCGTCTGCTCGGACTATCTCGACGATGAGTCCGCGCCCGACGAGGGCCGCTATGTGTGGGCCTATACGGTTCGGATCGACAATGATTCGCCGCGCAGCGTGACCCTGCTGCGACGCACGTGGCACGTCGCCGATTCGCTCGGTCAGAGCTTCGTTGTCGAAGGCGACGGCGTGGTGGGCGAGCAGCCGATCCTGCGTCCCGGCGATGCGTTCGAATACACCTCCGGCACGCCGCTCGGTGCGCCTTCGGGGATGATGTTCGGCGCCTACGAGATGAACGGCGAAGACGGCGAGAGCTTCGAGGTCATGATCCCGCCTTTCTCCCTCGACAGCCCCTTCGACAGCCGCCGGATGAGCTGACCGGTTCGAGCCGCGCCGATGGCCTAGCGGAACCCTTCCGCTTGGGCTAACGGGCGGCTCATCATGACTCAGCACAAAAAGCGCGTTCTTTCCGGCGTCCAGCCGACCGGCAATCTTCACCTCGGCAACTACCTTGGCGCCATCAAGCAGTGGGTGGCCATGCAGGACAGCCATGAGAGCCTGTTCTGCATAGTCGACCTGCATGCCATCACCCTGCCCCAGGACCCCAGGGAGCTGCGCCATTCGACCCGTGAGGTCGCCGCAGCCTACCTTGCCGCGGGGATCGACCCGGCTCGTTCGGCCATTTTCCACCAGTCCGCCGTTCCCGCCCATGCGGAGCTTTCCTGGATCCTCTCCTGCATCGCCCGCATGGGATGGCTGAACCGGATGACCCAGTTCAAGGACAAGGCGGGCAAGGACAAGGAGAAGGCCTCGGTCGGGCTTTACGTCTACCCCGTGCTGATGGCCGCAGACATTCTCGCTTACAAGGCGACCCACGTGCCCGTGGGCGCCGACCAGAAGCAGCATCTCGAACTCGCCCGCGATATCGCGGCGAAATTCAACAACGATATGGATGCTGAGGACTTCTTCCCCCTGCCCGAGCCGATGATCCAGGGCAGCGGCACCCGCGTGATGTCCTTACGCGACGGCACGGCGAAGATGTCGAAATCGGACCCCTCGGACCTCTCGCGCATCACCTTCACCGATGATGCCGACACCATCGCGAAGAAGTTCAAGAAGGCGAAGTCCGATGCGGATGTTCTGCCCTCGGAAGAAGCGGGCCTCGAAGGCCGGCCGGAGGCGATCAACCTCGTCAACATCTATGCCGCCCTCGCCGAAGAGCGCGTCGAGGACACCCTCGCCCGCTTCGGCGGCCAGGGTTTCGGCGCGCTGAAGCCTGCTCTTGCCGAGCTTGCGGTGGAGAAACTGGCGCCGATCTCCCAGAGAATGCGCGAGCTGATGGCCGAGCCGGACGAGATCGACCGCATCCTGACCGATGGGGCCGAGCGCGCCGATGCGATCGCCACCCCGGTCCTGCGCGAGGTCAAGGACATCATGGGCTTTCTTCCGAGGGGTTAAGCCAGCACCTTCATCCGCCCGTGGGCGGCTTTTCAGAGCGGGGGTCCGGGCGCGGCCTTGGCCGTGCTCTTGTGAAACAATGCGTGCGCGGACAGGGCCGCGCCCGGCGGCGCATTTGCGAGAGGCCCCCAAGGAGCGCTTCAATCTCTCGGGCGGGCTTTGGGATCGTGACCCCCAAAGCGTCGCCGCGCCGCCTTCGAAGCCGTGAACGGAACGACCGGTCAGGCCCGCGGCCTTCGAAGGAACACGGGCCTTCTACCACGGCGCACAAGGCGCGGGGATAGATTTCAGCCGAAGGAAACGGCGCGGCGCGCCAGCTCCTCGATCCCGGTCCAGTCGCCCTTTGCCATCAGGCTCGTCGGCGTGACCCAGCTTCCGCCCACGGTGAAGACATTCTTCAGAGCACGGTATTCGGCGACCGCTTCGGGTGCGATGCCGCCGGTCGGACAGAAACGGACATGCGGCATGGGCCCTGCGAGGGCCTTCAGATAAGCGACGCCGCCTGCTTGCTCGGCGGGGAAGAATTTGAGCCGGGTGAACCCCTCCTCCGCTGCCTGCATCGCTTCCGATGCGGTCGCGACACCAGGCAGCAACGGGCAATCATCGACGAGGCCCCGCGCCGCGCGCAGAATGGCCGGGCTGAAGCCCGGGCTCACGGCGAAGACCGCGCCGGCATCGCGGGAGCCCTTCAGCGCTTCGGCATCGAGAACCGTTCCCGTTCCCACGGTCATGTCAGGCCGTTCACGGACGATCTTCTCGACCGCGGGCAGCGCGGCATCCGTCCGCAGGGTGATCTCGATCGTGGAAAGCCCGCCTGCGAGAAGCGCGTCGGCCAGCGGCAGCGCATGCTCCTCGTTTTCGATGACAACGATCGGCATGACGGGCACGGAGGACAGAAGGGCGTCGATCCGTTTTTCCTGGCGCGTGCTCATTTCCTGTCTCCGATGGTGATGATCTTCATCGTGTTCGTGCCGCCCATCCTGCCCCCGGGAATACCTGCAACGAGGACGATGCGGTTGCCAGGCTCAAGGCCCATGCGCTTGCCGGCTTCCTTCGCCGCCAGGCTGCAAAGCGCTTCGAAATCCTCGGCCTCCTTCACCAGGACCGGGCTCACGCCCCAATAAAGGGCAAGTCGGCGGGCCGTCCTTTCGCGGGTGGCGAGGGCGAGGACCGGGACGACCGGCCTGCATTTTGCCGTGGCGACCGCCGTTCCGCCGCTGATGGTCGCGGCGACGATGGCCGAGGCGTCGGCCGCATCGGCGGCGCGCGCCGCGGCGGCGGCAATCGTCTCGGCAATGCCGCGGGGCGCAGGATCGGCGGCAGCAAAGATCTCGTTCCGTGCGCCGTCATCATCGTTCACGGCACGGACGATCCGGCCCATGATCGCAACGGCGGTTTCAGGGTGGCGGCCTACCGCCGTTTCCGCACTCAGCATCACGGCGTCGGCACCGAGATAGGCAGCCGCGGCCGTGTCCGAGGCCTCGGCACGGGTGGGAAGCGGGTTCTCGATCATGCTCTCGAGCATCTGTGTCGCGACGATCACCGGCTTCCCCGCGGCCCTTGCCGCACGAATGATCCGGCGCTGGGCGAGGGGCACCTGTTCGAGGGGCAGCTCCACGCCGAGATCGCCGCGCGCGACCATGAGGCCGTTCGCCTCCCTGGTGATCGCTTCAAGGTCGTCGATGGCGCCGGGCTTTTCGATCTTGGCGATCAGCGCCGTGTCCGTCCCGCGCAACGCCTTGCGGGCGATACGCAGGTCGTCCGCTGACTGAACGAAGCTGAGAGCGACGAAATCGACATCCTCGTCGAGCGCCATCTCGAGGTCCTCGCGGTCCTTCTCGGTCAGGGCATCAAGAGGGAGCTTCCTGCCGGGCACGTTGATGCCCTTGTTGCTGGTGAGCGTACCCGGCACTTCGCATTTGAGGCGCATGCGGTCGGCGGCGACCTCTTCCACCACGAAGCGCAGGGCGCCGTCATTCATGCTGACCGTATCGCCCGCCTTCAGCGCCTCGAAGAGCTCGGGATGGTTGATGGGGATCCGGCCGTCGGGCGCCTCCTCGGCCTTCACTGCTTCATAGGTCTCGCCGAAGCCGAGTTTCAGGCCTTCTTCGGGCAGGCGTCCCACCCGAAGTTTGGGGCCCTGGAGGTCGGCAAGGATCGCCAGCGGCCTTCCCACGGCCTTCTCGGCCTCCCTGATCGCATTGATGCGGGCGCGGTGTTCGTCATGGGAGCCATGGCTGAAATTGAGCCTGAAGGCCGACGCCCCGGCCCGCGCCATCCCCTCGATCCGCCCCGGCGCGCTGGAGGCCGGGCCGAGGGTGACGAGGATCTTGGTCGTCCAGAGCGGTGCGCGGGTTTCGGTCACGGCGGTCGTCTCCTCGTTGGTTTCATGCCGCGCGGGCGAGGGGCTAGCAGGATCGGCTCGGCACGGCTTAGAACCGCGCATTCAGGGAAGATAGGAAGAGGCTATCACGTGACAGCAAGGGACGCTGCGAAAAAGCCGGTGCGCCGACGCTGGGACTTCGTCTTCGCCGGTGCCGTGATCTGCCTTTCGATGGTGGCAGGCTTCGCCATCGGCGCTTTGGACGCGAGGAGCGCGCTGCTGATGGCGGCCCTGGCCTCGGGCGCGCTTGCCGGCTGGTACGCCTTCACCGGGCGGTCGAGCATGATGCTGGCTCTCGCCGCAGAGCAGGCGGAGCAGTCCCGGCGCCTCAACCGCTACGCCGTCCTCCTCGACAGCCTGCCCCAGCCCGTCATGCTTCTCGACAGGGAGGACCGGATCGAGCTTGCCAATGCCGCCGCCTGCCGCATCTTCGGCGAGGAAATGGAAGGGGAGCCCTTCGCCAAGATCATCCGTGCCCCAAACGCCCTCTCCGTGGTGCGCGAGGCACGCCACAGCGGCGCGGCGAGCGAAGCGGAGTTCAACCTCACCTCTCCCACCGAGCTTTCGGCGCTCTGCCACGCCTCGCCCATCGATGCCGAAGAGGACGTTGCAGACGGTGAGATCATCGTGATGATCCGTGACCGGACCGAACAGCGCAAGCTCGAACGCATGCGGACGGACTTCATCGCCAATGCGAGCCATGAGCTGAGAACGCCTCTCGCCTCGATCCTCGGCTTCATCGAGACCCTTCAGAACCATGCCAAGGACGACGCGGAAGCGCGGACCCGCTTCCTGAAGATCATGCAGGCCCAGACCGAGCGCATGCTGCGCCTGGTGAAGGATCTCGTCAGCCTCTCAGCGCTGGAGCTCAACGAGCGTCGCCTCCCGCAGGAGGAGGTCGATCTCTGTGAGGTGGCGGCGGTGACGCGGGAAATCATGACCCCCGTCGCGGCGAAGGCTGGCGGGGTGATCCTGCCCGCCGAAGGCGCTTGCTCCTGTCATATCACGGGGGACCGCGACCAACTTATTCAGGTGCTCCAGAACCTTTGCGACAACGCTCTGAAATACGGGGCAGAGGCCGAAGGCGAGACGGCGATCAGTATCGAGGTGGGCAAAGGGCCATCTCACGCATTCGTGAATAGCAACTGGACTGGCGACACGCCGGAGCAGATCGCGGTCCGATCCGATTGTGCGCCTCAGGAGCTTTTGTGGTTCAGGGTGCGCGACAACGGCCCCGGCATCGACCAGCAGGACCTGCCGCGCCTGACGGAGCGCTTCTACCGCATCGATGTGGAGCGAAGCCGCACGGTTGGCGGGACAGGGCTGGGTCTGGCCATTGTCAAGCACATCGTGACGCGCCACCGCGGCGGGATCATGATCGAAAGCCTTCCCGGGAAAGGTGCGGCGTTCACGTGCTATTTCCCGCCCTTCGGGGCCCTCGATCTCGACATGCTGGACGCACCATTGTAGTGTCGTCGGCTCGCGCTCTTCTCGCGTTAAAAAAATAAAAAATCGGGCCGACCTGACTTCCTACAAACTGTTGTCACACAAATCAGGCAGCAGGCTCGGCCAGAGGAGCAGGCCATGCCGTTTGGCATTTTGAAACAACAGGCGAACCGCATCGAGAAACTCGACGTTGCGCTCGCCACGATGGGCGGGGTTGTCGAACAACAGCTCGCCGATGCGCTGACCGCTTTCGAGCAGCGCGACGCCGAACTGGCGCGCTCCGTCCGGGCGCGTGATGCGGACACGGACCGCCACGAGCGGGAGATCGAGCAGCTCGTCGCCGAGCTCTTCCACGAGCGTCGCCGCGGCCCGGTGGAGATCCGCCGCATGATGGCCGCCGTGAGGATCGCCTCGGAGATGGAGCGGGTCGGCGATCTCGCCAAGAACATCTCCCGCCGCTCGATCAGTATCGCGGAAGCGGACGAGGAGGGCGAGCACGCCAAGCAAGCGGGGGTTGCCCGCATGGGCCGCATCTCCCTGCGCCAGTTCTCCGAGGCGCTCGACGCCCTCTTCCGCCAGAACGCCGACGCCGCGCGGGCCGTGCGCAACGGCGACGGTCAGGTGGACGACATCTACAATTCGGTGTTCCGCGAGCTTCTGATGCTGATGAACCGCAATCCGGGGGTTGCTTCCACCGGAACGCACCTCATCTTCATCGCCAAGAACTTCGAGCGCATCGGCGACCATGCCACCAATATCGCCGAGCGCGTCCATTTTGCGCTGACCGGGCGGGAGTTGCCCGCCGAGCGCATGAAGACCGACGTGACCACGTCGCTGATCGCTGCGGAGTAGACCATGGCCAAGGCCCATATTCTTGTCGTCGAGGACGATGAATCGCTGCGGACCCTGGTGGAATACAATCTCGGCAAGGAAGATTTCGACGTCAGTCTCGCCCGTGACGGCGAGGAGGCGGTCATCAAGGTCGAGGAGGCCAAGCCGGACCTCGTCGTTCTCGACTGGATGCTACCCAATGTCTCCGGCATCGAGGTCTGCCGCCGTCTCCGCTCCAAGCCGGACACCCGCGGCCTTCCGATCATCATGCTGACCGCCCGTGCCGACGAGGGCGACCGCATCCGCGGCCTCGATACCGGCGCGGATGATTACATGGTCAAGCCTTTCTCGATGGAGGAGCTCGCCGCCCGCATCCGCGCGGTCCTGCGGCGCCTTCGTCCGACTCTCGTCTCCGACATCGTGACCTGCGGCGACATCGAGATGGACCGAACCGCCCACCGCGTCCGCCGCAATGGCGAGGAAGTGCATCTCGGCCCCACCGAGTTCAGGCTGCTCGATCACCTGATGCAGAACCCCGGCCGGGTCTTCAGCCGCGAGCAGCTTCTGAATGCGGTGTGGGGTACGGACGTTTTCGTCGAGGCGCGCACCGTGGACGTCCATATCGGCCGCCTGCGCAAGGCCCTCGCCAAGCATGGCGGCGGCAACCCGATCCGCACGGTCCGCTCCGCCGGTTACTCCCTGGAAGCCGAACCCGCGCAAAAGGCCGCAAGCTGAACGTCCAGGGCGGCGGACCGCGAAGCGGGAACCGGTTCGCGCTCGAAAGTGGCTTCGAAACGAAAACCCGGAGCTCCGGACTGGTTCCACGAAGCGGTCCGGAGCTCTAGCGCGCCCAGAAGCTCGGCACGAAGAGCACCAGCACCGTGAAGAGCTCAAGCCGCCCCAGAAGCATCGCGGCGGCGAGAAGCCATTTCGCACCATCCGGCAGGGTTGCGTAATTGCCCGCCGGCCCGACGATCTCTCCAAGGCCGGGGCCCACATTCGCCACCGCCGAGCCGGCTGCGGAGAGCGCGGTCACCGCATCGAGCTGGAACAGGGAAAGCCCGACCGCGACCGTCGCGAAGACGGTGAAATAGATGAAGAAGAAGCTCAGCACCGAGCGGAAGACGCTCTCGTCGAGAAAGCGGCCATTGTAGCGCGCCACAGTCACCCGGTGGGGGTGGCTGAGCTTCTGCACATAGATGACCAGCGCCGAGAACGCGACCTGAAGGCGGAAGATCTTGAGCCCGCAGGAGGTCGAGCCCGCGCACCCTCCGACGAACATCACGCAGAAGAAGAAACCGAGCGCGAATGGTCCCCATGCGTTGTAATTGGCACTGGCATAGCCCGTGCCGGTCATGATGGAGACGATGTTGAAGGCGGCCGCCCTGAACCCTGACCAGCCGTCATAGCCCAGTGTGGCGATGATCCGGACGGTGATGACCGCCGTGAAGACCGACGCTGCGAGAATGAAGAAGCGTACCTGACTGTCGGTGAACAGGGCGCTCGCATGGCCGCGAAGCGCCAAGAGGTAGAGACCGAAGGGCAGCGAGCCGAGGACCATGAAGACCACCGCCGCAAGATCGACCGGCCCACGGGTGACGCTTCCGTCGATGAAATAGGCGAAGGAGCTGTCCTTGGTCGAATAGCCGCCCGTCGCCACGGTGGTCATGGCGTGGTTGATCGCATCGAAGGCGGACATGCCGAGGGCCCAGTAGGTCACGAAGCAGGCGAGGGTCAGCCCCGCGTAAAGAAGGAAGATCGACAAGGCGAGATCGTCCGCCGCCGGCATGATCTTGTCGGACTTGTCCGAGCTTTCCAGGCGGAAAAGCTGCATGCCCCCCACCGAGAGGAAGGGCAGGACGGCGAGCGCCATGATGATGACCCCCACCCCGCCGAACCACTGCAGCATCGAGCGCCAGAGAAGAAAGCCCGGCGGCAGGGTGTCGAGCCCCACCACCACCGTCGCCCCCGTGGTGGTCAGTCCCGACATCGCCTCGAAAAACGCATCGGTGACCGACAGGCCCTGCTGGTGGATGGTGAAGGGAAGCGAAGCGGCACAGACCAAGGCGACCCAGCTCAAGGTGGTGATGAGGAAGCCCTGGCGGGTGGTCAGCGCCTCGACCCGCCCCCATGTGGCCGCCGCCAGCCCCCCGCCGAAGGTGATGCAGAAAGCCGCGCTCGCGAGGAAAGCGAGGCCGTCGGACCGCGCCGCCTTGCCGTCGACGAAGAGATCCGCTCCGGCAGGCACCAACATGGTGACGCCGAGGGCGGCGACGAAAAGGCCGATGACCAGGAAGACGGGGCGGTAACTGCTCATGATGGAGATGCGTTAAGCCAATGCGCGCGATGGTCAAACACTATGGCGAAGCACGCGAAACAGGGCAGAAGGTGCGACCATGATTGCATCATCCATCACAGAGCCCGCGGCGCTGGTCCTGTCCGGCGGCGGCGCGCGAGGGGCCTACCAGGTCGGCGTCCTGAAAGCCCTGTCCGAGAAGATGCCGGGGCCTCTGCCCTTCGGCGTGGTCACCGGCGTCTCGGTGGGCGCGATCAACGCCGCCGTGATCGCCGAGCGGGCCGATGACTTTCCCGCCGGCGCCGCCAAGCTCGAAGCGCTCTGGCGGGGGCTTCGCTGCTCGTCGGTCTATGACACGAGAACGAGCAAGATCCTCGCCCGGCTCGGCGGCTTCCTGACGAGCTTCGCACGGCCTGCGCCGCGTGCGCTTCTCGATGCATCGCCCCTCGCCGAACTTCTCGCCCGGGAGATCGATTTCGGCCGCCTCGCCGCGATGGTCGGACAAGGCCACCTGCAGGCGCTCGCCGTGACGGCGTCCTCCTATTCGGACGGGCATTCGGTGACCTTCTATCAGGGCAGCCGGGAGCTTCGGCGCTGGTCCCGCTCGCGCAGGCGCGGTGAGCATCAGATGATCGGCGTCGATCATGTGCTTGCCTCGGCGGCGCTGCCGGCGGTTTTCGAGTCGCGGCGCATCGGCAACACCTGGTATGGTGACGGGGCCCTGCGCCAGGTAGCCCCGCTCAGCCCCGCGATCCATCTCGGCAGCCAGCGCCTCTTCCTCATCGCGGCCCGGGACGGCGTTCCCGACGCCCCGGATACCGCGCCTGGTGAAGCGCCCTATCCGCCCCTCGGCCTTCTGGCGGGGCAGCTCCTCGACATCGTCTTCAACGACCATCTGGATGCGGATCTTGAACGGCTCGACCGGATCAACCAGACCCTCGAGCGCATGAGCGAAGAGCGGCGGGGGGAGGTGCCCCTGGTGCCGATCGCCACCCATCTCGTCCGGCCCAGCGAGGACATCCGCCTCCTCGCGGGTGCCCATTGGGCTGAAGCGCCCGATGGGGTGCGGCTTCTCCTCAGGCTCCTCGGCGCGAGCGAGGGGGACGGGACCTTGCCGAGCTATCTCGTCTTCGAGCCGGGTTATGTCGGTGCGCTGATCGACCTCGGCTACGCCGATGCCCGGGCGGAGATGGACCGGCTGCTCGCCTTCATCAGGAACGAGCCCTCGCCAGTCAGTTGATCGGCACCACACCGCGCGGGTCCACGGGGCGCCCGCCCATGCGAAGCTCGAAGTGCAGGTGATGGCCCGAGGCGCGGCCGGTCTTGCCCACCCGGCCGATCTTCTGCCCGCGCTTCACCCGGCGGCCCTTGCGCGTGTTGAACCCGGAAAGATGCGCGTAATAGCTCTGCACGCCGTTGCCGTGGTCGATGATGACGAGCTTGCCGAAATGCCTTTGGCGGCCGCGAAAGATGACCTTGCCAGCCTGAACAGCCCGCACTTCCGTGCCGCGCGAGGCGGCGATGTCGATGCCTTGGTGAAAGCCGCTGCGCCGGGCGCCGTAGTTCGAGGTCACCGTGCCGTCGACGGGGTTGACGTAAGAGCCCTTCGGCGCGCTCGCGCATGCCCCCAGAAGAAGCAGGATCGCTGCCGGTCCGATCCTGCGCCACGTCTTTTCCATCGTCTGCCCCATCTCTGCCTGCCCTTCGCATACTAACCCTCAACTTCTTTGTGGGCAGTGAAGGGGTCTCCATGATAGCGGCGGCGCGATGACCACTCTGCATCTTCTGATCCTTGCGATCATTCAGGGCATCACTGAATTCCTTCCCGTTTCCTCCTCCGCCCACCTGATCCTGCCGTCGGCGCTGATCGAGGGGTTCGAGGACCAGGGCGCGATGATCGACGTCGCTGCCCATGTGGGCACGCTCTTCGCGGTCATGCTCTATTTCAGGAAAGACGTGGGACGCCTCTTCGCCGGGGCCTTCGACCTGCTTCGCCGCCGCGCCAGCGAGGACCGGCGGCTTTTCGAGGTCATCGCCATCGCGACGATCCCCTTCCTCATCACCGGGACCCTGGTCGCGCTTTCGGGTCTCAACGATCACCTGCGAAGCCCCGTCGTCATTGCCTGGGCGTCGATCGGTTTCGGCATTCTTCTCTATCTTGCCGACCGCCGGCCCGAGACGCGGGAGGGGGACGTCTCGACCTTCAGGGCGGCGCTGATGATCGGCGCGGCGCAGTGCCTGGCCCTGATCCCCGGCACATCGCGCTCAGGCATCACGATCACCGCGAGCCGGTTCCTGGGCTTCGAGCGGCGGGACGCGGCAAGGTTCTCGATGCTTCTCGCGATCCCGGCCATCGGCGCTTCGGGCCTCTACGCAGGCTATGACCTCATCAGCGCAGGTGACGCCGAGAACCTTGGCGCAGCGGGCCTCATCGCGCTCTTCTCGTTCCTCGCGGCGCTTGCCGCCATCGCCCTCTTCCTGAAGGCGTCGGAGCGATTTTCCTTCACGCCTTTCGTGATTTACCGGGTGGCGCTGGGACTGCTCATTCTCATGATCGTCACGTAAGCACGATTGCGTGAGCTCTCATAAGCGTTATCTTAGCACTCTAGGGGCAGATTCTCTGCATGGGCCGTCCATCGGGAGAGCGGCGTTAAGCGCCTCTTAACGGATCGCCGACGACCCTAGACGTGCCGCCCGCGGGGGCACGTGGGCAGCGAGCAGGGTGGAAGGACGTCGAAATGACAAATCAAGCATTCGAAGAGACCGATCGCCGGGTGTGTTACGTCCGGGAGGTCATGGCCAAGGACGTGCGCGAGGACATCGAGCGCGAACTCGATTCCGAGTACGTTTTCGAGGACGAGAGCATTCTCTACGCTCTGCACGCGGATGACGGCTCCCGCATCGCGCTGATGAGCGACCGTGAGATCGCCTTCGCAGCGGCGCGCCAGCACGAGATGACGCCCTTCAGCGTTCACTGACCGGCAAGGAACCGGAGGAGGCGGGGTCATCGGCCCCGTTTCCAAAGCCTCCCTTCCCTGCCGGGGAAGCCGGAGGCTTTTTTACGCGGCCTGCATGTCCTGCTCGGCGAGAAGCGCGGCATAGGCGGCGTCAGCGTCTTCCGCGCCGCGCAGCGCTTTCGCGACGCCAGGCATGCGGAAAGTGCGCGCAACCCGGCTCAGCGCCTTGAGGTGATGGGTGTGGTCGCATTCGGGCGCCAGGAGCATGAAGACGAGGTCGACGGGCTCGCCGTCCATCGCTTCGAAATCGACAGGCTGGCGCAGGCGCAGCATGATCCCCGTCAGCCCCTCCACATCCGCCCGCACGTGAGGGATGGCGATGCCGTGCCCCACGCCGGTCGAGCCGAGACGCTCACGTATAATCAGCCGCTCGAGCATATCGGAGGCTTCGAAACCGAAGCGCTCCGTACAGATCTGGGCCAGCCGCTCGAGAACGGAACGCTTACAATTGGCACCCACGTCGAGAAAGACGTCATCAGGCGCGATCAAACCGCGTAATGTTCGTGTCATGCAACTATCGACACCGCCTGACGGCGATGCTCCTTTGCCTGTTCAGGACATGCGACGTCATGAGAAATGACCATGCGCCCTCCCCTGCTCAAGACGTGCCAGACGACAAGTCGTTCAGGTGTCGCCCCTTAACGAAAACGTGAGGGCTTCGCCAAGGGGCAAATTATTAAGCTTTGGCGGAAGCTTCGATCCAGCCCACATTGCCGTCTTCGCGGCGATGAACGACCGATAGCGTTCCGTTCTTGGCGTTGCGGAACAGAACCACCGGCTGGTCGGAGAGATCGAGCTGCATCACCGCATCGGTCACCGTCATGCGGCGGAGGGACGTGTCCGCTTCGGCAATGACGAGGGGCGCCTTCTCTTCGCCATTGGGCTCGGGGCCTTCCTCTTCGATATCGTCGTCGCCGCTGCCCGACTGGGGCGCCTGGATCACGTAGCTCGAGGCCATTTCGGCCGGAAGCGGCGAGCGGTCCTTGGCGTGGTGATCCTTCAGCCGGCGCTTGTAGCGGCGCACCCGCTTTTCCAGTTTCTCCATGGCCTGGTCGAAGGAACCATAGGCGTCACCGCCCTTGCCCTTGGCCGAAAGGAACACCCCCGAGGCGAGATGGACGATCGCTTCGGTGGTGAAGTTCGAGCCGTCCTTGCCGAAGTTCACATTGGCTTCGGCGCCTCGTTCGAAATATTTGTGGACGCCGGCCGCCATCGCTTCGCGAACGTGCAGCTGCAGCGCCTCGCCCAGATCGATACCTTTACCGGTGATTTGAACGTCCATAAATCCTCCTCCGCCGCAACGGCGTGTCGTAGAGGTTCAAGTTAGCGCCGCTGTCATCCTCCCGCCACAAAAGAGACATGCGAGCGGCCAGCCAATCGCAGCAGTTTGAGATGGATCAGAAGCTGCGCTTGGCCGCGCGCTTGCGTTCCACGGAGGAGGCAATGCCAAGGCTTTGACGGTATTTCGCAATTGTCCGCCGCGCGATCGCCACGTCCGAACAGGCAAGCTCTGCGACAAGCTGATCGTCGGACAACGGATTGAGCGGATCTTCCTTGTCGATCAGCTGCTTGATCAGGTGCCGCACGCTTTCGGCTGAATATTCCTGCTCGCCGCCCGAAGACGGAATGGCGGCGGTGAAGAAATATTTCATCTCGAAGACGCCGCGCGGGGTGTGGATATACTTGCCCGTCGTGACCCGGCTGACCGTACTTTCGTGCATCTCGATCGCCTCGGCCACGGTCTTGAGATTGAGCGGCCTGAGGAACCGGATGCCTTCGGCGAAGAAGCCGTCCTGGTAACGCACGATCTCCGCGGAGACCTTGAGGATCGTCCTCGCCCGCTGGTCGAGAGAGCGCACGAGCCAGTTCGCGTCGTTGATCTGCTCGTTGAGGAAGCTCTTGCTCTCGGCGTCCTGCTTCTTGCCGGAAAGGCTGACATAATAGTCTTCGTTGGCGATCACCCGCGGCAGGGTCTCCGCGTTCAGCTCGACCTTCCAGCCGCCGTCGGGGCTTTCCGTCACGAAGACGTCGGGCACCACCACCTGTACCGGATCGCCGCCATAGGCGAGGCCTGGCTTGGGATTGAGCTTCCTGATCGTGCCGAGGATCGCAAGGACACCCTCCTGGCTGAGGCCGGTCCTCTTCCTCAGCTCACGCAGCTCGTCAGTGGCGAGAAGCGACAGATTGTCGAGGAAGACCGCGGTGGTGTCGTTATACACGCCAAGATCGACGAGCTGGATGCGCAGGCATTCAGAAAGGCTCCGCGCACCGACGCCCGAAGGCTCGAAACCCTGGATATGGGCGAGGACCTCTTCACATTCCTCGAGGCTGCAGCCGAGCTTCTCGGCCACCGCGCCCAAAGGCGCCGTGATGTAGCCGCTGTCCTCCACAAGGTCGATCAGGTAGCGGCCGATGCCGAGCTGCACCGGGTCGCGCAGGGACATGACGAGCTGGTCGGTCAGCACCTCGCGCAGGCTCTTCTCCGCGCTGACATTGGCGGCGGCGTCGAAATCCTCATGCCCGCCCGGCGAGCCCGCATTCTCGCGGATGCGCTCCCGCTGGGGCATCTGCGCCTCGTCGCTGCTGTCGTCGCGGGAGATGGCGGGCGCCTCTTCGGCAGGCGCGCTCGGCGCCGCATCCCCACCGGGTTCTTCACCGCGTTCGAGGAAGGGGTTTTCGAGCAGGCGCTCTTCGACATATTCCTGAAGTTCGAGGTTGGAGAGCTGCAGCAGCTTGATCGCCTGCTGCAATTGCGGCGTCATCGTCAGCTGTTGCGTCTGACGCGCCTCCAAACGGCCGGTCATCTTCATGGGCCGCACCCCCAAACCACGTTGGGAGCCCTCCCAAAGGCTCCCTATCCCACCGTGATAAGGTTACGGACCATATGTTTCCCCAAGGTATACGCGGCGGACATCTTCATTGGTGACCACCGCCTCGGGCCGGCCTTCGAACAGCACCCGGCCGGCGTGAATCACGGTGGCGCGGTCGATGATGTCAAGGGTATCGCGGACATTGTGGTCGGTGATGAGAACCCCGAGCCCGCGCGCTTTCAGCTGGCCGATCAAGGCCTTGATGTCCGCAATCGCCAGGGGGTCGATGCCGGCGAAGGGCTCGTCGAGGAGCATGTAGTCCGGCCCGGTGGCCAGGGCCCGGGCGATTTCGAGACGCCGCCGCTCCCCGCCGGAAAGCGCAGTCGCCATGGAATCTCGCACATGTGTGATCGAGAATTCCTCGAGCAGCTCGTCGATGACGGCCTTGCGCTCGTCCCTGTTCGGATAGGAAAGCTCGGCCACCGCTTCGATGTTCTGCTCCACCGACAGCCCGCGGAAGATCGAGGCTTCCTGCGGCAGGTATCCAAGGCCAAGACGCGCCCGCTGGTACATCGGCAGGGTGGTGACGTCGTAGCCGTCGATGGTGATGACGCCGCCATCGGCCGCAACGAGGCCCATCACCATGTAGAAACACGTCGTCTTGCCCGCGCCATTGGGGCCGAGAAGGCCCACCACCTCGCCGCGGCAGACGCGGAAGCTGACATGCTGCACCACCTGCCGGCGGCGGTAGCTCTTCTGGAGGTTCTCGGCGACGAGACCGGCGGTGTCGCTCACCACCGGCGCCTTGCCGTCGAGACGCGCTGCGACGCTGCCCTCCATCACCGGCTCTCGGACTGGCGGATGAGGCCGCGCACGCGCGTGCTGGGCCCCGAGCGCATGGTCATCGCGCCGGTCTCCACATTGTAGATCAGGACCTCGGCGGTAGCGATCTGGTCTTCCTGAAGGACTACCACATCGCCGGTCACCGTGAGCGAGTTCTCTGCCGCCACGTAGACCGCGCGCATGCCCGCGATGGCGTCGCCGGTAACGTTGGCGTAGCGCACGCGGCCCGTGGCGATGACCCGCTCGATCGCGTTGGTCGCGGGATCGACGAAAAGCTCCATCCGCTCGGCCTGGAGGACAACGCCGGGCTGACTGATCGTCACCCCGCCCTCGCCGATCATGGTGCGGCCGCCGGGGCCCCGCTCGACACGCTCGGCATCGATCTTGGTGCGCTTGTTCGGATCGAAACCGATCGGCGCGTCCTGCGCGAAGGCGAAGGAGGTCGAGGCGAGAAACAGGAGACAAAGACGCAGTATCACGGAAGCTGGCCGTTCTTATCGTTCGGGTTCGGCATCGCCAGAGGGCGCATCGGCAGCCTTCGGCTCGAGGGTGATCTGGACCCCGCCTTCGAGAATGACGCGGTCTTCCTTCTGGTAGACGGTGGCGCGGTCGGCGCGAAGAGTGCCCGAGGCATTGCGCCCCTCGACCCCGGTGGTGGAGGTGATCACCTGGTCCTCAAGATCGACCTCGGCCGCGCTGGTGACGATGCGCAGGGGGTTCACACCCTCGCCCTGGGTGAGCTCGACATCGTCGCGCAGGTCCAGCCGCTTGCCGGTTTCGTCGTAAAGGCCGCTGCGCGCCCTGACCCGGGTGGGAAGGCCGTCCGTGCCGATCGTCTCCGCCTCCGGGTTTTCGAGATCGACGAGTTCGCTCCCCTCGCCGCGCTTCACGGCGGAGTTGGCCGCGACCTCGAAGGGCCTGCCGCTGAGGTCCTCGCCCGAATAGCGGGGACGGGCCAGACGGACCCCGTCATCATTGACTTCGATGCCGGCGAATTGCTGGGCGAATTGCTGGTCGATCCGCGGCGGCGTCGCGCTCAGCGCATAGGTGAGGACGAGACCGACGCAAAGAGCAGGCAGGATCAGGCGCAGGTGACGGACACGGGTGCTGTGCCTGGCGACGCGGACCGCATCGCGCTTCCAGGCCGGGCTGTCTGCTGATGGCGCCCTTTCGTCCAAGTCCGGATCCTTCGGTATATCACCCCGTCAATCTACGTGGCATGGCCCATCATGGGATAAAAGGGATGAAACTGCCGTAAGCGGTGAAAAGCTGCTTAGCTATGAGCGAAGATATCGGTCTCGCCCCAGCCCTGAAGGTCCAGGGCAGCGCGGGTGGGCAGGAAGGAGAAGCACTCTTCCGCCAGGCCCTCGCGGCCCTCGCGCACCAGCCTTTCGTCCAGCCATTCCTTCGCGTCATGAAGGTGAAGGACATCCGAGGCGGCATAGGCCTTCTGCGCATCGCTGAGGCTTGCCGCGCCCCAGTCCGAGCTCTGCTGCTGCTTGGAAAGGTCGGTGCCCACTGCCTCGCGCACAAGGTCCTTGAGGCCGTGCCGGTCGGTATAGGTCCGGGTCAGCTTGGAGGCGATCTTGGTACAGTAGAGCGGCGCCGTGTTCACGTTCAGATAGCGGCTGAACATGGCTATATCGAAGCGCGCATAGTGGAAGATCTTGATGACACCCGGGTCTTCGAGAAGCGCCTTCAGCCGCGGCGCCTCGTAGCTATCCTTCTTGAAGCGGACGAGATGGGCGTCGCCATGGCCGAGGCTGAGCTGCACCACGCAGAGGCGGTCGCGCTGCGGGTTGAGGCCGAGGGTCTCGCTGTCCACGGCCACCGCGCCGCCGCGCGCGTCCGACCAACCGAAATCCTCCGGCAGGTCGCCTTCGTGAAGGTGAATGGCCATGGCAGGGTCTCCTTTTCGCAGCCCGCGCATCTGCGAAAAGCCTCGCTTCGCGTCAAGCGCGGCGGGCCCGCATGATCCTGGCGATGCCATAGATGCTGATGCCGATCCAGGCGATCTCGATGACGAAGCTCGCCAGGTTGAAGGTCTTCGTCAGCGAAACGAGGATCAGGATCGCACCGACGAGATTGATCACCGGGTAGCGGAGATCGTCGGCCGTCACCATCCGGGTCTGAAGAAGAAAATAGGCGAGAAGCACCAGCCCGACGCCGATGAGCCCTACGAGATCGAAAAAGGTCATGGCCGGGCTATGCTTTCTGGCAAGGCGGGGCGCAAGCAGGAAGAGGACGATGCGATGAAACCTTGGACGGTCAGGGTGTATGACGCCCGTTTTCAAAGTGCGTTCAGTGAACGCATCACCCGCAGGCTTTCAGGGCGGGAAGGGCTGACCGTGACCCGGGACCCTGCAAGCGGTGTCGCGGGCCGAAAGGCACTCATCGCTTTCACGCCGCCCACGGACGAAGAGATCGCGGGCTATGACTGGATCCACGTTGCGGGCGCAGGCATCGACAAGATCCGCGGCGCCCTCGACCCATCAGCCGAAACCCTTCCCGCCATCACCCGAACCCTGGGTTCCATGGGCGATCAGATGGCGGAATATTGTCTCGCCTATATCCTCGGCGACTTCCAGCGCTTCGCCGAACGCGAAGACGCAGAAGCTTCACGGGACTGGGACCAGGGTTACGAAGCGCACCGTTTTCTCTTCGAAAGCCGCATCGCGATCATCGGCACCGGCGGCATCGGCCAGGCGATCGCCTGTCGGCTCGCGCCGCTTGCCGGGTCCGTCATCGGCTTCTCGCAAAGCGGGCGGAAGAAAGACGGGTTCGAGGCGGTCCACGCCTTAGGGGACAGCGCTGCGAAGGGTGAGCTAGCCCACTGCGACGCCGTCATCCTCGCTCTTCCGGGAACACCAGATACGGAGGGTGTGATTGGCGAGGACCTTCTGCGCGAGATGAAAGACGGCCTCCTCATCAATGTGGGGCGCGGCGAAGTGCTGGATCTTGGTGCCTTGCAGGCCGCTCTCGCCCAAAGGCATATCCGGCGCGCCGTCCTCGATGTCTTCCCCGAAGAGCCGCTCCCACCAGGCCACTGGTGCTGGACCCACCCGAAGGTCACCGTGACCTCCCACGTCTCCGGCATCACCAGGCCCGAGGACACAGCCGAAGCCTTCCTCCGTCATCTCGTCGAAGCCAGGGGAGACATCCCGGAAAGCCCGGTCGACATCCGCCGGGGTTATTGAAGGCGGTAAGTGCACGAACGGCGCGCCAGACGGCACCCCCTCGAACGCGCCCTTAACCTGAAAGTCGAAAGGAGCAGATGCCGCGCCTCAAGCCGCAAGGCTTTGAGTAGCGGATCGGTACCGCCGGGAAGATGGTGCCCAGGAGAGGACTCGAACCTCCACATCCGTACGGATACCAGCACCTGAAGCTGGCGCGTCTACCAATTCCGCCACCTGGGCAAGGTGAGCGAGCCTGCTAATCTGTCGCTTTGCGGGCGTCAAGAAAGAAGGCGCTTCGCCCTCGCCAAATCGTCTTCGATCTTTTATCGGGCGGCTCGGCGCAGGTTCGGAAGGATGGTTGCGATGGCGAAGCTGGTCACGGTGTTTGGGGCGTCGGGTTTTCTCGGCCGGCATGTGGTGCGCGAATTGACGAAGCGTGGGCACAGGGTCCGGGCAGCAATGCGAAGGCCGCATCTGGCACCGCACCTGACCCCGATGGGCACGGTCGGACAGGTCCAGCTCTTCCAGGCCAATCTGCGCTATCCCGGTTCGGTGGCCGAGGCGGTGCGAGGCGCGGATGCGGTGGTGAACCTCGTCGGCGTCCTGGCCCCGAACGGCAAGCAGACCTTCGATGCACTTCAGGCCAAGGGCGCTGGGACCGTTGCCAAGGCCGCGGCCGAGGCAGGGATCGACAATTTCATCCATATCTCGGCCATCGGCGCCGACGCGGACAGCCCGAGCACCTATGCCCGCACCAAGGCGGAAGGCGAGGCGGCCGTGCGTGAGCATGTGCCGGGCGCAACGATCATCCGCCCCTCGATCGTCTTCGGCACCCAGGACGAGTTCTTCAACCGCTTTGCCGGGATGGCGCGCTTCTCCCCTGCCCTGCCGCTGATCGGCGGGGGGCAGTCCCGCTTCCAGCCCGTCTATGTCGATGACATCGCCGATGCGGTGGTGCGGTTGATCGACCGGCAGGCACCCACGGGCGAGATTTACGAACTGGGCGGCCCGGAGGTCTACACCTTCAAGGAGCTGATGGAACTCACGCTCAAGATCATTGATCGCAAGCGGGCCCTCCTGCCGCTGCCCTTCTTCGCCGCCAAGCCGCTGGGCAAGATCGGCGACGTGGTGAGCAAGCTGCCTCTCGTTCAGGCGCCGATCACCCACGACCAGGTGTTGCTTCTCGAGAAGGACAATGTGGTGGCCGGGGATGGGGTCAGGACTTTCGATGATCTCGGGATCGTTCCCGAAACCCTCGATGCGGTGCTGCCGTCCTACCTCTTCCGGTACAGGCGCGAGGGCCGCTTCTCGCCCGAAGTGCCTGTCTGATCCGCCCAAACGGCGCCGCGCATCGTGACATTTCGGCAGGGGCGTGCCGGAACGGCGCAGCCCGATGCCGTGTCTCCCCTTTGAACGCTGCCGGAAATGACCGGCCGCACGAACGAAGAGGAGGTCAGGATGCAAGACGAGACCGGACGCCAGCAAGGCACCGCGAAACCCGTTGCCGACGACAAGACGAAGAACAAGGTCCAAAGTGCCGGCGAGGCCGTGCGCGACGCGGCCAGCGAAGGCCAGAAGACAGCCCAGCAAACCGCTTCCGCCGTTGCCGGTGCCGCGCGTGAACAGGCCGAGCAGGGCCGTGAGCAGCTCGCCGAGAACGCCAACTATCTCAAGGACAGTGCACGGGCAACGGCCGAGCGTCAGGCGGAGCAGCGCAAGGGCCAGGCTGCGGACTACGCAGCTGATACTGCCGAGGACCTGCGCACCGCCGAACAGGATGTCAGCAACCGCTGGATCTCGGCTGCCCTCAGCCAGGGCGCGGAAGGCTTCGAAACCCTTGCCGAGAGCCTTCGCGGCAAATCGGTGGGAGAGATCGTCAACCAGACGCAGACTTTCGCCCGCCAGCACCCAGCAACCTTCCTGACCGGCTGTTTTGCCGTTGGCGTCGCTGCCAACCGCGCCCTTCGCGCGACCAAGAATCAGTCGAGCTATACGGATCGTCAGGGTGAGTTCTTTTCGGACCGTCGGGAGAGCGAGCTGCATCAGCCCGAGACCACGGCCTATGGCGAGACATCGCCTGGCTATCAGGCACAGCGCACCGAGACCGAAACCGAGCGGTTCGGCAGCACGCCTTACGAACAATCCTGAGGAACCAAGATCATGGCCATACCCGTGAACAAGATAGAGGAGCAGGAGCAGGAACCGGATCTGACCGGCCGCTCGACGCCTGCGGTGCTGACCAGTCTGGTCAGTAATGTCAGTGAGATGGTGCGGACCGAAGTGCGGCTTGCCAAGGCTGAGATCACCGAAAAGGCGGATCAGGCCAAAAGCGGCGCGATCGGCCTCTTCGTCGGAGGGGGCATTACCCTCCTCGGGCTGATCTTCATCCTTCTGGCAGCCATCTTCGGCCTGACCGCCGCAACCGGCCTTCCGCTTTGGGCATCCTCGCTCATCGTCGGCGGCATTATCGGCATCGCCGGCTTCATCATGCTGCAGAGCGCCCTCTCGAAACTGAAACCCAAGAACCTCGAGCCGGAGAAGACGGAAACCGCGCTCAAGCGCGACGCCCAGCTCGTCAAGGAGACCATGCAATGACCCATCATACCGACCGCATCCAAGAGCAGCTCGAAGAGGCGCGCGCCCGCACGCGCCGCGACATCGACGACCTGCAGACCCGTGCCCACGAGCGTACCTTCCTTGATGAAGGCATCAGCGCGCTTGGTGGTACGGATCTTCGTCTGTATGCCGAAAGAGCTGGCAAGACCCTCCTTCGCCAGGTTCAGGCGCATCCGCTTCCGTCCGCGCTGATCGGCGCTGGCCTTGCCATGATGGCGACCGGCGGCACCCGCCTCGCGCAGGAAAACCGGCACGAAAGCGATTGGGACCGTTACGATCCCTACGCCGATGACCGCGCTGGCCTGACCGAGGCGGCCGAGCATCAGGAGCTCGAAGCGCTCTACGGCACTGAATGGCGCGACGCCCATCGCACCATGACGCTGGCCGAAGAGACCGAACGCCTGAACCGTCGCCGCGACGATGAAGACGCGGTCGCCTATCAAACGCGTCTCTATGATGCTTATGGCCGCGCGCTCGAGATCGAACGCAACGATAATGAAGACGATACAGGCTTCCGTAAGCGGATTGATGACAGCCTGAACGCATCGCGCCGCAAGGTCGATGATTTCCGCAATCGGTTCCATGAGCACCGTCAGCGGACCGGCCAACAGGTCCGTGGTGCTTACGACCGTTCGCGTGCTGGTCTTCAGAGTGCTTACGGTTCGGCATCGCGCCATACCCGCGAGACCGCAGCTTCGGCACAGGCCGGTGTTCGCAGTGCCGTCAGCCAGTCGCGCTACGCAGCGCAGGACGCGGCCCATTCGTCGAAGGAAGCGCTTCGCACCAGCGCGCACCGCACGGAAGACTTCATCACCGACAACCCCTTCGCGGCAGGCGGCATCGCCCTTCTCGCAGGCCTTGCGGCAGGCTCGTTCTTCCGCATGACCGAACGCGAGGAACGCGCCCTCAGCGGCGTTGCCACGGCGGTCGACGACCAGGCACGGCAACTCAACGCCAAGGCCAACGAAAAAGTCCGTGAGTATGCAGAGGAAGTTGAACGGGTCGCGAAGGATGTCCGCAGCGACCTCAAGACCGAAGAGCCGCGAACCACAGCGTAAGCTCTCGACACTTCAAGAGAAAGGCCGCCCATCGAGGCGGCCTTTTTCATGGCCGCCAGCCCTCATCCGTCTCGCTATCTGGGGCCTCTTCAGACGTCCCGTCGACCTCCTGCCAGAGCGCGCGCTTGAGCTTGGGCATGCCGTCGCCGGTGACAGCCGAGACGACATGCACATTGGTCCCGGTCGCATTCGACAGCATTCTGGAGCGTTCGGCGAGGATGTCATCCTCCACGGTATCGGATTTTGAAAGAGCCACGACTCTGGGCTTGTCCATCAGACCGTGCCCGTAAGCGGCCAGCTCGGCACGGACGGTTTCGTAGTCCTCCACCACATCCGCGGAACCGCCGTCCACGAGGTGCAAGAGCACCGCGCAACGCTCGACGTGGCCAAGGAACCGGTCACCAATGCCTGCGCCCCGGTGCGCGCCTTCGATGAGGCCCGGTATATCGGCGAGAACGAAGCTCTGCCCAGGGCCGAGCCTGACCACGCCAAGTTGCGGAACGAGTGTGGTGAACGGATAATCGGCGATCTTCGGCTTCGCCGCCGAGACCACCGACAGGAAGGTCGACTTGCCCGCATTGGGAAGCCCCACGAGCCCCGCATCGGCCAGAAGCTTGAGACGCAGCCAGATCGTCCGCTCCTCGCCCGGATGGCCAGGATTGGCACGGCGCGGCGCTTGAGTGACTGAACTCTTGAAACGGGCATTGCCGAACCCGCCATTGCCGCCCTTGGCGAGAAGAACTTCCTTGCCGTCCTCATCCAAATCGGCGATCAGCGTCTCTTCGTCTTCCTCGTAGATCTCCGTACCCGTTGGAACGAGAACGACGATGCCGTCGCCGCCAGCTCCGGTCTTCTGGCGGCCCGAACCGCCACGCCCGTTCTGGGCCTTGAAGTGCTGCTGGTAGCGGTAGTCGATGAGGGTGTTGAGATCATCCGTGGCCCGCGCGATGACGTGGCCGCCGCGCCCGCCATCGCCGCCATCGGGGCCACCGAACTCGATATATTTCTCGCGGCGGAAGCTGAGCGCACCATTGCCGCCGTCACCGGCCTTCACGTAGATCTTTGTACGGTCGAGGAATTTCATCGGACGAGACTTTCCGGGTGAAGGACGAAGGGGTCATGACGGACCTCCCGGCGCTGCGCCTGCGAATACCCGCTGACACGACCGCCGAGGGGGCGGAAGCCGGTCTTTGCAAGGACGCGCTTCGAAGGCTCATTCCAGTCGGAGACGACTGCGGTGATCGCAGGCAGCCTCAACTGTTTGAAGCCGAAGCGGCAGACGGCGCGCGCCATCTCGGTGGTGTAGCCCTGACCCCAGTGGTCCGGCCCGATCATGTAGCCGAGCGAATAGCTAGCGCCGGTTTCGCGGTGAAGACCGATCGAGCCGATCGGCCGTCCGCCGAGCGTCGGGTAGAAAACGAAGGCGCCCTCGTCCTCAAGCCACGCCTTGCGGACCATGAAGACGGTGTGGGCGTAGGAAAGTGGGTAAGGCCAGGACCCGGTATTGCCGAGAACCTCCCAGCCCCTGATCTCATGCCAAAAGGCCCGCGCACCGCGCAGGCCTGCTGGTCGAAGGACCAATCGGTCGGTTCGTATCGTGTGCGGCATGCCCGTGCGGCTCCCCGCCGGGCGTACCCGCCCGGCTTATTCTGCGGCTTGCGCCGGCTCGACCGAGACGACCTTGCGGTCATCCTTGACGGTGCGGAATTTCACCCGGCCGGAGATCTTGGCGAAGATGGTGTGGTCCTTGCCGAGCCCCACATTGTCACCCGGCTTGTAGCGCGTGCCGCGCTGGCGGATGATGATGTTGCCCGGAATCACGGCTTCGCCGCCATATTTCTTCACGCCAAGGCGTTTGGATTCTGAATCGCGACCGTTACGGGACGAGCCGCCTGCCTTTTTATGTGCCATTTCGTGCTCCTGCCCGCGCGATTACGCGGAAATCTTGTTGATCTTCAGGGTCGTCAGGTCCTGACGATGGCCCTTCTTCCGACGATAGTTCTGACGGCGGCGCTTCTTGAAGACGATGATCTTCTTGCCGCGGCCCTGCTCGACGATCTCGGCCTCGACCTTGGCGCCGTCGATGAGGGGCGCGCCGACTTTCACGTCGTCGCCGCCCAGCATCAGCACCTCGTCGAGGGTGATGGTGTCGCCAGCCTCACCGGCCAGTTTCTCGACATTGATAACGTCACCGGCCTTGACGCGATATTGCTTGCCGCCGGTCTTGATGACTGCGTAGTTCATGCTTGCTCCGCTAAGCTCTCTTGACTTGCCTTCTCGGTCCGGGGTTCGACTGCCCCGGTTGAAGAGGGGCAGCTAGAGAGAAAAGCGGCCTGCGTCAAGAACGGAAGGGGTCCACGACCATGGCAAAACGATCACCCAGCGAAGCCCGCGCTCTGTTCCGCGAGATGATGGCGAAGCAGCCCGTCCCCGTCGTGGCTGCGCCGATGTTCATCGTCTCCGGCCCCGCTCTCGTCAAAGCCGAATGCGAAGCGGGCATCGTCGGCGCCTTCCCGGCGCTGAACGCACGGCCGGCCGAGGCGCTGACCGAGTGGATCGAGGAGATCAAGGCGGTCGGCAGCCCTTTTGCGGTTAACCATATCGTCCACCGCTCGAACGACCGGCTGATGCATGATCTCGAGGTCACGGTGAAGCACGAGGTGCCCCTCGCCATCACCTCCCTCGGCGCGCGGCCGGAGGTGTTCGAAGCCACCCAGAGCTATGGCGGCCTCTGCTTCCATGACGTCATCAACAACACTTTCGCCAAGAAGGCGATCGAGAAAGGCGCGGACGGCTTGATACTGGTCGCGGCAGGCGCTGGCGGCCATGCAGGCGTCCTCTCGCCCTTCGCGTTCCTCGCCGAAGTGCGCGAGTGGTTCGACGGACCAATCCTTCTTTCGGGCGCAATCGCAACCGGCCAGGGTGTCCTCGCGGCGCAGGCGGCGGGCGCCGATGCCGCCTATATCGGTTCGGCCTTCATTGCTTCCGAAGAAGCGAACGCGCCCGATCCCTACAAGATGGGCGTCGTCGAAGGCGCCATGGAAGACATCGTCTATACGAACTATTTCTCCGGCATTCACGGCAACTATCTCAAACCGTCGATCAAGGCGGCCGGGATGGACCCGGACAACCTGCCGGTGGCCGACCCTTCCAAGATGGATTTCAAGTCTGGCGGCGAGAACTCGGCCAAGGTCTGGAAGGACATCTGGGGCGCCGGCCAGGGGATCGGTGCGGTCAAGTCGCTCGGCACGGTGAAGAGCCTCGTCGATCGTCTCAGCACGGAGTACCGTACGGCCAAGGATTTGCTGACGGCCTAGCCGGCAAGTCGGGTGTGACCTTCGGCAGGGAGGGTCTCGACCGGAATATAGCGCTTGCGCATGGCCTCGCCGAGGGCCTCCTGAAGACTGTCCGCCAAGACCGGCTTGGCAACGAAAGCGTCGATGCCCGCGGCGGCCAGACGAGGATCATGGGCCGCGGCGGTCCTTCCGGATACCGCGACGATTGCGGCACCCCGGCTGATGCCTTCGGTCCTGATGCGTTCTGCACAGACGAACCCGTTCACGCCGGGCATGACGAGGTCGAGCAGCACGACATCCACCGGCTCCCGCGCGGCGATCGCGGCGGCGGTCTCGCCGTCCTCGGCGCAGGTGACCTTGGCGAAACCGTAGGGTTTCAGCAGTTCCTTCAGCACAAAGAGGTTGAGAGGGTTGTCGTCGACGACCAGAGCCGAAAGATGACCGAGTTGCCGCCCATCGAGCGCAGCGGAGGCAGGCTCGAGCGCCAGGGGCGGTTCGTCATTGGGGCGGCAGGGGACAGCCTTGAAGGCGAGGGAGAGACAGGTGCCCTGCCCTTCGAGTTTCTCGGCCTTCAGCCTGCCGCCGAGTTTCTTCGCGTGCACCCCGGCGAGCGCCAGTGAGAGGACCGACCCCGGACGACCTTCCAGCGCGTGATCGGAGGCGCGGGCCGGGCTGAAATAATCCGAGGACCGCGCGGGGTTCTCCGCCGTGCCCGTATCGTAGACGGAAAAACGGATCTGCACCCGCCCGTCGCTCATTCCGCAAGAGGTGCAGGAAAGCTTGACCGATCCCCAGCCGCTTTGCTCGAGAGCTTCGTCGATCAGTGCTCCGACAGCCTGTTTGACGGAGGCGGGTTCGGTCCTGATCCAGATGTCCGGCATGGCGCCCATGATGACGCTGAGCCGGGAGCCTTCTTCGGCCAGCCGCCGGTTGCGCTTGCGCACCATGGTGGTGATCTCGGCGGCAAGATCCATCGGCTCGCCGGCCCGCTCGCGCGCAGTGGTGGTCCCCTCAAGGAGTTGTTCCGCCTCGCGCAGGGTCTTTTGCAAGGCGGCGATACCGCGCTGCCGCACGTTTTCATCGGCGCCCTCCATCACAAGGACGCCCAGCCCCTGGCGAAGCTCATGCACCGCCGCGAGCAGCAGCGTCCGGCGGTCGGCGTCGGCGAAACCCCCGCCGATCCAGCCCTTGCGGATGAGGCCAACGGTCAGGAACGCGCTCCCGAGGGCGATGCTGGCTGAGCTGACGGTCAGAAGGAGGAACATGACGAAGCCTTTGGGTGGATGCTGTACGGACCAGATCGCAACCATAGCGTGCAGTTCTAAACCAAGCGTTCAGGGCAGAGAGGTTCAGCACCTCAGGCGAACAATTTGCCGCCTCAGGCGTTGTCCTCCCATGGCGTATCAACCCAAGGCTGCCGCCTCACCGCTCTTCGTCGCCCTTGTGCTCTTCGCCGCGCTCTTCGGCGCGGACGCCTTCGCGCAAAGCGACAGTGGGCCGCATGTCTTCAAGGTCGAGAGTTTGAACCCGGGCCTTCCCGAGCCGGAACGTCTCATCGACCGCTCGACCCCGCAGACCAGCCTCGAGACCTTCATGATGGCCGGGGAGACCGAAGACTGGGCGCGCGCGGCCCAAATCCTCGACCTTTCCGCCCTGCCCGAGGACAGACAGAACGTCGAAGGACCGATCCTTGCGCAGCAGCTCCACTATTTTCTCGAGCGCTCGCTCAATCTCGACTGGGCCGGCATCAGTGACCGTCCGGATGCGGTCGATGTCACAGCGACGGACCAAAGCGCCTTCGCAGGTGAGCCGCGCCGCAGCCTCAGGCTCGCGCTGATCTCGGCCGAAGGCCGCAGCATCTCGGTCCGCATTGCAAGGCTGAAGACCGAAGACGGTGACCCCATGTGGATGTTCCCCAGACAGACAGTCGAGGAAATCCCCGTCCTCTACGGCCGCTATGGTCCCAGCCCCTTCGAGGAGACGCTGCCTTCTTTCCTGCGCGCGGAGGCGTTCTGGACGCTTGCCTGGTGGGAGGTCATCGCCCTGCCGCTCGTCATCATCTTCGCCGGGCTGCTTGCCGCTGCCGTGTGGCGGGCGCTCTCGGCGTTGAAGCGCAGCGATCACCTCAACGCCTTTGACGGGATTGTCCGGGCGGTCCGGCTGCCGATGACGCTCCTGGTCTTCGCCGCCGTCTTCACACTGGTTCAGGCGCTTCTCTTCACCTTCTCAGGGGCTGTGAATTCCGTCCTCGAGCCCATCATGATCGCGCTCATCGTCATCGCCCTCGGCGCTCTCATCGTCGAGTTCATTGACGCAGCGATCGACCGTGTGGCGAACAGTAAGGACGAGGATGTCACCCATCCCAACGCCGAAGCGGACCGG
This sequence comes from uncultured Caulobacterales bacterium, assembly GCA_964556115.1. Lineage (GTDB taxonomy): Bacteria > Pseudomonadota > Alphaproteobacteria > Caulobacterales > Parvularculaceae > Parvularcula. The sequence continues at coordinate 388,295 of CAZKVC010000001.1, forward strand.
GCGTTCTACACCACCCTTTCGGCCGTCCGCCGTTTCGTCCTGGTCATCTTCCTGATCGTCGGCACCGCCTTCGTCCTGATCGAGAGCAATCTGACCCGGACGATGGGTTTCTCGCTTCTCGCTTCGGCTGGGGTGATCGGCCTCGTGCTCGCCTTCGCGGCGCGCGAGCTACTGGCGAACATCATGGCGAGCCTCCAGATCGCTTTCGCCAAGACGGCGCGCATAGGCGATGCCGTCCTGTTCGAAGACCGCTGGTGCTATGTCGAGAAGATCGGCTTCACCCATGTTCGGTTGCGGACCTGGGACGACAAGCGGATGATGACCCCGGTCACCGAGTTCGTCAGCAGCACCTTCGAGAACTGGACCAAGACGGATCCGACGCTTGCGAAATACGTCGTCCTGACCCTCGACCACCGGGCGGACGTCGATCAGCTGCGCGGTCCGTTCGAGGAATTCATCGACGCGGAAGAGGGTGTGCTGAACCGCGAGGAAGCGAAGGTCACGATCATCGGCCACAGCCGCGATGGCATGGAGGCCCGCTTCCTCTTCTACGCAGGCGATCCCTCGACCGCCTGGGAGATCCACTGCCGTCTGCGCGAGATGCTCCTGAAGAAGGCGTCCGAGCTCGACGTCCTGGCCTCGCAGGTTGAGGGCCCGACCTTCCTGCCCCGGGAACGGGAAGTGAGGCTCGGTTCTGCCGGATGACGCGCTCGTCAGGCGCCTTTCCCTTGACCTGAACCCCTCTGCCCGAAAGGGTTCCAGGGAACGATAAAAGATCAAGGAAACGCCATGCGCCAGCTTCTGCTTCTCGGAACAGCCCTTCTCTACCCCGCCGCCGCCCTCGCCCACCCGGGCGACGAGGTCTTCCCCCGGCAGGAAGGCGATACCCGAGAGGCCGGCGGCAACGAAAGCATGGCCGAGGAACCGGTCGCGCCGCCTGCCGACGACTGGGACGTGATGAACCCGCCCATGCCCACGAGGACGGTGTCGATCGACACCGACGAAGGGACGTGGATGAACGTCGATGTGAGCCCCGATGGCGAGACCATTGCCTTCGACCTTCTCGGCGACATCTACACCATGCCGATCTCCGGCGGCGAGGCGACGGCCATCGCTTCGGGCCTCGCCTATGAGATGCAGCCGCGCTGGTCACCGGACGGCTCGAAGATCGCCTTCACGTCCGATCGGGAGGGCGGCGACAACATCTTCGTGATGAACCCTGACGGCTCGGACATCCGGCAGGTGACGGACGAGACGTTCCGTCTTCTGAACTCTCCGGCCTGGCACCCGGACGCCCCCTATATCGCTGCCAAGAAGCACTTCACGACCACCCGCTCCCTCGGTACTGGCGAGATCTGGCTCTATCACCTTGGCGGAGGCACCGGCACGGCGATCGTCGAGCGGCCGAGCCCCGAGTTCCAGAAAGAGCTCGGCGAGCCGGTCTTCGCCCCTGACGGGCAGAGCCTCTACTTTACACGGAATGTCAGCTCTGGCTCGACCTTCATCTATGCTCAGGACTCCAACCAGTCCCTGTTTGAGATCGAGGCCCTGGACCTCGCCTCGGGCGAGCGGCGGACCGTGGTGCGCGGCCCCGGCGGCGCGGTCAGGCCTACCCCTTCGCCGAACGGCGAACGCATCGCTTTCGTCCGCCGGGACCGGGGGCTTTCCAAGCTCTACGTCCAGGACTTCGCCAGCGGCGAGCTGCGCGAGGTCTATGACGGGCTCGATCAGGACATGCAGGAGACCTGGGCGGTCCACGGTGTCTATCCGCAAATGGACTGGACCCCCGATGGCGAGGCGCTGGTCTTCTGGGCCGGCGGCAAGCTGTGGCGTGCACCGATGAATGGTGAGGCGGAAGAGATCCCGTTCCGTGTACGCGATGAGCGCGAGGTCGTCGATCCGCCGCGGCCTTCGGTCGAGGTCTCGCCGGAGAGCTTCAGGACCACCATGGCCCGCCAGGCCACGGCGTCGCCCGATGGCGAAAGCATGGTCTTCGCCTCCCTCGGCAAGCTCTACATCAAGAGCGGTGACGGCGAACCGAAACGCCTCACCCGCTCTGACCCGTCCGTACGCGAAGTCTTTCCCAGCTACTCCCGCGACGGAAGGCAGATCGTCTATGTGGCCTGGACCGATGAGGGGCTCGGCGAGATCAGGACCATCTCGGCCCGCGGTGGCCGCTCGCGCCGGGTAACGGAGGAGCCGGGGCATTACCGCTCGCCTTCCTTCTCGCCTGATGGCGAAACGATCGTCTTTGAAAAGGATGCAGGCGGATGGCTCCTCTCCGACCGGTATTCGGGCGAGACGGGCCTCTACCGCATCCCTGCCAGGGGCGGCGAGATGGTGCGCTTTGCTGAAGGTGGTTCCGGCCCGCATTTCGGCCGCGAGGAGGACCGGGTCTACTATACCAAGCGCCTGGACGGCTTCGCCCTGGTCAGCACGAACCTCAATGGCTTTGATGAGCGCACGCACCTGACGAGCGAGCTGGCCTACGGGTTCCACGTCGCGCCCGATGGACACCACATCGCCTTCTTCGATAATTACGACGTCCACGTCATGCCCATGCCCATGACACCGTCGAAGATCGCGGCGGCGCGCAGCACCAGTAACTTCCCCACCAAGAGGGTTTCGGGCGGCGGTGCGGACAGTCTGAGCTGGTCAGGCGGCGGTGAGCGGGTTCACTGGACCCTCGGTCCCGTCGGCTACACGGCCGAGCTGGCGGCGGTCATGCCCGAAACGCCGCTCGCCGAAGGTGAGGAGGCGAGCGAATACGAGCCGCCGCAGGAGGGCATGGACCTTTCGATCGAGGCCGAGGCCGATATTCCCGAAGGCAGCGTCGCCCTGACCGGCGCGCGGATCGTCACCATGGCCGGGGAAGACGGCGGCGTCATCGAGACCGGTACGGTCCTGATCGAGAACAACCGGATCGCGGCCATCGGTTCGGATATCGACATCCCCGACGGGACCCCCACGGTCGACATGGAAGGCAAGACGATCATCCCCGGGCTGATCGACGCCCACGCCCATGGCCCCTATTCCGATGGAGGCATCATTCCGCAGACGAACTGGAGCACCGTCGCGCACCTTGCGCTCGGTGTGACCACCGTTTTCGATCCGTCGAGCAATGCCGACAGCTTCGCGGCACAGTCGCTCCAGCGGACGGGCGATCTTCTGGCCCCGCGCCTCTATACGACGGGCCGCATCGTCTATGGCGCCAAATCGCCGGGCGCCTATGCTGACATCCAGTCCTATGAGGACGCCCTCGATCACGTCCGCCGCCTGAAGACTCAAGGCGCGCACGGCATCAAGAACTACAACCAGCCGCGCCGCGACCAGCGGCAGAAGGTGGTCGCTGCCGCGCTCGAGGAAGACATCCTCGTCGTGGCCGAAGGCGGCTCGCTCTTCACCATGGATATGAGCATCGTCGCGGACGGAAACTCGGCCCTGGAGCACAACCTGCCCCAGCGGGTCCTCTATGACGACGTCCTGCAGTTCTACGGCCAGACCGAGGTCGCCTACACCCCGACCCTGGTCGTCACCTATGGCGGGCTCGCTGGGGATCCCTACTGGCGCTACGCCACCGACGTCTGGACCCATCCGATCCTCTCCGAACATGTGCCCGATCACATCCTCGAGCCTTCATCCGTACGCCGCACCAAGGCGCCTGAAGAGGACTTCGCCGATCAATATGCGGCGCGGGAGGCGAAGAAGCTCGCCGATGAAGGTGTGATGGTGTCGATCGGCGCGCATGGCCAGCAACAGGGGCTCGCTGCGCATTGGGAGATGTGGTCCTTCGCCCGGGGCGGCATGTCACCGCTCGAAGCGCTTCGGACGGCTACCTCCACCCCGGCCAGGCATCTCGGCTTCGCCGACGACATCGGCACGCTGGAGGAAGGCAAGCTCGCCGATCTCGTGGTCCTCGACGAGAACCCGCTGGAGGACATCCGCAACACCGACAAGATCAGCCACGTTATGCTGGGCGGACGCCTCTATGATGCGAAAACCATGGCGGAGGTCGAAACCGGTGACCGTCCCGCGGTCGAATACTACTGGGAGTGATGCACCTTCAGGTGCGGCTGGCCAGCATGTCCTTGATGGAGCTGGTCAGCTGCTCTTCGGTGTAGGGTTTGCGCAGCACCGCCTCGCTGACCTCGCCCAGGTCACCGCGCTCCTCGCCATAGCCGGTGGCGAAGAGGACCCGGCCGCCGCTGGCCTTGATCTTCCGCGCCAAAGGCAATGATGGCTCGCCGTTGATATCGACATCGAGGATCGCGACGGAAACCGGCCCCTGGTCCAAGACAGCAGCTGCCTGCGGAAGGGTGCTCACAGCGTGGACTTCGCCGAGATTGGCGTCTTCCAGAACGGCGGTGAAACTCATCGAGACGATGAACTCGTCCTCGAGATAGAGGATCCGCGCAGGCTTCTCCGCCGGTCCGGTCTTGGGTGTTCGATGCGTCACAATGGCCCCTTCCGGACGAACGGTCCGGTCATGGGTGAGGTGTGGCACAGTTACAGTAAAACCGTTCTCGCAAGTTCGTTTGCGGTGATCACAATGATGTGTAGCTCGGAACGGGCCAGAACCTTACTCGGCCGGAAGCACCACGTTCATCCTGTCGCCGACCCGGCTGCGCAGCGGCTTGCGCTCAAGGCTTTCCGCCAGCGCGTCGAGCCGCGCCATCAGCCCGCCGACTTCGGCGTCCAACTCATCGGCCACCGCTTCGAAGCTTTCCCAGAGGGGTTTCAACCGCGCAATGCGCTTCCGGCCTTCATCAGTCAGGCTGATGAGCTTCTTCCGCCTGTCGCTTGGGTGCTCGGCCGAAGTGATGAAGCCGGCGGTATGAAGCCCGCGCAGGCTCTGGGTCATGGTCGGTTGGGACACCTTGAGCTGCAACGCGATCTGCACCGCGGTGATCGGCTTGGGGTCCGCCTCGAGAAGGACGCTGAGCGGACCGATCCAGGCAGGGTTCTCTTCATAGCCGTAGGACTGATAGATCTGCGCCGTTTCGGTCTGCAGCTTTTCCAGCAGGCTGCGCATTCTCGTGGTGATGCCCGTTCGCGTCTTGGGGTCCCACTCACTCATCTTCAGATCCTTCGTTTCCCGGCCCAGTACCGTCTGTCCGCAATGGAACGTTTTGGCAAGAAAACATCACCAGCTGAATTCGCGCAGCAATGCAAATATGAGTAATGCTCATCGGTATTGAAGAACATGGGCCATGCCTGTCCTTATCGTTTATTGACGACACATGGCCCGAAAACCCGCTTCCGGCGCTGGCCTACTGGTGTAGTCTTGCATAGAGGCGGAGCCCCCGAATTCGTGGCAGCTCTTCACCGCCTTCGGCGCGAAGTATCGGCAGAGATGCTTGTGTACGGCACCTCTCAGACGCTCAACGGGGCGAATCGGTCGGGCCTAGCGCCCTTCGGCTGACTGCTCCGGACCTTTGGGAACGCATGCAACGCGGTGCTAAGCGCGAGGTGCAATCCACCGAAGGCCCGGCCCATGAACATTCGAGCTTCCCTGACGGTTATCGTTCTGATGACGGCGACGCCCGCTTTGGCCGGCGACGGCGATACGGTCGATAGCCTTGTCACCGCGACCTATGACGTCATCTCGGGCCCTGTCGGCGAGGCGCGTGATTGGGAGCGGTTTCGGGACCTTTTCACCAAAGATGCCGTCATGATCGCTCGTGCGGAGAAAAGCGGAGCGCTGACTGCCATCACGCCTGACGGCTACATCGAGCGAAGCGGATCGTTCCTCGTCGAAAACGGATTCCATGAGAACGAGGTGACCCGCAAGACCGAGCGCTACGGGGACATCGCCCAGGTCTTTTCCTCCTATGAGGGCCGTTTGGGCGGGCCGCATGCCGAGCCGATCATGCGCGGTATCAACAGTTTCCAGCTGATCCACGACGGCGAACGCTGGCGGATCGCATCGCTGATCTGGCAGCAGGAACACGACGAGCTGCCCCTGCCCGAGGAGATGGACCCCGAACGCTGAACGTGGCACCTCTCTTTGCCGGGGTCGATGCAGGCGGGACCAGCTTCAAGCTGGCCGTGGGAACCGGCGACGGCCGGGTTCTGAAGCAGGACCGCGTCCTAACCACCAGCCCGGACGCCACGGTTGCCGCTTCGCTCGGCCTTCTGGGCGATATGGCAGCAGCGGTGGGCGGACCGCTTCGCGGTATCGGCATCGCTTCCTTCGGGCCCCTGAACCTCAACCACGCATCGTCCGACTACGGCATGATCCTGAGAACGCCGAAGGCCGGATGGGAAGGCTGCAACCTCAAACGGCTATTCGGCGAAGCGGGCGGCGTTCCGGTTGCCATCGATATCGACGTCGCCGCGGCGCTTCTGGGCGAGAGCCGCTACGGCGCGGCGCGAGGTGCGGCGAGCGCGGCCTATGTGACCGTCGGCACGGGCATCGGCGCCCATGTGGAGGTCCACGGGCAAGGGATCACCGCAGCCCACCACTCCGAGCTCGGCCATATACGCATTGCGCGGCATAAGGATGACCCCTTCGAAGGGACCTGCCCCTTCCATGGCGACTGCCTCGAGGGCCTTGTGAGCGGCCCTGCCCTTGAGGCACGCGCCGGCCCCCTTGAGCACCTGCCTGCGGAGCATCCGGTCTGGGCGATCGCAGCCCATGGTCTGGCCCAGCTCTGCCTGCATCTCAGCCTGACCTTCCGGTTGCAACGCATCGTCCTCGGCGGCGGAGTGATGCAGGCGCCAAGGCTGTTGGCGCTTGTGCGGCGCTTCTACGACGAGCTTCTGGGAGAGTACCTCGCCGAGCCAGTGCCGACGCAGGAACTCATCAAACCGGCGGCTTTGGGAGAGAACGCAGGAACGATCGGCGCGATCGAGCTGGTCCGTGGCCTGATCGGGAACGAAGCCTAGGCAAGTATCGCTCGGCAGCTCGCCGGGAGCAGCCCCTCAGGGAGCGGCAAGGCCGTCTGCCGCGCGCTGATGTTCCGCTTCGAGACGTCTGCGGAGGTTTTCGAGGTCGTAGCCTGCCTTGGCCGCCCTCTCGATGATTTCGTCGGGGGAAAGCCGCCCGGCTTCGGAAAGCGCCCAGAGCGACACCGAACGCGTGCCGGTACGGCAATAGGCGAGCGTGGGGCTGGGAAGCTCCGCCAGCGCCCTGCCGAATGCCGCGACATTGTCATCGGTGATCTGACCGGGCGTCACGGGAATGTAGCGGACCTTCAGGCCGAGGCTTTCAGCCGCCGCCTCGATTTCCGCGGCGTCCGGCTGGCCTTCGCCTTCACCGTCGGGGCGGTTGATGATGACCGATCGGTAGCCCTCCTCCGCCAGGGCACGCAGATCGCCGGGGACGATCTGCGGTGAGACGGTCAGGTCGGGTGAGATTTTCCTGTCATCCATTGTAACCTCCAATTATCTTCTGACTGAGCATTTCTATATGCGAGACGCGCTTCATGGCTACTCCGGGCCTTCCCGGCACTCCCGTCACAGGATCATCGCGCGTATGCCGTAAGCAACCACCGATACCGTCAGCACACCACCTATCCACAGACCGACGAACCACAGCGCCTTGCGCAGGGGTTCGGGCAGGCGCTGCCACCTGGTTTCCATCAATGGTACCCCTCCGCCGGGTCCATCTTCCCGCGGAACACCCAATAGGCGTAGCCGGTATAGGCGAGGATGATGGGGATCAGGATCACCGCCCCGACGAACATGAAGATCTGGCTGCCGAAGGGCGTGGCCGCATCAAGGATCGTGACCTCGGTGGGGATGATGTAGGGATAGATTGATATTCCGAGCCCCACATAAGTCACGAAGAACAGCCCCAGTGCCAGAATGAATGGTCTGTATTCGTGCTTATGAACATTCAGGGACTTGAACATCGCAAAAGCGAACCCTGCCACGGCCAGGGGCACCGGCGCCGCGAAGATGATGCCCGGCATGGTCAGCCAGCGCTCGAAATAGGCGTTTTCAAGGAAGGGGGTGAAGACCGAAACGAGCACGATGAACCCGATGGTGCCGAGGCCGAACTGCCAGGCGAACTTGCGGGCACGCTCCTGAATGTCGCCTTCGAGCTTCATGACCAGCCAGGTCGCGCCAAGCAGGCCGTAACCCACCACCACGGCTACTCCCGTCAGGAGCGAGAAGGGAGAAAGCCAGTCCCACCACCCCCCGCCATAAGCCCGCCCGTCAACGTCGATCCCTTGGAGGAGCGCACCGAGAGCGACCCCTTGGGCGAAAGCGGCCATGACCGAACCGCCGATGAAGGCGCGGTCCCAATGCCGGATCCAGCGCTTCGTCCGCCAACGGAACTCAAAAGCAACACCGCGGAAAACCAGCGCCAGAAGCATGGCGATGATGGGCGCGTAAAGGGCCGGCATGATGATGCCGTAGGCCATGGGAAAAGCGGCGAAGAGGCCCCCTCCCCCCAGGATCAGCCAGGTCTCGTTGCCGTCCCAGACGGGGGCGACGGAGTTCATCAGGAGGTCGCGCTCCTCCTTCTCGGGGAAGAAGGGATAGAGGATCCCCATGCCGAGATCGAAACCGTCGAGCACGACGTAGATGAAGATGCCCGTCGCCAGGAGGAACGCCCATGCATTGGCAAGCCAGATCGAAACTTCCATTGCCTTCTCTCCTTATTCTGCCGGGTGAAGGACGCCTTCGGGATCGACCTGCCCGGCAGGCGTGATCCCGGATGTCCGGATCGGCGGCTCGCCGGACTTGATGATGCCGGGCTCGCCGAGGGTGGGCGGACGTGAAGCCAGCCGGAAGATGTAGAAGACCCCTGCGCCGAAGACGAAGAAGTAGATCACGATGAAGGCCATCAAAGAGGCCCCCACCGCCGGGGCACCCAGCGGGCTGACGCTGTCGGCGGTCCTCAGCGCTCCGTAGACGGTGTAGGGCTGACGGCCGACCTCGGTGGTGATCCATCCCGCCGTCACCGCGATCAGGCCCGAGGGCGTCATGGCGAGAGCGAAGCGGTGGAGCCAGCGGTTGGTGAAGAGGGTCTTCCGCCATCTCGTCCAGAGGGAGAAAAGGCCGACGCCGAGCATCAGGAAGCCGAGCCCGATCATGATGCGGAAGGACCAGAAGACGATCGCCACTGGGGGCTGCTCATCGTCCGGAATGGTGTCGAGCCCATCGAGCGGCGCGTTCAAATCGTGATGCAGAATCAGTGAACTGAGCTTGGGGATACCGACAGCATATTTCAGCTCCTGCGCTTCGTCGTCGGGAATGCCGAAGAGATAGAGCGGCGCGCCCTCGGGATGGCTTTCATAGTGCCCCTCCATCGCCATGACCTTTTGCGGCTGATGCTCGAGGGTGTTGAGACCATGCATGTCGCCCAGGACGATCTGGATCGGCGCGACGATGGCAGCCATCCACATGGCCATGGAGAACATCGTCCGCACCCCTTCATTCTCGCGACTGCCGCGAAGAAGGTGGAAGGCGCCGACCCCGCCGATGACGAAGGCGGTGGTCAGATAGGCGGCGGTCAGGGTATGCGCGAGCCGGTAGGGGAAGCTTGGGTTGAAGACCACCTCCCACCAGTCCGTCGGCATCATCTGACCGTTTTCGAGCATGGTGAAGCCCGCAGGCGTGTGCATCCAGCTGTTCACCGACAGGATCCAGAAAGCCGAGAGCGCCGTACCGAAGGCGACGGCCACACAGGCGACCATGTGAAGGGTCGGGCCGACGCGGTCGCGGCCGAAGAGCATGATGCCAAGGAAGCCTGCTTCAAGAAAGAAGGCGGTGAGAACCTCGTAAGCCATCAGTGGACCGATCACCGGCCCGGCTATGTCAGAGAAGACCGACCAGTTGGTGCCGAACTGGTAGCTCATGGTCAGACCCGAGACGACGCCCATGGCGAAGCTGATGGCGAAGATCTTGATCCAGTATTTGAAGAGCCGGAGATACTTCTCGTTCCCGGTCTTGAGGAACAGCCCGTTCAACACCGCAAGGTAGCTTGCAAGGCCGATCGTGAAGGCCGGGAAGAGGAAATGGAAGGCGACGGTGAACGCGAACTGAATGCGCGCCAGCATCAAGGCATCGAGACTAGAGAGCATGAATGGGTTCCTCCATTGAGCGCTTCTCGACGCGGTCGATCAGTGCTTCGGAAACGCTTGAGGCAACGAGCTGGGGGTCGAGATCCTGCAACGCTGCGTACTGACTAAGGTAGATATTCCCGGTGAGATGATCGAGGAGATGCGACCTTTTGAGGCCGTCCATCACCGGGCCTTTGACTTCGGAAAGATGGAAGGTGACTCCGGCGTCGGCCAGCCGCGCATTCATCGCTTCGAGGCTCTCGAGGGCACTTGCGTCGATTGTGTTTACGGCCGGGCACATCAGGACGAAATGCCGGGCCTCCGGACGGCGGGCCACGAGATCGTAGACGGTGTCCTCAAGCCCGCGGGCATTGGCGAAATAGAGGCTTTCATCGACGCGCAGGGTGATGACACGGCTGCCGGTGAGGACGTCGTGACGCTCTGTATTGCGGAAATGCTCCGTTCCGGGAACGATGCCGACGACGGCCATATGGGGGCGGGAGGTCTTGAGAAGGAAAAGGAGCAGCGAAACCGAAACGCCGGTCATCACCCCGGCTTCCACACCGAGGAGGAGGGTGACGAGAATGGTCGCGACCATCGCCGAACCATCCGCCTTCGAATAGCGCAGGGTCTCGCGCACCGCGCCGAGGTTCACCAGCGACAGCACCGCGACGATGATCGTCGCCGCGAGCGTCGCCTTGGGCAGGAAGGTGAGAAGGGGGGTGAGGTAAAGCGCGGCGAGCGCGATCCCGACCGCCGTAAAGGCTCCTGCCGCCGGGGTCTCCGCGCCGGCGTCGAAATTCACGGCCGACCGCGCGAAGCCGCCTGTCACCGGATAGCCCGCAGAGAAGCCGCTCGCGAGATTGCTGGCACCGAGAGCAATCAGCTCCTGGTCCGGATCGATCCTCTGGCGACGCTTGGCCGCGAGGGTCTGGGCGACCGAAATCGACTCGACGAAACCGATGATCGAGATGAGAAGAGCGGGGCCGAGGAGACTGCGGATCAGCTCGAGGTCCGCCTGCGGAACGCCGAGAGGCGGCAGGCTGCCTTCGACCTTACCGACGATCGCGACCCCGGCAAGATCCAGCCGGAAAGAAGCGGTGATGGCGATCGTCACGGCCACCGCCAGGACGGGCCCGGCCTTGGCGAGGACCGCTGCGGTCTTCTCACGAAGGCCCAGCTTCTGAAGAAGCGGAGCGAGCCCCTTGCGCACCCAGAAGAGGAACGCGGTAGCCAGAACGCCGATCGTCAGGGTGGGAAGGTTGACCTCGCCGATGTGACGCCCGAGCGAGGTGATGAGGAGGAAGAGGTTCTCGCCCTCCGCGTCAACACCGAGGATGTGACGGAGCTGGCTTGCCGCGATGATGATGCCGCTCGCGGTGATGAAGCCTGAAATCACGGGATGGCTCAGGAAGTTGGCCAGAAAGCCGAGCCTGAAGAGACCCATCAGGACAAGGATCGCCCCTGAAAGAAGTGCAAGGGTGATTGCCGCCGTCAGGTAGTCGGCCGTCCCGCGTGCCGCCACCTCGCCCACCGCGGCGGCCGTCAGGAGGGAGACCACCGCCACCGGCCCGACGGCCAGCGTCCGCGAGGTGCCGAACATGGCGTAAGCGATCAGTGGCAGGATCGAAGCATAAAGACCGACCTGCGGGGGAAGCCCGGCGAGAAGCGCATAGGCAAGCGACTGCGGGATCAGCATCATGGTGACGATCACCGCCGCCACCGCATCGCTGGCAAAAGTCTCCCCCCGATAGGTCCTGGCCCAGCCCAGGATCGGTAGGAAGTCCCTGCGTTTGCGGTGCCTCAGCACGCTGCCTCCTAGAACGCGTTGAGCGGTATCTTCAGATATTGCTGTCCGTTATCTTCCGGGTCAGGAAGATTTCCGGCGTTCATGTTCACCTGAACCGATGGAAGGATCAGGGTCGGCATGGCAAGGCCTGCGTCGCGTTCCGTCCGCATCTTTACGAAATCCTCTTGCGAAACGCCTTCCCTGATATGGATATTTTGCCGCTTCTGCGTCGCAACGGTGGTTTCCCACGCATAGTGGTCACGCGTCTTCGTTTTGTAGTCATGGCAGAGAAACATGCGCGTCTTGCCCGGCAGCTGGAAAAGCCGCCTGATCGAGCGGTAGAGCTCCTCCGCACTGCCGCCGGGGAAGTCGCAGCGCGCCGTACCGAAATCGGGCATGAAGATCGTATCGCCGACGAACAGCGCATCGCCGATCAGATAGCTCATGCAGGCCGGGGTGTGGCCGGGGGTATGGATGGCCACCCCCTCGAAGCGCCCGACCCGGAAGGTATCGCCGTCCTCGAAAAGAACGTCGAACTGCGAGCCGTCGCGCTGGAAGGCGGTTCCGGCGTTGAAGACCTTGCCGAAGACATACTGGACGGTCTTGATCTCGGCGCCGATGCCGATCCGTCCGCCGAGCTTTTCCTTGAGGTAGGGCGCCGCACTGAGATGGTCCGCATGAACATGGGTTTCGAGGATCAGATCGACCTTGAGGCCTTCCTCTTCGATGAAAGAGAGGATTTCGTCGGCGCTTTCGGTCGTTGTCCGTCCCGCCTTGCTGTCGAAGTCCAGAAGGCTGTCGATGACCGCTGCCTCCTTCGTCTCGGGATCGAAGAGGACATAGGAAACCGTGTTGGTCGCCTCGTCGAAAAACGCCTTGATCTCAGGCGCGTCGAAGGGGTGCTGCGCGATCGCTTCGGGAAGCGGAGGAATTGAAGGCTCGGCCATTTGTCCTGACTCCAAGGTTTTCAATTGAGCCTGATGATACGGGCGAAGACGCTGCCCCGTTCACCTTTGGCAGGGGTCTCGGCCCGGGGCGTTTGCGGTAGTGCCGCCTTGCCGCAAAGGGCGGCGAGGATGCTGCCGGCGCGCTGGTCCACGAGAGAATAGAAGACGGCCTTCGATACGCGGCGGCCCTCGATGATGCCCGCTTCGCGCAGCTTGCCCAGCTCTTTCGACAAGGCAGGCTGGCGGATACCGGTCAGCTCCTCGAGCTCGCCGACGCCGCGTTCGGCATCGATCAGTTCACAGACGAGACGCAGGCGCTGGGGGTGCGCGAGCGCCCGCAGCAGCGCGGCCGCGTCTTGCGCGCGCTCTTCGATCTCATGCCGGGTGATTGTCACCGATGCCGTCACGAGGCACCACCAGCATACCACATGGCCGATCCGCCGCTCGCGGCTTCGTCGCTCGTCCGGGGCGCCGGCGCCAGCAAGGCTTCGCCGCTTTGCCAGCCCTCGGGCGTCACCGCGTCGCCGCCCGCCGTAACCTGCAGTGCCTCGACGAGGCGGAGAAGCTCCGCCACCGATCGGCCTACGGACATCGGGTAGGTGAGGCTCGCGCGGATGATCCCCTCCGGGTCGATGACGAAGACGGACCGTACCATGCTCGTCGAGACCGCGCCCTCATGCACCATGCCGTAGGCTTTCGCGATGGCAAGTGACGGATCTTCGAGGAGTGGGAAGCCGGGCCTGATGCCGAAATCGGCCTCGATCCGGTCGAACCAGGCGAGATGCGCATAGACGCTGTCGACCGACAGGCCGATCAGCGCGCAGCCCAGCTTCTCGAATGCGGCTTCCGCTTTGGCGAGGGCCACGAACTCCGACGTGCAGACCGGGGTGAAATCCGCCGGATGGGCGAAGAGCAGGACCCAGCGCCCGCGATAGTCAGAAAGCCGCAGGGGCCCTCGGGTCGAATGCGCCTCGAAAAGCGGCGCCGGCAGGTCGAGCCGGGCCAGGGGCTGCGCCCCTTGCGCTGGATTGTCATCGAACATCGCGGCATCCTGCGTCCATCATGCGCTAGAGATAGTTGCCGATATCTGCAATTGTCAAGGGTGGGAGTGAGCCGCAAGCCTGCCGCCGCCTCGTGAGGGATGATCCGAACCCTTCAGTGCCGCCAGCAGTGACCGAGAAGAGACCCCAGCATGAACACCGCCCACCCGGCCGAGCCACCCCTCAGCGGCTTTGGAGGCGGTTGCCTGCTATTCTAAAATATCGGGCAAAAAATCCCTCCGGGGGAGGGATTTTGGACGGAAAAGGCCCTGGCAAGGGCAAAGCCGACCCTGTCAGCAGCTGAAGAAGGGAACGAGGCAACCCCACGGGTGCGGAATACATTCCACACCAAGAACGGGTGTTTTTGAAGTTGTTGGGCTGCCGGATACAATCGTCCCCCACACGGATACCGCCAACCCCTTGGCCGCATGCGGATATTCCAACCCCTGTAGCCCCCGGCGACAAAGAAGCCAAGATTCCGGACTTGCGGTTAAGTTATTGACCCCGCAGCCGAAACAGGCGCCCAGCACCCCGTGCGTCGTGTGTGATCAGACAAGCAAGGACCTCCGGTCCTCTCAGCGCGAACAATCGAACCTTCTCTCGCGGGCAACTGCATCCCCGGCCAACGGACCGAGACGATCCCGCTTTCGATCACGCGGGAGGGGTACAACATCGCATGGCCCCGCAGATGCCTCACAAAGCTACGAACAAAAGCACTTTGTCTGAGACCAATGAAAGCTTCCCCCATTCACCCGAAACATCGATACGATCTCCAGCTCGATCAAAAACGTCGATGTTGCCAAGGTCAATTTCGTCGTTAGCATCTATGTTTACTGTAGAATGCCTGCTCCACTTCGGATCGACGCAGTTCTCAAAGCGAATCAAACCGCGACGATAACAATACATCTCACCGTCGAGCGGCTTCCTATATAGGACGTGACCAGGACGGAGAACGAACTCCATCTCGAACTCGATAACTGAGCTGCGCTCGCGTATCTCCAGCACGTAGGAATCTTCGAGGTAGATATCCGCAAGAGCCGTCATCCATTCATAGTACTTCATTGCCTGTCATCTATTATCGGGGTGTGATTTTCGGGGCTCCTACGCGTTACTGGCTCGCCCGCTAGGTTTGCTCTCTCACCGCTAGAGTCCTTCAGTTCGACATGAGGCCCACCACTGCCCGGTGCTCTGGAACTGCCTCCCTTCACAGTGACCCTCGCAACCCCATTTTCATCTGTGAATTTTGCTGGGCCACCGTCCGTTTGGGTACGCGTGAAGCCAACTTCGGAAGCTTTTGCTTCGATATCGCTGGCTTTCGTTGAACCCTTCGGATCGATGCTTTGGCCTACTTGCGCACCGCGCCCCTTCTTACCTCCGACATCGATCCCGATGGCGAGACTTGCAACGGCGCCGGCCTTTTCAAGTCCGCTCGCGCTCGGGTCGGCCAGGGTCCCCGCCGTATCGACGATGTCACCTATCTCCTACTTCACGGCTTTCACAACATTACCGCGATGCTTCACCGTACGCCGTAGGATTTTTAACCCACTGACGACAGCTCTTGCGATGCGACCATCCGGGTCGATCATATTCACCGGATCGTTGGCGGCATAGGCATACCGTCCGAACATATCCGGCCTGGCTGGTGAGAACTCGACCGGGTCCGGGGAGAGGAAGCGGGTGAGCACCGGGTCGTAGTAGCGGGCCTGCATGTAGCTAAGACCCGTGGCTGCGTCCCTGACATGGCCGGTGAAGACAGGCTCATTGTCATTGGCCGCGGTCTTGCCGGAGAAGACCTCGCCGTAAGGGGTCAGGACCTCCCGCGCCGTGACCACTCCCGCCTCGTCCGCGATCACCTGCTGCGAGCCCAGATGGTCGGCATAGACATAGCCGACCCCGACCCGGAAACTCCCTCACCTCCGTGTCGTAGAGCTGCCTGCGCGCGCCACCTCGTCCATGCAGCGGTCCACCACCGCCTGCGTCAGCTTCGTTGCCACTCTCTACCACCTCCCGAGGCCAGAAATTGGCCCCGGGCGCCGGAGTGCTCAAGGGTACACGGGAGGTATTATGTTGAGGACTGAGACGGCCGCGGACCACGACATCTCGCAAGGAGACCATCGTTTCACGCTGCCTGGAGTGCCCCGGAGGTGTCTGGAGGTGGTACCGCCTGCTGGAATCGAACCAGCGACCTCTTGATCCACAATCAATTTCCACCCGATTTTTGGAGTCTTCTGCTATGGCGCTATATAGTTGTAATAATTAAGTTATTCCTGATGTTTGCTTGGTTTTGGGTGCCCGTCGATAGCGGTGGATTCCGCTGATTTGGTTGCCATGTGGTTGCCAGCTTCGTAGGATTCCACCGAGGTCGTCGATTTCTTGGAACCATTGATTATGACCCGTTTGACGAAGCGCATCGTGGACGCGGTTCCCGTCGGCAGCACGGTATGGGACTCGGAGTTGAAGGGTTTTGGCTGTCGCCGCCGAAAGAGCGGCGCGGCTTTCTACGTTCTGAAGTACCGAGCGGGCGATCGCCAGCGGTGGCTCACAATTGGCGAACACGGTAAACCCTGGACGCCGGATGCGGCCCGAAAACGCGCCGCTGAACTGTTCTTCGAAATCCGAGCCGGTGGTGATCCGGCCGCCAAGAAGGTCGAACGCCGCGAAGGTTTGACCGTCTACGAATTTGCTGACCGCTATGATCGAGACTGGATCGAGCTCCATAAGAAGCCGTCTTCGGCTTCGAGTGACCGATACAACCTGAAAAATCATGTTCGGCCAAAACTTGGTCGCATCCTGATGGCGGAACTTGACGGCGAAGACGTGCGGCGCCTGCATCGCACGCTAAAGAACAAGCCCACCCTCGCAAATCGTGTCGTCGCATTGGTCTCCCATATGTGCACGAAGGCGGAAGAATGGGGCGTACGCGAACGGAATTCCAATCCCTGTCGCGAAGTGAAGTTCTATCGAGAAGCAAAACGCGATCGTTATCTCACGACGGAGGAAATGAACCGGCTTGGCAAAGCCCTTGATGCTGCCGACGGAACTACGGTCAGTACATACGCGGTGAACGCGATTCGCCTCCTCGCCATGACCGGGGCTCGTCTCGGAGAAGTCCTCAATCTCCAATGGCGCGATGTCGACCTTGAACGGAAACTCCTTCTACTCCGCGACTCAAAGACGGGCTCGAAGCCTGTATTACTGTCGGACACGGAAGTCGCGCTGCTGAACGCTTTGCCGCGGAAGGACGACAACCCACACGTTTTTTGCGGAAAGCGAAACGGCTCACCGCTTGTGAACATTCAGAAGCCGTGGCGTGCGATTAGAGACGCAGCAGGGCTTGAGGATGTACGTCTGCACGACTTGCGCCATAGCTTCGCGTCCGTAGCGGCTAATCAGGGGGCTTCATTGCCGATGATCGGAGCGCTCCTTGGTCACAAGCAGGTCCAGACCACCGCTCGATATGCCCACCTCGCTCACGACCCAACGCGGGAGGTGAAGGATCGTACGGAGACAATTCTGAACCGCTACTTTGGCACCGGTGCTGCAGAACCCGAATAGATATCGTCACGACAAGCCAGCGGAGTAAATCTTGGCTGACCTCCACATCTCTGCGCACCCGCCCACCCTGCGCAGCACGGCTATCGAATACAGAGCTATGAGCCTGACGAAGCAGCTCTCAAAGGAAGTGATTAGCGTGGGCCGTCGACGGAAAGCAGGAGGCTGAATGTTATCGAGGAGACTGACCAGCACTCGCGGATACAGAGAAAGCGCGGATTGCCTCATTCGGCACTACGAAAGTTACCGGACTGACGACGTCCACGCAGCGTTTATCGACCTTCTACCCAAACGCAAGATGAGAATCCTTGATATCGGATCTGGCTCGGGACGTGATGCGGCCTACTTTGCTAAGCAAGGTCATGAAGTGACCGCGGTCGAACCAGTCAGAGAGATGCGCCTCACAGCGGAAAAACTGCACGGCAAGCAGCGCATAAGGTGGATCGATGATTAGCTCCCGGAATTGAGCGAGTTGGCCTGCCAAAACCTCCGGTACGACGTAGTCTGGTTGTCAGCAGTTCTGATGCACCTCGATCAGGCCCAACGCCTACAAAGCCTCCGAAGGATCGATGACTCCGTTCGTTCCGAAGGCCACATCTTCATCACCTTACGCCACGGCCCGGTCCCGATGGGGCGGTGCATGTTCGAAGCGTCAAGTCTGGATTTTTTTCGCAACAGATACAATTGTTTATAGAATTTCGGTATCGAAACTGTAATGCGTTTTGATATGCAACGACAGAGCTCTCAACGCGTTCGGGGCACGCTTGGAGTAAGACTTGGATCGATACCCCGCCGCGGTATTTGGTCCGTTAATCGTTCTATGCTAGGCGAGCAAACGATGCCGACGTTTTTCCGCATAATTCTCTTGGCCGCCGCGGTCTTGCTGAGCGCACAGCCGGTGATGGCGTGCTGTCTTCAGGGTCATTCCGCAGCAGTTGAGGTCACGCCTCCCTGTCATGAGATGCCCTCCGAAGAGGACCGGGCGGGAAACCTCGCCGGCGACGACTGTCCAGGCTGCGCGGATTGCGAAACAGCTCTTGTGGCCAGTGATGTGAAGCCGAGCAAACCACTGCTCGATCCCTCGTTCGCGAAGGCTGTGCTCTACGCCTCAGCTCAGATCGCTGAAGTTCCTGAAGTCACCCTCAATGGCGCGACTGGCCCACCGAGAACTTCGCTCAACCCACCCCCAAATCCGGTCTCACTCTACCAAAAGCTCCTGATCTGATCGGGAAGACGCGCGGGCGTGATCCGCAAGCGCGCTTTCTCGTTTCATCGATCATGGAGCTTTCATGCGTTTTCTGACAATCTTTGTACTGTGCTGGCTGCCGTCAGGCGCCGCCTCCCAGCCTCTCGGCGAGCTGGAGGACATTCTCCGGACGCATCCGTCGCTCGCCGCCCTTGGCTATGAGACCGAAGCGGCACGCGAGCTTAGCCGCGCCGCAACGGCCCTTCCGGATCCCGTGCTCTCCTTCGGCATCAACAATCTTCCGGTGAGCGATCCTGCGTTCGATCGTTTCCTGCCTACCAACCGAGCCATCGGTGTCAGGCAGGACTTTCCGAACCTTGCCGGGAGGCGGGCTCGGGCAGGCGAAGCCGAGGCCATGGCTGAGATGTCCGAGGCCATGCGGGCTGCCCGCTTCGACGCCCTTCGCGCTCAGCTTATCATTCTTCTTCACGAGAAGCGCCGCATCGCGGAAGAGAGAGAGCTCACCCTGGCTCGCCTCGAGAAATACGAACGCCTGACCGACGTTGTGGATGCGGAGATCAGCGGCGGTCGACCGGCCGTGTTCCGGCTGGCGGAAATCAAGGCGGAACGCGCTGGCGTGTCGCGGCAGCTGGCCGAGCTTGCAGCGCAGGAAGCCGCCGCGAACGCAGCCTTTCTCGATCTTGTGGGTTTCGTGCCGGAAACGCCGACGCCCGACGTCGCCCCACAGGATTGGGAGGGGGACCCCCTCGCCTTCCATAACGTGCAGATCGAGCGGGCAGCAGTTGACCGCGCCGAAAGCTCGGTCCTGGAGGCCAAGGCGGCCTTCCGTCCAAATTGGGGTGCGCAGCTCACCTACCAGCAGCGCGACGAAGGCTCGGGAGCGCCCGGCGAAGGGTTTGCCGGCGACGACTGGGTCTCCGGCATGGTCACCGTGACCGTTCCGCTCTGGGCAGGCCGGAACCAACGGCCTCGGCTACGAGCGGCTGAAGCCGAAGAAGCCGCGGCAAGGTCGCGGTACCTCGCCGCCGCCCGCACGGCCCGAGCGCAGCACCAGGTCCTCCTGGCACAGATGGAAAGTGCCCAGGCGCAAGCCGCGGCGATCGAGAAGCAGATGGCCGCCGTGGAGGATGAAATCGCCGCACAGCTCAGGACCTACGAAAGCGGGGTGGGAGGCTACGCACCGATCATCGACGGCGAAATCACGCTTCTTCGCCTACGAACGGACATCGTCCGTGAGCGTGCCCGCGCCGCGCAGGCAGCTGCGCGTCTCAACAGCCTTCTGGTGACGCCATGAAACATCTTGCACTCCTTCTTGCCCTGCTCCTTGCCGCCTGCGGAGACGTTGGGCAGGATCACAGCGAGACCGACGCAGTCGAGGCAGAGAGCGCGCTCTACACCTGTCCGATGCACCCTCACTACATCTCGACGGATCCTGACGGTTCCTGCCCGATCTGCGGCATGGACCTGGTCCCCGCTGCGGCTGCCGACACGACGTCGGTCACTGGCACCCAAGGCATCGCGGTATCGCCTGAGATTATCCAGACGATCGGTGTCAGGACGGAATTGGCCGGGCGGACGTCGTTGCGCCGGACCCTCCGGGCCTTCGGCACGGTCGAAGCCAATGAGCGCACGGAAGTCGTGGTCGCCTCGCGCCTTGAAGGCTGGATCGAGGAGCTGGCCGTCAGGGCGGAGGGTGACGCCGTCGATCCGGGAACGGTTCTTTACCGCGTCTACAGCCCCAACCTGATCGCCGCGCAGAAGGACTATCTCAACGCCCTCGATATCGGCAACGAGCGTCGGATCGAAGCGGTGCGGCAACGCCTCGTTTCGCTTGGCATGCAGCCCCCCTCCATCGCAGAGCTGTCCCGTAGCCGTTCAGTCATCGAGCGCCTTCCCATCCGGGCCGAGCGGGGCGGGATCGTGGCCGAGCTCAACGTCCGGGGTGGTGACTATGTGAAGCCTGGCGACGCCATCATGACGCTTCAGTCCTACGACGATGTCTGGGTCATGGCCGAGATCCCGGAACAGGACCTTCACCTCGTCAGAAGCGGCGCCGAAGCCAGTCTGGACTTCCCGAGCGCTCCTTCCCTCGCGAGTGTCGGCGAGGTCGACTACATCTACCCGACCATCGATCCTGTGACGCGAACGGGACGCCTACGGATTGTTGTGGGCAACGCGTCGGGCCGTCTTCGCCCCGGCGCCTATGCCGACATCCGCATCGAGACGGATGCGGGCACGGTGCTGGCGGTGCCCTCCGAAGCGATCCTGCGCGAGAGCCGCGGCGCCCATGTGATCGTGGCGCTCGGCGAGGGCCGGTTCCTGCCCCGGCCTGTCATCACGGGACTGTCCGCAGGCGGTATGACCGAAGTGACCGCGGGCCTCGAAGAAGGTGAGCGGGTCGTTGCAAGCGGTCAGTACCTTCTCGACAGTGAAGCCAAGCTCCGTGAGGGCTTCTCCGCGCTCAGCCGCCCGGCCGCAGGTCCAGAGACCCCTTTGGATGAGATCCCGCTTGACCAGGCGGACCTCGGACAGATCGACCACTTCGTCGACATGGCCCTCTACTTCCACGAGGCCCTGACCGACGGGTACAGCGTCGAGCCGAGCTTCATCGACCCGGTGCTGGCGCTTGGAGAAGTCCTGTCCGCACGCTTTTCCGGGACGCGGCTTGCCCCCATCATCGAAGGTGCAGAAGGCGCGCTTCGCGAAGCGCAGCAGGCGGAGCGAGGTAGCGGCCTTGCGAATGCGCTGGCGTCCCTGATGGAAGCCTTGAACCCTTGGCTCATGGCGGGAGCGCCCCAGCACTATGCAGACAAGGGTCTCGTCCTCTTCGAGGACGCCGAGGGACGCCGGTGGGTCCAGGAAGGTGGTCCAGCAAGAAACCCCTACGGTGACGAGGACTCTACAGCCATCGACTGGCCCCGGCGCATGGCATCGGTTCAATCTGCTGAACCGCGTCCCATCGATCCCCATGCGAACCATTAGGGGGCAATGATGACGGATAAGCACCAAGACGACCTGACAGGCCACGACCCCTCCCGCTCATGGGTGGCAGGGCTGATCGAATGGTCCGTCGCCAACCAGCTGATCGTGCTGCTCGCCGCTGCGGCCCTCGCCGTCTTCGGCTGGATGGCAGCGCGCGAGACACCGCTCGACGCCATTCCGGACCTCACCGACACGCAGGTCATCATCCGCACCGACTTTCCCGGGCAGAGCCCCGAGATCGTCGAGGATCTTGTCACCTATCCCCTGTCCTCGAACCTTCTGGGCCTGCCGCGCACGAAAGACGTCCGCGCATCGTCGATGTTCGGGACAAGCTTCGTCTACGTCATCTTCGAGGATGACGTGGACCTCTACTGGGCCCGGAGCCGCGTCCTCGAAGCTCTGTCACGCATCGGTCCGGAGCTGCCGGAGAGCGCCGTGCCCCAGATCGGTCCCGATGCGACCGGTGTGGGCTGGATCTATCAGTACGCCCTCGTGGACCGCACCGGGGGGACGGACCTTGCCGAGCTGCGCTCCATCCAGGACTGGTTCCTGAAGCTCGAGCTCTCGGGTGTCGAAGGCGTGGCGGAAGTGGCTTCCGTCGGCGGCTTCGAGCGGGAATACCAGGTCCTCGTGGATCCGAACCGCCTGCGGTCCTACGGCGTCTCCCTTGCGGAACTTGGCGAGGCCGTGCGCACCGCATCGAGCGAAGTGGGCGGTCGGGTGCTGGAGCAGGGCGAGACGGAGTTCATCATCCGCTCCTCCGGCTATGTGGACGAGAAGGCCGATCTAGAAACCGTCGTCGTCTACGCCGTGGATGGATCGCCCGTCCTCTTGCGCGATGTCGCCCGCATCATCGAAGGCCCAGCCTTGAGGCGGGGCATTGCCGAGCTCAACGGCGAGGGCGAAGTGGTCGCAGGCGTCGTGGTCATGCGCGACGGCGAGAACGCGCTTCAGGTGATCGAGCGGGTGAAGGAGAAGCTTGCGGAGCTCTCCAGCGGCCTGCCCGACGGCGTCGAGATCGTCACCGTCCATGACCGGGCGCCGCTGATCGAGGGGGCCGTCTCCTACCTCGAAGAGAAGCTGATCGAGGAGGGCATCGCCGTCGCCCTCGTCATTTTCGTCTTCCTCCTCCACATCCGCTCGTCGTTGGTTGCGATCATCAGCCTGCCCCTCGGCGTCCTCGGTGCGTTCCTCGTCATGTCGTTTCAGGGCGTGACCGCCAACATCATGTCGCTGGGCGGGATCGCGATCGCCATCGGGGCGATGGTCGATGCGGCCATCGTGCTGGTGGAGAACGCAGGGCGGAAGCTGGCCGACCTGCCCGAGGACGCGCCGAAGAACGAACGGCGAGCGGTCATCCTCGCCTCCGCCAAAGAGGTGGGTCCGGGTATCTTCTTCTCCTTGCTGATCATCACGGTCAGCTTCCTGCCGGTCTTCGCGCTGACGGGGCAGAGCTTCCGACTCTTCAGCCCGCTGGCCTTCACCAAGACCTACGCCATGGCTTTTGCGGCCATCCTCTCGGTGACATTGGTGCCGGTCTTGATGATCTACCTGCTGCGCGGCCGGTTCAGGCGCGAGGACGAAAACCCGGTCAGCCGCGTCTTCGTCCGGCTCTACAGGCCCCTCTTGTCCCTCGCCCTGAAGTTCCGTTGGGCGACCCTTGGCCTTGCGGCGCTTCTCACCGCAAGCGTCATCGTGCCGATGAACCGTCTGGGTTCGGAGTTCATGCCGGCACTTTATGAGGGCGAGCTTCTTTACATGCCCACGACCCTCCCCGGTGTCTCGGCGACCAAGGCGCGCGAGCTTCTTGGGCAGACGAACCGGATCATCATGACCGTGCCAGAGGTCGAGCGGGCCTTCGGCAAGGCAGGCCGGGCAGACACGGCGACGGACCCTGCGCCCCTGACGATGATCGAGACCTGGATCGAGCTGAAGCCGAAGTCGGAATGGCGGACGGGCGTGACCGCTGAGGACATTGTCGATGATCTCAACGCCCGGCTTGCCGTCCCCGGGCTCGTCAATTCCTTCGGCTATCCGATCAAGATCCGTATGGACATGGTCTCGACTGGCATCCGCACACCCGTCGGAATCAAGGTCACTGGCGACGACCTCGCGGGGATCGAAGAAGTTGCCCGCCGGATCGAAGCCGTTGTCACCGACGTTCCTGGTACACGCTCCGCCTTCGCCGACAGGGTTCTCGGCGGTCGCTACCTCGAGATCGAGCCCGACCGTCTGGCCCTCGCACGCCACAATATCGATATGGGCACGTTCCAGAACGTCATCCAGATGGCCCTTGGCGGCATGCGGATGAGCCAGTCGGTCGAGGGTCGCGAGCGCTACGACATCATTCTGCGTTACGACCGTCCGTTCAGGGAAAACATCGACGATCTGGGCGATGTCCTCGTCGCGGCACCGGGAGGTGCTCAAATACCTCTGGGCGAGCTGGCCACGGTCAGCTACGCGGAGGGGCCGCCGATGATCCGTTCCGAGAACGCCCGCCTGACCGGGTGGGTCTTCGTCGACATCGAGGGGCGCGACATGGGTTCCTATGTGGCGGAGGCGCGCGATGTGATTGCCGACGCCGTCGACCTGCCACCGGGCTACGCCGTTGCCTTCTCCGGGCAATATGAAGAGTTCGAGAAGGCAAACGCTCGCCTTCGGATGGCGATCCCCGCCACGGTGGCGATCATCTTCCTTCTCCTGATGCTGCATTTCGGCAGGCTGGACCGTACCCTGATGATCATGCTGTCCCTGCCCTTCGGCCTTGCGGGCGGGCTTTGGGCGGTCTGGCTTGCGGGCTACAACCTGTCGGTGGCCGTAGCCGTTGGCTTCATCGCCCTGGCGGGGATCGCGGTGGAGACGGCGGTGGTCATGCTTCTCTATATCGATGCCGAAGTGCGGGAGCGCCGACCGGCGGACAGGCAAACGCTGACCGAGGCCGTCGCCCACGGCGCGGCCCTCCGCCTGCGTCCCAAGCTCATGACGGTCCTGACGATCTTCGCGGGGCTCCTGCCGATCTTCCTGACGACCGGCATCGGCTCGGACGTCATGCGCCGCATCGCCTTGCCCATGGTGGGCGGCATGGCCACGACACTCCTTCTCACCCTTCTCGTCCTGCCCGCGATCTATGCTCTATGGGTGGGGCGCAACTTCCGAACGACTGGGGAACAGACCCTTCCCCGGTCCGCACCCCCTTCATCCGACCTGCAAGGAGAACCTACATGACCTTCAAGATCTCTACCCTCGCGCTCACCGGTGCCTTGGCGCTGGCCACGGCCGCCTGCGGGGACACGGACGAAACGACCGCACCTAATCCGTCCGTGGACACCATGGCCGAGATGGACCATTCGGGCGACGACATGTCCGGCGACACGGGCCACGCCCGCGGCACCATCGTCTCCGTCGCCGAGGACGAGCTTGGCATCGACCACGGCCCCATCGACGGGATCGGCATGGATGCGATGACCATGCTGTTCGGCACCATGGGCGAGGTCGATGCGACTGCGTTCGAGGAAGGCGACCAAGTCTCCTTCATGGTCAAGCGCGGCCGCGACGGCTCCTACCGGATCATGGCCATCTGCGACACGGACGAGGCGGGCGAGGACTGCCTCGACACCATGATGCCGCACGACCACTGATCGGGAGAGCTGCTCGTGACGATCCTCAAATGGTCCGTGCGCCTTCACAAATGGGTCGCTCTCGTGATCGGTATTCAGATCCTTCTCTGGATCGCCGGCGGCTTCATCATGAGCGTCGTGCCCATCGATCGGGTGCGGGGTGAACACAAGATCGCGGTAGAGGAGCCCGCTCCCCTGTCGCCGCACGGGATGGTCTCCCTCGGCGAGCTTCAGGCCCGCCACGGTCTTGAAGGTATTGTTGGCGCTGAAACCGGCGTCATCCTTGGCAAGCCCGTCTGGCGCGTGTCGCTGATAGACGGGGCGCAAGCGACCTTCGGCGCCGGGGACGGCGAGCGTCTGTCCCCGGCGTCGCGTGAGCTCGCCGCGGCGATTGCGCTTGCCGACTATCGCGGCCCCGGCGAGCTGACCCAGCTCGAACGGCTCGACGAGCTACCGAGCGAGATCGGCGGCTCGGTGCCGGTGTGGCGCGCCATCTTCGACGACCGCGACGCGACCACGCTCTACATCGATCCGCACACGGCGTCCGTCAGGTCGAGGCGCTCAGCGACCTGGCGCTTCTACGACTTCTTCTGGAAGCTGCACATCATGGACTATGACGACGGCGCGGCCTTCAACCACCCGCTGCTCGTCACCGCCGCAGGAGCCGGGCTCTTGGCCGCGCTGTCAGGTCTCGTGCTTCTGTTCATCCGTATGCGGCGTCTTTTCATTGTAGAGAGAAACAGGCGCGCATTGCCAAAGGCGTAGGTCTACTTCTTCTTGCCGCCGAGAACGGCGACCAGCTCCTCTACCTTCTCGCGCCGGTCTTCGATCTTGTCGGACGCCAAAGCATGCTCGACGCAGGTCGCGAGGTGGTCGTCGAGGATGACCGTCTCGAGGCCGCTGAGCGCCGCCTTGATCGCCTGCACCTGCCGCACGATGTCGATGCAGTAGCGCTCGTCGTCGATCATCTTAGCGATGCCGCGGACCTGCCCTTCGATCCGTGCGAGACGCCGCTTCGCCGCCGATCTGGTATCTTCCTTCATCGCATACTCCGTATGGGGTATCTACTATAGACCACGTCCGGTCGACCGCGCAAGATCATCGATCCCAAGGGCATGGGCGACGCCCTCATTCCGTTCGCCTGGAAGGTAGGTTTGAGCCTTCCTCTCCCGCCAAGGAACGAAACGCGTCCTTGGATTGTTGCTCGGCAAGGATACCCTACGCGGGTAACCGGGGAGGTGTTGGGCGAAGAGACCCCATTTACGCCGCTCCTGAATTCATGGTACCCCCTTGGGGTATGCGAGGTGATATGAGTGCGACGATAGCCGAACAAGCTTCATCTGCTGACAACGCAGACAAGACTGCCCGTCTCTACCGGATGGTCATGCCGGGCCATGTCTGCCCCTACGGCATCAAGTCGAAGTGGTACCTCGAACGAAAAGGTTTCAAGGTCGAGGACCATCACCTCGAGACCCGCGAGCAAACCGACGCCTTCAAGGAGAAGCACGGGGTGAAGACGACCCCCCAGACCTTTATCGGCGGAGAGCGGATCGGCGGCTTCGACGCGATCAAGAAGCACTTCGACAGTGCCCTCGCGAAGAAGGAGGGTGAGAAGACCTACACCCCGGTCCTCGTCATCTTCGGCGTCTGCGCACTGATGGCGTGGGGCGCGAGCTTCGTGGCGACGGGTGAAGCTGTCAGCCTGCGCGGTATCGAATGGTTCGCGGCCTTCTCCATGGCCGTCCTGTCAATCCAGAAGCTGCGCGATGTCGAGAGCTTCTCGACCATGTTCCTCAACTACGACCTTCTCGCCAAGCGCTGGGTTCCCTACGGCTACATCTACGCCTTCGCCGAGGGGCTCGCGGCGGTCCTGATGATCGCCGGCGGCGGTTTCGCTCTTCTGGGTTCGCCGATCGCGCTGTTCATCGGAACCGTTGGCGCCGTCTCCGTCTTCAAGGCGGTCTATATTGACAAGCGCGAGCTCAAATGCGCCTGCGTCGGCGGGAACAGCAACGTGCCCTTGGGCTTCGTGTCGCTGACCGAGAACCTCGTCATGATGGCCATGGGGATCTGGATGCCGCTGAAGCTTCTGGTTCTCGGCTAGACGATGAACCTCGCCCGTCCCCTTCTTCGGCCCGTCGCGGTCTTGCTGTCACTCCTGCTGGCGGCCGGACACGCGATCTGCGGTTCGGCTTCTGCCATCGCGCCCGTGGAGGTGTCGGCAAGTGTTTCTCACGCAGGCCAACAGCATCGGGCAATGCCCGAAGATGTGGGGGAAGAGGAGCCTTGTTCTGAGGACTGTTCCCACTGCGACGCGGCGACGAGTTACCTGACGGCAAGCGTCGATGAGGGTCCGAAGAGCGAGCTCGCAATGTCTTCGCAGGCCGGTGTCGCCCCCGTCCCCCAGATAGCTTTGTCGGGTCGGAGGGAGGCGTCGCCGCGCGGACCACCGGGTAAGGCGCGAACCCCTGTTACGGAGCACGACCGCATCCTCAGGTGAATGAATCCGCTGGCGGACCACCGCCGTGTGCTGACGAATTCAACCTGAGGAGATACCATGCTCGACCGACGTCTTTTCCTTGGCTCCGCCGCAACTGCTGTTGCTGCGCAAGCCCTTCTGCCCGCCTGGGCGCGCGATGCGCGCGGCGGCAACACCGGGCTCAGCCCGACCACCAGCACGACCTACGATTTCCGCATTGCAAGGACGCCCGTGCGGATCGACGGACGCGCCGGCATGGGCGTGACGATCGACAACGTTCTGCCCGCGCCGCTCGTCCGCCTGAAGGAAGGCGAGACCGTCACGCTTCGGGTGCACAACACGCTCGACGAGTGGTCATCAATCCACTGGCATGGCCTGCTCGTCCCCTTCGAGATGGACGGCGTGCCGGGCGTCAGCTTCCCCGGCATCGCCCCCCGCTCGACGTTTGAGTACCGCTTCCCGCTGACCCAGTCGGGGACCTATTGGTACCACTCGCACAGCGCCTTCCAGGAACAGCTCGGGCTTTACGGTCCGATGGTCATCGACCCCGCCGGCGAGGAAGCCGCGCCCTACGACCGCGAATACGTCATGGTCCTGTCGGACTGGACGTTCGAGGATCCGCACCGGCTTTTCGCGGAGCTCAAGAAGATGGGCGATACGCTCAATTTCCAAAAACGCACCGTCGGCGACCTGGTCGCGGATGCACGGGAGGACGGTCTCGGCGCGGCGCTCAAGAACCGGGCGATGTGGGGCGGTATGCGCATGGCGCCGACTGACATCGCGGATGTCACCGGCGCGCAATACACCTACCTCGTCAACGGCCACGGCCCGACGGACGACTGGACCGGCCTCTTCACGCCGGGCGAGCGGGTTCGCCTGCGCATCATCAACGCCTCGGCGATGTCAATTTTCAACGTCCGCATCCCCGGGCTGCCGATGACGGTGGTGAACGTGCACGGACTTGACGTGCGTCCTGTCGAGACGGACGAGTTCCAGATCGGCACCGCCGAGACCTACGACGTGATCGTCGAGCCCGAGGATCGCGCCTACCGGTTTGTTGCAGCATCGATTGACGGGTCAGACCAGGCGCTCGCCACGCTCACGCCCCGTCTTGGCGAGACCGCCGAGGCACCTCCTCTCCGCCCCCGCCCCCTCCTCACGATGAAGGACATGGGCATGTCGGGGATGGGCGGCATGGCCCGGATGGACATGGACGCCGCGACCCCGAGCGAGCCCGGCATGGAAGGTCAGGGCCACGCGCTGACCTACCCCGAGACAGAGACCATGAAAGGGATGAAGCCGGATTCCCCTTCGAACGACATGGCGTTGGACGGCGCTATGGCTGGCATGAGCATGGGCGCCGACGGGATGGAGATGGAGGCGCACCGCCACCCCGATGGGCCGGGCGTCGCAATGACGGCGATGAACCCGGTCAGCCGCCTCGACGAACCGGGCATCGGGCTCGAGCGCGTCCCGCACCGGACACTGACCTATGCGCAGCTGCGCAGCCTACGTCCGAACACGGACGTCCGCCCGCCCGAGCGCGAGATCGAGATCCACCTCACCTCGAACATGGAGCGCTACATGTGGGCGTTCGACGGGGTGAAGTTCTCGGAAGTCAAAGAGAGCATCAAGTTCTATCAGGGCGAGCGCGTGCGTCTGACCCTGGTCAACGACACCATGATGCCCCACCCGATCCACCTGCACGGCATGTTCTTCGATCTGGTCATCCCGGGCTACGACAGGGATGAAGACGGCCAGCGCTACCTGCCGGGCCTGCATACCATCCTCACCAAGCCCGGCGAGAAGCTTTCGGTGGACATCACGCCGCCCGAGCTCGGCGATTGGGCCTTCCACTGCCACCTCCTCTATCACATGCATGCGGGCATGATGCAGGTCGTCAGCGTGCTGCCGATCAAGGAGAGGCCGCCACTCGAGATGATCGGCATCGGCCCACCCGTCGCGACGAACCCGGACGAGACGCCGGTCGAGCCGATGAGCGGCGTGGATCGCGGGGGTATGGAAGGGCAGCCCAAGACTTCGGAGCCCGCAAGCACGATGATGGACATGCCCGGAATGGGAGGCGACCAATGAGACGCTTCGATGCTTTGACCGCAGCCTCCATCATGATGGTATCGGCCCTTTTACACGCGCATGCTCAAGAAGCGCCCAAGAACCCGCCTTGGAACGCGGCCGATGACGTCTACGGCCCCGAGATCATGGAGCGAGCCAGAGACCGCGTTCAGGAAGAAAATGGCGCGACCCGCTACGGCCTCCTGATGACCGACCGCCTGGAATGGCAGGACGCAGGCGAGGATGGTATCGGGCTGTGGGACGTCCAGAGCTATTACGGCGGTGACATCAACAAGGTTTGGATGAAGTCCGAAGGCGAGTACGACTTCACCGAAAACGCCTTCGAGGAAGCCGAGGTTCAGCTTCTCTACTCTCGCGCCATTTCTGCGTACTTCGATTTCCAGACGGGTATTCGGCAGGATTTCGAGCCGTCCGGAGAGACCTACGCGGTGGTCGGGCTGCAAGGCCTCGCCCCTTACTGGTTCGAGGTCGACGGTGCGTTGTTCTTGTCGGAGAACGGCGACCTGACCGGGCGGTTCGAGGCAGAATACGAGGTGCTCCTGACCCAGCGGCTGATCCTGCAGCCACGGCTCGAGGTCGAGGCGGCGGCGCAGGATGTCAGCCATCGCGATCTCGGAGCCGGTCTCACTAGCGGCAGTGTCGGTGCGCGCCTGCGCTACGAGATCAAGCGAGAGTTCGCCCCTTACGTCGGCGTGGAATGGTCCTCCGCCCTCGGCGAGACAAGGCAGATCGCCCGAGACGCCGGCGGGGCGCCCGAAGAGACCCGCCTCGTCTTCGGCATCCGCTCTTGGTACTGAGGGAGAACCAGTATGACACTCGACCTGATCGAACCGAACATCCACCCCATCCTCGTTCACTTCGCCTACGCGCTGACCGTAGTTGCCGGAGCTCTCTACGGGCTCGCGCTCGTGCCGCGGTTTCGGCAAAGGCCGGGCCTCCTGGCCGCCGCCGACTGGAGCCTTTTCCTCGCAGGTATCTTCGTTGTGCTCACGATCGCGGCGGGCTTCCAGGCCTACTACTCGGTCGCCCATGACGGGCCCAGCCACGAAGCGATGACGACCCACCGGAACTGGGCCGTACCGACGGGAACCCTCGTCGTCCTCCTCGCCGCTTGGCGATGGTGGAGGCGGGCCGAGGGGCCTTCGGTGATCATCTCTTCCGCGGTGATTGCATCGGCGGCGCTCCTCAGCGTCACGGCCTGGTGGGGCGGACACCTCGTCTTCACCTACGGCCTCGGCGTCGAGAGCCTGCCCGAAGCCGGGAGCGGCGATGGGCATGACCACGACCATGGCGACGAAGCGTCTTCAGGCGGCGGAGGTAATAGCCATCCGTATGGGGGCGATTCCGATCCTCGCCACGATGACGACGACGGCGCCGCTGGATCCAGCATGGGTGACCATCCGTATGGGGACGAACCGCCGAAAGCCGCGCAGGCGCCGCAGCCGGGCACTGTCGACATCGACCGGTCGACACCCGAAGCGACCGTCGAGAGCCTCGCCGCAGCTTACGCCGCCGGCGACGAAGCCGCGCTTCGTTCGGTGCTGTCGAAGGAACTCCTCGTCGCGGAGGGGGGCGGCGTCGAGGATGGCCTCGCCGCCTACGCGTCTCACCATATGGGATCGGACCTGGCCGCGTCGTCCGGGCGGAGGATGGAGCAAACCGGCCGTTTCGTGCGCTTGCTTGGAGAATCGGCAGCGTTGGTGCTGACCACTTACGAGGTCACGACCGCCGCCCAAGACGGGGTGCGGCCGCTGGTCGAGACGGCCGTCGTGGAAGAGACGCCAGACGGCTGGCTCGTCACGCATCTCCACTGGAGCTTTGGACAGGTCTCGCCTCCCGCGTCCGATGAAACGAAACTCCCGACCGACGAGGCAATGCCGCACGGCGAGCCTGGGCACGAACACTGACGCGCGGCACACGAACCGAAAGGGTTGCCATGAAAACCGACTTTGAAGAAGGAAGCCTGAGCCTTTGGGGCACGATCGCGATGGGCACCGGCGTGATGATCGGTGCCGGGATCTTCGTGCTGACGGGGCAAGTCGCAGAACTGGCGGGCGATCTCTTCCCCCTCGCCTTCCTGCTCGCAGCCGTGATCAGCGGCTTCTCGGCCTATTCCTACGTGAAGATGTCGAACGCCTTCCCGTCTGCTGGCGGCATCGCGGCCTATCTCAAGAAAGCCTATGGCGAGAGTATGATGACGGGGGCCTGTGCGCTCCTCATGGCGTTCTCCATGATCATCAACGAGAGTCTGGTCGCGCGGACCTTCGGCACCTACGCGCTCCGCCCGTTCGGCACAGAGGAGAACGGCCTTTTCGTCGCCCTTCTGGCCGTAGGGCTTATCGGTTTCGCCTACGTCGTGAACGCTGCGAACAACAAATGGATTGGCGGCATTAGCCAGGTAACGGCGATCATCAAGATCGGCGGCATCGTCATCTTCGGCCTGGTCGCGATGTGGGCGTCCGGCTTTCAATTCGTACCGTACGAGGACGGCGTAGCGAACGACACGGGGGCCTTCGGCTTCGTTGCGGGTACCGCGCTCGCCATCCTTGCCTATAAGGGCTTCACGACCATCACCAACTCAGGCGACGAGGTGGAGAACCCGAAGAAGAATGTCGGCCGAGCGATCATCTGGTCCCTCGCCACCTGCCTCGTCGTCTACCTCATCGTCGCCTTCGGGGTGGCCGCGTCATTATCAGTACCCGAGATCGTCGAGGCGAAGAACTACGCGCTGGCCGAGGCGGCTCGCCCGGCGGTAGGCCGATACGGTGTTTGGTTCACGGTCGCGATCGCCCTCATCGCGACCGCTTCGGGACTTCTCGCCAGCGTTTTCGCGGTCTCTCGCATGCTCACCATGCTGACGGAGATGAAGCTCATCCCCCATCGGCACTTCAGCCTTCCGGGTGATCTTCATCATCATCTGCTGATCTACACGGTCGTCGCAGCAGGTTTCTTGGCAGCCTTCTTCGACCTCGGCCGGATCGCCTCGCTCGGTGCGATCTTCTACCTTGTCATGGACATGGCCATCCATTGGGGGGTGCTTCGTCATCTGCGCGACCAAGTCGACGCGAAGGCGTGGATCGTGACCTCCGCGCTGCTCCTCGACGGAATTGTTCTGGCTGCCTTCACCACCGTGAAGCTGCAGTCGGACTGGCTCGTGGTCGCCCTCGCCTATGGCGGGATCGCCGCCACCTTCGCCCTGGAGCGCTGGTTCCTGAGCCGTGACCGCGACGCAATGCAGGATCCAGCAGAGACTGCGGAGGCCTCCGGGTGATGGGGTCTCGAAAGGCTTACGGTTCCGATGGAATGGATACCCCAGTAGGGTGTTCCTGACACGATGAGACGTTGTGGGCCAACTGTGACGGGGCCGAGGCCCACATCAGGATGACCAAGCACCGACGCTGTCGGTCTCAGCCCAATGCAGAGAGCCAGCTATGATTGAGCCAACCGTTGAACCCGCAAAACGAGACAATCCTCGCGTGGTCATGGGTGACGAAGTGCCGCCTGATTTCGACGGCTTAGCCTTTGCCTGCCCGATGCATCCCGAGATCAGGAG
This sequence comes from uncultured Caulobacterales bacterium, assembly GCA_964556115.1. Taxonomy (GTDB): domain Bacteria; phylum Pseudomonadota; class Alphaproteobacteria; order Caulobacterales; family Parvularculaceae; genus Parvularcula. The sequence continues at coordinate 421,571 of CAZKVC010000001.1, forward strand.
CGACGGCCCAGGCGCTTGCGGACGTTGCGGGATGAACCTGGTGCCAGAAGGCGATGAAGCTGGGAACGTCACCCATGGCTGCTGCCATGGTGACGCGGAGGCGTCGGCTGCGCCGGCCGGGGCGTACGACACGCTGCCGCCCGGCTACAATGGCGCGGTCTACACCTGTCCCATGCACCCTGAAGTGCGTGCACCTCAGCCGGGCCCCTGCCCTCTTTGCGGCATGGCCCTGGAGCCTGAAGACGTCACCGTTGGCGAGGAGGACACCTCCGAGCTTCGCGACATGACGCGGCGTTTCTGGGTGTCGGCGGTCCTGACGGTGCCGCTCTTCGTCTACGCGATGGGCGACATGATCCCGGGTCGCCCCTTCGAGCGGTTCATAGCCGATGACCTCGCCCAATGGGTCCAGCTGGCGCTCGCCACCCCCGTGGTGCTTTGGGGCGGGTGGCCGTTCTTCGTCCGGGGGTGGCAGTCCTTCCGAACCCGGAACCTCAACATGTTCTCGCTGATCGCGCTGGGCGTCGGCGTGGCCTATCTCTTCTCGATCGTCGCGACGGCCATGCCCGGCCTGTTCCCACCCGCTTTCCGGAACATGGACGACAATGTCGGCGTCTATTACGAGGCCGCCGCCGTCATCGTCACGCTGGTGCTGCTCGGGCAGGTGCTCGAGCTGCGCGCCCGCAGCGCCACCTCCGGTGCGATCCGGGCCCTTCTTGAACTGACACCGCCGACGGCGACACGCATTGCAGAAGACGGCATCGAGACCGAGGTGCCGCTCGACGCGCTGAATGCAGGTGACCGCCTTCGGGTGCGACCGGGCGAGAAGGTGCCAG
>CAZKVC010000001.1:422503-434684 GCA_964556115.1 uncultured Caulobacterales bacterium
GACGCGCTGAATGCAGGTGACCGCCTTCGGGTGCGACCGGGCGAGAAGGTGCCAGTCGATGGTGACGTGCTGGAGGGCACCTCATCTGTCGACGAGAGCATGGTTACGGGCGAGCCGCTTCCTGTCCGCAAGGCCGAAGGCGATCAGGTCACCGGCGGCACGGTCAACACGACGGGTTCGTTCGTCATGACGGCAAACCGGGTCGGCGAGGACACGACGCTGTCCCAGATCGTCCGCATGGTGGCCGAAGCCCAACGGAGCCGTGCCCCGATTCAGCGATCGGTCGACAAGGTCGCCGGCATCTTCGTCCCGGCGGTGATCGTCGTCGCGGTCCTCTCCTTCATCGTCTGGTCGTTCCTCGGTCCAGAGCCTGCGCTGAGCTTCGCCCTCGTCAACGCGGTCGCGGTGCTCATCATCGCCTGTCCCTGCGCCCTCGGCCTCGCCACGCCGATGTCGATCATGGTCGGCACCGGCAAGGGGGCCCAGAACGGCGTCCTCATCAAGAACGCCGAAGCGCTCGAGGCCTTCGAGAAGGTCGACACCGTGGTCGTCGACAAGACCGGCACGCTGACCGAGGGACGCCCGGCCCTGGTCGGGGTCGAACCGGCCGAGGCATTCGACGAGGCAGAGCTTCTATCGCTGACAACGGCGGTCGAACGCGCGTCCGAACACCCCCTCGCCGAGGCGATCGTTCGCGGCGCGGAGCAGCGGGGCGTCCCCAGGCTGGAAGCTTCGGACTTCCAGTCCGTCACCGGCGAGGGCGTCCACGCCCAGGTCGACGGCCGCCGCGTCGCGATCGGCAACGCGAAGATGATGGCGCGCGAGGGCGGCCTCCCCCCTGAGATCGAGGATCGTGCGAAAGAGCGCAGGCGCTTGGGCGAGACGACCATGTTCGTCGCAGTCGACGGGCGGCCTGCAGGGCTGATCTCGGTCGCCGACCCGATCAAACCCTCGACACCCGAAGCGATCCGCCTCCTTCACGAGGCCAGCGTGAAGGTCGTCATGCTGACCGGCGACGCCAGGGGCACGGCTGAGGCCGTCGCGGCGGAGGTCGGCATCGACGAGGTCCATGCCGACGTCTCGCCCGAAGACAAGCACCGCATCGTCGGCGAGCTGCAGGCGGCTGGCCGCAAGGTCGCCATGGCGGGCGACGGCATCAACGACGCGCCTGCCCTCGCCCGAGCCGATGTCGGCATCGCCATGGGCACCGGCACCGACGTGGCGATGGAGAGCGCGGGCATCACCCTTGTCCGCGGCGACCTGCGAGGCGTCGCCGCCGCGCAGCGTCTGAGCCGCATGACCATGCGGAACATCCGGCAGAACCTGTTCTTCGCCTTCGTCTATAACGGCCTCGGCGTGCCGATCGCGGCCGGGGTCCTCTACCCGTTCACCGGCATCCTTCTGAACCCGATGATCGCGGCGGCGGCCATGAGCCTGTCCTCCGTATCGGTCATCGGCAACGCCCTACGTATGCGGACGAACTCACTATGATCACAGCACTGCTTATCGCTTCCGTTCTATTCGTCGGTGTCTTGACCACGCACTATACGGTGCTCAGAACCTCGGTCCCGAAGCTCAAACACCGTGGCACAGCCGGTTTTGCGGGGCTGTGCCTTCTCCTGTTCGCTCTGCACCTTGCCGAAGTCGGTGTCTTCGCGGGCGCATACGAACTCGGGCGCGCCCTCGGGATAGGCGACTTCAAGAAGCCAGCCGAAGCGGACTTCATGGACGTCTACTACTTCTCGATGGCGACGTTCACGACACTGGGCCTCGGCAAGGTCATGCCGACCGGACACCTCGCCTCTCTGGCAGGCATCGAGTCGTTCACAGGGTTCCTCAGCATTTCGATGTCCGCGTCGGCGTTCTTCCAATGGGTCCAGAAGGAGGTCTGACATGTCGCCTATGCTGACCGGCGTCGGGGAGCCTTCCTGGTGGGCGAGCCCACATATCGGTGCAGACGTAACCCTCGCACGGGCGGCGTTAACTGCCTTCAGGACGCTTGCCGACGACTTTAGCCAAAGGGGCGGAGGAACATGACGACTTCAGACTTCGACATTGTCATCTTCGGTGCCAGCGGCGGGACCGGGACCCATGTTCTGAACCAGGCAATCGACCGGGGGTTACGGGTGCTCGGCCTCGACCACGCCGTACCCGACCGCGCGAAAGATGATGGCGCCATCCATCGCCAGATCGACGTTCTTCGGGATGATCTCACGGAGCACCTTGATGATGGAACCCCCGTCATCTCGGCTCTCGGGCTCGGTTTCTCTCCAGGCAACATGGCCGACCCGCCGCCGCTCTACACGGAAGGTACCGCGAACATCATCAAGGCTATGACGTCTCGCGGCGCCTCGCGGCTCTGCTTGGTGTCGGCCGCATTCGTCGAGGATGACGAGCGTGTGCCCGCGTGGTTCCGCCGAAGCGTGGTCCCCGCCCTCTCCGCGATCCTGGATGAGATGCGGGAGATGGAGCAGTCGCTCGAAGAGTCCGGGCTCGACTGGACCGCAGCCAGACCCGGTTGGCTTCTCGATAAGCCGCGCAGCGGAAGCTACGAGGTCGAAGATCGGCGCCTCCCGGAGGGCGTCTTCCGTACCCGCCACGCCGACCTCGCTCACTTTCTTCTCGAAGCAGCCCTCACCGACGGCTGGATTGGCGCCAAGCAGTCTCTCGGCAGGGCCGAAAACGCCTTCGACGAAAGTCCCGCCGCGCTGTCACGCGAGCTTGCCGCAATGGTCGGCATCGAACTTTAGCCCGGAAAAGGAGAAAGCCCCATGATCCTCGAGAAAATCAAGTCCGACGGCCTTTCCCATCTGTCCTACTTCCTTGGCTCGGGAAGCCAGGCCGCCGTCATCGACCCGCGCCGCGACATCGAAGTCTATCTGGATCTCGCTCGCCGCAACGGTATGCGGATCGTCCACATCTTCGAAACGCACCGGAACGAAGACCTCGTCTGCGGCGCGCCCGCTTTGGCCGAGGCTACGGGCGCAAAGGTCTGGCATGGACCGAACCCGGCGGAGCCGATCGTTTACGCCGAAACCGCCCGTGATGGCGATCTCTTCGAAATCGGCAGCGCGCGGATTGAAGTGCTCGAAACGCCCGGCCACACGGACGACAGCCTGTCCTTCGCGCTTCACGATCCCTCCTACCCCAACGGCGCGGTCGGCGTCTTCACCGGCGACGCTCTCTTCGTCGGCGATGTCGGACGGACCGACTTCTATCCAGACAGGAAGCGCGAGGTGGCAGGGCTGCTCTTCGACAGCTTACGGAAGATCCTGACCCTTGGTGATCAGACGATTTTCTACCCTGCCCATGGTGCAGGATCGGTCTGCGGCTCGGGCATGGCGGACCGGGAGTTCTCGACGCTCGGACACGAGCGAGCGAACAACCCCCGTCTCCAGATCGAGGACCGGGAAACCTTCATCGACGTGAAGGTCGCCGAGCATCACGAGCAGCCACCCTACTTCCGGCTGATGGAACGGCTGAACACGGAAGGCGGGGGGCGCAGTCCGCGCGATCTGCTGCCGCCGCCACTGGGCGCGGACACCCTCTACGGTCTGGGTGATACGCAACTCGTGGACGTGCGCGGCATCGCGGACTTCGCGGGCGCGCATGTGCCCGGCGCCTACTGCATCCCCTCGGACATGCTCGCGGCTTTCGCTGGTTGGTTCCTGGATGCCGAACGCGGGATCGTTCTCGTCTCGCGCGACGCCGATCAAGCGGAGAGATCGACCAGAACGCTGGCGCGCATCGGCTACGACCGCGTCGTGGGCTACCATGCTGGCATCGTACCGGTCGCGACTAAGGACCGGGCCTTCGCGTCGGTCCCCCTCGTCGATACGCAGGCGGTCGCAGCGCGCGTCGATCAGCGCCCCGATCGGTGGACGCTCCTCGACGTCCGAGCGATCGATGAGTTCGAAGCGGGCCACGTCGAAGGGGCGCAGCACGCCTATGTTGGTCATCTGCCCGGCGCTGCGGAGGGCCTTGCGAGGGCTGAACCCGTCACCGTCATGTGTGGAAGCGGAGCACGCGCCACGATCGCCGCCTCCATCCTGCTGCAACACGGCTGGACGGACGTCGATATCTATTTGGGGTCGATGAAGGCGTGGAAGGCCAGCGGCTGCCGAACGGTCGAGGGGAATTAGTAGCATGAAGAGGCGATCAATCTTCGACATCCCTGAAGTGCCCGTCGCGCTGTTCGGGTTCCTGCTGAACTTCGTCTGGGAGTTCTGGCAGGTGCCGCTCTACGGCGAGATACCGGACAGACCGCATTGGGAGGCGACGAAAACGTGTACGTTCGCCACCTTCGGAGACGTAGTCATCGTGCTCGTAGCGTTCTGGAGCGCAGCGGTTATCGACCGAAGCCGTCACTGGGTCGCTTCTCCGACGAAGAAAACGATCGCAACGTTCCTGCTTGTCGGTGTCGGGATCACCCTCGTCGCGGAGTACATCGCCACCGAAGCCTTGAACCTCTGGTCCTACGGTGAGCTGATGCCGATCATACCCGTCCTCGGCATCGGGGTGTCACCAATCTTCCAGTGGATCCTCGTGCCTTCGGCGTTGATACCCCTCAGTAGACGGATGTTGGGCGCGCCTTCGAGATAGCCGGACAAGCACCTTCGGGCCGCAAGGTCCGAAGGCCTTCCGGTAGGCATGCGAGCCCCCTCACCGTCACTTCGCTGGCGTGAGGTGCAGCAGCTGTCCGCCCTTGCCGTGCTTCTCGTCTTCGAGGATCCAGACCGTGCCGTCCGGGCCCTGCTCGATCTCGCGCAGGCGGTTGTTGAAGACCCAACGCTCGGCCTCGCAGACCTTCCGGCCCTCCCAGTGGCAGTCCATGGTGAGGCGGACGAGCGCCCTCGAGTTGAGTCCGGTGATAAGCGGGCCGCCCTGCCAGTCAGGGAAGGCGCTACCCGTGTACCAGATCATGGCCGAGGGCGTGATGACCGGGTTCCAGAACTCGTCGGGTCGCCTGAACGTCTCTCTCGCGTCGTGCTCGGGTATGTCGGACCCGCTGTAATTGTCGCCGTTCGAGACGACCGGCCAACCGTAGTTCTCGCCTCGCTCGATCAGCTGGAACTCGTCCCCGCCCTTGGGACCCGTCTCGGCCTCGTAGAGCTGCCCGTCCGGCGCGAAGGTGAGGCCAAGCGGGTTCCTGTGACCGTAGGACCAGATCTGGTCGGTCGGGCTGCCCCGGTCGGCAAAGGGGTTCCCAGGTGCCGCCTCACCGTCCGGGGTCAGGCGCAGGATGGCGCCGAGGTTCGAGGACAGGTCCTGCGCTGGCTCTTTCTTCATGCGCTCGCCGGAGGACAGGTAGAGGTAGCGGCCGTCAGGACTGAACGCCATCTTGTAGCTGTACTGCCCGCAACCCGTGACCTTCTCCGACTGGCGCCAGATGGTCTCGAAGCCCTCGATGCGCATGTCATCGAGGTTCAGCCGGCCCCGCCCCATGGCACCGCCGCGCTCGTCCCCCCTGCCGGGTTCGGCGAAGGTCAGGTAGACGATGCCGTTGTCCTCGAAGTCGGGATGGAGCGCCACGTCGCCCAGCCCGCCTTGGCCGCAATCATCGACCCTTGGCAGACCCGCTATCGGGACCGAGACCTCACCGTCCTGGGCGACGAGGTGCAGTTCGCCCGGCTTCTCCGTCACCAGCATCCGGCCATCGGGCAGGAAGGTCATGGCCCAGGGCTGGTTCAGTTGCACGAGAGCGCGAACCTCGAAAGGACGCGAGATGGGCTCGTCCGACCCCACCTGCGCTTCCCCTGGCGAGAGCGTTGCGAGAGAGGCTGCGCCGTCCGCCGCCTGCGTCATCGCGCAGGCGCTCAATGCCATGGCGGCAGTCGTCAAGGTCAAGGTCAGGGTGCTCATCATCTCGCTCCGTTAGGCTTGTGTCCGCTCGACTGTCTGGCGGTACGGCGGCACGGGTGGTCCTAGCACCGCCGCTTGGCTGCCGCCTCGACGGCTCAAGAACTTCGAAACATTCAAAGGCACGCGTGAGTTCCAGCACCGATATGCCGTGAGGACGGGGTAGCCCGTACCGCCAGACAGTCGGAGAGAACGACTGCAAAACCGATGGAACGCTGACTTCAGAGAACCGTTCTGAACATACCCCAGTAGGGCATGTTAGACGATGATGGAGATAGACGATGGACCACGCCAACAACCAATCGGATGAGAAAGGCATCGACTGGAAGGGCTATGGCCGTTTGCTGGCGATGGTGCTCACATCCACGGTGTTCATGTATTTCTTCATGTACCTGAATATCTACAGGTGGGGAGACTTCTACCTTTCCGAGACGCGCTTCTTCATGTCCACGCTCATGTTCGGGACCATGCTGGCGATCATGCTCGCCTTCATGCTGCACATGTACAAGGATCGCCGCGTCAACATTGCTCTGTTTGTTGCATCGGCCGTCCTGTGGGTGCTCGGTCTCTACTTCATGCGCAGCCAGGTGACGGTCGAGGACCAGAGCTGGATGAAGTCCATGATCCCGCACCACTCGATCGCGGTCATGGTGTCCGAACGCGCCGACATCTCCGACCCCCGCGCACGCAAGCTCGCCGACGAGATCATCGCCGCCCAGGAGAAGGAAATCGCGGAAATGGAGTACCTGCTCCGGTCCATCCGTGCGGAGGGGGAAGCGACGGACGATTATCCCTTGGGTGAACGCGAAGGGCCGACGCCAATCGTCCGGTCCGTCCAGGCGGCGCTGTCGCAGCCCGGCGTTGCCTCCCTCGACGTGGCCGACATGATGCCAGAGGAGATCGCAAGGGTCGTGTCGAGCCCCACCTGCGATTTTCGCTTCTCGGAAGGTCAGCAGGCCGTTGTCGCAATCGGCTCGGATGGCCGGGGCGTGATCAAGTTGATGGGCAACCTCGTGCCGCTCGTGGCCGCGGACGTCCCGACCGGGGACGGCGCGGTGCTCGAAACCTCGGGCGCGCGGCTCGTGATCGACCGGTTGAGCGACGATGCTGCGAGCCTCGTTTTCGAGCTGGACACAGCCACCCCCCTTCGCGTCGGCTACGATGGCGTTTACGCCTGCGGCGCGTGAGGGGCTTCCAGCCTCGTTGCTTCTCGGAAGTCGGTCAGCACGCCTGGCCCCTTCCGTCTGAAGCTGTGAACCAGAACGGCTTTCGGTCGGGACATACGCAGTGCTCGCAAAGGCCGATGCCGCACCTTCAAAACCTCGTCATCGTCAGGAGAAGGACACACCATGCGACTGAAACCCCTCGGGCACGCCTTAAGCCTCTTCCTCGCCATCAGCTTTGTCCTGTGCATCATCTGGGGGCTGATCTTCCCGCCAGAACTTCACATGCACCCGGCTTGGGAAGACCTGCTGCCAGGTTTCGAGTTCCTGACCCTTCCGGGCTTTCTGATCGGGCTGGTCGAGACCTATCTTTACGGATGGTACATCGCGCTGGTCCTCGTGCCGCTCTATAACTTCTTTGATCGGGCGTCACGCGCCTGAAGGTCCGTAGGCGTTGTTCACGACGGAACAACAAAGACCGCACCTAGCCCCCCACCGGGCGTCCTGAGATTGGTGGTCTGCCCTTGGTAGATCCGAGCCGCAAGAAGCTCAGTTCTCCCAGCGTAGCGGAAGAGGCGCAGGTCGAACTTCAGCGCGGCTTCGGGATCCTCCGACGGTACGGCCCGCACGGGTGGATCGACCCGCTCCTGGGCGATGTAGCCGCCCTCACGGATTGTGGCCCAAACCTTTTTCGTCAGCTTGTCTCCGCGGTAGACCGCGCGGCTTCCGTAACCGGCGAAGGGCTTGAAGAAATAGTGTTTGCGGTTGGCCCACATCAAATCCGCATCGGCGTCATCGACGAGAAGCGCCTTCGGTATGTGTTCAAGCCCCGCTCTTTTTTCATTGCCGAGGCTAGCGCTTTCCCTCCACCCTCGATCAGTCCACAGAACGAGGTTTCGCTTGTCAGCGTACACTGCATGGTGGATAGGCGCCGGGCTCACAACAGCAAGGCCCTCGGTGAGAGCATGCCGCAAGACGCTATGGCGCTCTTCAGAAAGATCGAAGTCACAAAGGCGGTTGTAGACGAGATCGACCACCTCCCCCCTCGCCCGCAAGGCGCCGGCTTCGACAGTCAGATCGCTTGGATCACAGACGATACTGTTGATGCCCAGGGTCTTGAGCGCCTCGGCAGCCAGAAGCATGTCCGGATGGAGGAACTGGTCTTGCGGCCTCTCATCGACGATGGCCACACAGGTTGGCCGCTCACCCGGTCGCGCAGAGCCATACTCCCTGATGATCGTCCTCGCGATGCTCTGCCCTGCGGGACCAATGGAGCCGAATGCCCCGTCCCCGCAGCTTGGTTCGGATAGCCTTACGGCTGCCTCGAGCTTCTCGACGAGAAAGGCGCCTCCTGCATTGGTGTTGACTTCGATCAGCTTCGGTCCGTCAGCCGACAGATGAAAGTCATAGCCGAGAAAAAGACCCGGCGTTTCGTAAGGCGCGACAGGTATCGTCGCCCTTTCCGTGACTTCGCGGCGGAAAGCGTCCGATGCCGCAACGGCTTCGATCGCTTCGGCCTGCTCCTCCATGGCATGCAATTGCGCGGTACTGATGAAGACCGCTGTGGACGCGAAAAGGTTCGGACGCTCGTCAAGAAGCGAGGCGATCTTTTCGGACGCTTCCCGGCCGATCTTTCGCGACATAGCAATGGGATCGATGCCGAGGCACCGGCAGGCCGCGTTGAGCGCAACGATATCACCGTCGCATTCGCGGTTGCAGCTCATCACGCCCTCATCGTCCCGCGTCATCATCGGTCAGCGCTCCGGTCCCATGATCGTCGTCGCGATTGCCACGGCCATGAGGACCAAGATGAAGAGCCCGGCCTCTCCCAGAAGGACCTTCCGTAAAAGGACGATACCGCCGGACCGCTCGTTCTTGATCCGCGAGGTCACGATCGTCTTGTTGTAACCGCCGAGCGCCAGAGCCGCCGCCGCGAGCAGGAACTTTGTGAGGAGCAGCTGCCCGTAATCGGTTGTGAACACCGCTTCGATGCCTCCGGCGAGGCGCCAGAGAAGCGCGATCCCTAGGACAAAAGCTAATGGGACAACCCAGAGGGCGATGGCGCTGAACCGCTCGAGGGAGGCGATCGAAGGCACTTCTTGTCCCTTCTTCGGGAACAGGGTCAGGGGAGCCGCGATCCAGAACCCGGCAAGCGCGACATGGGCAATCACGGTGAGTGGGCTCAGAAACGGGTCGGCGACACCCTGCGTATGCCCACTTAGCCCAAAGCCCGAAATGACGAGCAACGCACCGACAAGCGGGACGGCGGATGAGGCGGACCAGCGGCTCCCGACAAGGCAGGCGCCGCCCAGGACGAAGACGATGATCTGTAGTCGTCCAGCTTCCCACACGAAGGGCACCATCGACCCATCGAAGGGCGCGCCCAAACCGCCGCCGAGTTGGAAGATCATCAGCACGAAACGCGCCGCGACGGAGGCGACAAGGACGGCGCCCAAGGCAGGCAGAAACCGCGTCGGTGCAGGGAGACCGAGCTGTCGATGCAGCACGAGACCCACAGCAACCAGCGAAGAGCCGTAGAGGCCAAGCTTCACCAGGATCAGAAGCGCGCTCAGCGCCAAGGCATCAGCCCTCGATATCGAAGGCGATGGTACCAAGCATCACATGGCCATCCTTCGCCATGGCCCGCCATTCGATCTCGAAGGAACCCGTCCCAAGGGCTGGCAAAGCCGCTTCGTAATCGGCAGCAAAACCACCATCGGGTTCAAAGGAAAGATCTTCGTCCTCCATGCCCGGGCCGCTGACCGTCAGCGCAACCAACCGAACGTCGCCGCCGAAGGAGAAGGTCAGCTCCTCGGGAGCCTGGGACAGCGTGGCCCCGTCTTCGATCGACGAAGCCGTGATCGACACATGGGCGAGGGCCTGACTGCTGAAGATCGCCATCAAGGACGCTGCGAGAACGGCGAGGCTTTGTCGGATGGTCATGAGGGTCTCCTTTTACCGACGCCGTATACCCCACGGCGGTATTAAGCAACGGAACTGTTTCGAAGTCGAAGCTGCCCGGCTCGGCCCGACAAATTGGACTGGATCGATCCGTTCAAGACCAGCCACCCCTCATTATGGTGTTCTGATGCAGCTACGGAGGTCGAGACAGTGCACAAGCGCAACAAAGCCCCTTTTTGGCGTGAAATGACAATCGGGCGGACATCTTTCCACCAGCGTGATTTCGATGCCGCGTTCCACCACTTCGAAAGGGCACACATCCTAGGCCAGCGCTGGCTTCTAACCCACCTTTCCTCTCATTGGTGGATGCTGCGCGTAGCGCTTGCCCGGCTGGACGGTCGCGAGATCCGCGGCCAGCTCAGCAGGCTACTCGCGGTCTTCCCGGGCTACGCCTTCGGCTGGGTTCCCAAGGGAAACACTGGCGGTGCAAACGTTCACCCCCTCAAACCGATGGCGATCCCAGAAGATCTCCGAGCGGATCTCGGTCGTTACAGCGTCAGCCTCGATGTCCTGGGGCGCCTAGTGTTCTGGGCGATCGTCGCGACAGGAAGCGGCTTCGCTTTAGCCGAGTATGACCGCCGCCGCGACGCGATGGCCTTCGAAGCAGCCTGGGCAGAACGGCCAACACCCAAGGTCACGAGCCTCGGCTCGGTGGATCGGCTCGAAATCCTTCCGCTCGTCGGATGGCTGACAGACAAGAAGGGTTTGCGGACCGAGGCCGGAGTGTCGCTGCTGATCAAGGCTGATGACCTGACGATCCTCTATGATTTCGGGCTGAACGCCGCCTCCGAGACCCCTTCACCTCTCGAAACGAACATGGAAATTCTCGGCGTCGATCCGGCGGACGTTGACGCCGTCTTCGTCAGCCATGCCCACCGCGATCATGTGGGCGGAAAGCGATGGGCGCGCGCGGAATCTTTTTCTTCGGGTACGGAGCACGTCGACCTTTCCGGCGTGAAGGCTTGGGTTCCCGCGGAGCTTTCCCATCCCACCGCCGAATTGGAAACGATCGACCGTCCCCAAATCCTGGGCCCCGGCATCGCCAGCACCGGACCGATCCGGCGGCGCCTCTTCATTGGGCCGATTGAAGAACAGGCCCTTCTGATCCATGTCAGGGGCCGAGGTCTCATCGCGATCGTCGGCTGCGGACATCAGACCGTTCCGAAACTCCTGACACGGATCGACGAAAGCTTCGAGGAGCCCCTTTACGGCATCGTCGGCGATCTTCACTTTCCGGTGCCCGAAGGACGTCTCAGGATGCTGGGGATCGATGTTCAGCGGCGCCTTGCGTCAGGTGACGGACCCTTCGCTCCCATTGACGACGAAGCCTTTCGGGCACAGGCCGAGCTTCTTGCGGAGCGTCTTAGCATGGCCGCGCTCGGCGGCCACGATACGAGTGATGCCGCACTTGACCACTTCGAAGGTCTGATGGGCGAACGGTTCGAGCGGCTCCAGGTCGGCACGAAGGTGGTGCTGGAGGCGCCGGCGCTACCTTAGCGGACGCGCTGCTTGACCTGGGGTCAGGCCGATCACTTGTTTGAAGGTGCGAGTCAAATGCGCCTGGTCCGCGAAGCCTGCGTCCACAGCCGCTTCCGACAAGGATGCTCCCCCGGCGATGGCCTCAGCTGCTTTAATGACTTTTTTCAGGGCACTGAGTTTTGACATCGGGACGCCGAGTTCCTGCCGCGCAAGCGACCTGAGACGGACCTCGGACAGCCCAACGCCTTCGGCAAGGATGCGAAGCCGCTCCGCTTCGGGACCCAAGAGTGACAAAGCTGCCTCGAGCCTCGCATCGATTTCGCGCACCGGAACATTCTGGACCAAACCGTCTAGCAATTCTGAAAGGGCGCAGTCTCGGGTCAGATGAGCCACCTGTTGCTCCGTGAGGGATACAATCGCCTTGCTCTCGATCCCGTCTTTCAACGCAGGTGCTACAGCGTGATCAGGCTCGATCAGGACCAAAGTCAGGGCGCCTGATGGAAGGAGGCGATGACCGCGTTCCGGGGCCACGAGGAGACCCTGTGCACGAACAACATTACAGTCCGGCCCCTCGATGGAGATCTTGCCTTCGACGGAGGCGACCAATTGCAGGGCGGCATGGGCATGGGGTTCGTTATCGGCGGCAGCCCCGCGGAAGGCAAACCACCCCTCGCCAAAAAAGGCTTCGCCGCGCCATCCGATCATCGCACCTTCTCGCG
>CAZKVC010000001.1:434784-439643 GCA_964556115.1 uncultured Caulobacterales bacterium
CACCCCTCGCCAAAAAAGGCTTCGCCGCGCCATCCGATCATCGCACCTTCTCGCGCTCCGCTTTCTGGAAGACGCAGACCTATCCCCATCACAAGCGTCCGTTCCTCTCCTTAACTTGACATTGGCGGGTAAGCCTATAGGTGGAGAAGGTGCTCCTCGTTCGGGAATATCGCGGGCTCTTCATCGCCTTCCTGGCAGTCTTCTGGTTCGCCGGTGGTCTTGCATCGAGCACCCATGCAGCCTTTGAAGCGTTCGCGCATTCAGGCGATCATCTGGAAGCTCACCTAGATGGTGAGGACAGACTCACCGACGCTGAGGAGGGGGATCACGATCACCCCGCCGGGACGCTGTGCGGTCCTTGCCATGCCCATGCCCTGAAGAGCCATTCCGCTGCAGCGCCGGTTGCGATGGACCGGACGACCATGGTCCGCCCCGGGATCTGGCTGACCCCGGCTTTGGACCTGACCTACGGACTGTTCCGGCCACCGCGCGTCTGACCTGACGCCGCGCCCCAAGGCGCGACTCTCGGTCATTCACGCGAAGGAACAATCATGACATCCCCACATCTATGCGGGGCCGCGATCGCGGTGCTCGCCAGCCTCACGTCCCTACCGGCGGGCGCCCAGGAACCGTGCCCCGGCACACCTGAGCAACCGATAGCCCTGTTGACGGCGACCGCAGCCTATTCGCTAGAGGACGTTCTCGGCGCTGTCCGTGCTGCCTCCCCGGAGATCAGAACCGCAGCCCTCGAAGCCGTTGCCCAGCAGCATGAGGCACGGCAGGCAGGCCTATGGACCAACCCCGTCCTCTCCCTCGAAGTCGAAGACTTCGGCGGCAATCGGTTCGGAGGCGGCAGTCCGCTTTCCGGGTTTGACTCCGCCGAAACCACGCTTTCCATCGGACAGACCTTCCGCCTCGGCAATAAGAGGCGTGCGGAGCGTCGCGCCGCCCTCGCCCGCGCCGCCCTCGCCGAGGCTGACCGTGATGCGACGCTGCGCTCGCTAGAACGGGAGGCGGCGATGGTTTTCTATGAACTCGCCGCGGCGGAGCAGGCTTCGACCCTCGCCCATGACGCAGCCGCGCTGGCCGAACAGCTTGCAGAGGCCGTCAAGGCCCGTGTTGACGCCGGGAAAAGCCCACGCACCGCGCTTGAACGTGCCACCGCCGCAAAGGCGGATGCCGAGGCGGCGGCAGCTGCTGCCGCTGCGCAGGCCCAAGGCCTCGCCTTCACCCTGTCGAGTTTCTGGGGCGGCAGCCAGCCGGCCCGGATCGCAACGGCTGATATGTTGCTCCCTTTGGACCTCCCATCACCTGAACTGGTAGCCGAAAGAGTGCGGGAACACCCGAGGCTGCGGTTTGCTGAAGCGGACCGTGATGCTCGTCTTGCCGAACACCGGGCCGCTCGGGCGAACGCCTATCCCGACCTGACCGCCGCAGTCGGTGTCAGGCGGTTCGAAGCCGACGGTAGCGAAGCCCTGGTCGCGAGCGTCAGCGTCCCCTTTCCGATCTTCGACCGGAACCAGGGCAACCGCCGCGCCGCGAAGGCCCGTGCCCGGGCGACGGACTATCGAGCTGGCACCACGGCAGCCCGTCTCGTAGGTGAGGCGCAAAGATCCCTTGTCTCGGCCCGGACGCTCGATCGGCGACGAGCCGCTCTGGTCGATGAAGCCTTGCCCGCCGCCCGCAACGCAGCGGAGGCAGCGCGCATCGGCTACCGTGCGGGCAAGTTCGACCTGACCACCGCCCTCGATGCACAGACAACGCTGATCGGTGTGCAGCGCGCCGTCATTGGTGCCGGCTTCGCCGCCCGCACCGCCGAGATCGACGTCCGCGCTCTCTCGGCGCTTCCTCCCTTTTCACTCACTTTTTGTCAGGAGACGGACCGATGAACGTTCTCAGAACCGTATCCGCGATCGCACTCCTTGCCGCTTTGGCCGCTTGCAACGGTGGCAATTCTCAAGAACCCGAGGTCGATAGCGAGGCGATCACCGCGCACGCCGCCGAGGGGGGTCATGAGGAAAGCGGTGACGAGGTCGAAATCGACCAAGCCGAAGTCGCGGCGTTTGGCATCAAGGTTCAGCAAGCAAGCCTCTCCGCGCTCGGACAGCGGACCGAGCTGCCGGCCGAGATCAAGTTCGCAGCCGACAGGATCGCTTATATCGCCCCCCGCGTCGACGGCGTGGTCCGCTCGCTGGAAGCCACCGAAGGTGACTTGGTCGAGGCGGGCGAGGTTCTCGCCGTGCTCGACAGCGGACGGCTCGCGACCCTCATGGCAGACTATCGCGGGGCTATTGCAGCCGAAAGCTTCGCTGATTCAACGCTGGCGCGGGAGCGCGACCTCCTTGCTCAAGGGATCACCTCGCAAGCGGAGTACGCCGAAGCGGAGCAGGAAGCCGCCATGGCCTACGCCCGGCGCGAGGCCGCAGAGACGGCGCTGCATGCCGCGGGGGTCGATCACGACCAGATCGATGCCTTGCGGACAGGCCCAGACGGAGCGGCGGGCCGCTACCGCATCACCACGCCGATCGGCGGCCGCGTCATCCAGCGGACACTGAGCCTCGGTCAGTCGGTTCAGGGGGGCACGGAAGGCGGCCAGGCTGCCTTCGTGATCGCCGACGACAGTGTGGTCTGGGCGGACGTTCAGGTCTACGCCGCCGACCTGGGACGGATCGAACCCGGAGCTGGAGTCGTCCTGAGAAGCGAGAACGGCCGACAGATCGCCACCGGCGAAGTCGCCTTCGTCACGCCGCAGCTGTCGGAAGGCTCGCGCACGGCCACGGCTCGCGTGATCCTGGAGAACGACGACGGGCGCTTGCGTCCTGGCCAGTTCGTTACCGCGAGCTTGGAGACCGGTAGCGCGGAGCAGGCTCTGACCGTTCCCAAGGCGGCGGTCGTCGCCTTCGAGGGCGGCGAGGCCGTCTTCGTGCCGACCGATCACGGCTTCGGCGCCGTGGCCATCGAGACCGGGCGGCAGGTCGGCGACCAGGTCGAGATCGTCTCCGGCCTCGAACCCGGCCAGCCCTTCGTCGCCGAGGGGGCGTTCACCCTCAAGGCAGAGCTCGAGAAGGACATGTTCGGCGACGACGACCACTAGGTCGCCTGCCGCCCCGCTTTCTCACTTCTCTAGGACATGATCATGCAGAACTTCTTCTACCGCGTCGCGGGCGGCCGGCTCCTCGCCGGGCTCGCCGCCGTCGCGATCACCATCGCCGGCATCTGGGCCTTCCGCTCCCTGCCGGTCGACGCCTTCCCCGACGTCACGCCCTCCCTCGTCCAGGTCTTCACGGAGACCGAGGGCCTCGCGCCCGAGGAGGTCGAGCGCTACGTCACCTACCCGCTCGAGACCTCGATGTCGGGCCTGCCGAAGCTCGAGGAGATCCGCTCGGTCTCCAACTTCGGCCTCTCCGTCCTCAACATCTACTTCGAGGATGGCACGGACGTGTACTTCGCTCGGCAGGTCGTCGGCGAGCGGCTGGCAGAGGCGCGCGAGGCGATCCCCGAGGGCTTCGGCGAGCCGCAGATGGGCCCGATCAGCACCGGCCTCGGCATCATCCTCTACTACCAGCTCGTCGACGAGACGGGCGAACGTAGCCTGATCGAGATGCGGGAGATCCAGGACTGGCTGATCAAGTACCAGCTCCAGTCCGTGCCCGGCGTGACCGAGGTCCTGTCGCTCGGCGGCTACGAGAAGCAGTACCAGGTCCGCATCCGGCCCGACGCCCTCCTGCGCTACGACCTGGCCGTCGCCGACGTGGTCGCCGCGCTGGAGGCAGGCAACCGCACCGCCGGCGCGCAGTACCTGGAGGTCGACTCCGAGCAGTACGTGGTGCGCGGCATCGGCCTCGCCGAGAACATCCCCGACCTCGGCGCGGCGATCCTGAAGACCGTGGACGGCACGCCCGTGCGCGTCGCCGACGTGGCCGAGATCGCGATCGGCGGCGGCGTCCGCCAGGGCCTCGCCACGGCGGACGGCCAGGGCGAGGTCGTCGCGGGCATCGTCCTCAAGCTCTACGGCACCAACACGTCGGACGTGATCGCAGGGGCGAGCCAGCGCTTCGCCGAGATCAACGAGACGCTGCCCGAGGGCGTGCGCGCGGTCGCATACTACGACCAGGCGACGCTCGTGAACGCGGCGTCGTCGACCGTCACGACCGCGCTCTGGCAGGGCGCGCTGCTCGTCGCGGTGCTCATCTTCGCCTTCCTGGGTGGTTGGCGACCGAGCCTCGTCGTGGTGTTGTCGATCCCCTTCTCGGTCGGCTTCGCCTTCCTCGGGATGAAGCTGCTCGGCGTCTCCGCCAACCTCATGTCGCTCGGCGGCGTCGCCATCGCCATCGGCATGATGGTCGACGGAGCCATTGTCATCGCGGAGAACGTGGACCGCGTGTTGCGGGAGCGGCCGGACGAGGACCGACGCACGGCCGTCGCCGAGGCCGTGACGGAGGTGATCGGCCCGCTCCTCGCGGCCGTGGCCGTCGTCATCGTCGTCTTCCTGCCGCTCTTCGCGCTGCAGGGGGTCGAAGGGAAGACGTTCCGACCGCTCGCCGCCTCGGCCGCGCTCGCCATGACCGGCTCGCTGATCTACGCGGGGCTGATCGCGCCCGCCATCGCGGGGTGGGTGATGCGGCCCAAGCGCGGGAGCCGCACGGACGACGAAGGCCGGGTCGGTCGCCTGATCCGTCCCTACGCCGCCTTCTTCGTCAGGCGCCGCGGCGCGGCGCTCGGCCTGGCTGCCGTCATCCTCGTCGCGGGCGCGCTAGTCTTCCCACGTTTGGGGTCGGAGTTCACGCCGACGCTCGAAGAAGGAGACATCCTTCTGCGGACGACCATGGCGCCTTCGATCTCACTGACCGAGGCAGAAG
>CAZKVC010000002.1:0-277521 GCA_964556115.1 uncultured Caulobacterales bacterium
AAGGTCGCAGGTTCAAATCCTGCTCCCGCACCCAACATCTGCCGCCCTTCGGGGCGGCTTTTTTACGCTATCCTTTGGTAAGCGCCCAGCCATGACCACCTTACCTGGCCCGAGCGAGTGTGAGTAGTCAGGAGAAGTTCTCCTTAGCAACTTGCGAGGTCTCGGTTTGGAAGGGCACGTCATCATCGAGGGACAGCGTCGTCGTGTCTGGCCGGATGAGCTGAAGCGTCAGATCGTCGCAGAAAGCTACGACCGGGACGTGACGATGCTGGAGGTCGGTCGTCGACATGAGGTCGATCCGGCCCCGATCTACGCCTGGCGGAAAAAGTTCGCGGCTGAGGTGCTGGAGCCGACCGCTCCCTTTTTCCCTGTCGAGATCGGCACCTCGTCATCCGCTCCCAACGAGAAGCTGGCTACAGCGTCGGCGGCGACTGATCGCCTCGAGATCAGCTTCCCCGATGGCTGCCGGCTGTTCCTGCCCGCAGAGGCGTCGGCGAAGAAGGTTGCGGCTCTACTGAAGGCGATGGTGAGCGCCCGGGCATGACCGCCTTACGCTGATGATCGGACTGGTCGTACTCATGAGAAGTTCTCATGACGAAGGGCTGGAGGATCGGTTTGGAGGGGATGGTGGTGGTCGAGGGTCGCCGACGGCGGGTTTGGTCTGAAGATGTGAAGCGGCGCATTGTCGAGGAGAGCTGCGATCCTGACGTGACGGTCTGCGAAGTTGCGCGGCGGCATGATCTCGAGCCCGCTCAGCTCTACTCGTCGCGCAGGCTCTTTCGCAGAGAGATCGACCGGGAGGTGCCCTTCTTGCCAGTGGAGGTTGCCGAGCCTGCTGCCTCGGGAGAATCTGACCCAAAGCCTCAGGCCAGATCAGCGGTCACGGAATGCATCGAGTTCAGCTTCCCGGATGGCTGCCGACTGTCCCTACCTGCAGAGACCCCCGTGAAGAGGATCGCGGCTTTGATGAAGGCGATGCGCTCATGAGTCTGAGTTTTCCGCCGGGAACGAGGGTGTGGCTCGCCGCGGGGGTCACGGACATGCGCCGCGGCTTCGACGGTCTGAGTGCTCAGGCCGCGACGGTCCTCAAGGAGAACCCGCTTTCGGGACACGTCTTCGTCTTTCGTGGCCGCAGCGGTGACAGGTTAAAGCTTCTCTTCTGGGACGGCCAGGGCATGTGCCTTTATTACAAGCGTATGGAGAAAGGGACCTTCGTCTGGCCACGCGCGAAGGACGGCAAGGTCTCGATCTCCGGTTCCCAGCTCAACACCCTTCTCGACGGGATCGACTGGCGGCTGACACGGGTGCCTCTAACGGTTCGCCAGCCCACCCGGGTGGTGTAGCCTCACTGCTTCGTCACCTTGCTCTTTGACAGTGAGCGCCATGAAGCAAACGCTCCGGGGGAACGGTTTGTAGGCCGAACGATACCCACCGGGGGCGAACAGCGGCATGCGGACCTTATGCCGACGAAGCCGCCCTCCGATCTGCCCGAAGACGTCGGTGGCCTTCAGGGGTTGGTTGTTCACCAAGCGTTGGAGATCGAGAAGCTGAAGCACCAGCTCGCGGTTCTTAGACGGCAACACTTTGGGTCGAAGAGCGAGAGCCGCGACCAGTTCGAGCTGGGCATCGAGGATATGGAGGAGACCGCTGGGGAAGCCACAGCTACAGCGACGACGCCGGAAGGCGACGAGGCCAGAACGGACGCCGAGCCGAGGAAGAAGCCGAAGCGGAGGCC
This sequence comes from uncultured Caulobacterales bacterium, assembly GCA_964556115.1. Lineage (GTDB taxonomy): Bacteria > Pseudomonadota > Alphaproteobacteria > Caulobacterales > Parvularculaceae > Parvularcula. Next base: position 1,736 of record CAZKVC010000002.1, read on the forward strand.
GTTGCCTGAGCATCTGCCGCGCGAAGACGTCGTGCATGAACCCGAGAGCGCATGCGCCGAATGTGGCAAGCCGATGAGGCACCTCGGCGAGGATGTCCGCGAAGTCCTCGACTACGTCCCCGGACGCTTCGTCGTGCACCGCCATGTTCGCCCGAAGCTCTCCTGCCAGGACTGCGGGACCATCGCGCAGAAGCCGATGCCGAGCCTGCCCATCGTACGCGGCATGCCCGGACCCGGTCTTCTGGCCCACGTGCTGGTCTCGGAGTACGCAGACAAACAATCCTGGTGCGTCTGCAGAAAATGCGGTCAGAACAGATGCGCGAACTGGTGAGCTTACGGACTCGAAGATTACCGTCTTCGGTCCGGGTTTGAATCGCAGTTCAAACGACACCATTGCGGCAGCCGGTCACGAAATCTGGCACGGTACGAGATCGAACCTGAGAAGTTCGCCTTTGATGAAAGAGCATCGTGCAACGCAGGACAGCGCAAGGTTCCTGAAGAAGCACGGTGTTCTTCCGCCGAACTACATTCCCGAATCCTATCTAGGGCTGCCCTTCTAATGAAGCGAATTCACCTTCTCCTGCTCGCTCTCACGACCGTAGGCTGTGCTTCGCCAAGCCTGTTTCCTCCAACGAGATTTGACGAAGCCGTACTCCTTAACGCTAGGCCGACAAACCTTCGCGTCACCTGTGAGAATGGAGAATGCTTCCTTTTTGAGACCTTCAGAGAACGCCGTCTCGGTTGACCTCTGGAGATCTGCCGAGAAGGTGCGTTGTGCTTCCGTGTGGACGGGCTCGCTGATGTGTTCATACCGCTCTCGTTCTTGTAGTAGAGCATCCCGCCGTTGTTGCGGCTGGCCTTCGATTTCTGAGCCGCTAGAACTACCGGATAGACAGTGAGACGGTCAGCGCCGTTGCGGCTGGCCTTCGATTTCTGAACCGCTAGAACACTTGTGCTGGTACATCTGGGAGAGCGACAGTTGCGGCTGGCCTTCGATTTCTGAACCGCTAGAACTGAAGTCTCGATCTTCAAAACCCTGCCCAACGTTGCGGCTGGCCTTCGATTTCTGAACCGCTAGAACAAGCCTCGTGTAGTGCTTGATGGTTACTTCGTTGCGGCTGGCCTTCGATTTCTGAACCGCTAGAACATGTCGATACGGGGCCCACGAACGATGTTCGTTGCGGCTGGCCTTCGATTTCTGAACCGCTAGAACTCTGAACCTGCCACTCCTGTGCATGTTCTCGTTGCGGCTGGCCTTCGATTTCTGAACCGCTAGAACCTTACGTCTGGGCATGTGCGTTTGCATATGGTTGCGGCTGGCCTTCGATTTCTGAACCGCTAGAACGGTCATGTCCCGAAGCTCGATGAAGTCTGTGTTGCGGCTGGCCTTCGATTTCTGAACCGCTAGAACGAACGCCGCGAGGACCGATGACGGACCTGAGTTGCGGCTGGCCTTCGATTTCTGAACCGCTAGAACGATTTTCTTTTCAATGATGGCAATCAGGCTGTTGCGGCTGGCCTTCGATTTCTGAACCGCTAGAACCACACGGGACAGTAGAACTCATCGCCTTCGGTTGCGGCTGGCCTTCGATTTCTGAACCGCTAGAACCTGGGAATGGCAGGCATCGAAAGCCGTCATCGTTGCGGCTGGCCTTCGATTTCTGAACCGCTAGAACTGACGGTCAAAGCTCATGCGTGGTGATCCGGTTGCGGCTGGCCTTCGATTTCTGAACCGCTAGAACGCAAATCCTCGAATACGATGTACGCGGTGCCGGTTGCGGCTGGCCTTCGATTTCTGAACCGCTAGAACGTCAGCGGTCAGGGCGAGAAGGGCGGCACGGTTGCGGCTGGCCTTCGATTTCTGAACCGCTAGAACCTAACCAATCGACCTCGACCCAGACGAGCAGTTGCGGCTGGCCTTCGATTTCTGAACCGCTAGAACGAAGGTGAGACGGATGACAAAGGGAACGTGGTTGCGGCTGGCCTTCGATTTCTGAACCGCTAGAACTCGACCGGCGGATGAGGGTCAACTGTTCCCGTTGCGGCTGGCCTTCGATTTCTGAACCGCTAGAACTCGCTGAGGTAACGCACCTGGCGAGGCTGCACGTTGCGGCTGGCCTTCGATTTCTGAACCGCTAGAACCGTGGTTGTTCACGTGACGCGGCAGCTCGTGTTGCGGCTGGCCTTCGATTTCTGAACCGCTAGAACGAAAGGGCTTAGTGACATCCTGCCGATAACGTTGCGGCTGGCCTTCGATTTCTGAACCGCTAGAACGCGCACGGTGTCGATATAAGGGGAGAAGGGTTGCGGCTGGCCTTCGATTTCTGAACCGCTAGAACAGGTCAGAGCGCGGGAACCCTTCATGGTGCGTTGCGGCTGGCCTTCGATTTCTGAACCGCTAGAACCCCTCCTCTGTTGGGTGGTCCGTTGCAGGCGTTGCGGCTGGCCTTCGATTTCTGAACCGCTAGAACCTGTCGGCCCTGCGGACGGCGCGCCATTCGGTTGCGGCTGGCCTTCGATTTCTGAACCGCTAGAACCGGCCTGACGCTGGACATTGGCGGCGTTGTGTTGCGGCTGGCCTTCGATTTCTGAACCGCTAGAACATCTCCTGCGCTCTAGGATCGCCCGCTTCGAGTTGCGGCTGGCCTTCGATTTCTGAACCGCTAGAACCAGCGCGCTCGTGCAGCTCAGCACCCTTATGTTGCGGCTGGCCTTCGATTTCTGAACCGCTAGAACTCTGGCCTCTGGCCTCTGGAATATGGAATATGTTGCGGCTGGCCTTCGATTTCTGAACCGCTAGAACCGTAGGCGAGAGCGGAGGTGAGGTAAGGCCGTTGCGGCTGGCCTTCGATTTCTGAACCGCTAGAACCCCATCAAGAATATGCGCCTTGCGCAGCGCGTTGCGGCTGGCCTTCGATTTCTGAACCGCTAGAACGGATCGAGATGCTTCGGCAGCGCCTTTTGAGTTGCGGCTGGCCTTCGATTTCTGAACCGCTAGAACAGCCCTTGAAGACGCCGAGGCCGGTGATGAGTTGCGGCTGGCCTTCGATTTCTGAACCGCTAGAACTTGCGAACGGCGGTAAGGGACTTGCCGAGAGTTGCGGCTGGCCTTCGATTTCTGAACCGCTAGAACCCATTGACGGGCAAACGCGAAGGGTTTTTGTTGCGGCTGGCCTTCGATTTCTGAACCGCTAGAACTCGTATCTCGCGGGGACCGCCGAAGCTCTTGTTGCGGCTGGCCTTCGATTTCTGAACCGCTAGAACAGCTCTGGGATAAGCGTCTCAAAAGGCGTCTTATTCCAGAGTTCTAGACCTGCAAAAAAGTTCCATTCGGGCTTAGAAAAGCGCGAGCTGGCCCGGTTTTTTCCGGTCTCCTTGCCGCGTGGTGCCGGAAAAGCGCACAATCTTCTCATACTGGCGATCGGTGAAATGCAGGACCTGAACGTCGCCCCGTTCGGGCAACCCGCGTTCGATCTTCCTGAGATAGGAGTCGAACTGATCCTTACCGTTGCAGAAGCGTGCATAGATCGAGAACTGGCTCATCTCGAAGCCAAGGTCCAGTAAGTATTGACGAAACTTCGTAGCCTCCCGCCGGGCGGGTTTTGTATCGACCGGCAGATCGAACATCACGACCATCCACATGATTCGATACCCGCTCAGAAACGCGGTCACAGTCGACCGAGAGGGCTGAGGGTCGTAGCCACTGGTATCGCGGGTAGCTCAAGGCGGACATTACCCTGCAAGAAGCTCTCACTGAGAGATTGTGCGACGCGGTTCGCTGCAACGCTCACGGGGCTGTAGGTATCTCCAATCTTGACGTCGAAGCCTGTGATCGCGGCCAGGCACGCCTTCGCTTCCGGCGTTACGTCTTCGACGCCGTTCCGAACGAGTTTCTTGACCGCGTGATCCACAAAAGGCCGAAAAGGCTCCATGAGATCGTCCGCGAGCGCGAGAGAATTTTGCCGGTTGTGGTGGAAGATACCGATGGTCGGATGAAGTCCGCTGGCGACGATGGCTCTGGCGACCAATGCTCTGAGGACAGTGTATCCATAGTTTAGGAGGGCGTTGGCCCCGCCCGATGCCCGATCGCGGGTGAACTCCTTGCCCATCATCATCGGCCAGTATCGCCGAGCGGCCTGAGCCTCAATGTTTTCAGGGTCACCGCTTTTCACGCGACGGGCTAGATGATCGAACGCGCTGGCCTCCTGGCCGTTAGCTGCGACGATAGCCCCTTGGATGCTGATCTTGTTTTGGACAACCCGTTGCCAGAGTCTCTTCTGAAGAGGGCGCCCGGCATCCCACTGAGCGCGGATCCGCGCGTTTTGGAGATGGTGTCCCGAAATGGGCCAGAGACACGAGACGGGAGCATGGTTCTGAGCGCAGACTACGAGCAGGCTGCCTTGGTCCGCTAGGCGCACCAAGAGGTTGTTCGAATAGGAAACACCATGGGCGTGAACGATAACGCCCGCGATCTCGTCGAGCGCGACACGCCCGACTTCTTCCCTGTCCTCAGAGACGACGAGAAACCCGCGATCCACCGAAAGGTGTCGTCCATCCGTCGCAATGTCCACGATGCGGTCCATGCGCTCGCTCCCTTCGAGAAAGAAGAGAGCAAGGATCAAACCAGTCAGGCAGGAAGAGAACGCGGACCAGGGTCAAACACATGGCCGACACTGTCGATCCGGACTTTCCGCGCGTTGCGCCTTTTGAGACTGCCGGGCGCGACGGATATGTATTTGAAGGGGTCTTCCTTGTCGGCGTCTCTCGTTTTGAGTGCGCCGGCCTCATTGTGTGGCGCGAGGAGCATCTGGCCACTGGCCGCAAACTTCACGATACGCATCAAGGCCGTGCGTCCGTTGTCGTCCTCAAGCGCTAGCGTGTCGTTTTTGAAAAGGCGCATGACTTTTTTCGCTGTCGGATGGTCCCGTTTCATCTGAGGCTCCGCCGATGGCTGGTGCGCCTCGAACATGCTGACCACATCGACCGCCCATTTTCCATTGGGAAGTTCCCATACGTCGTAACGGAGGTTGCTGTCCCCTTTGTAGCCTTTGTAGGCTCTGCCGGACTTGTCCTTGATCTTGATGGTCTTGAGGGGCTCGGTCATCCTGACGTGCCTGAGGCCCTGCCAGGGATTTGGCTTTCCGTCGATGGTTTCGGCCCTGGCGAAGTCCTCGAGGGCGGCGGTAAATTCCTTACCGTTTTTGCCTTCGGTGTCGGCCAGTAAGGTATTGCGCAGCGTTTCGTCTCTAACCCGACCAAGCTCCTTTCGGCTCTTCAGTGTCGTCAGGCCTTTTCTGACGACGACGATCTCGTTGCCCTTCTCGTCCACCTCGCCAGTCAGACCGTAGGCTGTGTCATTGTGAAGTTTGCCCGCGGTGACGCTGCTATCGCCGGGCTTGGGTTTGCCATGATCGGTCTTATGACTGACGACCGTTTTTTCCAACGCATCCCCTAAAGCTCGACGCATGTCATCGATATCTTTGCCGAAGGGCGGCTGAACCTCGGAAAGAACATGGTCGAGATCGTCTTTCTCAGCCTTACCAGCGGCACGGGAGATCGAATTTAGGAGCGACCGGTCTGTAACGCCGACAACAAAGGCGTCGATGGCGTGGTGCCGGTGATCGAGACGGTTCTTTTTCTTGTTGCCTGATAAAGGAAGATTATGATCAGGCAGGAGGCTGTTGAGACCCCATTTCCGGCGGAGCATCTCCGTCATCCGTCCGGGTGTGACATAGACACCGCCGCCATCTCCATTGGGGCAGATGGCCTGGAGATACATCGCGGCGAGCCGAGACAGGTACTGGGTATCGACAAGCTGACGGGCGAGGAAGTCGCGTTCCTCGTTCTCGTACTTCTCCATGGCGTCCGGTCCGAAGCGCCACTGCTTGTTGTGCGGCAGCCGTGCCACCTGTTCCTGGATCGTCGCCCAGAGAGCCTCATCGCGTGAAAAAGCTTCGTAAGGTGATTGATTGCGTTTCTTACGATTGCAGGCACGGTGGCAGACGACCTTGTTCGCTGGTGAATCGTCCAGTGTCCGCGAGTACGGAAGAATATGGTCGATATCGACAGCCGAACTGAAAAGCTCCTCCACGCCGATTGGAACCCCGCAATAGGGACAATTGCGTGGTCCGAGAGGGTCCTTGCTTAGCTCCTCCCACTGCTTGAGAAGTGCACGGTTCGCGCCTGTGTCGGCTTGGCCTAATTCGTCGAGTTTTTTCGACCGCTTCTCGGCGGCCTCAGTATTCTCCTTGATCGCCTTGTTGACATCGCGCTTCTGCTCGTCGTTGAGCTTAAGGTCCCTTGCCAGCTCGACCACGATACGCATCGGGTGGCCGTGCTTCTCGATCAGATCGTTGACGACCTTACGGATCTGGTTGAGCCCAATATGAACGGTCGGATTGGTGATCCTGCCGTGGTACTTCGCAAGATCGTCCTTGTGCTTCGGATCATGGGTGCCCGGCGGAATATGCCGGGCGAGAATTTGGCCGTAATAGGGAAGCTTCTCCCAGACCTCGCCATCACGGAAGTCGGAGTGGTGCTTCATCTCGGGGTAGCGTTCACCTGCGCGCTTCACCGCTTCGGAATAAACCGGCACGTCCTGCGCCTTTAATTCTTCGATCAGCGCCCCGGTGGCGGTCTCACCCAGACGGCCGTAGCCCTCGGGCAGGTGAGCCGAGGAGACCGCTACTGCCTGCTCGTCTGACAGACCATGTTCTTCCTGAAGCCATGCCGCCAGCTTGTCCTCGTCTTCCTCAGTCCTGAGCTTCGAAAGCACCTCGATCTGCCGCTCTACAGGCAGTTCGAGCCAGAAGGGGCCGAAACGGCTCTTGTCAGACATGACGGCTCGAACCTCATCGCCCAGGAGTTTCGTCCGCTGGGGCGTTTCCTTGTTGAAGCGCGATCCGTCGGGGCATTTGAGCCTTGTTCGCACCTTCGAAAAGCTCATCGTCTTCTGCTTCTGAAGATGCAGCAGAATGTCGTCGCGCTCCGCGGCGGTCAGCTTCCGGGCTTTCTCGCCGGGCAGGATGACTTCAAGGGCATTGACCTCTTCGAGGAGCCGCCGCTCTTGAAAGAAAGGATGAGCCTTGGGCAGGCGCGGCTCATCAAAGAAGGTGCAGCGGCCGATTTTCGGCGCTTTTAGAGGGCGCTGATAGAAGATGACCTGACGCAGGCGGTCGCGTGTGGCTTCAGTCAACTCGCTTGGGTGAAAGCGCGCCTGTGCCTCCCATAATCTATCAAATTCCTCTTCAAATAGGAGGCGCTCAGGATACTCAGAATAGGTGTTGTCGTCTCCGATCCTTGCCCGGACGGTTGGCACTCGGCGGGCATTTTTTTCTGCTTCACGCCGCTTGTGGAGATATTCCCCGTAGGTCCTAGCTTTCGCCTTCCGGATTTTCTCTTTCAGTCTATCGATGCCCTGAGCAATCTTGCCCTGGTCGTCATCCGCATTCCGGTCGGCCTTTCGGTTCGACTTGAAGCCGCGCCGTTGATTGAGATGAAAGATGGCCCGCCCGAAATGATAGAGAGGTAGAGCATGATCGAGGCCCTCCGCTCTCAACGCATAAGGATCAAGGGTTTCGAGTGCTTTTCGATCCTCTAGATCCTCCGGCATCAGACCAAAGGCAACCAGTTCCTCCATGAGGACCGTGCGCCTCCGAAGGTAGCGGTCACGCCGCCTCGACGCCGAGCGGGCCAGACGCCGGTCGATGGCAAGAGATGCCCCGGATTTGGCGTCGCGCCCGTCGGCGAAGATGCGGACGCCGATATCGCGGATGCCGGTGACGTTGCCGGCCTCGTCTTCATCGAGAAGGCACCAGCCGAGGGAATTGGTTCCTAAATCGAGGCCAATGCGGTAAGCACCCTGCCTGCTGTAAATGCTCACTGACCACTCCAACGTATATCTGGGTGTAGTGTATATCAGGGGTTAGAGAATCCTTGCAACCCCCCGGGAAGTGGGGTACCACTCGGAGAACTGAGGTGATTTGTGCCTATGCCGGGATGCAGCCGGCGAGGCAACGGCGAACTGGGGGCCTGATCAACCCGCGTGTCCAGGGCTGACTGGTTCACCTTAGTAGGAGGCGCGGGACGCCGTGATCTCCGACCCTTAGACCAACCCGTATCCAACAGGATATGACTGTATATCGGTTGCGGCTGGCCTTCGATTTCTGAACTGCCACGCTGTGGACGTCAAGTTCAGCTGCTATAATCTATTGCGGCTGGGCTTCGACACCAACTTGCCAGCACCGACCTTTAGGGCATGGCCCCCGACGCCGCGTAGGATTCGAGGTCTCTTTTCAGGCACGGCCTTTTGTGCGAAGGTACCGACGTTCAGAAATCGTAGGCCAGCCGCTAACAAGCAGTTGGAACTGCACCAAATCGCCCCGCTGGTTCCGGCCAGCGGGGAATTTTTTGGTCTGGTTCCGACTCAAACGGAGTGCCGTCGAGCTGGCATTCTGGAGATCCATTAATTGCGGAATTCGGTGTCTTCTGAGGTGAACGACGCCAATTGTAGGTTAGTCAGCCCCGATCGAGAGTGAACGCTTTCCCAGGTCAGTGTCCACGAATGTGATATCGCTACAGTTCCAATCCTTCTGACAAAGCCAGCGCGTCCTCTACTTCCACACCTAGATATCGAACCGTGCTGTCGAGCTTGGCGTAACCGAGAAGAAGCTGAATGGCTCTCAGGTTGCCGGTCTTACGATAGAGCATGGTGGCCTTGGTCCGTCGCAGCGAATGCGTAGCGTAGGCTGAGGAAGGCAAACCTATCGCAGCCGTCCAGTCTTGGACAAGCCGAGCGTACTGACGTGTCGTCAGATGTTCGCCAGTCTTTTTTCAGCTTGGGAATAGCCAATCGTTCGGACTGAGGTCTTTCTGTTCCACCCACGCAACGATCGCCTTTCGGGTCGGGTCAGTGAGTTCAAACTGTACGGGAGACGAAGTCTTCGACTGAACGATCTTTGCTCGGGAAAGCGGTTCGGTGCCGCGACAAACGTCGGCAACCTTAAGCCTCACCAAGTCGCATCCTCTCAGCTTGCTATCGAGCGCAAGGTTGAAGAGCGCGAGGTCTCGAACCTCGTTGGCCATCGTCAACCGAACGCGGATCTCCCAGACCTCCTGCGCCTTCAACGGCGACTTCTGCCCGATGAGTTTGCCCTTGTTCCAAGGCCGCCGCTCATCCGCCGTGGTTCTTGGCTGATCCATTGATCTCTCTCGGACGTCATGGTGCAAGAAGAAGGCCGAGAGCACTCGAAGCCGTTAACAGTGCTGCGGCCCTGGCGAGGTAAATCGCGATCACTATAGGTTCCGTTATGTCAGCAAATGCGCCCTGCCGGTAGGGCGAAGCTCAGCGCTTGGCGCCGAGCGCTCCGAGGATGAACTCGGCCCACTCTTCAAAAACGACGTCGTCGGGCTCGCCTTCCATTTCCGCCGCGATGAGGGGATGGCAGAAGCGGATTCCACTGGCGTGTAGCGCATGGGAGGCCGCCTCGATGTCCCCGACGTCGAATTCTCCGCGTTCGACGCCATAGACAATGATGTCCCGGCCTAGCGCCAGCAGTCCGCAGCGGTACTGCTGGACCTCCTCCCAGCGCTCGTCGATCGCGCAGGAGACCATGTGGTGGACCCGCTTATGCTCCATGAACATCGTTCGGTTCATTTCCAGGATCGTCCGGTAGAAGACCTTCAGACGCGCCGGCGCGGTCGCTTCTTTCTCAGAAGCTTCTCTTGCGAATTCGAGTTTACCCGACAGCTTCCGCTCAGCGATCGCGCGGTTGATCACAGCCTTGGTGCCGAAGACCCGGTGTACGTTGGACGAGCTGAAGCCGCATGCTCGCGCAATATCGGCCACCGTGGTCTTGTCGTAGCCGATCTCAGTGAAGAGCCGGTCGGCATGGTCCAGGATCAGCGTGCGCGTCTCGTCTTCGGTCAGGTTCAGTCTCGGCAATGGCGAACTCCTTACGCAGGGCGAAGCGCCTACTGCACCTCGTAACAAATACCTAGTGACAAATTACGTATTTTGTCATATGTGAGCTACTACTTTATTGTGGCTGAGGCCAGAGAACTGAGGAGTTCCGCCATGTTGCGCGTACTGGTCAGGATCGGGGAGGGGGCGTTATGGCTTCTCATCCTTGCCCTCGTCATCGTTCTGGCGGGGCTTGGCGGGCAAACCGTCCTCTCCGCCAAGGCCGACGATCGGGTGGAGGCGCGGCCGCTGCCCGTCGCCGTGATGGAGGTCAGGCACCAGCCGACCTATCAGCAGAGGCGCCTCTTCGCCGGGCGCATCTCCCCTGCGCAGGTCGCGGACGCAGGCTTCCAGGTGGGCGGCGAGGTAGCCGAGGTGCTCGTGCAGATCGGCGACAGGGTGGCGAAGGGGGAGGCTCTGGCGCGGCTCGACCCCGTGCGGCTGGACCTCCGCCGACGCGAGGCGGCTGCCGAGCTGTCCGGTGCCAAGGCGCTCCTCGTGCGGAGCGAGGCTACCCTGCAGCGGATCACCGATCTTATCGATCAGGGCTTCGCGACCCAGCAGGAACTGGACGATGCAACGGCCGCGCGCGGCGAGGCGCGCGAGCGGGTCCGGCTTCTCGAACGCGTCTTGGCTCGGGCCGAGGAGGATGAGGGCGATACGGTCCTGACCGCGCCCTTCGCGGGCTTCGTGGTGGCGCGCTATGTCGATGCAGGCGCCACGGTAAGCGCTGGTCAGCCCGTGATCAGGGTCAACCAGGAGGCGGCGCTCGAAGCGGAGATCGGTGTGCCGATGGAGCTCGCTTCGACCATCGCGCCGGGGGACCGTTTCGATCTTCTCGCGGACGAACTCGTCGCTCGGAGCATCGTGGAGGGGATCAGCGATGACGTCGATCCGGCAACCCGAAGCCGCACCGTCCGGCTGAAAGTTCTTGAGGATCCGGGTCTCGTCCCCGGCGGTCTCGTGCGCTTGGCCCTGGGCCAGGAGAAGCAGGGCCGCGGCGTCTGGGTGCCGATGGCCGCCCTTCAGGAGAGCTATCGGGGCCTCTGGTCGGTCTATGTGGTGGACGAATACAAGATCATCCGTCGCAAGGATGTGGAGATCATCTCCCTCGCCGACGACCGTGTCTTCGTGAAAGGGACCCTGGAGGACGGCGACCGTGTCGTGACCTCGTCGCCCTTCCGCTTCGTTCCCGGGCAGTTGGTGGAGATCGTCAGGAGCGAGCCTGCCGGTAGGCCGGTGACGGCCGCTTCCGCGTCGGTCGTTGGCTGAGGAGGAGGAGCGATGAAAACGGTCCTCTACGACTATCCGCGGGCGCTGGCGATGGTCCTGATTCTGATCGTCGTGGGCGGCGGCGCGGCGTTCCTGACCATGCCGCAGCAGGAAGACCCGAGGATCAGGAACCGCGCGGCGACGATCCTCACCGCCTACCCCGGGGCGAGTGCAGAGCTAGTGGAACGCCTCGTCACCCAGAGGATCGAGGACCAGCTGCGCGAGGTCGAGGAGATCGACATCGTCCAGTCGGTCTCGACCACGGGGCTCTCCTCCGTATCCGTGACGCTTCAGGACCAGATCAACGAGACCGACCAGGCCTTCTCGAAGGTGCGCGATGCGCTTTCGGATGCAGAGCCCCTTCTGCCCGAAGGAACGTCCGAGCCGCGTTTCATCGACGACCGGGGCTACGCCTATACGGTGCTCGCGGCCCTTGTCTGGGATGCAGAGAGCCCGCCGAGCCCGTTGATCCTGAAACGGGCGGCGGAGGAGCTGCGGTCGCGGCTGAGGAACGTACCCGGCACGGAGTATACGAGCGTCCACGGGTTCGGGGACGAGGAGATCGCCGTCACCCTTCGCGCCGATCAGGCCCAGGCGCTCGGCCTCTCCGAAGCCGAGATCGCTTCTGCAATCAGCGGCGCGGACGCCAAGGTCGCGGCCGGACAGGTCTTCGGCGTTCAGAACGAGATCGCCGTCGAGGTGCGGGGTGCTCTTGGCACGCTCGACCGGGTGCGCGACGTTCCCCTGCGCGAGGGGCGTCAGGGCGCACGGGTGCGCGTCGGCGACATCGCCGAGGTGAGCCGGGGGCTTCAGGATCCAGAGGCCGAGACGGCCTTTATCGATGGCCGTAGAGCCGTGATCGTCGGCACGAGGATCGACGACGGGTTGAGGGTCGGTCAATGGTCGGCGCGCGTAAGGCAGGAGCTCGAAGCCTTCGAAGAGGATCTCTCCAGCGGGATCGAGCTCGTCACTGTTTTCGATCAGTCCGTCTACGCCTCGGACCGGTTCGGCAGCCTGCTCACCAATCTCGGCATAGGTGTCACGCTGGTCGTCATCATTCTCTTCTTCACCCTTGGCCCAAGGGCTGCGATCCTCGTGACCCTGGCGATCCCGCTGACAACGCTCTGCTCTCTGACGGTGATGAGCTTTGCGGGCATTCCTATCCACCAGATGTCGATCACGGGGCTGATCGTCGCTCTCGGCCTCCTCGTCGACGCGGCCATCGTCATGTGCGATGCCGTGGGCCGGGCCCTGCGCCGGGGCCTTTCGCCGCGGGAGGCGGTGTCGGAGAGCGTGGGTCGGCTGTGGCTACCTCTCCTGAGCTCCACCCTGACCACCGTGCTCGCCTTCATGCCGATCACCCTTCTGATCGGCGGAGCGGGGGAGTTCGTCGGACCCATCGCGGACAGCGTCATCATCTCCCTGATTACCTCTTTCCTCCTGGCGGTGACCGTCATCGCGGCGCTGGCTGGTATCTTTCTGAAGCCGGGGACGAAGGCCGAGAAGACCTCGTCCGGAGGGATGGAGCTGCCGCTCATCGGCCCCGCCTTCAGGACGCTTCTCGGCCTCAGCCTGGCCGCGCCGAGGCTGTCCATCCTCGCCGCCTCGGTCCTTCCAGCGCTCGGCTTCATCGGGGTGACCACCCTGCCGAGCCAGTTCTTCCCGGCCGCCGACCGTGCCCAGTTCCACGTCCAGCTTCGCCTTTCGCCGCAATCGAGTCTTTCAGAGACCAGGGCGGCGGCGGACGCGGCGGACCTGCTGCTCGAGCGGCATCCCAGCATCGAGAGTGCGCACTGGTCCGTCGGCAACTCCGTACCCGCCTTCTACTACAATCTGATCATGGACGAGGACGGCTCGCGCAACTTTGCCGAAGCCATGGTGACGGTGGAAAGGCTCGGCGGGATCGAGGCAGTCGTGGATGAGGTGCAGGCGGAGCTCTCCCGTTCCCTGCCCAATGTGCAGGTCAACGCGCAGCTTCTTGTCCAGGGCCCGCCGACGCCTGCGCCCTTCGAGCTTCGCATTCAGGGCCGCGATCTACAGACCCTCAAGGAGCTAGGCGAGGAAGCGCGGCTCATCCTGTCGCAGATCCCCGAGGTGACCGTCTCGACCGCCTCGCTGTCGGGCGGCGAGCCGAAGCTCTGGCTGAATGCGGATGAGGACGCGGCCCGTCTTGCAGGCTTCGGTCTGCGCGACGTGGCCGGAGCGCTCGCCGCGAAGCTGCAGGGCGTGCGCGGAGGAAGCATCATCGAGGGTGAGAGCGAAGTGCCTGTGATCGTGCGGCTCGATGCGCCCTACCGGAGCTCGATCGAGGAGGCGGGTTCGGTCAGCTTGGGCGGCCCGGGCGGGGATCTCGGCACGCCACTTCTGGGCCTGGGTGACCTGACCCTGGAGCCGAGCCCGGCGGCGATCACGCGCTACGAAGGCGCGCGAGTGAACACCATTCTCGCCTATGTCCGGCCGGGCACGCTGCCGAGTACGGCGGTCGATGCCTTCCAGGCCGCCATGGACGAGGGGCGTTTCGCACTGCCCCCCGGCTACACCTACGCCTTCGGGGGCGACGCGGAGGCGCGGTCGGATGCGGTGGGGTCGCTTCTGGCTTCGGTGGGCCTCATCACGGCGGCCGCCATCGCGGTCATCGTGCTGACCTTCGGCAGCTTCCGGCTGGGCGCGGTGGTTATGATGGTGGCCGGGCTCTCCATGGGGCTTGGCATGCTGAGCCTGACGATCGCCGGCTACCCGTTCGGGTTCCAACCGATCATTGCCCTGATGGGTCTGATGGGCGTCGCGATCAATGCCGCCATCATCATCCTTGCCACACTCCAAGCCAACCCGGAGGCGGTGGCGGGCGACAGGCTGGCCGTGCGCGACGGAGTCCTCGAGACATCGCGGCATATCACCTCGACCACGGTGACGACTTTTGTCGGGTTCCTGCCCCTGATCCTGGCCGAGGGCGGTTTCTGGCCGCCCTTCGCCACAGCCATCGCGGGAGGTGTGGTCCTGTCCACCGTGGTCTCCTTCTTCTTCGTGCCTCAGTGCTTCCTCCTTCTGACCAGAAGGCGGCCCGTGGCGAATTTCCCTGGAGCCAACATGTACACGGAAGAGATCGCCCATGCGCCTGCTTAGCCTCGCTCTCGGTGTCGCCATGCTCGCGGCGCCCGCCTATGCGCAGACGGAGGACCTTCTCCAACGCCTCGTCGAGACCAGTCCGGACATCGCCGCGGCTGAAGAAGAGGCCGCCGCTTTCCGCGCGGAGGTGTGGGAGGCGAGGGGTCGGGCCCTCCCTCAGCTCAGCATGCAGGCGCAGGCAGGAACCATCGACGAGACGTTCCGTATCAACGGCGTACCCGGAGAGCTTTCCGCCATCCGTGATCCTGCCGCCGCCATAGCGAGCGTAGAGCAGGCGCTCTTCACCTCCGGACGGATCGGCGGCACCATCGGTGCGGCGAAGGCACAGGCCGAGCAGGCCGAGCACAGCGCCGATGCCGTGCGGCAGGACGTCATCCTCCAAGGCGCGATCGCCATCGCCGATCTCGTCCGCGACCGGGCGATCCAGGCTGAGCGGAGAGAGAACAAGCGGGTGGTGCGCGGCAGGCGGGAGGAGAGCGAAGCGCGTCGTACCGCCGGTCTGGCCACCTCCACCGACGTCGAGCAGTCCCGTGCTCGGCTCGCCCTCGCCGAAGCGCAGAGAATCTCGGCGGAGGGCGGAACCGCACGCTCCGAAGCGGCGTTTGAGCGGGTCTTCGGCTTTCCGGCGCCGGACGACCTGCGGTTGCCCGAGGCTTCGCGCGCGCTTCCCGGTAACCTCGACACTGCGATACAGGCCGCCGTTGCATCGAGCCCCGATCTTGGGGCCAGCAAGGACGCCCAGCGCGCAGCGCGCCACGCGGTCAGGGCCGAGCGAGGACGGGTCCTCCCCCAAGTTTCACTCAACGCAAGTGCCGCCTATATCGAGAATGAGCGCTTCGGGATCGAGCTTGGGGAAGCCGAGCAGTACCAGGTCACCGTGCAGGGGCGCTGGAACCTCTTCAGCGGCGGGTCCGGCTATGCCCGCACCCGTGCGGCAAGCAAGAGGGCCAGGGCGGCCCGGAGCCGGACCCACAGCGTGGAACGCCTGATCCGCCAGCAGACGATCGCCGCCTGGGCTGACCTGGTCGCCAGCAGATCGGTCGTCACAGCGCGGCGGGCGCAAGTGGAAGCCGCGCGACTCGCCGCCGACGGCGTGGCGGCTGAGTTCAGGAGCGGGCGCCGGACGCGGCTCGACGTTCTGGATGCCGACCGTGAAAGGACTGACGCTGAAGTCGGTCTTATCACTGCCCGAGCTGATCTTGCGACGGCCGAGTTCAAGCTTTTACGGGTTATTGGCGCGCTATAGAGACCGCGCAGGCGTATCGCGGCAAATACAGGGATGATTCAACTCCGCCGCAGACCGGTTTTGCAGACAGCGCGATAACGAAGAAATAAAATACTACTGTTTCTCGGCAGTGCCTGAGAGCGAACCACGGTTCGATTGCCTGTCGATCGAGTAGGCGAACTCAGCATACGAACGAGCCTGGCGAAGCCGCAACGACATTGCTTTGCGACAAAGTGCTTCGTTTCTAACGTTCGGAATGTCAGATTTTGCGCCACTCGCGAAGTGGGTTCTCACGCTCATCTGTCAAAGACCGTCCTTGGTTATCGATCATCGAGTGCGAAGCCGCTCATACAGAACCTGCGTCTCGAGCAGATTGGCGATCCGCAAGCCGACTTCGATAACGTCGAAGGGCTTCACCACGAGGTCCTTCGCGCCGAAGGAGAGCGCGCGGCGGCGGGCCTGGACCGTGGTGTCGGCGGTGAGGACGAGGATTGGGAGGAACTCGTTCGGACGTGTGTGGCGCCGGAAGGCGTCGAGGAGCTGGTAGCCGTCCGTGTCCGGCATCATCAGGTCGAGCAGGACAATATGGGGCTTAAGCTCGAGAAACGTATCGATGGCCCGGGCTGGATCGTCAAGGAAGTGCGTGTCATTATACCCCTCGCGGGTGAGCAGCGTTTCGAGGAGAGCAGGTTCGCCTCTTCATCATCGATGGCGAGGACGCGGCGTCCAGTGATCTCTTCTGAGGTGACGAAGTCGGCGGGTGAGGTCATGCAATCTCGTCCTCGAACTTGTAAGTGGACGCTTTTTTCTTCGCGGTTGCTAAAGGAAGGCTGAACCAGAAGGTGGCGCCCTGCCCGGGGGCGGTCTCGACGCCTATGTCTCCGTCCATTGTTTCCACGAGGCGCTTGGAGAGAGCGAGGCCAAGGCCTGAACCTTCAGCCCCCCTGCGGCGGTCGCGGCCCCGGCGGTCGAATGGGGTGAAGAGCCGGGGCAGGCTGCTTGCCTCGATGCCGGGGCCGTCATCGGTGACCGAGACCCTAACGCGCTCGCCGGTCGCTTCGGCTGAAAGCCGCACGAAAGATCCGTCAGCGTTGTATTTCGCGGCATTGGAGACGAGGTTCAGGATCACCTGGATCGTCCGGCGCCTGTCGCAGGCAACCTCGGCGGCGTCTGCTGGAAGCTCAAGATCGAAGTGCAGGCCGGCGATCTTGACGATAGGCGTCGAAAGTCCGTGGGCCTCGCTCAGGATCTCGTGCAGGTCGACGCGTTCGATGGCGATGTCGTCGCCGCCGGCTTCGATGCTGGAGATATCGGGGAGGTCGTTGATGAGGGACAGAAGGTGGCGTCCGGCCTTGGAGATCTGCGTCACCGCCTTCCGGTGGCTTTCGGGCAGGCTTTCCTGATCGAGCTCGAGGACCTGCGTGAAGCCGAGGATTGCGCTCATCGGCGTGCGGAGTTCATGACTGGTGCGCGAGAGAAATTCCGACTTTGCGAGGTTTGCCGCGATGGCTTCCTCGCGGGCGATGCGCAGAGCCTCTTCGGCTTGCTTGCGTTCAGTAATGTCGCGGGTCACCTTCGCGAAGCCGATGAGGGTGCCGTCTTCATCCTTCAGTGCCGTGATGATAACGTTGGCCCAGAAGCGCGAGCCGTCCTTCCTGACGCGCCAGCCTTCGTCCTCCGCTGTGCCCTGCCACGTCGCGCGAGAGAGCATTTGGCCGGGGAGATAGTCGCGGGTCTCCTCAGGGTAGAAGCGGCTGAAATGTCGACCAAGAATTTCGTCGGCCTGCCAACCTTTGATCCGCTCCGCGCCAGTGTTCCAGCTTGCCACATAACCGTCGGAGGTGAGTGCGAAGATGCCGTAGTCACGCACACCTTCGACGACGAGTCGGAAGCGTTCTTCGCTCTCCCGCAGAGCGGCCTCGCGGGCGCGGAGGAGAGCGCTCGCGCGGTCCAGCTTCCTTGCCAGCGTTCCGATTTCATCCGAGGCTGGCGGGAAGGCTGCGAGGGGCGCGCCCTGCTGGAGAAGCTCGGCATTGTCTTCGAGCCTCTGCACACGCCGTACGATCCCTGTGGAGAAGAGCACGACCGCGCCGAGGCTGCCGAGGACACCGATCGCTGCACTGACGGCCGTCTGGAGGATGTAGCGGTCGCGCACGCGCTCGACCCTCTCGCGCCGTGCGTCGAGAAGCTGGCCTTCGAGTTCCTGGATCACGTCGATCTGCCTGCGGAGATTGTCGAGGACGTCCTTGTTCGTCGCGAGAAGTCCGAGTGTCTCGCTGGAAAGCCTGGCTCCTGTGGGCTCCTGCTTTGCGATCTCGAGCAGCTCGTTGAGGCCTGGGCGCTTTTTATCAGCCTGCGTCAAGAAGACTTCGTAGGCCTCGCGCACGCCGCGGTCCTCGATCGCGATATCGAGCCGGGCGAGGGTGGCGGGCAGCTCGCGGTCAGTTTTCTCATAGGGCTCGAGGAAGCGCTCCTGCTCGGTGAGGAGGTAGCTGCGCACGCCGCTCGCGGCTTCGGCGAGGAGGCCGTGGACCTGATAGATGTCGCGCTGGATCGCAAACGCTCGGCGCACATCAGCTTCGGCCCGGGCCTCGGCGGTGCTCGCCTGGTAAAGGGTGAACAAGGAGCCAATCAGGATCACCACCGGCACGGCCACGACGACCAGACCCTTGCGGGTCAGGGGAAGGTCGGCCCAAGCCTTACCTATTCCGCCAACGGAAAATCGCTGCACCATATCAGTGCTTCGCCTGTTTCCACCGGGCCATCATCACGGCGGCTTGGGTGCGGTCGGCGGCACCGAGTTTGGCGAGGAGGCGCTCGACATGGGCTTTGACGGTGGCGGGGCTGATGCCGAGTTCGCGAGCGATGCCTTTGTTGGTGAGACCCTCACCGACGAGTTCGAGGACATCGCGCTCGCGCTCGGTGAGCTTCTCTATAAGGAGGAGGTCATTGTCCTGCTGCTCGGAACGGAGGAGCAATGAGGACAAGAGAGAGGATGGGATCGCCGTCCCGCCCGCGAGGACGGCCTCGGCGTCCTTGCAAAGCTCATCCGGTGACGCGTCCTTCAAAACATAGCCTTTGGCACCCGCCTTGAGAGCGGCGCGGACGTAATTTGGATCGTCATGCAAGGATAACATGGTGATACGGGTACGGAGGTTCAGTTTACCAATCTCCGCGGCTGCCTTGAGCCCATCGATGCCCTCGCCAAGCCGAATATCAAGGAGCAGGACATCGGGCTCGTGTTCGCGCGTGGCTGCGATGCCGGCTTCTCCGGTCCTTTCGGCGGCGAGGACGTTGAAGCCGCGCTTTTCGAGGGCGAGCTTCAGGCCTTCACGGGCCAGTTCGTGATCGTCGACGGTGATGACGCTGGGATTCTTCTCCGTCATCGCGCTCCTCCCGAACGGGCCGTGACGCGGACCCCGGGTGAGGCGGGCTCGATTTCGAAGCTACCGCCAAGCGCAGTCATCCGTTCACGCATCATCTCGATGCCGACATCCTGACCGGCCTCGGCGGCTGGAAGCCCGTCAACAGCGATGCCTCTGCCGTGGTCACGGATGGTAAGGGGCCAGGCGTCGCGGGAAGGATCGCCCTTGAGGTCGATCTCCACCTTGCAAGGCCCACCTGCATGCTTGCGGATATTGGCGAGAGCTTCCTGCGCGATGCGGAAATAAGGAGCGGTGAGGATGGCGGGCCAGTGCTCGCCGCCTTCAGACCGGAAGGTGACGTCGCATCCATTTGCCTGCAGATCGTCCGCAAGCGTCTCGATCGCTGAGACGAGGCCGAGGTCGTCAAGAGCTGTCGGGCGAAGGCCTGCGATTACCGCGCGCAGCTCAGTCACCAGAGATTTCGCGATTCCCGTGAGTTCGCGGCCGTCACCGCTGGAAGCCTCGGCGTCGAGGCGGCGGTAGAGCGCGGTAGCGGTCTGCGCCACGCCGTCATGGAGCTCGCGAGAGACATAACGGCGCTCATCTTCTTGCGCCGAAAAAAGGCGCCCCACGAGGTCTTCAAGATGCTGCTCGCGGTCCTGAAGCGCTGAAAGAAGTCGCTCACGCTCCTTGTTTCGAGCCGCGCGGTCGAGGGCGGCGGCTATGAGCTGCGCCAGCATGCCGAGGGCTTCGCGGTCTTCGGGATCGCCCACGCCGCGGGGCTCCGGCTTTCCGGTGAAAAGGAGAGTGCCGACGCGGCGCGCATCCGATCCTGGCGCGATGAGGGGTACGCCCGGAGCCTCGAGATCTTGGGAGATTTTACCATCGCGGTAGCCGGCGAAATGAGCCGCGCGGCGGGCGCTGACAGCGAGGGCTTCGGGCAGGCGGCTTGCGTCGGCGGCGGCCAAGTCCTGGCCGGCATCGATCAATAGGCGTAGCCGCGCCGCGCGTGCCTAGGCCGAACGATAGAGATCGCACAGCTCTGCCACTGTGTCCGGCATGGTGCCTGTGATCGGGTTGGATGAGGCCATCCTTTCAACCTAGCGCGAACCGTCCGGGACACTAGGCCATGTGGCCTAGGCCGCCAGGCGGGCCGTCCGGCTGACGCCCCGACGATGCGATGCCGCCATCTTCTGCCCAACGCTGAACGCCGCACATGGCAAGAGGATAGAGAATGACCCGATGACACGCATGATGGCAGTCGCGCTCTGTGCCTCCGCAATTTGCAGCGCCGCTTCCACTGCCGCATCGGCGCAGGAGATCGAAAGCGACTTCGAGTCGTGGAACGCGATTGCGATCGCCGGCCAGGTGAAGGAAGACAGTCGCCTCCTCTTCTGGTTCGACGGCCATGCGCGTTATCGTGACAATGCCTCGGACCTCGGGGTCAGTATCCTGCGTCCGGCGCTCGGCTGGCGTTTCAATCAGGATCTCGATGTCTGGGCCGGCTATGCCCGCGTTGTCTCCCGCGGTGAGGGCCGGCCTGACATTGAAGAAGACCGCTTCTGGCAGCAGGCAACGTTCGCGCTTCCCTCCGTTTTTGGAGGAACGGTCGGTGGTCGCTCGCGCCTCGAGCAGCGTTGGCGTGAGGCCGGCGACGACACAGGCTGGCGCTTCCGCCAGTTCGTCCGCTGGGCGAGGCCTATCGAGGACACTGTGTTCTCGACCGTCGTTTGGGATGAGCTCTTCATCAATCTCAACGACGCCGATTGGGGCCAGCGTGAAGGCTTTGATCAAAACCGTTTCTTTGTCGGAGCTGCCTGGCACATCAATGAACGTGCACGAATAGAAGGCGGCTACCTCAACAACATCCTCGATACGCCCTTCGAGGACGAGAAGACCAACCATAACCTGTCCCTGACCCTGTTCTGGAACCTCTGAGACCCCTGCCTTCGATTACCGAAATGAATTCATCCTTGGAAGGAGAAACCATGAAAGCCCTTATCCCAGCCCTCGCCCTTGCCGGTGCAGCCGGCCTCTCGGCCTGTACAACGGACGCCCCGAATGCAACACAGCGGTCCTCGCTTCCGATCTACAGCGAAGAGTGCATCACCGAACAGGAAGTCGTTGCCGCGCAAAGCGCCTGGGGCGATGGTATTGTCAAGATCGGGCAGGTGTATACGGATGGCGGTGACTACGTCGCGGCTGCCGCGGACCACATCAACGAGTTCTACGCTTACGATCTCAGCCTCGTCCTCTTCAAGCCGACGCTCGCTTCGGTGGACCAGTTCCGTGCCTCATTCGACGGTGCGCTGTCCTACTTCGTGAACAATAACGAATCGTACCCTGAGGACAAGGGATTCGCTCTTCGTCCTTGGACGAAGGTTCGTTGGGAGAATGCCGGCATAACTAACAACAGCTGCACCATGGCTGTCGCGATGGGCAACTACTTCTTCACCCCGGCGGACGGCTCGGGCGAGACCAAGGTCGAGTACACAATCGGCTACATCAAGGACGCCGAAGGCAAGCTGCGCATGGTCGTCCACAAATCGTCGCTTCCCTCCGACGGAGCCTGATAAATATTGACACCACGAAAGGAACGGCGCGGCCGGCGGAGGGGAAACCTCTTCCGGCCCCCCAGTCGGTTCATACACCCATGTCTGCATTTGCGCCATTGTTCTGAACAGAAGCGAGCCGAAGTCCTTCGCTACAACTCCGCGTTCGCTTTTGGGCAGGCGCACGGCTGAGACTACTCCATGAGCTCGACGATATCGACTTGGTACCGGCCCCTGAACGGCACGAAAACAACCGCTTTGTTACCGCGGTCAGGTTCCCACAAAAGAATGTCATAGGGCTGGCATGCACGGCAGGCTCGGTCGCGGACGACGATCCAGGAGCGTTCCGTAGGCACGTCAGCTTCGGCGAGTTCTTGAAGCTTCAAACCGAGTGTCTTCATCGCTTTCAGCGAAAGGCTACGCTGCTCAGCACGCGGCATTGATACAAACGGGTCGAAGCCCGAAGCCAGTTCGTCGAAGGCGGGTGTAGCGAAAGTATACTCGACGCTTTCTGCCCTGCCGCAATTCGATAGGTTGACCGTCAGGGGATTCATCCCGGTTCGCTCCTTCACCGGCGCAATGAACCAGTTGATTGAAAAGTTTTCATCGACGATGAATGGTTCTTCTGCGGCATGACCGTGGCCGGCATGAATGATCAGCCGCGTCTCTGGAGGCAGCGTTTCAAGAACAGCGATGAGATTATCCGCCTGCACTCTTTCCCGGAGGTTTGGATCATCTGTGGGTAGGTTCAGACGATCATACTGAATAAGAGAGATATTCGGCCTATGCGCCGTCTCGGCGGCCCGACCAAGTCGTGGGTCGCCGAAATAGAGACCGAGCTGTTCGATCTCTCCAGGTCATCCGACTCTCGCAACAGCCTTGCTCGAGGGAAGACCGCCCTCCGCGATCGCTTTCATGGCGAGATCGGTGAAGCCTACCTCATGCAGATACGGCAGGAGCCCTTCGAGAAAGGCTCTGTGCTCCGGCACGTCGTGGGCTTCGTTGATAACGACGATGCGGGTGTCGTTCGATCGTCGAACAATCTCCTCATACACGCCGGACAACCCGCGAGGGCCTCGCGCCGATGGCGTACAAATGCCGCTGAGGTCGCGCCGCTCGATTAGATCGGCCCGGCCCATCGCCACCAAACTCAAGCACTTCAGGCGCATCGCCACCCGCTATGAAAAACGCGCAGACAACTATCTCGCTATGTGCCAGCTTGCCTCCGCACGCATCCTTATGCGGAATTTGTGGGTCAAGCTCCTAGTCGAACTTTCGGCGTTCGAGGAGGACGTTATATCCCATCGCATCAACAACTCGAAATTCGCGCTCGATGAGGTCGTACAAAGACCGCGCGGCTGGATGAAGGGCGTTTCGCTCGGTCTCGTCGAGGTTGGTATTGAGAAGTTCGGTATCCAACAGGATGAATACGGGTGGGTTTTCGTTCAGCGCCGCATCGAACTCTGCCAGCCAAGCTCTTTCCTGGTTCAGCGAAGGGTCCATCGCCAGTAGCTGATAGGCACTCAAGAACCGAGAGGATGGCATCCGGTTCGCCAGCGTGAAGAACTCATACGAACGACCCCAATGCAGTACTGGAGAAGTCGTGGGGCTCTCTTCCGCAACAGTTCTGGCAAATTCGAGTAGTGTCACGAACTCGAGTTTTGAGTTAGAGGCAACACCCCGGAAAGGATTACTGGCTAACAGTTGCATTGTCGAGCCACGAAAATTCTCCAGTTTCGCGATGCACCCCAGAGAAGTCAATATCAAGCTGGTAAGCAGTACTGCAGCGGCAACTTCCTGTTTCGTACCGGAGTATACCAATGCAGCAAGCCTGTCGAATAGAATACAAATTCCAACTGATCCGATCCAGATTAGGCCACCCAGATGGTATCCGAACCCTTTGTTCATGACGAGGTAAGACAGGATAACAGTGGCGATAAGGCCTGCTAACAACAGGAACGATCGAGGCGTTCGAAGCCGACGCCAGTCAAACGAAGACGCCCAAAGTAACATCCCCAGTGTACTGAGAAGGACTATCCAATTGAGAGAGCTTGCTACATACCGGACGCCTAGTCCGATGTTTGCGAGTCGTGAGTCGGTAGTTTGGTACCCGCCACTAGCAAAACACAAAGCCTGTGATGCGAAATCATCGAGATTACCTTCAACCGCTCCCGCGACGAGGGCAACGAACCAAACAGAAAGAAGTCCCAAAGAGAACAAGCAAGAGCGTTGCAGGGTTGTCTGGCGAAGTGGGTTATGGTCCGTCTTGGGAATAAATTCGACGACTAGACACCCCATCGCAAAAGCTAGATAGGTCGGCCTCACAAGAACGGCGAAAGCCATGATGCCGCCCGCGAAAACGATATCTCTCCGCCGTCCTCTTTCGTTAGGTAGGATCAGGGCCGCTGCAACGAGGCTCATACCAGCAGCGATGATATCCCGTTGACCCGACACCCAGCCACCCGCGGTGAAGTAGAGTGTCGGTCCAATCAGAAGAAGAAGGAGAGAGTAGGTTCCAAAGCCGGCCCTTCTGAGAAAGACGACACCAGCGACAGCAGTAAACTGGACTAAGATGAAGTCGAAGGCGCGGAAGCTCCAAAGGTGAAACCCGAAGATTCGAGCTGCAGCCTCGTGCAATATCATCTTTCCTGGCCAGTTCACTTCGAACGCATCTGAGTAGTAAGAACCGCCGTTTACACTTACCATAGCGATTACATCGAACAGCGTCTGGTCCGGTGACGGGTATATACTGATATAGACCACAAAAAGAATCGGAAGGGTCAGCACCCATACCAAAACGGCGTGCTGAGCCGCCAGTTCGTGTATCCTCTTCACGGTACGGACTAGTGCGTTCTGGAGCATCAAGAGGTCTTCTGTGAGCGGCGGATGGCAAAAAAGGTTTCGGTAACGGCAAGCTCGAAGTTTGTAAGCTGAAGGTCGCTAGGAATGCTCGATGGCCGGAAGCTCATGGGGAGTGCATTCAGCGGTCTGGGATCAAACCGTACGAAGAGGGGGTGAGGGGTAAGTCGTTCAACCACGTGCATGACCGTTGCGACGGAAGTTGGGCGACCGCTTGCAAGGAGAAAAGTCGCGGCGCCGGAGGCTTTGGTGGTCTGCACCCTTTTTGCAACGAAACGGCCGATGTCGGATGCGCTGATGAAATCACGAAGGGTGTGAGGCGAACCGGAAATTGGCGTTTCGCGACCCTGGAGAGCGTTGGAAATCAATGCTGACACGAGGTTCCGTCGGCCTTTGCCCGAGAACCCCATGATACTGCTAGGACGATAGATCGAAGCAGAGGTTATGTTCGGGGTGGTCTCAAGCTGCTGCAAAAGCAACTGCTCTTGTGCGAGCTTGCCATTCCCATAAGGGCGGCGAGGGGCAGGCTTGGTTTCCCGGTCAACCAGAACCTGTCCTTCGAAAAGTCCCCCCGCTGAACTGAAGAGATGCCAATCGACGGGTACGGGGAGCTCGCCGCTAAAATCGAATATTTCTTCAACGAGCGACGTTTCTTCCTGAAGTTCCGCGGCGCTACTGCCAAAGCCACTTCGGCCAGCTGCCCATATGACATCAACCCTATCGACCTTGAGAGTTGTCAGCGTCTGTTCGAGTTGATGAAGTTGCCGCTTGCGTTCTTTCTCATCGCCCCAATCATATGGACGTTCTGTTGCAGTGACGCCGCGATGGCTTGTCATATGCGCGCGGACTGCCTGCCCGACGAGTCCGGTGCCGAATAACGCGGCAGCTCGCCGCCCATGCGCCCCGCCTGCAACGTGCCACATCAATATAATCATCGGCGCGCCATGGTCATTCTGCTGATTGTGAAACCGCAGCAATCGCAGGGGCGGACACCTCAGCTGCTGCGCGAGGTTCTGGAGGTTCGCCTGCTCTCAGGTGTCGCAGGCTTCTTGTAATGTTGTCGTCGAACCGCCGACGGATCGTGAAAAATGTCGGCTTGCCGTGTGCTTTGAGGACCAAAGTAGAAAGGTACTGAAGCCCCACCCCGAGCATCGATGTCAGAAGCCCCCCAAAGAAGCAAATCGAAAGAATTAGAGACGCCCAACCGGCGACAAGGATACGGTCCGGAGCGAAAATCTTTATTGAAACGACCCAGGCAGCACCTAGTATTGTCAGAGCCACCACGAAGAAACCGATCAATGTGAAGGTGTCGATGACTTTTAAATGGCTCGATAGCATAAGTCTTCGTGCGTGTCGAACAAGGGCTGCTAGGCTGTATCCGCTCGTTTGTGTCTTGAGATAGCGGTCGTCCTTCAACGGCATCGTGACAGTCGAAATGCGCTGACTGAACCATGACAGGTTCATATCAAAGTACGTGTCATGGCTACAAACACTGGCCGCGGCCCGTGCCACATCACCATTTATAAGGCGGAAGCTATTGAACGACGACAAATTCTTTTCTCCAGTCATCCACCGCATTGTCTTCTTCACTGTTCGTGACGTAATGTCTCGTATTGCTGCTTCATGCACCCCGCTGGTAGGGCGGGCGTAGACGACATCAGCCTTTTCCTCGAACGCTTCGATTAGGAGATCGGTGATGCGCGATGGAGGGTGTTGTAGGTCCTCGTCCAGCGTGACGATCCAGTCACCCGAGGTATGAAGGATCCCAGCAATCGTAGCCGGGTGCTGTCCGTAATTTCGGCTGAGGTGAAGCGCTACGACCCAAGGGTACGCTTCCGACAGACGATCAATGATAGACGATGAACCGTCACGGGCGGCATCGTCCACCATGATGAGTTCGACGATTGCGACGTCTGCCAACTGCTCCGCATATCTTTCACGAAGCACGCGAACTTCCTCGACCAGCTTTTCGAGGTAGGCCTCTCCGCTATAGACAGGAACAACGATGCTGACCCTGATCGGGTCGTATGCCAGCTTCTCCTCAACCATTGTTCTCAACCTCTCGCAGAATTCGCATGCTAGGTGGGAAACGACCGACAGCGTCGCTTGGCTCTGGCATTCGGTCATGCCCGTTAGCAGTTAAAATCTAGGGACCCCTTTTAGAGCTATCAGAAGCCTTCCTATAGACCCGACGAGGAGGATTGTCAGGAGCCCAGCGCTCTGAGGAATGAACGAGGCCATCAGCCCATTCTCGGCTGGGAGACCGTATGCGATGAAGCAGGCCACTACTGCGGCCTGAAACGCGCCGAGGTTGCCAGGAGCACCTGAAAGCAGGGCGGCAAAGTTCACCGCGCCAGTTGCCGCCAAGGCGAGAGTCAACGGCAACGGTTCTGCCAGATATATCGTGAAAGCCGCGGCGAAACCGATCACCATGACAGCCCATATCAACCCGGTAACGGCGACAACCCTCAAGTGCAGGCTGCTATCGCGCATGAAGGAAAAACCGAGCACCATATTGCCGAGGCCCGTACCGATCTTGGGGACCTTGGCGAGGAGAGCGGCAATGCGGTTGTGAAAGCTCCATAGGACGCCATAGGCCAATACCGCCAATCCCAACAGCAATGCTATGTAAATCGAGGAAACTGTAGATGATGTCGCTAGCGCAAAGCCGACAACCGTGATCACGCCCAAGGCCATCAGGTCGCAGACCCGTTCAACAACCCAGTAGCTTAGGGTCGAACTGATCGGAATATTGCGCTCACGGGCCCATACGCCTCGCATACCTTCTCCGAGCCGGAACGGTGTTACTGCGCCGATCAAGAAAAGCCACGGAAACGACAATGCGATGTCATGCCAGGGAATCGGTGCTAATCTTCTGATCAGAAAGCCGAAGCGATAGGTTCGTAGTACCAATGCCAACGAGAACGCTGCCGCAAAGGCGAGAAAAGCCTCCACCGCTCTTCGACTTACAAGATTTTCCCATGTTTCGGCGTCTGGAAGTGTATCGATCGATTGAATGACAAAGAAAATCAGGATTGCCCATGCAATAATTGAGATCGTAACCTTCATTAGGCTACGCTCAGCGTCATTTTGCCCTTCGCTGTTCTGCTCAGCGCCTCATGATAATCTTTCTTGCTTACGTTGATGCCACCGTACTCGCTCATAAGCAAAAGCAATGCGTTGTAGACGGCTTGAACTTTTCGCGGTGCGTTTTGAGAGAGCGGTACGGCGGTTCGAAGCTTGACGTCTAAAATTGATGGGAGAGTTCGAACACGCTCGTCTGAATCATTGAGACTCACGATATTACCCAGGCGCTGAAAGGCCGCTTCCTGGGTTTCGGCCGCAAAGAATGCATCGAAATCCACGAGGAAAATCCGCGTATCCTCATCCATGGACTGAAAGAAACTTTCGACGTGATAAAGCCAATACCGGTATCCGAAACTCCGCGGTAGCCGCTCGCGACGCCAGATCGAATCGGAAACAGCGGTGGGGTTGCGAAACGAAAAAACGATATCGTCGATCGATCCCGCCATGTTCCAACTTTCGAGCGTCAAGCAGAATCGCGGGTCCTTAACATACTGGTTTTGGTATTGTTCGTGTATGGTCCGCATGCTTGAAGCATGTTTCATGCTTCTCTTTGCGATACCTTGGTGAGAAGGAAAGAGAAAATACTTCCATTTTCGAGATCGGAGGCTGTTGATAGTTCGCCTGATTCCATGCTCAGGAGATTCGAGCCAGAGCTGAATGCGTGCATTGTTACCAAGAACTATTCTGTTGTTGATGTCAACGACTTCGATGTTCTCAAAATAGCCGTTCTGGTTCCAATGGTCTGCGGGGAATAGAAGCTCCGTCGGCCCAAAATCTGCCCCGAGATGGTGGAGGGCCTGAGACAGGAATGACGTGCCGCTACGGTGCATGCCGGTAATGATTCTCATAAGTTCCCCCGGTCAGCATCAATGCCGTAATCTTCGCAATTATCCGTGCCTGAACGCTTAACGATCGTTCTTCCGTCACAGATGATCCTGCACCGGAACTTTGAGAGGCGCGCGTGCCATATGGGTACAATCGGTTTGGCTCGATTCACAACCAGCTTAACCCTCAAGAGAAAGCCATCGCCTCGGCGGCTGCAAATGCTGAGGCCCAGGCCCATTGGAAGTTGTACCCGCCCAGCCAGCCGGTGACATCGACAACCTCGCCGATGAAGAAAAGGCCGGGTACGGTTTTCGCTTCCATCGTGCGGGAATTGAGCGCGTTCGTATCCACCCCGCCCAGGGTGACTTCGGCGGTGCGATACCCTTCCGAGCCTGAGGGTGTCACCCTCCAGTGGTGCAGGCGATCGGCGAGGATACCGAGCTTCTTGTCGGACCAGTCGGCCAGGTTCCCGCTCCAGCCTTCCTCCGCGCAAAGGGCGGCCGCGAGCCTTTTCGGAAGGATCTGCCCCAGCGCGGTCCTGATCTCCGTTCGTCCGCTCACGCTGCGCTTCGCGCGAAGCGCAGCCAGAAGATCGGTTCCCGGGCTGAGGTCGACGGCCACCTCGCCGCCCTCCCGCCAATAGCTCGAGACCTGAAGGATCGATGGTCCCGAGAGCCCCCGGTGGGTGAAAAGAAACCCGTCGCGAAATGCGGTTGGCCGGACGCGCTTCTTCTTGCCGCCGGTTTCCGTACTGGCCATGACGCTGGCTTCGACGCTGACCCCAGCGAGGTTTTTGGCCATCTCCTTGATCGCGCCCTCGAAGGTCAGTGGCACGAGAGCAGGGCGGGGTTCGATGACATTGAGCCCGAACTGCCGGGCGATGTCGTAGCCGAAGCCGGTCGCCCCGATCTTCGGAATCGACTTGCCGCCGGTTGCGATGACGACCCGGCTCGCCAGAACCGGCCCTCGGCCGGTGGTAATACGAAAGCCCTCGCTGTGCTGCTCGACGTCTTTCACTTCGGTGCCAGGCCAGAGCTTGGCGCCGCCTTTGCGGCACTTACCAATCAGGAGGTCGATGATCTGCTGTGAACTCCCGTCGCAGAACAGCTGGCCGAGCGCTTTTTCGTGCCACGCGATCCCCGCGGCCTCGACGTGCGCGAGAAAGTCCTGCGGCGTGAAGCGTGACAAAGCGGATCGGCAGAACTTCGGGTTCTGGGAGAGAAAATGCTCCGGCCGGGTGCCGAGATTGGTGAAATTGCAGCGCCCGCCGCCGGAGATACGGATCTTCTCGCCGATCTTCTGCGCATGGTCGACCAGCACGACGGAGAGACCCCGCGCGCTGGCCTCGCCGGCGAAGAAAAGCCCCGCGGCGCCAGCGCCGATGACAGCCACATCCGCGTTCGTCTCGGCCGTCCCTGTGGTCATTGCAGGCTCACCTTCACCGGAAGGCGGGTGTCTGCTGAAGCCTTTCGTCCTGGTCAAGCCTTCACCCTTGGTTCAGCGCCCCGACTCCGTCACAACAGAGCCGGATTGTAAAAAGGAGACGACCGTGGCGAATGGTTTCTCAGGTTTGGGCGAGGTGCCGGAGCATCTGGTCTTCGATGTCGAAGGGCTACGCCGCGGCGCGGCAGGGGTCATCCCCGGCCTTGAAGGCGATATCAAGGTCGAGAAGTTCAAAGGCGGGCAGTCGAACCCGACCTACCTTCTGACGACCTCCGAAGGCCGTTTTGTCCTCCGCCGAAAGCCGCCGGGGAAGCTCCTTGGTTCAGCCCACGCTGTCGATCGCGAGGCGCGGGTGATGGCGGCTCTCGCTGACACCCCGGTCCCCGTGCCCAAGGTCCTTTTCCAGACTGACGATGCCGAGATGATCGGCTCGCCATTCTTCGTGATGGAGCATCTTGACGGCCGCATCTTCTGGAACCCGCTCCTGCCGGAGCTCGAAAAGGAGGAGCGGACCCAGCTTTACCTCAACATGGTCGACACCCTCGCCGATCTTCACAGCGTCGACTACCGCAAGGTGGGCCTGGGGGATTTCGGGCCCGAAGGCGATTACCTCGCGCGCCAGATCGCCCGCTGGTCGAAGCAGTACAAGGCCTCGGAGACCCAGGACGTCGCAGCCATGGACTGGCTGATCGGCTGGCTACCCGAGCATGTCCCGGCAGGCGACGAGACCAGTCTCATTCATGGCGACTACCGGCTGGACAACTGCATCATGGCGAGGGAAGAGCCGCGCCCGATCGGCCTGATCGACTGGGAGCTTTCGACCCTTGGCCATCCGTTGGCGGATCTCACCTATTTCCTTCTGGCGTGGAAGATCCCGCTGAGCCCGGGAGGCGGGCCGAGCCTTGTCGGCCAGAACCTGGCAGAGCTTGGCATCCCCAGCGAGGACGAGCTGGTCGCCCGTTACCGCGCGCGTACCGGTGCCGACGTGCCGGAGGATCTGAGCTTCTACTTTGCCTACAACCTCTTCCGCCTTGCCGGAATCGTGCAGGGTGTCGCCAAACGCGCCCAGGACGGGAATGCGAGTTCGGAAAAAGCGGCGAGCTACGGCGAGATGGTCGCGCCCCTCGCAGCCATGGCGAAACAGTTCGCAACCTCCTGATGGCGGGTCTGACAGTCAGCGAGGCGGTGGCCCAGCGCCGCTCGTGCCGCGCATTCCTACCGGCTACTGTTTCTGCTGAGACGGTTCAGGCGCTCGTGGAAAAGGCCCTTCGCGCGCCATCGGGCGGCAACCTCCAGCCCTGGCGGATCATTGCACTCGCAGGCGAAGAGAAAGATGCCCTGAACGAGCCCGCGGCGAGCCTTCTCGCGAAAGATGCGAAGGGAGATGACGAGGGCTACCCGATCTATCCATCGGGCCTCGCCGAGCCTTACCGCTCGCGCCGCTTTGCGGTCGGGGAGGCGCTATACGGTGCCCTCGGCATTCCGCGCGAGGACAAGTTCGCCCGCATGGCCTGGCTGGCGGAGAACTTCTCCTTCTTCGGCGCGCCGGTCGGGCTCTTCTTCGTCACGCGGAAGAGCTTCGGGCATCACCAATGGGCTCATATGGGCATGCTGATGCAGACCCTTGCGCTTCTTGCCGAAGAAGAGGGGCTCGGCACCTGCATGCAGGAGGCCTGGGCGCTGGTCAGGCCCCTCCTGCGGGAGCGGTTGCGGCTTGAGGATGACGAAATCGCCTACGCCGGCATGGCTCTTGGGTACCCCGACCACGAGGCGGCAGCCAACAATTGGAGCGCTGAGCGCGAGGACCTGTCCGCGGTCCTGAGCTTGCGCGGTTTCTGACCTGCATCGCCAGCTTTGCGCAGAAGGCGGAACCCTTCAGGGTGACGCGATGACCGACGCACGCCCCATGCCCCCCGTCACGCGAGTTCCCGTTGGCGCTCTTGGTCCAGAAGACGCCGTCATCACTGAGGACGGAACGGTCTATTCGGCGCTTCGCAATGACGGCAAGCTCTTGCAGGTTCGCCCCGGCGAGACCGAAGCCAGCGTCATCGCCGACATCGGCGGAAGGGGTCTTGGCTGCGAGCTGATGCCCGATGGCCGTATTCTTGTCTGCAATGCCGATCTGGGCCTGCAGGCGGTCGACCCCGAAACCGGTGCGGTCGAAGCCCTTCTGCCTGAGATCTTCGGTAAGCGTTTCGGCATCTGCAACAACGCCCATATCGCGCCCGACGGGACGATCTATTTCTCGGAAAGCTCGACCCGCCACCATCTCGAGAACTTCCGGCAGGACATCGCGGAGGACACGCGGACCGGGCGCCTTTTTGCCTATCGGCCGGGTGGTGAGGTGAAGCTGCTGCTGGACGGGCTCAATTTCGCGAACGGTGTCGTGCTCGATCCGGAAGGCGAGTTCGTTCTCGTCGCCGAGACCGGGCACCGGAAGCTCCACCGTGTATGGCTGAAGGACGGGCGCCGCGATGTCTTCGCCGAGGTTCCAGGCTTCCCGGACAACCTCTCCATCGGCTCGGACGGCCTCATCTGGTGCGCCGTGCCCGCGCTTCCCAACCCGGCGCTCGAGCGCATCCACCGCCTGCCGCTTTTCCTGCGCAAGGTTATCGGCGGCCTGCCCGAAGGCCTGAGCCCGAAGGTCGAGCGTTGTTGCCGCATCTGTGCGTACGATCGGGAAGGGCGGATGGTGCATCTCCTCGACGGGGACCCCTCGGTCTATCACTACGTGACCGGCGTCCGGGAACGGGACGGGACCGTGTGGCTCGGCTCGATCAACGAAGAGGCCCTCGGCACCTTCAAGCTCGAGGGCTGAACGCAAGAGGGGTTGCCAAGCGTGGCGCGAGGTTCTTTCTGCTTCCCCGTGAGCATGCCTTCCCACCGCTTCTCCGTCGCGCCGATGATCGACTGGACGGACCGATACTGCCGGTTCTTCCACCGTCAGCTGACCGCCCGTGCGCTTCTCTACACCGAGATGATCACGGCCGAGGCGATCCTGAACGGGGACCGCGACCACCTTCTGGCTTATGACCATGGCGGTCCCACCGCGCTTCAGCTTGGTGGTTCTGATCCCCGGAAGATGGCCGAAGCCGCGCGGATCGGCGTCGGCTACGGCTATGACGAGATCAACATGAACATCGGCTGCCCCTCGGACCGGGTGCAGTCGGGCCGATTCGGCGCCTGCCTGATGGCCGAGCCGGAGCTGGTTCGGGATTGCCTGATAGCCATGCGCGAGGCGCAGGACCTGCCCGTCACCGCCAAGTGCCGCATCGGGATCGACGACCAGGATCCCGAGGAGATCCTTCCGCGCTTCATCGAGCATGTGCGCGAGGCGGGGGTGACGACGGTGATCGTCCACGCCCGAAAAGCTTGGCTTCAGGGCCTGAGCCCCAAGGAGAACCGCACCGTTCCGCCTCTCGATTATGACCTCGTCGCCCGCATCAAGACCCGCTTTGACGACATGACGATCGTCCTCAATGGCGGCATCCCTTCACCGCGAGAGGGCCTGGTGCATCTTGAGAGGTTCGACGGCGTCATGCTCGGCCGCGCGGCCTATGAGCGTCCGGCGGAGCTGGGGGAGGTGGATGCCAGCTATTTCGGTGATGACCGCCCAGCTCCCCAACCCGAGGATGTGGTCGCCAAGGTCGTAGCCAAAGCCGAAGCCGACGGCACCCGCCTCTGGCGCTATGCGAGGCATATGCTCGGTCTCTTCGCAGGGCGTCCCGGTGCCCGGCGCTGGCGTCGCCGCATTTCCGAAGAGGCCCGCGATGCCGATCCGCAGCTTCTCCTGCGGATCATCGAGGATGAGGGCTTGGGTCAGCGAGAGGCGGCATGAGGTCGAACACGCGGTCCGTCCTCTGGGCCATGGCCAGCATGGGTGTGCTCTACGCTTTTGCCCTGATTGGCACGATGGCGGGGGATGTCGTGCCGGACCTTGTTCTCATTGGCCTGATGTTCGTGCTGTCGCTCTTCTGCCTTTGGCGCTCATGGGTCCTG
This sequence comes from uncultured Caulobacterales bacterium, assembly GCA_964556115.1. Lineage (GTDB taxonomy): Bacteria > Pseudomonadota > Alphaproteobacteria > Caulobacterales > Parvularculaceae > Parvularcula. The sequence goes on from CAZKVC010000002.1 coordinate 35,450, forward strand.
GGCCGAACCGCCAGGGTGTTCACTGTCTTCGTGCTCGTCCTGCAGCTCTTTTTCGTCTCGATCGCGCTCGGTATTCCGTGGACCGGTCGAGATGCCTGGCTATGAATTGACCCTGGTTCTCCTCCTTCTTCTCACCGGCGCGTTTGCCGGGACGCTGGGCGGCCTTTTCGGCATTGGCGGCGGCGTGGTGATCGTGCCGGTGCTCTATCTCGTCTTCACGCAAGGCGGGGCCGACCCCGAGATTGCGATGAAGACCGCCATCGGTACGTCGCTCGCCACCATTATCGTGACCTCACTGCGGTCGCTTCGTGCCCATCAGAAGCGGGGCGCGGTGGATTTTGGCGTGCTGAAGCTCTGGGCGCCGTTCATTGCCCTTGGTGCCGTCCTCGGCGCAGCGCTCGCGCGGATCATCAGCGGCGACGTGCTTCTCGCCTTCTTCGCCGTCGGTATCTTCGCCATCGCCATCCAGAGGCTACGCGGCAAACGGAGCGTGAAGACGAATGTCAGCTTCTCACCATCCTCCCAGCGGGGGCTTGCCGTTGGAACCGGGCTCGTTTCCTCCTTGATGGGCATCGGCGGCGGGGTGATCGGCGTGATCCTCCTCACCGCGCAAGGCAAGACCATGCATCAGGCCGTGGCGACGGCGGCCGGGTTCGGCATGGCGATCGCCATACCTGGCAGCCTCGGTTTCCTGGTCGCGGGCCTAGGGCAGGGGACGCTCGACGGAGCGGTCGGATATGTCCACCTGCCGGGCTTCTTCGCGGTGGCTCTCGGCACGCTTCTCTTCGCGCCGCTCGGTGCGGCGCTGGCACACAAGCTGTCCGCGGAGCGTTTGTCGCGTGTCTTCGGGATCTATCTTCTGATCACCGGCGTGCTTCTGGCGCGCGAAGCGTTCTTCGTATGACCCGCCACGGTTGACCCCTTACCGTGCGCGGCATACCTGCTCGCCGATCAAGGAGTTCTCGAGATGAGCAAAGAGTACGACGTCGTCGTCATCGGCGGTGGTCCCGGCGGCTACAATGCCGCGATCCGCGCCGCCCAGCTGGGCCTGAAGACCGCCTGCATCGACAAGCGCGAGACCGGCAAGTTCGGTGGCACATGCCTCAATGTCGGCTGCATTCCCTCCAAGGCGATGCTGCATGCATCGGAAGCCTTCGAAGCCGCCGAGAAGCACCTCGCCGGTCTGGGCGTGAAGGTGTCCGGCGTGGAACTCGACCTTGAGAAGATGCTCGGCCAGAAAGCCGACGCGGTCGATGGACTGACGCAAGGCATCGAATACCTGTTCAAGAAAAACAAGATCGACGGCTACAAGGGCTTTGGCCGGATCGACGGCAAGGGCAAGGTCGCGGTCGATCTCATGGACGGCGGTACCGAGACCCTGAGCGCGAAGAACATCATCATCGCGACGGGTTCGGACGTTCTCTCCCTGCCGGGAGCAGAGATCGACGAGGAGGTCATCGTCTCCTCCACCGGCGCGCTCAGCCTGCCCAAGGTGCCGAAGCACATGGTCGTCGTTGGCGGCGGCTATATCGGCCTGGAGATGGGCTCCGTCTGGCGGCGGCTCGGAGCGAAGGTGACCGTGGTCGAGTTCCTCGACCGGATCACCCCCGGCATGGACTCCGAGATTTCCAAGCAATTCCAGCGCATCCTGAAAAAGCAGGGCATGGACTTCAAGCTCGGCACCAAGGTCACGGGCATCGAGAAGACCGGCAAGGGTGCCAGGCTGACCGTCGAACCCGCGAAGGGCGGCGATCAGGAAACGATCGAAGCGGATGTCGTGCTGATCTCGATCGGTCGTAAACCCTATACGGACGGCCTCGGTCTCGACACCGTCGGTATCAAGACCAATGAGCGCGGCTTCATCCCTGTCGACGATCACTGGCGCACCGGCGCCGAGGGCGTCTACGCCATCGGCGATGTGACCCCGGGCCCGATGCTGGCACACAAGGCCGAGGAAGAAGCCGTCGCGGTGGCCGAGGTCATCAAGAACGGTCATGGCCATGTCGACTACGGCATCATCCCGGGGGTCGTTTACACCGATCCCGAGGTTGCGACCGTCGGCAAGACTGAAGACGAGCTGAAAGAGGCAGGTGTCGACTACAAGGTCGGCAAGTTCCCCTTCACCGCGAACAGCCGGGCCAAGACCAATCACGAGACGGACGGCTTCGTGAAGGTCCTCGCTGATGCCAAGACCGACAAGGTTCTTGGGGTTCATATGATCGGTACCGGCGTCGGCGAGATGATCGCCGAAGCGTGTGTCATCATGGCCTTCGGCGGCAGCTCCGAGGATATTGCCAGGACCTGCCACCCCCACCCGACCCGCACCGAGGCCTTCAGGCAGGCGGCCATGGGCGTCGAAGGGTGGACGATGCAGGCCTGACGGCCTTTTGGGCGGCGGGCTTCGGCCCGCTGCAACCTAAGGGTTCTCGTCGGTGTTTGCGACGCATGGACGCAAGCAGCACCACCCCTCCCGGTAGCGGAACTTCCGACGCCGCCGACAGCAGCGAACCGCTTCAGCAGATCCTCGAAACGGCCCGTGGCTCATCCGATGGGGAGAAGGCGTCGGTCGGCAATATGATCGACGCCTTCGGTGCTTCGAGCCTCGGGCCAGTGCTGATCCTCATCGGCATCCTGACGTTCTTCCCCCCGATCGGTGCGGTTCCCGGGGTGCCTATCATCCTGGCGCTGATCACGATCCTCTACGCCGTGCAGTTCCTCGTCGGCCGCCCGCAGGTCTGGCTGCCGAACCGCATCCGCAAGATCAGTATCGAACGCGACAAGATCGGCAGGGCGCAGAGCAAGCTCGAGCCTTTCCTCCGCAGGGTCGATCATCTGTTCAAGGAACGCCTGACGTTCTTCACGGGCGATTCGGCAGCGCGGCTCGCAACAGCCGCGGTCATCCTCCATGCGCTCCTCATGATCCCGCTCGAATTCGTCAGCCTTGTCGCGATCCCCGGAGCGGCGCTCCTGTTCTTCGGTGTGGCACTGGTGGCTCGCGATGGCCTGATGATGCTGCTCGGCTGGCTCGTCACAGTCGGTGCGGTCGCAGCAACAGTCTTCCTCGTCCCCTGGGGCAGGGTGTTCGGCTGATCAGCCTGCCAACCCTTCGCCCTTCACCTGCTGCTCGCGCTCGACGAGGTCGACGAGGACCTGGCGCAGAGTATCGGGCCTGACAGGCTTGGCCACGAAATCGTCGACACCGCAGGCCATCGCATCATCGATATCCGCCTGCTGAGCGTCGGCGCTGACGATGACGATCGGGATATCACGGTAGGCGGTGTCCGCCCGCCGGACCTTCACAGCGACGGTCAGGCCGTCCATTCCCGGCATGTGCTTGTCGAGAAGCAGAAGATCGAAGCGGTCGAGGGCGAGCGCTTCGAGAGCGCTTTCCCCGTCCTCGGCAAAGGTGAAACGCATGCCCCAAGCCGTGAGGAACTCGCGCATCACCATCCGGTTCACCTCATTGTCCTCGGCCACCAGAACGTGCAGCCCTTCGAGTGTTTCCGATGGAGCGAGTGCGCTTCGCCGCGGCGTCATCGCCGTCTTCTCTGCAGTGGGGAGGGGAAGGCTGAAGCGGAAGACCGAACCCTGATCGCTGGAGCTTTCCAGGACCAGCTCCCCCCCCATCAGTTCAGCCAGAAGGCGCGAGATCGGAAGGCCGAGACCCGTTCCGCCGAAGCGCCGGGTTATGCCGCTGTCCTCCTGCTTGAACGGCTCGAAGATGCCCCCCTGGACCTCCGGCTTGATGCCGGGGCCGGTATCGCGAACGCAGAAGATGAAACGCCGGCTCTCGCCGTCACCTTCGGCACTGAGACTGATCTCGACGGAGCCGCGCTCGGTGAACTTGATGGCGTTGCTGACAAGGTTCTGCAGGATCTGCCCGATCCGGTGGTCATCGCCCAACACGCCTTCGGGCACGTCGCTGTAGATCTTCGTGCGCAGCGTGATCTTCTTGGCCGCGGCAGCTTGCATCCAGTTGTCCTGAATATGGCGAAGAAGATCGGGAAGCGAGAAAGGCCGCTCTTCCAGCTCCAGCCTTCCCGCCTCGATCTTCGAGAGGTCCAGCAGATCGCCGATGATGACCAGGAGGCTTTCTCCTGATCGCCGGATCGTTTCGGCCAGCGCCCTTTCCCGGGGGGAGAGGTTGCTCGCGGACAAAGCTTCGGCAAGGCCGAGAATGCCGTTGAGGGGCGTGCGCAGCTCATGGCTCATGGTAGCCAGGAACTCGGACTTGGCTTCCTCGGCCCGTTTGGTGCGGGCGACGCTCTTCTGGAGCTTGTCGAGGCTCTGGAAGGTGTTGGTGCTGAAGACGATGGCGAGCACCGTGCCCATCAGGATGGCAAACTCGCTCTGGGTAAAGCGCTGGAAGACCCAGCCGAAATCCGAGGCATAGCCGAAATTGTCGTTGCCCAGCGCAATGACGAAGAGGCCGCCGACGAACGTCATGGCAGCAAGGCCGTAAAGAAGGGCGGCCCGCCAGTCGAAGATGTAGCCGACGATCATCGGGCCGATGGCGAGGAAGGGGAGGAGGGAAGAGTTGACCCCGCTACCGTCCGGTATGGCCGATCCCGCGATCGCGCCGATCATCAGCACCGTATAGAAGACAGCGAAACCCGCATAGAACTTAACCCATCGCACGAGCGCGATCGAAGCCAGCACCACCACCGCGGCGCCAATGCAGATGAAGGTGTCCTTGTTCCAGCCGCCATAGGTGATCAGCAGACCAGGCAGGTTGAGGAGCTGGGTGAAGACCAGCGTCAGCCCGACGACATAAATGCCGCGTGCCCGTGTGACGGCCTCGAGCGGTCCGTCCCTGTCGATCCGCAGCCAGCTCTCGATCGCTGCGTGAATGTTGCCGATGAAACCCACGTAGACCCGCTGTTCCTGCCCCTTGGTCAGGACCTTAAGGGTAGAAGCCTGACAAGCCGTTGACCGAAGAGGTCAAGCTCGCCCGGATTCGGAGCAGTCTGATCTTTCCAAGGCCCCAAAGCGCCGTTAGTGTCGCGCGTTCTTGTGAGTTTATCTGGAAACGGGGCGCATGTCAGAAACTACGGACCGGACAGTCGGTGAAGGGATCAATGAGGCCGGGGGGCTCGTTGACCTGACCGATGACAAGAGCTTTTTCGGTCACCCGAAGGGCCTTGCGATTCTCTTCTTCGCCGAGATGTGGGAGCGCTTCTCGTTCTACGGGATGCGTTCGCTCCTGACGCTCTACCTGGTGCAGCACTTCCTGTTCAGCCAGGACAAGGCGCAGGGGATCTACGCTGCTTATGGTTCGCTGGTCTACCTGACCCCCGTGATCGGCGGTCTGATCGCCGACCGTTTTCTGGGGCCGCGCCGGGCCGTCCTGATCGGTGCCATCTTCCTGACCGCAGGTCACGGCCTGATGGCTTTCGAAGGCTCGGGTTCACAGTCGATCATCGAATATGAGGGCTCGCGCTACGAGGTCGTGGTCGAAGGCCGCGGCGAGCGTGCTCAGTCCTTCCTTCAGGACGGCGATGAGCTCCGTCCGATCCGCTATACCTCCGAAGGCATCAACCTGCAGGGCGAAGGGACAGCGCCGTCGCTGATCGAGCGGGGCACCTATGAAGAGGTGATCGAGCAGGAACAGACCTATGTGAACATCCTGTTCCTGGCGCTCTCCCTGATCGTGGTCGGTGTCGGCTTCCTCAAGGCGAACATCTCCACCATGGTCGGCCAGCTCTACACCACAGCCGACCCGCGCCGTGATCCGGGTTTCACGATCTTCTACATCGGCATCAACACCGGTTCCCTTGCCGCCTATCTCCTCTGCGGCTGGCTCGCCTACAGCTATGGCTGGGGATATGGCTTCGGCGCGGCCGGTATCGGCATGGCGCTTGGGCTCCTCGTCTTCGTCATCGGCAAGCCGCTTCTCAAGGGCCGCGGTGAGCCGCCGATCACCCTCAAGGGCTTCATGGTGGCGGCCACCTGGATTGGGGGTATCGTTGCACTGGCGCCGATCTATTTCCTCATCCAGCGCGATGAGTTCCTCTCAGTGCTCCTCCTTTACGGCGGCCCGATCCTCTATGCCTTCCTCCTGATCTTCGCGATCGTGGCCTTCAAGGCCGAGGTCCGCAGCCGGATGATGGTGGCCGTTATCCTGACGTTCTTCTCGGTGATGTTCTGGGCCCTGTTCGAACAGGCAGGTACTTCACTCACGCTCTACGCGGCGAACAACTCGGCGCTTCCGGGCTTCATGAACGCAGCGCAGGTCGGGTTCCTGAACCCGCTCTTCATCATCGCCCTCGGCCCCGTCTTCGCCTGGCTCTGGATGGCGCTGGCCCGGCGCGGGGCCGAGCCCTCCACCCCGGTCAAGTTCGCCCTCGGCATCGCGCAGGTCGGCCTAGGCTTCTTCTTCCTGGTGTGGGGCATCAACGGCTTCGCCAATGAGGTCGAAACCGCGGACGGGGTGAAATACCTCGTGCCGTTCATCTTCATCGCGGGCGCTTATCTCCTGCACTCCACCGGCGAGCTGTCGCTTTCCCCGGTCGGCCTGTCGATGATCACCAAGCTCTCCGCGCCAAGCGTGGTCGGCTTGATGATGGGCGCGTGGTTCCTGTCGTCGTCGCTCGGTCACAATCTCGGCGGCATCATCGCCCGGAGGAGCTCGACCGAGACCGTGGGCGGGGTCGTGACGGACAACGCTGCGCAGCTCGACGCCTATGCGAGGACCTTCACCGAAGCCGGCTTCCTCGGCATCGGTGTGGCCGTGATCGTCCTGGCGATCTCGCCGCTCCTGAAGCGGTGGATGGCAGGCATCCGCTAAGACCTGTTGCTGGCGGGCCTGTTCAGCCCGCCAGCACCTTCGCAGCTTCGGCTGCAAGGTCCTGACTGGCGGCGGCGATGATGCGGTAGGGCCCGCTGCCGTCCCGCAGGGGCTTTCCAGTCCAGTCAGTCATCACGCCGCCCGCGGCCCGGATCACCGGGATCACCGCGGCGATATCGTGCCAGCTCAGCCCGCCTTCGACCACGAGATCCATGTGTCCCGATGCGACGAGCACGAAGCCGTAGCTGTCCAGGCCTTGACGGGTCAGGCGTACATGCTGGGCGAGGCGCATGGCGGCTTCGGCTTCCTCGGCGGTGAAGTATTCGCCCGCCCGCATGTCGGTCACCATCATCTTTGCATCGGCCAGTGTCCGGCACTCTGAGACTGTCCTGGCGGGCCGTTCGGTCCCCGGCAGGCTTCCGCCAGCCCAGCGCTCCTTCAGGAAGGGCTGGTCGATCACACCGAGAACCGGCTCGCCGTTTTCTTCGAGGCCGATCAGGGTGGTCCACATGGGGATCCCGCAGATGAAGGCTCTCGTGCCGTCCACAGGGTCGAGAACCCAACGGAAACGGCCAGCGCCTTCTTTCTCCGGAAATTCCTCGCCCTTGATGCCGTGTTCCGGGCAGGCCTCGTCGATCGCAGCCCGTATGGCGCGCTCGGCTTCGCGGTCGGCTTCGGTTACCGGGTCGAAGCCGCCCTCGTCCTTATTGGTGACCGAAAGGCCGGTCCGGAAACGGGGCAGCGTCTCTTTCGCGGCGAGATCGGCAAGGCGGTGGGCGAGGGCGAGTAGATCGTCATTGCGCATGAGGGCAGGGGCCCTACTTGCCGCGAAATAGCAAGACCCTGCGCTGCGGCTGATGCCGCGCGCAGGGTCTCTCCCCTCGCCGGCAGCGGTCTGAACCGCCGGCCGGCCCCCCTACGAAGACGGCTTACGCAGCTGCGTCGGCCAGGGTCTTCGCGAGGTCCAGAAGGCGCCGACGTGGCGCTTCCTTTAAGTTGTAGTAGGCACGAATGAGGTCGATGGTTTCCTTCTGGTGGAAGACCTCCGGCGCGATCCCATCGCGTGGCTTGTCGTCATGCCCTTCGTGCATGGCGCGTTCCTCGTCCGTCATGCCCTCGAAGAAGTGACTGACAGGCACCTCGAGGGCGCGGGCGATCACCCAGAGCCGCGAGGCGGAAATACGGTTCGCGCCGCTTTCATATTTCTGGATCTGCTGGAACTTGATACCCACGGCATCGGCCAGCTTCTGTTGGGTCATTCCCAGGAGGCACCGGCGTTGGCGGAGCCGCTGTCCCACGTAAAGATCGACTTGGTGCGGCATGGCCCGCCTCCCCTCTGATCGGTTGCGTCGTCTGACGGGAGGGGTTCAAGCTTCGTGCCACTTGCGATTGCGAAGGCGAAAGAGGCGCGCGATTCTCCCGCACCGATCATTCGCCAATAGGGCTACATAGCCTGAAAACCATGGCGTTTTCGGCGGCGGGGAACAGCCGCCCGATACGACACCGAAGAGGCGGCTCAAGACGGGCATGGGCCGTAAAGAGACAAGGCACCGACACTGGTGCCCGGACGAAGTCCGCCCCATCGGAGGCGCCTTGCGCCGCGAGATCGAAGGAAGGGGACCAAGGCACCGACTGGTGCCCGGACGAAGTCCGCACCATTGGAGCGGCTTCGGCGCGTGAGATCGAAGGAAGGGGACCAAGGCACCGACTGGTGCCCGGACGAAGTCCGCCCCATCGGAGGCGCCTTGCGCCGTGAGATCGAAGGAAGGGGACCAAGGCCGCGACTGCGGCCCGGACGAAGTCCGCCCTATCGGAGCGCCCGCGGCGCGTGAGATAAGGAAAATGGTGGAGCTAAGCGGAATCGAACCGCTGACCTCGTCATTGCGAACGACGCGCTCTACCAACTGAGCTATAGCCCCATCAGGGAGGGCGGAATTATGCCCTCAGCCTGACCTCGTCAAGCGTTATGAGAGGCGAGGGCGTCGGCGTGCTGTCTCGCTTCCTCGACGTAGAAGGCGGCGCCCATGAGGGCCATTTTCTCTTCGCCTTCCTTGAGATCGCGGAGCTTCTTGGCAGGCATGCCGCCCCAGAGCTCGCCTTTGGGGACGCGCTTGTTGTTCGAAAGAAAGGCGCCGGCCGCGAGGAAACCGCCGCTTTCGATCACCGCGCGGTCGAGGACGGTGGCACCCATGCCCACGAAGCCGCCGCTTTCCACGGTGCAACCATGCAGCATGCAGCGATGGCCGATGAGTACGTCGTCCCCGATCAGGACAGGTGTCCCGCCCCGGGACGAATCATCGACGTGGCAGATTGTGCCGTCCTGAATGTTGCTGCGCGCCCCGATCTCAATGCGGTTGGTATCGCCCCTGAGGATGCATCCGTACCAGACCGAGGCGTCTTCACCGACATGGACGTCGCCGATGATGACCGCTCCGGGGGCGATGAACGCACTTTGGTGGATCGTCGGGCTCTTGCCGTGGAACGGCAGGATAAGGGCGTCCTTCATCATCCATCCTCCTCGCCGGAGGGCTCCGGCGGACCTTGTCTTCTCTTTCAGGTACAGCCTTACCGTGTGCTGCCCTCTTGCCAACACACAGCATCATCGGCAGAGCGCGGAGGACGTTACAGTATTTCATCAACTTCTTGTCATGTGGCCTCGGTCTGTGTCAGGACGGCATGGGGCAGAGCGCCTTTTACGGGGATGGGTTTGTTGGACCTGATGGTTTCGTCGGGGGCGCTCTTCATGGTGCCTGCATTCGTTGCGAGTTTGATCGCGGCGTTGATGGCGGCCATCGGCATCGTCGCTGTCAGCCTCCACCCCAACTGGGCCCAGCGCCATCGCTCCTTCTTTGCCGCGCTTGCGTCCGGCGTCCTTCTGTCCACCGCACTTTTTATCCTGCCGCGCGCGTACGGCGTCAGTTCCTACGCGCCCTTGGCGGTGCTCCTCGGTTACTTCTCACTGTTCGTCATCGGCCGGTTCGCAAGACGGCCGGAAGGGCGGGCCTTCACGGCTTTCTTTGCCATTGCGGCGCACAGCACGATCGACGGCTTTGAGTACGGCCTTCTTTTCAGTGTCGACCAGATGGCTGGCATCCTCGGCGCGGTCGGCCTGATCCTGCACGAGTTTTCAGAGGGGGTGCTCCTCTTCCTCATCCTCCGGCAGACGGGCATGGGGCGAGTTCTGTCGATCGTGCTTGCCCTTTTCGGCGCGGCAGTGACCACCCCGGTCGGGACCCTGGCGACCCTGTCCGTGCTCCCAAACCTGACCCCGGAGTCGCTATCGCTGGCCCTCGCCTTCGCAGCAGGGGCGCTCCTCTTCGTCGGTGCGAGCCAGCTGCCCGAAGAATTCGGCAAGCTGCGCTTCAAAACGGCCGTGTCCGCCTATGCGGTCGGTGCGCTCCTGGCGGTCGTCATGATGTGGTCGCACACGGTCGGTCATTCCCACGACGATCATGACGACCATGGAGCGGACCTCTTCCACCATCCGCATTGACGGCGGGGCCTTCAGTCAGGTCTTGAAGAAAAAAAGCGGGCGCCCAGAAAAGGGGCAGGGCAACCCGGACAAATCGGGGCGCCCGCCAAATGTTCGGGATCGACCGGCCGCCAGGGGAGAGAGCATCATGGCAGCCGTTTTGGTGAGGGAAGGATCGTCCCCGAACACCTACAACCTTAGGTCGAAAATGGTAAAGAACCACTTAACGCCAGCACGCTTTTGTTGCATCAAATGCCTCGCAGGTGAGGTGCGGTCATGACCGGGCGTGCTCTGGTTCTCTTTTCCGGTGGGCAGGACTCGGCCACCTGTCTGGCCTGGGCGCTCGATGCCTTTGGGGAGGTCGAGACCATCGGCTTCACTTATGGGCAAAGGCACGACGTCGAACTTCGCCAGCGGCAGGTCCTTCGCGAGCGCATCGCCGAGCGCTTTGCCCTCTGGGCGCCGAAGCTGGGCCCGGACCATCTCGTCGATCTTGGGTTCCTGAGCGCGCTTGGCGCCACGGCGATGACGGAGGAGATGGAGATCGAGCTCGGAGAGCGAGGGCTTCCCAATACTTTCGTTCCCGGCCGCAACCTTGCTTTTCTCGTCGCGGCGGGCGCGCTCGCCTACCGGCGCGAGCAGGACACCCTTGTCGGCGGGATGTGCGAAACCGATTATTCGGGCTACCCGGACTGCCGCCGCGAAGCGATCGACGCGCAGGAGAAAGCGCTCGCGCTCGGGATGGATCATCCTCTGACGATCGCGACGCCGCTGATGCAGCTGACCAAGGCGGAGAGCTGGAAGCTGGCGGAACGGCTCGGCGGGAGCACGCTCGTCGATCTCATCATCGAGGAGAGCCACACCTGCTATCTCGGCAAGCGCGAGACACGGCACGAGTGGGGCTATGGCTGCGGCTCCTGCCCGGCCTGCGAGCTTCGGGCCGAGGGGTATCGTCAGTACCGCGAGGAAAGCTTGTGAGCTACGCTGTCAAGGAAACCTACCTGACCCTGCAGGGTGAAGGGGCGCAGACCGGCCGTGCGGCGGTGTTCCTGCGCTTTGCCGGATGCAACCTGTGGTCAGGCCGCGAAGCCGACCGGGCGCGGGCGGTCTGCCGCTTCTGCGATACCGATTTCGTCGGCACGGACGGGCCGGGCGGCGGGCGTTTCGCGGGCGCGGAAGATGTCGCCAGCCATGTCGAAAGCTTCTGGCCGGGGGGCGGGGTGCCCTATGTCATCTGCACGGGAGGCGAGCCGCTCCTCCAACTCGACCGCGCGTTGATCGACGCCTTTCATGCCCGCGGCTTCGAGATCGGTGTGGAAACCAACGGCACGATCGACGCGCCCGAGGGAATCGACTGGATCTGCGTCAGCCCCAAAGCCGATGCGGAGGTGGTCCAGCGTTCAGGCAACGAGCTCAAACTTGTCTATCCACAGGATGAAGCGGGGCCGGAGCGCTTCGAAGATCTCGCCTTCGAGCACTTCTTCCTGCAGCCGATGGACGGCCCCGACCAGGCGCGGAATATCGGGCTGACTGCGGAGTATTGCCGACAGCACCCCAGATGGAGGCTGTCACTCCAGACCCATAAACTGATCGGTCTTCCCTGAAGATCAGCCCTGCAGGAGGGCGGCCAGGCGGTCGGCAGTCTGACGGTAGAAGCGTGTGGCGGTCTCCCACTGGCCGACCACCGGGACGCGGCCAACGAAGCTTCGCTCATTGTCCTCGTCCTCGACCACCGCGAGGAGCACACCGTCCTCGTAAAGTTCGTAGCGGACTGCTGCCGCACCGAGTGCGATGGACTGGGCACTCAGCCCGGGGTTCTGGGCAAGCTCGATCATCAGCGGACGGTTTGCGTCGAGATCCGTCAGCACAGGCTTGATCGTCAGGACACCGGGCCCGTCCTGCGCGATGAGCTGGACATGATCGACAAGTGTCTCGCGCAAGGCGCGGTCAAGACGCTCAAGCTGTCCGGTCACGTCCCGTTCGCCCAGCGGGCGCTCCCGTACCACGCGGTTTCCCACAGGGCGGTAGTCGATCCTTGCGGTGATGTCCTCACCAGCGATCGGGCGGAGGAGCTGGACCTCTTCGTAGTTGCGGAAATCCGACGTTCTCACCGCTTCGAAATTGTCGAAGCGTCCCGCCGCTTCGGGGCCTGTGCGCTCGGTCGCGCAGGCGGTGAGGATCAGCACGGCAAGGCCGGCAACGAGGCTACGCATCAGGGTTCTCCCAGCAAGAAGGCAAAAGGTTAAACCCTTTCGAGCGCAGGTCAAACTGGCGGCTCAGCGAAGAAAGGGCGCCATGCCTTCCCTCGCCAGCCGGTCGGCCTCTTCGTTGCCTTCATGGCCAGCATGGCCCTTGACCCACGCCCACCTTACGCTGCGGCTGCCCGCGGCCTCGTCGAGACGTTCCCAGAGGTCCTGGTTCTTGACAGGTTTCTTGGAAGCGGTCTTCCAGCCATTGCGTTTCCAGCCCGCCATCCAGCTTTCGATGCCGTTCTTCACGTATTGGCTGTCGGTGGTGATCTTCAGCGCCGCCCCCTTGGGAAGCGCTTCGAGGGCCATGATGGCCGCCATCAATTCCATCCGGTTGTTCGTCGTCGCAGCTTCGCCGCCCTTGAGCTCGTGGCGGCCGTCGTCCCCCAGCAGCAGGACGCCCCAGCCCCCGGGGCCCGGATTGCCCGAGCACGCACCATCCGTATACGCTTCCATTATCATCATCCTTCGATCCTTGCCCGGTGGTAGCGTAGGAGTCGCAGCCAGGGCAAAGGGTCTTTAGGCACATAGAGCGCGCCCGCCTGGGCGAAGATCTGGTCCACCGCCCGGGTCAGGAAAAAGCGCAGCGCGCTGCCGCAAAGAAGAACCGGGAGCTTCTCCCGCTCCGCCCCTGTGAGAGGGCGCACGCTTTCATAGCCTTCAAGGAGAGCTTCGGCATTGGCGTTTTCGACTTCCAAGCCGGTTTCCGGCGTGTAGGCATTCATTGCCACCGCCAGGTCGTAGGCAAAGAAATCCGTGCACGCAAAATAGAAATCGATGATGCCCGAAACCTCACCGTGGTCGAGGAGAAGGTTGTCGGGAAAAAGATCGGCGTGGATCGGCCCCATGGGAAGGTCGTCCGGCCACTGCCGATCGAGGAGGGAAAGGGTGCGCGCGACCTCGCCGTGCAGTCCATCCGCGAACCCATCGAGCTTGTCCCCCGCCGCATCGGTCATGTCATGCCAGGAAGCGGGACCCATGTTGTTCGGCCGGTGAAGATCGAGAGGTTCGGCAGCGCGGTGAAGCTGCGCGAGCGCTGCGCCCGCGCGCCTTGCATCTTCCGGCGAGGGGCTCATCTCGGGTTTGCCCCGCAGGAACTCGATGAGGGCGGCAGGCTTGCCGCCGATCTCGCCGAGGGTAGAGCCGTCCTTTGATCGCAGCGGCCTGGCCACGGGAAGCCCGGCGTCGGCAAGGCGCTCCATCAGGCCGAGGAAATAGGGCAGGTCGCTCTTCTCGACCCGCGCTTCATAAAGGGTCAGGATGAAGCGCCTGCCGCCGACCAGGAGCTTGTAATTGGTATTTTCCGTGCCCTGAGGAATGCCGGTCATCGCATCCGGCGCGCCGAAGCCGTATGCGGCGAGAAACGCCGCCGCCTCGGCTTGGTTCACTTCGGTAAAGACGGCCACGGAGCTTTTCGCTCAGACGAGTTCGCGGGGCAGCTTGAACTCGACATCCTCGCGCGTGGTCTCGACCTCATCGAGGGTCACGTCGTAGCGGTCGCGGAAACCCTGAACGACGCCCTGAACCGCGCTCTCCGGGGCGGAGGCGCCAGCGGTCAGCGCGACGATGCGCGGGGCGAGGCGGTCGACCATGGCCCAGTCGATTGCGTTCACGTCCTCGATCAGTTGCGCCACCGGGCAGCCCGCTTTCTGGCCGACTTCGACCAGGCGCTGGGAGTTCGAGCTGGTGGGCGAACCGACGACGAGAAGGAGATCCGCCTCCTCGGCGATGACCTTGACAGCCTGCTGACGATTGGTCGTCGCGTAACAGATATCGTCCTTGTGCGGCACCCAGATCTCGGGGAAGCGGCGCTTCAGCACCTCGACGATGCCCACCGTGTCATCGACCGAGAGGGTGGTCTGGGTGACATAGGCCAGGGGTGAATCGTCCCTGGGCTCGAAGCGTTCAGCGTCCTCGGCCGTCTCGATCAGCGTCATCGCTTCACCGGGAAGCTGGCCCAGCGTGCCTTCGACCTCGGGATGGCCGGCATGGCCGATCAGGAGCACATGGGCGCCGTTGCGGTGATGCCGCTCGGTCTCGATATGGACCTTGCTGACGAGGGGGCAGGTAGCGTCGAGATAGAGAAGCTTCCGCTTCTCGGCCTCCGCCGGGACCGATTTCGGCACGCCGTGCGCGGAAAAGAGGACCGGACGATCATCCGGCACGTCCTCCAGTTCATCGACGAAGACAGCGCCGAGATCGCGCAGGCGGGCCACCACCGTCTCGTTGTGGACGATCTCATGGCGCACATAGACCGGCACGCCGTAGCGCTCGATCGCGCGCTCGACCATCTCGATGGCGCGCTCGACACCGGCGCAGAAACCCCGCGGTGCTGCCATCCGCAAGGTAAGGCTGTTTTCTTTGGACATGTTGACCTTCCAAGGGTGTCCGAGGGATCAAGCCTCCCCTATAGGATTTGATTTGGGCGGGCCACCGCCTTTCGTCCAGACCAATGATCGGGAGCTTTCGAGCCCATGCGTTTTGCTGTTCCGTCCCTGATGATCCTGACGCTCACTGGTGCATGCAGTGGGCTTCCCGAACGCTCGGGACGATTCGAAGCCAACCCGGCACCTTGCCCAAACGCCTTCGTACTGAACGATGCGGCCCGGTTCATCACCTTCGGCGGTGACGAGGAGACCCTCGATGATGTGGCGTTCTCTGGTGAATTCGTGGATCTGACGACGAATTGCCGCTATTTCGACGACCGGCCGATCAGGGCCGAGCTCGACTTCGTCTTCGATATAGGGCGCGGGCCCGCCGCCGATGCCGGTGAGACAACCGTCCGGTACTTCGTCGCCGTGACGAGGACGGACCGCGACGTCATCGCCAAGGAAACCTTCGAGATCCCTGTCCGCTTCAAGGCGGGGCAGGATGTGGTGCGGATCACGCAGAACATCGACGAGATCGTCATTCCCCGCGCAGGTGAGGGGATTTCGGGCGTGAACTTCGAGATCGCCGTCGGTTTCGCCCTCGAGCGCGAGCAGGTGCTCTTCAACCGCTCCGGCAAGAGCCTGAAATTCCCGGAGGCCTGATGCTGTCCCTCACCGATCGTCTCAGCCGCGTCGTGGGAGAAGCCTTCGCGGGGCAGGGCCTTGATTCGTCCTTCGGCCAGGTGCGGGCGTCCGACCGGCCCGACCTTGCGCCGTTCCAGTGCAATGGCGCCCTCGCGGCAGCCAAGGCTGCGAAGACCAATCCGCGCGCGCTGGCCGAAGGGGTGAAGGCCGCTCTCGAAGACCGGGAGGAGCTGGCCGAGGTCACCCTCGCCGGGCCGGGCTTTTTGAACCTGACCCCCTCCGCTTCGCTGGTCGAGGAGATGATCGGCGCGCTGAAAGCGGCCGAGGGCTTTGGCCTGTGGAAGAGCGAGCGGCCCGAGAAGGTCATCCTCGACTATGGCGGCCCGAACGTCGCCAAACCGCTTCACGTCGGGCACCTGCGGGCGGCAATCATCGGGCAGAGCCTGAAGATGATCATGCGCGGCGCGGGGGATGATGCGGTGGGCGATATCCACCTCGGCGACTGGGGTCTTCAGATGGGCCAGCTCATCGCCGAGATCCGCCGGCGTACGCCCGAACTTCCCTATTTCGAAGACGGCAAGACAGAGGGCTTTCCCGCGGAAAGCCCGGTGACCGTGGCCGAGCTGGCCGAGATCTACCCCGCGGCGTCAGCCGCATGCAAGGAAGACCCAGGCCGCATGGCCGAGGCGCAGGAGGCGACGGCCGCCCTTCAGTCCGGCCATCCCGGTTACCGCGCCCTGTGGCAGCATTTCGTCAAGGTCAGCCAGGACGCCCTCGAGCATGACTACGGCTCTCTCGGCGTCGATTTCGAACTCTGGCGCGGCGAGGCTTCGGTCCACGACCTGATCGAACCGATGGTGGGCGATCTTCGCGCGAAGAACCTGTTGGAAGAGAGCGAGGGCGCGCAGATCGTCCGGGTTGCCCGTGACAGCGACAAGAAGGACATCCCGCCGCTTCTGGTCATCAAGTCGAACGGCTCGGTGGGCTATGGCTCCACCGACCTCGCCACCCTCGTCGAGCGCCGCAATGACGGCTTCGACCGCTGCATCTATGTGGTCGACAAGCGCCAGTCGGAGCATTTCGTCCAGGTCTTCCGCGCGGCCGAGAAGCTCGGCCTCTTCGGCGAGGACCGCATGGAGCATGCGGGCTTCGGTACGATGAACGGCAAGGACGGGCGCCCCTTCAAGACCCGCGAAGGCGGCGTCCTGCGTCTCGCCGATCTTCTCGCCATGGTGCGCGAGAAAGCTCTCGAGCGCGTCCGTGAGAGCGGCGTGGGCGAGGGGCTGTCTGGCGAGGAGCGCGAAGAGATTGCCGTGAAGGTGGGGCTCGCCGCACTGAAATTCGCGGACCTCTCGAACCCGAGGACCACCGATTACATCTTCGACCTCGACCGTTTCGTCGCCTTCGAAGGCAAGACCGGGCCTTATCTTCTCTACGCTACCGTCAGGATGCGTTCGGTCCTCGCCAAAGCGGGCACCAGTCTCTCCGAAGCGCTCGGCAACCCCATCCTGCCCGAAGCGGAAGCCGAAGGCGAGCTCGCGCGGGCACTTCTCGGCTTCGCGGATGCGCACCGCGCCGCTTACGAGAAACGCATGCCGCATCTTCTCTGCGAGCATGCCTACGGCGTCGCCCAGGCCTTCTCGAAATTCTATGCGAGCTGCCGCATCGCGGATGAGGAATCAGGGGCAGTCCGCGACAGCCGGCTCGGCCTGGTTGCGCTGACTTTGTCTCAAATTGAGACGGTTCTGGGCCTTCTGGGCATTGATGCGCCGGAGAGAATGTAAACGATCCGTCAAGAACTGTGACTTCCTCGCATCACCAAGACGTGAATCTCAGCCTGTCACCGAACTGACACAAAACCCAGAGCAAACCGTCACACACCGTCCCTAGTCGCGCCCCGGGGTCAATGAAGACCCTTCCTTTTCATCCGGGGACAGATACTATGTTCGACAACCGTTGGGCCGGCGGCGCAGCCGCCCTCGCCATCGCAGCGTCAATGACGCCTGCTTACGCACAGGAAATCACCGCATCGATCCGCGGCAGCGTCGTCACCTCGTCTGGTGCACCGCTGTCCGGCGCCACGGTCTCCATCCGCAACACCGAAACCGGCTTCAGCCGTTCGGCCACGACCAACTCCGCGGGTCTCTTCTCCTTCCGCGGTCTGGGCGTCACCGGCGCATACGACGTGGAAGTCTCCTCTCCCGGCTATGACGGCGAGCGGGTGGAAGGCCTCATCCTCTCGGTTGGCCAATCTTCGGACCTCAACTTCACCCTGGGCGCCGGCGCCAGCGACGAGATCATCGTCCGCGCCACCCGTCCGGCAGGTGTCGAAGTCGCCGTCGGTCCGGCCGCGACCTTCAACCTGAACGATCTGCGCGAAGTGCCCGTCGTCAACCGGACGCTGCAAGACGTCGTCCGTCTCGACCCGCGTGTTTTTGTCGATGAAGGTGCAGGCGGCGTCGATCCGGTCCAGTGCGCCGGTCAGAACCCGCGCTTCAACTCGCTGACCCTCGACGGTGTTCGCCTGAATGACGGCTTCGGTCTGAACTCGAACGGGTTCCCGACGGAACGCCAGCCCTTCCCGTTCGACGCCATCGAACAGGTCGCTGTCGAGCTCGCGCCCTTCGACGTCCAGTACGGCGGTTTCACGGCTTGCAACATCAACGCCGTCACCAAGTCGGGTACCAACAGCTTCTCCGGCACCGCGTTCTTCGACTACACCGATGACAGCCTGTCCGGTGACAGCCTCGAAGGCGAAGACATCAACCTGCCGGAATTCGACGAGATCCGTTACGGCGTACAGGTCGCCGGTCCGATCATTGAGGACAAGCTGTTCTTCTCCGTCGCCTACGAAAAGCTCGAAGGTGTCAACGCCTTCACCCGGGGCCCGATCGGCTCGGGCGCAATCAACGAAGTCCAGATCACCCAAGCTGAGCTGGACCAGATCGCCCAGATCGCCCGTGACGTCTACCAGTACGACGTTGGCGGTATCCCGACGGCCCGCGACAACGAAGACGAGAAGCTTCTGGTCAAACTCGACTGGAACATTGCGGACAACCACCGCGCGAGCTTCACCTATGGTTGGAACGACGGCTTCAACACCGTTCAGTCGGATGGCGACCTGAACGAGTTCGAATTCGAGCCGCACCTCTATGAGCGCGGCACCGAGCTCAAGAACTATGTCGGCACGCTGTTCTCGGACTGGACGCCGAACTTCTCGACCGAGCTTCGCTTCGGCTATGTCGATGTCGACAACCGCCAAGAAACGATCGGCGGCACCGATTTCGGTGAGATCCGGATCGAGACCGACGACGTCAATGTCTTCATCGGCGGCGACGACAGCCGTCAGGCGAACGACCTGAACTATGAGATCTTCCAGTATGCAGCCCGGGGTTTCTACACTGCCGGCCTGCACAACCTCACCTTCGGCTTCGAGCGTGAGCAGTTCGAGATCTTCAACCTCTTCGTCCAGCATGTGGATACCGAGATCCGTTTCGACGGCATCGACAATTTCCGCACCGGCTTCGCCGACCGTGTCGAATACAACAACGCGCCGTCGCTGAACCCGCTGGATGCCGCGGTTGAGTGGGGCTACGCCAACAACACCCTGTACCTTCAGGACGAGTGGGATATCGTGCCCGGCCTCACGCTGATCGGTGGCCTGCGCTACGACTTCTACACGTCCGAAGACACGCCGGCTGAAAACAGCGATTTCGTCAGCGAGTACGGGTTCACCAATGCCCAGAACCTCGATGGCGAAGGCCTCATCCAGCCGCGCCTGGCGTTCAGCTGGGAAGCTCAGGACAACCTGAATGTCCGCGGCGGCGTCGGCCGTTACTCGGGCGGCAACCCCAATGTCTGGCTGTCGAACACCTATTCGGCCAACAATGTGCTGCAGTTCGGCCAGCGTGGCCGGGGCTTCGGTCTGTCTTCGGGCGCCATCAACCGCGACGGCACCCCGCGGAACCCGGATTTCCCGACGCAGCTGAGCCTGCTCGACCCGGCGGTGAACTACGTTCAGTGTGAAGACGGCGTGCCGACCGGTCCGGGCTGGTGCGTGCCCGAAGCTCTCGCCAACGCCGTTGCAGGCGGTACCGGCGACAACTTCGAGATCAACTATCTCGATCCGGACTTCGAGATCCCTTCGGACTGGAAGTTCAACCTTGGCGCGACCTACGTTCCCGAAGTCGCTCTTCCGGGCTTCCTGGGCGGCGAGTACACGATCAACCTCGATCTCCTTGCAAGCTTCAGCCAGGACACCGCGATCATCCTGCGTGGTGACCTCGAAGAAGACGGCGGTACGGTCGCCAATGGCGCACCGAGCTTCGACAGTGTCCGTGAGGCGAGCTTCGTCCTCACCAATGCCGAGGACGAGAACAACCGTTCGCTGACCATCTCCGGTGCGGTTGCGAAGTCCTACGACAACGGTATTGACTGGTCGCTGGGCTATGCATGGAACGATGCCGAAGACGTCCAGCCGATGACGTCGTCGGTGGCGTTCTCGAACTACACGAACCGTGCGTTCTTCAACCCGCAGGCTGAAGAGCTGGCGACCTCGAACTACAACACCGAACACCGCTTCGTCGGCCGCTTCGGTTACGAGAAAGCCTTCTTCGGCGATTACGCCACGCGCCTGTCGCTGGTCGGCCTTGCCGACTCTGGCCGTCCGTACTCGATCGGTACGCAGGATGCGGGCTTCTTCGGGTTCAATCCGTTCATCGATGATGCGCTCGTCCTCGACAATCCGGGTGACCGGAACGCAGAAGACGGCTCCTGGTTCGCCAAGGTCGACATGCGCCTCGAGCAGGAGTTCCCGGGCGTTCTTGAAGGCCACAAGACCTCGGCCTTCATCCTGGTCGACAACCTGACCAACCTCATCAGCGATGAGTGGGGCGTTCAGCGCCGGGTTCCGTTCCCGAACATCGTCGATGCCGACGATCTCGCGGGCGGCCGGTCGCCGGAGCTTCGCGAAGGCGACGTTTCGCTCTACCAGATCCGCTTCGGCGTCCGCTACGACTTCTAAGTCAAGGCACCATCGAGCAGGAAAGGGCGGCTTCGGCCGCCCTTTTTCTTTGTGCGCCAGGGTAGGTGGCAAAAGGCGCGGCAGGCGCTAGACGGGGCTGATGCGAGATCTGCCCAAGTCATTCGACCACAACGAAGCCGAACCCCGCCTCTACCGCGAGCAGGAAGAGGCCGGCCTTTTCAAGCCCTCCGGCACCGGTGAGCCCTTCTGCATGGTCATCCCGCCGCCGAATGTGACGGGCAGCCTTCATGTGGGCCACGCGCTCAACAACACGCTGCAGGACGTCCTCTGCCGCTTCAAGCGGCGGCAGGGCCGCAAGGTGCTCTGGCAATACGGCGTCGATCACGCAGGGATCGCGACCCAGATGGTGGTCGAGCGCCAGATGGCCGAACGCGGCGAGCCCTCGCGGCGCGAGATCGGCCGTGACGCCTTCGTCGACAAGGTCTGGGCATGGAAGGCCGAGAGCGGCGGCATGATCCAAGGCCAGCTCAGGCGGCTCGGCGCATCCCTTGATTGGTCGCGTGAGCGCTTCACCATGGACGAGGGGCTGTCGGCCGCGGTACGCAAGGTCTTTGTCGATCTTTACGAGGACGGCCTCATTTACCGCGACAAGCGGTTGGTGAACTGGGACCCCAAGTTCCAGACCGCGATCTCCGACCTCGAGGTCGAAAACCGCGAGGTCCAGGGCAAGATGTGGAACTTCGCCTATCCGCTGGCCGATGGGCCGGTGGACGGCATCTCGGAGATCGTCATCGCCACCACCCGCCCCGAGACGATGCTTGGGGATGGCGCCGTGGCCGTGCATCCCGATGACGAGCGCTACAGGAACCTCATTGGCAAGAAAGTCCGCCTGCCGATCGCCGATCGCCTGATCCCCATCATCGCGGACGAGTATCCCGATCCCGAGCTTGGCACGGGCGCGGTGAAGATCACCGGCGCCCACGATTTCAACGACTTCGAGGTTGCCCGGCGTCACGATATTCCGCTGATCGAGCTGATGGATAGCGAAGCCCGCCTTATCGCCACGCCGCAGAACCAGGTTCCTGAACGCTTCGGCGGGATGGACCGGTTCGACGCGCGCAAGAAGGTCGTCGAAGAGATCGAGGCGCTCGGCCTCCTGCGCGGCATCGACGACAAGGCGATCATGCAGCCCTTTGGTGACCGCTCGGGCGTGGTGATCGAGCCCATGCTGACGAACCAGTGGTATGTCGATGCCAAGACCCTGGCGGGCCCGGCGATCGAGGCTGTGAAGTCCGGCAAGACGCGGTTCGTGCCGGAAAACTGGTCGAAGACCTATTTCAACTGGATGGACAATATCGAGCCTTGGTGCATTTCGCGCCAGCTTTGGTGGGGCCACCGCATTCCCGTCTGGTACGGGCCGGACGGCGAGGCCTTCTGCGCCGAAGACGAGGCAAGCGCACATCGTCTGGCGACGGAGCATTATGGCGAGGCCGTCGACCTGACTCAGGATTCGGATGTTCTCGATACCTGGTTTTCGTCGGCCCTCTGGCCGTTCTCGACCCTCGGCTGGCCCGAAGACACCAGGGAGCTTGCCGAGTTCTACCCCACCGCCGTCCTGTCGACCGCCTTCGACATCATCTTTTTCTGGGTCGCCCGGATGATGATGATGGCGCTTCACTTCCGCAAGGAAGTTCCGTTCCATACGGTCTATATTCACGCCCTCGTTCGCGACGAGAACGGGCAGAAAATGTCCAAGTCCAAGGGTAATGTCGTCGACCCGATCGAGTTCATGGACGAGTACGGCGCGGATGCCCTTCGCTTCACGCTGGCGAGCCAGGCCACCCAGGGCCGGGATCTGTCGCTTTCGAAGCAGCGGGTCGAAGGCTACAGGAACTTCCGGACCAAGCTCTGGAATGCTGCCCGTTTCCTTCAGCTTCGCGATGTTCCGATTGCCGATGAAGAGACCGATCCTGCTTCCCTGAAGCTGCCGCTGAACCGCTGGATCCGCCACGAAGCCTCGAAGATGGCGCAGGAAGTCGGGCGGGCGCTCGATGCCTACCGCTTCGACGAGGCGGCGGCTGCGGTCTACCAGTTCGCATGGGGAACTTATTGCGACTGGTATCTCGAGTTGAGCAAACCCGTTCTCGACGAAGGAGAGGCCGAAGCGGTCGCGGAGACCAGGGCGGTCCTCGGTGATACCTTGCGGACGATCCTCATCTGCCTCGAGCCTTTCATGCCTTTCGTCACCCGTGAGATCTTCGCGGCCATGAGTAGCGAGGGCGCCGGTTTCGATGCGCTGTCATGGCCGACGTCCGGGTTTTCGGACGATGCTGCCGCTTCGGAGCTGGCCCGTACCATCGAGCTCATCTCCTCGATCCGCAGCACCCGGACAGAGCTCAATGTCCCGGTGGCGGCGAAGCTGCCTCTCGCCGCGATCGACCCTTCGGAGGAGGCGGGCAGAATGCTGCGCGGCCAGGACGCTGCCATCAAGCGGCTTGCGCGGATCGAAACCATCAGTGTCGAGAGTGAAGCGCCAAAAGGTGCTGTCGAGATCGTCAGTGGGGGCACGACCTACGCTCTCCCGGTTCTCGACGTGATCGACCTTCAGGCGGAACTGGCTCGCCTCGACAAGGAGATCGCTGCCGCCGAAGGCCAGCTCAGGAAGGCCGAAGGCAAGCTCTCCAACGAGCGCTTCGTCTCGAAGGCTCCGGCGGAAGTAGTCGAGGAAGAAAAGCGCCGTGCGGAAAGCTTCGGTGAAGAGGTGAAGACCCTGAAGGCTGCAAAAGAGCGCCTCGCAAATCTTTAGGGCGTGCCCATCCGGGCCGAACCTTCCCGGCGGGGATCGACCACCAGGTCGATCTCGCCACCTTGCACGGTGAAGCCGTAAAGGCCCGAGGACAGCTCGCGCGCGGTCACTTCATAGCCAAGCTCGCGCAGGGCAGCCTCAGTCTCCGGGGCGCCGCTCTCGACGATCACCGATCCCCGCGGCACCACGACATGAGCCTTCAGGATGGCCTCGGACAGCTTTTCGCCCGTGGCCAGATGATCGATCAGCGGCCGGGCGACGTAACCGATGATGGCGCTGCCGCCCGGGCTGCCGATAGCACCGATCGGGCTGCCCTCGTCGCCGAAGATGATCACTGGCGTCATCGAACTCATAGGCCGCTTGCCGGGCCCCGGTGCGTTGACGGACGGCCTGCCGTCGATCTCGGGAAGGCGGGCAAAGTCCGTCAGCTGATTATTGAGAACCATACCGCCTGCCATCATCTGGCTGCCGAACGGCATTTCGACGCTGGCGGTCATGGAAACGACATTACCGTCCCCGTCCCTGATCGAAAAGTGGGTGGTGGAGGGCACTTCATAGGCGCTGTCATCGGCCCGTTCGTCACGAAGAGCCGCGCCGTCAGGATCGCCGGGCTCCACCACGTCAAGCGGGCTTCCGCCGATCAGTTCACTGCGTTCTGAAAGGTAATCGTCCGAGACCAGCCGTTCGACGAGGGCGTCGGCGCCCAGCCCTTCGGTACCCATGGCCGTCGGATCGCCAAGGAAACGTCCGCGGTCGGCATAAGCGAGGCGTGAAACTTCGAGATAGGCGAGAAGCGCGTCATCTGTCGCCGTGCCGGGCGCGCGCATTTCCATCATGCGCAGGATCTGCAGCAGGGTGACACCGCCTGAACTCGGGGGCGGCATGGAGCAGACCTTCCGCTCATAGACATCGGCACAGACGGGCTCACGGACGATCGGCTCATAGGCCAGGAAATCATCCATCAGGATGGTCGGCTCGCCCGTCTTTTCGTTGACCCGGGCGACGATCGCCTCGGCGATCTCACCGCCGTAGAACCCAGCGGCGCCCTGCGACGCGATGGTCGATACGGTCTCGGCATAGGCTTCGTTGCGGACCTCCCCGCCGATGGGGATGAGGGAGCCGTCCTCACGCAGATAGACCGCAGCCTGAGGTTCCTCGCGGAAACGGGCGAAACGCTCGGCAGTGTCATGCAGGCGCTGGGGCATGGGGAAACCCTCCCGGGCCAGTTCTTCCGCCGGTTCGAACAGCGCGCTCCATTCAAGCTTGCCGTGCCTGCGGTGCGCCATGTCCAGCATGGCCACCGTGCCTGGGACGCCTACGGAAAAGCCGGAGGTCACGGCCTCGTAAAAACCCATGGCAGTGCCATCATCCTTCAGGAAAATCTCCGCATGGGCCGAGAAGGGCGCGGTCTCACGACCGTCATAGGCGATCAGTTCGTCCGCCGATGCATCGTAGAAGAGCATGAACGCGCCGCCGCCGAGGCCTGAGCTCTGCGGCTCGACAAGGCCGAGCACGGCCTGAACCGCGATCGCGGCATCGACGGCGCTTCCGCCCCCTTCGAGGATCTTCGCACCTGCCTTGGTGGCGAGGGGATGGGCCGCCGCGATGATCCAGGGACCGGGCTCCGGCGCCTGTTCGGCAGCAGCCTCGACCGCCGGGGTTGCGGGTGTATCGCTACCGCAGGCCGCAAGACCCAAAGCCGCGAACAGGGCCGGCATGTACCAGCGTCTTGATCCTAGCATCCTCGGCGCCCCAGACAGTCAACGACGTTCATGGTTTGGGGCATGGAATGGCGACGGGCAAGAACAACTGCATCACCGATGTGTCGGGCATCAGGGTCGGCTCGGCCCATGACGAGGCGGTGCGCAGCGGCGTCACCGTCATCCTGCCGGACAGCCCGGTGCGGGCTGTGGCCGATGTCAGGGGCGGCGGTCCGGGGACGCGTGAGACCGATGCCCTGAGGCTCGATACCCTTGTCGATGTCATCGACGCGCTCGTTCTTTCCGGCGGTTCAGTCTATGGGCTTTCAGCTGCTGACACAGTCTGTCGACTTCTCGGTGCGCGGGGCAGGGGGTTCAGCCTCATCGACCGTGAAGGGGTGCCGAAGACTCCCGTGGTGCCCGCCGCCATTCTCTACGACCTCGTCAATGGCGGGAACAAGGACTGGGGTACCGCGCCGCCCTATGCGAAGCTTGCTGAAAAGGCCCTTGATAGTGTGGCCATACCGACGGCTTCGGGCCGCGTTGGTGCAGGCTACGGCGCCGAGGCCGGAGCCTATCCGGGTGGGCTCGGCAGCGCTTCCTGGGTGACACCGTCCGGCTATGTCGTAGGCGCCCTTGCGGCGGTGAACAGCTTCGGCTCCCCTTACGAGGAGGGCACGAAGCGCTTTCTCGCTGCGCCTTACGAATGCAATGGCGAGTTCGGAGGCCGGGGCGCGCCTTGCGCAGGCAGTTTCGCGGACATGCCGACCGACACCAAGCTCGGCGGAGGCCAGGGACGCAGCAACACGACGCTCTGCGTCATCGCCACTGATGCCGATCTTCCGGCGGCGGCTCTCAAGCGGGTCGCGGTGATGGCTCAGGATGGGCTCGCGCGGGCGCTCCGGCCAGCGCACGGACCGACGGACGGCGATATCGTCTTCGCCCTCAGCACGGCGACGCACCCGGTGGAAAGATCGCTTCCGGCCATGATGGAGATCGGCAACACGGCGGCGGACACACTGGCACGCGCTATCGCGAAGGGTGTCTTCGAGGCGGAGCAGGGCTGAATGGCGACCCCTGCAGGACTCGAACCTGCAACCGTCGGATTAGAAGTCCGGTGCTCTATCCAGTTGAGCTAAGGGGCCGTGGTCTCCGCGCCTAGCAGAGGGCCGGGCGCGAAAGAAGCTAGTGGGTCCAGGGCATTCTGCGGCGGGACGCGAAATTGTCTGAATAGGCCTTGATGATAGGCTTGCTGCCTGCAGGTTCGATCACCTGATGGGGAATGCCGTGCTCCTTGGCGTAGGACACGGCCTGTTCCTTGGTCTCGAAATGCAGCAGGACCTGGCCGGCCTGGGTATCGACCGAGCTGGTCCAGCCCATCAACGGGTCGAGCCGCTTGGCGTAGCTCTGCTCGAATTCGAGGACCCAGTCTTCCGACTTGGCCTTGCCGGACTGCATGGCGGTGCGGGAGGGACGATAGATGCGCGCGTACATGGCGCTCCTTTGCCCCCGGGCGCCGCGCCCCGCAAGAGGCAAGACGCCCCGTGCAGAAGGAGAGAGCTGCCCGCAAGGACCCGCGCTCAAGCAGCGAGCGGTAGCGCCACCCCCCAGCGCTCAAATAGCGACCGAGAGCGAGCGATAGCGCCAAAAAAGAGAAAGTTGGTCGGGGCGGCAGGATTCGAACCTGCGACCCTCTGCTCCCAAAGCAGATGCGCTACCAGGCTGCGCTACGCCCCGACGGAAAGCACGCCTCTAGGCGCCTTCCAGATGGGATGCAATCCGCCAGAACCGACGCTTAGCGCTTGACGCTCTGGTAGATCGGGCGCTGGCCAGCCGCGACCGAATTGCGCGCCGGGGCGTCCTCACCGAGGCGGTCGCGGTAGAGCCAGATATTGGTCATCACCACATCGACGAAGTGACGGGCTTCCTTGTTCGGAACGCTTTCGAGCATGAGGAGCTGATCCTCAATGCCCGCCCGCGCCTTCCAGCGCCGGAAGTTGCCGGGGCCCCAGTTGTAGCTGAGCGCCATCTCGAAAAGATCGCCCGTGCCGCCGTTATACTCGGTCAGCAGCATGGTCACATAGGACTGCCCGAGCTGCATGTTGTAGCCCGGATCGTAGAGCCGGTCCGAAGCGCGGTAGCGGGACAGGGCCAGGCGGCGGTCGCCCGCGATGTAGCTCGCGGTGCGCGGCATGAGCTGCATCAGGCCCGCGGCCCCAACGCGGCTTTTCGCGTCGGTCATGAACTTCGATTCCTGACGGATCAGGCCGAACAGCACAGCTTCGTCGATGGTGAAGCCGCCATTCGGCTTGAGGTCTTTCGGCACCGGGTAGAGCGCGGGCCAGAGTGCGCGGTCCGTGGTCTCGCGCAGGTTCATGGCCTCGGCGATCGTGACCTGGGCCGATGCGCTGCCCAGCTCGGCCGCGAAGGCCAGAAGCGCCGCATCGTCCGCTGCGGGGAGTTCGCCGTGGGCCCACCGGATCTCAAGCGCGGCGTCTTCGTCCCGGCCGATTTCGGCGAGGGCCGCCGCACGGATGAGGCGCGGGCTCTTGTCGAGAAGACGGTCGAGGTCACCCTCGCTCAGCTTCACGGTGGACCAGTCGATACCGCTGCCGCGGCCGAGCTGACCGAGGGCGAGCTGGCCGTACAGGGTCAGGGGGTGAGCGGCGGCGATGTCGAGATAGAGGAGTGCCTCGTCACTGCGCCCGGTGGCGAGGGCCGAACGCGCGGCCCAGAACGCAGCGGCCGCGCGAAGCGAGGTTTCCTGGAAGGGCTCGTCAGCCATGGCGCTGTGGTAGCGGTAGGCCTTGGCGTAGTCGCCTTCACGCCAGGCCACGATGCCAGCGGTCCACTGGGCCATGACCGCGCTCGAGCCCGATCGGTTGGCGGCCAGCTCGGCAAGGTTCCTGGCTTCGCGCAGCTTGCCGTTGACGTAGTAGCTCTCCGCGATCCATCCGCGAATGCGGTCGGTCTGGCGGGACGTCAGCCGATTGAACTGGCGCGGATCGTTGAGATAGGCGAGCGCCTGGGTCGGCCTGTCCTTGGCGAGAAGATAGCGGATGCGCCCCTCGATGCGGGCGATCTCGCGCTGCTCGCTGGAAGAGAGACGGTCGTAATCGGCTTCCAGCGCCGGGTTCAGTTCGACGTCGGTGCTGGTGCGCCAGCGGCGCGAAACAGGCTTCTGCGGCCAGGCCCCGGCAGGCTTCCTCTTGGCGGCGAGCCTGTAGACCGGTCCGGCCATCGGATGGTCCGAGTAGGAGGAAAGCCAACGCGAAAGCTCGCTATAGCTCGACCGGTAGGCAGTCGGATGCATGTAGCGCTGCTCGAGGACGTAGCCGAACAGCACCTTGTTCTCGATCGAGGGGATGATCTTGTCCGCCTCGGCCATCTTCCCGGCTTCCTGCAGCATGAAGACGTCGCGGTAGCGCTTCTCGTCCGCTGGTGTGAGGATGTCGGGTTCGGCAGCGAAGGCGGATGCCGCTGAAGCTGCGAGAGCTGCGATGAAAACGCGAAGGGACAACGCCGGGACCTCCAGGCAAGATCGGCAAGGCTTTGCCAAGGTTAGGGCAGGGTTTCGTTAAGCTTTGATTGCGCTTGGAGCAGGTCTTTCCACGCCCAGCGCTTTTGCGCGGGCTGGCGCAGGAGAAAGGCGGGGTGGAAGATCGGCAGTGCGGGGATCGGAGCGCCATGCCCAAGGTCCAGCTCGCGGAACTGACCACGCGATCTTGTGATGCCCGGGGCATCGGGAAAGAGCGCCTGGGTCGGCACGTTGCCGGTGAGGATCAGGAGCTTCGGCGCGCTCAAGGTGATGAAGCGGCGCATGAAAGGAAGGCAGATCGCGATCTCGCCCTTGGATGGATTGCGGTTGCTCGGCGGGCGCCAGAAGACGGCGTTCGAAATGGCGACGGGCTGCTGGTCTTCGGCAGGCTCGCGGCTCAGCCCGATGGCAGCGAGCATGCGGTCGAGAAGCTGGCCCGACCGCCCGACAAAGGGCTTGCCAAGCCGGTCTTCGTCCCGCCCGGGCGCTTCGCCCATCACCAGGACTTCGGCGCCGAGAACCCCGTCGTAGATCACCGCCCCGCGCGCGCCCTGCGAGAGCGGGCAGTGGGGGAACTGCCGGATGGTTTCGGTAAGCTCATCGAGGGAGGAGGCCCGCGCCGCCGCATCTTCGGCAGCGGCGATCGCCTCATCGAGGCTGAGCTGACCGGGCTGCAGGAGGCTCTTGGGCTTGCTCGGAGCCGGAGCGGCTTCGGGCTTGGGCGGAACGACCGGTGCCGGGTCCCAGGCCCAAAGCCCGCCCCGCTCGGTCGTTTCGGCCGTATCGATCCCCGCTTCAAGGTAGAAGCGAAGAAGCGCTGCGCCCGCCATGTCCTGCCCGCTTGTCATGCCCCTTGTCCTTGCCTTCAGGGGCGTGGAACCGCAACCGCTTCTGCGATCACGGAACGCATGGATCGCGAAACGTTTTCGCCCCATATAGGCGGGAAACGGCAGTTCTAGGAACGATTATGTACGACGACACCCCGGTTGAACGGGAAAGCATGGAATTCGACGTCGTGATCGTCGGCGCGGGCCCGGCAGGGCTTTCCGCCGCGATCCGCCTGAAGCAGCTCGAAGCCGAGAAAGGCCGCGAGATCTCGGTCGTGGTGGTGGAGAAGGGTTCCGAGGTCGGCGCCCATATCCTCTCCGGCGCGGTTCTCGACCCAAGAGGCCTGGACGAATTGCTGCCGGATTGGCGCGAGGATACGAGCTGTCCGATCGACACCCCGGTCACGGACGAGCGCTTCCTCTATCTCGGGCCGGCAGGTTCGGCCCCGCTGCCCAATTTCGCGCTGCCGAAGATGGTCAAGAACCACGGGTGCTACGCCGTCTCCATGGCCATGGTCTGCCGCTGGCTCGGTGAGAAAGCCGAGGAGATGGGCGTCGAGGTCTATCCGATGATGGCCGCGTCCCGCACTGTCCGGCGCGAGGACAATTCCGTCGCCGGGGTGATCGTGGGCGAGGTCGGCATCTCCCGCGAGGGCGAGCACAAGGACAGCTACGAGCCCGGCATGGAGCTGCGCGGCAAGTACGTCCTCTTCGCCGAAGGCGTCCGGGGGTCGTGCTCGAAGCAGCTGATCGAGGAGTTCGATCTGGCCAGGGGCAAGGAGCCGCAGAAATACGGCATCGGCCTCAAGGAGCTCTGGAAGGTTCCGGACGCGAATTTCAGGAAGGGCTTCGTCCAGCACACCTTCGGTTGGCCGCTCGACAACTCAACCGGCGGCGGCTCGTGGATGTACCATTTCGGCGACAACTACGTCTCGATCGGGTTCGTCGTTCACCTGAATTACAAGAACCCCTTCATCTCTCCGTATCAGGAGTTCCAGCGCTTCAAGACCCATGAAGAGATCCGCCCCTTCCTCGAAGGCGGCGAGCGGGTCGCTTACGGTGCGCGGGCGATCACTGAGGGCGGGTATCAGTCCGTTCCCAAACTGATCTTTCCCGGCGGTGCGCTGATCGGCTGCGCCGCGGGCTTCGTGAACGTGCCCCGTATCAAGGGCAACCATAACGCCATGAAGACGGGCATGATGGCTGCCGAAGCGGTCTACGACGCTGTCGGCGATGGGCGCGCGGGCGATGAGCTCGTCGGCTACCAGGCCCGCTACGATGAAAGCTGGGTCAAGAAGGAGCTTCATTCGGTCCGCAACGCCAAGCCGCTCTGGTCGAAATACGGCACGCTGGCTGGCGCGATCGGCCTGACGGGTATGGATCTGTGGACCAACACGCTTCTGCGCGGTTTTTCCGTCTTCGGAACGCTGAAGCACGGCAAGACCGACGCCGAGGCGACCGAGCCGGCATCCAAGCACAAGCCGATCGACTATCCGAAGCCTGACGGTGTGCTGACCTTCGATCGGCTCACCAATGTCAGCTACAGTTTCACCAACCACGAAGAAGATCAGCCTTCGCACCTTCGCCTCAAGGACGCTTCACTGCCTCTCGAGGTCAACCTTCCGGTCTATGCAGGACCGTCGCAGCGCTACTGCCCGGCGGGGGTCTATGAGTATGTCGAGGAGGGCGGCACGACGAAGTTCCAGATCAATGCGCAGAACTGCGTTCACTGCAAGACCTGCGATATCAAGGATCCCAAGCAGAACATCGTCTGGCACACGCCCGAAGGAGGCGGCGGGCCGAACTACCCGAACATGTAGGCAAAAAAGAACCCGGCCTCGAGCCGGGTTCTTCCTGAGATCGTCAGTAAGCGGTCAGGCTTGCTGTTTGCGCTTGCGGCCACGCAGGAAGATGCCTGCGGCTGCCGGACCGAAGAGAAGCGCCGCGGCAGGGACCGGCACCGGCGACGGGTTGGTCTGGAAGTTGCCGAAGGGCACGTTCTCGTTGAGGTCGAATTCTCCGAACACGGCCGTGACGAGGTTCAGGGCGTCTTCACTGAACGACAGGTTGATGCCGCTCAGAAGGTCGGCATTGGCGAAGACGTCGTCACCGAAAAGCTCATCGGGAAGGCTGAAGACGAAGACGCCGACGCTTTCGCCCGAAAAGCCGTTGGATGCTGAGACGTCAGCGAACACGACATCGTCGTCGAAGTCGATGACCAGGTCCGTCAGTTCGATGAAGTCACTGCCGGCCGACAGACGAATGCCGTCATCTTCACCATGGGTGATGGTGCCGTCGATATCGTCGAACTCAGCGGTGATCTCATCGCCGTTGATCATCAGGGTGTAGACCGGCTGGTTGGCGATCGCATCGGAAAATTCCTGTGCGTCACCGAGCGGCGAGCTGTCCAGGCCGAAGTTTTCTGTCGCGGTCAGGGTGATGGTGGTCTGGCCACCCGCAACCTGTGCGGCGCTGGCGGTGCCAAGCGCGGCAAGGCCGATCGCGGATGTCGTCAGTAGCTTACGTAGCATATCTCGTTCCTCCTCAAGGTGTCTGGCCGTGACGGCCAAGTCATGAACGGGAGGGAGGAAAATTAGGTCGGTGTAATCCAGTCACGGGGCCGTTAGGTCACGCCAGCGTGTCCATCGCGTTAGGGAATTCTTTTCTTTCAATAGGTTGTTGCCATTGGCTTTGGGCCGGGTGCGTTACTTTGCGCGGGCCACGATGTTCTGTGGCGCGTGTTTCAGATGATTGGAAACGTCACCTCAAGAGGAACCGATGCGCCTGACTTCCGGAACTGTTGTGATCACCGGCGGCAGCGCCGGGATCGGCAAAGCCGCCGCCCGAGCCTTCGCTGCGAGGGGGATGAACATCGCGATCCTCGCCCGCGACGAGGACCGCCTCGAACAGACCGAACTGGGTTTGTCCGCCTTCCCCGTAAAAGTCGCGACCTATTCCTGCGACGTGGGCGATGCTGAAGCGGTGGCCGAGGCGGCGAGCAAGGCCGAAAGGGAACTCGGGCCCGTCACCGTCTGGGTGAACAATGCGATGACCACAGTCATCAAACCCTTCTCCAAGATGACACCCGAAGACGTCAGAGCCGTGACCGAGACCACCTACCTTGGCCAGGTCCACGGCATGATGGCAGCCTACCGCCTGATGAAGCCGCGTGGCGAGGGTGCGATCGTCAATGTGGGCTCGGGCCTCGCCTACCGCGCCGTGCCGCTTCAATCCGCCTACTGCGCGGCCAAGCACGCCGTCAAAGCGATGAGCGAAAGCCTCCGTACCGAGCTGATCCACGAGGGGTCGGACATCACTGTCTCGATGGTCCATCCCTCGGGCATCAACACGCCGCAGTTCGGCTGGGCGGAAACAAGCCTTTCGAACCGCCCTCAGCCCATGCCGCCGATCTATCAGCCGGAGACCGTGGCGAAGGCGATCGTCCGTGCCGCCGAAAGCGGAACGCGCGAGCTCTTCGTCGGCCTTCCCGCACTGGCGGTCTGGTTCGGCAGCCAGACCATGCCCCGCCTGTTGGACCGGCAGCTCGCCAGCAGCGGCTGGGACGACCAGTCCTCGGACCAGGAAACGACCGATGCGAACACCGGCGAGGGCTACCATCTCGCCCCGGCCGACGGTCCGGCCGCGGCTCATGGCGCCTATGATGACCAGGCCAAGGACGAGGCGGCCATCGTCGACGGGGACCTTGCCCGACTGGCGATCGCAGGCGCGGGCGCACTGGCGGCTGGCAGTATCGGCTTCATGCTCGGGAG
The DNA here is from genome assembly GCA_964556115.1 of uncultured Caulobacterales bacterium. GTDB lineage: Bacteria > Pseudomonadota > Alphaproteobacteria > Caulobacterales > Parvularculaceae > Parvularcula. The sequence goes on from CAZKVC010000002.1 coordinate 68,597, forward strand.
GCTTCGCGGCCGCTAACCGCCTAAAGCGCTTGGCCAGGCCCGCCTCTATGGTTAATCATAGGTTAACCCAAGGGGCGGGCGATGCGGATAGTCGACAGGAACGCGCTCGAAGCGACGGCGTTTGAGGAAGTGTTCCGCACTGTCCTCGGTCGTCCCAGGAACGGCGCCCGGGCCATTGCCGCCGCCCTCAATGACGATGCCGACTGGCTCTACAGCGAGGGCCTCTCGACCGTCCGGCGCCTTAGTCACTTCCTCGGTCAATGCGCCCATGAAAGCGGCCACTTCAACCACTGGGAAGAAAGCTTTGGCTATACGAGAAGAAATTTCGAGAACCCGAGCCGTGTCTTCAATCGGCTGCGCAACCGCTTCCACGGCGACCTCGACCTCTTCCTTTCCTACAAAAAGCGTGGTGAGGACGCCATCGCCAGCCGTCTTTATGCGAATGATATGGGCAACGGGCCGGAGGAAAGCGGGGATGGCTACCGTTTTCGCGGAAGGGGCATCATCCAGCTCACCGGGCGCGAGAACTATGAGAGGATGTCCGAGCGGCTCCAAGTCGATCTTGTCGGCAATCCCGATCTTCTCGCCCGTGACCCGCTGATCGCAGTCCGCTCTGCCGCGGCCTATTTCCGCGACCGCGGCATCTTCTACTACGCCGACCAGGACGACATCTGCAAAGTCACGTCGCGAATCAATGGCGGGACCAACCATCTCGACGAGAGGCGACGCCTGACGAAAGCCTTCCGCGAAGCGCTCGCGGGCCAGTCCGTCTTTCCCGAAGCCGATGGAGAGGCAGGCGAGGCGGGGACACTTCGGGCCGAGATGCATGACCGCGGTCTGCCGGGAACGCCCATAGCTGATCTTCAGGCGAGCCTGCGGACTCTCGGTTTTCTTGCCGGACCGATCGACGGGGACTTCGGCGCCATGACCTACTGCGCCGTCATCGCGTTCCAGGCGGTGAACGACCTTCCGCCCACGGGCATCGCCGATCTTGAGACCCAGGCCGCCGTCGAGCGAGCGGTTCTGCGGATGAAACCCGACCCTTCGCCGCCGCGCCCCAAAACGAGCGCCCGGAAGCTCAAGGAGAAAGGCATCCGCGAGCCCGCCGATGCCGGCAAGGTCGCAGGCGCTGCGGCGGCGACAGGCGGCGCGGCAGCGGTCGCGGGCGCGGATGAAGTCGGCCTCATTGATATCCTGCCGGAGGCCACGACTGGGACGGAGACCGAGGCGGGGCAGGGACCACCTGCGGCAGTCCATTCCGAGGACGAGCCGTCGCTCGCCACGATTATCCTCCTGGTGACCGTAGTGCTCCTCACCCTTTTCATTCTCTCGCGTTCCTTGCGGATCGGAAGGGACACCAAGAGGGCCTACCGCGAGGCCCGCTATATAGGCCGTTGAGGGAGCGGAAATCGCCGCCCGTCGTCTTGACTTCAGCGGGGGAAAGCGTAGCTCAGGCGCCTTCCCGGCATTGCCAAGCGTTCCAGACCCCGACGGGGGGACGCGGTCGGCTGCCGGTGCAAACCGAAAGCGGAACTGATGCCGAAGTCGAAAAACCGCCGCAAGCCCAAGTCGAACCGCACCGCGAGTACGGGCGCCCAGGCCCGCCTTGAGCCGGGCGTTCTCGAGCAGCCCACGGGCGATGCCGCCGATGCGAAGGCCGCCAGGGCCGAAAAGCGTATGGCGAAGAAGAAGTCCGTGGGGCCGGTCGAGTTCTTTCAGCAGGTCCGCAACGAACTTCTCAAGGTCACCTGGACCAGCCGCGGCGAGACCATGGTGTCGACCATCATGGTCCTGATCATGGTGGCGGTGATGTCCCTCTTCTTCTTCTCCGTCGACCAGGTCCTGCGCTTTGTTGTGCCGCGGATCCTGTCGCTCAACCTGTTCTAAGGAAAGCCCATGTCCGAAGCGAAGTGGTACATCGTCCACGCTTATTCGAACTTCGAGAAAAAGGTCGGCGATGACATTATGCGCGTGGCCAAGGAGAAGGGCGTCGACGGGCTGATCGAAGAGATCCTCGTCCCCACCGAAAAGAAGGTGAAGCCTGTCCGCGGCCGCAATGTCGAGGTCGAGGAGCGCTCCTTCCCCGGCTATGTGCTGGTGAAGATGGTCCTCAACGACGCAACCTTCCACGTGGTCAACGAGACCCCGAAGGTCACGGGCTTCCTCGGTTCGGGGAAGAAACCCCTGCCGGTGAGCCAGAAGGAAGTCGACCGGATCCTCGGCCAGATCGAAGAGGCGGAGACCAAGCCCGCGACCCCGACCGTCCTCTACGACGTCGGCGAGATGGTGAAAGTCATCGACGGACCCTTCGCGACCTTTTCGGGCGTGGTGGAAGACGTGGATGCCGAGAATGCCCGCTTGAAGGTCTCCGTTTCGATTTTCGGGCGGGCCACGCCGGTGGAACTCGAGTACCACCAGGTCGACAAACAGACCTGACGAAGTTCACCACCTCGCGAGCAGCGAGCTCTTACATTGCCTTCGGGTAGGGTTCGCCCCAGGTTCCCTTGCGGGGAATGGAAGGGTTTTTTCCTATGCGTAGTTGTGTTCGTCTCGCGCTCGGTTTGAGCGCCATTGCTCTCTTGACTGCTTGCGGCGGAGGTGGCGGTGGCGGAGGCGGCGGCACACCCCCGCAACCGGGGCCCGGCAGCCCGCCTCCCACATCCGGCAACCCGCCGCCCAGCGTGGCTGCCGAGACCCTTCGTACGGTCGACGAGAACGAGCAGCCGACGGTGGCGATCTCCGCAACCGCGCAGCAGGGCGGGAGCCTAAGCTATGCGCTGTCCGGTCCGGACTCGGGGCTTTTCACCATCAACTCCAGCGGCGTCATTGCCGCGACCCAACCTTTCGATTTCGAGGCCCCGGTCGATGCGGATCAGGACAACGTCTACCGCGTCATCTACGAGGTGACCGAAAGCGGCTCGAACCTGACCGAAGGCGGCCTTCTCCTTCTCACCGTGCGCAATGTCGACGGCGATGCCATCGTCAAGCTCGAGGGCAGCGTTCCAGGTGACCAATGGGGCCTGTCTTTGACCGCCGTGCCGAATTTCGGCGACCTCGACAGCTCGGTCAGCGGCGAGGATTTCGTCGGCATTGGCCTTCGAAGCTACAGCAATAGCGGCGTGAAAGGTGCTCTCGTCCGGGTGCCGACCCTGCGCAGCGACAGCGAAGCCACCATCGATATCGACAATGTCGACCGTACCGCCGGCCTGACCTTTATCGAGACCTTCGCCACCGATGCCAGCCTCGCGCTGCGTACCGACCCGTCCTTCATCTACCTTCAGAACGACACCAACAATGCCAGCGATATCCTCGCGCTGAACTACGCGAACAGCGACCCCGGAAAGGGTGCCAACGAGGACAGGATGATTGCCGGCTTTGTCAGTGATGATTTCGGCGTGCAGAGCTTCAACCGCGAGCTGAACCGCGCGCGGGTTGCCGGACGCTATATCAGCACCCGCGACGCAGCGGATTACAACGCCCAGCGCGTCAGTTTCGGGGCGGATTTCGACAATGACGGCCGCGATGAATACATCGTCAAGGCTGCGAACAGCCTGATCGTCTATCCCGGCGCGATCGTCTTCCCGAACAGCGGGACCGATTTCCTCGACAGCAATGATGGCCCGCCCAATGTTCGCGCGATCCAGACCGACAATGACATCGTCGGCATCGGTCCCGACATCTTCGGCAATGGCGGCGCCGACATCGTCACCTTCCAGCAGGGCGGCGGCGTCGTCCTGATCTCCGGTCGGGCGATTACAAAGGCTTCGGGCTCGGCGATCACCCTGGCCGATGGCGAGTTCCGGAGCTTCGGTATCAATGATCTCGGTACGATCCAGGTGCGCAAGATTGCGCTGGCTGACCTGACGGACGCTGATGCGCCGGAGATCGTCTTCGTCGCAGCTGCCTCGTCCGACTCCGACGCGGAACGCTCGGTCTACATCCTCAAGGGATCGACCTACAGGCGCTCCACCCAGAGCTTCAACGGCGATCTTGCCGACTTTGACGCCCTTATTCTCAGCCCCGCATCCAATGCCGCCGGGAGAATGGTGGATTTCGAGATCCTGCCGGATGTCGATGGCGATGGTCGGTCTGATCTCTTCATCGGGACCGATGGCGATGCCTATGTCATCGAGGGCGGGAGCCTCGCAGCGCCGACCGGCACGCAAGACATCGAAAGCCTTCCGGTCGGTAGCTACTTCAGGGTCAATCGTGACGGCGGCGGTTACGACCGCCCGCTGGTCTCGGCTGCCGCTGTCAGCGACGAGACCTCTGGCGACAGGGGCCTCTTCATCGGCTCACCGTCCGATGTCAGCCCCGCAGAAGCGCTCGACGATCCCGATGCGGAAGGCAGTGTCTACTACCTGCCGAGCCAGCGGGTCCGCGCAGCCTTCGGCTACACCGACCCCATCGACCTCGACGCCTTCAGCGGCAATTGATCGGGCAACCAGGACCGCAACGAAAAACGGGCCCTGCGGGGCCCGTTTTCTTTTGGTCGTCGGCGGGAGGAGCCTTTCAGGCTGCCTTCTCCTCGGCCGGGTCGCGCAGTACATAGCCGCGGCCCCAGACGGTTTCGATGTAGTGCTCGCCATCGGTGGCGGCAGAAAGCTTCTTGCGGAGCTTGCAGATGAAGACGTCGATGATCTTCAGCTCCGGCTCGTCCATGCCGCCGTAAAGGTGGTTGAGGAACATTTCCTTGGTCAGGGTCGTGCCCTTCCGCAGGGAAAGCAGCTCGAGCATCTGGTATTCCTTGCCGGTCAGATGCACGCGCTGGCCACCGACTTCGACGGTTTTCGCATCGAGGTTCACCGCCAGAGCGCCGGTGTTGATGATCGACTGGGAATGACCTTTCGAGCGGCGGACGATGGCGTGGATACGGGCAACCAGCTCGTCCTTGTGGAACGGCTTGGTCATGTAGTCGTCTGCACCGAAGCCCAGGCCGCGCACCTTGTTCTCGGTGTCGCCGAGACCCGTGAGGATCAGGATCGGCGTCGAGACCTTGGCCACGCGAAGCTGCTTGAGAACGTCGAAACCGGTCATGTCCGGCAGGTTCAGATCAAGCAGAATGATATCGTAATCGTACAGTTTGCCGAGATCGACGCCTTCCTCACCCAAATCGGTGGTGTAGCAGTTGAACCCGTCTGATTTGAGCATCAGCTCGATGCTCTGAGCGGTGGCGCCATCATCCTCGATCAGCAGAACCCGCATGAACCCGTCCTCCTCGTTCGTTAGGCCATCACCGCCAGGACAGCGGCGCCGGTGAAGCTTTTGTTCAGCCTAACAAAGATTTACTTTCATAAAGATTAACGGCGGGATGTTTGGCTGCCCCCCACCACACGCATGGGTGAGTCTAGCCCTGCGTTGATTCACGCAGCAAGAGTTAACATCTCACAGATCAGTAGTTTTTCGCCCGAAGGACCGCTATTTGCGGCGGAACCGGTCGAGGCTCACCACGTCCGCGCCGCCGCCGGAATTGTCCCCGTCCGGAGGTGTCGGATCATCTTCCGGCTCATCGTCGGCGGCCTCGGGGAGCTCTTCTTCGAGGTCCAAAGATTGAAACTCGAGGGCGAAATTAGCCGACGGATCCGCGAACTGGGTAATCGCTGCGAAAGGAACGACCAAGGTTTCAGCAATACCTTTGAACTGCAGGCTGACACCGAAGCGCTCTTCCTCGACGAACAGGCCATCGAACTGATGCTGCAGCACGATGGTCATCCGCTCGGGATACTGCGTGCGGAGACGGTCGGCGAGTTCGACGCCGCGGAAGCGTGTGTCGAATTCGATATAGAAATGGTGCTCGCCAGGCAGGTCGCCGAGCTGGCGGGTCAGCTCCAACACCTCCCGGACCACCCCGCGCATCGCGTTCTGGGTGAGCCAGGCGTAATCAAGTTCGGTGCTATCAGTCATCGCCTTGTGCCTAGAGGGTTGGATCTGAGCTGTCACGCGGTTCCGCACCGATCAGCGCTTCGGCGGCGGAAAGCGTGCCCGGAAGGGCAATCCCGTCCTGCCGTGTGAGCGGAAGCTTCGCCGCTTCCGCCCCGAAGGGCACCGTGTCCAGAACTCTCGCGCCGATATCGCTCACAAGCTCGGGCGACAGGCCGCTCCCCAGGGGACCGGCGTCCATGTTGACAACGATCCCGAGGAGTTTCGTGCCGGTGGTGGCGAAAAGCGCAGCTCCGCGCCTGACATCGGCTGCCGCGAGGGGACTCGGCGTCGCCACGAGAATGGCCGCATCGATCTTCAGGCGCTGGACCATCGAGATATGCGCATCCCCGGTTCCGGGCGGCGTATCCACGATCAGGACGTCGAGATCACCCCAGGCAGTATCGTCGATCAGTTGCCGCGCGGCGTTCATCACCATCGGCCCACGCCAGGCCACCGCCTTTCGTTCATCGACCATGTAACCGATCGAAACGAGCTGCAGGCCTTCACGTTCGATCGGCAGGATGGCGCCGTTTTCCGAGCGAAGCCTTTCCTCGGCTGGAAAAAGGACAGGGAGGGAGGGGCCGTGGATGTCGAGGTCGAGAAGCCCGACCTTCCTGCCCTGCCGGGAGAGGGAAAGCGCGAGGCCTGCAGCAACCGTGCTCTTGCCCACGCCGCCTTTGCCGGAGGTCACGGCGATCACCGCGCCGACCCCTTTCGGGTACGAAGGGCCGCTGCGCCGGGCCGGCGCCTTGCCGAGGTGAAGCGGGTCGCCATGCCCACCGCTGCTAGGCGGGCGCGGCGGCGTTTCTGCCAGGGTGGGGCCGCCGCCATGCTCGGTCTCGACCAGGACAACCCGGGAGACCCCCGACGCATCTTTCAGGGTTTCCTCGGCCTTTCTCAGGTCCTGGCCCGGGGCGCCGCCTTCGAGAATGATGCTGGCGGTGATGTTGCCGTCCATTTGCCGCAGCACGGGTTTGCCGTTGAGGCCGAGGCGGCCCAATTCCTTGATCAGTGCGCTTTCGGCCTTGGCAAGCCGTGCTGCGTCTTTCATTCGTCCAAACATGGTGCGACCGCTACGCCTCGTTGCACTGTCTCTTCAACGCCTCATATACGTCTGGCGTTATAGACCACGACTTTCCGATGGGGCGAGATGACTTCGCCCCCACAAACTGGCGGATCAATGCCCTGGACAGACAAGCCTTCGAACGGTTCGAACAATGCCGGCCCATGGGGTCGGCCTCAAAGCGGTGGAAACGGCGGTGGCCCGCGCGGCGGCCGGGGGCAGGGGACACCTGACCTCGAGGAACTCCTGCGGAGCGGGCGCGAGCGGTTCGGCCGCGGGCGTGGCGGCGGCACGGGCGGGGGAGGCGGCCAGATGGGCCTTCCTTCCGGGCCTGTACTGGGCCTCGTCGCGATCGGTATCGTCGGGCTCTGGCTCTTCTCGGGCCTCTACCAGGTCCAGTCGGGCGAGCGCGGCGTCGTCACCACCTTCGGTGACTTTGCCGGTCTCAGCGATCCTGGCCTGAACTGGCATGTTCCCTGGCCGGTGCAGGATGTCGAGATCGTCGATGTCGAAGAAGACCAGCAGGCCACGATTGGCGGCCGGTCGAGCCAGACCTCGATGCTCACCTCGGACCTCAACATCGTCGATGTGAGTCTCGACGTGAACTATCGCATCAAGAGCGACGCCACCTGGAGCCCTGAATCAGGGGAGCTTCCGAATGCGGCGAAGGTGCTCTTCAACATCGAGCGTCCGCAGGAGACGGTCCGCGCGGCTGCCGAAGCCGCGCTTCGCGAAGTGGTCGGCGCCAACGAATTCGGCCCCATCATTTCCCGAGGCCGGAGTATCGTGAACGACCAGACGGCGCAGATCCTTCAGGAGACCCTCGACAGCTACAACAGCGGCATTCAGGTGATCCGGGTCAACTTTGGCCAGGCCGATCCGCCCGAAGCGGTCATCGACGCCCAAAGGGACGTGATCGACGCGACCTCCGATGCCGAGCAGCAGGTGAACGTCGCACAGGGTTATGCGAACCAGACCGTTCCGCGGGCTCAAGGTGAGGCAGCGCAGGTTCTTCTCGAGGCCGAGGCCTATGCGGCACGGGTTGTCGCCGAGGCGAAAGGCGATGCATCGCGGTTCACGTCGATCCTCGAAGAGTACACCAAGGCGCCGGACGTGACCCGCCAACGCATGTATCTCGAGACCATGGAGCAGGTCCTCAGCGACATGAACAAGGTCGTCATCGATGAAGATGCGGGCGGTGCGATGCCCTATCTCAATCTCAACGAGATCGCCCGGGATGCCCAGCAGGACCGCCGCGAGCGTCAGCCCCCGGCGCGGGTCAACATACGTGATCAGATCAACCCAAGCGAACAGCCCGGAGGCCGCCAATGACCCGTAGTCTAGGTTTCATCGTCGCGGTTCTGGCCATCCTGGCCTTCGCCGCAAGCCTCATCCTCTTCACCGTCCGCGAGGACCAGCAGGCGCTGGTGCTTCAGTTCGGTGACCCGGTGGACATCATCGCTTCGGAGGACGCGGGTCTTCACGCCAAGCTGCCCTGGCAGAACGTTGTCGAGTTCGATGCGAAGAACCTTCTCTTCGATGCGAACCCGGTCGAGGTGATCGTCGCCAACGAGGAACGCCTGCTGGTCGACGCTTTCGTGCGTTACCGGATTGCCAACCAACTGGTCTACTACCAGCGCCTCAGCCGCGGCTCCGCCAATAGCGATGCCATGCGGGACCGCTTCTACGACCGCCTCGGCGCGGTCCTCAACGAAGCCATCCGTCAGGTGCTCGGCGAGGTGAACATTCGCGACATCATCACCGAGCGCCGGGGCGAGCTGATGGCTTCGATCCAGCAATCGGTGGCCGAAGAGGTTCGCAAGCTCGGCGTCGAAGTCATCGACGTGCGAATCCGTCAGGCGGACTTCCCCCCGGAGAACGCCCAGCGGGTCTATGACCGGATGCGATCGGACTACAACAAGCAGGCCCAGGCCATCCGCGCCGATGGCGAGCGGCGTGCGCGGGAAATCCGGGCCGGTGCCAACAAGCAGGCGACCCAGATCCTTGCGACCGCCAATGAAGAAGGTCAGCGGATCCGCGGCCGGGCTGATGCGGAGCGCAACGCGACCTTTGCCGACGCCTATAGCCGCGATCCGGAGTTCTTCGCTTTCTACAGGTCGCTGACCGCGTATGAGCGGGCGCTGCAGGACGGTCAGACGACCATCATCCTGTCGCCGGATTCCGAGTTCTTCCGGTACTTCAACGCCCAGCAGTAAGGCTTCGACAAGGCACGGGTAGCGCCCGTGCCTTGTTCACCCCATCTTGAGCGGATGAAATTCGATCATCTGCTCCTCATGGCCTCGGACCTTCCCGCCAGCGTCTCTCACTACGACCGGCTGTTGCCAGCGATCGGCTTCGAAAGAAGCCGCGAATGGGTCTGGTCCCACGAGGGGCTTGGCCTGGCCGTGGATTTACGGCAGGCGGAGGGCGGCGCCTATCTGAGGCGCGGGCCCGGCCTCAACCATCTCGCTTTTGCCTTCGATAGTCATGATGAGCTGAAGCAGGCGACCGCTCGGGTCGAAGCGGCGGGCATGACCCTGCCTGAGGTTCAGGAATTCGGCCCGGCGCGGTCCTATTTCCTGCCTGACCCTGACGGATTACGGCTTGAGCTGATCTGGGACCCGGAGGCCTAGGCTGGCGCCGCTGCTGTCACGACGCGCTGCAGCACGCGGCCATAGGACGGCTCGACGGCCGTGCCCTGAAGCGCGCCTTTCTCTTCCAGCATCCGGTGTGCCTTGGGCAGGCGGAAGCAGGGCACATACATCATGGCATGATGCTCGGCGTGGTAATTCACCCAGTAAGGCGCGAGGGCTGCCCGCTCGATCAGGTTGGCGCCGGTGGTGCGCGCCTGGCTGAACGGATTGGCATGATCGCTGTCGACGCAGGCATGCTCTGCGATGTTGCGGATACGGGTGGCGAGCGGGTTCCAGGTCGCCAGCGGCAGCAGCCAACATGTCAGGTAGAGAAGCGCGTGCCCTGACAGCGCCAGAACGGCGAGCATGAAGATGTTGGTCAGAAGGAAGCGCCGAAGGCCGGAGCGGCTGGCCACCACCTTGGCGCCGGGAACATCGGCAAGCCGCGTATCCATCGCCGCCTTGAAGGCGAAGGCGCGCTGTTTGAGGAAAGTCTGCCCGGTCAGGTCGCGAAAGATCTTGCGTCGCAAGGAGGCCTTCGAGACCGGGAAGGGGGCTGAAAGGGGAAGGTCGGGATCCTTGTCGGTCTGAACATGGCGGTGGTGGCTGAGGTGATAGGGGCGATATTCGTTCAGATCCGCCCCCACCGGCGCCGCCGTGAGCCATTGCCCGAGGAACTGGTTCAATCGGGAATCACGAGACAGAAGCCCGTGCGCTGCTTCATGCATCAGGATCGCGAGCCCCAGTTGCCGCGTGCCGATGACGATCACGGCCGGGATGAGAACCAGAATGTGATGCCCGCTCAGGCTGACGGCCGCCATGGCGAGCCCGATCACCAGCCAGGCGTGAAGCACGAGGGCCGTACCCTGCCAGGTCACTGGCCTTGTCAGGTGTTCCCATTCGGCAGGTGTGAAAAGGTCGCGGGGCCGTGTCCTGGTCGTCATGGCTTTCCTATAGCATATCCAGCGCCTTCGTTCTTGCACCAATCGGCGGCATCGCTAGAAGGCGCGTTATGGCCGAATCCAGCTTCCTCCTCGATTACCTTCCGATCCTCATCTTCCTGGGGCTCGCCATCGTTCTAGGCGCGGTGTTCCTCGCGATCCCGCTCGCCTTTGCGCCGTCCAATCCGGACCTGCAGAAGAACTCGACCTATGAGTGCGGGTTCGAGCCCTTCGAGGATGCGCGGATGAAGTTCGACGTGCAGTTCTACATCGTCGCGATCCTGTTCATCATCGTCGATCTCGACGTGGCGTTCCTGTTCCCCTGGGCCGTGACCCTGTTCAATCCCGAGCTCGGCCTCGACCGGGATTTCCAGATCTTCGCCTTCTGGTCGATGTTCATCTTCCTGGCGGTGTTCTTCATCGGCTTTCTGTACGAGTGGAAGAAGGGTGCGCTGGAGTGGCGGTAAGCCGCATCAAAGCCTGCTTTCCGCTCCCCACATGGCCTTCGAACAACGAGGTTCCTCATGGCTGACGACATCAAAGTGAAGGTCAAGACCGCGCCTGATGCCACGCGCGTCGAGACCATCACCCCGCCGACCAACAACCCCCTGGCCGCGATGCCCGAAGCCACCGCGCTCCGGCCGTCCGACCTGCCTTACGGCACCGCTGGCCGGGCCGATGTGGTGGGCTACAACCCCAAGGCGGAAGATCCCTTTTTCCGTCAGGTCAATGCAGAGCTTGCGGACAAGGGCTATTTCACCGCCCCCGCCGATGCCGTCATCAACTGGGCCCGCACGGGCTCCCTGATGTGGATGACCTTCGGTCTCGCCTGCTGTGCGGTCGAGATGATGCAGGCTTCGATGCCCCGCTACGACATGGAGCGGTTCGGCATGGCGCCCCGCGCCTCACCGCGCCAGTCCGACCTGATGATCGTTGCGGGAACGCTCACCAACAAGATGGCTCCGGCCCTGCGCAAGGTCTACGACCAGATGCCCGAGCCGCGCTACGTCCTCTCCATGGGTTCCTGCGCGAATGGCGGCGGGTACTACCACTACAGCTATTCCGTCGTGCGCGGCTGTGACCGTATCGTGCCCGTGGATGTCTACGTGCCGGGCTGCCCACCCTGCGCGGAAGCCCTGGTCTATGGCCTCCTCCAGCTCCAGAAGAAGATCCGTCGAGAGGGGACCATCGAGCGCTAAGCACCGAGGCGCGCCGCCAGCCCCATGAGAGGGAAGGGGGGCCGACGGCGCAAGGGCATGGGGCTGACCAGAAGGGTCATCCCGCATCACCCTTATGGATGAAGCCGTAATAGGCGTTCGAACGGCTGTCGGTTGGCGCTTCTCCCCTGATCCGGGCCAGACGGTCCGCGCGTTTCGAGGCGGGCAGGAGCTGTTCGCCGCTCAGCCCGTAAAGCTTTGCCGAGTTGCCGCCGAGGATCCTGCTTTTGAGTGTGCCGTCGGCTGCGCCGAGGGCAGGCCAGCCGAACTTCTCCTGCAGCTCCTCAGGCAGCTCGATCCGCCTGAAGGCCTCGATCTGCCACTGCGGGGAGCCGTACCAGACCGCATCGGTGCCCCAGAGAACCCGCTCTTCGCCAAGGCCATGGACCAGGCTTGCCATCAAGCCGGCCGCGAGCCGCGGATAGGTGATCGCTGCGGAGCCGAAGCTGGTCCCGACATCGGCATAGACATTGTCGACGCCCCACTCCTCCCGGATGCGGGCGAGGTCGGAGACCCAGTCGATCTCGCCGGTCTCCTCGAACCGGGCGAGGGTTGCGTCATCGAACATGATCGCAGGCTTCAGGGCCGCGTGGTAGATGACGAAGTTGAGGCCCGGCCAGTCCTTCGCTGCCTTGCCGACATCGTCGACCATGGCATGCCGCCAGGTCCCCGGCAGGCGCTGCTCGTAGCTCTGCGGCAAGAGGCCCTTGTGGACACAGACCGTGTTGATGCCTGCTTTCTGAAAGCGCTCGTAGGCCGGGTAGACGAGGTCCTCGTCATCCATCCGCCATGCATATCCCGACGGGCCGAGGGGGTCGCCGATGGTGTAGCCCTTCCAGCTCACCGGCTTGTAAAGCTCGATCGTCTCGTCGATCGCCTCTAGCCAGCCTTCCTTCCCCGGCTCGAAGATGCCGTGGCCGTAGAGCCGTCTGCTGCCGGCGAGATCGTTGAAACGGCTGACACTTTCGGCAATCTGCCCATTGGTCAGGAAGACCTGCTCGGGATGGTCGGAGGTTGCGGAACTGACGATCCCCACGGCGGTATCGCTGTCGAAATAGACCTCCTTGACGAAGTTCTCGAATTTCAGGTCCTCGAGGGTCGGGCGCCTGTCGGGCAGCCCCTCGGCGCCGATCTGCTTCGCCGCGAAGCGCAGGCCGACGATCTGGGGGACCGCATAGGAATCGTGGACGAAGTGAAGGTGGCCGTCGAAGACGAACTGGTCCTGCACCCGGCGGCGCCATTCGGCATGGGCACCCGGGTCCACCGCTTCGGCGCGGGCGACATCGAAGACCGTGCCATAGACGGCGTTGAGCCCGAGAAAGGCCGCGGACATGCCAAGGCCGGAATGAAGAAAGCCCCGCCGGTCCATTCCGGCTTCCCGCGATAGCTCATCGGCGTCGGTGGACAGCCTGCCTTCAAGCCGCCGCTGGGCATCGGTCATGGGGGGCGGGGTGTATTCGCCATTGCCGATCACCCTGGTGGGGATCGGAAAACCCGCCCGGTTGCGGCGGATGAGTTCTGCCTGATCGTCATCGGTCAGCCAAACCATAAGGCACCTCTCTTGAATTGCCGTTTTTCAATAAGACCAAAGGTGGTGTTTGAAAAGGCCGGGAGCAGCAGAAAACCCGGCTACGCTCAGCAGGGCTCGATGCGGCGTGTGATCGGATTGACAGGCCGCGCAGTGCCCGGTTGAAGAGCTCGACGATCTTCGCAACCCGGCAGGAAACGCCTTCCATGCAGAGCACCGCCTCCCTTCTCGAGGAACTGACCGAGCTTCAGGACCACATCGCCGCCCAGCTCGGCGACAAGCTCGCATCCGCACAGGTGGTCTATAATGAGTTGACGATCACTGTGCCCTGCAACCAGATCGTGGCGACGCTCAAGTTCCTGCGCGACGATCCGATGTGCCGCTTCACCCAGCTCATGGATATCGGTGGTGTCGACTATCCGGAACGTCGCAAGCGTTTCGACGTGGTCTACCACCTTCTCAGCATGGAGAACAATCTGCGGGTGCGGGTGAAGGTCGCCGTGGCCGAGGGCGACACCGCGCCGACGGTGACCGGCGTCTTCCCGAACGCCGACTGGTACGAACGCGAAGCCTTCGACATGTTCGGCATTGTCTTCGAAGACCACCCCGACATGCGCCGCATCCTCACCGATTACGGCTTCGAGGGTTTCCCCCTCCGCAAGGACTTCCCCCTGACCGGCTACACCGAGGTCCGCTGGGACGACGAGCAGCAGCGCGTCGTCTATGAACCGGTCCAGCTCACCCAGGAATATCGCAATTTCGACTATCTCTCCCCATGGGAAGGCAGCGAATACGTCCTGCCGGGCGACGAGAAGGCAGACGACAAGCCGAGCTGAGACTCGCTCGCTTAGTCGCCGCAATTCTGCGTTGTCTCTCCGCTTGCCTTGATTCCATCTTCTGCGGTCGGGGCGAGGAGACAGAGTTGCATTGCCAGCAAGCGAGAAAAAGCCCTGCGCAGCTTGGGTGCGGCAGGGCTTCTTTCATTTGGCTATCTTCGGCCCGCAACTGCGAGCTACCGGTCAGGCCCGGTGGGTTGCCTTGTGGTCATGGCGATGACGGCGGAGGTCGATCTGTTTGACGACCACACCGACGATCAGGCCGATGATCGCATAAGCAATCGTCTCACCGAGGGTCAGCGATTCGAAGGCTGAGAACGAGGGGCCGGCGAGCCAGTCGATAAGGGCCAGCGCGAGGAAGGTCGCGATCCCGACGAAGAGGCCCTTTTTGGCCGCCGAACTCCGCTCGTTGCCTGTCGCAGCAGCGGTCGTGCGGTGCGTTCCGTGGGTCCTGTGCGTCGTATCGTGATCGGTCGTTGCATGTCTGCTGGCCGTTCTGCCGGACGTATGATTCGGATCGGTGAAGTCACCGGTCCGTTCGGCGGTTCGTCCAGTGTGGACCGTACCTTCACGCTGGGCTTCGTAATCCGTCGTTCCCGCAGGAGCGGTCGGCCGGTCGTTCTGGTTCCTTGGGGTAGCCATAATTCCTCCTTTTGGACGTCTCGTGTGGTGAACAGGCCGAGATCGGTGTTTGTTTCGACTTGAGTATCTTCAAACGTGTGAGACCGAACTGGCTTCACGCCGGCAGCCCAGTGAGGACAGGCGGTTCAGCCCGGCGAAAAGACGCAGAGGTCTTGCGTCGACCATCACCACGAGTCAGATGCACCCTCACGAAGAGGACAGTGACGCCATGGCCGACGGATCGCGCACCATCACCATCGAAGACAGCCCATCGGATGATGCGGCAGACCGCCCGTTCACCATCAATTTCGGGCCGCAGCACCCGGCGGCGCACGGGGTCCTGCGCCTCGTCCTTGAACTCGATGGCGAGGTCGTGGAGCGCGTCGATCCGCATATCGGGCTCCTCCACCGCGGGACCGAGAAGCTTCTCGAGCACAAGCCCTATCTTCAGGGCATCGGCTATTTCGACCGCCTCGACTATGTCGCTCCGATGAACCAGGAGCACGCCTTCGTCATGGCGGCCGAAAAGCTTCTTGGCCTTGAAGTTCCGCGGCGCGGCTCGATCATCCGGGTGATCTATTGCGAGATCGGCCGGATTCTCAGCCACATCCTGAACGTCACCACCCAGGCGATGGATGTGGGTGCGCTGACACCGCCGCTCTGGGGTTTCGAAGAGCGTGAGAAGCTGATGAACTTCTATGAGCGGGCCTCGGGCGCACGCATGCATGCGCATTATTTCCGGGTCGGCGGGGTGCACCGCGACCTGCCGCCGGACCTGATCGACGACATCTACGCCTGGACCGAGGGCTGGCGGAAGGTTTCCGACGAGATCGAAGGTCTGATCACGGACAACCGCATCTTCAAGCAGCGCAACGTCGATATTGGCGTCGTCAGCAAGCAGGAGGCACTCGACTGGGGCTTCACCGGCGTGATGCTGCGCGGCTCGGGCGTGCCTTGGGACCTGCGCAAGGCCCAGCCCTACGAAATCTATGACGAGCTCGATTTCGATGTGGTGATCGGCAAGAACGGCGATTGCTACGACCGCTATGTCGTGCGCATCGAAGAGATGTTCCAGTCGGTCAAGATCATCCGCCAGTGTATCGAAATGCTGGAACCCGGCCCCGTTCAGTCCACGGACGGCAAGGTGGCGCCGCCCCGCCGGGCCGAGATGAAGCAGTCGATGGAAGCGCTCATCCACCACTTCAAGCTGTACACGGAAGGGGTGAAGGTCCCGGCCGGCGAGGTCTATACTGCCGTTGAAGCGCCGAAGGGCGAGTTCGGCGTCTACCTCGTGTCGGATGGGTCGAACCGGCCCTATCGCTGCAAGATCCGCGCGCCGGGCTATGCGCACCTGCAGGCCATGGACTGGATGAACCGCGGTCACATGCTGGCGGACGTTTCGGCGATCATTGGTACACTGGATGTCGTCTTCGGCGAGATCGACCGCTGATCGTCAGAGGGCGATAAAGAGGACCGCGATATAGGTCGCGGCGACGGCGATCAGCGGCACGAAGAAGTGCCGCCCGAACCCGTCCTCGCGGAAAATGAAGACATTCATCACCATGCCGACGATCCATCCGAAGATCGCGCCTGATGCGAGGATGACGAGATTGGGTTCGGCCCAAACCCAGTCGAACCCGCTGAAATTCTGATCGGCACGGCGCGCGAGGAACGCGACGACGAGAAGCCCGGCGATCTTGAGGGCGCTGCCCAGGAGCTTCCTGAGGACGAAGGTCCCGGCGATCACCACCGCAGCGGCGATCAGAATGACCATCAGCTGATTGTCCATGCGTCCTCCGGCAAGTTCCCCTTGGATGCCTACCATGCTCCGAGGCGCTTCGTCGCCCTCGGCGAAAAGAGAATCTGCGCCAAATAAGGCAGCATGCCTGCTCTTCGTCTCGTCCTCGCCGACCAGTTGACCCAAGGGGTCGCCGCCCTGCGCGGCGCGGACCCGTCTTCCGATGTCATCCTGCTGGCCGAGGTGATGGAGGAAGCCACCTATGTGCGTCACCACCAGCAGAAGATCGTCTTCCTGTTCTCGGCCATGCGCCACTTCGCCGACGAGTTGGCGGGGAAGGGGTTCACCGTCCGCTATGTGAAGCTCGACGATCCTGCGAACACGGGTTCGCTCTTCGGCGAAGTGCAGCGTGCCTTTGCCGAGGAGGACATCGAGGAGCTGATCGTCACGGCCTGCGGCGAATACCGCCTGGCCGGGGAGATGGAGGGATGGAGCCGCAGGCTGAACCGTCCGGTGACCATCCGCGAGGACGACAGGTTCATCGCCTCGCTTCCTGAATTCAGGGCCTGGGCCGAAGGCAGACGGCAATTGCGGATGGAATATTTCTACCGCGAGATGCGCAAGAAAACCGGCCTTCTGATGAAGGACGGCGAGCCGGTTGGCGGGCAGTGGAATTTCGATCAGGAGAACCGCAAGAAACTGCCCAAGGGCTACACACCTCCCGCCGCGCCTCCGGTTGCCGAGACCGCCATCATAAAGGACGTGAAGGCGCTGGTCGCCGAGCGCTTCGGCGATCATTTCGGCACGCTCGACCGCTATCTTTACGGGGTGACGCGTGAGGCGGCACTCGAACGGCTCGATCTCTTCATCGCTGACAGCCTGCCGAACTTTGGCGATTATCAGGACGCGATGGCCACCGGCGAGGATTTCCTCAATCACTCCCTCGTCAGCGCCTACCTCAATGCGGGACTCCTCACGCCGCTGGAAATCTGCCAGGCGGCCGAAGAGGCGTATGAGGAGGGGAGGGTGCCGCTCAACGCGGCCGAAGGGTTCATCAGGCAGATCATCGGCTGGCGTGAGTTCATCCGCGGGGTCTACTGGCTGAAGATGCCCGAATACCGCGAGCGCAATCATTTCGGTGCGGAGCGTCCGTTGCCTGACTTCTACTGGACGGGGGAGACGGACATGCATTGCGTGGCCGAGGCGGTGCGCAACACCCGCGACAATGCCTATGCCCACCACATCCAGCGGCTGATGATCACCGGCAACCTGGCGCTGCTGATGGGGGTGGCGCCGGACGAGATCAACGAGTGGTACCTGATCGTCTATGCCGACGCTTATGAGTGGGTGCAGCTGCCCAACACCCACGGCATGGCGATCTTCGCGGATGGGGGCGTCGTCGGCTCGAAGCCCTATGCGGCGAGCGGATCCTACATCAACCGGATGTCGAACTACTGCCGAAGCTGCCGCTACAATGTACGTGAACGTACCGGCGACGATGCCTGTCCGTTCAACTATCTCTATTGGGACTTCATCATGCGGAACGAGCACAAGTTGCGCGCCAACCCGCGCATGGGGGTGATCTACCGCAGCCTCGACAAGATGGAGGCCGGGCAGAAGACATCCCTGCGCGCATCGGCGCGCGAGTTCTTCAAGAGAGTGGAGGCAACATGAAGAACGTCCTTGGCAACGAGCTTGAAGTCTGCGGCTGCGATCCGATGACGGGCTTCACGAGAAGCGGTTCGTGCGAAACCGGCCCGCGGGACCTTGGCAGCCATACTGTCTGTGCGGTGATGACTGCAGAGTTCCTCCGCTACACGGCCGAGCAGGGGAACGACCTTTCGACGCCGCGTCCGGAATACGAGTTTCCGGGGCTGAAGCCCGGCGATCACTGGTGCCTTTGCGCTGCACGGTGGGAGGAAGCCCGCCAGGCCGACCTCGCCCCGCCCGTTATCCTTTCCGCTTGCAACGAGGCGGCGCTTCGCATCGTCGATCTCGACGCCCTCCTTGCCCATCGCCACGACACCTGAGGGCGGGCGATCTGCTTTCCAAAATCCGACCTGACCTTTTGGACAGGGCGCCGAGCCGTGTGGGCAGTGGTTCACTGGCCCAGTCTGCGCTTTACTGGACCGTCGTCAAAGGAAAGAAGCGATGAAGGGTATCATCATGCGGTCCTTCGTCGACTTCGTCGAAGAGACATATGGACCGCAACTGGCCGATATCGTCTTGTCCCTCGACGATCTCTCCGCGAAGGGGGCCTACACGAATGTCGGCTACTACCCGGCGTCGGATTTCGTTGCGATGGCGACCGCCGTCTCGGAGACGACGGACACGCCGTTCGCGCGCCTGATCTTCGATTTCGGACGGGATCTCTACCTTCGCCTTCATCAGCGTCACACCGAGATGCTGCTTACCTATTCTTCGCCGATCGAGATGCTCGCATCGCTGGAGAGCGTGATCCATGTCGAGGTCCGCAAGCTCTACACCGACACGGAGCTTCCGCGGTTCGAAGTCAAAGCCCGGGACGCAAACCGTTCGCTGACCCTGCTTTACCGCTCGTCCCGTCCCTTCGCCGACCTTGCCGAAGGGCTGATCGCCGGCTGCCTCGATCAATTCGGTTTAGCCGATCATTCATCCGTCGAACGTCATGATGTCCGGACCGATGGCACCGAGGCGCTCTTCACCGTCTCGGTGAATGAGCGAGAGGTAGCCGACCAGCATGAACGAGGAACTTGCCCGCCTTCAGCGTAAGCTCGAACGCGAGCGGAGGGCACGTCTTGCGGCCGAAAGCCTCCTCGAAAGCAAATCCGTTGAGCTCTACCATACGCTGGAACGCCTGCGGCTTGAGGTCACGAGGTCCCAGGCGCTAAGCGATGCGGCAGGCGCCGCGAAGGACGGCATCGCTCTCACCGATGCGGAGGGCTTCTTTACCTATATGAATGAGGCCCATGCGCAGCTCTTCGGTTACGAACCCGAAGAACTGAACGGCAAGGCGTGGTCGGTGCTCTACACGGAGGAGGTTGCAGCAGAACTCGGCGACGTCGCCATGCCTGTGGTCTTCGCTAAGGGCAGTTGGCGGGGGGATGCGACCGGGCTCGGCAAGAACGGCGCGCCGGTCGACCAGGAGATCACGCTGACCGCCAGGCCGGACAATCAGGGTCTCATCTGCATCACTCGCGATGCACGTCCGCGCAAGGAGAAAGAAGCGCAGGCGAAGGAGCTGGAACGCCGCATGCGGATGAGCGAGCAGAGCATTGCGCTCCACCTCCTCAGCAACACCGTGGCCCACGACCTTGGCAATCTCGTCGCCATCATCGACGGCAATGCAGCGGTTCTGGAACATACCCTTGCTGACAGCGAAGCCCGCGAACGGGTCGGGCGGATCTGCATGGCCACCAATGCGGCCCGCGAAGTCCTGCAAAGCCTCGAGGGCGGCATCGATGACGATCTGATGGAGCAGCGCCGCGTCGATCTGGCCGCGTTCCTGCGCAACACCGCGGACCTTCTGGACGCCATCCGCCCGCGAGGTGTGGCGGTGTCGCTGAACCTTCCGCGCCAGGCGTTCTGTACAGTGAACGAAATCGCACTGTCCCGGGCCGTGCTGAACATCGTCAAGAACGCTTTTGAGGCAATGGGCGAGCACGGCAGCGTTGAGGTTCGCCTGGTCGAAGGAGGGCGGTCCTCGGGCGACGACTGCCTGCAGATCGGGCCGCCACTCAACGATGCTGCTTGGACGATCGAAATCGAAGACACAGGACCGGGATTCGAGGGCGATCTCGAAGGCTATTTCGAACCCTTTGCTTCGACCAAGAAAGCCGGGCAGATGTCGGGCCTCGGCCTCCTTTCGGTTCGCGCCCTTGCGGAAAGCCGAGCAGCCAGTGTGGAGATCGCGACCCGGCCGGGCGAGGGGACGCTTTTCCGCATTCTCGTACCGCGCGCGCTTGCCGCCTTGGCAACCTGTCGCCGGACACGCTCACGGGGCGAGCCCAAGCGTATCCTTGTTGTCGAAGACGAGCAGGAGATCGGCGAGGCGATCCGTCACCGCCTGGAAGGTGCCGGCTACCGGGCGTCTCTTTTGACCGATCCGCGCCTCGCACTTCAGGTGCTGGAAGCGGGGACGACGTTCGACCTCGTCGTCACCGATCTCAACATGCCGCACCTGCCAGGCGACGGGCTGGCCCGTCAGGTGCGTCGTGGGCGGAGCGAACTACCCTTCCTCCTCATCTCGAGTCAGGCCGCGTTCCTCAATGCCGGAAACCTCTTCTCCGCGGTCGTGCGCAAGCCGGTGGACTACGCCGAGCTGCTCGGGAAGATCGAAGAGATCATCCTTTAACCACACCGGCCCTGTCCTTCCGGTCAGCTCTCAAGCCTTTTGGTCAGGTCTGTGCGCCAACCGGCGCGGCCGTGCCCCCGTTCGGTCAGCCGAATGCGCATCTATAAAAATGTAATTGTCTTCTCAACGAAGCGGCAATCCCGCGGCTTCGCTTTCAAGGGGAAGACCTAACCATGCATAAGCTCATCGCCGCCGCCGCAGTCAGCGGCCTCGCACTCTTCGCCGGCGCACAGGCCGCCGACGTGACCTCCGAAGCCGGTGCCAAGATCGTGGCTCCGCTGCAGGTGGAGAACATCACCGCCCTCTACTTCGGCACCATCGCACCGAGCCTGACCCAGGCCGACGGCGTCCTGGTCGCGCCGGACGGCTCGAAAGAGTGCGGCCAAGCCCTGACCTGCCTCTCTGACGACCACACCGCTGCGGCGTTCCAGGTGTCGGGTGCGGACGGTTTCAGCTACACCATCGACCTTCCGAATGAAGCGATCATCCGTAACGCCAATGGCGACGACATGAAGATCGAGAACTTCGCGGGCTCCAAAGGCAACGGCACGCTCGCGAACGGCCAGGACGACTTCACGGTCGGCGGCTACCTCAACGTCGCCGCCAACCAGCCCGAAGGCGACTACACGGGTACCTTCGTCGTCACCGTCGAATATCAGTAAGCAGAAGAGATGCCGGGGGGCAGCTCGTCTGCCTGTCTGCCCCCTCGCGCTCTTTCAACAACGGAACAGAACATGCGCCTCTCCCATCGCTTTGCCGCTGCATTCCTCGCCTCGACGCTCCTCTCCGCGGAAGCCTCCGCAGAGCTCCTGATCGCCCCGACCCGCGTCGTGCTGGAGAAGGGCGAAAGGTCGGCCGAACTCGTTCTCGTCAATCGCAGTACCGAGGAAGCCGCTTACCGTATCTCACTCGAAAACAGGCGCATGCTGGAGAACGGCGCCCTGGAAGACGCTACCGAAGCGCGGGAGGGTGAGCTTTTCGCCGACGGCATCGTCCGCTATGCACCGCGCCGCCTCGCGCTGGAGCCCGGCGGTCGCCAGACGGTCAGGGTCAGCGCCTCAACCGCAGGCCTCGAACCCGGGGAATACCGAAGCCATCTGAGGGTCATGGCTGCACCGACAAGCGCGGGCCGACGGCTCGACGCGGCTGTCGATGACGCGCCAGGCGATGGTATCTCCATCGACCTCATAGCCATTCGCTCACTGACGATCCCGGTGATCGTGAGGGTAGGAGAGCTGGACGCCGAGGTCTCGCTGGAGAGAGCCGGTCTCGGTGCGTCCCCCGAACAGTCCACATTGGTGGCCCGCCTTCGCCGCACCGGCGAGCGCTCGGTCTATGGTGACCTTCAGGTCTACTCCGACAACGCGGAGGAGCCGGTTCTCACGGCCCGGGGGATCGCAATCTACACACCGAATACGGAACGCGACGTCGTCCTGCCCATTCCCGCCGATCTGCAGCAGCGGCTTCGCGGGCAGCGGGTGCGCCTTGCCTATGTCTCGTCCGACCCGGAGGCCCCCGGCGTGATTGCCGAAACCATTACCATACTGAATTAACGGTTGCCTTGGGAGAGGCAAGATGTGCCGGAGCCTCTGCATCCTTCTCGCTGTCCTGGCGAATATGCAGGCGGCTTCGGCACAAGACCCTTTCGACCTGCTGTTCGGCGACGAACAGCGGATGGATGTCTCTGCCGAACAGGGACCGGGTCAGGACGATCTCCTGCTTCTCTCCCTTCGTCTTGACCAGATCAGGTTCGAGGGCGATGTCCCGGCCTTTCGAACCCCCGGCGGAATATGCGTCGATGCGGCTGCGCTGGTGGAGGTCATAGACGCCCCGGTCGAGGTTGGCGCGCGCGGGATGGAAGGCTGGTTCCTGACGCCTGACCGGACTCTGACATTCGATCTGGATAGGGATGACTTTACCATTGGTAAGCGGACGATTGGCCGAAAGCCTGACGATGCGTTCGCGATGGAAACGGGCCTCTGCCTCGACCTCGATCTCGCAGGGCGCCTTTTCGCGGCCGAGCTGCAGTTCGTTCAAGCGGACCTTGCCATCGACATCACGCCGGACGAGACCTGGCCGATCGAAGTCAAGCTTGCGCGGGAGAAGATGCGGGCTAAGCTCATCGATCCGCAGAAAGCCTATCTCGATTTCGAGCCGCTCGAGAACCCGACCCGTTGGTTGAGCTGGCCCACCGCCGATATTTCGCTGGAAGGGATCGCCTCGCGCTCGGACGCGCGTCCCCTGACTGGCGGCGCGGTCCTCGTAGGCGACCTTGCTCATATGACGGCGCGTCTCCAGACGGTGACCGACGAGAACGACCGGCGCAGTTTCAGATCGACCCTTTCGCGTACTGACGGTCCGGTCCGCATGGCTTTGGGGGACGTAGCCCTGCCGCCTTCAGCGCTGATCGGCCGCCCGCAACTGGGCCGGGGTTTTCTCGCCGGAAGCCACGATGCCGTCGGCGGTGCGGACATCCTCGGCGCGCAGGAGATCAGGGGTCCTCTTCCGGAAGGGTGGGAGGCCGAGTTGCACGACGAGCAGGGTTTGCGGGCCTTCGTCACCGAAGCCGATGGCAATGGCGACTACGTTTTTCAGGCGGTCTCCCTTCGTCCGGGATACAACCGTCTGACCGTGAAACTCTTCGGCCCGCATGGGGAGACAAGCGAGCGTCCTCTACGGATCTTTCTCGGCAAGGAACTGAACCCCGAAAACGAGGTGCGCTGGGATTTGGCGGCCGTGGAAGCAGGCAGAGGTGTTGCAGGTACGCAGTCGGGGGATCCTCAGCTGATCGCCCGCGGCCGCGTCAGCTACGGCATCAGCGAGAACGCAACGATCGGCATCGAGGCGAATGTGGCCGAACATCAGGACGCTCTCTTGGCGTCGACCTTCATTTTCAGCGCTGCAGGTGCCCTGACCCAAACGCGTCTGGCATGGAACGAGGAAGGTGAGCGCGCCTTTGAGACCGGCATGCAGGGCCGTATCGGCGACAGGCACAGTCTTGCCCTTCGGTACCTTGATGGCGGGGGCATTGAGAACGACGTTCTTGGTACGGGTCCTGAGCATCTTGGCCGGCTCGCAAGCTTCCGGCTGGAAGGGCCCATCGCGCTGGGCGGCTACCGTCTGCCCGCTGCCCTTGCCGGTAGCCATGAAAGCCGCGCGGGCGGGCTGGAGCGTTCCTTCCTCGCCTTTTCGGCAAGCGGCAGGATCGGTCGCGCCACCTTACGGAAAAGCCTCCGCTATGAACGCGCCGTGTCGTCAGATGCACGGTCGACGGATGCCGCCAGCGGCAGCCTCCTTCTGGGCGGGAAGGTTTTCGGTCAGCGCCTGCGGGGGCAGGTCGGTTACCGGTGCGAGGAGCAGTGCCGTCTGGGAAACGTCACCACCTCCCTGCAGACCCGATTGCGGTCCGATATCGTCGTCAGCGGATCAGTTGGTTATGACCGGGAAGCGGGCTCTCCCGGCTTCAGTTTGCTGGCGGCGAAGGATATTGGCCAGGCAAGTCTTGCCTTCAATATCGGGCATGATCCGCAGCGGGGATGGGCGGCAGGTTTTGGCCTCCGCTTCTCCCTCTTCCGCGACCCCGGCGGAGGTATCAGGATCGGCCCCGCCGGGATGAGCGATACTGCCACGCTCCTGCCGCGGGTCTTCGAGGATATCGACGAGGATGGTCGCTACGGTGCGAACGATCTTCCGTTGGCGGATTCTTCCTTTCTCGTCAGCGGGGCCGTTCGCTCTGCCGTGACCGACGGAGGCGGGATCGCGACGATCGACCGGCTTCCGTCCGGGCGCGTAGCACAGTTGGAGATCGCCCGGGCGAGCCTGCCGGACCCTTTCCTCAAGCCAAGCCGAACCGGGCATTCGGTCCGGTTGCGCCCGGGCCAGATCCTGAGCGTGGACTTACCGGTTCAGCAGACCGGGGAGGCGGACCTCGTTGTCCTTCTTCAGAAGGGTGACCTCAAACTTCCGATCGCCGGTTTGTCGGTCGAGGCCAGGCTTGGCGACGGCACAGTCGTGGGGCGCGCCCGCACGAGCTACGACGGTTCGGCCTACTTCTCCGACCTGCCGCTGAAGCCGCTCTCATTCGGGCTTGCCGAAGCTGAACTCTCAAAGTTCGGTACAGCCGCCGAGCCTGCGCTGGCGACCTTGTCCCGCAGCGAGCCTTATGCGTCGAACCTCGTCCTGACGATCAGGTCGCAGAAAAACGAGGCGGATGCGCCAACGGGATATTAGGATTGCCGGCCCCAAGCTCGGCCTTTGAATGCTGAAGGACACAAAGGCCATGCGGGTCCTCCTCGCCGACGACCACGATCTCGTCCGGGACGCGATAGGCTCCCTCCTACGCCAGGCGGACCCCGATATCGACGTCGTCACGGCGGAGGACCTGACGAAGAGCCTGGAGCTGTGCCGCACCGAAGAGCGCTTCGACATCATCATTCTTGACCTCAACATGCCCGGCATGGACGGCCTTTCCGGGGCGCGGCGCATGGTGGAGGTCGCCAGGGCCCCGGTCATGCTGATGTCGGGGCAGGCGAGGCGGACCGATGTGGCAGCCGCATTGGAGCTGGGTGTAGCCGGCTTCGTGCCGAAGACCCTTGCAGGCCGGGCCCTCATCAATGCCGTTCGGCTGGTCGCGTCGGGCGAAACCTATGTTCCGACATCGTTCATGCAGGCGAAGGACGAGAATGAAGGCGAACTCACCCAGCGCGAGCGGCAGGTCCTGGGACAACTCCGGCACGGTGCGCCCAACAAGGAAATCGCCCGCATTCTCGGTATCACCGAGACCACGGTGAAGCTGCATCTGCGTAATATTGCGGACAAGCTCGGCGCCAAGAACCGGCTCGAAATCGCAATCAAGGCGATCGACGCCGGGCTGATCTAGGGTCCGGCAGGCAGGCAAGAAAAAAGGCAGCGCCCGGGGGCGCCGCCTTCTTCAGATGCATTTCGCGTTGGCCGTTAAGTGCGGCTGCTGCGGCTCTTGATCGCTCGCGCAATCGCAATCAGCAAACATGCGCCCAGAATGCCGGCGATCAGGTAGCCGATAATTCCGCCCAGGCTGATGCCGACGAGGCTGAGAAGCAGGTTCGCAGTAAGAGCGCCGGCGATGCCGAGCAGGATGTTGGCCAGCAGGCCCATGTTCGACTTCATGATGCGCTCGGCAATCCAGCCAGCAATCGCACCAACAATGATAGCTGTCAGAAGACCAACTTGCATGGTGTGTTCCTTTCCCGTCCGCCGCCCATCGCAGCGGGTTCAGAATCAGAACAGCGTGAGGGGGAACCCTGTTCGACACCTCGCGCTTCTGTGTAAAAATTCATGCAGTATCGGTGGAAGGCGTGGGCGGTGCTCCTGCGGCTTCGACCAGCAGCGTGGTGCCTTCAGAGCCTGTGACCCGGACGGACTGACCGAAGACAACCTTCTGATCTGAAGGGGTTCTGGCCGACCAGTCGGTGTCGCCGAGCCGGATACGCCCAGTCCCGTCTTCAAACGCGGTGAGCGCTCTGCCGGTCTGGCCGATGCGGCTATCGGCGGAATTGAAGCTGCGCTGGTCCTCGCCCTCCTCCCCGCCGTCGCGCTTCACACCCAGGGCC
The DNA here is from genome assembly GCA_964556115.1 of uncultured Caulobacterales bacterium. Lineage (GTDB taxonomy): Bacteria > Pseudomonadota > Alphaproteobacteria > Caulobacterales > Parvularculaceae > Parvularcula. The sequence continues at coordinate 95,017 of CAZKVC010000002.1, forward strand.
CTGGCGGCATAGGCGAGAACCACGGACAGGGTCGCGAAGAGGATCCATTCCCTGAAACGCCCCTCGAGAATGGGCGAGCGGGAGACGAAGGCGACCAGCACCGCGGCGGCCGCGGGCCAGAGAAGGGTGAAGGTGCCGGTCAGGACCTCGAGCAGCAGGAGGAAGCCGCCAAGGCAGAGCCATGCCCAGAAGGGCGGATCGAGAAGCAGCTCCATCGCGGTCACTCCCTTCCTTCTTCTGTTTCCTTGATGACGTCCTTTTTCACTGCATCCGCGAGCGCGCCGAGACCGCCCACGGTTCCGGCCAGGCTCGAAAGCTCGGTCGGCAGGATGACGAATTTCTGGTTGGGGGCTTTGGCGAGTTCGCTGAAGGCACTGACATATTTCTGGGCGATGAAGTAGTTGATGGCGGAGAGGTTGCCGGTGGCGATCGACTCCGAGACCATCCGCGTCGCCTCGGCTTCGGCGGCCGCTTCGCGTTCACGCGCTTCGGCGTCGGCGAAGGCGGCCTGCTTGCGGCCCTCCGCTTCCAGGATCGCGCTTTCCTTTTCGTCCTCGGCGCGCAGGATCGCGGCCTGCTTCTCGCCTTGCGCTTGAAGGATCTCCGCCCGCTTCTCGCGTTCGGCTTTCATCTGCCGCGCCATTGCCTGGGTGATGTCGGCAGGCGGGGTGAGGTCCTTGATCTCCACACGGGTCACTTTCACACCCCAGGGATTGGTGGCCGCGTCGATGACCAAGAGGAGGCGCGAGTTGATCTCGTCGCGGTTCGAGAGAACCTCATCGAGCTCGAGGTTGCCGATGACGGAGCGGATGTTGGTCATCGCAAGATTGACGATGGCGTGGTTCAGGTTGGCGACCTCATAGGCGGCCTTGGGCGCGTCCATGACCTGGATGAAGGCGATGGCATCGGCGGTGACCATGGCGTTATCGCGGGTGATGACTTCCTGACCCGGAACATCGACCACCTGTTCCATCATGCTCAGCTTACGGCCGACCCGTTCGATGAAGGGCGTGAGGATGTGCAGGCCTGAGGGCAGCGTCTTGGTGTACTTGCCAAAGCGTTCGACCGTGTAGTTGTAGCCCTGCGGAACGATCGTCACCACGGAGAAGAGTGTGATGATCGCCAGCGCGACCAGAACGATCACCGCGATGAAGGGAAGATCCATGCCCAAGCCTCCTTACCTAATGTTTATGTAGGCGCTGAGAAAGTCGATTTGAAGAGGCAAATGGCCAACAAAAAAGGCGGCCCGGAGGCCGCCTTTCGCAGGAGAAGAGAAACGATCAGTCCTCGTTCTTCTCTTTTTCCTTGCCGGTCTCCTGATCGACGATCTTCATCGACAGCTTGACCTTGCCGCGATCGTCGAAGCCGAGGAGCTTGACGAAGACTTCGTCGCCTTCCTTCACCACATCGGTGGTCTTCTCGGGCCGGCCCGGTGCGAGCTGGCTGATATGGACCAGCCCGTCGCGCGCGCCGAAGAAGTTGACGAAGGCGCCGAAGTCCATGGTCTTGACGACCTTACCCTTGTAGATCTCGCCGACTTCCGGTTCGTCCGTAATCGACTTGATCCACTTGATGGCGGCGTCGATCTGCGCCTTGTCCGACGAGGCGATCTTGATGGTGCCTTCGTCGTCGATATTGACCTTCGCGCCGGTGGTATCGACGATCTCGCGGATGACCTTACCGCCCGAACCGATCACTTCACGGATCTTCTCTTTGGGGATCGTCATCGTCTCGATGCGCGGCGCATAGTCGCCGAGGTCGCCGCGGCTCTCGCCGAGCGCCTTGTTCATCTCGCCGAGGATATGCATCCGGCCGTCCTTCGCCTGGGCGAGGGCAGTTTGCATGATGTCCTCGGTGATACCGGCGACCTTGATGTCCATCTGGAGGCTGGTGACGCCTTCGGAGGTCCCGGCCACCTTGAAGTCCATGTCGCCAAGGTGATCCTCATCACCCAGAATGTCCGAAAGAACGGCGTGCTTGTCGCCTTCGAGGATCAGGCCCATGGCGATACCGGCGACCGCACGCTTGATCGGCACGCCCGCATCCATCATCGCCAGCGAGGAGCCGCAGACCGTCGCCATTGACGAGGAGCCGTTCGATTCGGTGATCTCCGAGACGAGGCGGATCACGTAGGGAAACTCGTCCTGGCTCGGAAGAACGGCGCGGACCGCGCGCCAAGCCAGCTTGCCGTGGCCGATCTCGCGGCGGCCGGGCGAGCCGATGCGGCCGGTCTCACCGACAGAGAAGGGCGGGAAGTTGTAATGCAGGAGGAAGTTCTCCTTGTACGTTCCTTCCAGGGCGTCGATGAACTGCTCATCGTCGGAGGTACCGAGGGTGGCGACCACGATCGACTGTGTCTCGCCGCGGGTGAACAGCGCCGAGCCATGGGTCCGGGGCAGGATGCCGACCTCGGACTGGATCGGGCGGATGTCCTTGGTGGTCCGCCCGTCGATGCGCCCGCCGGTCTCGAGAATCTGACCACGGACGATCTCGCTCTCGAGGTTCTTGAGAAGGCCCGAAACGATCTGGCCATCCAGCGGATCGCTGGCATTCTCGCCGGTCAGGGCTTCCTTGGCCGCAGCTTTCACCTCGCCGACCTTGGTGTAGCGTTCCTGCTTGTCGGTCAGCTTGTAGGCGTCGCGAAGGCCGCTTTCCGCTTCGGCGCGGACGCGCGGCATGATGTCGGAATAGTCCGGCGGGGTGTAGTCCCAGGGCTCCTTCGCGCACTGTTCGGCGAAGTCGATGATCAGGCCGATCACTTCGCGCGAAGCCTTGTGGCCTTCCATCACGGCGCTCAGCATGACCTCTTCGGAAAGCTCGCTGGCTTCCGATTCGACCATCATCACGGCGTCCTGTGTGCCGGCCATGACAAGGTCGAGCTCAGTATCCTCGAGATCCGCGATGGTCGGGTTCACGACGTAGCCGCCGTCCTTGTACGCGATGCGGGCTGCGCCGATGGGGCCCATGAAGGGGATGCCGGAGATGGTAAGGGCAGCCGATGCCGCGACCATGGCCACCACGTCGGGGTTGTTTTCGAGATCGTGGCTGAGAACCGTCAGGATGACCTGGACTTCGTTCTTGAAACCCGGCGCGAAAAGGGGGCGGATCGGGCGGTCGATCAGACGGGAGGTAAGGGTTTCCTTCTCCGTCGGGCGGCCTTCACGCTTGAAGAAGCCGCCGGGGATGCGGCCGGCTGCGTAGCCTTTTTCCTGATAATTGACGGTGAGAGGGAAGAAATCCTGACCGGGCTTGGCTTCGCGTTGGCCAACCACGGTGGCAAGGACTGTGGTCTCGCCATAGGTCGCAAGAACGGCGCCGTCCGCCTGACGGGCGATGCGGCCGCTTTCGAGGGTCAGCTCACGGCCGGCCCAGGTCATGGTTTTCTTGGTAGTGGTGAACATAGATCAGACTTTTCTGTCGTTACGCCTACGGCCGGATTGCCGCGGGCTATTTCTCTGGTTGTCGTCGCTCAATGCGCGTGGGCCGCTCATGCAGGGTTGCGGCGGCAAAGGCAATCACCGGGCCGGGAAGCCGTGCAGGTGTGCCGCTATTGGCAATCTGCGGTTTGAGGTGAACGCAAGGCGTGGATAGCAGCCAAAGATGAAGCGCTTCGATCGCACCTGTACTGGGTCGAGAAGGCTCGAGGTCGCCTCTCTTCTTCGCAGTGCCCCAACGGGTATGATCACAACAACGTGAGAATCGGCAGAAAACAATCCGCCGCGTGCTGTGAAGGCGTGACACAACCGCCAAGTCCTCTAGCTGTGATGGAGTCGGTCCGGAATCTGCTCTCTGGACAGGCAGGCCGATGACGATCGGCCGTGAAGAACATGCGGTCTGCCAGCCGCATGTTCCTCCCGAAATGTGTCGGCCGGTTTGCACGCCTAGAGGACCGGCCGACGCAACCTCACCTTGGATTCCCAAAAGTTAAGGCAATGCTTCACTTTCCGCCATCGCGGGCAGGTGAATGCAGCCGGGGCCTCAAGCCCCGGCCAAGGTCAGCGGCGCAGGCCGAGGCGGCTGATGAGGTCCTGGTAGCGGTCCTCGTTCTTGCGCTTGACGTAATCGAGCAGGTTGCGGCGGTGGGACACCATCTTGAGAAGGCCACGACGCGAGTGGTTGTCCTTCTTGTGCTCCTTGAAGTGCTCGGTGAGGTTGTTGATCCGCTCGGTGAGGATCGCGACCTGAACTTCGGGAGAGCCGGTGTCGCCGTCTTTCGTGGCGTATTCTTTCATGAGCGCGTCTTTGCGCTCTGTCGTGATCGACATGATCTGTCTCCGTGCGCCTTGTCGGAAGAATGCCGGCCGGGGCGCCGTCCAGCCGAAGCGCGGCGGGTAGCCCAAGGAGACGGGCCTTTCAAGACGGATTCTCGAAAGGCCCCGGCGCTCAGGTGCCGAGCGCTTTTTCGTTCCCCAGGGTCTTGGCGGAGAAGACGATCAGGGCCGCCGTCACCGCCAGCGTGGTGATGGAGGTTACGAGGATCGGAAGGAGCGGCACCCGGCCTTCGAGGAAGAGCTCCCTGATGGCGAAGTCGTGCCCGGCCACCGGCAGGAAGTCGGCAAAAGCTCCGTAGTCCACATCCGCGATCACCGTGCTGCCGATCACGAGGAGCGGCAGGAACATGGTGAACTGCGCATAGGTCGCAGCCTCCCGGTAGGTCTTCGCCCGTGCCGACAGGAAGAGCTGCAGCGAGGTCGCGAACATCGCCAGAGGCAGGGCGCTGATCGCGGCGAGTGCCAGGGTCAGCGGTGTGGTCGAGAACCTCAGGCCAAGCTCCGCCAGTGGCGCAAGGGATAGAAGAATACCGCCAAGAACGATCGTCACCGTGGAGACGAAGCAGGCAACGACGCTCGCGATGACCCACTTGCCGATGATCAGCTGCATCGGCGTCACCGGCTGGGCGAGAAGGGGCTGCAAGGAGTGGCGCTCCCTTTCGCCCGCCACCGCATCCGCAGCCATGAAAGCGCCGCTCAGGAAACCGCCGAGCAGGAAGAAATAGGTCAGCATGCCTGAAAAATAGGCGCTCGCGCCGCCGACGCGGGAGAGGTCGTAGCGCTCCACCGCGATCGGCTGGGTGACGGGGGGCGCAACGCCATCGGCGATCAGACGCGCGGCAGCCACCTGGCTACCGTAGGCCGAGATGAGGTCGCGCAGGCGCCCGGCATCGTTCTCGATGCTCTGGCTCTTGAAGTCCCCGAAAATGCTCACTGGTGCAGGGGAACGGTCGAGATAGCGATCGGCGTAGTCGTCGGGGAAGACGAGGGCCACGCTGAACTCCTCGCCAAGGGCTCCGATCGCTTCGTCTTCGGAGTCGAAGACTTCGTAGGCGACGTCGCGTTCGCTTAGCCAACCGAGGAGGGTCGGCGCCTCGTCCGCGCCCGCGACGGCAACGTCGATGGTGCTCTCTTCCTCTACGGAAGCTGCCAGATTGGTCAGCATGACATAGAGGAGGGCAGGCATCAAAACGGCGAACAGGAGCGAGGTTCCGAGGCTTCGGTGGTCGCGGAAAGTGTCAATCGCCTCTTTCCGCACGACGGTCATGATAGGTGAGGCCATGGTTCAAATCCTCTGCCCGATGGCTTTGACGAATGCTTCCTCGAGATCTGCCGCCCCGTAGGTGGCGATCAGCTCGTCCGGCGTGCCGGAGGCGGCGATGCGCCCCTTGTCGATGATCACGACGAGATCTGACAATTCGTGTACGTCGCCCATGATGTGGCTGGAAAGAAGAACGCAGCGCCCCGCGTCGCGAACCCTTTTCAGGGTATCGCGCAGAAGGCGGATGTTCATGACGTCAAGGCCGCGGGTCGGCTCGTCCAGCATCAGGTTCTGCGGCTGGTGGATCAGGGTCCGGCCAAGCGCGACCTTCATCCGCTGGCCTTGGCTGAAGCCTTCCGTGCGGCGGTTCAGGATGTCCTCGAGGCCAAGCAGTTCCGTGACCTCGCCGATCGCCGCCTTGAGGCTGCGGCCGTGAAGTCCATGCAGCCGTGCGAAATATTGAAGGTGCTCCCGGGTGGTCAGCCGCGGATAGAGCCCGAACTGGTCAGGAAAGACACCAAGGGCGGAGCGGGCCTTGAGCGGCTCCCTTGCGACCGGAATGCCGTCGACCTCGGCATGGCCATGGTCCGGTTCGATCAATCCGGTGATTGCCCGCATGGTCGTCGATTTGCCCGAACCGTTCGAGCCGAGAAGCGTCGTGATTGCTCCGTTGGCGGCGGTGAAACTGGCGCCGTCCACGGCGGTCACCTTGCCGAAGGTCTTCTTCAGGTTTTCGACTTTGATCATGGTCTTGGCCCCGCTTTGGAGACGACGAAGGGCGGACGGGAAATCTCGCTGAGGCAGGACCCGTCGAGCGCTTCCAGATCGAGCGTGTCGAGAAATTCCGCGATGAGGTCCGCCGTGCAGCCATGGGTGGTGATGATGTGCCCGCCGGAAGGCGCCGTCAGGCTACGGCTGTTCGTCAGCGTCCTTGCCGCGCTCTCCGCGTTGGAGGGCGGGGTGATCGGATCGAGCGCACCGGAGAGAAGAAGTGTCGGCACGTCGCTCTCGACAGGCTCCTCGAACCCGTCCGGATAGTCGGCCGCCGGCCATACATCGCAGGCTTCGGCGAGGACGCGGTCCATGGTGGAGACGAAGAGAAGGTCGGAGCGGCTTTTCTCGGCCCTATAACGCGGTGCCTCTTCGGCGCACTGGACCGAAAGGAGAAGCCCCGCATTGATGCCGTCGCCGAAGCCGCCTTCGCCAATCGCTGTCCACGGATCGAAATTTCCATCGGCGGCTTGTGCGGTGATGAAGGGGATCATGGCTGCGGTCTGCGGCGCATAAAGCGCACCGCGCAGGCCATCGGAAAAGAGGCCGCCATCGACCTCGATGGTCTCCCCGCCCATCCGGACCTGTTGGGGTTCCTGATCGAGCTGGCCCTTGAGGCGTTCGAAGGTCGCCTCGATGCGGGGAAAGGCCTCGGAACAGGCCTCGTCCGCCTCGCAATCCTCCAGTGTACGGCGCAGAGCGCTGTCGAAGGTGCTGCTCTCGCCCTGAAAGATCTGGATGTCGGGCGGCGCCACCGCATCGAGGACCATTGCCCGGACCCTCTCCGGGTAGCTTCTGACGAAGAGAAGCGCGGCGCGGGTGCCGTAGGAGCCGCCCCAGAGGTCGACTTCCCCGTGCCCCAGCACGGCCATGACAGCGTCGAGGTCTTGCATGAAGGAGGCGGAGGTGAAGTTCTGAGGCTCCCCCGGCAGATCTTCCATGCAGCGCCGGGCCAGCTCCGTGCCTGAGGCAGTGGCAGAGAGGTCTTCGAGATTGCAGGTGAAAGGTGCGGACCCCCCCGTACCGCGCTGGTCGACAAGGACGACTTCGCGGCCCTCGCGGATCGGCCGCATGAAGTTGTCGACCACCAGGCCCTGCTCGGTCGCAGCCTGGCCGGGGCCACCGGCGAGAAGATAGAGAGGCGGATGCTCGACCTGCCCACCGCTTGGCGGGAGAACGGCGAAGGAAAGTGTGATCGACTTACCGTCGGGGTCGTTCCAGTCCTCCGGTACCTCGAGCGTGCCGCATGAAGCGAGCGCTGAGACATTGCCCACATGGCAGTCCTCGAGCGCGGCTCCGCGCTGCTGTGCGTCAGCCCCGCCCACCATCAGGGCAGCCGACAAAGCGGCGCCGAGCGCCGTTATCCGTTCGTCTGCGAACAAGAGTGCCTCCCTGGTCACCTCGACCAAGTCAAGGGTGCTTGATATGCCGTAGCGAGTCAAGGGGACTTGATCTCTGCCCCCGCCGCGAACCGTTCCACCTGACGTGCGGCGGGCTTTGAATGCACGCGAAAAATGCAGCCGGTAAGTCCCCGTTAACCCGCTGTGAAGCTTTGCAGCCCTAAGCGTCTACCCATGGTTGCGCTCATCGGTGTCGTCTTCACTCTGATCATGGTTTTCGGCGGCTACATGCTCGCTGGAGGCAATCTGTCGATCGTGCTCAAGGCCTTGCCCTTCGAGATGATCATCATCGGCGGCTCGGCGATTGGAGCCTTCATCGCTGGCAACAACATGTCCGTCATCAAACATACCGGATCGGACATGATGGTGCTGTTCAAGGGCGCCAAGTTCAGGAAGCAGGACTACCAGGATCTTCTGTGCCTGCTTCACCAGCTCATCGATCTGGGTGCGAAGGATCCCGTCGAACTCGAAAAGGCGATCGAAGAACCTCAGGAAGCAGAGATCTTCCAGCAATACCCGCGCATCCTTGCTGACAGGCCGGCCGTCGAGATGATCTGCGACACGCTGCGGTCCATGATCATGAATTTCGACAATGCCTTCCAGGTCGAAGAGATGCTGGAAAAGCAGCTCATCGCCATGAAGGAAGACAGCCTTCACGGCGCGCATGCCCTCGGCCGGATGGCCGATGCCTTGCCTGCACTCGGCATCGTCGCGGCCGTCCTCGGCGTCATCAAGACCATGGGTTCGATCGACAAGCCCCCGGAAGTCCTCGGTGAGCTGATCGGCTCGGCCCTTGTCGGGACCTTCCTTGGGGTCTTCCTCGCCTACGGTATCGTTGGTCCCTGGGCGGAGCGCATCAAGCAGATGCGGGAAGAAGAGCAGGCCTTCTACGGTCTCATCCGGGAGGTCCTGGTCCACTGGCTCCACCGCCATCCGCCCGTCATGTGTGTCGAGGTCGGCCGCCGCAACGCTCCCGGCAAGATGCGGCCCAGCTTCAACGAACTCGACGATGCCATCCGTTCCATGAAGAAAGCAGCCTGACCATGAGCGACGTCGTCACAGCCAACATCACCAGACAGTCGGGACTCCTCAGGGAACTGACAGTCATCGCCAACAACATCGCGAACGCTTCGACCGACGGCTACAAGAAGGAAGCGGCGATCTTCGCCGAGTACGTCAAGACCCAACCCGGCGGCCCATCGCTGTCCATGGGCGCCCTGAGGGCTCACGCGGCCGACCTGACCCAGGGCCCGCTGACGAAGACGGGCGCGCCGCTGGACCTCGCCATCGAAGGGCAGGGCTGGTTCGCCGTTCGTCAGGGGGAGGAGGTGCTCCTGACCCGCGCGGGCTCGTTCCTTCGCGACGGCGAGGGACGGCTGGTGACCCAGTCCGGCCATCCGGTGCTGGACGAAGGGGGCGCGCCGGTCGAGCTGCCCGAAGACGCGAGCCGCATCACCATCGCCAGCGACGGAACGGTCACGGCGGACGATCTTCCCGTGTCGAAGATCGGCGTGCTGCTCGCCCAGCCCCGGTCACTCGAGCGCGCGGGCGATAACATGTGGCGCAACAACGGGCCCACCCGCTTCGTCGAAGCGCCGAATATCCGGCAGGGTTTCCTCGAAACCTCCAATGTCAACGCGGTGGAGGAAGTTGCGCGCCTCATCGAGAGCCAGCGTCTCTACGAGGCCGGCGCTGCCCTCCAGACCGACGAGCATGAACGCCTTCAAGGCCTCATCGAGGCCCTTGGCAGGCGGTAACCTTAATAGGAAGGAAGTAGGCGGATGAACGCTCTCAACATCGCAGCCACCGGCATGGCCGCCCAGCAGAGACGGGTTTCGACGATCGCCAATAATATCGCCAACATGTCGACGACCGCCTATGCGCCGCGGCGGGCCGCCTTTGCGGACCTCATGTACCGGCAGGAAGTCACACCGGGCGTCCTCAGCTCACGGACGGGAACCATCGTGCCCGGAGGCGTGCAGCTCGGCATCGGGGTGCGGACCGCTTCGGTGGTGGCCGAACAGCAGCAGGGACCGCTGTCCAACACCGGCGGCGATCTCGACATCGCCATCGAGGGGCGCGGCTGGTTCGACGTCGAGATGCCCTCGGGCGAGCAGGTCTTCACCCGTGATGGCCGGTTCTCCTTGGCTCCGGACGGGACGATCGTAACGGCCGAAGGCTTCCCGCTCTCCGGCGGCATCGCCATTCCGGAGCAGGCCCGCAGCGTCAGGATCGGCGCGGACGGACAGGTCTTCGCCGTCTTCGCGGATGGCACACCGCCCCAGGAAGTCGGGATCGTCAGCCTGACGACCTTCACCAACGATGCGGGCCTCGAGGCGCTAGGCGGCAACCTCTTCAGGCAGACCGAAGCCTCCGGCCCGCCGCTCGGTGGCCTTGCCGGGGTCGATGGCGCAGGCTTCATGCGCCAGGGGTTTCTTGAAGACAGCTCGGTCGATGTGGTATCCGAGATTGCCGACCTGATCGAGGCGCAGCGCGGCTATGAACTCAACTCCAAGGTCATGACGGCCGCGGACGAAATGCTCGCCGCCGCAACCCGTATCCGATGATCCGGCTGCTGTTCATCGCTCTCGCGGCGACATCCTCCGCCAGCGCGGAAGTCAGGGCGGCGCGCGCGGTACCCGCCGGGTCGGTGCTCGATGCGCAGGATATTGCCTCCGGTACCGACGCGGAGAAGCAGGCGTTTCTAGGCATGGAAGCCCGGCGGCCCCTTCGCCCCGGGCAGGTCTTGCGGCGCTATGACGTCACCCTGCCGACCGCCGTCAGGCGCCAGTCCGCGGTGATCGTCCTTTTCCGCCGCGGCAGCCTGACTCTGCGTACGGAGGGACGCGCCCTTGGCGCAGGACAGATCGGTGAGATGGTGAATATCGCTCTGCCTGCGCGCAAGAAACCCGTCATGGGACGGATCACCGGGCCGGGCCAGGTGGAGGTTGGCGGATGAGCAGGCACGTTCTCTGTCTCGCGATCCTCGTTTCCGCCTGTGCGTCGGGCCCTCAGGCAACTGCCGACCGGCCGCGCGACCTGGACGAGGACATGAAACGCCCGCCCTCGGCATCGCTCTGGAACCAGGACCCGGAGAGCCTGTTCGGCAACCGACGCGCACGGGAGGTGGGTGACATCCTCACCGTGCTGGTCGAGATCGACGACCAGGCGCAGATCCTCAATGATACCCAGCGCAACAGGACCAACGACCGCAGCCTCGATATGCCTTCCGCACTCGGACTGCCCCAATGGGCCGAGCGTAACCTGCCGGATGGTGCAGGACTTTCGCCGGGTGTCGAGATCTCCAGTCAGGAACGCCTGCGCGGGCAGGGGAACATGCGGCGTCAGGACCGCATCACCTTGCGTCTCGCCGCACGGATCACTCACCGCCTGCCGAATGGCGATCTGAAGATCGAAGGCCAGCAGAACGTGCAGGTCGGCTATGACAAGCGGCAGCTCGCAGTGACCGGTATCGTGCGGCCTGAAGACATTTCCAGTCAGAATACGGTCCAGCATGACCGGATCGCAGAGGCGGATATCCGCTATCTGGGCCGAGGGCCGCTTCAGGGGACCGGCCGCCCGGGCCTCGGCAACCGCCTGATCGACATCGTCCTGCCGTTCTAAAGCGACCAAACGAAAAGCCCGCCGGTGGGAGCCGGCGGGCTTTTTTCTGATGCGGAAGAGCGCTTTGTCAGCCTTCAGGCTGATCGCCTTCGCGCATCATGGCGACGAGTTCACCGAGCTGCCGATTCATCTCCACCTGCTGCTCGAGGCTGCTGATCGTCGCCAGCTGGTCGATGAACTGATTGCCGTCGAGCGGATCGAGAGGGTCCTGGTTCTCAAGTTGCGTGGTCAGGAGGCGGAGGAACTGGTCCGAGAGTTCCTTCTGGTTCGATGTCAGGGCTGAGCTGTCCTGTGTTTTGGAAGAAGCGGTGAGGGGCGTGATATTCAAGATGATCTCCTAGAAGGTAACGTCGAGCTGGCCATCATGGACGGACATGACGGGGCCAAGGGGGCCGGGAGCGGCCGCAGGGCTCGCAAGCTGGAATTCCTGGAAAACGGCTTGCCCGTTACGGTCCGTTTCGCCCTGCGCCTGCCGCCATTCGAGCTCCACATCGCCAAAGCCTTCAGACTGAAGATCTTCGGTCAGTTGCGAAGCGCTTTTGCGCAGGAGGTCGAGGGTCTCGGGATCCGCGACAAGGACCACGGCTTTCACCGAACCCGAACGCGCGACTTCGAATTCCATCTGGACCCGTCCGAGTTCCGGCGGATCGAGCTGCACCTCGATCATCCGGCCTTCGCCGCGTTGAGCGACCGCAGCGCGAAGCTGGTCGGCAGGGGCGGAGGATGCCGGGGCGGGAGCGTTGTCCGGCCTGGCAGCCGAGTTGGTTTGCACGGCCTGCGTTCCAGGGGCTGTGCCTTGAGCCGACATGGGTTCGCCCCGGCCCACCGGTGGCTCGGAAGACAGCATTCCCGCGTTCGCCAGCTTCGCGGAAGGAAGAACCGCTTCAGGACGGGCAGGCCCCGGTTGCTCCTGAAGAGTTCCGCTTGCGGCCTTCTGCGTCGCGGGTTGCGCGTCTTTCTCAGCGGCAGCTTCGCCAATGGGCACATGATTCTTGACGCGGTTCGGAAGCGGGAAAGACTGTTCCTTGTACGGATCCTTCATCGCATGGGTGTCCGGCCCTTCGGGGGTGCCAGCAACCTGCGTTGTTTTCCCCGGGGCGGTTCCGTCAGCAGATTCAGCCTGCCCGAGACCCAAAACCCGCGCGCTGCCGTTGCCTGCCTCTACCCCTTGGGTGATCGTAGCAGTCTGCAAGGAAAGCTTCGCCTCGCCCGCCTTGGTTGCCTGAACGCCCGTGGACAGCGCCATGAGGGCCTGCCCCGATGTTTCACCGGCGGTGTGGGCGAGGACGGTCAGTTCGTCCTTCGCCGCCATCAGTCCCGCGAAGACCGGAGCCTCCTCCGCTGCGCCCGGAGGGGTGGGTTTTCCAGCCTTCGCGTTCGCGACTGGGGGGGAGGGCGGAATGATCATCTGCATGACGACGATCTCGCACGTCAACCTTAATGCAACCTTTACGGGTGAGGTGCTTGGAGCAATACAGATAAGCGAGGTGATTATGGAATTGGTAGGAATGAAGGCCGCGCAGGTCACGGACCGCCGCCAGGGCCCCGAATGGCAGGCGGCGCTGGAGCTTCAGACAGCGCTCTTCGCCGACATGCTGCGGCACGGGGGGTTGGCGGAGGCTTTCTCGACCGGATCGGGGCCTCTCGATTCCATGACAGGGCAGATGCTGCAGGTGGTGGCGGAAGACCTCTCGCGCCACGACCAGTCCCTTGCCGAGCGTCTCTACAAGACCATGGTCACTTCATCGTCCAAGGACTGACGATTGGTATCCGGCTTATTTCTATCTCCTCCTTGCCAGGCTTCACGAGGAATTAAGCCTTGCAACCTAGGGTGGGTCGGCAATCGGAAGTTGCAGCAAGCCGCAGGCCCGGGGATGCCGGTGACCGTGCAGGCAGACAACAGGACTTGAGAGCCCATGCCCTCGATCAATTTCAACCAATCCGCACAAGTTGCACTGATGACGCTGAACCGCGTCAACAAGAACCTGTTCCAGGTGCAGGACATGATCTCGACCGGCAAGAAGGTCGCGACCGCCAAGGACAACGCCGCTGTCTGGGCCATCAGTACCGTGATGGATTCTGACATCAAAGGTTTCCAGCAGATCACCGACAGCCTCAACCTCGGTAGCTCGACGGTTGAAGTCGCGCGCGCCGCGTCCGAGCAGGTCACGAACCTCCTCAACAACGTCAAGGCCAAGATCGTCGCCGCGCAGGAGCAGAACGTCGACCGCGCCGCCATTCAGCGGGACATCGACGCGCTGAAAGGTCAGGTCACCTCGATCATCGATTCGGCGCAGTTCAACGGCCTGAACCTCCTCAAGGGCGGCGATGACGTGAACGTCCTATCGTCCCTCAACCGCTCCGCCGGCGGTACGGTCAGCACCACCGACATCACCGTCACCCGCGCCGACCTCCGCCTCGTCGAGGGCGTGGCGGGCACGACCACGGCGGTGACCGCGACCGAAGCAGGCGATATTACTCTTTCCAACTCCGGCTCCTTCGCGGACGGCGTTGCGAACACGATCACCATCGCTGCCGACGGCGGCAGTACCTCGATCGCGGGCGGTTACACCTTCAACATCGATCTTGGCGGTGCGAGCGTTCAGTATATCGCTGCCGAGAACGACACCATCAACGACGTGGCGCAAGGGCTGAGCGATGCTCTGCAGGAGCGTTTTGCGGAGATGGAAGCCAACTCTCCGGGTTCCGCGCCGGACGTTACGATCTCTCTGACCCTCGGTACCGATCCTTCAACCCAGGACGCGGTGATCAACGTGACCACGAACAGCGGTGGTCCGCTGGCCGTGACCTCTTCGGTCTACACGGACGGTACCGCGGGTGGTGATCTGGGCCGCCTCAACGCCCTGGATATCAACACTGCAGACGAGACCATCGTCGACCAGGCGCTTCTCGACATCGAAGACATGATCTCCGACGTCATCGACGCAACCGCATCCTTCGGCTCGGTTCAGAACCGCATCGACATCCAGAACGACTTCGTCACTTCGCTGATTTCCTCTCTTCAGTCGGGCGTGTCGTCCCTGACCGATGCGAACCTCGAAGAGGCTTCGGCTCGCTTGCAGGCCCTGCAGGTGCAGCAGCAGCTCAACATTCAGGCCCTGTCGATCGCGAATGCCGCACCGCAGGCCCTGCTGGCACTCTTCCGTTAACGGGAGAGTCCATCCCTCGCGGCCGGCATCCCGCCCATGCCGGCCGCATTTCAGCTCAAAGTGTATGGAAAGCTTCGATGAAACCAGTCGATTATGGAACCGTGCAGCGGCAGACCGCAGGTGGCCGCACGGCGGAGCGCGAAATTCTCGGGCGGGTCAATGCCCGCCTTCGCACCGCCGATGCGTCCAGCATCAGTGGTCTCGCCATGCTGCATGAAGCGCTGCGGATGAACCGCAACATCTGGATGACCTTCGCCGTCGATCTGGCGTCGCCGAGAAATCCGCTTCCGGATCAATTGAAGGGTCAGATGATTTCGCTGGCTGGTTTCATCGAACGCCATACGGCCCAGGCCGCCAAGGACCGGACCATGCTCGAGACCTTCATCTCGATCAACGAGACCATCATCGCAGGGCTGTCCGGCGTGGTGGAGGAGGGCGCGGCGGCGTGACCGGTCTGATCCTCAATCTCAGGCCGTGGGAAACCTTCCTGGTCGGCGACCTCGTTCTTCAGAATGGTGGCCGACGGGCCCAGCTCCGGGTGCGTGACGACAATGCCGGCGTGCTGCGGCTTTCCGATGCCCTCCATCCCAACCAGGTCGTCTCGCCGCTGACCCGCGCCTATTACGCAGCGCAGCTTCTTCTTCTCGGCAAGGAGGAATGCGGCGCTTCGCTCTCCCTGCTGCTCGGCCTCTTGCAGGAGCTTGAGGAGGCTCTTGGCGATACCCACACCATCGCCGATGCGCTCCGCCACGCTTCGGACCGCCGTTTTCACAAGGTTCTCAGGACCCTGAGGCCGCTCCTGCCCGAAGAGGCCCTGCTTCTTTCGCGGCGGCAGTTGCAGGAAGAAAGTGGCACGTGTGTGGGTTGAGAGCGGTAAGGCCCCGTTAACCATGCGGTAACCGCTCTTTCGCTAATCCTGTCCCTGACGAAGACATCGGGGCAGACATCATGCTGACGGATCTTTCCGTACTCAAACTGACAGGTGCGATGGCGCGGCACTCAGGCCATGCCAACGCAGTCACCGCCGACAATCTGGCACGGGCCGACATCCCGGGCGCAAAAGCGCGCGCCACGGAAGAATTTCGCGATGCGCTTGCTGGCAGAAGGGCCGGTGCGCCGCAGATCGACGAGCTGAACCGGCCGATCAGTACAGAAACGGAAATGCTCTCCATGGCGCGTCATGCGGGGCGTCACGACGCGGCCCTTGGCGCGTGGAAGAGCACGCTCGGCCTGATGCGGCTCGCGCTGTCGCGGCCGGAGTAGGCGCCATGAGCGATCCGATCACCTCCGCCCTTTCGGCTTCCTCGTCGGGCATGAGCGCCCAGAGCCACCGTTTGCGTTTTTCGTCCGAGAACCTCTCCAACGTCGATACGCCCGGCTACAAGCGCAAGCTCATGTTCCTTCGCGAGATGGGTGAAGGCGGTGTGCGCATCAGTCGGCAGGGCCTCAGCAGCAAGCCCGGGCAGGAGCGCTACGACCCAGCTCATCCGCTAGCAGATCAAAACGGCATGGTCACCATGTCGAACGTCGATCTGATGACGGAACTGGCCGATGCCCGCGAGGCCCGCCGGTCCTTCGACGCGAACCTTCAGGCTTTCCGCCAGGCCCAGGGGTTCTACCGCGGGCTTCTCGATATTCTCAAACGCTAAGGAACTCCAGTTATGAACGTGAACGATCTTGCTGCGCTCAACGGTTACTCCGCACTCAAACCAGCGCCTGATGGCAACTTACCCGTTGCCGAGATGAGCGAGCGTTTCGCCGCTATCTTCGACAAGGCCGACCAGGCCGTACAGGGTTTCGCGACCCAGCATGTCGACGCCCAGGCCATGGTGGAAGCGTTGAGCGAGGCGGAGATGGCGCTGCAGACGGCGGTGACTATCCGTGACCGCGTCGTTGCTGCCTACCAGGAAATCCTCCGGATGCCCCTGTGACCGAAGGGGAGGTCCTCGACCTTCTGCGGCTGGCCTTGCGCTCCGGTGCCGTAATGGCGGCGCCGATCCTGATCGCGGCTCTTCTGGCCGGTCTTGCGATCGGCCTTCTTCAGGCCCTGACCTCGATCCAGGAGCTGACCCTGACCTTCGTGCCGAAGCTCTTCGTCATCCTGATCATCTTCAGCCTGACCGCCGGCTTCATGGCGGCGACATTGACCAATTTCTTCGAGCGTCAGGTGCTGCCGCTTTTCTTCATCTAGCGACCGGCACGAATGCCATGGGGGTGGCGAGTGGATCTCAGCTTTCTGACCAAGCTCAGGATCAGTCCGGCCGTAGGGCTGTCCGTAGGCCTCATGGCTATCCTGGTCATGATGATCCTGCCCGTTCCGCCCATCGTCCTCGACCTCGGGCTGACGGCGTCCTTTGCATTCGCCATCCTGATCTTCACCACCACGCTCTTCGTCGAGCGGCCGCTCGATTTCTCGTCCTTTCCGGCCATTCTGCTGGTCTCGCTTCTCCTTCGGCTGGCGCTCAATATTTCCTCCACCAAGCTCATCATCGGTGAGGGCCATACCGGAACGAGCGCGGCAGGCGGGGTCATCGAAGGCTTCGCCATGTTCATCATGGGCGGGAACCTGGCGCTGGGCCTTATCATCTTCGCGGTGCTGATCATCGTGAACTTCCTCGTCATCACCAAGGGCGCGGGGCGGATGGCCGAGGTCGGGGCGCGTTTCGCCCTCGACGCCATGCCCGGCAAGCAGCTCGCGATCGATGCGGACGTCGCCTCCGGCGCAATCACCCATGAAGAAGCCAAGGTCCTGCGCGCCCGGGAGCAGCAGGAGACAGCCTTCTTGGGTTCGCTCGACGGTGTGTCGAAATTCGTGAAAGGCGATGCGGTCGCGGGGCTTCTCATCACCCTCCTGAACCTCGTGGCCGGGATCGCCGTGGGCATGATCGTCCACCGGATCAGTTTCATCGAAGCGATCCAGAACTATTCCGTGCTCACCGTAGGGGACGGCCTCGTCAGCCAGATCCCCGCGGTTATCATCTCCGTCGCTGCCGCGCTTCTTCTGTCCAAGGGGCGCGGCGAGGAGGCGGTTGACCTCGCGCTCATTCGTGAGCTCGGCGGCAAGACCGAAGCGCTGGCGACGGTGGCGGTGGTCATGGCGGCCTTCGCCCTTCTTCCCGGCCTTCCTTTCCTGCCGTTCCTCTTCGGCGCAGGGGTGCTTGGCGGGCTGGCCTACCGGCAGTGGAAGGCAGCGCCCGAGAGCCCTTCCGAGCCGCAAGAGCAAGCCGCGCTGCCAACCGGTCCCAATCACGGCGACCTCCTCGACATCGATGAAATCCATGTTGAACTGGCCCCCGACCTCGTCAGCACGGTGATCGGTCAGGATGGCGGGTTCGACGGGCGTGTGGACAAGATTCGCCGCTTCATCATCCAGGAATACGGCTTCGTGCTGCCGCCCGTGCGGGTCACGGACAAGGCGATGCTCGCCAGCGAGACCTACGAGATCAAGATCCAGGGTGTCCGCGCCTCGAAGGGCCACCTCAGGCAGGGGCGCTGGCTTGCGCTCCTGAAGGACGACCAGCACACGGACATCCGGGGTGAAGCGATGCGCGAGCCGGTCTTCGGCGCCGAGGCCCGGTGGGTGGATTTTGCAGGCAAGGAGCGTCTCGTCCTCGCCGGTTGCACCGTGGTCGAACCTGCCGAAGTCATGGCGACCCACCTTCTCGAGACCGTGCAGCAGCAGTTCACCCGCCTGATGACGCGCAAGGCCCTGCGGACGATCCTCGACGCCTTCACCTCGCCCAGCGCCGAGGAACGGGCGGTCGCCAACCGCAAGTTCGTCGAGGAGCTGATCCCCGACAAGGTCAGCCACGACGTCCTGCAGCAGGTTTTGCGCGACCTTCTTTCCGAGCGCATTTCCATCCGCCAACTGCCCCTTATCATCGAGGCGATCGCCGAGGCGGGCGGAGAGGCGGCACCACTTACGGAGGTCGTCGAACACGTTCGAAGGCGGATCGCCTTCGGCTTCGTTTCCAAACTCGCCGACGAGGATGGCTATCTGCCGGTGGTCGAAATCGACAGTAACCAACTCCAACTCGTCGATGAAAACGCGGACCCGGAAGCGCGACGGACCCTCGCCATCAGGATCAGGGACGCCCTCGACCGGGCGGCGCAGGCCGGCGTCTACCCGGCTGTCTCCGCCTCGGCTGCGACGCGCCGCACGGTTCGCGCGCTTCTCGCATCGAACGGCATCCGCAATCCCGTCCTCTCCGCCGAGGAGATCCGCGGCCATGCGATCCCCAAGAGCTTCGGCGTCGCATGAGCGGTTTGATCACTGCGCTGTCGCTCCTGAGCGACAGCCTGAGTTTCGACATCTGGGTGGCGGCGGCGCTTTTCTCGCGCATCTCGCTGTTCATCCTGATGATGCCGGGCCTTGCGGGAAGGGTGATACCCGTCCGGATCCGTCTCATATTTGCGCTCACGCTTCTCGTCCTTCTTCTTCCATCGGCTGGAAGCCCGTCCTTCGGGTCCGATACAGCCAGCCTGACCCGTATTCTCGCGGGCGAGGCAGTGACGGGACTGTTCTTCGGGCTCAGCCTGCGGTTCTTTCTCTTTGCCCTGAACATCACCGGTTCGATCATCGCGCAGAGCCTCTCTCTCAGCCAGATTTTCGGCGCGACGGCCGAAGGGGACAGTGCCAGCCTTATCAGTCAGGCGCTGACCATGGCGGGCTCGGCGCTTTTCCTGTCGAGCGGCCTCGCGGTGGAAGCCATCGGCTTTTTGGCGCGTGAACTCGAAGCGGTCCCGCTCGGCAGTTTCGGCCTGATCGAGCCCGGCGCGCTCGTCGATGAGCTGACCCGGCAGGCCGCTGCCGCGATACGCTTCGGTGTCATGCTTGGACTTCCCTTCATGGTACTGAACTTCGCCTTCTACCTTCTTCTCGGCCTTCTGAACCGCGCCATGCCCCAGCTCATGATCACTTTTGTCGGCCTGCCCGCACTGACGATGGGCGGGCTCTTCCTCTTCGCCCTTGCAATAACTTCCCTCCTGAGCATCTGGCTCGCCAACCTCTCCGGGCTCCTGGTCGGATGAGTGAAGATGCCGAAAAGGTCTCCGAAGCCTCCCCGGACAAGAAGCGCCGGGCGCGGGGGAAGGGTGACGTACCGATCTCGCAGGAGGCGAACACCGCTGCGGCTCTGATCGGCTTTCTTCTCGCTTTCCTCATGGTTCTTCCGCAGGCGAAGGAGTTCGGAACCTTGCTTCGAAGCTTCCTTCTGCACCCCGAAGGCGCAGGCGGCGCGATCCTGGAGGCTGGGACCGGCGCCGCGATTCTTGCGAAGGCGGCTGCCTTTCTTCTGCCGCTGGCGGGGCTTCCGGCCGTGGCTGTGGTTGCAGCCCTCGCTCTGCAGCAGGCGATTGTGTTTGCGCCTCAGCGGGTCAAGCCGGAGATCAAGAAGATCAACCCGGTCGATAACGCCAAGAAGAAATACGGCGGACAGGGATTGATCGAGTTCCTTCGAAATGCAGCGAAGATTTCCGTTCTCTGTATTCTCGGCGGCGTTGTCCTTTCTCACGAAGCCCTTCGGCTGCTGCACGCCCATGAGGCGCCTGCTGCCGCGCTTTTCATGCTCTTGCGGCGCGAACTTCTGGTCATGGTCGCCCTTGGCGCTTCGGTCGCGACGATCTTCGCCCTGATCGACCTGCCTGTCGTCCGTATGCAGCGTGATAAGCGCCTGAAGATGAGCCAGCAGGAAGTCCGGGACGAATCGAAAGAGACCGAAGGCAACCAGGAGCTGAAGGGCCAGCGCCGGAAGAGGGCCGAAAAGATCGCCTTCAACCGCATGATGAGCGACGTGAAGACGGCGGATGTGGTGATCGTCAACCCGGTCCACTACGCGGTCGCGCTCAAGTGGGACAAGTCGGGTAAGGACCTGCCGCGCTGCGTTGCCAAGGGCACGGACGATATTGCGCTCCGCCTACGGATGGCTGCGCACGAGGCCGGTGTCCCGATCAAGGAAGATCCGCCCTGCGCAAGGGCCCTTCATGCGTCGGTCGAGCTTGGCGACACTATCCGCTCAGAACACTTCGCTGCCGTCGCGGCAGCCCTTCGGTTCGCCGAGCGGATGCGCAGCAGGCGCCGCATCACCCGTCGATGATCAGGCGCAGGCCGTGGCGTCCACGGATGGTGCCGAGCTCAGCGTGGGAAAGGAGGATCGATCCGCTCGCATCTTCGGTTTCGAGGCGAATACGTCCAAGGTCACCGCCTGGAATAACAAGGCGCTGGCCCGCTTTGAGGCCGGAAACCTCTTCGAGCTCCACCTTCCACCGCGAAAGGATGCCGGTGAGTGGGAGGGGGATCGATTCGGCGGGCTGAGCCGTCCGCGCCTCCTGCTCCATGCCGGCGAATGCCGTGCCGCCGTCGCGCAGGAACAGCTCGATGACCGCTAGTTCGGTTTCCTCGCTGACGAGTTCAAGGGTCACGAGAAGCGCGGCGTCCTGCGATGGCGTGTCGATGGGCCAACGGAATTGCGGTGGCCCGGCACATTCAAGCCGGTACGCGAAGGCCTTTTCGATAACGCCGAATATCTGTTCGATCAGGGGCGTCAGCACCAGCCGGTCGAGGAGCCCCGGCTCGATGATCTCGGCCGAGGCCGAGCCCAGCATCGCGTCGCTCAGCTGTCTTGCGCCGCCGCCTGGAATCCGCAGGGCATGACCCCTCGCCAGTGGCTGGAGAAGGCCGGGCCAGCGGCTGGTCTGCCGCCAGCTTTCCTCGGTCGCGAGGGCAAGCTTGGCCACGACCTCGACTTCGCGCCCGATCAGGCTGCTGATATCCTCGGCGGAAGCGAGGGCGAGATTGTCCCACCTCGGCTTCGTTGCGAGAACCCTTTCGGGAAGACTGGCCTGCCGGGCGGTCTCCGCCCGTTGTGGTTTCCGTTCAGTCAGTGATCTGATGGCAATGCGCTGTCCCATATTTACCCTTCAAAAGCCATACCGGTTAAATTTGGCTTTACACCGCCTTGCTAGACACAACCCTGGGTTTTGGCCGAACAAGCGGGGTGCGCGGTGTCCGAGGGTAGTTTCATCGTCAAGCGCAAGCGGATCTTCGCTGCGAACAGCCATCACGGCGGAGCCTGGAAGGTCGCGTATGCGGACTTCGTCACCGCAATGATGGCTTTTTTCATGTTGATGTGGCTTCTCAATACGACAACGGAGAAACAGCGCCAGGGCCTTGCCGACTATTTCGAACCTTCGAAAGCCGTCACGCCCGTTTCGGGGGGCGGTGTCGATCAGTTCAGCGGTGACAGCGTCTACGCCCTCGACGAGCTCGCCCATAGTGGCCATGGCGGCCGTGCCCCATCCAGCAGCGGGACCGCCGACCTTCTCGACGCCCTCTCCGTCTCCCTCAAGGCCGCCATCGAGAAAGAGGAAGTCCGCCTCACTCTCGCGCCTGAAGGAGTGATCGTCGATCTCATGGACACGAAGGACGACCCGGTCTTCGAGCTTGGCAAGGCCGAGGCGACCGCACGATTGAGGAGCCTTCTCGATCTCATCGTTCCTTCGATCGCCACCAGCCAGCGGAAGATCAAGATTGTCGGCCATACGGACGATCTCAAGTTCTCGACCCCTGGCTACACCAACTGGGAGCTTTCGGCGGACCGCGCCAATCTCGCCAGGCGGATGGCGATCGCGAAGGGGGTCTCCGAGAAAGCCTTCTTCGAGATCTCCGGCCAGGCCGACCGTATGCCGATCGACGACAACAAGAGTGCGCCGAAGAACCGCCGGATCTCGATCATCCTGCTTGATGATCCAAGGGCCCTTGAGGCTGCCGCGGTGGTTGAGGAGCCGGCGCCCGGGACCGAAAGCGAAGGCCCTGTCGTGACCGAGAAGGCGGCTGTCCCGGTCGAAGAAGGAGAGGCGAACGGGCGATGACGGCATTAGGCGTGCATTAACTCTAAAGCTCTACAACCGAAGGTAGAGACGCAGAGAACGGACGCCATGACGATTTCCTCCTCCCTCAATGCCGGCGTGATGGGCATGAATGTCAATGCCACCCGCCTTGCCACGATCTCCGACAACGTCGCCAACTCAGGCACGGTCGGCTATAAAAGAGCGTCTGCGGACTTTCTTTCGATGGTCCTGAGTGACAACCCCGCCGCTTTCTCGGCTGGGGGTGTCCGGGTGCAGACGACCCGGCTCGTTTCCGAAGAAGGCGCGCTCTTCTCCACCGGAAGGGCCACCGATATCGCGCTCGCGGGCCCCGGCTTCCTGCCGGTTACCCAGGCTGGGTCGATCGACGGCCAGGACGGGGACCGCCCGCTGCTCCTGACCTCCACCGGCTCCTTCCGGGCCGATGAGAAAGGCAATCTCGTCACCCCTGGCGGCCTTGCGCTCCTCGGCTGGCCGGCCAATGCCGAGGGAGAGATCGGCGCTGTCGCGCGCCGCTCTTCGATCGATCTCGAGCCGGTGAATATCAACACCACCGAGCTCGCGGCCGAGCCGACCACCCGTGTCGCTCTCGGCGTCAACCTTCCGGCGGCTGCCACCGAAGCGGGCCTGACGCCTGAGCCTTATGAGCTGCCGATCGAAGCCTTCGACAATCTTGGCCGCACCCAGACGATCACCGCGACCTTCACCCCGGACATTCCAGCTACCGGCTTCTCGAACCGCTGGACGATGGAGCTGACCGACAACTCCCAGACGCCTCCGGCATCCATGGGCAGTGTCGCCATCACCTTCAACGACACCAATCCCGGCGGCGGTACCATCGCGTCGGTGACGGCATCGGGCGGCGCGACCTATGACAGCAACACCGGCGAGATCAGTACGAACTGGCTCGGTGCGGGCAACGACCTGACCGTCAAGATCGGCAGGCCGAACCAGCCCGAGGGCCTTTCCCAGTTCTCCAGCACCTTCCGCCCCGTCAGCGTGGTGCGGAACGGCGCGCCCGCGGGTGACTTCGCCCGGGTCGAGATCGACGAGAAGGGCCGCCTCGAAGCCATCTACGACACCGGCTTCCGGCGTTTCCTCTACCAGATCCCCGTTGCCGACGTGCCCAATGCCGATGGTCTTCAGGCCGCTGACAACCAAAGCTTCCGCGTCAGCCAGCAATCGGGCGACCTTTACCTGCACGATGCCGGTGACGGCCCGGTCGGCGCGATGGTCGGCTATGCCCTGGCCGAAAGCACTACCGATCTCGGTACGGAGCTGACAGACCTGATCCGGACCCAGCGTGCGTATGCCTCCAATGCCAATGTGATCCGAACCGTGGATGAGATGCTGCAGGAGACGACAAACATCCTCCGCTAACGGTTCATTCTAGCTCCAACCGAAAGACGCGATCATGAGTTTTTCAGCCAGCCTGGCCAATGGCCTTGCGGGTCTTGGCGCCGCGAAGCTGCGCGCCGAAGTCCTGTCGTTCAACATCGCCAATGCGGCGAGCGAGGGGTTCGCCCGGCGCGAGGTGAGCTTCCAGCCGGTCAATCCCGGCGGCCTTCGCCTCGAAGGGGTGACGCGCGCCGATGCCGGACGGGCCGACGCGCAACTCCTGACCGCCGAAGCACGCTCGGGCGGGGCCTCCATCCGGTCCGATGCGGCCCGGGCGGTCGGCGCGGCGTTCGGCGAAGCCGACAGCGCCGATGGTCTTTATGCGGCCTTTCTCCGCTTCGAGCAGGCGCTCGGCAATCTTCGCCTGACGCCCGAAAGCGGCGCGGACCAGCTCGCGCTCTTCCAGGCATCGAAGGACCTCACCGCCACTTTCGCGCGTCTTGACGATGAGGCGCAGGGCATGCGCCTCGACGCCGACGCCGCGATCGGACGCAGCGTGACCGAGATCAACGGCATGCTTTCCGAGCTCGACCGGCTGAACGGCGAAGCCAGCAAGCCCGGCGGGCCGTCGCTCGACACGGTCGCCGAACGGCAGCGCAAGCTCGTCATGGCGATCGGGCAGGAACTCGATATCTCCGTGAGCGGCGAATATGGCGACCGTATCGAACTCAGGACCAAGGGCGGGCTTCTTCTTCTCGGCGACGAGCCTTCCTTTCTCGAATTCACCCCGGCCGGGACGTCCAGCTTCGAGCTGACCGCTGCCGCCGGCGACTTCTCCGGTCTATCGGTGGGCGGGAAGGATATCTCGCCCGGAACCGTCCAGGGGATTGGCGAGGGCCGGCTGGCGGGACATTTCGCCGTCCGCGACGTGATCGCCCAGGATTTCGCAACCCGCCTCGACGCAGCCGCGAGCGATCTCGTCGCCCGGACCGAAGCCGCCGATACGACAGGGCCTGGCGGGCTCTTCGCACTGAGCGTCGGGACATCCAGCGCGGCGCAGCGGATCACCGTCAATCCTGCCATCGACCCGGGGGCAGGGGGAGAACTTTTCCGCCTTCGCGACGGTGTCGGTGCCGCTCTGCCCGGCCCTGCAGCGGGCGAAGGGGTCCTCGGCGCGCTCAAGGATGGGCTCACAGGCCTTCAGCTCAACCCGGCCGCGACGGGTACGCCCAATGCCTACAGCTTCCGCGGCATGCTGGCGGCCTTCTCGTCGCAGCTCGGCAGCCAGACCCTCCGTCTCGAGAACATCGCCGAACGCGCTTCGGAAGGGCGGCAGGGTTTTGCCGATCAGGTTGCCCGCCTCACCGCCGTCGATACCGACCGTGAGCTGCAGGACCTGATGATGGTCGAGCAAGCCTTCGCGGCCAATGCCCGGGTCGTCGCTGCCGTCGATGACATGCTGGCCCGCCTCCTGGAGATCTGATTCATGCTTCTTTCCTCCCCAGACGTCCTTTTCCAGACCGGCTTCGGCCGGCAGATCTCCCTTCTCCGCGGGCGCCTCGACCAGTCCGCGCAGGAGATGGTCACCGGACGCAAGAGCGACGCCGTCAGGGCTTCGCAGGGTTCCACCGGGACGCTTCTCGAAGCGCGCGCCAAGATCGACGGCGCGGAGCCCGAGCGGACCCGTCTTGCGGTCTTCGAAGGCCGCTACCGCACCGCCGCTTCGGCCCTTCGCACCATCGGTGAGCTGACGGGCGAGGCGGCCTCCACGGCCAAGGCGGCAGGCGACCTGACCGCCGGGGTGGATGCCGACCGCTTCGCCGGGATCGAAGCGCGCTCCGCCCTCGCCAGTGTCTTCGGCTCCCTCGAAGCGAGCTTCGGCGGGCGCTCCCTCTTCGGCGGCGATCTCGGCCAGGGCCGGGTCCTTGCCGATGTGAGCACGCTCTTCTCCGAGGTCGAGACGGCCCTCGCCGGCGCGACCGACGCGGCAAGTGTCGCCGCGGCCATCGACAGCTTCCTCGCTCCCGGCGGCGGCTTTGACACCCTCATCTATCAGGGTGGCGACCGCACAGGCGCTGCCGAGATCGACCAGGGCCTGCGCCTCGAAGGCGTCTTCACCGCAGCCTCGGACCCCCTGAAGGGTCTCTACAAGGGCCTTCTGATGGCGAGCTTCAACGATAGGGTCGAAGCTTCCGAACGGTCCGCCTTCCTCCTCGAGGCGGGGGATCTCATCAACGCCGCCCGCGACGAACTCGTAGCCGAAGAGGCCGGGCTCGGCCTTTCGCTCGGCGCCATCGAGCGGGCGGAGGAGCGCCTTGAACGCAATCTTCTCACGGCCGAGCAGACCGTGGAGAGAATTCTCGGCCGCGACCCCTTCGAGGCGGCTTCCGAAACCCAGAGCCTCGAAGCGAAACTTCAGGCCGCCTACACCGTAACCGGGCGCCTTTCGGGCCTCAGGCTGACGAATTACCTCAGATGATCCGTGTCTTTCTCGCCGCCGCTCTTCTCCTCCTCACCCCCGCCTGGGGGCAGGCCGTACGCCTCAAGGACCTTGTCGATGTCGAAGGGGTCAGGGGCAACGATCTCATCGGCTATGGCCTCGTGATCGGCCTTCAGGGGACCGGGGATTCCATCAGGAACTCGCCCTATACGGAAGAGGCTCTTTCCAGCCTTCTTGAAAGATTGGGGGTCAATGTCTCCGATGAACGTTTCCGTCCCGACAATGTAGCCGCTGTCATCGTCACGGGGACACTTCCGCCTTTCGCCCGGACCGGAAGCCGCCTCGATGTGCAGGTCAGCTCGATCGGCGATGCGAAAAGCCTCGAAGGCGGCCTCCTCGTGATGACCCCGCTCCTTGGCGCGGATAACGAGGTCTACGCCGTCGCGCAGGGGCCCCTCACTGTGGGCGGCTTCCAGGCCGGCGGGCAGGCGGCTTCGGCAAGGCAGGGCACCCAGACCCTCGCCACCATCGCGGGCGGGGCGAGGATCGAGCGCGAGGTGAATTTCGAGTTCGCCAAGATGAACGAGATCAGGCTCGCCCTGCGTGACCCGGACTTCACCACCGCCGGGCGGATCGAGCGGGCACTGAACGCCAGCTTCGGCGGCGGTACCGCCCGGATGACCGATGCGGGGACCGTTCTTCTCGACCCCCGCCGCAGCCGGGTTTCCCCCGCCCACATGATGGCCGAGATCGAGGGCATCTTCCTCACCCCCGCCCGCCGCGCGCGGGTGGTGATCGACCAGCGTTCGGGC
This sequence comes from uncultured Caulobacterales bacterium, assembly GCA_964556115.1. Taxonomy (GTDB): domain Bacteria; phylum Pseudomonadota; class Alphaproteobacteria; order Caulobacterales; family Parvularculaceae; genus Parvularcula. Next base: position 121,970 of record CAZKVC010000002.1, read on the forward strand.
ACCATCGTCCTCGGTGAGGATGTCCGCATCGCCCCTGTCGCCGTGGCCCAGGGGGCCTTGACGATCAGCGTCAGCGAGACCCCGCTCGCCGTTCCTGCCGCGCCTTTTTCGGAAGGCAGCCCGGTGGTCCTTCCGCGCACGGAGATCAATGTCAGCCAGGACGAGAACATCGCGGCTCTCGAACCCGGCGCGTCCCTCCGGGACCTGGTCGAAGGCCTCAACGCCCTCGACGTACCGCCCCGCGACATGATCGAGATCTTCGAAGCGCTGAAGGCCGCAGGCGCGCTCCACGCCGAGATCGTGCTGCAATAGGCGCTGGACCGGAGCGGTCCTGCGGCTAGTCTGCCAGGGTGGTGCATGATCCCTCCCATGGTTACGACGACGCGGCGGATGCGTTCATCCGCATGCGGTCGGAAACCGGCGCGGCCCTGATCCGCAAATGGGCCGCTGGCCTTCCGAAGGGGGCCAGCGTCCTCGATGTGGGCGCAGGGCATGGCTGGCCGGTGACGGCGGCGCTCCTGTCCTGCGGCCTCGATGTCTTCGCCGTCGAAGCCTCGCCGCGCATGGTTCGTGCACTCGAGGCGCGGCTGCCCAAAGACCGCATGGCCTGCGAAGATGCGCTGGTGAGCCCGTTCTTCTCCCGCCGGTTTGACGGCATCACCGCCATCGGCCTTGTCTTCCTCCTCGAGCCCGAAGCGCAGGAGAAGCTCCTGATACGGTTGGCAAAGGCGCTGACCCCCGGCGGCCAGCTTCTCTTCACCGCACCTTGGCAAAGCCATCGCTGGACCGATGTGATCACTGGGCAGCCATCTGTTTCCCTCGGCGCTGACGCCTATCAGCGTATCCTTCGCGCGGGCGGTCTGAGCGGGATCGCCCGGCTGGAGGACGAGGGCGGCAATTGCCATTTTCAGGCAACACGACCATCCGCCTGACGCGGACATGAAGGAAGGTGAGGGGCGCCCTGCGGCTCGCCGCGGCGAAAGCTCTTTTTGTTCTGTGCCGTCGGCGCAAGGGTTGCCAGACCCTCGCCGCAGGGCATTCGCAAAGGTCCGCAGACGGAAGAACGGCCAATCCCTAGCTCACGTCCCTCCGCCGACCGCCAGGCCGGAAAGGCTTCGCCTACCGGCCCGGGACCCCCGGGAAAGACAGGCTGCGCGGAAGCGGTACCGGCATCCCTCATCCTGTCACAGGTGTGGTCTAACACGGCGCCGGGGTAGGGGGGATAAGGCAGGACGGGCCTGCCGATCAGAGCTGCAGACTACTGCGACATCCTGACCTTGGCCGTTAGAAGGTCATCTCAAAGCGCTGATCCTGAACATTCTTTTCGCGGCCGAAACATACTGATCCTTGTTCTTCGCGGTGGTTCTCTTCACCGGTCATCAGGGTGCGCCGGACTATCGGGAGCCAACGAAATGGGGGAAAGAAACCTTGCGTAGACTGATCTATATAAGCAAAGCGACAAAGCCCATCAATGGCGATGACCTCGACAACATCCTGATGGCTTCGCGGCGGAACAATGGCATGGTCGGTGTCACCGGACTTCTGCTGTATGCCGACGGAATGTTCATTCAGTGTCTCGAAGGCCCCGAATCTGGGGTGGGTAAGACCCTTGAGCGGATCGCCGGTGATGACCGTCATGAACATATCGAGACGCTTGCTGATGAAAACGTGTCCGAGCGTCTCTTCCCGCAGTGGGAGATGGGCTTTCATCCAAACCTCTCCAAGATGCAGCGGGCCAATCTCGTCGACATCAGGGTGAAGGCGGACCAGCACACCGGCGACGGCAAGGTCGATGCTGCGCTGACGAAATTCTTCCTCGGCTTCAAGAGCGCCGAGCAGGCGGCCTGACGCCATCGGCGCCGAAAGCGCGCTCTGGTAGGCTTCGATGGCATGGGGTGAAGATCGCCGCGCGCAGCGGCACCCCTTCTTCATCTCCTGCCTTTAGCGGCCGTGGCAGGGAACCCCTGGCGTTCCTTGCAACGCCCGCTTAACAAACCCGGCCGCCCGCGCTATCGCGCGCCTCATGGCCAAGAAGAACAAAGTGCAGCGTCCCAAGGCGCGCAAACCCCGCGGGTTTCCCGACCGCTCCGGCGCGGCGCTGATCGCTGAGCGGCAGATGCTCGCGCGCATCGCCGAGGTCTATGAGAGCTACGGCTTCGCCCAGCTTTCGACCCCAGCCTTCGAATATACCGATGCTTTGGGCAAGTTCCTGCCCGATGTGGACCGGCCGAATGCCGGGGTCTTCTCGCTGCAGGACGATGACGAGCAGTGGATGAGCCTGCGCTACGACCTCACCGCGCCGCTGGCGCGCTATGTGGCCGAGAACATGGACGCGCTGCCACGCCCTTACCGCCGCTTTGCGGTGGGCACGGTCTGGCGCAACGAAAAGCCCGGGCCGGGACGCTTCCGCGAGTTCACCCAGATCGACGCGGATGCCTGCTTCGCACCCGCCCCCCACGCCGATGCCGAGATCATCATGATGTTCATCGACGCGCTGAAGGCAGCGGGGATCGACGACCGCGACGTCGAGATCAGGCTTTCGTCGCGCAAGGTGATGACCGGGCTTCTCCATTCGGTGGGTCTCGACCCTGAAGATCAGGGCAAGGCGGCCACCGTGCTGCGCGCCATGGACAAATATGACCGTCTTGGCACTGACGGCGTAGCACTTCTTCTGGGCGAAGGGCGCAAGGACGAAAGCGGCGACTTCACCGAAGGCGCAAAGCTCGCCCCGGCCCAGATCGACGCCGTCCTGCGCTTCATGACCGGCGCGGACACGGCAGACATGCTCAACCAGTCCAGCACTGGCGCGGAAGGGCAGGCAGAGCTCGACAGCATCATTTCGACACTGAACGCCTGCGGCTATGGCGAGCGGGTCAAGATGGACCCCTCGGTGATCCGGGGGCTCGACTATTACACAGGGCCCGTCTTCGAGGCGGAGCTGACCTTCGACGTCGAGAACGAGAAGGGCCAGGTGGTGCAGTTCGGGTCGGTCGGCTCGGGCGGGCGCTATGACGGGCTGATCGCCCGGTTCAAGGGGCAGGAGGTCCCGTCGGTCGGTTGCTCCGTAGGCGTCAGCCGCCTACTCACTGCGCTCCAGTCCAAGGCGGCGCTGCCGGAGCCCATAGGTCCGGTGGTGATCCTCGCTCTCGAGGAAAGCGAGATGCCCGCCTACCACAGGATGGCGGCCGCTCTTCGTGCGGAGGGTATCGCCGCGGAGGTCTATTTGGGCGGCGCAGGGATGAAGGCGCAGATGCGCTATGCCGATAAGCGCGGCGCCGCGATAGTGGTCATCCGCGGCGAGGACGAGCGGCAGGCGAACCAGGTGACGATCAAGGATCTGCGCGCGGGCAAGCGGGCCTCGGCCGATATCGAGAGCCGCGATCAGTGGACGGAAGAGCGCCCCGGCCAGGAAACCGTCGGCGAAGACCGCCTCATCCCGTGGATCAGGGAAAGGCTCGGCTAAGAGGTGCCTGCCTCCCCCATCCGCCGCCTGCCGCCCGGCGCGGTCAACCGGATCGCCGCCGGTGAGGTGATCGAGCGCCCGGCGGCGGCTCTCAAGGAGCTTGTCGAGAACGCACTTGATGCGGGTGCACGGACGATCATTGTCGAGATCGAAGGCGGCGGCAGGCAGAGGATCTCGGTTCTCGATGACGGCAGCGGGATGGGTCCTGACGACCTGCCCATTGCCATCGAGCGCCATGCCACGTCCAAGCTCGGCGCGCCCGCCGGCGGCGACGATATCGACCTTCTCGCCATCGACACGATGGGCTTTCGCGGAGAGGCCCTGCCGTCGATCGGCGCGGTGGCGCGGCTGCGCCTGACCTCCCGCCAGAAGGGCGGCGAGGGCTGGACGCTGGATGTGACTGGCGGCGATGTCGCGCCCCTGCGGCCGGCGGCGTTTGCGGGTCAGGGCACCAAGGTCGAGATCGAGGACATCTTCTTTGCAACGCCTGCGCGGCTCAAATTCCTCAAATCCGAGCGCGCCGAACTCTCCGCATGCGTTGATGTGGTCAAGCGCCTCGCCATGGCAAGGCCGGATGTGGCCTTCAGCCTCATGGCTGATGGCCGCAAGCGTTTCGCCTACAAGGCGGAGCCCGAAGGCCCGGAGGGCCATCTGGCGCGGCTAGCGGCGATCATGGGCCGGGAGTTCGGCGAGAACGCCGTGCCCGTCAGGCTCGAGCGGGGCGGCGTGCTGTTGGAAGGCTTTGCCGGGGTGCCCACCTTCAACCGCGGCCTGCCTGACCGGCAGTATCTCTTCGTGCGCGGACGGCCTGTCCGGGACAAGCTGATGGTGGGCGCGGTGCGTGGTGCGTATGCGGACTACCTCGCAAGGGACCGCCACCCGCTCTTGTGCCTGTTCCTCGACCTCGCCCCCCAGGAGGTCGACGTGAACGTCCACCCGGCCAAGACCGAAGTGCGCTTTCGCGACCCCGCGCTGGTACGGGGCATGATCGTCAGTGGCCTTCGCGCGGCGATCATGGACGCAGGCCACCGCGCCTCGACGACTATCGCGGGCGAGGTGATGCGCGCCGCGACCGCCCCGCAGGGCGCGCCTACCTTCTCGGCTGCTCCGTCATTCGACCATGCCCCTTCGCCCGGTTTCGCGGAGAGGCAGACGCCGCTGATGGGTGTCGGCGCACCCTCCGCAAGGGGCTTCACTGCTGCCGAAGAACCGCCGCAACCGCGCCCGGACTACCCTCTCGGCACCGCCATCGGGCAGCTCCACAATACCTATATCGTGGCGCAGACCCAGGAAGGCATCGTGCTGGTCGATCAGCATGCGGCCCATGAACGGCTGGTCTATGAGCGCATGAAGAAGGCAGGCGAGAGCATGAAGCCTCAGCGCCAGACGCTTCTGGTGCCCGAGGTGATCGAGCTCTCCGACGACGAAGCGAGCCTTCTCGCAGGCAGGCGGGAGGAGCTTCTGGAGTTCGGCCTTTCGGTCGAGCCCTTCGGTGAGGGCAGCGTCCTCGTGCGCGAAGTGCCCGCAGTGCTGGGTGATTTCGACCTGGCCCGGCTCGTCAAGGACATGGCCGCGGAACTCGAAGGCCTCGGCGAGGATACCAGCCTCAAGGAAATGATCGCCGAAACCCTCGGCAACCACGCCTGCCGCAACTCGGTGCGCGCAGGCCGCCGCCTCGGTACCGACGAGATGAACGCGCTTCTGCGCCAGATGGAGGCGACCCCCCATTCAGGCCAATGCAACCACGGCCGGCCGACCTATGTGGAGCTCAAGTTGCGGGACGTCGAGCGGCTTTTCGGTCGGCGCTGAACTCAGGTACAAGGCAGGGCTTGGCGGCGGACAAAGCCTCTGTTAGCGGCGCGACCTTGCGCGGCCGCGCAGTTTCTCAGTTGCTCCCGGCGGGAGGGCAGAATGCCCGATCAGACCTTCATCACTGCATTCTTCACGGCGTTCGTGACATTGTTCATCATCATCGACCCGATCCTGGTCGCGCCGATCTTCGCAGCCCTGACCCACGGCAACAGCCAGAAGGAACGGCGCAACGTTGCCGTTCAGGCGGCGCTGATCTCCTTCGGGGTCCTCTTGTTCTTCGCGCTTCTCGGCCCCAGCATGCTCAAGCATCTGGGGATCGAGCTGGCCTCGTTCCGGGCGGCAGGCGGGCTCCTGTTGTTCCTGATCGGCTTCCGGATGTTCTTCAATCCGGACGAGGAGGTCGATGCGAAAAGGCCGGGCCCCAAGGCATCGAGCCGTGACAACATCGCCTTCTTCCCGCTGGCGCTTCCGATGCTGGCGGGGCCGGGCGGGATCGCGACCATCATGCTGCTGATGAATGACGGCGCGCAGGCTTACGGCGATCAGGCGCTGGCGGCGCAGATCGCGGTCCTCGCCGCGCTGCTGGTGGTGCTTGCGATCGGCGTGCCGGTCATGATGTCCTCGGCATCCATCGCCAGGGCGCTCGGCCGGACGGGCATGAACATGATCTCCCGGCTTCTGGGCATGCTGCTGATGGCGCTGGCAACGCAATATGTGTTCGATGGGGTGCGCGTCGGAATTCTGGAAAGGGTCGGCACGGGCTGATGACGAAGAGCGGTCTGATCGTTGGTGATATCGGCGGAACCAATGCACGGTTCGCCGTCTATACTGCCGATGGGGAACTGGGCGCGCTGAAGGTCCTGCCGGTGGGCGGGTATCAGCGCTTCGACGAGGCTCTTGCCGCCTTTCTCGATGGGCTGGACGTGCCGCGGCCGGACGCGATCTGCGTTGCGACGGCGGGCGCCCAGCGCGGCGACGTCTTTGCCCTGACCAACGCGCCCTGGACCCTGGGCCAAAGGGCGCTGCGCGAAAGCTTCGGCTTCTCCGAGGTGCGCCTTTTCAACGACTTCCAGGCCCAGGCCCGCTTTGCAGGCGTAATGCCGCCGACTGCCTACCACGGCATCCATGAAGGGGAGGCGGTCGCGGGAACCCCGGTCCTGACCATCGGTCCCGGTACGGGGTTCGGCCAGTCCCTCTTCGTGCCTGGCCAGCCGCCTTCGATCGTCGCCACCGAGGGCGGCCATCGCCGCCTGATCGTGACGAACGCCCGTGAGTTCAGGCTCTATGAGCGCCTCGAAGAGAAGCTCGGCTGGCCGCCGATCCTCGAGGATGCGCTTTCAGGGCGGGGGCTCGTCAATCTCTTCGACCAGATCAGCCTCGACCGGGGGGAGACGCCTCTTCCGGTCGAGCCCAAGGACGTGACCGCCAGCGCCAGGGACGAAGGCAGCGCGGGTCACGAGGCGGTCCTCTGGTTCCTCGACCTCCTCGCCATCGCCGCGGCGGATGCCTGCCTCTCGACCGGGGCGCGGGGCGGGGTCGCGATCTCCGGCGGGATCATCTCAAGGCTGACGGATTATCTCGACGAAGCACGCTTCGCGAAGCTTTTCGCCCGCCGGGGAAACCTGGCGGACTATCTCGACCGTGTACCGCTGCGGATCGTTACCGAGCCCATGGCCGCGCTTTACGGCGCGGGGCTCCTGATGCGCGATCAGTCCTGAGACGACTGGCCGAGCGGCTCGAAACGGCCGGGAGGGCCGGGGAAGACCACCGGGGTTTCCGAGCCGTCCTTGGCCACGGCGGCGACGCCGAAGAAATAGTTGTCGACCACCAGGTTCTTGAAGGTCCACTCGGTTACATCGCCGACGAAGCGGCTGTTCGTCCACTGAGGAGCCGTCGTCTCGCGCCAGTAGACCCGGTAGCCCGCCCGGTTGCGCGCGGCCCTTCGGTTCTCGCCGCCATGCGCCCAGCTCAGGGTGGCGGAAGGCTCGACCGCGCCCGATAGCTCGAGGTCGGTGGGGAAGGGCGGCGCGCCCGCGATCCCCGCCATCGTCAGGGCGTTGAGCGCCGTCGCCTTGGCCGCGAAATCGGCATCGACGCCTTCAAGCGTATCGCCATAGGGGCGGCCAGCCTCCTCGCGAATGTCCTGATGCTGACGGTCGTAATGCTCGTGGCTCTCCATGATCCTGACCGCGGGATAGCCCGCTTCGGAGAAGGGGGTCTGGTGCCCTCCGCGTCCGAAGCGGTCGAGCCGGTAGATCATCTGCGCGTCGAGGGCGGGCATGTAGTCCTCAGCCATCCGGTCGATATAACGGGCGAGGTTGCGGGCCGGACTGTCGACTTCCCCGCCGCGATAGCGCCGGTAGCGGGCGGCCTCTTCCGTCTCGTCCGCACGCAGACCTTCGGAGAAGACACGGATGACGTTGTTCGCGGTGATTCCGTCGATGCCGGAGATGTTGCCGATCATGTCATTGTTGAGGACCGCCTTGACGTTCCAGCCTTCTTCCTTTGCGACCGCCGCGACGATCCTGCCGCCGAAAAGGCCCTGCTCCTCGCCCGAGAGTCCGGCATAGACGATGGTGCCGGGGAATTCATACCGGGTGAGGACACGGGCCGCCTCGAGGACGCCGGCCATCCCGCTGGCATTGTCATTCGCACCCGGAGCGTCGATCTCGGCGTCCATCACGTCCGAGGCGCGGCTGTCGATGTCGCCGGACATGATGACCATGCGGTCGGGGTCGAGACGCCCGCGCTGGAAAGCGACGACATTGACGATCTCTGTCGCCTCGGGAATGCGGCGCTCGCCTTCGACGGTGTCCGAGATGATCCGCACCTCGAGGCAGCCGCCGCAATCGGCCGAGATCTTCTCGAACTCCTCGGCGATCCAGCGCCGCGCGGCGCCGATGCCGCGGGTATCGCTTTCGGTTTCGGACATGGTGTGCCGCGTGCCGAAACCGGCGAGGGTCTCGATATCCGCCATGATGCGCTCCGGCGACGGCGCGTCGGCGATCTCGTAGAGGCGTTCGGTCTGGGAGGGCGGGGCGGTCTGGAGAAGGGCGGCCGCAAGGGTGATGAACAACATCAGGCGGTGCTAGCAGGAGGGCGCGCCATGCCGAAGGCCTCTCCGCACACGAAAAACGCCGCACCCGAACCGGATGCGGCGCCTTTTTTTCAAGCCGAAGCTATGAGCGTCAGGCAGCCTTGCGGCGGCGCGCGGCGTAGGCGGCCACGGCGCTGCCCATCAGGACGAAACCGGCAGGAAGCGGAATTTCCTGGGTCGAAAGGGCGGCGACGAAGTCGATGTCCGCGCCGGGGTTCGAGCCCTGGTCGGACGGCTGGCCGATCAGGTCGGTGATCCGCACGAAACGGAAGAGGGTCGGATCGCCTGCTGACAGGAAGGCGTCGATGTCGATCTCGCGGTTCTGTCCAACGAGCTGACCCACAGAGATGAAGGTCATGTTGTCAGCGGAAATCTCGACATTCACCGTTTCGACCACCGAACCCACTTCGCCGACGAAGAGGTCCGAAGCGCTATCACCGCTGGTCGTCAGGAAGTTGTCGGTGAACTCGATCGTGACGAAGCCGCCTTCGCCGAGGGTGAAGGCGCCATCATTGTTGCCGGGGGTGTTGTCGAAATCGGGCGCGCCGAGGACGTTGTCCGGGTTGTTGAGGTTCGGCGAACCGACGGCGGCATTGTCAGGGTTCTGGTCGAACGCGACGACGCGGTCCGCGAACGCCGTGTCATCCACGGTCACGTCACCGGCGCCGGGGTTGTTCGGGTTCAGCGGAAAGGTGACGGGGGCGGCGAACGCGGCAGCGTTCATCGCGAGGATCGCGGCGGAGGCTGCGAATGCAAGTTTCATGATGTTCCCCCTCAGGAATGCAGTTTTGCCCTGGTGCCCGTAAAGCTTCGGGCAACCATGTTGAAAGCTGAAAAAGCAGTGCAGCAGTCGCCTTCCGGTTGCCGCGGGCTAGCCGTGGTTCCCCGCCGGGGCGCAGATCCTTGGCTCAGCCCGGCAAGCCCCCTCCTCGGCAGGCCGCACGGCACCCCTTTCACAACTGCGGCACCTCAGGCCCGGGCCATGCCCTGGGGCAGGCTTTCCACGTGCAGGGTCTGGGTGGGATAGGCGAATTCGATCTCGTGACGCTCGAAAAGGTCGTGGATCTGCAGCAGGATCTCCTGCTGGATGTCCATATAGACCGCATAGTCGCGGTCCTGGATCCAGTAGACCAGCTCGAAGAGGATCGCGAAATCGCCGTAGCCGGAGAGGTGGCAACGGTCGAAGCGCACCCGGTCGGTATTCTGCACGATGCGCGCGATCTCGCCGGGGACCATGGAGAGCTTGGCGCGGGGGGTCTGGTAGACGACCCCCAGCTTGGTCACCACCCGCCGCTCGGCCATGCGGCGGTAGTTGTTGATCTCGTAGTCCAGGAGCTTGGAGTTGTTCACCGTGAGCTGCTGGCCCTGAAGCGTGGTGATCCGGGTCGATTTCAGGCCCACCTTCTGCACCGTCCCCATCTTGTCGCCGAAGATGATGAAGTCGCCGCGCACGAAGGGCTTGTCGAGAATGATCGAGAGCCCTGCGAAGAGGTCTTCGAACAGGCTCTGGGCGGCAAGACCGATGGCGATACCGCCGACACCGAGACCGGCGATGAGGGCTGTGACATCGCCGCCCAGATTGTCGATGATGAAGATCAGCGCCACGGCGAAGACCAGGACATTGGCGAAGACGTTGAGAAGCCCCAGCGCGTTGGCGAGGGCGCTCTCATCACCCGTGCCGTGCCGGCCCGCCGCGCGCTCGAGAAAGGCGAGCGCCACCACCCGTGCCCAGAAGGCGAATTGCAGGGCGAGGATGATCGTGAAGAAGCGGTCGAACCAGACCTGCTGCCGCTCGGTCAGCTCGAGGAAGAACGGCACGACGATGGCGCAGGAATAGATCAGCAGGAACAGGCTGTTGGTCGCGCCGATGACCCGCGCGACGATGTTCTGCCACGCGGTCTCGGGCTTCTTGCTGCGATGCAGCGAATGGTAGAGCACCGACCGCAGGAAGCGCAGGCCGAGGAAGACCATCGCGATGATGGCGAGGGCGAGGCCCCATGAAATGCCGTTGGCCTGAAGCCAGGTGACGGCCTGATCGGTCACCTCGGCGGTGACGTCGGCGAGCTTGTCGGTTTCATCGAGGAGCTTGTCGACGGGCTGCGCCGTCTGGAGCGATCTGCGAATCATCGTCTGGTCCTGCCCGTAACCTGATTTCGAAACTGCCTTGTTCCCCAGCTTGGGCTTGCTCCGCAAGACCTTCAGCGTATCTGAGGAGGATCATGACCAACCTCATCGTCTCTGAAGATCTCGCCCGGGTCGCCCCTTCGCCGACCATCGCCGTTTCGCAAAAAGCGCGGGAGCTCGAAGCGAAGGGGGCGGATGTCATCGCGCTCGCGGCGGGGGAGCCGGATTTTCCGACTCCCGACCACGTCAGGGAAGCCGGGATCGAGGCGATCCGCGCAGGCAAGACCGGCTACACCGCCGTGGATGGCATTCCCGAACTGAAAGAGGCAGTGGCCGCGAAGTTCAGCCGCGACAACGGCCTTTCCTATGATCCGCAGAAGGAAATCACCGTTACCTCCGGCGGCAAGTTCCTGATCTATGCGGCGATGATGGCGACATTGAACCGGGGGGACGAGGTGGTCGTGCCCGCGCCCTATTGGGTCAGCTATCCCGACATCGTCAGGCTCTGCGGTGGGAAGCCCGTCATCGCCGGGACGACGGAGGAAAGCGGTTACCGCCTCGATGCGGAAACGCTGGAGCGGAGGATCACGCCGAAGACGCGCTGGGTGATCCTCAACTCGCCCGGCAATCCGACGGGCAGCGTTCTGGAGGCGAAGGATCTTGAAGCCCTCGCCGAAGTGCTGCGCCGCCATCCGCGGGTCTGGGTCCTGTCCGACGATATCTATGAGCACATCATCTACGACGCGAAGTTCGCCACGCTGGCTTCTGTCGCGCCCGATCTCAAGGGCCGTATCCTGACCATGAACGGCGCCTCCAAGGCCTATTCGATGACGGGCTGGCGGATCGGCTATGGCGGCGCGCCCGCGCCCTTGATCGCGGCGATCCGCAAGCTCTTGAGCCAGAGCACCACCAACCCGTGCTCAATCAGCCAATGGGCGGCGGTGGCCGCGCTGAACGGCGATCACGGCTTTCTCGAAGAGCGCCGCGCCGCCTTTCGCCAGCGGCGGGACTTCCTCGTGACCGAGCTGAGCGGCATCGACGCCCTCTCCATGCCCAGGCCGCAGGGCGCCTTCTACCTCTATCCCGGCTGCGCGGGGCTGATCGGCGGACGGATCGGCGACCGGGTGCTCGAAGACGACCTCGCGGTGGCCGAGGCGCTTCTCGAAGAGGAGCTTGTCGCCCTCGTTCCGGGCACAGCCTTCGGTCATGGCCCTGCCTTGCGGATCAGCTACGCCGCGTCGATGGAAGCGCTGGAAGAGGCGGTGCGGCGCATCAGGCTCTTCTGCGAGCGGGTGGAAGCCTGATCGAGATAAGCGATACGCAATAGAGAAACCATTCGTTTCGCAGATGGCGTGCCGCTCCCTAGTTTGGAAAGAGACCAAACGGGAGACCATTCATGAGCCATACGAAAACACTGCCCGCCCTGCGCCGCGTGCTCGCCAACACCTATGTCCTCTACCTCAGGACCCACGGCTATCACTGGAATGTCGAGGGCCCGAACTTCAAGCCGCTGCATGAGCTGTTCGAGGAAAATTACCGCGCCCTCTGGGAGAGCCTCGACGATCTGGCCGAGCGCATCCGCGCTTTGGGCGAGCTTGCCCCGATGGGCGGCGCCGCGCTGACCGAGGCGGCGACCCTGACCGACAAGGACAACGACGTGCCCGACGCCGAAGGCATGCTGCGCAGGCTGATCGCCGGCCATGACGGCTGGCTGGAGGCTGCCCGCGCAGCCTACGAGACCGCTGGCGACGAAGGCGATCCAGGGACCGAAGGGCTCCTTGGCGAGCTGATCACCGCCCATGAGAAGATGCGCTGGATGCTGGCTGCCAGCCTTCCGAAGTAAGGGGCGCCCCCTCAGCCCCTCTGGGGCAGCTCCCCCAGATTGGGGGAGCGGAAGCCAGCGCTTCCTCCCCCCGCGAGGGGGAGGTGCCCCGCAGGGGCGGAGGGGGCACGGTCCGAGAGCTTCGGTTGCGGCGCGACAAAACGCGTTCTATGGCCTGCCGGTCATGCCGAATCTCCTCGTCGAGCTTTTTTCCGAAGAAATCCCCGCGCGCCTGCAGGCCCGCGGCGCCGCCGATTTCGAGCGCCTGTTCCTGGGCAAGCTGAAGGAGGCGGGCCTCGATTGGGAGGAAGCTGCGAGCTTCTACGGGCCCCGGCGCCTGACCCTTCACGTAAACGGCCTGCCCGACGCCTCGCCGGACAAGCGCGAAGAGCGCAAGGGCCCCAAGGTCGGCGCGCCTGAAAAAGCGATCGAAGGCTTTCTGCGCGGCGCTGGCTTGCGCGACATTTCCGAAGCCCAGATTCAGGAGACCAAGAAGGGCGAGGTCTATGTCGCCCTCATCGAGACCAGGGGCCAGCCCACGCCGGACGTGGTGACAGGCGCCCTCACCGAGGTCATCAAAGGCTTCCCCTGGCCCAAGTCGCAGCGCTGGGGCGATGGCGACCTCAAATGGGTACGTCCCCTGCGGCGCATCCTGTTGAGCTTCGGCGGCGAGGCCATTCCCTTCCGCCTCGAGAACGGCAGCCAGCCGGTCGAAGCGGGGCTTGTCACCGAGACCCACCGGGTGCTGGGCAATGGTGCGGCCGAGGCGGCCGATTTCCCCGCCTACGAAAAGGCGCTGGCGGGGGGCCATGTGGTCCTGCGCGCCGAAGAGCGCCGGCGCCGGATCGACGAAGGCGCGCGCAAGCTCTGCGAAGACGCTGGGCTCGAACTCGTCGAGGACGAAGGCCTCCTGCAGGAGCTGACGGGCCTCGCCGAATGGCCGGTGCCCTATCTCGGCAGCTTCGACGAAAAGTTCCTCGAAGTGCCCGACGAGGCGATCACCGCCGCGATGCGCGGCCACCAGAAATATTTCTCCGTGCGCGACCCGAAGACCGGCCGCCTCGCGCCGCGTTTCGTCTGTGTCGCCGATATCGACGCCGGTGAGGGGATGCTCGCAGGTTATGAACGTGTGCTGACGGCCCGGTTGTCCGACGCGCTCTTCCTCTACCGCAACGACCTTCAAAAGCCGCTCGAGCAGCATGCGGAGAAACTCTCCGGCACCACCTTCTTCGAAGGGCTCGGCACCATCGCGGACAAGGTCGAACGCATCGCCGCTCTCGCCCGCGAACTCGCCCCCGCCGTGGGCGCGGACCCGGACAAGGCCGAGAAGGCGGCAAGGCTCGCCAAGGCGGACCTCGCCACCGAAATGGTCTACGAATTTCCCGAGCTCCAAGGGCTCATGGGCCGCTACTACGCGCTCGAGCAGGGCGTCGAGCCGAAGGTGGCCGACGCCATCCGCGACCACTACAAGCCGCAAGGCCAGTCCGACGATCTGCCCACGAACGAGATCGGCGTGGCGGTAAGCCTCGCGGACAAGCTCGATACGCTGGCGGCGTTCTGGAGCATCGACCAGAAGCCGACAGGCTCGCGGGACCCGTTTGCGCTGAGGCGCGCGGCTTTGGCGGTCATTCGTATGGTGCTTGAAGGCGGTTTGCGCCTTTCGCTGCTGAAGGCCTTCGCTGACCATCCGAAGGTTGGCGGCGACCAATCTATCGCCTCCGACCTCCTCGCCTTCTTCCACGACCGCCTGACCGTCTATTTCCGCGACCAGGGTTTCCGGCATGACCGGGTGGCCGCGGCGCTCCGCGAGGGGGACGACGACTTCGTCCTGGTGGAAAAGCGCCTCAAGGCCCTGTCCGGACTTCTGGATACCCCCGAGGGGGAGAACCTCACCGCCGCCTACAAGCGCGCCTCGAACATCCTGAAGGCCGAGGCCAGGAAGGGCGCGCTCCCCGACGCTGATCCCGATCCCGCGAAGTTGACACAAACCGAGGAGCGGGCACTTCACGAAGCGCTGGACAAAGCCGAAGAGGGCGCCAAGTCAGCCTTGGAAGGGGAGGATTTCGCCGCCGCGATGAAGGCGCTGGCGTCGGTCCGCTCCGAGATCGATGCCTTCTTCGATAAGGTGACGGTCAATGCCGACGACGAGGCCTTGCGCGCCAACCGGCTCGCGCAACTCTCTCGTTTCAGAAATGTTGTAAACCTCGTGGCAGATTTCGATCGCCTCGAAGGCTAAATTGAGCAGGAAGACGAACACGATGAACGCCAACACCCCTGAGAAGCTGGTCTACGCCTTCGGCGGCGGCAAGGCCGAAGGCCGCACGGGCATGAAGAACCTTCTCGGCGGCAAGGGCGCGAACCTTGCGGAGATGGCCAATCTGGGCCTTCCCGTGCCGCCCGGGTTCACCATCACCACCGAGGTGTGTACCGCTTTCTACGCCAATGACCGCCAGTATCCGGACGGCCTGAAAGCCGCCGTCGATGCGGCGCTGAAAGATGTCGAGGAGCTTGCCGGCAAAAAGTTCGGCGATGTGGAAAACCCGCTTCTCGTGTCGGTCCGCTCCGGCGCGCGCGCGTCGATGCCGGGCATGATGGACACCGTCCTCAATCTCGGTCTCAACGATGAGACCGTGAAGGGCCTTGCTGCGCTTTCCGGCGACGAACGCTTCGCCTATGACAGCTACCGCCGCTTCATCCAGATGTACGGCGATGTGGTCCTCAGCGTGCCGCATCACAGCTTCGAGGAGATTCTCGACGGCTACAAGGAAGAGCGTGACTACGTCCTCGACACCTCGATGACCGCCGACGACTGGAAGGCCGTCATCGCTCAGTACAAGGACGCCGTCGAGCAGGTCCTCGGCCGCCCGTTCCCGCAGGAACCCGAAAAACAGCTCTGGGGCGCCATCGACGCGGTCTTCGGATCCTGGATGAATGACCGCTCCAAGACCTATCGCCGTCTCAACAACATTCCGGCCGAATGGGGCACGGCCGTCAACGTGCAGGCCATGGTGTTCGGCAATATGGGCGAGACCTCGGCGACCGGCGTTGCGTTCACCCGCAACCCCTCCACCGGGGAAAAGCGCGTCTACGGAGAGTTTCTCATCAACGCCCAGGGCGAGGACGTGGTCGCGGGCATCCGCACGCCGCAGAACCTCACCCGGGAAAGCCGGATCGAGCAGGGTTCGGACGAGCCGTCCCTCGAAGAGGCGATGCCAGCGACGTATAAAGAGCTTTCGGATATCTTCGGAAAGCTCGAAGACCACTATCGCGACATGCAGGACATCGAGTTCACGATCGAGCAGGGCAAGCTCTACATGCTGCAGACCCGCAACGGGAAGCGCACGGCGAAGGCGGCCCTGAAGATCGCGGTCGATCTTTGCGCGGAAGGAAAGATTTCCGAGGACGAGGCGGTCATGCGCGTCGATCCCGCCGCGCTCGACCAGCTTTTGCACCCCTCGCTCGACCCCGACGGCGCGCGCGACCTCATCGCCAAGGGCCTGCCCGCAAGCCCTGGCGCAGCGTCCGGCGAAGTGGTCTTCACCGCCGACGAGGCCGAAAAGCTCGCGGGTGACGGCCGCAAGGTCATGCTCGTCCGTGTCGAGACGAGCCCTGAGGATATTCACGGCATGCACGCCGCCGCCGGTATCGTCACCGCGCGGGGGGGCATGACCTCCCACGCCGCCGTCGTCGCGCGCGGCATGGGCCGGGCCTGTGTCTGCGGCGCGGGCGATCTCCGCATCGAAAAGGACGGCAGCAAGTTCTCCGTTCACGGACGTGAAGTGAAGAAGGGTGACCAGATCACCATCGACGGCTCCACCGGCGAGATCTTCTTCGGCGCGGTTCCGACCATCGAGCCGGAGCTTTCCGGTGATTTCGCCAAGGTGATGAGCTGGGCCGACAGCCACCGCCGCATGCGGGTGCGGGCGAATGCCGAAACCCCGCTCGATGCGAAGACCGCACGCGGTTTCGGTGCCGAAGGCATCGGGCTCTGCCGGACCGAGCACATGTTCTTTGACGCCGACCGCATCAATGTGGTCCGCGAGATGATCCTGGCCGACAACGAGGCGGGCCGTAGAGCCGCCCTGGACAAGCTCCTTCCCTTCCAGAAGGGCGATTTCGAACAGCTCTTCACCGAGATGAAGGGCCTGCCGGTCACCATCCGCCTGCTCGATCCGCCGCTTCACGAGTTCCTGCCCCACGGCAAGGATGAGATCGCGGATGTCGCCAAGGCCCTCGGCCGGGAGACGGCGGATGTTGCCGCCCGGATCTCGGCGCTTCACGAACAGAACCCGATGCTCGGCCACCGTGGCTGCCGGCTTGCGGTGAGCTATCCCGAAATCGCGGAGATGCAGGCGCGAGCCATCTTCGAGGCCGCCATTGCGGTCGGCAAGAGCAGCGGCGATCCGGTCCAGCCCGAGATCATGGTGCCGCTGGTCAGCCTCCACAAGGAGCTGGAAATCGTCAAAGCCCGGATCGACGAGGTGGCGAGGAAGGTCTTCGCCGAACAGGGCGAGAAGCTGGTCTACACCGTCGGTACGATGATCGAGCTTCCCCGCGCCGCCCTGACGGCCGACAAGATCGCGCACTCGGCCGAGTTCTTCTCCTTCGGCACGAACGATTTGACCCAGACGACTTTCGGCATCAGCCGGGACGATGCGGGCAGCTTCATGCCCAGCTACCTGCGCCAGAACATCATGGACCAGGACCCCTTTGTCAGCCTCGACCAGGAAGGGGTCGGCCAGCTTGTCAGGCTCGGCGCCGAGAAGGGGCGCAGCACCCGCTCGCTCATCAAGCTCGGCATCTGCGGTGAGCATGGCGGCGACCCGGCCTCGATCGCCTTCTGCGAAAGCATCGGCCTCGATTATGTCAGCTGCTCGCCCTACCGCGTGCCGATCGCCCGCCTCGCGGCGGCCCAGGCATCGCTGGCTGCAAAAGAAGACTAGGGCCCGGAGCCTAAGGCGCGAGCCATCACAGGCCGGGGCAAGTCGCGACTTGCCCCGACGTTCCACCGGGGCCATCTTCACGGCGAAGAGACGTGAAGACGGACGGACGGTTTGAGTACAACGCCAAGACGCAAGGCAGCGGCAAGCGGCGGCGCTTTCGCCAGCGTCTTTGCCTTTGTCGTCATCATGGTCGTCCTGATGGTGCGCGGTGAAAACGTCACCGAGACTGTGGAGAGCCTCGACCTCGACGTTTTTCTCGTGGCGACCTTCGATGGTGGCGCGGAGACCGACCCACTCCTTCAAACCGAAGTGCCGAGCGCCCTCGATCTTCTGGAGGAGGTTGGGTTCGATTCCGAAAGCATCGGCAGGGATCTTCTGTCCGCCGGGGTGCTCGCCTCGGCCTTCGCCCTGCCGGACTACTCACCCTTCGGTCTGGCCGACGACCAGCGCAAGCAGCGGGCGTGCCTGGCACAGGCGATCTATTACGAGGCGCGCAACCAGCCGGTTCTCGGGCGTCTGGCGGTGGCCGATGTCGTCCTCAACCGCGTCGCCGATCCGCGGTTTCCCGACACGATCTGCCGGGTGGTCTTCCAGGGGCAGGCCCGCTCCTATGCCTGCCAGTTCAGCTTCGCCTGCGACGGCAGCCTCAACCGGGCGCGCGAGCTTGGCGCCTGGCAAAAGGCACAGGCGCTGGCCGACATCATCTATCGGGGCTTCCGTCCGCCGCTGACCCGCTTTGCGACCTTCTATCACGCGGACTATGTGAGCCCTTACTGGGCGTCGGCCTTCAACGAGACGGCGGTGATCGGCGATCACGTCTTCTACCGCCCGCCCGGCGCCCTGAAGCTGGCGGCGAACCGTCTCGGCGTCGCCCTTGATCCGGCAGAGAGCTAGGCGGAAAGCTCCATCCCGACATCGAGGGCGGTGACCGAGTGGGTGAGGGCACCGACCGAGATCACATCGACCCCGGTTCTGGCGATCGGTCCCACGGTCGCAAGATCGACCCCGCCCGAGGCTTCGAGCAGGGCGCGGCCGTCCGTGAAGCGTACGGCTTCGCTCAGCTCGTCCGTGCTCATATTATCGAGAAGGACAATGTCGGGCCTGGCCGCGAGCGCTTCGCGAAGCTGGTCGATCCGGTCGACCTCCACCTCGATCTTCACCGTGTGACCTGCATAATGCCGGGCCTTTTCGATCGCATCGGCAATGCTTCCGGCGGCGGCGATGTGGTTGTCCTTGATCATCACCGCGTCCGAAAGGCTCATCCGGTGGGTCATTCCCCCGCCGCAGCGCACGGCGTGCTTCTGCACCAGCCGCAGGCCCGGCAGGGTCTTGCGGGTCGCGGCAATCGAGGCACGGGTTTCGGCGACCGCATCGACATAGCGCCGGGTCACCGTCGCAATGCCGCATAGATGGCTGAGAAGGTTGAGGGCCGTCCGCTCCGCGGTAACGAGGCTCCGCGCAGGGCCCGCCACTTTCAGGAGGGGCTGGCCCGCCTCGAAGGCCGCGCCGTCCTGAACCAGCACCTCGGTTTCGGCGGCGGGATCGACAGTCCTGAAGACCAGCGCCGCAAGCTCCGTACCTGCCGCAATCCCCGCCGCGCGAGCATTGAGGGCCGCCTCGCTGCGCAAACCAGCGGGCAGGGTGGCAAAAGCCGTGACGTCGCCGCCATGGCCAAGATCCTCGTCGAGCGCGCGGGTGACGAGCGGCAGAAGCAGAGCTTCGGGAAGGAAGAGGCTCACAGGTCTTTATCCTCGAATGTCACGGACCAGCCATCACTGCTCCAGCGCGTAAGGCTGTGCTGCGCGGTTGGGGCCGGGTGCGGATGGTCGGTCCTGAAGTGGCTGCCGCGGCTCTCTTCGCGCGCGGCGGCGGCCCGAACGACCGCCGCCGCGGCGGAAACGGCAAGGCGTTCACCCAAGGTCTCGGGCTCGAAGCGGTCAATCTCGGCGGCAGCTTGCCCAAGGCCCTCTTCACTGCGCAGGATGCTGACGTCTTCCGTCATCGCCCGGCGAAGGGGCGCAATGGATTGCGGCGGGCCATGGTTCGCCGCGTCGTCCCGTGCCGTGACGGAAGCGGGGGAAGGGCGCCAGGAACCCTTGATCGTCTCCGCCGCTTCTTCACCGAACACCGCCGCTTCAAGAAGTGAGTTGGAGGCCAGGCGGTTGGCGCCGTGAACGCCGGAACTCGCGCACTCGCCGACGGCGAAAAGGCCGTCTACGTCGCTTCGCCCCTGAAGATCTGTCCGCACCCCGCCCATGTGGTAGTGCGCGGCAGGCGCAACGGGCAGGGGCGTGGTCGCGGCATCGAATCCCGCCGCTTTCGCTGCCTCATCGACGGTGGGAAAGCGCGCGGCGAAGTCCCGGCCGAGAGACCGGCTCGCGTCCAGAAAAGCGCCGCCGGCCTTGACCGCTGCCGCAACGCCGCGCGCCACCACGTCCCGGGGCGCAAGCTCCGCATCCGGATGCAGGGCTCGCATGAAGCGGCGACCTTCGCGGTCGATCAGAACGCCGCCTTCCCCCCTGATCGCCTCGGTGGCGAGGGGGGCGGGGTCGCGTCCGGTCACCAGCGCGGTGGGATGGAACTGAACGAACTCAAGATCGCGCAGGGTGGCGCCCGCTTCGCCAGCGAGGGCGAGGCCGTGGCCAAGACTGTAGAGGGGATTGGTCGTCACCGCGAAAAGCCCGCCGATACCGCCTGTCGCGAGCACCACCGTCCTGGCCCGGACGATGACCTGCCTCCGGCGCTCATGCTCCCAGGCCAAGAAGCCCGCCACGCCGTTATCATCGGTCAGAAGGCGCTCGGCGATCATGCCGCCCCTGAGGGTGATGGAAGGGGTTGTCTGCGCGGTCTCCATCAAACGCCGCATGATGGCAGCGCCTGCCTCGTCACCGCCCACATGAACGATGCGGGCATGTTGGTGCGCGGCTTCGCGGCCCAAGGCGAGATGTCCGTCTTCAGTTCGGTCGAAGGGGATGCCGTAAGCTGCCAGCCTTTCGATGCAGCCGGGCCCTCGCTCGCAAAGAAACCGGGCTGCGTCTTCGCGGACGAGGCCGCTCCCGGCATTCAGCGTGTCCTGAAGATGGGCTCCGGTGCTGTCATCGGAACCGAGCGCCGCAGCGATACCGCCTTGCGCCCATGCCGAGCTGCCGGTCCCCAAGGCCCCCGCGCTGATGACCAGCGCGGGATGGGGCGCAAGGCGCAACGCCGTCCACAAACCGGCGATCCCGGCGCCGATGATGGCGACGCCGCCCGGTGCATCGAGGACCTCCACCCCTGCGGGCGCGGTCAGGAGGCGCGCTGCTCGACCGCGATGACGTCACCGCCATGCCCCCGGTCGAATGCAGCGGGGGTCGAAGGGGCAGGGAGGGCGATCATCCGCTCGACCGCTGCCCGGGCCTTCCCGGCGATCTCGGGGTCGACCACCACCTCATGGCTCGTCGTTTCGAGGCTGAGAAGGATGCCCTCCAGGGTGATGCGCTTCATGTGCGGGCAAAGATTGCAGGGCCGCACGAAATCGACGCCGGGGTTCTCGAGGGCGACGTTGTCGCTCATCGAACACTCCGTAATCAGAACGACCTGGCGCGGCTGCTTGTCGGCCACATAGCCGGACATCGCCGCCGTCGAACCCGCATAGTCGGCCTCCGAGAGGACGTCCGGCGGGCATTCGGGGTGGGCGAGGACGACGACGCCGGGATTGCCGGCCCTGATCTCGCGAATGTCCTCGGCCGTGAAGCGCTCGTGCACCTCGCAGGAGCCGGCCCAGGTGATGACCTTCTTGTCGGTCATCCGGGCCACGTTCCTGGCAAGATACTGATCGGGGATGAGGATGACCTGGTCGGTGCCGAACTCAGCGCAGATATGCTCGACCACCTGAACGGCGTTGGATGAGGTGCAGCAGATGTCGGTCTCTGCCTTCACGTCCGCCGTGGTGTTCACGTAGGTGACCACGGGGACGCCCGGATAACGCTCCTTGAGAAGGCGCACATCCGCGCCCGTGATCGACGCGGCGAGCGAGCATCCGGCCTCGAGCGAGGGGATCAGGACCGTCTTTTCGGGGGCCAGGATCTTGGAAGTTTCCGCCATGAAATGGACGCCGGCCTGCACGATGACGTCGGCATCGGTCTTCGCAGCCTCACGGGCGAGCTGCAGGCTGTCCCCGCGGATGTCTCCGACGCAGGCGAAGATCTCCGGGGTCATATAATTATGGGCAAGAATGACAGCATTTTTAGCCGCCTTCAGCTCGTTGATCCGGGCGATCACCGGGGCCATCAGGTCCCATTCGAAACGCGGAACCCTGGCTGAAACCATCGGGTAAAGATGCTCTGTCAAGGCACGGATTTCGGCCTGCGACTTAGTTTCACCGGGATGTTCGAAGGCTGCCACGGCACCCCCTCAGACTTTTGCTCACTGCGAGTATATGGGCCGGAGAGCCCCCCTTAGCAAGAGGGACATGCTGTCCCGTTTGCTCAAATTGTAATCATTGGGGTTGGAGTTCTTTAAGCACGGGTAATCAGCTTCCGGCTTGTCGTTCCCAGTCGATCGTGCGTAACGATCTCGCGTTCAGTCGAACACATTTGAGTGATTAGTCGGGCAGTACACCGTTAAAGGGGGTCCCCATTGTTTGGTAACGTTCAAAGCGCGGCAGAAGCCGTGTCTGTCCCTCTGACTGACTTTAGTGAACACATTTTCATGTGTGCATGCACAGGGTGCAGCGGAGTCAGCCAAGACATCAGTTCTTATTCCCCAGAGTGGTCAGGAGGGGGCTTCGTAAGCTCCATGCAGGACGTGGGAGGAGCCTTCGCAAGCGGCGCCTCCATCGTAAGTAATATTCTCAGCGCACCGCGCAACTTCGACTTCAATATCGACGTCGTCGATACGGTCGGCGGGACCGCTTCTTCGGTCCTCAACACCTTCAAGGCCGTCGCGGAAGCGGCGATGCACACCTGGTCGGTCTTCCTCGATGGCGTCGCCGGCGCCACCCTGGATGTCCGCCTCAATGTCGGCGGCACCAGCGCTGTCGCCTCCGCCGGTCCGGGTGCGATGTATTTCGGGGACAGCATCGACGCCAATGGCAGCGGCAAGTACGACAACGGCGACTTCGTCACGATCGTGCCGGGTTCGCTGATCGAGCTTCAGACCGGGCGCGACCCGAACGGCGGCAGCGCCGATATCGTCATTAACGTTAACCACAACCTCATCAATGACGGCAGCTTCTACTTCGACGCCACGCTCAGCGGTGCGGTGCCGGACGGCAAGATCGATTTCTACTCGGTCCTCCTGCACGAGATCGGCCACGGTCTCGGCTTCACCGGCATCAATTCCGAGGCCGGCAAGTTCATGCAGACAACGCACACGAACGATCAGGGCCAGACCGCTACGGTGAAGATCGGCACACTGCTCGATTACTACACCGGCAAGGACGCTTCAGGCGCCGCTATCTTCGATGGCCCGAACGCCATGGAAGCCTATGGCCAGGCCGTCGGGCTCGAATTCACCACGGGCAGCGGCGGTTCCGACCTCTCGCACTTCCTTGGTTCTTCCGTAAACGGACAGGCGCCCGACCTTCGCTTCTCGCTGATGAACCCCTTCGTGGTCCGCGGCGACCGGGTCGAGATCGGCAATCTGGAGCTCGCGGTCCTCGCCGACCTCGGCCACACCATCGCGGCGAAGGCTGACGTCTTCACCAACACCATCGACGGCATCTCTTCGAGCAAAACGCCCACCGCATCGGTCGGCTCGAACCTTTCGAAGAGCGGCGACAACCTCACCTTCACCATCAAGCTCGACAAGCCGTTCGACCTTGGGGGCGTCAGCTCGTCGGTCGCCTATGAAGTGACGGGGGCCAACGGCCAGACCATCACCGGCCGGGTCGTCTTCGGCCGCGGCGAAACCTCCGAGACCGTGACGGTGTCGGGTGCGGATCTCTTCGGCTCGAACCTGAACGGGTTCGACGGTTCGCTGGAGGTCACGCTCTACAACCCGAGCAACATCAAGCTCGCCGGCGGCGTTCTGGCGGCGAGCTTCACGGCCGGCGGCGCAGCGCCTGCCCCTGCACCGGCCCCCGCTCCCGAGCCGGAACCGACGCCGGAGCCTGCTCCCGAGCCGGAGCCCGCTCCTGCTCCTGCGCCCGCTCCTCAGCCCGAGCCGACGCCGGAGCCGACCCCTGAACCGGAGCCCGCGCCTGCGCCCGCTCCCGCGCCGGAGCCTGAGCCCGAGCCTGCGCCTCAGCCCGAGCCGACGCCTGCCCCTGAGCCTGCTCCTGCACCGCAGCCTGCGCCTGAGCCGGCGCCTGCGCCTCAGCCTGAGCCGGAGCCCGCTCCTGCTCCTTCTCCGGCCCCGGCTCCGACGCCGACCTTCAAGCCGGATGTTGCGCCTTTGGGTGTGACGCCTTCGCGGACGGTTTCGGGCACGTCGGGCAATGACCGCCTGACGGGCAGCACGTCCAACGACCTGATGAGCGGCGGCGCTGGTATCGACCTCTTCTGGGGCGGTAACGGCAATGATGTCCTGGTCGGCGGTTCGGGCATCGATGTCCTGAACGGCGAGGGCGGCGACAATGTCATCCTCAGCGGCGATGCGAAGGGCGGGGTCGATAGCTCCCGTTCGATCGTCTTCGCCGGATCGGGCGACGACGTGATCCTGAACATGAGCATGGCGGCGCGGGGTCAGTCGGTGTTCGACGAGCTCTACGTTGCGGGCAACCGCATCGGTTCGGTGGACGACATGGTCAGCCTGGTGAATAAGCTGCAGTCGGACGGCGATGCGAACACCAAGGCGATCTATGTGGGCGACTACCTTCGCCTCGAGCTTGGCAACGACCGTTCGGTGACGATCCTTCACTGGGATACGAACGGCGCCGATGTCAGCGGACGGATGGGTTCGGCGGCGAAGTCGCTTGCCGACAACATGGCGTCCGGCTTCGTCACCCTGAAGGGCGACGGCGGCAAGGACTACCTGACGGGGACCTATGCCGACGATGCGATCTCGGGCGAGGGCGGCGACGATGTGCTGATGGGTTCGGCCGGTCACGACAAGCTGACGGGCGGCTGGGGCCGCGACAGCTTCATTGTCGGGGACGGCAAGGACACCATCACCGACTTCAAGGCGGACTGGGACAGCCTCGTTGTCTATCACGACTTCGAAGGTCTCGGCTCGTCCAAGTCGGACGCGCTTGCGAAGCTTGGCGGGGAGGGCATCGACAGCCCCGATGAGCTTCTGGAGTTCGTGCGTCTTCTCGAAAGCGACGGCAGCGGGCAGACCGATGCGTCGATCTCGGGCAACGACCTCTACCTGGTCTTCGAACGCAACGCCCAGGGCCAGGTGGTCGACGGCGTGCGCCTCGAAGGGGTGGTGGACGCCACCGTCGCCCGCACAGCCCTCTACAACGCCGGTGCGGACAATGCGAAAAGTGCCGACGTGGGAGCATTTGCCGGGTTCGACGGCAAGACGTCAGCCCCCGAGCCCGAGCCTGAGCCCGAGCCTGAGCCGGCCCCTGCGCCTGAGCCGGCGCCTGCGCCTCAGCCTGAGCCGGAGCCCGCTCCTGCTCCTTCTCCGGCCCCGGCTCCGACGCCGACCTTCAAGCCGGATGTTGCGCCTTTGGGTGTGACGCCTTCGCGGACGGTTTCGGGCACGTCGGGCAATGACCGCCTGACGGGCAGCACGTCCAACGACCTGATGAGCGGCGGCGCTGGTATCGACCTCTTCTGGGGCGGTAACGGCAATGATGTCCTGGTCGGCGGTTCGGGCATCGATGTCCTGAACGGCGAGGGCGGCGACAATGTCATCCTCAGCGGCGATGCGAAGGGCGGGGTCGATAGCTCCCGTTCGATCGTCTTCGCCGGATCGGGCGACGACGTGATCCTGAACATGAGCATGGCGGCGCGGGGTCAGTCGGTGTTCGACGAGCTCTACGTTGCGGGCAACCGCATCGGTTCGGTGGACGACATGGTCAGCCTGGTGAATAAGCTGCAGTCGGACGGCGATGCGAACACCAAGGCGATCTATGTGGGCGACTACCTTCGCCTCGAGCTTGGCAACGACCGTTCGGTGACGATCCTTCACTGGGATACGAACGGCGCCGATGTCAGCGGACGGATGGGTTCGGCGGCGAAGTCGCTTGCCGACAACATGGCGTCCGGCTTCGTCACCCTGAAGGGCGACGGCGGCAAGGACTACCTGACGGGGACCTATGCCGACGATGCGATCTCGGGCGAGGGCGGCGACGATGTGCTGATGGGTTCGGCCGGTCACGACAAGCTGACGGGCGGCTGGGGCCGCGACAGCTTCATTGTCGGGGACGGCAAGGACACCATCACCGACTTCAAGGCGGACTGGGACAGCCTCGTTGTCTATCACGACTTCGAAGGTCTCGGCTCGTCCAAGTCGGACGCGCTTGCGAAGCTTGGCGGGGAGGGCATCGACAGCCCCGATGAGCTTCTGGAGTTCGTGCGTCTTCTCGAAAGCGACGGCAGCGGGCAGACCGATGCGTCGATCTCGGGCAACGACCTCTACCTGGTCTTCGAACGCAACGCCCAGGGCCAGGTGGTCGACGGCGTGCGCCTCGAAGGGGTGGTGGACGCCACCGTCGCCCGCACAGCCCTCTACAACGCCGGTGCGGACAACACGAACAGCGCCGATATCGGAGCGTTTGCAGACTTTGACGCAGCCTGAGCCGCGTTACACATGAGATCGGAAAAGGGCGGTCCGCGGGCCGCCCTTTTTCATGAAGGCCCGTCAGGCGCTCTGCTTCTTGCGCTTCTGCACCGTGCCATAGGTCTGCCATGCGCCCAGCAGCACCAATGCCCCGAGCGCTGCATAGACCCACCCGGGCAGGTTTTCGCCGAAAAGCGCGACATAGAGATAAGGCTGGATCGCCAGGTAGAGGAGCAGAAGCGCCTGCAGGGCGACGGACTTGCCGTCCTTGGCCCGCTTCGCCAGCCAGCCTACCACCAGGAAGAAGAGCGGGATGCCGCCGATATAGAGAATGCCGAAGATCCACGGATCGACGCTGTAATCGGCGCTGAGGCTCACGAGCCAGTTCTGAAAGCCTTCCATGACGACACCTCTCGATTGGCCGGACTTGCCCTGCCTTTTCGGCAGGCGGTTTCCGATCGTTACAGCTTCAAGGTCATCCTTTGCAGAGTCTTTACGCGAATGCCGTAGAGACGAATGTAGCGCGGCAGGCCCGACAGGAGCCGCCTTGACGATTATATGATGAGGTCCACCATGAAGCGTCTCCTTCTTTGCGCGGCAGCAAGCCTTACCCTCGCCGGCGGACAGGCAGCGGCCGGGATCGGTGCCGATGTGTCGGTGGGCACGCCCGGTATCTCCGGCAACCTCCATTTCCAGGTCACGCCGCTCGTCACCCTGCGCGGCGGCTACAATTTCTTCGAGTTCGACCTCGAGGACCAGGAGTGGGACGACATCAACTACGATGCCGAGCTGAATTTCAGCAATCTCGGCGGCTATGTCGACCTGCACCCGATGATGAACGGCTTCACCCTGACCGCAGGCGCGGTTGTCGGTGAGCGCGACGTGTCCTTCACCTCGCGGCCGCTCGAGCCGATCGAGATCGGCGACACCTTCTTTCAGCCCGAGCAGGTCGGTGAGCTGGTCGGCAATACGGGCTTCGGCGACGTGGGCTATTATGCAGGCTTCGGCTGGGACTCGACGACCCACGGCCTCAGCCCGGTCTCCCTCGTCCTGCGGGCAGGGGTTCTGATGACCCAGGCGCCCGAGATCTCGCTGATCTCCCGCGGCGGGCTTGCCGACAGCGACCCCATGGTCCGCGCCATGCTGGATGCCGAGCTGGCCCAGGAAGCGCAGAGCCTCGAGAGCGACTTCGAGAACTTCCGCTTCTTCCCGATGATCTCGATCGGGATCGGCTTCGGCTTCTGATGTCGCACGCAGCGCCTGCCGATTGACGATATAAGGATTTCCTTATATCGCTTCGGCAGGAGGCGAGCGGCGGTGTTCAGCAAGACTTTGGAACAGATGCGCGCGGCGGGGGAGGAAACCCGCCTGCGCCTTCTTGTGCTTCTGGCGCAGGGCGACCTGACCGTCAGCGAGCTGACCCGCTGCCTCGGCCAGTTGCAGCCGCGGGTTTCACGCCATCTGAGCATCCTGGTGAAGGCCGAACTCGTGAAGCCCTATCAGGAGGGCGCCTGGCGGTTCTACAGGCTCGCAGACCTTCCGGCGTGGCTCAGCGACCTTCTCGCAGGGCTCGACGGGGCGGAGATCGCCGGGGTGAAGGAGGCGCTCTCCGATATCCGCAAGGAGCGGGCGGCGCGGGCTGCGGACTACTTCGCCGTCAATGCGCAAAGCTGGGACGAGCTGCGCCGCCTTCATACGGGCGACGCGGCCATCGAGGAAGCGATCCTCGCTCTTGCGCCCGCGAAGACGCGGCGCTTCGCCGATTTCGGCACTGGGACCGGCCGTATGCTGACCCTCTTCGCGGACCGCTATGGCGAAGCTATCGGCTATGACGTGTCGCCGGAAATGCTGGCGGTCGCCCGTGTCAGGCTCGAGGAAGCCGAGCTTCGTCACGCAAGGGTGCGGCAGCGGGACATCCTCAAGCCCGACCAGATCGCGCCGGAGAGCGCCGATCTCGTCTGCCTGCACCATGTCCTACATTTTCTCGCCGAGCCGGAACGCGCCATCGCTTCGGCGGCCGATGCACTGAGCGCGGGGGGAAGCCTTCTCGTGGCGGACTTCGCGCCGCATCTTCACGAAGAGCTGCGCGAGCGGTTCGCGCACCGGCGGCTTGGTTTCTCTACGGAGGACCTTGGGGCCATGGCGAGCCGCGCCGGCCTCGTCATTTGCGGCGAAAAGTGCCTGGAGCCCGAAACTGAGGATGGTCTGGTCAGCATGATCTGGCGCTTCGACAAGGCGTCCGGCCGCTCCCGTCCGTCCACGCAGAGGATTTCGTCTTATGCCTGATCCGGAGGTCAGCTTCGAATTTTTCCCTCCGAAGACGGAGCGTATGGCGGAGCAGCTCTGGCAGGCGGTTGAGAAGCTTGCGCCGCTGGACCCGGCCTTCGTGTCGGTGACTTATGGGGCGGGCGGTACGACGCGCGAGCGGACCCATGAGACGGTGAAGCGCATTCTCGAGGAGACCTCCCTCGATGTTGCCGCGCACCTGACCACGATCGAGGCGAGCCGCGACGAGGTCGATGACGTTCTCCGCCGCTACTGGGACGCGGGCGTGCGCCATATCGTGGCGCTGAGAGGCGACCCGCCGGGCGGCGTGGGCGAGGCTTATGTTCCGGCGGCGGACGGCTACGCTGGCGCGGCAGAGTTGGCGGCGGGCGCGAAGGATATCGCCGAATTCGCCGTTACCGTCGGCTGCTACCCCGAAGGCCACCCGGAGAGCCCGAGCATGGAGCACGATATCGACCTTCTCAAACGCAAGGTCGATGCGGGCGCGTCCCGGGCGATCACGCAGTTCTTCTACGACAACGAGCATTTCTGGCGCTTCCTGGACCGGGTCGAGAAGGCAGGCATCGATATTCCGATCGTGCCCGGCATCATGCCGGTGGTGAATTTCTCTTCCCTGCGGCGCATGGCGAAGCTCTGTGCAGCGACGATTCCCGCCCGGTTCGACAAGCTCTTCGGGCACCTTGACGGCGATCCGAAGACCCAGCAGCTCGTGGCGGCGACAATCGCCGCCGAGCAGTGCCACGACCTTGCTGAGAGCGGGGTGGACGCCTTCCATTTCTATACCCTGAATCGCGCCGATCTGACCTACGCCCTCTGCCATATGCTCGGGCTCCGTCCGTCAGAGAGGGCGGTGCACTGATGCAGCCACGCTTCGTCAATATCGGTGAGCGGACCAATGTCACAGGCTCCGCTCGTTTCCGTAAGCTGATCAAGTCCGGCGATTACACCTCCGCCGTGGAGGTGGCGCGCAGCCAGGTCGAGAACGGCGCGCAGATCGTCGATGTCAACATGGACGAAGGCATGCTCGACGGGGTCGAGGCAATGACCACCTTCCTCCGCCTGATCGCCGCCGAGCCGGACATCGCCCGCGTGCCGGTGATGATCGACAGCTCCAAATGGGAGGTGATCGAGGCGGGCCTGAAGCAGGTCCAGGGCAAGCCGATCGTCAATTCGATCAGCCTCAAGGAAGGCGAAGCAGGCTTTCTCGAGCAGGCCCGCGCCTGCCGCCTTTACGGCGCGGCGGTTGTCGTCATGGCCTTCGACGAGGACGGACAGGCCGACACGGCCGCGCGGAAGATCGAGATCTGCACACGGAGCTACAAGCTCCTGACCGAAGCCGGCTTCCCGGCGCAGGACATCATCTTCGATCCCAACATCTTCGCGGTGGCCACCGGCATCGACGAGCATGCGGGCTACGGGCTCGATTTCATCGAGGCGACCCGGGCAATCAAGGAGACCCTTCCCGGCGCGAAGGTGTCGGGCGGCGTTTCCAACATCTCCTTTTCGTTCCGGGGCAATGATGCGGTGCGCGAGGCGATGCATTCGGTCTTTCTCTACCATGCCATCCGTGCGGGAATGGATATGGGGATCGTCAATGCCGGGCAGCTGGCGATCTATGACGATATCGCCGCCGACCTCCGCGACGCCGTGGAGGATGTGATCCTGAACCGCCGCGCCGATGCGACCGAGCGGCTTCTCGAACTCGCCGAGCGCTACCGCGGGCAGGGGGGCAGGACCCAGGCCCCCGATCTTTCCTGGCGGGAGGCTCCTGTCGAGCAGCGCTTGTCCCATGCTCTCGTCAAGGGCATCGGCGACTTTGTCGAGGAGGACACCGAGGAAGCGCGCCTGAAGCTCGGCCGGCCGCTCCACGTCATCGAAGGTCCGCTGATGGACGGCATGAATATCGTGGGCGACCTTTTCGGCTCGGGCAAGATGTTCCTGCCCCAGGTCGTCAAATCCGCCCGCGTGATGAAGAAGGCCGTCGCCTATCTCGAACCCTTCATGGCAGCGGAAAGGGCCGCAGGCGGCGAAGCGCCGAAGGCGAAGGGCCGTGTGCTGATGGCAACCGTGAAGGGCGATGTCCACGATATCGGCAAGAACATCGTCGGGGTCGTTCTTCAGTGCAACAATTACGAGGTCATCGACCTTGGCGTGATGGTCCCGACCAAGGACATTCTCGACGCGGCCGAGGAGCACGCCGTCGATGTCATCGGCCTTTCCGGCCTCATCACCCCCTCCCTCGACGAGATGGTCGGGGTGGCGAAGGAGATGAAAAGGCGCGGCATGAGCCAGCCGCTGATGATCGGCGGCGCGACCACTTCGAAGGCCCATACGGCGGTCAAGATCGCGCCGGGCTACGATCATGGCGCGATCTATGTCAGTGATGCGAGCCGCGCCGTCGGGGTGGTCAGCGAGCTTCTCTCCGAGGAACGCCGTGAGAAGTATCTTGGCGGCATCGCCGAGGAATACGCTTCCGTCCGGGAGAGTTTTGCCAAACGTCAGCAGAAGGATGACCGGACGGCGCTGGAGGAAGCGCGCCGGAACGCTTTCAAGCTCACGGCGCCGATCCCGCCCGCGCCGCAAAGTCCCGGACGCCACGTCTTTCCTGACGTGCCGCTTGAAAGGCTGGTGCCCTATATCGACTGGTCGCCCTTCTTCTCTAGCTGGGACCTTCACGGCCGTTATCCGCAGATCCTCGACGATGTTGTCGTAGGCGAGGCGGCCCGTTCACTGTTCACCGACGCCGAAGCCATGCTGGCCCGGATCGTCGAGGAGAAATGGTTCGCAGCAAAGGCGGTCTGCGGGCTTTACCCTGCCAATCGTGTCGGTGACGACGTCGTTCTCTGGGCGGACGAGAACCGGCGGCATGAGCTCGCCCGGTTCCATACGCTCCGCCAACAGATCGACAAGAAGGGCAAGAGCGCCAATCTCGCCCTTGCGGATTTCATATCTTCTGATGAAGCCGACTGGCTCGGCGCCTTTGCGGTTACGGCGGGGCACGGCGAGGACGAAGTGGTCGCGCGCCTGGCTGCGGAGGGCGACAACTATTCCTCGATCATGGCTTCGGCGCTGGCTGACCGCCTGGCCGAGGCGGCGGCAGAATGGCTGCATGAGCATGTGCGGCGGCAGCTGTGGGGTTATGAGACGGGACCGAAGGCTTCGGTCGAAGCGCTGATCGCCGAGGACTACCAGGGGATCAGGCCAGCCGCAGGTTATCCCGCGCAGCCCGACCATACGGAGAAGGGCACGCTCTTCGATCTTCTTGGTGCAGAAGAGGTTGCAGGCATCACCCTGACCGAAAGCTACGCCATGCAACCAGGCGCCAGCGTCTCCGGCCTCTATCTGGGCCATCCGGACGCGCATTATTTCGGAACGGGGAAGATCGCCCGCGACCAGGCCCTCGACTATGCCCGCCGCAAGGGCTGGCCCCTTACGACGGCGGAGAAATGGCTTGGGCCGATCCTGGCTTACGAGCCCGACGCCTGACCCCTAGGACGCCTTGCGAAGCTCCGAATGGCTTTTCATGACCCGGTCGCCGTCATCCTGCTCGATCATGTAGGCAGGGTTGTCCTTGTCGGCGTTGCGGGTGACTTCGTTGCCGTCGATCTGGCGGGTGGTCTTCGAGGTGAAGCTTTCCTGCACTTCGCCCTTGGCGGTGCCGTTGCCCCAGTCCCATTCGACCTTGGTGCCTTTATTGTAAGTATCCGTCATAACCCGTCTCCCAAATGGTGATGACCGGCGAACGGAAGCTTCGGGCTGAAACTCCCATCAAATCGGCGCGGGGAGCCATAACGTCGCACAAAAAAGCCCGGCCGAAGCCGGGCTCGTTCGATCCGACAGGGACCCTGGTTCAGAGAACCTTGAGGTCCACGGCGCTGGTCTTGTTCCGGCGCGTGTCGTTGTAGAGTTCGTAGGAAACCTGCTGGTTCTCCTGAAGACCGGTGAGGCCCGAACGCTCAACAGCGGAGATGTGGACGAAAACGTCCGCGCCGCCTTCTTCAGGCTGGATGAAACCGTAGCCTTTTTGATCGTTGAACCATTTTACTTTGCCGACAGCCATGTCGCGCTCCTTCGATAATCCGCCCCATGCGGGCCACAGCATTCGGGGGATTAGGAGAAGAGCCGTCGGTCCGACGGTAGTCCAAGTCCAAGACCGACCGCAATGCAGCCTCATCATTGAAACGGACATGCAGGTTGGTCAAGACAATTCGTGGCCATCAGGAATGCCCCGGACGTCAGCCGGCGCGCTTCACCTCGATGCCCTGTTCCTGCACTTTCCGGTAGAGGGTCGAGCGCCCGATTCCGAGGCGGCGGGCCACCTCGGACATCTGGCCGCGATACATCTCGATGGCCGTGACGATGAGGTCCCGCTCGATCATCTGGAGCGAGCGAAGGTGCCCCTCGCGGTCGAAAACCGCCACCTGGTCGACGGCATCGCTGGCGCCGGCATCCTCGTCCTGAACTTCCGGCGCAGGGGCGGGCGGCATGTCGTCGAAGGAAGGGGGCCCCTGTTCGATCCCGGCTTCTTCGAAAACCGCGGCCATGGTGGGAAAGTCCTGGGCTGTAAGATAGCTGCCCTCGGCCAGCACCACCGCGCGGTAGATCGTGTTCTCGAGCTGGCGGACGTTGCCCGGCCATTCCTGCGCCTTGAGGACGTCCATGACCTCGTGCTGGACCCCGGCCACATCGCGGCCTTCCTCGGCATTGTAGCGGTCGATGAAGTGCTGGATCAGCGAGGGTATGTCCTCGCGGCGCTGGCGCAGCGGCGGGACTTCCACGGGAAAGACATTGAGGCGGTAGAACAGGTCTTCGCGGAACGTGCCGTCCTTGACGCATTCGGCGAGGTCCCGGTTGGTTGCCGAGATGACCCGTACGTCGACCTTCACAGGCCTCTTGGAGCCGACAGGATCGACTTCGCCCTCCTGCAGGGCCCTGAGGAGCTTGACCTGGGTTTCGAGCGGAAGTTCGCCCACCTCATCGAGGAAGAGGGTGCCGCCATCGGCTTCCTGGAACTTGCCGATATGTTTCGAGGTGGCGCCGGTGAAAGCGCCTTTCTCGTGACCGAAGAGGATCGATTCCACGAGGTTGTCCGGAATGGCGCCGCAGTTCACGGTGACGAACGGCGCGCCGGTCCGCTCGGAGCTGCCCTGGATGGCGCGGGCGATCATCTCCTTACCGACACCGCTTTCCCCGGTGATCAGGATGGGGATGGTCGAGGCCGCTGCGCGCTCGGCCAGCTTCAGGCAGCGCTTGAAGGCGGGCGCTTCGCCGACCACGTCGGTAAAGCCCATGGCGTTGCCCGACTTGCGCTTGAGCCGTGAAACTTCCGTGCGCAGATTGCCCATGTTGAGGGCGTTGGCGATGCCCACGGTGATTCGTTCGGGCGAGGCGGGCTTGACGAAGAAGTCGACGGCGCCCGCGCGCATGGCCTGCACCACCGTGTCGATGCCGCTCTTCGCCGTCAGCATGATGACGGGAAGCTCCGGGCGGAAGCCCTTGAGGTCCTCGAGCACTGCCATGCCGTCGACCTCGGGCATGACGAGGTCCAGCATCACGAGGTCGATCGCCTGGCCCTTTTCCCCGCGCAGGAGATCGAGCGCTTCCTGGCCGCCGGCCACCTGGCGCACCTGATAGCCGGCCCGTTCACAAACGGCCTGCATGAGACGACGGGCGGTCGGGTCGTCGTCCACAAGAAGAACGGTCTTCGCCATGGGGTGCTCGCTCCAGCGGAAAGTCTGACCGGAACCATGCCGTTATCTTCTAAAGATCAGGTTCACCCGGACCGCAGGGTTGTTACTGTCATCCACTGCGCACGAAGCTTTCGGCGCACGGCGAAGCCTTGCTACGGGTCTGGGACGAGGGAAAGCGTCACGAAAGGGTCTTGTCGCGCGATGAAGCTTGCTGGCGTAGCCATACCCGATGAAAAGCGATCTCCGCTGACCCCCGACACCGTCAAGAAGCTGAAAGGCCTCGGTTATGAGGTCCGGGTCGAGCCTGGCCTCGGCAAGGGCGCGGGGCTGACCGACAAGGCTTTCGAGGAAGCTGGCGCAACCCTCGATCAGAATGCCGTGAACGGCGCCGATATCGTCCTGGCGGCGGGGCCACTGGACAAGGAGATGATCGCGGGCCTGCCCCGGGGCACCAGGCTGGTGGGGCTTCTCGACCCGTTCGATGCCAAGGAGCGCCTCTCCGCCATGGCCGATGCGGGCGTCGATGGCTTCTCGATGGAGCTTCTGCCGCGAATCACCCGGGCGCAGGCGATGGACGTCCTGTCGAGCCAGGCGAACCTCGCCGGCTATAAGGCGGTGGTCGATGCTGCGAGCCACTACGGTCGCGCCTTCCCGATGATGATGACCGCCGCGGGCACGGTCCCCCCTGCCAAGGTCTTCGTCATGGGCGCAGGGGTTGCAGGGCTTCAGGCGATCGCCACGGCCAAGCGCCTCGGCGCGGTGGTCTCGGCTACCGATGTCAGGGCCGCTGCTGGCGAACAGGTCGCAAGCCTTGGCGGCACCTTCGTCTTCGCCAAGGAAGCCCT
Organism: uncultured Caulobacterales bacterium; assembly: GCA_964556115.1. Taxonomy (GTDB): domain Bacteria; phylum Pseudomonadota; class Alphaproteobacteria; order Caulobacterales; family Parvularculaceae; genus Parvularcula. The sequence goes on from CAZKVC010000002.1 coordinate 156,704, forward strand.
CGAAGAAGGCGAGGGGACCGGCGGCTACGCCAAGGAGCTCACCGCCGAGCAGCAGGCCGCCCAGCAGAAGCTCGTCACCGACCATCTCAAGAAGATGGATGTGGTCATCACCACCGCCCTCATCCCCGGCCGTCCCGCGCCGAAGCTGATCGACCAGGCGATGCTCTCCGGCATGAAGCCCGGCAGCGTCATCATCGACCTCGCCGCGCCGCGCGGCGGCAATGTCGAGGGCGAGGCCGAAGGGGTAAGGATCATCCGCCCGAACAACATCCTCGAAGGGCTGGCGGGCGAGGCGTCGAACCTCCTCGCGCGCAACTTCCTCAGCTTCCTGACATTGATCACCGACAAGGAAGCGGGCAGCGTGAATATCGACCCAGAGGACGAGATCATTCGCGGCGTGCAACTGACCCGCGACGGCAAGATCGTTCACGAACGGTTTGTGGAGTGATGATGCAGACGACCGAGCAAGAGCTTACCGAGAACGCCGCCGCGGCGGATGTCGAGATGGCGGCCGAGCAGCTTCGCGAAGCGGCCCGTGAGCTGTCCGACGTTTCCGCCCAGGCCGAGGCTGCCGCCCAGGAAGCGGATATTCTTCTCAGAGCCCTCGAGACGACGGGCCACGGAAGCGGGGTCGGCGATTTCGTCTATCTCGCCGCGGTCTTCGCGCTGGCCTGCTTCGTCGGCTATTACGTCGTCTGGTCGGTGACACCAGCCCTTCACACACCGCTGATGTCGGTGACCAATGCGATCAGCTCCGTGGTGATCGTTGGCGCACTGATCGCGGTCGGCGCCGACGTGGCGCAAAGTCCTGCCGGGGGGTGGAGCCGGTTTCTCGGCGTGATCGCCGTGGCGCTGGCATCAGTGAACATCTTCGGCGGCTTCCTCGTGACCAACCGTATGCTGGCCATGTACAAGAAAAAGGAAGGGTGATGGATCCGTGCTCCAACCATTCGCCTTTCACGGCGTGAAGACCGTCATATTCGAATCCGGCGCCTCCGCGCGCATTTCCGAGCCCCTCGGCGGCATGCTCGGCGACCGGGTCCTGGTGGTGACCGATCCGGGTCTGATGAAGCTCGGCCTGCCCGGCCCGATGCTCGACAGCCTTCACCGCTCCGGCACCGATGTCTCGCTTTTCCATGACGTGGAGGAGGACCCATCGCGCTCCACCCTCGAGCGGGCGGTGGCTCTGGCCAAGGAGGACGGCATCACCGGGGTCATCGGCTTCGGCGGCGGCTCCTCCATGGATATCGCCAAGCTGACCGCGCTCCTCGCCGGATCGGGCGAGAACCTCGACGAAGCCTGGGGGGTCGGCAACGCGAAGGGGCCGAGATTGCCGCTCGCGCTCATTCCGACAACGGCCGGCACCGGGTCCGAAGTGACGCCGGTGTCGATCATCACCCTTCCAGACGACGAAAAGCGCGGGGTGTCCTCGCCGCTTCTCATCCCCGACGCGGCGATCCTGGATCCGGACCTCACCTTCGGCCTGCCGCCGCACATCACCGCGGCGACGGGCATCGACGCCATGGTCCACGCGATCGAGGCCTACACGTCGACAAGCGCCAACAACAATCCGCTGAGCCGCAGCTCCGCCATCGAGGCGCTCGCGCTCCTGGGGCCGAACATCGAAAAGGCTGTCCGCCAGCCCAAGAGCGCCGAGGCGCGCGGCGCCATGCTGCTCGGCGCGATGCTCGCCGGCCAGGCTTTCGCCAACGCGCCCGTGGCAGCCGTCCATGCGCTGGCCTATCCTGTGGGCGGACGGTTCCACGTGCCCCACGGCCTCTCCAACAGCCTCGTTCTTCCCCATGTCCTGAGATTCAATGCGGCGGGTTCGGAGGATGCGCGTCTCGCCTATGCCGAGCTTGCGCCCCACGCGTTCCCGAAGATCCCGAGCACGGACGGCAGCCAGGCGGCGAGCGCCGCCTTCATCGAGCGGCTTGCCGCGCTGGCCAGGGATCTTGGCCTGAAGACCCGCCTCCGCGATGTCGGGATCACCCGCGACGACCTGCCAATGCTCGCGGCCGACGCCATGAAGCAGCAGCGCCTTCTCGTGAACAATCCCCGTGAGGTGAGCGAGCGGGACGCTCTTGCGATCTACGAGCAGGCCTATTGATGGCGGAGCGTCGGAGGCCGGGCCGGAGGGGCGACTACAAGGCGTTCGTCGAACTGACGACGCGCTGGAACGACAATGATGTCTACGGACATATGAACAATGTCGTCCACTACGCGCTCTTCGACACGGCGGTGAACCAGTACCTGATCGAGCAGGGCGCGCTCGACATTCATCATGGCGAGCAGATCGGCCTCGTGGTCCATACCGAATGCCACTACTTCGCCGAGATGGCCTATCCCGACCGGGTCAGCGCCGGCATCAGGGCCGAGAGGGTGGGCAACAGCTCCGTCACCTACGGCGTCGGGCTCTTCCGCAATGACAGCGACGAAGCCGCCGCCGAGGGTCAGTTCACCCATGTCTATGTCGGACGCCAGACCCGCCGGCCGGCCGAACTGTCGGCTGCGCTTCGCGCCTGCGTCGAGGAGATCGCGGCATGAGGCGGGCCGTCCTCGTTCTCTGCGCGCTGCCGCTCTCGGCCTGCGTGTCCTTCACTGGAGCGTCGGACGTCGCCTACCCGGAGGGCGAGCGCTATGCCGGGATCGTGGCATGGCGCCCGGTGGCGACGTTTCTGGGCCTGCCCGGCATGGCCGTACCGATCCCGCCTCACTTCACCGTTGCCGACTGCTTCGAGGGCGGTTGGGGCGCCGACCTGCCTGGGTTGGTCATCGGGAGCAACCCCGTTAGCCGGGTCTGCCGGCAGTATCGGGGCGTCGATTTGCGGGAGACGGGCCCGGAGACCCTCGACTGTTTCGAGCGGGCGGAAACGCGTTTCGGCCCGCAATACCTCCAGCCCTGGCTGAGCGAGAACGACAGCGAGCCTTGCGCCGCTCTCGTTGCCGAGATTCAGCGCGGAAGAAAGTAGCACGCCATGAGCACCAACCTGACCGCCATACTTTATATCGTCGCGGGGATCATGTTCATCCTGGCGCTGCGCGGGCTGAGCTCGCCGGCGACCTCCCGCGCGGGCAACCGCAACGGCATGATCGGCATGGCGATCGCGGTCTTCGCGACGCTGTTCTCGGAGCGTTTCCTCGAGGCTGCGGGGACGAGTGCATGGCTGCTGGTGATCCTGGCCGTTGCGGCAGGGGCCATCCCCGGGGCGATCATCGCGCGCAAGGTGGCGATGACCTCCATGCCCCAGCTCGTTGCCGCCTTCCACGCGCTGGTGGGCATGGCAGCGGTCCTGATCGCATGGTCCGCCTTCCTCGCGCCCCGCGCCTACGGCATCGGCGCGCCGGGGGCGGTCGAGGCGCAGGCCATGGTCGAGATGTCGCTCGGCGTCTTCATCGGCGCCGTGACCTTTTCGGGTTCGGTCATTGCGTTCCTCAAGCTCGACGGCCGGATGAAGGGCAAACCGATCCTCCTGCCCGCCCGCCATCTCATCAATATCGGCCTCGCGGCAGGCGCGCTTCTTCTCGTGGTCGTCTTGAGCTCGGGGGTCCAGAACCCGGGGCTCTTCTTCGTCCTGACGATCATCGCCTTCGCGCTCGGCGTTCTTCTCATCATCCCCATCGGCGGCGCGGACATGCCTGTCGTGGTCTCGATGCTGAACAGCTATTCGGGCTGGGCCGCGGCGGGCATCGGCTTCACGCTGCAGAACATGGCGCTGATCATCACCGGCGCCCTGGTCGGCGCCTCGGGGGCGATCCTCAGCTACATCATGTGCAAGGGCATGAACCGCAGCTTCATCTCGGTGATTCTCGGCGGTTTCGGCGGCGACGACGAGGCGGCGGCGGGCGGCGATACAGAGGACCGCCCGGTCAAGCAGGGCTCGGCCGAGGACGCGGCCTTCATCATGAAGAACGCAGGCAAGGTCATCATCGTCCCCGGCTACGGCATGGCCGTCGCCCAGGCCCAGCATGCCCTTCGCGAGATGGCTGATGTCCTCAAGGAAGAAGGCGTCGACGTGCGCTATGCCATCCACCCGGTGGCGGGCCGCATGCCGGGGCACATGAACGTCCTCCTCGCCGAGGCGAACGTGCCCTATGACGAGGTCTTCGAGCTCGAGGACATCAATTCGGAGTTCTCCGGCGCCGACGTCGCCTTCGTCATCGGGGCCAATGACGTCACCAACCCGGCGGCCAAGACCGACAAGAGTTCGGCCATCTACGGCATGCCCATTCTCGATGTCGAAAACGCCGGCACCGTGCTCTTCGTCAAGCGCGGCATGTCGGCGGGCTATGCCGGGGTGCAGAACGAGCTCTTCTTCCGCGACAACACCATGATGCTTTTCGGCGACGCCAAGAAGATGTGCGAAGAGATCGTCAAGGCCATGGACTGAACCGGCCGGTTCTTCATGGACGGCTCACGGGTGCTACGCTAAGGGCCGCGACAAACTCACTCACAAGACGAGGGCTACGCCATGGATCTCGCCAAGAAAGACACCGACAAGCTGCCCGACGACATGATCGAGCACCGCGCCTCCACCTATCAGACGCTTATGAATGTGGGCTATGTCTGGGGCCTGCCGATCGTCCTTGCGATCGTGATGTTCCTGACCCTGCTGCTGCTCAATGTCGGTGGTTTCACGAGCCTCATCATCGCCTTCTTCACCTGGCTTGGCGTTTTGGGCCTCTCCAAGACCTTCTTCGTTCACTAGCTGAAGGCCGGCCTTGGGAGTTTGCAGCCATGGCCACGCGCCTCCTCGCCATCGTCATCGGCTTTGCCCTGTCCGCCTGCAATCCGACGGTCGCAACCCCGGTGATGCCGGGTGAGGGCGCGGGCGGCGAGGGAACGCGGCTGCGCGTCGCCACCTTCAACGTCTCGCTCTACCGCGATCAGGAAGGAGTTCTGATCGAAGAGCTTCGAGGGCCGCCAGGCGATCAGCTCAAGGCCATCGCCACGATCATCGAAGAGGTCGATCCGGACATCCTCGTTCTGAACGAGTTCGATTATGATGCAGGCGGCGAGGCTCTGGATCTCTTCGCTGACGGCCTGCCGATAGCCTATCCGCACCGCGTCGCGCTCGCTTCCAACACGGGCGAAGCGACCGGCCTCGATCTTGACGGCGACGGCACGGCCGAGCATCCGGTCGGCGAAAGGGCCTACGGCAATGACGCGTTCGGCTACGGCGCCTTTCCCGGTCAGTATGCGATCGCGCTTCTCTCCAAGCATCCGATCGAAGAAGGCCGTATCCGGACCTTCCGCAAACTGAAGTGGCAGGACATGCCGGCCAATCTCCTGCCTGCGGATCACTACGCGCAGGAGGCGCGGGAGATCCTGCGCCTTTCCTCCAAGACCCACGCGGTCGTCCCCGTCCAGGTCGAGGACGAGACCGTTCACATGGTCCTCGCCCACCCCACGCCGCCTGGCTTCGATGGGCCCGAAGACAGGAATGGCCGCCGCAACCATGATGAGATCCGGCTTCTCGAGGCGATCATCGCCCAGCCGGATGCGGCGTGGCTGAAGGACGATCAGGGCGGGGAAGGCGGCCTCGCTGAAGGCGCCTATTTCGTCATTGCCGGCGACCTCAATGCGGACCCGGCCGATGGCGACCGCGTGGCGGGAACCGACCGCTCCGCCATCGAGGCGCTGCTTTCGCATCCACTGACAACCGATCCCGGGCCGCGAAGCGCGGGCGGCAGCGACGCGGCCGAACGCCAGAAGGGAAAGAACCCCTCCCAGTCGGGCGATCCGGCTCTCGACACCGCCGATTTTTCGGACCGCAGCATCGGCAATCTCAGGGTCGATTACGTCATTCCGTCGGCCAACATGTCGGTGGAGAGCAGCGGCGTCTTCTGGCCCGCCGGCGACGAGCCGCTCCACCGCCTGACCGGGCCGGGCTATCCGCCCGTCAGTTCCGACCACCGTCTTGTCTGGGTCGATCTGGTTCTGCCAAGAAACCGGTGACCCTTCGGGGGCGTTTGGTGTTGGCAGCACATGACACGGATCGCCCATCTCTCCGACCTGCATTTCGGACGAACAGACGAGCTGCAGCTCACCACCCTCGGTGCCCATCTGAGAGCGCATGACATCGACCATGTCATCGTCACGGGCGACCTGACCCAGTCCGGCCGTAAGCAGGAATTCAGCGCGGCCAGGCAATGGTTCGCCGATCTGCAGCTTCCCTCGATCGCCGTGCCCGGCAATCACGACACCCCGGTGCGCAACATCGTCTCGCGCTTCATCGATCCCTGGGGCCGCTACCAGCAATATTCAGGCTTCGAGGAGGAGCCGGTGGTCCATGAAGACCGTTTCGTCTTCGCGGGCCTCAACTCGGCCCGCCGCATGCGCCCCTCCCTCGACTGGTCGACGGGCAAGCTCGACAGCGAACAGCTCCTGCGCATCTCGGACCATTTCGATCAGGCCGAGGACCGCGTGAAGCTGTGCGGCTTCCACCACCCCCTCAAGGGGTTCGAGGATGCGGGAAAAGCCGGTCAGGCCGTCCTGCCGGGTACGGAAGAAGTGCTGGCAACCCTTGCTGCGGCCAAGGTGGACCTCGTGATGAACGGCCACGTTCACAAGGCGCGCATCTCGATTGTGGAGGAAGAGGGCTGGAGCTTCCTTCTCAGCCAGGCCGGAACGGCCGTCTCCACCCGCCTCCGGGGCGAGGAGGCGAGCTACAATGTCATTGAAGTGAACGGTCAGGACGACCTTAAACTCTCCGTCCACCGATGGGGGGCGAACGCTTTTGCCGAAGAAAGCGTTCATTCCTTCGTTCGGGGAGATGAGGGCTGGAGAGAGAAAGCATGACGGGTACACTTCACGTCCTTATCAATGAACTGTCCGGCCGCGCCGGGGGGGAGGGGTGCGACCGGGTCAAGGAAGACCTGCGCCGCGCCGTTCCACGCGGTATGTCGATCGACTTCACCGTCGCCCATGTCCCGGACCTCATGGAGGTGGCGAAGGACCTCGATACCGACGCCATTGCCACCGCCGGCGGTGACGGAACCATTGCGGCCATCGGCAGTGTCCTTGCGAACCGAAAGGACGCCCCGGTCTTCATCCCGCTGCCCTACGGCACGGCCAATCTCATTCCCCGGGACCTGCTGATGCCGATGGAGCCGTCCGATGCTCTGCATGCGTCGCTCAAGGCTCCCTACCGCTATATCGATTTCGTGCAGGCCGGAAAGCAGGGGCTCCTTCATTCCGCCGCCTTCGGCAATTTCGCCGAGATGGCGGAAGATCGCGAAAGCTTCCGCAAGGCGCCGACATTCGGCGATGCGCTGGGCGCGGCGGCGGCGATGTGGGAGGATTTCGTCGAGACCCGCGACGACCCCTACCGCATCACGATCGACGGCGAGGCCATGGAGATCGACAGCAGCGCCGTCTTCGTGACCAACAATCCCATCACCCATGGCGTGGGCGGCGTGCCCCGCCGCGAGGCGCTCGATGGCGGCAGGATGATCGTCTACATTTCCCGCTCGGGCGGGGTCTTCGGTCTCCTGCAGCACGTCATCGAGGCGATGCGCGGGGATTTCGACGACAGCGAAGACTTCTTCCGGTTCGCCGCCAACCAGGTGACCGTCGAAACCCTCGGGCGGGAGCTGCACTACACCATCGACGGCGAGCCGAGCCGCGACAAGGCCGCGATCACCTTCCAGATGAAGCCCAGCAGCCTGAAAGTGCCCGATCTTCGCGACCGGGTTCCTTCCTGAGCCGCATCGCGGTAACTGGGCCCAGCTTTTCAGGAGACCGCCATGCCCACCATCGCCTTTCTTCGCCACGGCCAGTCGCAGTGGAACCTCGAGAACCGGTTCACTGGGTGGGTGGATGTCGACCTGACGGAGAAGGGCGTGGCCGAGGCGCGCCGGGCGGGCATGCTCCTGAAGGACAGCGGCACCGCCTTCGACGGCTGCTTCACCTCTGTCCAGACCCGCGCCATCCGTACGCTGAACCTCGCGCTGGAGGAGATGGGCGAGCTCTGGCTCCCGGTCATCAAGAACTGGCGCCTGAACGAGCGGCACTATGGCGGGCTGACCGGTCTCGACAAGCAGGAGACCCGCGACAAGCACGGCGACGAGCAGGTCCATATCTGGCGGCGTAGTTACGATACGCCGCCGCCGGTTCTGGAAGACGCTTCGGCGTTCCCCAGCCTCTCCGACCGGCGGTACCGCGGGATCGACGTTCCGAAGACGGAGAGCCTCAAGCTTACCTTGGAGCGGACCCAGCCCTATTTCGAAGAGGCGATCGCGCCCGCGCTGCGCGCAAGGCAGAACCTTATCATCGCGGCGCATGGCAATTCGCTGCGGGCGCTGGTGAAGATCCTGTTCGGTGTCAGCGACGACGACATTCCGGGCATCGAGATCCCCACCGGCAACCCGCTGCTGATCGAGCTCGGGGACGACCTCAAACCGCAAAGCGCGCGCTATCTCGACGAAGAGAGGGCGAGCCCGCTTCCCGCCGGTTACTGATGGATTACCCCCACGAGCTGCCGGACGAGAGCGAGCTTTCCGTCCGTCGGGTGAAGGCTGGCGGTCTTCACCTCGCGCTTCGGCTTTGGGGCGATCGGCAAAAGCCACTCATCCTCCTGCAGCACGGCGGTAAGGATCACGGCAGGAGCTGGGACTGGACCGTCAGAGAGCTGATGGACCACTATTGCGTGGCTGTCCCCGACCTGCGCGGCCACGGGGACAGCGACCGTCCGAGCGGGTGGGGCTATGACACCATCGACTTCATCAGCGACCTTGCCTTCATCGTCGAGCATCTGGTGGAGGACGGTTTCAAAGCGCCGTTTCCCGTCGTCGGACATTCGCTGGGCGGTAACATCGCCCTTCACTACGCAGCGGCGCAGCCCCACCGGGTGAAGGCGGCAGTGTCGATCGAAGGCCTGGGCTTCAGCCAGAAAAGCTATGACGAAGTGGTCGCGAAGCCGTTGGCCGCGCGTTACCGCGATGCGCTCGAGCGCCGCCTTAAGGTCGCTTCGCGCGCGCCTCGCAACTTTCGGAGCCGGGACGAGGGGATCAAGCGGCTCGCGGCGCTGCACAAGCAGCTTCATCCGCAGCAGGCGGAGCATCTCGGCCGCCATGCCCTTCGCGAAGAGGGCGAGGGCTGGACCTGGAAGCATGATCCGCTGCTCGCCTTCAGCTCGATCCGGCCCGTTCCACCTTCGGAGTACGGGCCAGTCTACGGGTCGATCGAGGTGCCGGTGCTGCTGATCTACGGCAAGGACAGCTGGGCTTCGAGCCCGCGTGAGGATGGCCGCGCAAATGTCTTCCAGAATGGACGCCTGGTCGAAATCGAAAAGGCCGGACATTGGCCCCATCACGACCAATTCGACGTTTTCATCGAAACCCTGAAGCCGTTCCTGAGCGAGACCGCATGACCGACCTTCAAAAAGCGCAGACCAAGCTGATCGTCGCGGTACTGATCGACGTCGCCGATTTCTTCATCGGCCGCATTCCCGGTTTCGGAACGCTGTTCGATCTCGCCGCCACCGCGCTTGCCGTCGCGATGTTCGGCTGGAAGGGCTTCGCCTATGCGTGGGAGGTCCTGGACGTCACCGACCAGGTCGACGGCTTCGTTCCCACACTGACGCTTCTTGCCCTTGCCGAATGGCGCGAGGCTAAGGCTGCGGCGGAGCGCTAGATCAGGAGGCTGTGCGGCAGCGGCGCGCAGACCTCTTCGTACCAGCGGACGAAATTCTCGAGGCCGGTCTCGATCGGCGTGCGGATCTCGAAGCCAAGGTCGCGGCCCGCCGCCGATATGTCCGCACGCGAATAGGTGCGGTCACCGGGCGGAAGGGGCACCAGTTCCCGGTTCGCCTCGCGCCCTAAGAAGCGCTCGATCAGATCGACACAATCGCCGAGCGGGATCGACGAGGGATTGCCGAGGTTATAGACCGGATGCACCGCACCGGGCCCCGGGCTGGGCGGCTTCTCGATCGCGCCCAGAACACCCCCGACAATGTCGTCGATATAGGTGAAGGCATGACTGATCCGGCCGTGATTGTGAAGCCGCACCGGCTTTCCGCGATAGATATTGTCCGTGAACTTGAAAAAGACCGTGTCTGGACGAGCCCATGGGCCGTAGACCTTGAAGAAACGCAGTCCCGTCATAGGCATCTCGTAGCGGTCGAAATAGGCCTGCGCCATCGCCTCGTTGGCGATCTTCGATGCGCCGTAGACCGAGACGGGGGAGCGAAGGACCTGATCCTCGCGGAAAGGCTGGTCGTCCTTCGAGCGTCCGTAAACTGAAGACGTCGAGGCGTAGACGAGGTGCCGAAGACCCTGCTGCGCCCGTGCCGCCTCCAGCATCACCTGCGTACCGATCATGTTGGTCCGGGCATAGGTGATCGGATCGTCGAAAGACGGCATCACGGCGGCATCGGCGGCGAGGTGCACGATGTGGGTCGGTTGCGCCTCCGCCATGACCCGGCCCATCGCCTCGGGGTCGGCGATGTCCGCCTGGGCGAAGCTGAAGCGTTCTTCCCGCTTCAGCTCGTCGAGCCGAAGGGCCTTGAGCTTCTCGTGGTAATAGCGGCGGCAGAGGTTATCGACGCCCCAGACCCTGGCTCCTTGCGAAAGAAGCGCCTTGCAGACGCCGTGACCGACGAAGCCTGCGGCGCCGGTGACAACAAAGCGGGCATTCGAAAAACGGGCTTCGGTCATGACATCTCCCGCGTGGGATGAACCACGGCGTATTCGCCCGTGTTCCCGGCGATGATCGCCGACGCGCTGGCGTCGGGCTTCCAGACCGAAAAGATTTCGTCATAGGGCCGGACCGGGACGCCCGCCTCGACGCATCCCCAGTGAAGCACCTTGTCATAGGCGATCCGCTTCTGGGCGATCTTCTTTTGAAGGTTCGCCTTGGTGCTGTAGCGGCCCCAGCTTGCCCGGCCGTCCTGCAGCCTGGGTGAGAGGAACACCTCGCTCAGCCGCAGCTTTTCTGCCGCGCCGTGGGTCATCAGGATGCAGCCGCCCTGCGCGGTCCCGGACTTGCCGATCGCTCCGTAGACGCCGTCGCTTTGGGGCCAGTAGGCGAAGGGACGGTCCATCCGCGCATCGCTGTCCAGGCGGACGAAACCCTGGGCAGGCTTCTCCGCATAAAGATCGAGCATCCGCTGGATCATCCTGCCTCCATGCTCCGCGCTATAAAGATTGTCGCCGAGAACATATTCGCAGGAGAAACGCTCACGCGCCTCGTCGCCCGGGAAGCTATCGTCGCCGTCCGACAGCACCACCACCCGCGAGGTGGGATAGCAGCGGCGAAGTGCTTCGAGGCACTGAAATGCGATTTCGCCATCGCGGAAGACGGGCATCAGAAAAACGAGCTGGCCGTCTTCGGGCGCGGGCAGGCGCTTGGCCGGAAACAGCCGCTCGCGTCCGGCAATCGTCCATCGCGAGAGGGTTCGAGAATGAATTGGCACGTGGCGCTCCCCCAGCTTGGGGCCTAGATAGGCGGGGCGGAACCAATCGGCCACCTCTGCGTTGGCGAGATGGGTGGCGAGGTGACCGTGCGGCTTTTTTATCTCTATGATGATCCCCTACCGGGCAGGAAGGCTGCGAGCCTTCAGATCATGAGGACTTTGGAGGCCTTGGCGGAACGTGGCCACGAGGTGACCTATGGTTGCGGCCAGCTCTCCGCTTCCCCCGATGCCATCCTCGAGCATTATGGCTGCGACGGTTCAGCCCTGACACTCGCACCGATCTTCCCGAAAGAGTTCTGGCCCAGGCCTGCCCGACATGCGCTCTTGAAATCCCGCTTGGCAATGCGCCGCCTTCTCGAGGCCGACGTCATCGTCACGAGAGGCGAGACAGGTCTCGAGGTGTTACCGCAGCTTGCCCAGGCTCGCACCGGTTCGCGGCCGCTTCTCGTTTATGAGCTTCACCGCCTTTGCTACCTCAAGGATGCCGAGCGGCGGGAGGGACGACCCCTCGCGGAAACGGATCCGCTGCCTCCGGCCTCGGCCAGGGTGAAATCGCGGGAACAGGCCGCCGTCCAGGCTGCCGAGGGCTGCATCTACCTGACCGAAGCGGTCAAGGAGGCGGCGGCAGCAGCTTTCCAGACGGAAAAGCCGCACCTCATCCTGCCGTCCGGAACGGGTATTCCGGACCCGGCGTCCTCAAAGCCGAAAACCGCCGACGTGATCTATGCGGGCAAGATCGAGCGCCGCAAAGGCATCGACACGCTGACCGAGGCGATGGCGATGCTGCCGGGCACACGCGCCGAAATCTATGGCGGCAGCGCCGAGCAGGTCAGAAGTCTCGCAGAGGAGGCGAGGGCGAAGGGCGCGGATGTGACCCTGCACGGCTTCCAGCCGCAGCCTGTCATCGCCGAAGCCGTTGCGCGGGCGCGGATCGGGGTCTGCCCCCTGCCTCTCGGCGTCGACAGCGTGTCGGACCGTTTCACGAGCCCCATGAAACTTCTCGAGATGATGGCTCATGGGCTTGCCGTCGTCGCAAGCGACATCGCGCCGGTGCGCGCCCTCGCTACCCACGGTGTCGACGCCTGGCTTGTCCCCCCGGGAGACCCGTCAGCGCTCGCCGAGGGGATCCGCTTCCTTCTCGGCAACCAGGCCCGGGCCGAGGCGATCGGGGTGGCTGCCCGAGAGCGGGCACGCGGGTTCGGTTGGGAGGAGCGGGCGGCGAAGCTCGAAGCGTATCTCGGCGAGCTTCATGGCACTCGAATTGCGAAGGCTGCCTAGTTTCCCGAGACGCTGCACTGAATTCGAACCTTTCCGCGGCGGGACGTGTTGCCGACGCAGAGTTTAGGGGAACCAATGGTTCGGACGAGGGGAACAGATGGCATTCGATGAGGTCCAAGCGAGCAATCGCCTGGTCGTTATGGGGGGTGGGCCTGCTGGACTGACAGCGGCGCGGACACTTCAGAAACTCGACTCGACCTGGACGCCTCTCGTTTTCGAGGCGAACGAGATCGTGGGCGGCATTTCGCGCACCGAGAGCAACAAGGGGTACCGTTTCGACATTGGCGGGCACCGCTTCTTCACGAAGGTGCCGGAGGTCGAGAGCTTCTGGCGCGAAATCCTCGATGATGAGTTCATCACCCGCCCGCGGATGTCGCGCATCTACTATAACGGCAAGTTCTACAGCTATCCCCTCAAGATCACGAACGCGCTGGGCAATCTCGGTCCGCTCGAGGCCGCGCTGATCATGTGCAGCTACGCCAAGGTGCAGGTCTTCCCCCACAAGCCCGAGGAAACCTTCGACAAGTGGGTGACCAACCGCTTCGGCGAGCGCCTCTTCAACACCTTCTTCAAGACCTATACGGAGAAGGTCTGGGGCATTCCCTGTTCAGAGATCCGGGCTGACTGGGCGGCGCAGCGGATCAAGAACCTTTCCGTCTTCAAAGCCGTCTGGAACGCCCTCAGCGGCGCCAATGATACGGTCAGCCTGATCGAGGAATTCCAGTACCCCCGCCTTGGCCCCGGCCAGATGTGGGAGACTTGCGCAGATGTGATCGAGGAGGCCGGCGGCAACGTCGCTCTCGAACATCGCGTCACGCGGGTTCACCGCGACGGCATGCGCGTCGATGACATCACGGTTGCGGACAAGGACGGTGCGGAGCGCCGGATCGAGGGCGACAGTTTCGTCAACTCCATCGACCTTCGGACACTGCTGCAGATCATGGATCCGCCGCCGCCGCCCGAAATCCTGGCCGCTGCGGAAAAGCTGAACTACCGCGACTTCCTGATCGTGACTCTCGTTCTCGACCATCCCGATCCGTTCCCGGACAACTGGATCTATGTGCACAGCCCCGAGGTGTCGGTCGGACGTATCCAGAATTTCCGCGCCTGGTCGCCGGACATGGTGCCGGATGACGACACCTCCTCCATCGGCATGGAATATTTCTGCCACGAGGGCGATGGCCTCTGGGAAATGTCCGACGAGGACCTGATCGAGCAGGCAGGCAAGGAGCTCGCCTCGATCAACCTGGCGCCCGAAGGCTCCGTCGTCGACGGCGCCGTCATCCGTCAGCCCAAGGCCTATCCGGTCTATGACGGCGACTATACGGAGAACCTCGAGATCGTCCGCAACTGGCTTGGCGGTTTCGAGAATCTCCAGACGGTCGGCCGCAACGGCATGCACCGCTACAACAACCAGGATCACTCGATGCTGACCGCCATGTTGGCAGCCGAGAACGTTCTCGGTGCCGATCATGATCTTTGGGAGGTCAATGTGGAGCGATCCTATCACGAGGAGTTCGTGAAAGCGGACAAGGACGAAACGGCCGACAAGGGCGATGACGACCAGGACGGGGGAGCGACTGCGAAGGAGCTAGCCGCCTATTCCGCTGTCATTCCCGCACGCAACGCCGAGGCGACGATTCACCGCGCGGTCGCGGCTGCGCTTGCCGCACGGCCCGCGCCGCATGAAATCATCGTCATCGACGATGGCTCGACCGACCGCACCGGTGAGATCGCCCGGGAGCTTGGCGCGAAGGTTCTCACCCATCGGGGCGAAAAGCCTCTGGGCCCGGGCCGGGCCCGCAATCTCGGCGCATCGAAGGCCGAAACGGACTTCCTCCTTTTCATCGACTCCGATGTGGTGATCGACCCGGAGGCACCGCGTCTTCTCGTCGAAGAGCTGGAGCAGGACGAAAAGATTGCTGCCGCGTTCGGCTCTTACGGCGCGAAGCAGGCTTGCCCGAACCTTGCTGCGCGGTACACGAATCTTCGTCACCATTTCTTCCATCAGACCGGGCAGCGCGAAGCGCAGACCTTCTGGACCGGGCTTGGCGTCATTCGCGGTAGCGCGTTCTCCCATCTCAACGGTTTCAGCGATCTCATCGAGAAGCCGGCCATGGAGGACGTGGAGATCGGCTACCGGATGCGCGAGCATGGTTACCGCATCCGCCTCGTTCCCGAGGCGACCGGCACGCACCTCAAGAACTGGACCGTGCGGCAGCTGTGGCGGGACGATGTCTTCTCGCGGGCTCTTCCGTGGTCGACCCTTCTGGTGCATGACCGCGCGCCCGCGAGCCTCAATGCCCGGGCCTCGGAAAAGACCAAGGCCGTCTGCATCATCGCGACGGTGGCGCTTCTCTTCCTCGCGCCCGTTCTGCCGCAGGCAGCGATCGGTGCGCTGCTTCCGTTTACGGCGTATCTCGTCCTGAATGCCCCGTTCTTCCGCGTTCTTGCAAAACGCGGCGGCCTGTTGACCCTTCTTGCAGGGGTCGGCCTTCATTCGGCCTATCATCTCTATTCGACAGCCGCCTACAGTGCCGCCTGGCTCAGGAAGTTCCTGGGTCAGCCGCCCCTTACGCGGACGGCTGACGTTTGGATTGCCGAGGCGCTGGCGAAGAACCATAATAGCCCCAAGCCATAGCGACGTGGGACAGGGCAATGAGGAAAGAGCGTGGCAGGGCCTTCATCCCGTCCCGCCTCGCGGGGTAGCTCAGAAGCTGCGCGTAGAAAGACGGTGTGCGGACGGCCAATGGCGGGGCGTTTCCGCTCTCTGCCAGCTTGTCCGACAGCTGCCTTGCGCCTTGTCCGTACCGAAGGTGCTGCCGCCAGAAGCTGACGGCGCCGAGATCGTGGCTGTGCCGAACCTCCGCCTCGGGCACATGAAGGACAGGGCCGCCTTTGCTCCGGTAACGGATACAGAAGTCGCGGTCCTCGGACGAAAGACGCAGCTCCGGATCGAAACCGCCGACCTCCGCAAAACTTTCCGCCGAACAGCAGAAATTGTTGGACGTGAAAAAGGCGGTGGCGGTGGCGTCGGTTTCATAAAGGAAACTGATGATGTCCTGGCTGGCGGCGGCGTAGACATTCTTCGTCAGGGCGTTGACGACGGGTCCACCGGCAAGGGCATCCGGCGTTTGCTGGAGAACCGCTCCAAAGGCCGAAAGCCATTGCGGAACAGGCCTGCAGTCATCATCCGTGAATGCCAGAAACCTTCCCCTGGCGTATCGGGCGCCATGATTGCGCGCCGCGCCCGGTCCCTGATTCTCCTGGCGGAAGACCCGCAACCGGGGGTCGCCAGCATGTTCCGCAAGCGCCAGCTCCGCCGGTTCGTCCGACCCGTCATCGACGATGATGACTTCGAAGGACGGATGCGGCAGGGCAAGGAGCCCCTCCGCACACGCTTTGATTGCGGAAGGCCGGTTATAGGTCGGAACGATGACCGAGAAGAGCGGAGCTGTCATGTCTTCGCTTTCCCTCCAAGAACGAGCGTGGCAAGTCGCCGTTTGACGGCAGGCGGCAGGGCAGTGTTGGCAGTATGAAACATCAGCTCACCCGCGCTCGGCCGTCCATATGCATAGGCGGACCGAAGAAGGTGCACGAACGCGCCCTTTTCCCCTGCATCGCGCGCCGCCTGGCTCGTGGCCGTCAGGAAGAACGCAGCAAGGCTTCGCGGCGTGAAGAGGTCCTTGCGTTCCAGCGCCCAATCCCGCTGCCAACGCCAGCGAAGCTCGTGGCTGACCCGCTTTCGCGTATCATGGACGGCGTAGACCGACAGCGGTTCATCCGTATCGGGAAAGACGACCGTCGCGCCGCTCTCCGCCGCGCGCAGAAGCCAGTCGCGGTCGACAAGCCGGGGCAGGGCCGGGTCGAAAGGGACGGCTTCGAACAGCGAACGCGCCGCGAGAATGTTCGAAGTCTGAATGGCGCCTTCGACGGCCACTCCCTGCTTCCGGCAGAAGAGATATTCCGACAACGGCTCATCCGGTCCGGGCAGACGCCGCGGCAGGACGATGTCCTCGGTTTCGCTCAGAAGGCGGAAACGGCAGCAGACGATCGCGTCCCGGACCCCGAGCCGGTCGTAGAGATCGATCTGGATTTGCAGCTTCTCCGGCATCCAGAGATCGTCATCGTCCAGAAGAGCGATGAGCTCGCCCCGCGCCGCCCTGATGCCGCGGTTGCGGGCCTCGGCATTCCCAAGCCGCCCATCGGGCACGACCAGGCGGAGACGCGGCTCACCGATCGCTTCGAGTGCCTCGACGGTCGGGCCGGGTTCACCGTCGACAACGACGATGATCTCGAAATCGGAGAAGGTCTGCCTGCGGACGGATTGAACGGCTTCCGTCACGTCGCCCGGGCGTTCAAATGTCGGAATTACAACGCTGACCCGCGGCATGGCCGTCCTCCCTCGAACAAAGGACTGTGTCTATGAGCGACCAGACACGAGGCGTCCAGCGCCCGATGCGTGTTGCCTTCTTCACCGGGGCCTTCCCCATGACCAGCGAGACCTTCGTGGTCAACGCAGCGAAGAAGGTTCTGGACAGCGGCCACCAGCTCGACATCTACGCAATCGATCCCACCATCAGGCAAAAGAGCGAGGTGCAGCGGACCGTCGAGCGGTACGGCATGCTGGACATGACGTTCTCGCCAGACGTCCCGAAGAGCGACATAGCGAAGTTCGGTGCCCTCGCGAAGGCGTTCGGCAAGACCCGCCGAAAGCACGGCCGCAAGGCATTCAGGCTCCTGACCCGCCCAAGCCCGGACGGTCCACGGACGTCGGCCCGCGCCATCCTCGATTCTTCCGCTTTGAAACGCGATGCACGATATGACGTGATCCACGTGCATTTCGGACAGCTTGCCGGGCGGGTTCTGCAGCTTCGCCGCGCTGGCCTGCTCGAGGGCAAGGTGCTGGTGCATTTTCGGGGCAGCGACATCAGCTCCCACGTGAAAAGCAATGGGGAGGACGTCTATCGCCATGTCTTCGCGGCGGCCGACGGTTTTGCTGCCAATTGCCGTTTTTTCCGCGATAAAGCCGTGCGGCTGGGCGCGCCGGAGAAGCGGACATTCGTTTTGCCCTCAGGCCTCGATACCAGCGGTTTCACCTTCGAACCGCGGCTGAACCCCGAGAAGGGCCCTGTCCGCCTCATCGCCGTAGGACGACTGGTGGAGAAGAAGGGTTTCTGCGATCTTCTCGACGCTTTGGCTCTCATTCCCGACGGCGACAGCGTTCATCTCACGATCATCGGCGATGGCGTGCTCAGGTCCGACCTCGAGGGCCAGGCGGACAGGCTGGGCATTGCCGGGCGGGTCACGTTCATGGGTGCCCAGTCCCTCGACCGGGTGGCCGAAGAACTTGCCCGCAGTCACATTTTCGTGGGGCCATCGGTCACCGCCGCCGATGGCAATCAGGATGCGCCGATCAACACCCTGAAGGAAGCCATGGCGTCCGGATGCCCGGTGGTTGCGACCAGGCATGGCGGAATCCCTGAACTCGTTGAGGATGGGGTCTCCGGTTATCTGGTGCCCGAACGTGATCCGAAGGCCCTGGCGGAGGCTTTGCAACGCCTTCTGTCGCAGCCCGAAACCTGGCCCGAAATGGGGCGGAAAGGTGCGCAAAAGGTCGCAACGGACTATGATCTTGAGACGACAGGCGAGACGATGATGGCGATCTACCGTTCTTTAATGGACGATACGGGGAGAACGACATGAGCGCGACACATTCCAAAGCGAGAGCCACGGTCATCGTAACGCCGCGGGAGCGTTTCGGGCTGGCCCGCCAGTCGTTGCAGAGCCTTTTCGAGCATACCGAAGCACCCTTCGACCTCGTCTATGTCGATGCCGGGACCCCGAAGGCCCTGCGCCGCTGGCTCCGTCACGAAGCGGACTGCCGCGGCTTCAAGCTTGTCAGCGATGACAACATCCTGCCCCCCAACCGCGCCCGCAATCTCGGCCTCGCCGAAGCGGAGACCGACTATGTGGTCTTCGTCGACAATGACGTGATCTTTTCGGATGGCTGGCTCGACGCTCTCGTCAGATGTGCCGACGAGGAAGATGCCGCCGTGGTGGCACCCCTGACCTGCGAAGGTCCTGAGCTCCATGCCGTTGTCCACCAGGCAGGCGGCGACTATGCCGATAGCCGCGATGCATTCCGCGCGGCGAAGAAGGGCGAACGGCGGATTATCGACCGCATGGACCATCACAAGGTCCGCCTCGACGATCTGCCGCCGCTCGAGCGGCAGGAAACCGGGGTCTGCGAGTTCCACTGCGTTCTGGTCAGACGGTCCGTGTTCGACGAGATCGGGCCCTTGGACGAGAAAATGGTCGCAACGAAGGAGCATCTGGATCTTTGCCTGAGCGTCCATCAGGCAGGCGGAAAGGTCTTCTTCGAACCGCGCTCGGTCGTCACCTATCTCTTCCCAACCCGTCAGCATGCGATGCAGATCGTCGATTTTCCTTTCTTCCTCGTGCGTTGGTCGCCCGAATGGCAACGCGCCAGTCTCGATTATTTCCGTGAGAAATGGGAACTCGATGAAGATGATTATTTCCATGGGCGCTACAGCAAGCTCGACTGGCGCCGACGGGAAGGGGTCAGCAAAGCGCTGATCAAGAAGATTCCCGGCATCAGGCGGCAGCGTGTGCTGGTAAAGATCGGCGCCGCCGCGATTGATCCCTTTGTCGCGATCGCGGCCAAGGCGCTGGTGCGCCAGCAAGCCCGTGCGACAACGAAGAATGGCTGATGTCAGATGAGAAGAAAGAGGACGACAGCGGGGCGCTGACTTCTCCGTATCGCCAGCGTATGCGGCTCGCTGTCCTCTACACGCTTCTCTCCCGTCCCTTGACCCTTGTAGCGATGGGCACCAGCCTGGCTGCCCTTGCACGGCTGATTTCGCCGGAAGAGTTCGGCCTTTTCGCAATTGCCTACGCGGTCCATGCGACCCTCGAACAGGTCGCGCTTTTCGGCCTCAAGCCCTTCCTCATCAGACAGAAGAACCTAGGCCGCCGGGACCTCGAACGCGCGGCGGGGCTTTCCATAGCGATCGGTGCTGGCCTCTTGCTGCTGATCGTTGCCGGCCATCAGCTTGTTCCAAGCGACCTGACCGATGATGGCCTCGGCAAGGCCCTTCTCATTCTTGGAACGACGATGATCGTCCGGCCCATCAGCCTTGTCAGCGAGACCCTGCTCGAGAAACATCTGCGCTTTGGGCGCGTGTCGGCGATCACGGTTTTATCGAGTGTCAGCTACGCCCTTGTCGCGATTTTCGCGGCCCTGCAGGGTTTCGGTGTCGTTGCTCTCGCCCTTGGGGTCCTCGGCGAACAGGTGATCCGGACACTCGCCCTTCTCGTCGCCGGCCCCGAAGGTCGGGTGCTACCCCGCATCGGCTCACTCCCCGCATTCGGAGGCTTCGGTTGGTCCTACACCGCCTCTCGCATGCTGCCGAAGCTTTCGGGCTTTGCGGTGGTGACCGGGCTGGCGGATCTCATCGGCGTTGCTGCCGTCGGGCTCTACAATCGCGCGCAGACGATCGTGAAGCTCGCCGACAAGACGGTGATGAGCGCCGTCGATCCAGTCGTCCTTCCGGCGCTTTCCCACAGTATCAATGAGGGAGGTGATCCGCAGGACGCCTATGACAGGAAAGTCGGCTATCTCACGGCGTTCCTGTGGCCGGTCTTCGCAGCGATGATCATCCTGACAGGACCGCTCGTCCGTACGCTCTTGGGTGAAGACTGGCTCGAAACCATAACGCCGGCGCGCATCCTTCTGGTGGGCGCCCTCGCGTTTCCTTTCACCCAGATGAGCCTGAAGCTCTTCGTGGTGTTCGATCTCGTGCCTCAGTACCTGCCTATACAGACGGCAAACCAGGTGATGCGGGTGCTGCTGGCGCTTTCAGGCGGGATGATCGGTCTGAGCTATGCCTGCGCCGGTCTGGCGCTCGCCGGCTTCATCAAGGCAGGGCTCATCACCTACGCCCTTCACCGCCATCTTGGGATGGGGTGGCGCAAAAGCCTCGCGCCCATGCTGCCCGCAGCCGGCGTGGCGCTGATGACGGCTGCAGGTTCATCGGTCGGTCTTCTTCTTCCAGGCAGCGAGCCGCTGCTTCAGTTGGTGGCCGGAATGCTCGGCGCCTTTGCTCTTTGGGTTGCAGGGCTCTTCCTGATGGGCCATCCGCTGACGGTGGATGCGGGCGATCTCTGGCGGCAACGCAAGCAAATCATCGTGCGCCTCGCCCCGACGTCCCAGCCGAGGAGTGCGCCATGACACCTGCACGCGAGTTGATGCCCGTCTCCTTCGGCCCGTGGTTGAGGCGTGCCGACCGCTGGGCTGCCAAGGGCTTCGCCGCTTTCACAGGCATCTCGCAGAAGACCTTCCTTCTGTCGTTGAGCGCGGCTTGGCTGGTGATCGTCCTGATGGCGGCCAAGGGCATCAATTCGTGGGATGGCCCTGACTATGCGATTGGCGCTCTTCTTCTCCACGCAGGCGAACCCTTGGCCGGCCCGAACCATTGGTCGCTCCGCTGGCCCCTCATCGGACCGATGGCGGTTCTGTTCGAGATCTTCGGGCCATCCCAGTTCGCGGCCGTGGTTCCCAACATACTCTACAGCGCGGGCACGCTGCTGGTGACCTATTTCGCGAGCCGCCGCCTCCTGGGCGAAGATATGGCACGGGTGCTGACGGTCCTTGTGCTTCTCACCGTCAACATCGTCATTCGTCCGATCGAAGTCATGATCGACGGGCCCGAGCTTTTCTACGTCGTCGCGTCGCTCTGGTCGCTTTTGATCGGGCTCGAGGCGCGGGGGCGACCGGCATTGCGCTGGATGGTCCTGTCGGGACTGGCGGCGGGCGGGGCATGGCTTTGCCGGGAGTCGACGGTCTTTCTTCCGGTGGTGATCGCGCTGACGGCACTGGTTCGCCGCGAGCGGTTCTGGCAGATCGGGCTGGCCGCGGGCGGAGGTTTCCTCGCCGTCCTTTTTCTCGAATGGCTGTTCTATTTCACCGTCGCAGGGGACCCGTTCTACCGCTTGAACCTAAGCCTCAATCATGGGGAGGGAAATCCTGGGGCGTCGATCGGTGCCGAACGTTTCACGACGACGCCGCCGCTTCAGTTCATCACCGAGCCGCTCGGTGAGCTCTTCATCCACCCACTCGTCACCCCGGTCGTCCTGTTCGGTATGGCCGCGGGCTGGCTTCTCCATTCGAACCGTTCCGCCTTCACGCATCGCGCAAAGCAGGCGACGGCGCTTTTCGGTGCGGCAGCGCTCCTCTCCTTCGTCATCTGCAGCTTCGTCCTCAGCCTTGAATGGCCGCTTTACTACCCGGTCGTTCCCTATGCGGCCGTTCTCGTCTTCGCCGTCGCCGCCGTGCGTTTCTTGCCCCGATACCCGGCGCTCGTCAGCCTCGTTCTTGCTGGCTTCATCGGTCTGCAGATCCTCCTGGCCCTTTTGAGGACTGACCCAGGTTTCACCCCGAACCAATGGATGGCGCAGGAGCTTGTGGCGCGCGATATCCCGTCCGTACAGGGCGGGGCGAACGGAGAAGTGTTGCGGGTCTTCACGAGGGTCGAGGGCTGGCCGGAAGGTGTTGCCAATGACCGTATCACCCTGGACGATCCGGATACGGCTTTCGTTATTGAAGTCTGTCCCTATCGCTGCCCTGCGTTTGAAACCCGTGAACTTATCGTCTCCCGGCAGTTTCACTCGGGTCCGGCCATCTTCCGGCCGCTCCGCCGTTTTGTCGGCCTCGACCCGGAGGTCGTCGAAGCGCAGCTTCTGAAGAGAAGCGATACGACGCGCTGAGTTTGCTCAGTCTCCAGAAGGTCCGCTTTTGCGGGCCCGTCCGCGAAGCGGCCTCGTCAGAATCGACCTATTTCAGCGACCAGAACGATGTCGCCAAAGGGGGGAGGGTCAGGTTCAGCGACTGTGCATGACCATGGCTTGCCTGATCGTCGGTCGAGGCCGCGGCATTGCCCGCCCCCGAACCGCCGAATGTCTGGTCATCGGTCGACAGGAGGCGCTTCCATTGCCCCGCCTTCGGCACACCGATCCGGTAATCTGTAAGGACCTGCGGCGTCATATTGGCAATGCAGAGAACCGGGCGGTCATGGTCATCGCCGTGCCGCAAGAAGGCAAAGACGGAATTGTCCCGGTCATCCCCGATCACCCAGGCAAAACCGTCTGGCTGGGTATCTTTCTCATGCAGCGCAGGCTCTTTGCGGTAGAGGGTGTTCAGCTCACGGACAAGGCGCTGCACGCCAGCATGTTTCTCGTCCTCGAGAAGATCCCATGGGATCGAAGCATCATGGTTCCACTCCGTAGGCTGGGCGATTTCGCCTCCCATGAAAAGAAGCTTCTTGCCCGGATGGCCCCACATGAAGCCGTAATAGGCCCGAAGGTTTGCGAACCGCCGCCACTCGTCCCCCGGCATCTTGCCGAGCAGGCTGCCCTTTCCGTGCACGACTTCATCATGGGAAAGCGGCAGGACGAAGCGCTCGGAAAAGGCGTAGACGAGGCCGAAGGTCATCTTGTCGTGATGGTGCTGCCGGTAGAGCGGGTTTTCCTTCATATATTCGAGGGTGTCGTGCATCCAGCCCATGTTCCACTTGTAGTGAAACCCGAGACCTCCATCGTCGATGGGATGGGAGACACCGGGAAAGGCCGTTGACTCCTCCGCGATGGTTACGGCGCCGGGCTGGTCCTCACGCAGGAAGGAATTGGTTTGCTTGAGAAAGGCGATGGCCTCCAGGTTTTCGCGTCCGCCATACTGGTTGGGCACCCACTCTCCCTCCTTACGCGAATAATCGCGGTACAGCATGGAAGCGACGGCATCGACGCGCAGGCCATCGACACCATAGCGATCAATCCAGAAAAGTCCGTTGGAGGTGAGCGTACCGAGAACTTCGTTCCGGCCGAAATTGTAGATGAGGGTGTTCCAGTCCTGATGGAAGCCTTCCCGCGGATCCGCGTGCTCGTAAAGATGTGTGCCATCGAATTCCATCAATCCGTGGGCATCGCTTGGAAAGTGCCCTGGTACCCAGTCGAGAAGAACGCCGATTCCGGCCCCGTGGAACGCCTGGACCAATCTCGCAAAACCTGCGGCATCGCCGAAGCGCGAAGTGGGTGCGAAGAGGCCGATCGGCTGGTAACCCCAGGAGCCATCGAACGGATGCTCCGACACCGGCAGCATTTCGATATGGGTAAAGCCCATCTCCTGCACGTAAGGAACAAGGCGCTCGGCCAACTCGTCATAGGAGAGAAAGCCGCCATCATCGGAACGCATCCACGAACCAAGATGGGCCTCGTAGATGCTGACGGGTTCGCTGTAGTCCATCGACCGTAGCCGGTCCGACGAAAGATCGGAACTGTCAGATAATTTCGGCAGGCGACGGACAATCGAAGCTGTCTCGGGACGTTTCTGCATCTCGAAAGCGAAAGGATCGCTCTTGAGAGGCTGCCGGTGGCCGTCCGGTCCAAGGATTTCGTATTTATAGAGACTACCGAGAGGGACGTCCGGGATGAAGAGTTCCCACACCCCGCACTCCCGGCGATGGCGCATGGGAAAGCGGCGTCCATCCCAACCGTTGAAATCACCGACTACGCTCACCCGCGAGGCGTTCGGCGCCCATACGGCGAAAGAAACGCCTTCCGTTCCCTCGAAGCTGCGGGGATGCGCGCCGAGTATCTCATAGGCGCGCTTGTGGCGCCCCTCGGCAAGGAGCCAGCTGTCCATCTCACCGATCACCGGTCCGAAGCGGTAGGGGTCATCCATCACAACGTCCCGCCCGTCATAGCTGGCGAGAAGCCGGTAATCTTCTGGTGCTCCATCAAGATCTGTCGTTTCGAAGATGCCTTCAGGATGCACCTTCTCAAACGCTGCTAGCGGCTTGCCGTTCGGTTTGGCCAGACGAACACTATCGGCATGGGGAAGAAAAACCCGGACCACATCGTGGTGAGGGCCGAGGATGGCGAAGGGGTCGCCATGGCGCCCGGCTGCAAGCGAGGCGAGAGCATCGCCGAGTGCATGATCGTCACCGAGAGGCATCATGATGCTCCTTCGTTGAGAAGCCGCGCAATACCGCCGAGGGGGATGTCGATCCAACCCGGACGGTTTTCGGCTTCGTAGACTGTTTCGTAGAGCGCTTTTTCGAGGCTGAAGAAACGCAGCAGATCGTGGTCGAGGCCGTCCTCGCCAACTTCTTCTGCATATCCGCGAAGGAAATCCCCGATAGCTTCGTCACGCCACTGATCAACGACCTGGCGCGCCGCCTCCTCATCCATGAGACCCGGCTCGGTGATCCGCCTGGCAGCACTGGCGGCCGCGTAGTCGATGCTGCGCAGCATGCCGGCCACGTCGCGGAGGGGCGACGTCTTGGAACGCCGGTCGGCAAGGTCGCGGCCGGGCTCTCCTTCGAAATCGAGCACAACGAAATCGTCCTGGGTCACCAGAACCTGACCGAGATGGAGATCACCGTGAATACGCGTCTTCCTGCCTTGCGCCTTGGGAAGCTGCTCGATCAAGGTCTCGATCTCGCTACTACGGGTACGGAGCACGTTGTCGCCATCGGTGCGGGCGACGGCATCGTTCA
Source organism: uncultured Caulobacterales bacterium (assembly GCA_964556115.1). Taxonomy (GTDB): domain Bacteria; phylum Pseudomonadota; class Alphaproteobacteria; order Caulobacterales; family Parvularculaceae; genus Parvularcula. Next base: position 181,974 of record CAZKVC010000002.1, read on the forward strand.
GGAAGCTGCGTGCGGAAGCCTTCCAGCGCTCGACGTCTTCGGCCCCGATCGGCTCGGCCGCGAAGGCCTGGTCGTCGGTCCGGGTCGCAAGAGCGCGGTGAAGCTCGCCGATCCTGCGGCCAAGCTTTTCGAGCGCGTTACCGAAGACGGGCGTGACCGTTTCTTCGCTTTCCTGACCACCTTCCCCATCGCTCGACAGGGCCTCGTGCTCGAGGCTCCTGACGAGATCGTCCGTGAACCGTGACCACGCATCACCCTGGTTACGGACGAATTCATGAAGGACCATCAGGCAGGTCGGGCTCTCACCCCCGATTTCGGCCCAGCCGAGAAGCTTCGGCGCATGCTCGAAGCCGGCGGTTTCCGTCAGGAAGCGCGAGACTTCAACCTCTGGATGAATGCCCGCGCGCACCAGGCGGATGCCTTTCAGAATAGCCTTGTCCGACAATCGGATCGAGGAATTGCTCTGCTCGGAGAGCAGGCGACCGATATTGTCGCTCTCTTCGATCTCAAGGCCGTCGAAAGCGGTTGTCTTGTAGAAGCGAAGGGCACCGACCTGCCGCTCATCGCGCATCGCATCGACGGCCACCCGGGCCAGGCTGTCGTCAGCCAACGCATCATAAAGCGGCAGGACATCGGGACCCTTGCGCAGGCGTGCGACCTGGAAAGCCGTCAGTTCCTGATGATCCGCAGGCTTTCTGGCGGCCAGCGGCACGAAATAGGACGCGGTGCCCGAACTCGTCCGGGTTCTCGCTTCGAGGAACCAGACTGGACCGATGTGAGCATGCTCGACGAGGTCGACTTCCTCCAGCTTGCCGGTCTTCGACGCGAACCAGCGCTGGTTGGGGAGGAACTCCGGCAGTGACGTTTTCGACAGTATGTCGCCCGCTGCGCCCTGATCCAGACGTTCATGGCCCGCTCGAACGACGACCGTCGCATGCTCGGGCAGCGGTTCGGGCAGGGGCTCGTGCCAGGAGGGCATCTCAGCCTCGGCGGTCAGCCTGAACCAGTAAAAGCCGTAACCGGGCATGGTCAGAAGGTAGGGGAGCTTGCCGATGGGCGGGAAGGCTTCGCGGCCGGAGAGCTCGACCGGAACCAACCCTTCGAACTCCGAAAGGTCCAGCTCGACGGATTGCGCTCTCGCAGACAGATTGACAGCACAAAGAACCACTTCGTCGCCGAGCCTGCGAAGATAGGTTAGGACCCGCCGGTTGCGGGGATAGAGGAACTCGAGCGCACCGCGACCGAAGACCTGGCTTGTCTTCCGGATACGGAGCGCACGCCGCGTCCAGCTGAGAAGCGAGGCTGCGTTGCGGCTCTGGGCCTCGACGTTCAGCCCCTGAAAGCCGTAGACGGGATCCATGATGGGCTGGCTGTAGAGGCGAGCGGGATCGGCGCGGGAGAAGCCGCCATTGCGGTCGGGCGACCACTGCATGGGGGTCCGCACGCCGTCGCGGTCGCCCAGATAGATGTTGTCGCCCATGCCGATCTCATCGCCGTAGTAGAGGCAAGGCGTGCCGGGCATGGAGAGCAGGAGCCCCATCATCAGCTCGATCTTCCTGCGGTCATTGCCGAGAAGCGGCGCGAGGCGGCGCCGGATGCCAACATTGATACGCATACGCCTGTCTTCGGCGTAAGTGCGGTAGAGATAGTCGCGCTCCTCATCCGTCACCATTTCCAGCGTCAGTTCGTCATGGTTGCGAAGGAAGATCGCCCATTGCGTGCCGTCGGGGATCACGGGTGTCTGGCGCATGATGTCGGTGATCGGATGGCGGTCCTCCTGTGCCACCGCCATGTACATGCGCGGCATGAGGGGGAAGTGGAACGCCATGTGGCATTCGTCGGCATCACCGAAATATTCCGCCGTATCCTCAGGCCACTGATTGGCTTCGGCCAGGAGCATGCGGTCCGGATAGGCGTCGTCCACTGCGGCCCGGACCTTCTTCAGGACATCATGGGTCTCGGGCAGGTTCTCGTTGTTCGTACCGTCCCGTTCGACAAGATAGGGAATGGCATCGAGACGCAGGCCGTCGACCCCGGCATCGAGCCAGAAACGCAATGTGTCGAGCACCTCTTCCATCACGGCCGGGTTGTCGAAATTGAGATCCGGCTGGTGGCTGAAGAAGCGGTGCCAGTAGTACTGGCCAGCCTCCTCGTCCCAGGTCCAGTTCGATTTCTCCGTGTCCGTGAAGATGATGCGTGTCTCCGGCCATTTCTTGTCGTCATCAGACCAGACGTAGAAATCGCGCTCGGGAGAGCCCTTTGGTGCTTTCCGTGCACGCTGGAACCATTCGTGCTGGTCGGAGGTGTGGTTGATGACCAGCTCGGTGATGATGCGGAGGCCGCGCGAATGGGCTTCGTCCACGAACTTCTGGAAGTCGTCAAAGGTGCCGTAGGCGGGGTTGATGCCGCGGTAGTCGGCGATGTCGTAGCCGTCGTCACGCAGGGGCGAGGGGTAGAAGGGCAGGAGCCATATGGCGGTGGCGCCGAGCTCCGCAATGTAGTCGAGTTTTTCCGTCAGCCCCCTGAAATCGCCGACACCGTCGCCGTTGGAGTCCGCATAAGCCTTCACGTGGGTCTGGTAGATGACCGCGTCGCGGTACCAGTCCGTCTCGCTGCGATCAATCACCGCAAATTCTCCCTGTCAGCATACAGCGCATCGTCAGGATGTTCGAACCCGGCAGGCGGCTTGACGACGAAGGCGCGGACGATCCGGCCGGGGCCGAGGGTCACTTCCTGCATCTTGCCGGTCCACGAGAAATCCTGGCCTGCGAACACGTCATAGGCGTCCAGGGTCCCATCATCCGGCAGGCCGAAATACCACAGGGGTACTTCGACATGGGCCCGCTGGTCACGTTCGAAATCGAGACTGACGGCGATGAGGACGACATCGGTGAGATCGGGGGTGGCCTTTGCGTACCACATGACCTGATCGTTATAGGCTGTCAGCAGTCTGATCGTCGCATGGTCCTGAAGCGCTGGATGCTCGCGGCGCAGCTCGTTCAGAAGCCTGATCTCGTCCTTGATATGTCCCGGACGGTCCATGTCCCAGGCTCTGAGCTGGTACTTCTCGCTGTCGAGATATTCCTCCTTGCCCGGAAGAGGCGTCCCCTCGGCGATCTCCACGCCGTTATAGATGCCGTAGGAGGAGGCGAGGGTGCCGGCGAGCCAGGTCCTGGCGATATAGGCGTCGCGATTGTTGGTCTGCAGAACAGGCGGATTGATGTCCGGCGTGTTGACGAAGAAATTCGGGTTCATCACCTCGCGAAGGCCGGTCTGGGTGAGCTCGTGCACGTATTCGGACAGCTCCGCCTTGGTGTTCCGCCAGGTGAAATAGGTGTAGCTCTGGGTGAAGCCGAGCTTGGCCAGACGCCGCATGACCTTGGGTCGGGTGAAGGCCTCCGACAGGAAGAGTGCGTCGGGATAGGCCGTCTTTACCTCAGCGATCATCCATTCCCAGAACGGGTAAGGTTTTGTATGCGGATTATCCACGCGGAAAATCCTCACGCCCTTCTCGCACCAGAAAAGGACCACGTCCCTCAAGGCGTGCCAGAGGTCGGGAATCGCTTCGCCGTAGAAATGGACGTTGACGATGTCCTCGTATTTCTTGGGCGGGTTCTCGGCGAACTTGATGCTGCCGTCCGGCCTCCAGTCGAACCATTCGGGGTGCTGCTTCAGCCATGGATGGTCCGGCGAACACTGAATCGCGAAGTCGAGAGCGATTTCCATGTCATGCGAGGCCGCCGCTTCGATCAGCGCGGCGAAGTCGTCGAAGCTGCCGAGTTCCGGATGCAGAGCGTCGTGGCCGCCGTCCTTCGAGCCGATGGCATAGGGGCTCCCCACATCGCCTTTCTCGGCCTTGAGGGAATTGTTCGGGCCCTTGCGGTTCGTCTCGCCGATGGGGTGGATCGGCGGGAAGTAGAGGACGTCGAAGCCGAGATCCTTGATGTATGGAAGCCGGTCGATGACGTCGCGAAACGTGCCGTGCGTGTTCTCGTCGCCGGACATGGACCGCGGGAAAAGCTCGTACCAGGAGGAAAACCGCGCCTGCTCGCGGTCGGCGCGGATGCGGGCACGTCCCGGCAGGCGCATGGCCTGCTCACGCGGTCCGTCCCGCCGCAGAAGGTCGCGAAGACCCTGATCGAGGAGGTGGCGAAGCTGGTCTTCGCTTCCTTCCTCTTCCTCCTCGATCGCCTTCATGTAGCGCTTGGCCAACTGGGTATTTCCCCCGGCCTGCCCCGCGGCATGTTTCAGGTGCCTGAGCGCAAGCGCATGGCCTTCGATGGTTTCGAGGCGGACATTCTGTCCGGCAGCGCGTTTCTTGGAAACTTCATCGCACCAGCTGCCGAAGACATCGCGCCATGCCTCAATGTCGAATTCGGTGAGCCCCATTTGGCCGAGGATCGCGCGTCCGGTCCAGCGGTCGTTGCCCTGAGGTTCCATGGGAACGCGGACGAGACTCCTGCCGGGCTCCTGCACGATGAGGTCTGCAGCGAGCTTGTCGTGGCCATCGCAGAAGATGTCCGCGCCGACTTCCAGCACGTCGCCGACGACACGCTTGGCGGGAAAGCGTCCGCCATCGACCAGGGGATAGACGTTCTCGATCGCAATCCGCTCATGCGCAAGTTCAGCGAGGGCCGTGGTTCCACTGGGCCGTTCGGCCGGGCTGGAGGATTTCGCGTTCGAAGCTTTGACGAGCTTCCTTCCAGCCTGGGCATCGAGGGTCTCGATGGAGCTGAACCCGCCGCCAAGGGCTCGCAGGATGCCGGTCATCGGACCGATGGCCAGGGCTTCGTTCGCGCCTTGGGGGTCGTTGTCGAAGCGGACGGTTCCGCCACCGAAGCGTCTGACCATGGAAGGGCCTTTCCGTTTCGCGTGTTGTTGCAGGGCATTGATAGAACGAAGGCGGTCCGTCGCCATTCGTTCCGCGGCGGCTGCTTTCAGAAGGTAGCCGTCATGGGTCACGAGGCCCCGGAGGAGTTGCTCTTCGGCCCCGCCGCTCGGGTCCGGGTTCACAAGGAGCGGCGTTGCGGCAAGCTCCTGCGGGTAGGCATCCGCATCCGTCATAAGGGCGTCGAAACCAAGTCCTGCGTGGCGGTCGGGCTCAGCGGTTCCACCGATCAGCCATGGGCTTGTGTCAGAGCGTTTGGCGAGAAGCGCCTCCCAGAGCCGATCAGGCGCGGTATCGATGGAGGGGAGAAGAATGGCAGCGACGCCTGCCTTGCCGAGAGCTTCGATGGCTGCGAGCAACCAAGTGGCGAAATCTTCCGCCTGCCCGTCACCGGCTAGGGCCACGGTACGGCTGCGAATGCCCGCAAGCTGTCGTGGATCGACCACACCGCGGGTATCGCGCGGGGCCTCGAACCATTCGGGATGCTCACGAACCGTGCGGCTGGTTTCAGCATGGCTCCGCCAGGGCAGCTCGGCCACGGCCGCCAGTTCGGGCTTTCGGAAGCCCTCGGTGAACCTTTTGAACGCTGTGTCGTCGAAAGCCTGACCGGCCACCCGGTAGAAGAGGCCTTCGAAGCCCAGCTCGGCCGCTCGGGAGGCGTCCATGGAGGACGCATCGACAATGCGCAGCGGACAGCTTTCCCGCACGCCGACAGGCGCGTTGGCATGTTCTCGCGGCGCTTTTGACTTGCGCCCCGACTTGTTTCGCAGACGTTTGGAGGACGCCTTGGCGCTCTTGGACATACCCTAAGGGACAGATCACCGCTGACGCCGGTTCCCCGAAAGGAACAGCTATGCGTCGGTGCGTGTTCAAGAGACCTCTCGGACAGGGAAACTCGTTATGCGTGTATGGCCTGGATTGCCAACGCCCCTCGGCGCGACCTGGGATGGGTCGGGCGTCAATTTTGCTTTGTTCTCGACCAACGCCACCAGGGTCGAGCTGTGCCTGTTCGACCGGGAGGAACGTGAGACCGATCGGATAGCGCTGCCGGAATACACCCATGAGATCTGGCATGGATACTTCCCCGACCTCAGGCCAGGCCAGCGCTATGGTTGGCGCGTTCACGGGCCCTACGAGCCTGACGCGGGCCTGCGGTTCAACCCGAACAAGCTGCTCCTCGACCCCTACGCCAAGAAGATCAGCGGACAACTGAAATGGGACCCGGCCCTTTTCGGTTACGAGATCGGCCACAAGGACGAGGACCTGTCCTTTTCCGACACCGACTCAGCGCCCTTCATGATGAAGTCACAGGTGGTCGACCCGGCCTTCACCTACACGGATCACCGCCCGAAGAGGCCGGCGCACGAGACGATCCTTTATGAGATGCACCTGCGCGGTTTCACCATGCGCTGGCCGGGCATGGACGAGAGCAAGCGCGGCACCTTCGCCGGGATGACGGACCCGGATGTCGTTCAGTACCTCAAGGACCTGGGCGTGACGGCGGTGGAGCTCCTGCCGATCCATGCCTTCGTGCATGACGAGCGCCTCGAGCGGCTGGGCCTGCGCAACTATTGGGGCTACAACTCCATAGGCTTTTTCGCTCCGCAGCCTGAATATGTAGGTCCCTATGACACGAACAGTCTCAAGACCTTCGTGCAGGTCATGCATGAGAACGGCATCGAGGTCATCCTCGACGTGGTCTACAACCATACGGCGGAAGGGAACCACCTCGGGCCGACCCTCAGCTTCCGCGGCATCGACAATACGGCCTATTATTTCCTGACGGAGAATGGCCGCTACTACAACGACGTGACAGGAACCGGCAACTCGCTTGAGCTAAGACACCCGTACGTGCTGCGCATGGTGACGGATAGCTTGAGATACTGGGTGGAGGATATCCGTGTCGACGGCTTCCGCTTCGACCTTGCAACGACCCTGGCCCGGATCGAAGGCGAGTATTCCGAGCACGCGCCGTTCCTGACCGCAATCGCTCAGGACCCGGCGCTTTCCCAGACCAAGCTGATCGCCGAGCCATGGGACACAGGTCCCGGCGGCTATCAGGTGGGCAGCTATCCTCCTGGCTGGTCGGAATGGAATGACCGCTACCGCGACACCGTCCGCCGGTTCTGGCACGGCTACCGGCACGAAACCCCCGAACTTGCGACGAGGGTCTCGGGCTCACCCGACATCTTCAAAGGCCGTGGTCGCCGCCCATGGGCAAGCATCAACTTCATCACGGCCCATGACGGTTTCACGCTGCAGGACCTCGTTTCGTACAATGACAAACATAACGAGGCCAATCAGGAAGACGGCCAGGACGGACACAGCGCGAACTACTCGTCGAACCACGGCGCCGAGGGGCCTACGGATGACCCTGAGATCATCGAGACCCGCGCGAGGCAAAGGCGCAACTTCCTCGCAACGATGCTGTTGAGCCAGGGTATCCCCATGCTTCTCGCAGGTGACGAGCGTGCGCGGACTCAGGGCGGTAACAACAATGCCTACTGCCAGGACAACGAAATCGGTTGGATCGACTGGGCGAACACCCCGGAGATCAGGCACCTTCACCGGTATGTCCAACGGCTCATCGGCCTGCGAAGGAAGCATATCGTTTTTCACCGCCATCGCTACTTCAACGCCGACGTCATTCCGGGAACTGACGTTCAGGACGTACAATGGTTGAAGCTCGACGGTACAGCCATGCAGGACGATGACTGGCACGATGAGAACCGCCAGCGCTTTGCCCTCCTCCTGTCGGGGGAGGCCGGCCGGGTCCACCTCACCGGCCGCGGTGAGAAGGAAACCGACGACACGTTCCTCCTCATGATGAACGGCAGCGACGAAGACAAACCCTATGTGCTGCCGGATGGGACGGGCTCGGATGCTCCGTGGCGGCACATGATCGCCACCGAGCGAACGGGCGGCTTCCTGCATCCCGATGGGGCGGAGAGTCCGCTTGCGGACAGGGAAGGCATCATCAAGGCGAAGAGCCTGAATTTGTTCGTCAAGCGGGTTTACGACATGGAAAGGGGTACTGATGACGACCATTCGTAAACACCCATTCGGCGCGGAGCTGAGCCCGGAGGGCGTTTCCTTCCGCTTCTGGTCACCCACCGGCGGCAGGCCCGAACTCGTCCTCGGCGACGAGACCTTGCCGATGACTGACGTCGGTGACGACTTCTACGAATGCTTCGCGAAAGGCGCAAAGGCCGGCCAGGCCTACGCTTTCAAGGTGGCGGGCCACACGGTTCCAGACCCGGCTTCCCGTCGGCAAGAAAGGGACGTACACGGCAGAAGTGTCATTCATGATCCGGGCGCCCACCAATGGTCTGGCGACGATTATACGCCGAGACCGTTCTCGGAAGCCGTCATCTACGAATGCCATATCGGTACGATGACGGAGGAGGGGACCTTCGCCGCGATCGAAGCCAAGCTCGATCACCTGCAGAATGTGGGGGTCAACACCATCGAGCTGATGCCTGTCGCGCAGTTCTCCGGCGACAGGGGATGGGGCTATGACGGCGTCCTGCCTTACGCTCCCCACAACGCCTACGGATCGCCGGACGATCTGAAGCGGCTGATCGACCAGTGCCACGCGCGGGGTATCGCGGTGATGCTCGATGTGGTCTACAACCATTTCGGTCCCGACGGGAATTATCTGCACGTCTACGCCAAGACCTTCTTCGACGAAGGTCAGCACACGCCCTGGGGCGCCGGACTCAATTTCGGGCTTCAGCCCGTGCGGGACTATTTCATCCATAATGCGCTGATGTGGCTCGAGGAATACCGCTTCGACGGCCTCCGCTTCGACGCGGTGCATGCCATCGACGCCGAGGCCGGGGGCGAGCCGTTCCTGATCGAGCTCGCAAGGTCGATCGAAGAGGCGATGCCGGGCGGCAAACCCTATCTCGTTCTCGAGAACGACGACAACGCGGCCCACCTCATCGGCCCGGGCCATCCCTATACGGCGCAGTGGAACGACGACCTTCACCATATTCTTCACCGGCTTGCGACTGGGGAGACGGATGGTTACTATGCGGACTACGCTGACGACCCCGTTGATCGCCTGGGGCGCGCATTGGCCGAGGGGTTCGACTATCAGGGCCAGCCGTCAGGGCACCGCGGCGGCAAGGCGCGGGGTGAGCCTTCCAGGGGGCTCCATCCTTCCGCCTTCGTCTCCTTTGTCCAGAACCATGACCAGGTCGGCAACCGGGCCGAGGGCGAGCGTCTCTCGGATACCGCGCCTCGCGAGGCCGCTGAAGCCGTCACGGCCGTCTACCTTCTCTCACCGCAAGTTCCGATGCTTTGGATGGGCGAAGAATGGGCGGCGACGTCGCGTTTCCCATTCTTCTGCGACTTTCACGGCGAGCTTGCCGATGCGGTGAGGGAAGGGCGCCGCCGCGAGTTCGCCCAGTTCAAGCGCTTCCGCGACGAGAAGGCCCGGGAAGCCATCCCCGACCCCAACGCTGCCGCGACCTTCGAGGCGGCGAAGCTCGACTGGTCGGAAATCGGCAATGCTTCGCACAAGGATCGGCTGGACTTCTTCAAACGCCTCCTCAGCCTGCGGCAGGAACATGTGCTGCCGCTGACAAAAGGGCGGTTCGAGGGCGCAGACTGTTCGGCGGACGACAGCCACTTTGAGGTGACCTGGCACTTCGAGAATGGATCGCTCGCCCTTCGCGGACAGTTGGGGGGAGAGGCGAGCCGGGTAGAGAACCCTTCGACCGGAGAGCCTTTCGTTGTGGTGGGGGCGGAGGAAGGCAAGGCCGCCTCATGGTGGGTGACCGCGGCGGTTTCGCCATGAGCCGCAAGCTTGTCTACGACGAATATGAAGACAGTTCAGGCGAGATCAGGCGACCGCCGGCCTCGGTCATCGAGACCCTGGAGAAGCGCCTCGGTGCGACCGTCCTTCCAACGGCAACCGCCAGGTCGCTCCGTGCACTGAAGCCAGAGAAGCGTTCGTCGGGTCTCGCGCTGCAGCTCTATGCCCTGCGCCATGAGGGCGATTGGGGCATGGGCGACTTTGCTGGGCTGGCGAAGGTCTGCAAATGGGGCGCCGAGCAAGGGCTGACCTATATCGGCGTCAATCCCCTGCATGCGCTCAAGACCGCCCTGCCTGCGGCTGGCAGCCCCTATTATCCTGTCTCCCGTTTTGCGCTTCATCCCCTTTATATCAGCATCGACTGGCTTGCGGACGAGCTCTCCGTTCCAGTCTCACTGCACGATGATGCAGCCAGCGCGCTCAGGCGGGCAAGGGGAGCGGATTTGATCGACTATGACGCCGTCAGTACGGCGAAGATCGCGGCACTGCGGGAAATCTACGCGGCAGCCCCGCTGCCGGCCGAGGCCGAAGCTTTTCTTTCCTCCCCGAGTGACGGGATCAGGGCCCATGCCATTTGGGAGGCGTTCTGCCATGCCGGGTCCGGTCCGGCGAGCCAGGACATTCTCACCGGGGCGGAAGCCGTTCCTGAGAGCATGACGGAGGAAGTGAGGTTTCACCTGTTCCTGCAGTGGGCCGCCGACCGCCAACTCATGGCGGCCTCGACAGCAGGCGGCAAGAGGACCAGTCTCTATCTCGACCTGGCCGTTGGCGCTGCACCTGACGGGTCAGAAGTGCAGGGCAAGCCGAACGCCTATGTCGAAGGAGTCCGCCTCGGCGCACCGCCGGACCTGATGGGACCGCAGGGGCAGGACTGGGGCATCACGCCTCTGCATCCGGTGAACCTTGCCAGAGGGGAAGGAAAGGCCTTCGGCGACATGCTGGCGGCTTCCGCTGCCTATGCCGGTGCACTGAGGATCGACCATGCACTCGGGCTCGAGCGGCAGTTCTTCATTCCCGAAGATGCGCAGGCGAAGGAAGCGACTTACGTGGCGTTTCCTCGCGATCTTCTGTTCGATACGATCGCTGAGGTCAGCGCCGGGCATGACTGCGTGATGATCGGGGAGGCTTTGGGTACTGTCCCGCCTGGCCTGGTCGCCGCCATGCACAGCCAGTCGATCTTCTCATACGAGGTGACGAGATGGGCCCGCGACGAGGAAGATGAATTCCTCGATGCTGACGATTATCCTGAGCTTTGCCTCGCTGCTGCAACGACCCATGACATCGCTCCCATTGCAGGCTGGTTGAATGGCAAGGATCTCGAGGCGCGGCTCGGCGCAGGCCAGATCACACAGAAGGAGCAGGCTTCGGAAGAGAAGACTCGGGCCGAGGAAAAGGCCGGACTGCTCGCTCTGTGGGATGTTGACGAAGCAGCCCCAGCCAAAGACGTGGTCCTGGCTGCCCATGCGTTTCTCAAACGATCGAAAGCGATGATCGCGATGATGACGCTCGAAGACCTTCTCCTTCAGGAGGACATGATGAACCTGCCGGGTACGACGGATGAGCATCCGAACTGGAAGCGGCGCTATGCGAAAATGTTCGATGATTGGTCGGTAGACGAAGCTGTCCTTGCGCGGCTTGAGGCTGGCCTGCGATGAGCCGACCGATCACGTCTTTTTATCGCCTGCAGTTCGGCCAGGACATGACCTTTGCAAAGGCGGCTGCTCTTGTTCCCTATCTTGACGATCTCGGTATCAGTCATCTCTACGCCAGCCCGATCTTCGAAGCCCGGCCCGGCTCGACGCACGGATATGATGTCACCGACCCCAACCGGTTCTCCTCGGTACTGGGAGGTGCCGAAGGTTTCGATCGTCTGAGTGCCGCCCTGCATGGTGTCGATATGGGATTGATGCTCGACATCGTGCCGAACCACATGGCGGCGAGCGAGCATAACGTCTACCTCAAGGATGTGCTGAAGAACGGTACTGGGTCGCCCCATGCCTGCTTCTTCGATATTGATTGGGGTGCTGAGGAACGCCTCACGCTTCCCATTCTGGGGAAGCCGCTCAAGGAGGTTCTCGAGATCGGCGAGCTCTCGGTCGTGGAGGAGGACGGGCAGTCTTTCCTCGCTTATTACGATCGGCGCTTTCCGCTCCGCGAAGGCACGAGCACGCTGCCGCTGCCTGACCTCGTTGAGGCGCAGCACTACCGCCTGACTTTCTGGCGCGAGCTGGACACACTCAATTACCGGCGGTTCTTCGACATCACGGACCTGATCGGCATGCGGCAGGAAGACGAGCGGGTGTTCGAAGGGACCCACCGCCTGGTTCGGCAGCTCCTGGCGGACGGCAGGGTCGATGCGCTCCGTGTCGACCATATCGATGGACTTCGAGACCCGGGCGAGTACCTTCGCAACCTTGCTGGTCTCTTTCCCCACCCGGAAGATCCTCCGATTTACGTCGAAAAGATCCTGGAAGGCGATGAGACCCTTCCTCCCGAATGGCCGGTCAGGGGAGAGACCGGCTATTGGACGCTGGGCCGGATGGACAGGCTCTTCATGCCGCCTTCGTCCGAAGCCGTGTTCGCTGACCATGCACCGTCGGCATACGGCAGGGAAGCTTTCGAGCGGACGGTCGAGAAGGCCAAGACGGAAATACTGGAAACCAGCTTTGCACATGAGTTCGGCTCACTGGCGAAGCGACTGTCGGTGCCGAAAGGCCGCCTTCAGGAACTCGCGAAGAGTTTCTCCGTCTACAGAACCTACTTGTCCCCGCATGCGCTGCCGGCCGAGAACGATCGCGAGCGGCGAAAGCTTCGACATTTCGCCGAAGCGGCCGGTACGCAGACCCTCACCGGTCAGCTCGGTGATCCGGCACGCGACGTTGCGATGCGGTTCCAGCAGATGACCGGGCCGATCATGGCGAAGTCGCTGGAGGATACGACCTTCTACCGCTACATCGGTAATTTCGCGCTCAATGAAGTCGGCAGCGATCCGGCGGAGTTCTCTCTTTCAGCGGAAGATCTGCACACCGAGACAAAAGCGAGAATGGCGCGTCACCCGCAGGCCATGAACACGCTCTCGACCCATGACACCAAACGCAGCGAAGATGCCCGGGCCCGGCTGATCGCAGCTGCGTGGAATGCGGACAGCGTGGTACCGAAGCTCGCAAGCATCGCCTCATCGCTCGGTGCGCCGAGCGAACGCAGCGGCTACCACCTCGCGCAGGCGGCCCTGGCAATCTGGGATCCGGCCAAACACGGCGCGATGACTGAGCGCCTCGCTGCGTATATCGTCAAAGCGGAGAGGGAGGCAAAGCTCGATACCTCATGGATCGACCCCAGCTCCGCCTATGAAGGCGAACTGAAAGCGTCCGCGGAACGTCTGGTGCAAGAGCAGGGGCCGGCCTTCGACGACCTCGTCGGAGAGCTCGATGAAGCGGAGGCTGCGATCGTTCTCGGTCGCGCTGTCCTCAAGCTCACCCTCGCCGGGATACCTGACACCTACCAGGGAACGGAGAGGATTGCCCGCCGCCTTGTCGATCCTGACAACCGCTCCGCGCCCGATTGGAACGGGGAGCTGCAAACCCAACTCGACCGCCGGAAGTTCGGCGTCACGCGAAAGCTGCTGCGCCTGCGCCGTGAGAACCCGAGGCTCTTCACGGAAGGCGCCTACGAGCCCATCGCGGCGCCGCCGCATTGTTTCGGCTTCAGGCGCCGGCATGATGATCAGTCGCTCGAGGTCACCATCGCCCTGCGCTCGGGCACCGCACTCCCACGATTGAACGGACGGCAGGTCATTGACGAACCCTTCGCCCGTGTTTCCCTGCTCTCCGGCTGAGCGGCCGCACGCCTGAGCTCTGGCGCCATCGAAAAGGGGTGGAAAGGTCTTTCAGGGCCGGTCCTTCGTTCGGAACTTCGATGGGAATAAAACTGCCCGGGTCGCCGAATTTACCGCCCATTGGCGCTTGACGCCCCTGCCACGCTTCTCTAATCCGACGCTTCGCCTCGTCATATGAGGCTCGCGCGGGTGTAGCTCAGTTGGTTAGAGTGCCGGCCTGTCACGCCGGAGGTCGCGGGTTCGAGCCCCGTCACTCGCGCCACTTTCCTTTCTTGGGAGAGTGCCTAAAGATCTGTAATTCCATAGAATTCTGTTCGTGACGTTTGTAGCCCTGGCGGGGTTTTCGCTGTTTGCACCACATTTTGCCCTACGAAATGCAAACCGGCTGCACGACGAAATCGATGAACCGATCCTTGTCCGGAACAAAGTTTCGTAAGCGTCGCCGTGGGGTCTGGCGACGGTCTCCACGCTACGAGTTGGAACCGGTCGACACGGTCCTGCCCCCTTCCTCGATGATGCGGTTCTTCCGAGCAAACGTTAGCAAAGCGGACTGGAATTCACCGGGCGCGTCGAGGTGTGTGTAGTGGCCTGCCCCCTCGATCAGAACGAGGCCCTTCGTTGGTGCCGACAGGGCTTCCTCGTACTCAGCCACGAGCGCTGCCGGACAGATCCAATCTTCGGTACCGGCGATGGCCAGGTAGGGCACATCGAGTGAGGGCACGTCCTTCCGAGCGTCGAAGGCGAGAACTCCGGCGATGACCCTGTTCCATTGTGCCCACCAGTTCGGATGCGGGGCGATGAGCCCGCATGGAGTGCCTTCTTCCCACATCAGGTTGCATGCTTCGCGTGGTGAGTGGGTCGGGGTCGTCAGCGTGGTGAGCCAGCGCGCCTGGGGCACGTGCTGCTCGGCGACCCGTTCCATATCGTAGCGCCGCAGGAGTGTACGTTGCTTCGCCACCGCCGCGAAATCGATCATCAATGGGTCATCGGCCAAAGTCAGGGTCTGCGGGAGGCTGGCGACCGTTCTTGCTGTCGTTTCGTCACTTACAGCCAAAGCGCGGCGTCGTAGCTCCGCGTTGGAAAGAGCAGAGCCTTCGGGCCAGTCGACGGTTTGGCCGATGGTCACGACGCCGGATACTTTTCGCGGCGAGCGCTGAGCGATCCTCAGCGCATGGATCTAGCCGAGCGAGTTGCCTACGAGCAACACCCGCCGGTTCGAGAAAGCCGCTCGCAGATGGTCCACCAACGCTTCCACATCTGCTGTGTACTCTTCAAGCGTCGGAGGCTCCTCGTACGGCTTGCCCCGACCAACCCCGAATTCTGCATGCGCGATGACGAAATGGTCCTGGAGCTGGTCGGTGAACTCGGCGCTGTACGGCACGGCACTCTCGCCCGGTCCGCCGGGGAGGAACAAGAGAAGAGGAGCCTCAGCGTTCTGCCCCCGGACAAAAAGGGCATACGACCCATTTCGGTCGCTGACCTGATCGACGAAGACGACGCCCTCGTCGCTGACGGATCGCCATTCGACCCAACGAAGGCCCCTGATCCCACCATAGACCAGCACTGGAGCCAGCAGCACGGCCAGTACGACGGAGGCCCCGAACCTCAGGAGTCGTCGGTGCATCAGCATGCCCCCTTTTCGAACGGAAGGGTTTGACCACGTTTCTGCCCTTCACGCGAGCATCGCTTGAAACGCCTCCCGAAGGCAGCTTCCCCCTCGGCAAGCCTTTTGAGGTCACGAAGCGATTGGCTTGTCCACATCCCCCCCTCGGCGACGATCTGAGGCTATTTGAGCATGGGTCATCAATTTGCACATCTGATGAAGCTCCTGAAACCGATCCGGCGGTCTCGTCGTCCCTGATTTGAGAAGCTCGTCAGAAAGCAGTGTCCCGGTTTGAAGTTCCGCAGCCCCCTTGAACGAACGAGGCCTGTTCTTATGTCCATCCAAGTGGATGGAAAGAGGACTCATGCCCAAACAGGTTAAACCCGTCGATACCGAGAAGATCACGATCAATCTCGGCTATGTCGATCTTGGCCGCATCGACCTTCTTGTTGAGGAAGGGTTCTACACCAATCGCACCGACTTCATCCGCTCGGCGATCCGTCAGCAACTGCTGCAGCAGGCACAGACCGTGGATGCCGTGATCGAGCGGCGGACGCTCGATATCGGGCTTCGCGTCTTCACCCGGAAGGACCTCGAGGCCGCATGTGCCGCGGGCGAGGTGCTTCACATCAAGGTCGTTGGTCTCGCAAGACTGGCTGACGACGTCACGCCCGAACTCGCCGATGCGGCGATCGCGTCCATCAATGTCCTGGGAGCGCTTCAGGCGTCCCCGGAGGTCACTGCCGTCCTTCGGGACCGTACCGTCTAGAAACCCTTTTCCCAAAAAGATCCTGATCATGAACAACTCTTTCCAGTCGGCCATGCGCCGTTCCCTGAAAAACGTGCTGGCGGGCGATCCACGCGCGGCGACCGAGGCTATCCAGAGGGCCCTCCGCGGCAGTCTGAGCGAGCCGGAGCCGGACGCTGGCGCTGGCCAAGCTGAAGTGAGAAAGCGCGGGCCCGTCGGCCAGTCGCTGCGGGAGGCGCTTGCGGGGCTCAAGGCCTTTCCCAAGAGCCCGGCCGCACGGCAGCGAACTGGTCCGGACCCCGAAAGCCTGCCCAACGGCGCGCGGTTCGAGCGGCGCAGTTTCGCCTGCGCTCACGGCGCGCGGGACTACTGGCTCTACGTCCCTGCCTCCCGCACAGACCGGGTCCGCGGGGTGGTTGTGATGCTCCACGGCTGCACCCAGAACGCCCTCGATTTCGCGGCGGGGACCCTGATGAATGAAGAGGCGGAGCGCCGCGGCTTTGCCGTCGTCTATCCTGAACAGCCGCGGCGGGAGAACGCTTCTGCCTGCTGGAACTGGTTCAGGCCGTCCGACCAGGCGGCCGGGCAGGGCGAGCCTGCAATCCTCGCTGCCCTGGCCGACGAGATCGCGAGCGAGCTTCGGGCCGAGAAGGGTCAGGTCTTCGTTGCCGGTCTCTCCGCGGGCGGCGCGATGGCAGCCATTCTCGGCGATGCGTATCCGGACATCTTCGCCGCCATCGGGGTTCATTCCGGTCTTGCCGCCGGCTCGGCCACCGATATGCCGGGCGCCCTGCGCGCCATGAGGGGACAGGGCACCGCGGAGACAAGACCGCTTCAGTGCCCGGCCATCGTCTTCCACGGCTCGTCGGACGCGACCGTTGCCTCTGTGAACGCGGAACGCATCACCGGCCCGCTGACGGGCACCGAGGAGCGCAGGGTGACCGAGGGGGGGCGTCAGGTCACGGCGGTCTTCGGGCGAAGCGCTTCGGGGCACCAGGTCGAACGCTGGATCATTGAAGGTGCGGGGCACGCATGGTCAGGCGGGAGCCGGGCGGGAAGCTACACCGATCCAGCCGGTCCAGATGCGACGTCGGAGATGATGCGGTTCTTCTGCCGCAAGCTCTGACCTGGACTGCAGGCTGTGCGCATGAGCATCCGAAGAGTTACGGGGAAACCCGCGCCTCCTCGGGCCGCGAACCCAGAACCAGTATTTGACAGGTGCAGCGACGGTTTGGCCTGTCCGGGGCGGCTACTGGGACGGGGAACGCACTGAGACCGGGTCCGCCTTGTGGGCATGCACGATACTGATGTTTCGGCAGCTTTTTGGCGGCAACGTTGCGAAAGGACGCTGAAAAGTATGGACCAACTAATTTAAGAACACACGATTCGATGATGTGTATTGCGTTGTCTTCTAAAGTACAGACATATAGACCTTGAAATGCGAAGATATATTTTGGAGGTTGAGATGTTTGGATTTACTGGCGGGGAACCTCGAGAGGCGTTGGACCGGAAAAAGGCGTATCGGGTCGACGCCAAGAAACGCTGGGCGTTCCTGACCAACATCGACTTCCACGCGATCAAGAACCCCGCGCAATTGCAGAAAATGGTGCAGATCAGGTCGGGCATTTCGGAATCGCAGGCCAAAAGCGACACCGAGAAATGGTTGCGGGGCAAGGATTTTTCGTCGGAGGTGCGTCGCGATGGAACGTCCTGAAGGCAGCCGGAGCCAGCGGGAGCTCGATTACCAAACCCTTCAGGACCGCTATGGCATTGTCCGCACGACGATCGAATGTTTCCACGTCGGACCGTACCGTTACACTTCTCTAGCGGAAGCCATAGCAGAGTCCGAACGAAGGTCCGATGCCGCAACGACTCATGGTTCCGTTGTCTGAGCATTGCCTTCGGGCAATCAGATTACGAAGTTTCGTGCCCTGCGTGGTGCCGGTCTGACTGCCCATTTTGCCAGGGACCGGCCCCGCTCGGAAACCCCTTTCATGGGAGTATCGGACAATCATATCCAGCCCTCTTGCCCAAGCCGACAAGGGAGAGCCGCGACCCCGGCTCAAGCAGGAAGTGCACCATACGGACGCCCGCATCACGGCGCCCCAGACTGAGCATATGCTCAACCACCATCGCCTCGTCTCTTGAGACTTCTCAGTAGACGGCAGTCGCCAAGTGCGGCGTTTTCGCAAGCGCGCCTAACAGGTCCGTTGCAAAAACCTCCGCGGCCTCGATAGGGTTCACCGGTTCTAAACTGTGATCTGACGTCCGTAGGAGAAGGCTGCGAAGCCCGAGGAAATCTCCGGGGACTGAAAGTCGACGATCTGCCATGGCCCATCGGGCTGCGGCCTATATGGGCAAACCCGGCCTGAAGACAGGATCCAGGGAGCGTTCTGGCAGACCTTAAGCCGGACCCCCCGCCCAGTCAAAGAAGGGTCCGGACCCTAGTTCTTGACGGACCGCCGGTAGGCAGAAGGCGAGCAGCCGTGCTGTCGGCGGAAGGCGTTGGCGAATTGCTGCTGACCACCGAAGCCGACGGCTTTCGCGATCGAAGCAAGGTCCTGTGCGGTCGTACGCAGCAGGACTTCCGCCCGTTCCAGGCGTCGCTCGCGGACGAACTGGACGGGGCTGGCGCCGGTCGTTGCGGAAAAGGCCCTTGCGAAATGGTAGCGGCTGAGGCCGCCAAGCTGGGCGAGGGTATCGAGGGTGATCGGCTCGTCCAGATGCGCTTCGACATAGTCGAGAACAATGGAGAGCTGCCTTTCGGATAATTGCGCTTGCGTGCGCTCGGCAGGCTGTCCGCTGAGCAGGCGATCCAGCTCGAAGACCGCCAGCATGCCCAGGGTTTCGGCCATCATGGGATCGACAGGGGTCGGATCCCGCATCAGGCGATCGAGCTTGCGGAACGTGTCCCGCAACGACCGATCGAAAAAGTAGAGGTGGGGACGGTCGTGGTGCGCCAGCTCGCTCTGGCGTCCTTCCTGCTCGAGGAGGTCCGGCGCGAAAGTGAGGGCGAGGTAGCAATTCCTGCGCGGCCTGAGGGTCGACCAACCTTCGATCGGCATACCCTTCGGCGCGAAGGTCAAGCGGTCTCGCAGGTCGTGAAGGTTGCTTCGGTGCTTCCCATCGGCCGTGATTTCCCCTTCGCTCAGCATGATGTCGTGCATGGCGAGATAATGGGCATCGCCTGACCACGCGTAATCAAAGCTCAAGGGTTCATCCATCTGGACGCGCTCGATCCCGAAGCCGCGGGCCGTGAAGGCGCGCTGGCGCTCGTGGTTCTCGCTGCGGTCGCGAAAGCGGAGTTCGATTTCATGATTCCTCGAAGTCATGGGTCATCTAACCATTCAGCAACCGCAGGTTTCAATGTGACAACCCCGCTTGCGCGGCCTAAGAAAACGGTGGTAGGCGCAATTCGCGTGCGTTTTCAGCAAGATCTGTGGAAACCAAGATCGCGTGAGTGAACTTTGAACGATGGAGGGGCGGTTTGGGAACCGGTCAGGCAACGATTGCTGTGCTCTCGGAGCAGTTCGATGAGCTTCTGAACCGCTGGAGACAGGTTCAGTCGGAAGAAGGTGTTCAGCGGACGGATTTGTTCTCGTCCGACGAGGGGCGTGAACAGACCCGGCGTCTCCTGGTAGCCCTGCGGGACGGCGCTCAGAACAGCGACCTTGAGTCGGTCGATCTCGAGGCGGACAGCTGGTCCGCCTTGCGGGACGAACTCAAGGTCATCAGTCGTGAACGGACGGAACGCGGCATGACGCCGACCCAGATGGCCAATTTCGTCAATGCGCTGAAGCCGCCGCTGTTCGAGTATCTTGTAGAGCGTTGCGATACTGGCAGTGCCCTGGCCAGTGAGATCACCACCGCGACCCGGCTGGTCGACGAGTTTGCTCTCTACACGACCGAAATCTTTCAGGCCGCGCGTGAGAAAGTCATCGAGCGCCAGCGCCGGGAGGTCAGCGAGCTGTCCTCTCCCGTGGTCGAGCTTTGGAACGGTATCCTGACCCTTCCGCTCATCGGCAGCCTCGATTCGGCGCGGGCGCAGGAGGTGATGGAAAACCTCCTCGAGGCGATCGTCCAGCGGCAGGCGGAAATCGTCATCATCGACATCACCGGCGTCGGCACGGTCGACACCCAGGTGGCGCAGCATCTTCTGCGCACGGCGGCAGCGGTTCGCCTGATGGGCGCGGAATGCGTCATCAGCGGGATCAGTCCCGTCATCGCGCAGACCATGGTGCAGCTCGGCGTGGATGTCGGTGACGTCATCACCCGTTCGAACATCAAGGATGCCCTGACCTACGGCTTCAACCGTCTCGGCCTTGCAGTCAGGACGATCGAAGGGCGCGAGTTGGGCCGTGTCTGAGGCAGCGTCACTTTTCCGGCTGAACGGTGTCCTTTTGGTCGCGATCCAGGATGATATCGATGATGCCGACATCATCGACCTGCAGGAGCAGCTTTCCGAGAGGGTCGCGCGGGGAGATATCATCGGTGTGGTGATCGACATCTCGGCGCTTGAAATTGTCGATACCTTTGTCGGGCGTATCCTGGGCCAACTGGCCCGGATCGCGAAGCTGCTGTCGTCCGAAACCTATGTGGTCGGCATGCGGCCAGCTGTGGCGATGACCCTCGTCGAGCTTGGCATGACCCTGCCTGAAATGAAGACGGCGCTCGACGTGGATCAGGCGATGAACCGGCTTCAGAGGAACCGTTGAGCTTCATTCCGCCCAGAGCGGAAAGGACGAGTGAAGTCGTTCTGAACGTCGAGCGCGACGTAGCGGTGGCCCGGCGCGCCGTATCGAAGGCGATGGACGCCATTGGCGCGAAGGCGACCCTCAAGACACGTTTCGTCACGGCGGTCAGTGAGATCGCGCGCAATGCCCTCGTCCATGGTGGCGGCGGGGTTTTGCTGGTCTTTTCGGATGGTGATGTGGTCTATATCGAATGCAGGGATGACGGCGCCGGCATCCCGGACATCGACGCTGCGTTGCGGGACGGTTTCAGCACGGCCAAAAGCCTCGGCAAGGGCCTTGGGGGAGCGAAGCGCCTCGTTGCGCGCTTCGAGATCGAAACGAGTTCGGAAGGGACGATCGTAAGGATGGCGAGCGGGTGACGTGCTGGCTGCAGGTAAGCGAGGAAAGCGCTGTCGGGGAGGCACGGCGGCTCGCCCGTTCGGTGGCGGCAGCCTGCAATTTTACCGCTGAACGTCAGGAGCTTGTCGCGATCGTCGCCAGCGAAGCGGCGACCAATCTTCACCGCTATGCAGAAAACGGCAGGCTCCTCTGCGCACCGCAGCCGGGCGGGGGGCTCGCGGTCGTTGCGATCGACGATGGCCCCGGCATGGAGCGGCCGGACCGCATGATGCAGGACGGTGTCTCGTCCATCGGCTCCATGGGTACGGGCCTTGGAGCCATGGATCGGCTTTCCGACCGCTTCGAGCTCCATTCCGTCCCGGGCGACGGAACGGTGATCGCCGCTGCCTTCGATGGCCCGGTGAAAGAAGACCTTCTCGGCTTCGAACTCGGAGCGCTCAGAGTGGCAGCCGATGAAGAGAGCGTCTGCGGCGACAATTTCGCTTGGCGCACCAAGAACGGCAATCTCCAGGCGCTGATCTGCGACGGTATCGGCCATGGCCCGATGGCGGCCCATGACGCTGACCTTCTGACGGAAGCCTTCCTGCGCAGTCAGGCCGATAAGGCCGGAGAGCTGATGGAAGGACTTTGTGCACGTCAGGATATCCACAGGGGCGCAGTGGCCATGTGCCTGTCTGCAAAAGCTTCTGAAGAAGACATTGAGATGGTCGGGGTCGGGAATATTGCTGGACTGATCGTTTCGGAAGGCAAGCAGCGCCGTGTCCTCAGCCGCGAGGGGAGTATCGGCGGGCGCTGCGTCAGCCGGCCCGAGACATACCGGTTCGAGAGGGGTGAGGCCCTCGTTCTTCATAGCGATGGGCTGAAGACGATCAGGTCGAACGCAGCGCCCGGCGCGCTGCTTTTCAGATCACCGCTGATGATTGCCGCCATTCTCATGCGTCAGGGCATCAAGTCCTACGATGATGCCTCGATCCTCGTCCTCAAGCGCAGGGGGAGTGCCTCGTGACCAAGTCCTATCGCCTGGCCAGGGTCAGGCTCAACGAGATGACCGACGTCCTCCGTGTGCGGCAGGTGGTACAGGGTACGGCAGTTGCGCTCGATCTGGGCAGTTTCCAGCGGACGCCCATCGCAACGGCCTCGGTCGAGATGGCGCGCAACGCCGTCATGCATGCGAAGAGCGGCGTCTTTACGCTGGACTTGAGCATGACCGAGGAAGGGGCTCTCCTGACCGTCACGACACGCGATCAGGGCGACGGCATCCCAAGAGAGATGATCGACATCGCTCATGACCGCCGGGCGACTCGGGTGCAGTCGGAGGGAGGCGGCCTCGGACTTGGCCTTCGCGGCATCGCGCGTCTTGCGGACAAATTCGGCATTGATACGGATGAGACGGGAAGCGTGGTCACGGCAGGCTTTCGCGTCGATGACAGCACCCCCGTGAACGTCCTCGCGAAGAGGATAGGGGAGGAGCTTGCAAAGCTCGACACCGCGGACCGGGCGAGCGCCCTGGCCGAGCAGAACAAGGATCTCCTTCAGGCCCTGAGCGAGCGTGACCTGATGCTGAAGGAAATCCATCACCGTACCCAGAACAATCTGACCTTGATCAACTCGCTGGTTCGCCTGCGCGAGGCGGCGGCGGAAAGCGACGCGGTCAAGGCGGCCCTCAGCGACGTCAGCAACCGCATCCAGTCGATAGCCCTCGTGCATTCCCAGCTTCAGAAAACCGAAGGGCTGGACAACCTCGAGCTGCTGCCTTTCCTGCAGCTCATCGTCGATCAGATGACCGAAGCCCTGTCGACCGGCCAGCCGGTGGAGGCGAAGGTCACGGGTGCCAACCCCTTGGTTTCGGCGCGCCAGGCGGTCGATCTCGGCCTCCTGGTCGGTGAGCTCGTGACGAACTCGATCAAACATGCCTTCGAAAGCCAGCCTGATCCGAGGATCGCCATCGAGATCGGCGCCGACGACCAGAAGCTCGAACTGGTCATTTGCGACAATGGCCGCGGCCTTTCTGAGGAAACGCTTGAATCGGCGGACAAGTCTTCGCTCGGCTGGCGGGTCATCCGTTCAATTCCGCCTAAATATGACGGAACCCTCGAGATTACCAATCGTGATGGGCTCTGGGTTATAGTTAACTGCCGTTTGGATAACATTGGCTATTAGTCCGGCACAGGGGAGCAGTATCGGCACTGGGGCGCATCCTTGATCGTTAGGAGCCTTACGCTGCATCGAAGAAGGAACTGCGGATAGGCGAAACGTCAGGAGGACGGATGAGCCGCTTTGTGAAAAGTGACGAGAACACGGATTCCGCCGCCGGGCTGCTCCAGCCCGGGCAGCCTTACCCGTCGCCGGTACCCCGTGCCCTTGACCCCCTGAACCTATCCCAGGTGTTCGCCGCAGCACCGGCGCTCATCGCCATCCATGAAGGCCCGGACCACCACTATGTCTACGCGAATGCGCTCTACGACAAGGCGGTCGGTGGCCGACCCCTGATCGGACGGTCCCTCCGCGAGGCCTTGCCGGAGCTTGAAGGTCAGGACATTTTCGAGCAGTTCGATCGTGTCTACGAAACCGGAAAGCCGATAGAGCAGCCGCAGTTTCGCGCCGTCATCAATGCCGGGGCGGGGGGGAAGCCTCTATCCCGCTGGTACCGGCAGATCCTGCAACCGCGTCTGGACGAGACCGGCGAGACGGTGGGCGTCATCACCTTCGCTTACGACGTGACCGAAGAGGTCGAAGCGCTGCAGGGGGCGCAAACCACCCGCGATGCGCTGCGGGCGAGCAATGAACGGTTTGGCGCAGCGATCGAGGCCGTGAGTGGCATTCTGTGGACCAATAGTACCGAAGGCGAAATGCAGGGTGAGCAGCCCGGCTGGGCAGAGATCACCGGCCAGTCCTTCGAAGAGTATCAGGGGTTCGGCTGGGCCGACGCCGTTCACCCGGACGATGCGCAGGCGACCATCGACGCCTGGAACGAAGCCGTGCGTGAGCGGAAGATGTTCGTCTTCGAACATCGCGTGCGCGGAGCTGATGGCGACTACCGTCTCTATGCGGTTCGCGCTATTCCCCTGTTCGAGGCGACCGGTGAGATCCGTGAATGGGTTGGCGTCCATACGGACGTGACGGACCGGCGCCGTGACGAAGAGCAATTGCAGCTTCTGAACCGTGAGCTGAACCACCGGGTCAAGAACCTTTTCGCCGTCATGCAGAGCCTCATCCGCCTGAGTGCCGACGGCGAGGCCGATGTCCTGTCCTTCGTCGAAAAGCTACGTGCCCGGATTGATGCCCTTGCCGCTGCGCACCTTATCAGCACGGATGAGGAAGAGCTGCGTCCGCTACCACTGGGGGAGATCGTAAGAGCGATCCTCCTGCCCTATGAGAAGGCCCAGGAGGGACGGCTTCGTATGGAAGGCGAAATCGTACGATTGCCGAGAAAGACCATCACGCCTTTCAGCCTCATTCTGCATGAGCTGGCGACGAACGCTGTGAAATATGGTGCATGGTCGATTCCCGAGGGATCTCTCGACATAAATTGGCAGCGCTCGGTTGCTCCGCAGGAGGGCGGCCCCCCCGTTCTCGAACTGCGCTGGCATGAGAATATCAGTACGCGAAACGATAAGGCCGCTGAACGCAAGAACGGGTTTGGAACAAAGCTCATCGAGGCATCCATCGCCCAGCTCGGAGGCACCATTCAGCGTCAATGGGGAGATGGCAGCTTGTCGGTGACGATAAAATGCCCGCTTGAGGAGGAAACATGATGGCATCGCCGCTCGACAGTTTGAAACAGGTCTACCTGGCCGGAGATTCTGACGATCCGAACTTGAATGGAGCGGACATCAAGGAAGCAGACCCGGACCTCCTGCAGGGCCAGAAGATCCTGCTTGTCGAGGACGAAGCACTCGTCGGAATGGACCTTCAGATGCAGCTCGAAATGGCTGGTGCGGAGACGATCGGGCCGATTCCCTCGCTCGAGGAGGCTGTATCGGCAGCTACGGAAGGAATGTTCGCTGCCGCCATTCTCGATATCGACCTTCGCGGCAAGGACGTTTTCCCGGCAGCCGATCAACTCAAACGGCGCGGCATCCCCTTCGTCTTCCATACAGGCCATGGCCGCCGGACCGAGCTGACCGACGACTATCCCAGCGTTCCGGTCTGCAAGAAACCGGTGAATGGTGATAAGCTCTTACGGGTTTTAGCAGGCCTTCTTGCCTGATAAGTCTGTAGCCTGACTTTCATTCGGTGGGCGTCTGCCTCGATCGGAAGAACCCCCCCTGTCAAACGGCAGGTGAGGCGAATTCCAAGCCGCCTTGCACGGCGGGATCGAACATCGAAGCGACCAACCTGGCCAGCGGTTTGGCCTCGTTCTCGATGAGAACCCTGTCGTCCTCAATGCGAACGATGCCGTCTTCGATCAGGGGACGGAGCGCACTCGAAGTCCTTTCCCACACCGCAGGATCGGTCCCTGTCAGGGCACAATACTGCTTGAGATCGCCTTCGAGGTCGCAGAGCAGCCTCTCGATCCACCGGCCGATGTCTTCTTCCTCGAGAGTCGCGATCACCCCGCGTTCGATCGGCAGGCGGCCGCGCTCGACGGCTTCCGCATAAGTGCGGATGTTCTTCGCGTTCTGGGCGAAGACCCCGTGAACCGAACTGATTGCGCTGGGGCCGAGCGCGACGACGTTCTGCGCCGGGTCTTCCGTGAACCCTTGAAAGTTCCTATGGAGACGGTGGCTCTTCGCCGCTTCGAAAAGTGGGGTGCCAGGCCGTGCATAGTGGTCGAAGCCGATCCTCCCATAGCCCGCCTCCATCAGCATCGAGGCTGCCATCTCCTCGAGCGCGATCCGCAGGCTGCGCCCGGGCAGCTCCTCCTCGCGGATCAGGCGCTGGTGCTTCAGACGCGAGGGCATATGCGCATAGCCGAAGAGCGAGACCCGTTCCGGCGAAAGAGCGATGACCTGCTCGATGGTGCGTCGGAAACGGCAGAGCGTCTGCCTTGGCAGGCCGTAAAGAACGTCGAGGCTGATATCATCCGCACCGTGATGGCGAAGCTCGCCTACAACCTTCGCGACCAGCTCGAAAGGTTGCACACGGTTGATAGCCTTCTGAACGTCAAGATCGAAGTCCTGAACCCCGATCGAAAAGCGCGTGATGCCGGCCCGGTCGAGAGCTTCGATCTGCTTCGCACCAGCAAGACGGGGATCGATCTCCATCACCAGCGGCGTCGTCTCCCTTAGCGGGAAGTTCTCCCGCAGGGCTGCAACGACCCGGATGAGATCGGCTTCGCAGAGGGTGTTGGGCGTCCCGCCGCCGAAATGGACCTGACTGATGCGGCCACGCCCACCAAGCTTGCCGCCGACAAGTTCGAT
This sequence comes from uncultured Caulobacterales bacterium, assembly GCA_964556115.1. Lineage (GTDB taxonomy): Bacteria > Pseudomonadota > Alphaproteobacteria > Caulobacterales > Parvularculaceae > Parvularcula. The sequence goes on from CAZKVC010000002.1 coordinate 208,326, forward strand.
CTCTTCGAGGAAATGCTCGGTGAATGCGGCGATGCGCTCGTCGCGGTTCTCCACCTTCATGTTGCACCCGCAATACCAGCAGAGCTGTTTGCAGAAAGGCACGTGAAGATAGAGCGAAACCGGTTCGTCCCGGCCGATGCCCGCAAGGGCTTTTTCGTAAGGCGCAGCCTCTAACCCGTCACGGAAAGCAAGCGCGGACGGGTAGCTCGTATAGCGCGGAACGTTGCGGTCGAGATAGCGGTGCCATGTGGGTCTCATGCGCCAAGGCTAGCGCGGAGGCGGGAAGGGGGGCCCTGACCTCGATCAAGGTTTCGTGGCGCGGAAGCTGGTCTGTTACGCTGGGAGTCGATTGGACGGAAAAAAAGCCATGCTCGAGACCAGAAGCACCGTTTTGCCGAACCGGCTGAAAGAGCGGGAGGGTCCTTGGCGGTGGCTTTCCGAGGGGGCGGAGGTCTACAGCCGCCAGCCGCTCCTCTCGGCAGGCTACGGGCTCCTTTTCACGAGCCTCGGCTACGCCGTCGCCTTCGCGCTGACGCGCGCGGGAATGGCGGCGGCTTTCCCCGTGGCTGTCGGACTCTTTGCACTGATCGGTCCTCTGATGGCTGCCGGGCTTTACGCAATCGCGAAGGCCGACGAGGAGGGCCGCCGCGCGAGCGCCCGTGAAGTCCTTTTCCCGAAAGCCGCTTCGCCGACCCAGATCGGGTTTCTCGGGGTCGTCATTCTGGTCTCGGTTTTTCTGTGGATCCTCGCCGCGATCGGTATCTTCGCTGTCTTCCTTCCGACGACCGCTGCCAGCCTGACCGGCTTCGCCGCCTACAGCTTCGGCACGGCGCAGGGGATTGGCATGCTGATCCTCGGGACCGTTGTCGGCGGGTTCATCGCTGCGGTCATTTTCGCCATGACGGCTTTCTCGATCCCGATGCTGATGGACAGGAAGACCGACGGCTTCACCGCCATCGGCCGCAGCGTGCAGCATGTCCTCGGGCGTCCTCGCGAAATGCTGCTCTGGGCATGGCTCATCGCCCTCAGCGTCGCGATCGGCGCTGCCACCCTCCTCGTCGGCTTCGTCTATCTCTTCCCGCTTCTCGGCTACGCCACCTGGCGGGGCTATCGCCGCTCGTTCGCGTCCGGCGACTGATCGTCGACATCATCATCGAGAAGGATGCGCGCAGCGGCCCCTTCGGGGTCGTCGAACTGGTTGCTCTTCAGTGCCCAGAAGAACGCGATGACCCCCGCGCCGCCAAGAAGAAGCGCGATGGGGATGAGGATGAGAAGCCCGTTCATGTCCGCTCCTCCTTCATGAGGCGCAGGGCGTTGAGGGTCACCACCAGCGAGGAGCCGGACATGGCCAGCGCCGCGATCAGGGGCGACACGAAGCCGAGCATCGCAGCGGGCGCTGCTACAGCGTTGTAGAGGGCGGCGAAGGCGAAGTTCTGCAGGATGTGCCGCCGCGCACGGACGGCCATGTTCCACGCGTCCTGAACCGCACCGATCCCGTCGCCCTGAAAGACGAAGTCCGCTGCCGAATGAGCCGCGTCGGCGGCGCTGCCCGGCGACAGGGAGACATCGGCATGGGCGAGGGCGGGGACGTCATTGATGCCGTCGCCGACCATGGCAACTGGCGCCTTTTCCTTCAGGTCCCGCATGATCGCTGCCTTTTCGGTCGGCGTCAGGCCGGCGCGGTGGTCCGCGATGCCCAACTCCTCGGCAACGCGGGAAACCGCCCTGACGCCGTCACCCGAAAGAAGGCTGATCCCCAGACCCCGGGCGCGCAGGGCGTTGATCGTTGCCTTGCCGTCGGTCTTGATCTCGTCCTCGAAGCTCAGGCGAACGGGGCGCTCCTCCCCGATCCGAAGATAGGCGCGGGGTCCATCGTTCTCGCGTTCTTCCGTGGCCAATCCGACAAAAGCGGCCGAGCCGAGCCTGACGAACTGCTCGCCCACGAAGCCTTCGATACCGCGGCCCGGAACTTCCTTCGTTCCCTTCGCAAGCGGGCCGGGGCCTGAGGCGGCGGCCACGGCGCGGGCGATGGGGTGGTGTCCTGCGCGGGCGATAGAGGCGACTGCGGTGCGCTGCTCATCGCTCAATTCTTCCGCATTCTGCCAGCGCAGTTGCCCGACGGTCAGCGTTCCGGTCTTGTCGAAGACGACATGCCGGACCCGCGCCAAGCGCTCCAGGGCATTGCCGCTTTTCACGAGGATACCGCGTCGGAAGAGCTGACCCGTGGCCACCACCTGGACGGCCGGGGTGGCAAGACCAAGGGCGCAGGGACAGGTGATGATCAGGACCGCCGTCGCCGCGAGGATCGCTTCACGCAGGCCTCCATCGCCGATGACGAGCCAGCCGACGAGGGTGAGAGCAGCCAGGGTGTGCACCACGGGCACGTAAAGCCTGGCGGCCTTGTCGGCGAGGATGGTGTAGCGGTCCTTGCTCTGCTGCCCGGCTTCGACCAGGCGCACGAGGTCGGCAATCAGGGAGCCTTCCACATCAGAGGTCGCGCGTACGACCAAGCGCTGGGAGAGGTTGCGCGTGCCTGCAAAAAGCCTGTCGCCGGTCTCCGCCAGTTGCGGCAGGCTTTCGCCCGTCAGATAGGCGGTGTCGATGTCGGAGCTTCCCTCGAGAACCTCCGCATTCACCGGACAACGACTTTCCGGCTCGAGGACGAGGGTGTCGCCCGGCAGGATGCTCCGTGCAGCGACGGCTTCCACATTATTGTCCGCGCGCAGGCGGAGCGCCGTATGGGACTGAAGCGCGAGGAGATCCCGCGCTGCCGACTGCGCCTTGCGCCTGAGATTATGGTCGAGCCACCGACCGATCAGCAGGAAGAAGAGCAGCATCACGGCAGCATCGAAATAGGCGTGCTCGCCGCCTTTAAGGGCCTCGAAGAGGGAAACGCCGAGCGCAAGGAAGACCGCCAGTGAGATCGGCACGTCCATATTCGTGCGCTTCTGTTTGAGCGCGGCCCACGCGGAAGCGAAGAAGGGCCGTCCGGCGAAGGCGACGGCAGGGATGGCGATCAGACCAGAGACGAGGTGCATCAGGGAACGGGTGGCTTCGCCCATCTCCTCACCGCTGGTAGCCCAGACCGACACCGACAGAAGCATGATGTTGGCCGAGGCGAAGCCGGCGACTGCCAGGCATCGCAACAGGAACCGTCCGCGTTCGTCGGCTTCTTCCCGCGAGGCTTCGGGATCGTAAGCCGCCGCGCTGTAGCCAAGGCCCGTGAGGGTCTCGGTGATACGGCCCGCGGGAAGGGCGCCGCGCCAGGCGGTGGTCAGACGCCCGGTGGAAAGGTTGAGCCGCGCCTCTTCCATGCCGGGCAGCGCGTTCAGCGCGCCTTCGATCTTCGAGATGCATCCTGCGCAGGACGCTCCGGTCACGGACAGGGCGAGGTGGTGCTTTCCGTCCCGTTCGGTCACGAAGGGGGCAGGATCGAAGCTCTCGGCTTCGCGGGCGGGAGCAAGGTTCGAAGGGCAGCCTCGCTCATCGTCGGTCAGGGCAGCGGTGGTGCTCATGGCAGGATCAACCTCGTCTCCGCGTCGAGAGCAGGGGTGTCCTCCGCGGCGTCGTCGGCGACAATACGCAGTTTCCACGCCCCCGGCTCGACCCCGGCAAGCCCCGCGCGGTAGATGCCCGCGCCCTCGCCGCGGAAGGCGAGCTCCCGCGCGCCGGTATCCGTCACCGGCCTGATCAGCGTACCCTCCAGCGCAATACCGCTGAGAGGCTTGTCGTCCGCGTTGGCGAGGCGCACGGCGATGCTTCGCTCGCCACCCGCTTCGGGCAGGTCGACCAGCGTAAGTTTCCAGCCCCGTGCGGACTGCTCAGCTTTTTCAGCCAACTGATCGTTGAACTGAAGGCCCTGGTAGTAGCTCTTCTTCACTTCCTCGCCCGGAAAGCTCGACACGGCGAGGCGGACGAAGACCATGTCGGTGACGATCACCACACCGAAAAAAGCGATGAACGCCAGGAGGACGAAGCGCCCGGTAATACGAAAGCCGTCGGATTTGTCGCTCATGGTCCGGTCTCCCATTACCGGTCGGAGGGCGCGCTCAGTTGCGGCCATTGTCACGAATGAAGCCGACCGACTGGGTCAGCGTTTCCCCGCTCGTTTCATCGCGCAGGGTGAAGGTGATCTCTTCCTGCGGGCGTTCCCTACCCGGAAGGGTCAGGAAGAGGCGAAGCTGCACAAGCTTGTCGCCCGGTACCTCAAGGGTGATCCGGTCGCCATCGACATCCCGGCCGACCGCTCCGAGGACCAGCTCTTCCGGGCCTTCAACACTTAGGGTGTAGCTGCGCAGGTCGCTGTTCTTGTTGAGGATCCGGGCGTTCAGCGCGTTGCGCACGGTGCCGTCGGAGAGGGTCGTTGCCACCACCGCACGGTCCCGCTCCAGCCCGAACTCGGTCGTCTGGCGGCCCGTCAGGCCAAAGACCATGAGTGCCGAGATGGCAGCCAGGAGAACCGCGTAAAGAATGGTCCGGGCTCTGATGAGATCGGGAAAGCGCTTGCGGTTCTCGGGTTCCTTGACCGTCTCATAATCCTGCCCGTAGGCGATCAAACCCTTGGGGAAGCCCATCTTGGCCATGACGGAATCGCATGCATCGACGCAGAGGCCGCAATTGATACATTCGAGCTGGTCGCCGTCGCGAATGTCGATTCCCATGGGGCAGGCAACGACACAGCCATTGCAGTCGATGCAATCGCCAAGATCGGACCAGTCCTTGCCCTTCTTGTGCTTGCCCCGCGGCTCACCCCGGCGGTGGTAATAGCCAACCTGGAAGGTTTTCGCATCGGTCAGCGCGCCCTGGATGCGCGGCCATGGGCACATATAGGTACAGACCTGTTCACGCATCAGCCCTGCGAGGCTATAGGTCGTGAAGGTCAGGACAGCGATAAAGATATAGGACGTGCCCGGCGCATCGCCGGTGAAAAGGGCGCGGACCACCGTAGGCGCGTCATGGAAATAAAGTACCCATGCCCCGCCGGTCGCCATGGCGATGAGAAGCCAGAGGCTGTGCTTGGTTATCTTCTTGGCGACCTTGCTCACCGACCAGGGCTGTTTGGCGAGGCGGAGGCGCTTGTTCCGGTCGCCTTCGACCATCCTCTCGACTGCAATATAGAGATCAGTCCACACCGTTTGCGGGCAGGCATAGCCGCACCAGAGCCGTCCCCAGACGGCCGTGACGAGGAAAAGGGCGAGGGCGGAAAGAACGAGGAGGCCCGTGATGAGATAGAACTCGTCCGGCCAGATCTCGATCCCGAAGAAATAGAGCCGGCTGCCCGCAAAATCCGCGAGGACAGCCTGGCTGGGCTCCTGCGGAGCGCGGGACCAGCGGATCCAGGGCAGGCCGTAGTAGATGCCCAGGGTGACGAACAGCACGATCCACTTCGTGACGCGGTACTTGCCCTTCACCAGTTGCGGGTGGATCGCCTCCCGCTTGGCATAGAGCTGAGGCGGGTCCTGCTGGGGTGCTGCTCCGTCATCGAAGGCCATGGTGCTCACCGCTTGTCCCTGATCTCCGTCCGGTCGCTGGAAGCCGGGAGTTCGAGGCTTCCAAGCTCGATGGCGTCGTCATTCTCGGCCGCGATTTCGGGCTCACCCCCGCCAAGCGCGTGGACGTAGATCGACAGTGCGGTGATCGTCGCCTCATCGAGGCGCTCGCTCCAATAAGGCATCACACCGTGCTGGGGCGCGTAGATCTGTGAGCGGATCGACAGGCGGTCGCCGCCATAGAGCCATTCGGCATCAGCAAGGTTCGGCGCGCCCTGGCTGCGGTCGCCAAGGCCGTTTTCTCCGTGGCAGGCTGCGCACTGGGCCTGGTAGATCGGCGCGGCGCGTTCGAGAGCTTCCGTATCGCCTTGCGGCTCCGAGAAGTTCTGCACGAAGGTCGTCATGTCGCGGATCTGCTGCGAGTTCAGGATACCCGTCTCACCGAAGGCCGGCATGAAGGAGATGCGCTGTTCCTGATGGCCCGAGCGGATGCCGCGGACGAGGGTCTGCTTGATTTCCGTGAGCGAGCCGCCCCACAGCCAGACATCGTCGGCGAGGTTGGGGTAGCCTTCATAGCCCCGGCCACCAACGCCGTGGCAGGTCGCGCAATTGTCACCGAAGGCAGAAGCGCCCGCGGCCATCGCGAACTGGAAAAGCTCCGGATCACGCTCGATCTCCTCTAGCGACGCTGAGGTCAGAAGGCGCTCTGCAAGCTCTTCACGCTGAGCGCTGGCGAGCGCCATTTCCTGTGCCACATTCACCCGCTCCGAGTGGTTGCGGAGCCCGGGGATGCCGGGGAAGGACGGCATGAAGATGCAGTAGATCACCGCCCAGAAGATCGTGGCGTAGAAGATGATCAGCCACCAGCGGGGCAGAGGCGTGTTCAGTTCCTTGATGCCGTCCCATTCGTGCCCGGTGGTCTCGGTTCCGGTGTGCTGGTCCACATCCTTGGTGGTTTGATGCTTGGGATCAGTCATTGTCTTTGTCCTCGTCCTCGAGGGGAGCGTGAGCGGCCTTGTCGAAGGTTTTGCGGTTCCCGGGCCTGAAGGCGTAGAAGAGCACCAGGGCGAAAGCGGCGACGAACAGGATCAGGCCGAAGGTCTGGGCGATGTCGGAAAGAAGAACGTGCATAAGGTCAGCCTTCTTCCTTGCCGGTCTCGCGGGCGGAGACGGCGATATCGTCCGTATCCCGCTGCAGCTTGTCCTCGATCGGGATGGTGCTGAAATCGACCATGGTGCCAAGGACCTGGAGATAGGCGATCAGGGCATCCATCTCAGTCACCTGGCGGTTGTCGGAGAAGTCAGGGATGACCGCGGTGGGCCAGCGTTCCTCGAAACCTGCGAAGTCTTCCGAAGTGGGCGATCCTGCCTGCAGGAGGAGGTCGGCTTCGGCCTCCTCGATCTGCTCGTCGGTATAGGGAACACCGACGCGGCGGTTGGCCACCATCTTCGCACCGATGCGCGCCGTCTCGAGGCTTCGTTCGTTGAGGAAGGCATAGGGCGGCATGACTGATTCCGGCACAAGGCTACGCGGATCGATCAGGTGCTGGCGGTGCCAGGCGTCGGAATACTTGCCGCCGACGCGCGCGAGGTCGGGGCCCGTCCTCTTCGAGCCCCATTGGAAGGGGTGATCGTACATGCTTTCGGCCGCCAGGGAGTAGTGACCGTAGCGCTCGACCTCGTCACGCAAGGGACGGATCATCTGGCTGTGGCAGCTGTAGCAGCCCTCGCGGATGTAGATGTCCCGGCCCGCGAGCTCCAGCGGGGTGTAGGGACGAACGCCGTCGACTTCCTCGATGGTGTTCTCCACGTAGAAGAGCGGGGCGATCTCGATCAGTCCCCCGATCGACACCACCACAAGAATGGCGGCGACAAGGGGTCCTGAATGTTTCTCGAGAAAGCTGTGGCGGTTCATGATCGACATGTCAGGTCACTCCGCAGGAACGGTTGAGCCGGTAGGGGCAGGGTCCGTCTTCGGCGTGATCTCGCTTTGACGTACCCGGCCCTTGGCCGTCTGGTGGAGGTTGAAGCACATGATCAGGGCACCGCTGAGGTAGAGGACACCGCCAAGCATCCGGATCACGTAAGGAATGTGTTTCGCTTCCACGGTCTCCACGAAGGAGTATTGCAGGAAGCCGAGCTCATCATAGGCGCGCCATTGGAGACCTTCCGTGATCCCCGCAACCCACATCGCGCAGATGTAGAGGATGATGCCCAGGGTCGCGATCCAGAAGTGCCATTCGACGAGGGCAAGCGAGTAGAGGCGCTCGCGCTTCCAGACCCACTGCGTCAGGCAGTAAAGGGCGCCGAAGCTGATGAAGCCGACCCAGCCGAGCGAGCCCGAGTGAACGTGGCCGATGCCCCATTCGGTGTAGTGCGACAGCGAGTTGACCGCGCGGACCGAGAGAAGCGGGCCTTCGAAGGTCGACATGCCATAGAAGGCGAGACTGACGATCATCATGCGGACAACCGGGTCTGTGCGCAGTTTGTCCCAGGCGCCCGACAGGGTCATCACGCCGTTGATCATGCCGCCCCAGCTGGGCATCCAGAGCATGATCGAGAACACCATGCCCAGGGTCTGCGCCCATTCGGGAAGCGCCGTGTAGTGAAGGTGGTGGGGGCCGGCCCAGATATAGATGAAGATCAGCGACCAGAAGTGGACGATCGACAGACGGTAGGAATAGACCGGACGGTTCACACGCTTCGGAATGAAGTAGTACATGATCGCGAGGAACCCCGCGGTCAGGAAGAAGCCCACAGCGTTGTGGGCGTACCACCACTGGGTCAACGCATCCTGCACCCCGCCGAAAAGCGCATAGCTGCGGCTCTCGAGAAGAGAAACAGGCACGGAGAGGTTGTTGACGACGTGCAGCATTGCCACGGTGACGATGAAGGCGAGGTAGAACCAGTTCGCCACATAGATATGCGGCTCCTTGCGCTTCCAGATCGTGCCGAGAAAAACCAGGAGGTAGGCGACCCAGACGACGGTCAGCCAAAGGTCCGCATACCATTCGGGCTCGGCATATTCCTTCGACTGGGTGATCCCCATCAGATAGCCGGTCGCCGCGATGACGATGAAGAGGTTGTAGCCCCAGAAGACGAACCAGGGGAGCGTGCCGCCGAAGAGCCGCGCACGGGTCGTCCGCTGAATGACGTAGAAGGACGTCGCGATCAGGACGTTGCCGCCGAAGGCGAAGATCACCGCCGAGGTGTGGACCGGGCGCAGACGGCTGAAATTGAGCTGCGGCGCGTTCGGCCAGGAAAGAAGCTCAGGGAAAGCTAGCTGGGCGGCGAGAATCGTTCCGACGAGGAAGCCTGCCACGCCCCAGAAGGCGGAAACGCCGACCCCCGCCTTGACGATGTTCATGTTGTAGCTGTTCGGGTCCGGCCGCTTGCCGCCCTGAAGCTGCATCAACAGCGCGTAGAGCCCCCCGCAGAACGCTGTGAGGAACATCAGCGAGTGGATCTGCATCGCCGCTTCCGGCGTCGCCATCGCTACGATGAAGAAGAAAAAGGCACCGATCGCCAGAAAAATGGCGAGGTAGGGGATCTCAGCGCCGTATTCGACGGAGTTATTGGCGGTTGCAGGTCCTGTCACGGTTCTCCTCGCCTCCTTGATGGATGGGCTGTCGCCCAAACTCGCGGAAATGCGAGGCTGCATCTTTGCGTCGGCGCAAAGACCGGGAGGGAGGCATGTAGAAAGTTCCTGCCATGACAGGTTCGAGCGGCAGAAAGATCGCCTGCGGTCTCGCCGTGCTCGGCATGGCGGGCTCGCTGGCGTCCGCCATGGTGCCTGAAGATTCCCTGATGGTGACGGTCTGCCGCCCTGGCGGCATCGTTGAACGTGTGCCCTTCGAGCTGCCGGGCGATGATGGTCCGGGCGACGAGCCCGTGCAGGCCTGTCACGGCAGCGCCGTCCTCTCCCGCCGGGGAGAAAAGCTGCCGCTCCCGGACATGGTGTAAGCCTGGGCGCCAGGCTTTTTCTACATGGACTGAGGGGGCGCGGCCTCCGATGGCGGCAAAAAAAACGGGCCCGGGGGCCCGTTTCTCCGATTGAGGTGTGGGTCCGTCAGTGGACCATGATGATGGGAAGCTCCGTGTTCTTGATAAGCTTCCGGGTCACCCCGCCAAGGATGCGTTCGCGGAAGCGGGAGCGTGAGTAAGCGCCGATCAGTACCGCGTCGGCGCCCATATTGCGGGCTTCGGCCATGATGGTCGCGCCGACGCTGTCTTCGGTCCGCTTCACGGTCTTGCCCGTCGCTTTGATGCCGCCGAGGCGGAGACCCTCCGCCACAGCCTCCGGTTCGGGGGTATCGTCGCGGGCCTGCCCGACAGTCAGGACGCTGACCTCTTCCGCATCGGCGAGGAGCGGCCGCGCGACTGCCAATGCCCGCGCGGCTTCGATGCTGCCGTTCCAGGCCGCGAGGATCTTGCGGGGCGCGGTCGGTTTGCCGGAACTCGGGGCGATCAGGACGGGGCGGCCCGAGCCGATCATGATCGCCTCGATAAGATCGGTCGCGTCGTTGCGTCCTGCGAGTTCCGGGGTCGCGGTGACGATGAGATCGGCCGTCCGGGCGGCTGCGCCGAGATCGGCATATTCGTCGCCCCTGCGTTGCAGCCACTTGGAAGGATGGTCGCCGCAGGCATCGGAGAAGCCCTGCTTCATGAGGGAGGCGCGTTCTTCGACCCCGCGCTCCCAATCCTTCATGATCTCCGTGTTCCAATAATAATCGGCGATGGGAGCGGAGGGTTCGCCCTGGACGTGAAGGCCGACAAGAGTTGCGCCGCTTTCCGCGGCCAGCGCGCGTGCCCATGCCATGGCGGTGGGCAGGCTGTCCTTGTCGTAAGTGGGAACGAAGACGGTACCGAGTTTCATGGCTTGGCTCCTTTATGGCCGTAGTCTTACCGAAGCGGACGGCCGAATAACCGTCCGTACGCAACTTATGCTGCCAGCGCACCGCCCATGCGGTAGCTGCGGCTGCCGACCTTGGTCAGGGTTTCGTCCCGCTGCCACTGGGCGAAGGTCCGGCTGACCGTTTCGAGGGTCAGTCCCGTGAAGTCGGCAATCTGCTGGCGGGTGAGGGGCAGGTCGAAGACCTCTCCGTCCTGGCCGAGACAATCGGCGGCAAGGCGGACGAATTCGAGAAGCCGCTCGCTGGCGCTCTTGCGCGACAGCATGGTGATATGGCGGCGCTCGAAAGCCAGCCGGTCGCGCATCTGTTCGAGAACGAACTGCACCGTATCTGGATGGGAGAAGAGCTCGCTGGTCTCGAACCAGGCAACCTGCGACGGTATGAGGGCTTCGGCGAAATGGTCGAGGCAGCCGCTGCATTCGAAGTGAAGAAAATCGCCGGGTCCGGCGAGATCGAGGACCTGGCGGCGTCCGTCGGGAAGAAGGGCATAGAGGATCACGGCGCCGGACAGCAGCTTCGGCACTTTCTTCGTGCCTCCGCCCGCGCGGAAGATCGTCTGGCGTTTGGTGTAGGCCTGAACCGTCGAAATCATGGGATCCTCCCTGTTGGCCAGAACGTCGCAGAACGGCGGGTAGGAGAGAATCCGGGTCCCTTCGTACGGGGTTGTGCTTACCCGGAGGCGATCGCGGTCAGGAGCTTTTGCGGATCGAGGGGCTTGCGGAAGGCCGCGAAGGGCTCGATCTGCGCCACGCCTTCCTTGAACGCGGTCGAGCGCAAGCCGGAAATAACAGCAATCCGCGTCGTGTGCTGACGGCGCCGCAGGATGGAGGCGATCTCCGGCCCGCTGATTCCCGGCAGGTCGATGTCCAGAAGGACGAGGTCGTGCTTGCCGGGCAGCGATTCCTTCAAGAAGGCCATGCCGTCGGCATAGCCCGTCACCTCATAGCCGGCATCGCCGAGCAGCATGAGGAGCGCTTCCCGCACCGCGGCGTCGTCCTCGACGACAAATACGCGGCGGGGGGAGGGGGAAGCCTGAAAGGACATGGCGGCCAAGATAGCCTCGCGCCGTCATCTGTCCTTGCGTCACCGCAAATAACCGAAAGGGTTCAGGAAGAAACAGTCAGAAGCCTGACGAGACCTGCTACGTTGCGGACCTCGAGTTTCTTCAAGACCCGGGCGCGGTGGATCTCGACAGTGCGCGGGCTGCAGTCGAGCGTGCGGGCGACTTCCTTGTTGGTGAGCCCCTCATGAAGGAGAAGCGCCACCTCCCGCTCGCGCGGGGTCAGCTCGTCGAGAAGCTCCGTCGGGGCCGATTCCGCAGGGTCCCGTACGTTGCCGGCTTCCTCGATCGCCTGGACGAGTTCCTCCGCGGTGAAGGGTTTCTCGATGAAGCCGAACGCGCCAAGCTTCATCGCCTGGACGGCTGCCTGAACATCGGCATGGGCGCTGATCATCACGATGGGGAAGCCGGGTTCCCTGCCGTCTGCGGTCAAGGCGCGCAGTACGTCGAAACCGCTTTTGCCGGGCATCTTGAGGTCGAGAAAGACCAGCGCCCAGGGCTCTTCCGTGCCATGATCGAGAAAAGCCTCGCCATTGGCAAAACTCGTCACGTCGAAACCGGCAGCCTCCAGCACCAGAACCGCACTGTCGCGGATGCTGGCATCGTCATCGACAATGGCGATCGGGCGCCCCTCACTCATCTTCGTCCTCCGAAAGCGGAAGCGTCAGCTGAAACATCGCCCCGCCCAGTCCTTCGTCCTGGTCGGCTGGTGGCACGTAACGCAGGGTTCCGCCATGGCCTTCCGCGATGGTTCGGCAAATGGATAATCCTATCCCGAGGCCGTTCTCCTTGCTGCTGGAGAAGGGGTCGAAGAGGCTTCGCGACATCTCCTCCGAGACCCCCGGGCCGTTGTCGAGGACCTCGACCGTCACCGCATCACCGAGACGGGTTCGGATGAGCACCAGTCTCTCGGACTGCCCGGTCAGCGCATCGAGGGCGTTCTTGACGAGATTGACGAGAATCATGCGGATCTGGGTCGGATCACCGAAGACCAGCGCGTCTGAGGGCGCGCGGATCTCGATCACGGCCCTGCCGCGGTCGACGAGGCGGCAAAGCTCGACCGCGTTGTCGATGACCTCGTTCATGCGGAAGCTGCTGCGCTCGCCATCGGTGCGCTCGACCATTTCGCGGATGCGGCGGACGATATTGCCCGCGCGGGAAGCCTCGGCCCGGACCCGCTCGAAGGTCTGCCTGGCCTTTTCGGGCTCCCTCGTGAGCTGCTGCGCGGCTGCGGCGAGGAAGAGGTCGATGGCAGTGAGCGGCTGGTTCAGCTCGTGCGCCAACGCGGCTCCCATCTCGCTGACGGCGGAGTGCCGACCGATCAGCTCCAGCTGCTCCTGCAGGGTCTGGGTCCTTCGGCGCTCGGTCATCTCGTCGCTGAGGTCGCGGATGATGCCCACGAAATGGGCTTCGCCCTGATCCTCGAACTCACCGACGGAGAGGTGCATCGGGAAGATCGTTCCGTCCGCCCTTCGACCCTCAGTCTGCCTGCCGATGCCGATGATCTGCGCGTCGCCGGTGGCAAGATAGTTGGCGATGTAGCCATCATGCGCCGATGCCGTACCGGGCGGCATCAGCATATGAACGTTTTTGCCCAGGACCTCCTCGGCGGCGTATCCGAAGATCCGCTCAGACGCCTTGTTGTAAAGACGTACCTCGCCCGCGGCGGAGATCGAGATGATGCCGTCGACTGCGGTGTCGATCAGGGCGCGAAGCTGGTAATGCTCATACATGGCCGACGACCTTAGCGGTGTTTCGGGGTCTCGCGGAAGTCTCGGCATGATGCTCCAGATCTGGCTGCAATCCGGGTTCCACCTGGCCGTGTCCGCTTTCCTTGCGGTCGCGCACGGCCCGGGGGCCGTCCTGCGCGGCCGGCTGTCGCACTCTTCGACTAAGGTCGTCTGGCGAGAAGAGCGGGCGGAGGCGTAGTTTTTCCCTTGGACCCATCCGTCCTGCCAAAGGGAGAAGCGTCATGAGTGCCACGACAATCAAGGCCGATCCGTCGAACCAGACTGTGGCCGACCCGCCGAAGACTTCCTACTGGACCGAGAACCTTCGGCTCCTCGGGGGACTGTTGGCGATCTGGTTCACCGTCAGTTTCGGCTTCGGGATTCTGCTCAGGGATCTTCTGGACAATGTCTCGATCCTCGGCGTTCCCGCCGGTTTCTGGTTCGCGCAGCAAGGTTCGATCTATATCTTCATTGGACTGATCTTCTACTATGCACGGGCCATCCACAAAATCGAAAAACGTCACGGCGTCGATGACGATGACGAAGGAGGTGCGTGATGAGCGCCCAGGTTCTCACATATATTTTCGTCGGGGTTTCCTTTGCCCTCTATATCGGCATCGCCATCTGGAGCCGTGCCGGATCCACCAAGGAGTTCTACGTCGCCGGCGGCGGCGTGCATCCGGTGGCCAACGGCATGGCCACTGCGGCGGACTGGATGTCCGCAGCCTCGTTCATCTCAATGGCGGGGATCATCGCCTTTGCGGGTTATGACGGCTCGGTCTTCCTGATGGGCTGGACCGGCGGTTACGTGCTTCTCGCGCTGCTGCTCGCGCCCTACCTGCGGAAGTTCGGTCAGTTCACCGTGCCCGATTTCATCGGTGAGCGGTATTATTCGAAGGCCGCCCGCCTGGTCGCGGTCCTCTGCCTGATCGTCATCAGCTTCACCTATGTCGCCGGTCAGATGCGCGGCGTCGGTGTGGTCTTCTCGCACTTCCTCAATGTCGACATCACCATGGGCGTCGTCTTCGGCATGATCGTCGTCTTCTTCTACGCCGTGCTCGGCGGAATGAAGGGCATCACCTACACCCAGGTCGCTCAGTACTGCGTGCTGATCTTCGCCTTCATGGTCCCTGCCATCTTCCTCTCCGTCATGGTGACGGGCAACCCGGTCCCGATGCTCGCTATCGGTTCGGAGGTTGGTGACACCGGCATGACGGTGCTGCAGCGCCTCGACGCCTCGCTCGTCGATCTGGGCTTCAATCCGTACACGCTGGGAAGCAAATCGGTGATCGACATCTTTGCCATCACCATGGCCCTGATGGTCGGTACCGCAGGCCTGCCCCACGTCATCGTGCGCTTCTTCACGGTGCCCAAGGTTTCCGATGCGCGGAAGTCCGCCGGCTACGCGCTGGTCTTCATCGCGCTCCTCTACGTTACGGTTCCCGCGGTGGCTTCGATCGGCCGCCTGAACTTCATCAATACGGTGAACGAGACGTCCTATGCGGAGGAGACGCCGGACTTCTTCAAATCCTTCGAGGGCAATGGTCTTTATGCCTTCGAAGACAAGAACGGCGACGGCAGGATCCAGTACGGCCCCGGCGAAGCGTTTGTCGGCGGCAAGCCGATCTTCACCGGCGAGCGCGGTGAGCTTGGAAACCGGCTGACCTCCAACGCTGACCCTGCCGTTGCGAACGAGGTCTATATCGACAGGGACACTCTTGTCCTCGTCAACCCGGAGATGGCCAACCTTCCTGCCTGGGTCATCGCGCTGATGGCGGCTGGCGGTATCGCTGCAGCCCTTTCCACCGCTGCCGGTCTTCTCCTCGTCATTTCTTCGGCTGTCAGCCACGACCTTCTGAAGAAGACGCTCAAGCCGGACATCACCGACAAGCAGGAGCTCTGGGCTGCCAGGGGTGCTGCGGTGGTGGCCATCACCATCGCCGGCTATTTCGGCATCAACCCGCCCGGCTTCGTCGCTCAAGTCGTCGCGCTCGCCTTCGGTCTGGCCGCATCCTCGCTCTTCCCGGCGATCATGATGGGCATCTTCTCGAAGTCGATGAACAAGGAAGGCGCCATTTCCGGCATGGTGGCGGGCCTCGCCTTCACCAGCCTCTATATCGGCGCCTTCAAGTTCGGCTGGTTCGGCGACATTCCGAACACGGCGGACACATGGCTCTTCGGGATCTCGCCGGAAGGCATCGGCGCGGTCGGCATGCTGGTGAACTTCGCCGTCGCCTTCGGTGTCGCGTCTTTCACTGCCAAGACGCCCGACAGCGTCAAGGAAATGGTCGAGCGGATCAGGGTTCCCTCCGGTGCCGGAGCCGCCCACAGCCACTAAGGCAAAAAGGCACGCGTCAAAAAAACGAGAAAGGCGGCGCTTCGGCGCCGCCTTTTGCTGTCGCAGGGGGCCGAACTTTACAAGGCCCAGGGTTCGGTGAACACTCCGGGCCCATAACGATAAGCCCGATAGGGAGGGCGCTATGCCGACGATAACCGTCGGTGCCGGACTGGTCGTCTACGCCGCGGCGTTGTTCGCTGTCGGCTGGCTCGCGCGCAAGCGTCGCTTCGGCGGGCGCGGCGCGGTGCTCCTGACCGCCCTGTCGATCGGGGTCTATTGCACCTCCTGGACCTTCTACGGGGCCGTGGGCACAGCCGTACGGACGGGTTGGGACTACCTGCCCATCTATCTGGGGCCGATCCTGGCCTTCACCATCGGCCTGCCATTGATCGAAAGAGCGGTCGCCCTGGGCAAGGGCCACGGCGCAACCTCGCTTCCCGACATGCTCTCCCGGCGCTTTGGCCGGTCGGGGCGCCTGGCCGCGCTGGTGACCGTGACCCTGGTGGTCGTCAGCATTCCCTATATCGCGCTGCAGCTGATCGCCGTGTCCTCGACCTTCGCGCATCTGACCGGCGCGGGAAGCACCCGCCCGCCGCTGCTGATCCTGACGGTGGCGCTGGTGCTGGCGGGCTTCGGCCTCGTCTTCGGGACCCGCAACCGCGATGTGACCCACGCCAATCCGGGCCTCGTCAGCGCCATGGCTTTCGACAGCGGCTTCAAGCTCCTCGCTTTTGCCGCCGTGGCCATCATCGGCGCGGGGCTGGCCGGGGGGCAGGGCAGTTTCGTCCTTCCCGGCCTTGGCGAAAGTTTTCAGGCGGACCGCTTTGTCCTTCTCACCCTCCTGTCGGGCTTCATGATGCTCTGTCTGCCGCGGCAGTTTCACATGACGGTGGTCGAGCCCGAAGGGCAGCGCGTGGTCCGGAAGGCTGCGCCGCTCGCGGTTCTCTACTTCGCGCTCTTCGCCCTTCTCGTGCCGCCCCTCGTGGGTGCGGGCAATGCCCTCCAGGCCGAAGCCGAGCCGGACCTTCTGGTGCTGGCGGTCCCACAGGCCCTGGGCCTCGATGTCCTGACGCTCATCGCCTTCACCGGAGGGTTCGCGGCTGCCGCGGGCATGGTCATCGTCGCAGGGGTGGCCCTGAGCACCATGGTGGCGAGCGATCTCGTCCTGCCTGCCCTGTCGAGGAAGGAGGGGACCGAAGCCTTCGGCTACGCCCTGACCATCCGGCGTCTTTCCCTCTGCGTTCTGATCTGCCTGGCAGCGCTCTTTGCACTGATTGTACCCGGCGGAGCTTTGCTGGCCGAGCTCGGTGTGGTCGCCTTCGCCGGGGCCGGGCAGCTCGCGCCGCTTCTCGTGGCGACGCTTTTCGTCACCCGGATCGACGAGCGCGCGGCGTTCCTGGCGCTGATCGCCGGGATGGCGGGGTGGATCGGTTTTGTTCTCGCGCCGGCCTTTTTTGCCGGCAGCCTGATCGACGTCAGCCGCATAGCTGCTGCAATCTTCCCGTTCCTCTCCGACGATTTCACCCGCGGGACGGTTCTCAGCCTTCTGATGAACACCGGCGTCATGGTCGCGGTCGCGGCGATCTCGCCGGCAGCGCTGTCCACCAAGGAAGAGGCCGCGCACTTCGCCGCAATGGGCGCGGCAAGGCAGGTTTCGGGGCAAGTGCGCCTTCGCGATCTCGAGGCGCTATTGACCCGTATCATCGGCGAGGAAGATACTCAGCAGCTCCTCCGCCTGCACGGGCCCGCTGCGGAAGGCTTCGCCGACGGGACGCTCGTAGCTGCGGCCGAAGCCAAGCTCAGCCGCGTCCTTGGAAACGCCTCGGCGCATATCCTCCTCAACCGGCTTCTCGTTCCCGGCAGGGTCGATGCGGGCGAGGTCCTGGTCCTGATGGGCGAAGCGTCCCGCGAGCTTCGCTTCAGCCAGGAGCTTCTCTCCGCGACCCTCGACAACCTCGCCGAAGGGGTGTCGGTGATCGACAAGGACGCGCGCCTCGTGGCGTGGAACAAAGCTTATACGGATCTTTTCCGCTATCCGCCCCAGCTCCTGGCCGTCGGCACCCATGTCGCCGAGCTTTTCCGTCACAACCGGCCTGACCTGACCGAGGCCGAAATCGCCAAGCGGGTGGCCGGCCTTCAGGATGGCAAGGTCCACAACTCCGAGACCATCCTGCGTGACGGAAGGATTCTCCGTTTGCAGGGCCGCCCGGTGCCTGGGGGCGGCTATGTCACTTCGTTCTTCGACGTCACGGAGTACCGCGAGGCCGAGGCGGCCCTGGCGGAGAGCGAGCGGGCGACGAGGTTCTACACGGACAATATTCCTTTCCCGATCGCCTTCAGTGACCCCGGCGAGACCATCCGCTTTCACAACAAGGCCTATGCCAGAATGGCCAGCGCGGAAGAGCAGGACCTGACCGGACGCTCTCTTCGACAGGTGCTGGGTGAACGGTATGCGCTTCGCGAGCCTTCGGTTGCCGGTGTCTTGCGCGGCGAGACCCAGCGCTTCGTTCTCGGTCCCGCAGAGATCGGCGGCAAGACGACGTGGCAGGTCACCTATGTGCCGCAGACCACCGAAGGCGGGACGGTGCTGGGCTTTTTCGGCTTCTATCAGGACATCTCGAAAAGGCGCGCGGCGCAGGCGGCGCTCGAAGAGGCCAACCGGACCCTCGAAGCGCGGGTCGTCAGCCGCACGGCGCAGCTTCAGTCGGCCAATGAGGAAGCCGACAAGGCGCGGAAGGAAGCAGAGACCGCGAACAGGTCGAAAACCCGCTTTCTCGCGGCGGCGAGCCATGACGTGCTTCAGCCGCTTAACGCCGCGCGCCTTTTCGCCTCGACCCTCGAAGACAGTCTTCCGGAGGAGACGGACGACCAGGCGATGGCGCGAAAGATCGGGGCGGCGATCGTGTCCGCCGATACGCTGCTGCGCTCGCTTCTCAACCTGTCAAAGCTCGAAGCGGGCGGGGTCGACCCGAAGAAGAAGGCCCTCGCTCTCGGGCCCTTCCTCGCCGGTATCGCCGACGAGTTTGCGCCCAGTGCAGCGGTCAAGGACCTGCGGTTGAAGGCAGTTGCGACATCGCTGGCGGCCTATACCGACCCCGGGCTCCTGCGCTCGGCGCTCCAGAACCTCGTCAGCAATGCCGTTCGGTACACCGACGAAGGCGGCATCCTCATCGGTGTCCGGCCGAGGGGAATGGAAGTCGTGCTGGAAGTCGTCGACACCGGGCGCGGGCTGTCGAGCGAGGAGATCCCCCTGATCTTCGACGAGTTTTCGAGGTTGCAGCGCGACCGCGACGTGGAAGGCGCTGGGCTCGGCCTCGCGACGGTGCGCCGGGTGGCCCAGCTCCTCGAGCATGAGATCGAGGTGTCCTCGGTGCCGGGACGGGGCACAATCTTCCGAGTCTACCTGCCGAAGGTCCTTATGGAGGAGGAGAGGCGGCCCGCCTCGCGAGGAGCGCAGCCCGACATGGCAGGGCAGCGCGTTCTCTGCGTCGACAATGACAGCGCCGTTCTCGAAGCCCTTCGGAGCCGCTTCGAGCGGTGGGGCGCGAAAACCGACGCCCACAGCAGCGTGGCCGCCGTCAGGACCGCCTTCACAAACGGTGCTCCGTCACCGGATCTTCTGATCCTCGACTACCAGTTGGACGGGGACGAGACCGGCCTCGATGTTCTGGACTTCTTCCGCAAGGAGCGGGGGGCTGACTGTCCGGCCATCGTCGTGACCGCCAGCCGCTCGCCCGAAACCGATGCGGCGATTGCGCAAAGAGGCGTTCCGATCCTGCCCAAGCCAGTGGAGCCGGCTTCCTTGCGGGCGCTGAGCGTCAGTCTTCTGAACGGTCGGAAGGCGTAACGTCGAGGGAGCGCGCAAGCAGCGCAGCCTGTGTTCTCGTCTGTACGCCGATCTTCTGCATCACGGCGGTCATATGCGCTTTGACCGTCGCTTCGGAGATGCTCATCTCATAGGCGATCTGCTTGTTCAGAAGCCCGTCGCGCACATGCAGCAGCACCTTGAGCTGCGCCGGAGTGAGGCTGCGCAGGGCGCGGTCGTCCTCGATCTCCTCCGGCTCCTCGGGAAACCAGGTCCCGCCGTCCAGGACCGATTCGATCGCCTCGCGGATAGCGCTGAGTTCGGATGCCTTGGGCACGAAACCCGAGGCGCCGAGGCTGGCGGCGCGGGAGCCGATCTGCGGGGCGACATCGCCGGAGACAACGACCACCGGAACCGCGGGAAAGCGGCTGCGCACTTCGAGAAGGCCCGCAAGGCCCTGGCTGTCCGGCATGTGAAGGTCGAGGGTCAGAAGCCCGACCGGGCCTTCCGCCAACGCCGCGATGGCGCCGCGCAAGGTCTCACGTTCGACGATCTGCCTGTCCGGCGCAGCCTTTCGCACCGCCTGCAGAAGGGCGGTGCGGAAAAGCGGATGATCATCGGCCACGACGATGGGTGCTGGCATGAATCACGTCCCTGGCGTGTAGTGTGCCGCTCCCGCCACCAGACTGTCCACTACCGAAGGGTCGGCCAGTGTCGAGGTGTCGCCAAGCTGGTCCGGCGCGCCTTCGGCGATCTTGCGCAGGATGCGGCGCATGATCTTGCCCGACCGGGTCTTGGGAAGGCCGGGGGTGAGCTGCACCCTGTCAGGGGTCGCCACCGGCCCGATCTCGTGTCGGACATGCGCCCGGAGAGTCTTGGCAAGGGCGTCGTTGGCCTCCGCCCCCTGTTTCAGGATGACGTAGCAGTGCACGCCCTGACCCTTCACATCGTGAGGGTAGCCGACCACCGCTGCTTCAGCGACTGCCGGGTGCGCGACAAGGGCACTCTCGATCTCGGCGGTGCCCATGCGGTGCCCGCTGACATTGAGGACATCGTCGACCCGTCCGGTGATCCAGTAGTCGCCGTCCTCGTCACGCTTCGCGCCATCGCCGGTGAAATAGGTGCCGGGATAGGTCGAGAAATAGGTGTCGAAGAAGCGCTCATGGTCGCCCCAGACGGTTCGCGCCTGGCCCGGCCAGCTTTCGGTGAGGACGAGATTGCCTTCCGCTGCGCCCTCGATCAGCTTGCCTTCATTGTCGAGAAGCGCGGGCATGATGCCGGGCAGCGGCTTGGTCGCGGCGCCGGGCTTCGTCATCGCATCGCTCGGCAGGGGGCTGATGAGGCAGCCCCCTGTTTCGGTCTGCCACCATGTGTCGACAATCGGGCAGCGGCCCTCGCCTGCAATTTTATGGTACCAGCGCCAGGCTTCGGGATTGATCGGTTCACCGACCGAGCCAAGAAGCCGAAGCGAGCTGCGGTCGCAAGGCGAGACGTAGTCATCGCCCTCACGCATCAGTGCACGGATGGCCGTCGGGGCGGTGTAGAGGATCGACACCTTGTGCTTCTCGACGACCTGCCACATCCGGCTTGCGTTGGGATAGGAGGGGACGCCTTCGAACAGGACCTGGGTCGCACCGTTTGCCATCGGCCCGTAGGTGATGTAGCTGTGCCCTGTGATCCAGCCGATATCGGCGGTGCACCAGAAAACATCATCGGGCTGAAGGTCGAAAACCGTCCGGTGAGTGTAGCTCGCATAGACGAGGTATCCGCCGGTGGTGTGGACCACACCCTTCGGCTTGCCGGTAGAGCCCGACGTATAGAGAATGAAAAGCGGATCTTCCGCCTGCATCGGCTCTGGAGCGCAGGTGGGCGCGACCTCGTCGCGTTCTTCGTTCCAGTAGAAGTCGCGGCCAGGAACGGTCTTGGTCTCGCTGCCGGTGACTTCGATCGTCAGGACGAACTTCACGGACGTCTCGGCCCGTTCCAACGCGGCGTCGACATTGGCCTTGAGGGGCACTGTCTTGCCGCCCCTGCGCCCTTCGTCGGCGGTGATGACCGCGGCGGCGCCGCAATCGTCGATCCGGCTTGCAAGGGCGTCGGGAGAGAACCCGCCAAAGACAACCGAGTGAATGGCCCCGATCCTGGCGCATGCCAGCATGGCGAAGACCGCTTCGGACACCATGGGCAGGTAGAGAACCACCCGGTCGCCCTTGGTGATGCCGCGCGCCTTGAGGATGTTCGCCATACGGCAGACATTCTCATAAGCCTCGCGATAGCTGACATGGCGGCTGACCGAAGGGTCGTCCCCCTCGAAGATCAGCGCTGTCTTCTCGGCCTTGTCGGCGAGGTGGCGGTCGAGACACTGGACGCTGGCGTTGAGAACACCGTCCTCGAACCATTTGATCCGGAAATCTTCCTTTCGGAAGGACGAGTCTGATGCCTTCGAGGGAAAGCGGTCCCAGGTGAGGGCAGCGGCTTGCTCGAGCCAGAAACGGTTCCTGTCGGCGGGACTGGCCCGGCGGGTGGTTACCTGGGTCGGAACGGCGGTGTCGGCGTCATAGGCCATGATCGGTCCTCCGGTGCTCGTGGCGCAGGAAGAATGATCGGCCAGGGACCGCTCTTCGGCAATTCGACCAAGGTCGGTTCGACCAACCGCTAATATCCGCCCTGCGACATTCTGGCGATAGTTCCCGGCAAAACATCATCGGGAGGAACCTTGCTCATGCCCAGGAAAGTGATTTCGCGCCTTAGCCTTCTCGCCGCCGCTTCGAGCCTGGCGCTGAGCTCGGCCGCGGCCCAGGACCAAAATCTCGAAGACCGGGTTGATGCCCTCGAGGCCAAGCTCGACCGTATTCTCGAACGGCTGGAAGAGAGAGACGAGCAGCTTTCCGAGAGCGAGGCGGATGACCTCCGCAAGGCCGTTGCCGTCATCCAGGCGCGCGAAACCGCACCGCCCGCAGAGCCGCCCCTGACCGCAACCAAGGGCTTTGGCGAAGTCGCTCCGGAAGTCCTTCTCGCAGACAGGCCGGAAGGCTTCCGCTCAGGTTCGACAGAGGTCCTGTTCGGCGGCTACGTGAAGGTCGACGCCTCGGTGACGGAGTTCACTGGCGGCGAGGTTCCCAGCAATGCCCTCGCGCGGGATTTCTACATCCCCTCCCTCGTGCCGGTCGGGGGTGAGGGTTCGGATCCCGTCTTCGATTTCAACCCGAGGGAGACGCGCTTCTTCTTCGGAATGAAGTCGAACATGAACGGCCACGAGATCGGCGGCAAGATCGAGTTCGATTTTCTCGTCACCAACCAGCCATTCGAGAACGAACGGGTCTCGAATTCCTATCTTCCGCGTATGCGGCATGCCTTCCTGACGATCGACAACTGGCTGATCGGCCAGACTTGGTCGACCTTCCAGGATGTCGTCGCGCTGCCTGACAATCTGGATTTCATCGGCCCTGCCGAAGGTACGGTCTTCAATCGCCAGCCGATGATCCGCTACACGCGCGGCGGCCTGCAGGTGGCGCTCGAACAGCCCGAAACGCTCATCACCACGGCGACCGGCGGACGCGCGCAGCTGGAAGGCCAGGACAAACTGCCCGACTTGGTGGTGAGGTATAACGCCCGGGGAGACTACGGCCATCTGACCCTCGCCAGCATCGTCCGCCAACTGAGGGCGACGGACGAGCTGACGGGCGCGGACGAAGACACCGCCCTTGGGTGGGGGATCAGCGGGTCTGGACTGCTCAAGCTCACGCAGAGCGACGAACTGCGCTTCATGGCCTCGTACGGGGACGGGGTCGGCCGCTACATCGGGGTCAACACCGTCAACGATGCCGCGATCGGCCCCGGAGGAAATCTCGAGACGATCAGCACCCTGTCAGGCTTCGTCTCGCTGCAGCACCTCTGGTCGCCATCCTGGCGCTCCAACCTCACCTTGGGTTATTTCAACGCCGACAACCCGGTCATGCTGACAAGTGGAGACGTGACTGACACCGTCTCTTCAGTACACGCCAACCTGATCCATTCCCTGACCCCCAATATCGACCTCGGCATGGAACTGATCCGTGCCGACCGAGAGCTCGAAAACGGCCTCGACGGCGCCATGAACAAGGTGCAGTTCTCAGCCAAATACGGCTTCTGAGAAGGAGTGGCGGAGTGGGGCCGGGCCGCTCTCCCCGTGCCCGGCAGGCTTGACCCTTGGTGGCACCTCCCCGAAACCCTCCCGAAAACGGGAGAAACACCATGGGCACCATCATCGTGACCGGAGCGGCCGGCATCCTCGGCAAGGCCGTTCTCTCGGCCCTCGAGGCGGAAGGCCAGAAAGCCGTCGGCGTCGATCTTGCGCCGAACGTTCCCGGCGGTTTCGGCGGTATCGACCTCACCGATGAAGCGGCAGTCCAGCGCTGTTATACCGAGATCGGGGAGAAGCACGGACCCATTTCCGGCCTCGCCAATATCGCAGGCGGTTTCCTCTGGGAGCTGATGGTGGAGGGCTCGCCAGCCAGTTTCGACCGCATGTACCAGATGAACCTGCGCAGCGCGGCCGTCTCCTGCCATGCCGTCCTTCCCCATATCGAGCCGGGCGGGTCCATCGTGAATGTCGGCGCGGCAGCGGCTGCCGTGCCGGGCGCCGGGATGGCCCCATACGCCGCCTCCAAGGCAGGGGTCCGTGCCCTGACCGAAAGCCTCGCCGACGAGTTGAGCGGCAGGCCGGTCCGGGTCAATGCGGTGCTTCCGACCATCCTCGACACGCCGACCAACCGTAAGGATATGCCGGATGCGGACAGGTCGGATTGGGTCACTCCCGAAGCCGCAGCCGATGCGGTCGCCTTCCTCCTGTCGGACGCGGCCCGGGCCGTGACGGGCGCCAGCCTCCGCCTCGCTCTCGGCGACAAGACCTGACCCGAACCATGTCCCGCCTCAAAGCTGCAGCCGAACTGCTGCAAGGCGATTGGCTGCGCTACCGCTTCGTCGACGCTAGCTGGATGCTCGGCAAGAAGGGGGCGGGAAAGGACGCTTTCGCAAAGGCGCATATTCCCGGTGCGGTGCATTTTCCCATCGACACGGTCTGCGACAGAACGACGGACCTGCCGCACATGCTTCCGCCGCAGGCGGCCTTCATAGACTGGGCGAGTGTGGCGGGGCTCGAGCGCGATACGCCGGTTGTCGTCTATGATACGGAAGGCGTGCGATCAGCGCCGCGGGTTGTCTGGACCTTCGAGCTTTTCGGGATGACGGATGTCAGCCTCCTGAACGGCGGACTTCCCGCCTGGCAGGCGGCGGGCGGTCCGGTGACGGACGATCTGACCAGCTTCGAACGGACTGCGTTTGAACCCGTATTCGACGAACAGCGGCGGGTTACGCATGAGGAGATGAAAGCCATTGTGCACGAAAGGCGGGCGCAGATCGTCGACGTCCGTCCCGGGCCACGCTTCGAAGGCACGGCGCCCGAGCCGAGGCCCGGTCTTACCTCTGGGCACATGCCGGGCGCGATCAACTTACCGGCCTCCGAGGTTCTCTTGAAGGGCGCCTTGCGTCCGCCTGCCGAACTCGAAAAACTCTTCCGGCAAAAAGGTCTGCACAAGGAGAGGCCGATCGTTACGACCTGCGGCTCCGGGGTCGCTGCCGCTCTTGTGGAACTCGCGCTGCGGGAGGCCGGCTATACCGAGCTGCGTCTTTACGATGGGTCCTGGACGCAGTGGGCCTCTGACCCCGATGCGCCGATCGAAGGGGCGCAGGACGTCTAGGCTTCCGAGGCGAACTTCGCGAACAGGGCCGCGCGCTCCTTGTAGGAAGTGAACGGCGGATGGGACGGCGCCGAGGGCGAGAAGAGAAGGACGCCTCCTTCAGGGCATAGATCCGCGCCCAAGCGAATGGCTTCCTCGAACCCTTCCGTTCTGCGATCGGCGGCGGCGAACCGGTCGCCAGCCGGATCGAAGGCGATGACGGTGAGGTCGCTTCGCGCCGCGCAGTAGGCTTGAAGATCCCCGAAGAGCTGCCCCCGGTCGCCGCCGCCCAGAAGCAGCACAGTCGGTCTTACTTCGAACCGGCGCAGCGCAGCGAGCGTCGCTTCGGGCACGGTCGCGAGGGCATCGTCGATCCATAGCCTGCCATCGTGACTGTGTACGGTGTATTGCCGGGACGGAAGGCCGCGATAGTTTGCTGTCAGTGTGCTTGCGGCCTCAGCCAATTCCGAT
The DNA here is from genome assembly GCA_964556115.1 of uncultured Caulobacterales bacterium. GTDB lineage: Bacteria > Pseudomonadota > Alphaproteobacteria > Caulobacterales > Parvularculaceae > Parvularcula. Next base: position 233,849 of record CAZKVC010000002.1, read on the forward strand.
GGCCGCACGAGGAAACGCGCAATCGCAAGGGCCGCTTCGAGGCATGACCGCCGTGGCCCTTCGCGGAAACCCTGATCGGCCGGACCGAGATCGACGCTGTGCCCATCCAGGGCCAGCATGTCATGTTGCCCGGATACCAGGTCCTCGACGGCGCGGCAGGATGCGGGCAAGCCGTAGCGTGCAATGACCGACCGCGGCGCTGCGCCCTCGGCGGGCCCCGCCCTAAGAAACGGTTTGAGCTTTGCGCGGTGATAGGCATCCACCGTACCGTGCCAATGAACGTGATCCTTGTAAAGATTGGTAATGAGGTGGAAATGGTCCGCAGAGGGAAGGTCATGCATCATATAGGATGAGACCTCGACGACCGGGCACCGCTCGTCCGCTAGCTTCGAAGACAGGACGGGAGCTCCAATATTGCCGTAGGCGGTCGAGGACAGGCCGCAAGAACGCAGCAGCTCCGCAAGAAGCGCCGTGGTCGTGCTTTTTCCCTTGGTTCCCGTGACGGTGATTGTTTCAGCCGGGGCATGTTCCACGAGCCAATAGCCGGTTGGCGTGGTCGCCATCGCGGCCTTCCCTGTACCCATGAGAACGATTTCGTTCGTTGGCGGAACACCTGGCGAGCGCAGGTAGAGCGCCCCTTCAATGAAGGCAGGGACGTCTGCCCGGCCAATCGGTGGGACACCTTCGATCGAGCCGCCGCTATCGTCGAAGCAGCGCAGCTCTGTATTCTTCGCACCGCTGAAATGATCGGCGGCCGCTACGGCTTCCACCCCCGTCCCGTGCAGAAGAACCCGGTCCATCAAAGCTCAAGCGCCGCGTCATGATACTCCCGTGGCAGGGCGCCCCGGGCTTCAGGCAGCATCGCATCGAGGCCCTGCTGGATCAGCTCCATCTCGCTCTTCGTCCGGCGGAGTTCGGGATACCAGGTCCTGACGGCGAGACTGTCGGCGAAGGGTGCCTTGTCCCTGGCAAGGTGGAGGGCGGCCTGGCATTCTGCGATCGTTCCGACGCAGTCCCAGGGCTTTTTGTCGGCGAGGCCCAGAAGTTCCTCGTAGAATGGCTGCAGCGCTTCGAGGTCGAGCATGTTGCGCCCGAAGATCGTGCGGACATCCTGATCGCTCAGGCAAGGCGCGAGAATGAGGGAGGTGAAGGCGCATTTCGCGCATGCGCCGCACCACCTCTTGTCGGCATCTCCGGCGAGGCGGAAGTTGCGGTTGCAGCTCGTGAAGCGGGGGAAAGCTGAGGTCAGCGCGGCGAACTGGGCACCGATCCAGAGTTCCGAGAATGGCCGGAGAACCGAATAGACCGGCGGCGCTTCCGGCGCGCTTTCGGCGACGGCACGGCGCAGGATCTCCTCGAAGGTAGAAGATTTCGAGTATTGATGATTGGCCGGGCCGGTCTCGGTCATCATGGTCGGCTCGTCGGCCGAGCGCTCATTGGCAAACAGGATGTGCGGTGCACCGCGCAGAAAGCCTTCGATCGTCAGGACCAGCATGTTGATGGCGGTGATCGGGACATGGCCGGTGAAGCCGTCCTTCAGCGCAAGAAGTTTCGGATCGAGGCTTCGGTAGACAAAGAGGAGCGGGGAGGGTGCGGTCCTGGTCAGGACCTCGGCCACCTTATCCGCCATCACGACCGAGGCGTATTGCGGCTTGAGCCCGGTCGCCTTCTCGACGATGGCCCCGGCGACATAGCTGTCCTTGCCGCCGCCGAAGGCGACGATCGGGGCGTGGCTTCCGGCAGAAGAGGGCCCCGGCGCGGCGGCTGCCGGGAGTATATCGCCTTCGAACCGGGTTTGCGGCGGGAAAGGAAGACCGGCCCTGACGAAGAATTCCGCGAGACCATCCGTATAGAGGGCTTCGGCCATGGCCCGCCCCGCGGCCGGTAGGGCGGGGAACACGACGGTGCCCGCCGCAGCAGTTTTATAGGTGCTCACGCCCAGGGCGACGTGAAGAAGGGCGAGAAGCGCGCCGGGGACCGCGCCCTCCGAAGAGAGCGTCACCGTCTCCTCGAACGCGCCGAAGCGGCTGCAGGAGAAGCCGAAGCTGAGCTTGCGGCCTGTCTGGTGCATGTGGGTGAAGGAGAACTGTCCGCTTCGCGTCATGTCAGTCCTCTAGCCTTGGCCGCTCGATCCGCAAACCGCTCAGTCCCGCCACACGTTTGACGAGTGCGGCCATCTTTCCCACACCAAATCACGCCAAGTTGAACATTTTCTGCCGGGATGAAATGATGATGTTATACTGTTATCTCTCGGATAAACGCTGTAATTTCTGCTGTTCCAGCCTTGTCGTTACTTCCTGACACCTTAAGGTCTTAGTAAGTTTTTCATGGACAAATTGGTGGATGAGCGGATATGAAACTCCCTGTCTGATAGGGAGGCACGGGCTATGTCCGATTTCTGCTCAAACGAAGGCGCATCACGCCTACAGGCTCTCATTCGCGATTACTGGAAGAAACAAGGCTTCGACGTGGACGTGAAACTCGTCCAGGAAGGCTTTGTCTCGACCATGCGGTCTTCGCGCTATGACGTCCGAAGCGACATGGTAAACGGTATGCCGCGACGGAATGAACACTACGCCTGACGGCTTTGTTCCGTGAGGTCGACGATGCTCTGCAGCAGCTCGTCGTAGTGGTCGAAACGCCGGGCCTCTTGGGTCCGCGGGTCGTTCGCGCCGTAACCGAAGCTGGCGAGAAGGCACGGCATCGCCGCTGCCTTCGCCGCCAGCAGGTCGGTTGCCGTATCGCCGATCATCACGCCCGAGGCGCAGCCGAGCGTCTTGAGGATGTGTTGCAGCGGCAAAGGCGATGGTTTCTTCTCCGGCAGGCTGTCGGCGGAGACCACCAGCTCGAAATAACTGCTCAGGCCGAGATCGGCCAGCAGCGGCTTGGACAGGGATTCGAGCTTGTTGGTGCAGACCGCCAGCCTTGCACCTTCAGCGCGAAGCTGATCCAGGCAGTTCTCGCAGGCATCGAACACGGCCGACGTTTCGCTGATCCTGCTTTTGTAGTCTTCGATATAATCTGCCACGAGTGCGTCCCCCGCAGCACCTTCGGGGAAGCGGCGACCCTGCTGCTCGAAGCCGAGGGTCAGCATGACCCGCGCCCCGTCGCCAACCAGCGGACGCACCTCGGCCGGGTCCAGAGGTAGCAGGCCCTCGCGGATGAGAAGACGGTTGAGGGTCGCCGTCAGGTCCGGCGCGCTGTCCACCAGCGTGCCGTCGAGATCGAAAATGCAGACCCATCCGTCCAGTCGCGCCATTGTCCTCTCCTTCGCCATCGCCTACCGGCCGGCTGTTGCAAGCATTCACAGCTTGTGAGCTTCCGCTTAAGGCAAAAGCCGTTAGGCGCGTCACACCGCGATTGCCACCGAGGATCGAGAAATGAGCCGTCTTGCCTGTATCGTGCTTGCGGCGGGGCACGGGACCCGCATGAAGTCGCGGACGCCGAAAGTGCTGCACGAGGTGGGCCGCCTTCCGATGCTGGGCCATTGTTTGCGCACGGCACGCGCTCTCGGCGCGGAGCGGCTCGGCGTGGTGATCGGCGCCGGCGGAGAGAAAGTGCGCGCGGCGCTTCCCGCGCTCGACGCCGACGCCGGGATCGCCGTTCAGGATCCGCCGCAGGGGACTGGCGACGCCGTTCGCTCGGCCATGCCGCTCGTCGAGGGGTTCGAGGGCATCCTGCTCATCCTCTATGGCGATACCCCGCTTCTGACCGAAGACAGCCTGCGCAAGCTGATCGCCGAGGTTGAGGCCGGCGCGGCGCTGGCGGTCCTGGGCTTCGAACCTTTGGACCCCGGCCCCTATGGCCGGCTCGTCACGAGCGAGAGCGGGGACCTCCTGCGGATCGTGGAGGCGAAGGACGCTTCTCCGGAAGAGCTTGCCATCGGGCTTTGCAATTCGGGGGTGATGGCCGTCTCGATGGAAGCGTTGCGCCGGGACCTGCCGCGGATCGGCAATGACAACGCCAAGAAGGAATTCTACCTCACCGACCTCGTCGGCCTGGCCATCGAGGCGGGCGACCGCGCCTCGGTTATCAGCGGCAGCGAGGACGAGGTCTTCGGTGTCAACAACCGCGCCGAGCTTGCCGTAGCGGAGCGCATCTTTCAGGACCGCCGCCGCCGTGAGCTGATGCTCGATGGCGTCACGATGATCGATCCGCAGACGGTTCATTTTGCCTATGACACGAAGATCGGGCAGGACAGCATCATCGAGCCTCATGTGGTCTTCGGTCCCGGCGTCGAGCTGGCGGACCGCAGCGAAATAAAGGCGTTCTCGCATCTCGAAGGGGCAAGGCTCGAAGAGGGCGCCGCAGCCGGACCCTTCGCGCGCCTCCGCCAAGGCACGCTTCTTGGCGAAGGTGCCAAGGTCGGCAATTTCGTCGAGACGAAGAAAGCCAGCCTCGGCAAGGGCGTGAAGGCCGGACACCTTACCTATCTTGGCGACGTGACGATCGGCGCAAAGAGCAATATCGGCGCGGGCACGATCACCTGCAATTATGACGGGTACGGCAAGCACAAGACGGTGATCGGCGAAGGCGCCTTCATCGGCTCGAATACCATGCTCGTCGCCCCGGTCACGATCGGGGCGGGCGCCTTCACCGGATCGGGCTCCGTCATTACCAAGGACGTCTCGGACAACTCCCTGGCAGTCGCCAGGGGCAAACAGTTCGAGAAAAAGGAATGGGCCTTGTCCTTCCGCAAACTGAAAGAAAGAGGCTGACATGTGCGGCATCGTCGGGATCAATAGCCGTGAGGCCGTCAGCGGACGGATCGTGGAGGGACTGCGTCGGCTCGAATACCGGGGTTACGACAGCGCCGGTGTCGCCACGATCGACGAAGGTGCGATCGGCCGCAGGCGCAGTGTCGGCAAGCTTTTTGCGCTCGAACAGCTTCTTTCCGAGAACCCGCTGCCGGGCGCCATCGGCATCGGGCACACCCGCTGGGCTACCCATGGCCGCCCGACCGAGGAGAACGCCCACCCCCACGGGGCGGAGGCTGTGTCGGTGGTCCATAACGGCATCATCGAGAACTTTGCCGAGCTGAAAGCCGAGCTTTCTGACAAGGGCTTTGACTTCGAAAGCCAGACGGACACGGAGGTTGTCACCCGTCTGATCGAGGACCGCCTTGCGACCGGCCTCTCACCGAAGGAAGCCTTCCGCGAGACCCTCACCCGGCTTGAAGGGGCGTTCGCGCTCTGTGTCCTTTTCGCTAAAGATGCGGACCATATCTACTGCGCCCGCCGGGGCAGCCCGCTTGCGCTCGGCGTCGGCGACGGCGAGATGTTCCTTGGCTCCGACGCCCTCGCTCTGGCGCCTTTCACCCGAAAGGTCGTCTATCTCGAGGACGGCGACTGGGGCATTGTCGGCCGCGAAAGTTTCGATCTCTACACAGAAGACAACGAGACTGTCGAGCGGGAGGTCAATCTTTCCGACGCCTCCGCGGCCCTGATCGGGAAGGGGCGGCACCGCCATTTCATGGCGAAGGAGATCGCGGAGCAGCCGGATGTCCTCGGCCATGCTCTGTCGACCTACCTGCGCCCCAACCGCGGGGCCGTGGCGCTTCCCGACACGGCGCTGGATTTCTCCAAGGCTGAGCGTCTGACCATTTCCGGATGCGGCACGGCGTACCTTGCGGGCCTGATCGCGAAATACTGGTTCGAAGGCCTCGCACGGCTTCCCGTCGAGATCGATATCGCTTCGGAGCTTCGCTACCGCGACGTGCCCTACAGGAAAGGTGACGCGGCGCTGTTCGTGAGCCAGTCCGGCGAGACAGCGGACACGCTCGCGGCAATGCGGGACGCCAAGGAAGCTGGCGTGCTGACCGGGGCCGTGGTCAACGTGCCCGAAAGCACCATGGCCCGCGAAGCCGAAGCGGTCTTCCCGATCAAGGCGGGTCCGGAAATTGGTGTCGCGTCCACCAAAGCCTTCACCTGCCAACTCGCGACCCTGGCCTGCCTGGCCGTCGCCGCGGGCCGCGCGCGGGGGCATGTGTCGGAGGAAGAGGAGGGCAGGCTCGTCGGCTCACTCATGACGATTCCCCGCCTGATGGCCGAAGTCCTGTCCGGCGAAGAGGCGATCGAGGAGCTCAGCCATCTCCTCGTCCCGGCAAGGGATGTCCTTTATCTCGGCCGTGGCGTCAGCTTCCCGCTGGCGCTCGAAGGCGCGCTGAAGCTCAAGGAAATCAGCTATATCCACGCCGAGGGCTACGCCGCGGGCGAGCTCAAGCACGGCCCCATCGCCCTGGTCGATGAGCATGTCCCGGTGATCGTCCTTGCGCCCGACGACCGTCATTTCGACAAGACGATCTCGAACATGCACGAGGTCATGGCGCGGGGCGGGCAGTGTATCCTGATCTCGACCGCCAGCGGCATCGAAAGGGCGAAGGGCGAGCAGCCGCTCACGGGCTCATTCGTCATGCCCGAGGCCCACAGCCTTTTCGCGCCGCTCCTCTATGCGGTCCCGATCCAGCTCATCGCCTATCACACGGCCGTGCTGAAAGGCACTGACGTCGATCAGCCCAGGAATCTCGCCAAGTCCGTCACAGTGGAATGACCGTTGTTTCAGGAACTGTAACGGGCGGAAACAAACTATCACTTCGATCAGGCCGGTTAGCCATACATATGTCACCCTATCAGGGTTAGGGGACAATCCATGTTTGACGAACCGGCCAACGACCTGACGGCTGCCGCGACCGTGCGCCGAACCCTTCGCCTTCAAGGCGTGGGGCTGCATTCGGGTGTGGTGGCCGATCTGGTGATCGAGCCCGCCATGGCTGGCGCCGGTGTCCGGTTCATCCGTTCCGATCTGGACCGGCTCGCTTCTGAATGCATAATTCCTGCCGACCCGGGCCTTGTCACCAAGACCCAGCTCGGAACGGTCCTGACCAATGAGGCCGGTGTCTCGATCTCGACGGTGGAGCACCTGATGGCGGCCTTCGCCATGCTTGGCATCACCGATGCCGACGTATCGTGCTCCGGTCCTGAAGTTCCCATCCTCGACGGCTCATCGCAGCCCTTCATCGAGGCGATCGAGGCCGCGGGCGGCGTCAAGGTATCGCCCCTGACCATCGACGCGGTCACGCCCGGGCGTAGGGTCACCGTCGCGCAGGGCGGAAGCTGGGCCACGGCCGAGCCGCTGCCGAAGGGATCGGCGGTGGACGTGGTGCTCGACATCACCATCGACTTCGACGACCCGACCATCGGAACCCAGCGCATCGTCATCGAGGGCGACCGTGAGACCATTCGCCAGGAAGTGGCAGCGGCGCGGACCTTCACCCTCCTGCGCGATGTGGAGGCCCTGAAGGCCATCGGCCTTTGCAAGGGCGGCTCGCTCGATAACGCTGTGGTCGTGGGTGACCAAGGCATCGTCAATGAAGGCGGCCTGCGGATGGAGCGCGAGTTCGTGCGCCACAAGGCATTGGACCTGGTCGGCGATCTCTACCTGATGGGCGCACCGCTGGGCTGTAAGATCACCGCCTACAAACCAGGCCACACGCTCAACACCGCACTGGCCAATGCGCTGGTCGCCGAGCGCGAAGAAGCGCGTCGTCCGATCGCGGCCACGGCCTAAGAACTCTTCACGCCTTCTCTTTTGCAATCAGGGCAGCGGTCTTCTAGACAGGCCGCCAAGGCGACGCCGCATTTGCGGCATGGGGCACTTTACGATGACGACCGGTTTGCGTTTCCTTTTTCTGGCAAGTTTCGGGCTGCTTTTGGCGGCCTGTTCGTCCCGGGGGGAGGGGAACGACCGGTTCGCCTATGTCGAACAGCCCGTGGAGCAGCTCTACCAGTTCGGCGCTCAGGCCATCGAGCGTGGCCGCTATGACGACGCCATCGCCTATTTTGCCGAGGTCGAGCGTCAGCACCCTTATTCGGCATGGGCCCGCAGGGCGATGCTGATGACGGCCTATGCCGAATACCTGACCCGCGACTACGAAGCTTCGCTGGCGTCGATCGAACGCTTCCTCGCCATTCACCCGGGCAACAAGGACGCGGCCTACGCCTATTACCTGCGGGCGATGAATTCTTATGAGCGTATCCGCGATGTCGGCCGCGACCAGCAGGTCACCCGCGAGGCAGCCGCCGCGCTCACCGATGTCATCCGCCGCTACCCGAACACCGACTATGCCCGGGACGCGCAGCTCAAGCTTGACCTGACCCAGGACCACCTTGCCGGTAAGGAGATGGACGTTGGCCGCTATTATCTGCGCCGGAACCAGCACGTGGCCGCGATTGGCCGCTTCAACAACGTGCTGGAGAAGTACCAGACCACCGGCCACACGGAAGAGGCGCTGCACCGGATCGTCGAGGCCTATCTCGAACTGGGCCTGGTGGACGAGGCGCAGCAGCATGCCGCTGTCCTCGGTTACAACTACCCGGACAGCCGCTGGTACCGCGATACCTACCGCCTGTTCCGCCGGCACGGCGAAGAGCTGAAGACCGTTCAGGCCGAGAACGACGCGATGCAAGCGCTCAACGCCGAGACGGAGATCGATCCGGAAGAGCGTCTGGCGAACACACGCATCATCGATCCCGATGCGATCGACCCCCTCACCAATCCGGATGTCCGTCCGGACGTGACGCCGGACCTCCCCGGCGCTCCGGTCGAGCCTTGATCAAGGAAGGCGCGGCTCAGGCTGCGTCCAGGACCTCGACCCGGTAGCTTTCCATCACCGGGTTGGCGAGCAGCTTGTCGCACATCGCTTTCGCCTTCTCTTCGGCTTCCGAAGCCGATGACGCGCCTGCGATGTCCATCTCGATCAGCTTGCCCTGACGAACCTGGCTGGCATCCTCGAACCCCATGCCGTGCAGGGCGCCTTCGATCGCCTTGCCCTGCGGGTCGAGGACGCCGTTCTTCAGCGTGATGAGAACGCGAACCTTCATGAGGGTGCCTTTCCGTTCGAGCTGACGAGCTTCGGCCCGGACTTGTCGCCGGTGCCTTCATCGTCATTGCGTAGGATTCCGAGCCGCCTTGCGACCTCGCGGTAGCCTTCCACGACATTGCCGAGGTCCTTGCGGAACCGGTCCTTGTCCATGATCTCGCCGGACTGGAGATCCCAGAGCCGGCAGCTGTCGGGGCTGATCTCGTCGGCGAGGATCAGGCGGACCATCTCGTTCTCGTACTGCCGCCCGAACTCCAGCTTGAAGTCCACGAGCCTGATATGGGCCGCCGCGAAAAGACCCGACAGATAGTCGTTCACGCGCAGCGCGTAGGCCATCATGTCGTCGATCTCCTGCGGGCTCGCCCAGCCCCAGGCGGTGATGTGGTCCTCCGAGACCATCGGATCGCCCAGCTTGTCGTCCTTGAAATAGAACTCAACCACCGAGCGGGGCAGGGGGTCGCCTTCCTTCAGGCCGAGGCGCTTGGCCAGCGAGCCGGCAGCCACATTACGCACAACGACTTCGAGCGGGATGATCTCGACATGCCGGATCAGTTGCTCGCGCATGTTGATGCGCTTGATGAAGTGGGTCGGAACGCCGATCCGCTCGAGCCCCAGCATGATGAACTCGGAAATACGGTTGTTCAGAACGCCCTTGCCCTCGAGAACGGCATGTTTCTGGTTGTTGAAGGCTGTCGCGTCATCCTTGAAGAACTGGATGAGGGTGCCCGGTTCCGGACCCTCATAGAGGATCTTCGCCTTGCCTTCGTAGATCTGCTTGCCGCGAGCCATCAGGCGCTCCTTCGATGAATCAAGGCGGGACGCGGGTGCGCGCACACCGCATATCGGCGTCCCGGAGCGAGCGCAGGTAACACGGCTGGCCCTGCCGAGCAAAGCGCTTTCGCGGGTGCGGAAACCGGCCTAGGCTGGTCCTCGCATTAGCAAGGGAGAGGTCCGCATGACGACCTTCGACGACCGCGAACGCAGCTTCGAATCGGAATTCGCGAACAATCAGGAACTCAGGTTCAAGGTCGAGGCCAAGCGTGACCGCCTGGTGGGCCTGTGGGCCGCGGAGAAGCTCGGCAAGACGGGCGGTGAGGCGGAGGATTACGCCAAGTCGGTCATCCGCGCCGACCTTCAGGAGCCTGGGGATGACGACGTGTTCCGCAAGCTTCGCGAAGACCTTCCCAAGAACGATGTCAGCGACGACGACATCCGTCAGGCGATGAGAAAAGCGCTTTCCGAGGCGATGGATTCCGTCCGCGGCTGACTTGCCGCACACTTCGAAACGAATAGACGAGGAGACTCTATGGGCAAGCGACTGGCCGGGAAGAAGGCTTTCATCACCGGCGGAGCGCAAGGGCTCGGCCTCGCCATGGGCAGGATGTTCATGGCCGAAGGCGCCGATGTGGTTCTGACCGATGTGCAGGTCGACAAGGTGGCCGAGGAAGCCGAGAAGCTCGGCGCCGCTGCCGGGATCGAGCACGACGTCACGGACCCCTTCGCCTGGAAAGCAGCGCTGGCCGCCGCGGCCGAGGAGATGGACGGTATCAATGTGCTCGTCCACAATGCGGGCATCGGCTCCTTCGGCAATGTCGAGACCGAGACCTATGAGATGTACCGCAAGGTCTGCGCCATCGACATGGATGCCGTCTTTCTGGGCACCCAGGCGGCGATGCCCTATCTGAAGGAAAGCCAGCCCGCCTCGGTCATCGTCATTTCGTCCGTTGCCGGGTTGATGGCGGACGGCAACTTCCTCAGCTACAATACCGCCAAGGCGGGCGTTGCGATGATGACCAAGTCGATCGCCCTTCACTGTGCCCGCAACGGTATGCAGATCACGGCGAACTCGATCCATCCCGTCTTTACACGGACGGCAATTCTCGATCCGATGATCGCGCTGAAGGGCAGCCAGGAAGAGGGCGAGAAGGCGCTGACCCGCAACATCCCGATGAAGCGCCTGGGTGAGCCCGAAGAGGTCGCGGCGATGGCGACCTATCTTGCCTCCGACGAAGCGAAGTTCGTCACCGGCTCCGAGTTCAGGATCGATGGTGGCATCACTGCCTGCGGCCTTGGGGCGAAGTAGGCCGATTAGAAAAGCTGGGGCTGGGCGGTCTGCGGTTCCTTCATGGGAAGACCGGTCCGCCGCTCCATCTCCTTGCCTGCCGAAAAGCGGTGGTCCTCGTCGCGGCCCTTGAGGAACTGGATGAGCACCGCTTCGTCGAGCTCACGCCATTTCCTGCCGCGGTGCTCGCCATAGCGCACGCGCGGCAACAATCCGGGCTCGTCGTTCCAGTCGATCAGCGTGTCCGGCCCTTCGATGCGCAGCATGTCGCGCAGATGGAACGCCGTCGTGTAGGCGTCGGGGAAGGCCCGGTGGACAGGCAGCGCGCGCTCCCGATCGAGCCCCTCGGGCTGACGCCAGTATTTCAGGACCTGGTTCGAAAAGGAGGGGCTGTCGGGAAAGACCCGCAGCGCCGATTTCCAGGTGCATATCCACGGAAGGCCACCCGTCAGCTCAGGCGTGCAGAAGCGGCTCTCGAACGTCACACGATGGGCGGCGAGGCCAATGCAGTCGCCGCCCGGTTGCAGCACGGCCTTCGCCACCTTGCGGAAAGGCGGGCAGCCCTTCACGTCCTCGTCGGTGATATGATGAACGGCTTGGGTGACCGGGGGGATCGACCGCTCCGGATCGGTCAGGATCTGGCCGTTCTCACCGCCGATCTCCCAGGAGCCATCGGCGGTTTCGACAACATCCTGCCAGCCGATCTCGCAGACTGTATGGGCAGGGGGGCGTGAGCCGGTGGTCTCAAGATCGATCACACGAATAAAGCGAGGCATGCCAGCCATCTAGTGCCAGTATCGGCAAGGCAAGCCAGCGCCCCGCAAGAGCGTTCGCCGGACGTCTCAAAAGCTTGTCGAGAAGACGCTTCAGGCCCTGCCGAAGACCCGCTCGAAGATCGTGTCCACATGCTTGGTGTGGTAATCCATATCGAACATCGCCTCGATCTTCTCGTGGGAGAGCGCGGCGGTGACTTCACCGTCCGCCTTCAGAAGATCGAGGAACTGTCCGTTCTCGTCCCAGACCTTGAGAGCGTTGCGCTGCACCAGGCGGTAGGCGTCCTCGCGGCTGACCCCGGCCTGGGTGAGCGCGAGGAGCACGCGCTGCGAAAAGACGAGGCCACTGAGCTGGTTGAGGTTCGCCGTCATGTTGTCTTCGAAGACGACCAGGTTCTCGATGACGCCTGCCAGCCGATGAAGGGCGAAGTCGAGATGGGTCGTCGCGTCGGGGCCGATGCCGCGCTCGACCGAGGAGTGGCTGATGTCCCGCTCATGCCAGAGGGCGACATTCTCCATCGCCGGGACCACCGCCGAGCGGACGAGGCGAGCGAGCCCGGTGAGGTTCTCGGTCAGGATCGGGTTCTTCTTGTGGGGCATGGCCGATGAGCCCTTCTGCCCCTTAGAGAAAAACTCCGCCGCCTCCAGAACTTCCGTCCGCTGAAGGTGGCGGATCTCCGTTGCCAGCCGCTCCACCGACGAGGCGATGACGCCGAGGGCCGCGAAGAAAGCCGCGTGGCGGTCGCGGGGGATCACCTGGGTCGAGACGGGCTCGACGCGGAGGCCCATTTTCCCGGCCACGTGCTCCTCGACCCGGGGATCGACATTGGCGAAGGTGCCGACTGCGCCGGAAAGGGCGCAGGTCGCGATCTCTTCGCGGGCAGTCTTCAGACGGCGGAGGTTCCGGTCGAACTCGGCGTAGTAGGTGGCAAGCTTCACCCCGAAGGTCGTCGGCTCGGCATGGATGCCGTGGCTACGGCCGATCGTGACAGTCATCTTGTGCTCGAAGGCGCGCTTTTCGAGCGCCGCGAGGACCCGCTCCACGCCCTCGATCAGGAAGTCCGATGCACGGGCGAGTTGCACCGCGAGGGTGGTGTCGAGAATGTCCGAACTCGTCAGGCCCTGGTGGACGAACCGCGCTTCGTCGCCGACGAACTCGGCGAAGTGCGTGAGGAAGGCGATGACGTCGTGCTTGGTCTCCGCCTCGATCTCATGGATCCGCTCGACGGAAAACTCAGCCTTGCGACCTTCTTCCCCGACTTTCGCGGCGGCTTCCTTGGGGATGACGCCGAGCTCCGCCATGGCGTCCGCCGCGTGTGCTTCGATCTCGAACCAGATGCGGTATTTGCTCGCATCGGACCAGAGATCGACCAGGGGCTGGCGGGCATAGCGGGGAATCATGGGCGGCGGCTCCTTGCGTTCGGATGCGGAGATCAGCAGAATATGGGGACCAGCGGATGAACCCAAAGAGGCCCCCGATCAAGACCCTCTACGATTGCATGAAGTGCCCGGCCTATTGCTGCTCCTACGAGCACATCCCGGTCACGCCCGGCGACATCAAGCGCCTGGGCACGTATTTCGGTTTGTCCAAGGACGAAGCGAAGAAGCGCTTCACCAAGAAGGGCGACGAGGAAAGTCCCCGCGTCCTGCGCCACAAGGCCGACGAGCATTTCGGCACGATTTGCCGCTTTCTCGATTCAGAAACCCGCGGCTGCAGCATCTACGAGGCGCGGCCGGAAATCTGCCGCGATTTCCCGAACCGCAAGCGCTGCGGCTATTATGAGTTCCTGATCCACGAGCGCGAGACCCAGGAAGACGAGGAGTGGGTCTCGACGACCCGCTGACTGGCTCTGCCGCTGAAGCGCTATCGGCTCAGCGCTTGTCGCCGCTGATCGTTCAGCGTTTGTGATTGCGCCAGTCGTCCACCCGCACGAGCATGACATAAACGGCTGCCAATGCGGCGAGCGCGCCTGCCGCGACAACGACCGCGTCCTGACCCTCCGGCTTCTGCATTGCCTGCCAGATATCGTCCGCCTTGGCCTGGAGCACCCCGACGCTGAGATTGTCGGGAATGTCGGCCGCGATGGGGGGCAGGGGATCGCTGTCGGAAGGAACGGGCTTATGGCTTCCGCCGCCGTCCTCGCCAGCGGGGCTTCCAGTGGTGGAGCCATCTGCACCGCCTGCCTGTTCGCCGCTGCCGGTATCACCCGGCATCTCGCCTTTCCTGTCCGGCGTGCTTCCGGATGTTTCCTGGCCGTCTTCGGCTTCCTCGCCGCTTCCGCCGAGAAGAACGGAGCCTGCCGCAACCGAACCCGCCGCACCGCCCAGGCCCGCACCGCCGATCGTGCGGCTCTGGTGCAGGCTGCCCCGGCGGGGTGTGTTTTCCTCCACAGGGACGCCGCGCGGATCATTGCCGGCGCTGTCGCTGTCATTGATGTAGCCTTCGAGGAACAGCGCCGCTTCGGCCTCGCGGCGGTTCTTCAGGCCTTGCACGACCCGGCCACCGGCCTTGTTCCACCAATGCATGGCTTCGGCGGCGGCTTCGTACTGCTTGTTGTTCAGGCGCTTGATGAAGGTCGACCGCTTCATCGCGCTGACGCCGATATTGTAGGTGATCGAGACCAGCGCATCGTACATGTTCTGGGTGATCTCGGCCTTCACCGCCTTCTCGACGCCCTCTTCATATTGCTGGAGGTCGCGCTTGAGGATCTTCTCGGCCTCGCGCTCGGAGATCTCCATGCCAGGCACCACGTCGGGCGGCCCTGCCATGGACGTATGGCCATATCCGATGGTCCAGATGCCCACGACATCCTGATAGGCCTCGAGTTCGAGACCTTCGAAACGCTTGATCAGATCGAGCCCGCGATCAGAAATCTTCATGCAGAAACCCCCGGATACCCATGTGCCTGCGTGAACGATATAGCACGACTTATGGACGGGGTCAGCTTCTCCCTTAACGAACTGTGAACTTCGACGTGAGCAAATCTCGGTCGTACCGGACGAGTGGTGTTGTCCTGAGCGGGAACGCACTCTAATGGCAGCCAAAAGGGCGCCCGCAACCGGCGACCCAGGGGCAAACCGGGAGGTGGCGGATGTCCGTCACAGATGACGACTATCGTCCAAGTCCGGATGAGCCGTTCATGAACGAACGGCAGCTGGGCTATTTCCGCAAGAAACTTCTTGCCTGGAAGAATGACATTCTCGAGCAGAGCAAGAACACCATCGAGGGTATGAAGGACGCGACCCTGCACGCGCCCGACACAGTGGACCGGGCGGCTTCGGAGACTGATCACGCTCTCGAGCTGCGCACCCGGGACAGGCAGCGCAAACTGATTCAGAAGATTGACGCCGCGCTCAGGCGGATTGACGAAGGCGAATACGGTTACTGCAGCGAGACGGGTGACCCGATTTCGCTGCAACGGCTGGAAGCCCGGCCCACGGCGACCATGTCGCTGGAGGCGCAGGAACGCCATGAGCGGCGGGAGAAGGTCCACCGCGACGACTGACCTGCCTTGGCGGGGCTCCACGCCAGAGCAAGGTATGGGCATTGCAAAGGTCAAGTGGGCGGCCCCTTCAGGGACGCCGAGAAGGGAACGAACCACCATGCTGAACTGGATGATCCGCGCCGTCACGGCCGCCGCCGCGCTGGTCGCGCTCGCGGCCTGCACCACCGCTCCGCCGCCGCCGAGCGAAGGGCAGACCGGCGCCGAGCTGCAGGAGCAGAGCTATCCCGATTATGTGATCGGCCCCTATGATGGCCTCAACATCTTCGTCTGGCGCGCGCCCGAGCTTTCTTCCGAGGTGAGCGTGCGGCCCGATGGCCGGATCTCGACCCCACTGGTCGACGACATGGTCGCCGCAGGCAAGACCCCGGCCGAGCTCGCTACCGCGATCGAGGATGTCCTGAGCGACTATGTCCGCACCCCGCAGGTCACCGTTATCGTCAGCAATTTCTCATCGACCTTCGACCAGCAGGTCCGCGTCCTCGGCGAGGCGCAGCAGCCCACGGCCATTCCCTATCAGGCGGGCATGACCACTCTCGATGTGATGATCGCCGTTGGCGGGCTCACAGAATTTGCGGCGGGCAACCGTGCCAAGCTGATCCGGGGCAGGGGCGAGGATAAAAAGACCTACCGCCTGCGCCTCGGTGACCTGATGCGGTCTGGCGACGTTACCGCCGACGTGCCTCTGGCACCGGGTGATGTCATCCTGATTCCCGAATCGATTTTCTAAGGGCGTGCGGGCTGGGATGGCCCGTTCAAGCGTGACAGGGAGGCTGCTGGCCGTGCCAAAGACATCGATGCTGCTCGGATCGGCGGCGCTTCTTCCCTGGCTGGCGATCGGACCGGCCCTCGCCCAGATCAGCGGGCCGCAGCCGACGCCCGAGCAGCTCCGGCAGTTGCGCGAACAGAACGAGCCGGCCACGGAGGCGCAGGATACCAGGCGCCGGCAGCCGCAGCCGAACTTCATGACCCGCTCGTGGAGCCTTGAAGGCGCGCTGACCTATACCGACAACTTCGCGCAGATCGGCGACAATTTCTACGAGCGCTTCTTCCTGAACGACGACGGCACTTTCCTGACCCGCCCGGTGCTGGTCAACCTCGGCAATGGCCAGTTCGAGATCGAAGAGATTCCGCGAACGGACTCCGTGCAACTCGAAACCGACGAGAAAATCTTCGCAACCGCCAGCATCAGCGGTTTCTCTGCCTTCGACCGCGGCCGTTCCCGCGGGCTGATAAGGGGCAACGTCTCGTTCAGCACCTTCCTTGATGGGGAAACCCTGGCGGACCTCAATGCTGACCGGATCAACGCCGATCTGCCTCAGGCCGCGATCGACGCCGGCGCAACGCCGACCATCGGCAATCGCGGCATACAGGATGTCTTCATAAACCCCGATGCGAGCGGCTACGGGACCTACGACCTTCTTGGCAAAACGCTCGTTCTCGAAGCGGGCGGCTTTGTCAGCCAGCAGCAGTTACAACCCGGCGCCGCTGTAGGTACGGCTGGGGGTGGCGCGGGCCAGAATTTCAACCAGGCTATCACCGGCGGAGTGTTTTTCGGTCCGAGTTTCACGAATAGATTCGCCGATGACCAGAATGTAGCACTCAGCTACAGAACCTCGGTGATCGGCGTACTCGATCAGAACACGGACGCTCAGATAGGCAACGACGGGGAGGTGACTCCGTTCCGGTTCGATCAGTTCCTATCGAATAGTATGAGCCATGAGATCGAGGCAGCCTACGGAACGGGTTACCTCTTTGAGCCGCTCATGGTAGAAGTCACCACGATGGCTCGCTTCATCGACGAGCAAGGGTCCGATATCCGGCCTGATCAACACGTCGAACAGTACAGCATAGGCGCCACCGGTATCGTGGCCATGACGTCCCGTTTCAGTTTCCTTGGCACCCTCGGTTATGACACCATCGACAGCTCATTTGACGCGTTTGAGTCGGACGTAGCACCCATCGGACCTGCCTTTTCCGATCAGTCGCTCGATCAGATCTATTACGCGCTTGGTTTTCGGTGGCTACCCAATCGCGACAGCTTCGTGACAGCGAGCGTGGGAGAACGCTTCGGCGGTATTCAGGTCGATGCGGATGTCAACCTTCGACTTACTTCCCGTCTTAATCTCACGGCCAACGCCCGAAAACAGTTCAATACCGGACTCCAGAATCAGCAGAACAACAACCGTTTCTTCAACGTAGCTGCTCTGAACATGCTGGAGCGGTTCAACAATTCGGGCGATAGCTTAGAGGACACGCGCATAGAGCAAATTTCGCCTGGTATCTTAGATGACCTGGCTATTTCCAGCGGTGGGGGTGCCTTCATTGCGCAGCCCCTGACAACTTTACAAGCTAGTCTGAACGGCCGTTATGGCCGGAACAACTTCACCGTCTCGGCGAATGCTACGTTGTTCGACGACAATAACGGTGTCGAGGTCATTGGGTTCGGTGGAGATACCATCGGCGCAACCATAACCGGATCGCGCCGTATCACACGCCGCTGGACAGGCACTCTCAGCTACCGCGCTAACCATATTGAGTTGCGGGAAGGCGGTTTCAGCCTGTTGGGCAGTGCAGAGGCCAACGCCATCACCGATCAGTTCGCCGCCGCCAGCCTGCGTTTCACAATCAGCCGTCGTTGGTCGGCTGCCGTATCTGCGAGCCATCTGCGCCGGGACCTGGAGAACGACGTCACGGTGGCCTCATTGATCCGTGGCACGGTTTTTGAATTCGAGGAGAACCAGGCACGCTTCGGCGTGCGTTACCAGTTCTGACGGAGGATCACATGGTTGGGGCGCAATTCGACGAACACAAGGCGCCCTTCCACGAAGCCCGAGAGCGCGGCTTCGTCTTCCATGCGCCTTCGTTCAAGGCGGCATCGGCTGCGATGAACGATGCCCTCGCCCGCAACCATTATCCCTTGATCGTCGAGGGCGAGAACGGCATCGGCAAGGCCACCTCAGTCCTTTTCTGGCTTCGCAGCCAGCCTGAGGACAGCCTGACCCCAGCCGCCCTCGAAGCCGAAGCGGTCGATGCGGATAATGTGGCCGGCAGCCTTCTCGGCGCCTTCGGCCTCACCGCTGACGACGGGTCTTCGGCGGAAGAGGCGCTGTTCGATTTCGTCGAAGACTGCGCCTTTGCGGAGCGTCCCGCGGTCGCAGCCATCTTCGATGCGGAGACCCTGGACGATGAGGTCCTGAAGATTTTGGGACAGCTTTCGAAAAGCCCGTCCCAGGGCGGGACAGGCATCGCGCTCATCCTCACCGCGTCTGCCCCCCTTGGCTGGGAGGAAGGCGAGACGGTGGTGCTCGAAGCGATGGATGCGGGCACCGTCAAACGGTTCTGCGAGGCGGCAACCGAAGCTTCCGGGCTTCCGTCCCTGGGCTGTTCGGACGAAGCCATGCGTGCCCTTCGCCAGAAGAGCGGCGGGCTGATGGGCCGCGCAGGCATCCTCTTCGATCAGGCCTACGCCGTTGCCTTCGCCGACGGCGCGGCGGTCATTGAACCGCGACACATTCCGGGCTACATGCCCGAAGCAGAGGCGGTCCCTGGCGTGCCCAGCGCATCTGATATTGAAGCGGCGCTCCTCGCGCTCGACCCTTCCGCGCTACCGCCGCGGGTGGATGAGGAAGAGGTCGGCACCAAAGCGCCTGCCGAAGCGGAAGCGACCACGCACAAGCCCGTTGCGACACCCAAGGATCGCCCACCGCAGCCGCGCAGGCGGGCTTCGGCTTTCCCAACGATTGCCACGGGAGCGGGCTTCCAGTTCGGCCGTGAAGCCGCGAACGACCCCGCGCGCTCGCGGATATCACCGGTGCTTCTGGAAGAACTCACGACGCTCAAGAACGCTATCGCGAACTTGCGGGACAGCGTCGATCATATCCGCAACGAGGCCGATGCGCTCAGCGAGGCCATCAGTGGGCGCCATGACCGTATCGTGCAGGCTGCAGAAAATGTTGCCGAAACGACACGAGAGGCGATTCACACGTCACCGAACGGTAGCACGGACGGTTAAGATCGGTTAACGATTGGAGAGAACCAGTCAGGGGTGACTTCCAAATGATCCGCATCGTTCTTCCGCTTATTCTGATTGCGCTCGCCGGCTTCGGTCCATGGACCGACAGCGGCGCGACGGGCATCACCATTGCCGACAAGACCATCGGCTGCGTTGCAGAACTCAAGCTGCCGACCACGGCCGCCTGCATGCCCGAGGGCGCACTTGCGCAGAAGCTCATCGCATGGACCATGGTGCTTGGCGGGGCCGCCGCGGTTCTTTCGATCCTCGGGCTGCTGCCGCTTGTCGGCCGGGTGACGAGCATCGTCGTCATCGCAGCCGGTGCGCTGGGTCTCGGCGCAGCGGGCTACGGCATCATGGGCGCCATGGAAGCGGGCGGTGTCGCATCGACCCCATGGGGTGTCTGGGCAACCCTCGTTGCCGCGCTGGCCACCGCCTTCGTCGGCTTCAACGGCCTGCGCGGCGAGGTCGACTGACCCTCAGCGCCAAGTGGCGATCGGCGGCAGGCTCGACAGGATCGAGCGGACATTCCCGCCAGTCTTGAGGCCGAAGGTCGTACCGCGGTCATAGAGCAGATTGAACTCGGCATATCGGCCGCGGCGGAACATCTGTTCCTCGCGGTCGTCCTCGTTCCAAGCCGTGTTCATGCGCTTGGAGACGAGGGCAGGGTAGCTTGAGAGAAAGGCTGAGCCAACAGCTTTTGTCAGAGCAAAATCAGCGTCATGATCGCCTGTGTTCAGGTGATCATAGAAGATGCCCCCAACTCCGCGGGCCTCGTTGCGGTGGGGCAGCCAGAAATACTCGTCGCACCAGGTCTTGAACCGCGCAAAATCGCCGGACGGGCTGGCAGCGCAGGCCTCCTCCATCGCCCCGTGGAAGGCGCGGGTGTCCTCGTGATCATCCAGTCGGTAGCGGTCGAGCATGGGGTTCAGGTCACCCCCGCCGCCGAACCAGCTTCGGGACGTGACGACGAAGCGGGTGTTCATATGGGCTGAAGGCGCATGCGGATTGCGGGTATGTGCGATCAGGCTGATGCCGGCGGCCCAGAACCGCGGGTCGTCCTCGGCGCCGGGGATCTGCTTTCGGAACTCCTCCGAGAACTCGCCATGCACTTTCGAGAAGTGAATGCCTGCCTTCTCGAAGACGCGGCCATGAAGCATACCCATGCGTCCACCGCCTTCGCCGGGACCACGGTCCCATTCCTCAAGCTCGAAACGCCCCGCGGGCATGCCCTCGTAGAGGGAACCGTCGCCGGCGTCCTCCAGCGCTTCGAAGGCGGCGATGAGGCGTTCCTGCAATGCACGGAACCAGGCAGCGGCGGCGGTTTTCTGATCGTCAGCGGACATAGCCTGATGGGCTACGATATGGTCATCTTCAGCACAAGAACGACGGACCGCTACCCCGTCCGAGCTTGCCTCGAGGCTTCTGCCAGAACCACCGCACCTGCTGTTGCGACGTTCAGCGACCGCGCTCCGGGCGCCAGAGGTATCACCGCACGCAGGTCGGCTGCCTCATGAATCTCCGCAGGTACGCCTGCGCTTTCCTGGCCTAGAAGAAGGGTGTCGTCCGACCGGTAGGCGATCCGCTCATAGGGCTCGGCGCCTTTGGTCGTCATCAGGATGAGCCGGCCGGGCAGGTTCTCGAGAAACGACCCCCATGAGGCGTGACGAATCACCTCGGCCTCGTAGTCGAGCGCTACACGCCTGATGTCACGGTCACGCCATGGAAAGCCACAAGGCTCGATAACGTGCAGGCGTGCACCGAAACAGGCGCAATTACGGATCGACGCCCCCAGGTTGGCGGCAATCTCCGGCTGATAGAGGGCGAGATTCATCACGGTCCGCGACCTCTGGGCACGTGGACAAAACGAAGGCAAGAGGGCACCTGCACTCTGGACCTTGGCAGGGGCGCGTTCTATGCGCCTCCGCAAAACATCGAGAAGGTATTGTCTGCGACAATGAGTGCAACCTCCGACGCCACCGAACCGCAAGGGGTCAAGATCAACGAGCAGCGCCCGCGAGGCGACTGGGTCACCCCCAATCCGCATGAAGAGCCGACCAAGCGCGACTTCATTCACCTGTTGGCTGGCGGCACCGCTGCCGCGGCCGGGGTCGGGATCGTGATCCCGCTGGTCGCGCAGCTCGCGCCCGACGCAGCCGTTCGCGCCCTGGCGACCAAGGAAGTCGACATTTCCGCGGTCGAACCAGGCCAGGCCGTCAAGACGATCTGGCAGGGCAAGCCTGTCTTCATCCGCCGCCTGACCGAATCCGAGCTGGCCGAAGAGGCGACCACGCCGATGGGTGCCTTGAAGGATCAGGACGCCCGCAACGCGAACGCTTCCGGCGCCGCGGCCGATGTCGAGGGCCGGGTGGTCCAGAATGGTTTCGTCGTCGTCACCGGGGTTTGCACCCACCTCGGCTGCGTACCGCTCGGAACCGCCTCGGGCGAGAACCGCGGCGATTTCGGCGGCTGGTTCTGTCCCTGCCACGGCAGCCACTATGACAGCCTTGGCCGAATTCGTAAGGGTCCCGCGCCGGACAACCTCGCCGTGCCGCCGCTGACCTTCCTCACCGACACCGTCATCCGACTGGGGTAAGACAATGTCCCACCAAAGCACCTACAATCCGGGAACGGGGATCGAGCGCTGGATCGACAAGCGCCTGCCTGTCGTGCGTCTCGGCTATGACAGCTTCGTCGATTTTCCGACGCCCAAGAACCTCAATTACTGGTACACCTTCGGCGGCATCCTTGCCGTCGTCCTGATGGTGCAGATCGTCACCGGCGTGGTGCTGGCGATGCACTACACCGCCCATACGGAATACGCCTTCGAGTCGGTCGAGCAGATCATGCGCGACGTGAACTATGGTTGGCTGATGCGTTACACCCACGCCAACGGCGCGTCGATGTTCTTCATCGCGGTCTACGCGCACATCGCGCGGGGGCTCTACTACGGTTCGTACAAGGAACCGCGGGAGATCCTCTGGATCTTGGGCGTCGTCATCTTTCTCCTGATGATGGGCACCGCCTTCATGGGCTATGTGCTTCCCTGGGGTCAGATGAGCTTCTGGGGCGCGACGGTGATCACCTCGCTGGCTTCGGCGGTTCCGCTGATCGGCGAGCCGGTGAAGACCCTGCTCTGGGGCGGTTTCGCGGTGGACAACCCGACCCTGAACCGTTTCTACGCGCTGCACTACCTGATGCCGTTCCTGATCGCGGGCGCCGTGATCCTGCACATCTGGGCGCTGCACGTTCCGGGCAACAACAACCCGTCGGGCGTCGAGGTGAAGGACGTCAAGAAAGACGCGGTGCCGTTCCATCCGTACTACACGGTGAAGGATGGCTTCGCGATCGTGGTCTTCCTGATCCTCTTCGCGGCCTTCGTCTTCTACATGCCGAACACCCTCGGCCACCCGGACAACTACATCGAAGCGGACCCGCTCGTGACCCCGGCGCATATCGTGCCCGAATGGTACTTCCTGCCGTTCTACGCGATGCTGCGGGCGATCGACTTCAACTTCCTCTTCATCAACTCCAAGCTTGGCGGCGTGCTGGTCATGCTCGGCTCGATCCTGATCTGGTTCGTCGTGCCGTGGCTTGACCGCTCGAAGGTGCGCTCCATGCGCTACCGCCCGGTGGCGAAGTGGTGGTTCTGGATCCTCGTCGGCGCCTTCGTGCTCCTCGGCTGGCTTGGTGCGCAACCGGCGGAGGGCCTGTACGTTGTCCTCGCCAAGATCGCGACTGCCTATTATTTCGCCTACTTCCTGATCATCCTGCCCGTCCTTTCGGTGACGGAGACGCCGCTGCCCCTGCCGCGGTCGATTTCCGAAGCCGTGCTGAGCGACAAGGCCAGGAAAGGCAAAGAGCGGAGCCCGGCTCCTGTATCGGCCCCCGGCACCAGCCCGGCTCCTGCGGAGTAAGAGACGATGTTGAAGCGTATCCTGACTGCCGCGGTCATCTCCGCGGCCACGCTTTCCGGCAGCGCATTGGCTGCTGGCGGCGAAACCAAGACCTACAAGTCGCCCGACTGGCCCTGGGACGGGCCGTTCGGCCGCTATGACGAAGCTGCCATGCAGCGGGGGTTCCAGGTCTATCGAGAGGTGTGTGCAAGTTGCCACTCGATGAAGCTGATCGCGTTCCGCCATCTCGGCGAGGAGGGCGCACCCTTCCACCTCGACGAGTGTCCGGCTGATCTGGGCCTGCCGGAAAGCACCGATTGTTCGGACCCGGCGGCGAACCCGATCGTCAAGTCACTGGCCGCGGAATACACCATTACCGACGGCCCCGATGAAGCGGGCGACATGTTCGAACGTCCCGGCATCCCGGCAGACTATCTGCCGTCGCCCTATGCCAATGCGCAGCAGGCGGCCTACGCCAATGGCGGCGCCTATCCCCCGGATCAGAGCCTCATCGTCAAGGGCCGGGTGAAGGGCGCGGATTACATCTACAGCCTCCTTACGGGCTATCCGAAAGAGGATCTGGAAGCTCTCGATGTTCCGCCGGGCCAGTATTACAACCCCTACTATCCGGGCGACACGATGAGCTTGATGCGCGAAGAGTTCGTGCATGACGGCCACATCGATGAGGAAGCTGTCCGTGCGGTGACCCCGGAGCAATACGTCTCGAGCGACGGGCACATCTATGGCGGCGCCTTCAAGATGGCGCAGCCGCTCTACGACGGTATGATCACCTATGAAGACGGCTCGCCCGAAACGATCGAGCAGTACGCTTCCGACGTCGTGCAATACCTGCAATGGGCGTCCGAGCCGAAGCTGAACGAGCGCAAGGGCATGGGCACCTATGTGATGGCCTATCTCTTCATCTTCGCGGGCGTCACCTATGCGTCCTACCGCCAGGTCTGGCGCAACGTCGAACACTGATCACTGGGTTTCCGGTGAGATTTCTGCCCCGGTGAAGGTTGCTTCGCCGGGGCTTTTTCATGGCCGGGGCGGCTCCTCCGGCTGACTGTCACTTCCGCAAGAAGACTGCTATGCCACCGCCCGATATGAGGGAGACGTTCATTATGCCGAGTACCAACCGCGCCACCTGTCTGGCTATCTTCGGGGGTTCCGGGATCTATGAAATGCCCGGCCTGACCATCGAGGACGAGCGCGACGTGGAGACACCATGGGGCCGGCCCTCGGCGCCGGTGACCATCGGTGAGCTGAATGGCATCAAGGTGATGTTCCTGTCGCGACACGGCCGAGGCCACACTATCCCGCCGAGCGAGCTGAACCCCCGCGCCAACATCGCAGCGGCGAAGATGCTCGGCGCTACGGATATTCTCAGTCTCTCAGCCTGCGGCTCGTTCCGCGAGGAGTTGGCGCCCGGCCATTTCGTGGCCGTCGACCAGTTCGTCGACCGCACCAAGGGGCGCTCGCCGAGCTTCTTCGGCACGGGCTGCGTCGCCCATGTCTCGATGGCCCATCCGGTCTGTTCACGCCTGACCGAAGAAGCGGCGCAAGCCGCCGAGCGTGCAGGCGCGACCGTGCACCGCGGCGGCACCTACCTCGTCATGGAAGGACCCCAATTCTCTACCAAGGCCGAGAGCGAACTTTACCGCTCCTGGGGCATGAGTGTCATCGGCATGACCGCCATGCCCGAAGCCAAGCTGGCGCGGGAGGCCGAGCTCCCCTACGCGATCCTCGGCATGGTGACGGATTATGACTGCTGGCACGAAGATCACGGTGCGGTCGATGTGGCGTCAGTGCTTGCGATCCTTGCGCAGAACCGCGACGCAGGACAGCGGACGGTTGCCGAACTGACCAAAAGTCTGGATGCGGAGCGAACGCCATGCCCGGACGGCATCGAGACCGTCCTCGACTACGCGATCGTCACGCCGCCGGAGGCCCGCGATCCCCAGCTGGTCGAGAAACTGCGGCCGATAGCCGGGCGGGCACTCGGCTAGGTCTCAGTGCCCTTCGTGCTGGGACGGACCCCTCTGGCCACGGACGGGCAGGGCCAGAACTTCGTCCTCGCCGTTCTCGAAGCGCAAAGTGACTTTCCGCTCCTCACCCTCGGCCAGCGGCTCGGTGATGCCGATCAGCATGAGGTGATGGCCTCCGGGCTCGAGGACCAGGGGCTCGCCAGGGCGCACGTCGATGGCTTCGATGGGACGCATCTGGGTGACGCCTTCCACCTCGCGCACGGTGTGAAGCTCGGTCCGCGCGATGCCTTCCACTGCAGCGCCGACAAGCCGATCGGTGCGATCCAGCTCCAAGGTCAGGTAGGCGGCGGACATCTCCATGCCTTCGCTGGGAAGGCGGATGAAACCGCTCTGCGGCTCCTGCGCCTCCTGCCGGTCGGCAGCACCGCATGCGGCGAGGGCGAGTGAAAGGCAGAATACGACGATTGCTGGGCGCATCGTAATTGTCCCCTAGGTCGAGTGTTCACGCGGCATTTGCCACAGCCCACGCGCGTTGTCACACGGCGAACGGCCACATATGGGAGACATTATGAACCAACAGGAAATCCACCAGCTTCAAACCTTCCTCCGCCGCCGCTTCAACAGCGAGGCCCTGGAAGTGCGCAGCCGTCCTAATAAGGACGATAGCGCCGAAGTCTACATCGCTGATGAGTTCATCGGTGTTCTGAGCCGTGACGACGAGGACGAGGATCTCAGCTACGACTTTCATATGGCAATCCTCGATGTCGATCTCGATACCGTTGGCCGCGCCTGACCGCGAACTCTCCGCGGTCACCCAGAAGCTCGCATCCTGCCGGCATTGCGAGCGAGAGGGTCTCATCCCCGAAGCCCGGCCGGTCTTCCAGCTTCCGGCCACGGCCCGCATCGGAATCTTCAGCCAGGCGCCCGGCAATCTCGCCCATAAGGGCGGTCGCCCGTTTCTCGACCCCTCCGGCGTCCGCTTGCGGGCCTGGCTGGGTGTCGACGAGGAAGCCTTCTACGAAAGCGGGCGTTTTGCCATCGCGCCGATGGCCTTCTGTTTTCCCGGCTATGACGGAAGCGGCACGACGGGGAAAGGTGGAGACCTTCCTCCCCCCAAGGTCTGCGCCGACATATGGCGAGAACGGGTGCTGGCGCCCCTTAAAGGCAAGCTGAAGCTGGCGCTTCTTATCGGTGCCTATTCGCAGGAATGGCACCTTCGCCGGGAGCGGAAGAGGACCCTGACGGAAACCGTCCGCAATTGGCGTCATTTTTCTGCGGACCCGGTAACCGGCGCGAAGCTTTACGTCCTTCCGCATCCAAGCTGGCGGAATACCGCCTGGCTGAAGAAGAACCCCTGGTTCGAAGAAGAGGTCCTTCCGGAGCTGCAGGCGGACATTCAGCGGGCGATGCAATAAAAAACCGGGCAGCCCGAAGGCTGCCCGGCGGTACGCACTCACCCTATAGAACAAGGTCTCGCTTAGCGGCGATAGTCGCCATCGTCGTCGACGGTCTCGGCGTCTTCGATCGGGCCGTCATTGCCCTCGTCGGAGATGCCTTCGTCGTCCATGAATTCGTCTTCGTCGCCATCCATATCATCTTCGGCAGGCTCGATATCGATGGTCGGCACCGTGATCTCTTCTTCGCCGGTGCGGACTTCGGGACCGCGAACATCGACGTCAGGTGCTTCGACATCGCCCCGAACTTCGACCTCAGGCATCTCACCGCCTTCGACGTCGGTGTCGAAAAGCCAGGTGTATCCGAGGAACGCCAGAACGACGACGACTACGGCAGCTACAATCTTACCCATGACAAAACCCTTTCGTGCTGTCTGGGGTAGAAAACACAGCTGGAAGGTTCCAGTTCGCCGAATTCTGCAGCCGGACAGCCAGAATCGCGCCGGAATCAGTTTCGTGAATTCCGTTACAGGCAATTCAGGCGTGTAGGAGAGGGCCTTCGGCGCTGCTCTCGCGTGTTGCAGACTGTTGCATCCACAGCTTTGCGTAAAGACCGTCTTTCCTTAGAAGCTCGTCATGCGTGCCTGTTTCAGCCACGCGGCCGTCTTGCAGGACGACGATCTTATCGGCGTCGATGATGGTCGACAGCCGGTGGGCAACCACGATCGACGTCCGTCCCCTGGCCATCGCGTTCAGCGCACTGAGGATGCCGGCCTCCGTACCGCTGTCGAGGGCCGAGGTCGCTTCGTCAAGAATGAGAAGCGGGGGGTTCTTGAGGATCGTGCGGGCGATCGCCACGCGCTGCTTCTCTCCACCCGAAAGCTTCAGCCCCCTCTCACCGACCAGGGTATCGTAGCCTTGTGGGAGGGAGGCGATGAAGTCGTGGATCTGCGCCGCCCAGGCGGCTTTCTCGATCGCAGCCTGGTCCGCATGCGGATCGGCATAGCCGATATTGTAGCCGATCGTGTCGTTGAACAGCACCGTGTCCTGGGGAACAACGCCCATGCAACGCCTCAGGCTGTCCTGGGTCACCTCGCGAATGTCCTTGCCGCCGATGGAGATCGTGCCGGACGTCACATCATAGAACCGGAAGAGAAGCCTCGCGATGGTCGACTTGCCGGCACCCGAAGGCCCGACGATGGCGGTCTTCTTCCCGGCATCGGCAGTGAAGCTGATCCCGCGCAGGACATCCCGGTCCCGGCCATAGCCGAAGCGGACATTCTCGAAGTGCACGGACCCTTCGGTAACGTCGAGCTCTTCCGCACCGGGACGGTCCTGCACTTCAGGCCGGATGGTGAGCAGGTCGAACATCTTCTCCATGTCGATCAGCGATTGCTTGATCTCGCGGTAGGCGAAGCCGAGAATGTTGAGGGGCTGGTAGAGCTGCATCATCACGAGACTGACGCCCGTCAGCTCACCAATGCCGTAACGACCGGCCGCGACCCCTTGGGCCGTCAGGCCGAGCGCCGCAATCAGTCCGGCATTGATGATAGCAGCCTGGCCGATGTTCACCCAGGCGAGAGACCTCTGTGAGCTGATGGCCGCATCCTGATAATCCTCGAGCGCTTTTGAGAAGCGCTTCGTCTCGCGCCGCTCTGCACCGAAGAGTTTGACGGTTTCATAGTTCAGAAGGGCGTCCACCGACCGGGTGGCGGCGAGCTGGTCCTTCTCGTTCATCCGGCGGCGAAACTTGAGCCGCCACTCGGTGGAGCTGAAGGTGAACCAGAAATAGAGCCCCACCGTCACCAGCGCGATCGCCGACAGCGCCAGCTCGTAGCGGATGGCGAAGACCACGGTGACATAGGCGAGGAGGAGGAGCGTCGGCCCGATATTGAAGAGAAGAAAGCGGAAGAGGAAATCGATCGACCTGTTCCCGCGCTCCATAATGCGCGAGAGGCCGCCGGTTTTCCGTTCGAGGTGAAAGCGCAGCGACAGGCTGTGAAGGTGCCGGAAGACATCGACACCCACTTCGCGCTGGGCCGTCTGGCCGACTGGGGCGAACAGGAACTCGCGCATCTGCGGAATGATGACCGAAAGAAGGCGAAGCACCCCGTAACCAACGATGAAGCCGAAGATCGAAGCGACCGCGCCCTGCGTGGCATTCTCCTCGGCCAGCCGGTTGATGCCGTCCGCGAGAAACAGAGGCGCCTGAACGGTGATGATGGTACCAGCGAGGATCACCAGCACCGAGGCGATGATCCGCAGCTTGAACCCCGTCCGGCCCTTCTTCCACAGATAAGGCGCCAGCTTGGAGAGATTGCCGAGCTGCTCGCCAAGATTCGTTTCGCGGCTGGTTTCGAGATCGTGAGACGAAGGTGGCGTCATGGTTCCAAGGTAAGGCCGGAATGCGGCGGATCGAGGGCTTTTGAACTTCAGAAGCCGAGAACGTCGAATTTCACAAGAAAGGCGCGGTTCTGTTCGAACCCGCCCAACGAGCTATCGTTGAAGAGATAACGGACGGAGACGCCGAGGCACTGGTTGGCCACGCGCAGCGCGACAGAAGTCCTGGTCGTATTGCCGCTGTCGAGGTTCTGGGCCTGGGTCGCGCCGATGCTGATATTCCTGTTGAGTTTCAGGGAGGTGCTGAGCACGAGGAATTCGTCCAGCGGCTGGACGTTGTTGAACTCCTCTCCTTGCACCCTCAGATAATTCAGCCTTCCCCTCAAGGGTCCGATCCTGCTCGAAACAGAAGACTCAAGCCGCCTGAACTCGCCGCTCTCGTCATCAATGCGGAAACGGTTGTCGATGATGAGGCGTCGGCCGAGCCTGACGTCCACCGCCCCCACGAAGTCTGAGCGGGTCTCGCCAAGGCCATTGCCTTCAAGAAAACTCCGGGTCTCCTGCGCCCGGTATTGAAGCCCGAAGCTCGAATTGACCGTCAGCGCCTCGCCGAGGACGGCCGTTGTCGCGAGCCCGACATTGAGGCGCTGGCCATCCTCCCAGAGATCGAGACCCGACGACTTGTTCCAGTCGAAAAGGGTTACGGTATCGAATTGAAAGAACTGGCTGTCTTCGTTGAGGACTTCTTCGCTGAAGTCCCGGTTCGGACTGGCGACAAGCTGGACCCGCGGTTCGATAACGAAGCTCGTGTTCTCCCTGATGCGGGCGATCGGATAGGACCACTCAGCGCCAATGGTGGGCAGGAAGCGCGTGGTGGTGAAGCTTTCGCCTTCCAGGTCCTTTGGGAAGGCCTCGCGGCAGCGCTCATAGAAGCGGTCTTCGACATTGCACTGCTGAACGCCTCGATTGAACTGGTCGTAGCGGTAGCCGTCACCACGCAGCTCACCGAAAAATTCGAAGCGGTGGCCTGAATCGGTGATCCGGACGCGGTTGTAGCGCATCTGGGCCACGGCCCGCATGGAGTCGAGACCTTCCTCCCTGTCGAGAGCGAGGAAATGGCCTTCCACCTCGAGTTCGCCGCCCCACAGGTCGAACTCCTGTCGATGGCGCAGGCGCGGCAGCGCATTTGCGGTGAAAGCCTGGTCCTCATTGAAGCGCAGGGTCTGAAAGAGGATGCCCGTGATATCCGTGGAACTCGTCGCCGTATCGCGGCGGAAGTCGATGCTGCTCTGCAGGCGGTCGGGGCTCAGGAGGGTGACATTGTCCAGCAGCTGACCGACCGGTCGGATGTCGTATGTCAGCAGGTAACCCTTGTCCGAGACCGCATCGATGTCGGCCTCCATCGAGAAACCGAACGGTAGGTCGCCGCGCTGGTAGTTGCTGAACCAGTGCCAGCGGGTCTCTTCCGGCTGGCCGGGCTCCTGGCTCAGATCGTTGGTCGGATTGATGAAACCCGCCTGCACCACGGCGCGGCTCTCATAGGTGTTGCGCCGCCATTCGCCCTTCAGGAGCGTTCCGAGATTGGAATAATGCCGCGGCGCGAAAGTCAGGTCCTGATAGTTCGAGATGGCCCAGTAATAGGGAAGCTCGGTCTCGACGCCTGTCCGGTCCGAATTGGCGATTTCCAGCGCCAGGAAACCGGACGCGCGGTCCAGCGATGGGTCGGGCACCTGGAGGTAGGGGATGTAGAAAGTCGGGATGCCGAAGACCTCAACCAGCGCATTGCGGAAACGCAGGACCTTGTCCTCTTCGTCCTGAACGACGCGGTTGGCCTTGAGCTGCCAGAGGGGACGGTCGCGCCTGAGGCCCTGATCGCAGACCGGACAGAGGGTGAAGACCGACTTGCGCAGCTCGTTCTTCCCGCTCTCGCGCTGGATCGCGGAGGCTGCGGCAAGATTGCCATTGGTTCCCACCTCGCTGGCGAAAACTTCGATGAAGGCGTTCTCGAGATCGCTGGAGAGGACGGCCTCCTCGGCGAAGTAGAGGTTCCCGTCTTCGTCCTTCACCGCGACATTTCCGTAAGCGGTGATGGTTTCCGTAAGCGGGTCGTAGACCACCCGGTCGGCCTTCAGAAACTGGCTGCCCGACGATGCCCTGACACCTCCCTCCGCGACGATCGGGCCGTTCTCGCTTTGCCGCGAGATCCGCTCAGCGGTGACGACGACATCGCCCTCGGCCATCGTTTCGGCGCTGTCTTGCGGCTGGACCGTCAACGACGCAGCGAAGAGCAGCACGGCGGATAGAAGCATCAAGAAAACTCGCGATGTGGCAGCGCGGCACCCGCCCTTAGCCAGACTTCGTTAACCGTCCTTGTTGGCTGACGCCAAGCCCTCGTCAGCCATCCTCGCGAAAGAGAATGGCGGAAAGACCCACCAGCAGGGTCACGAGCGGCGGGGTCCAGGCGGCGATCCTGACCGGGACGAGACTCGCCTCGGCCACGGCCTGGGAAAACTGGGTGAGGATGAAGGCGACGAATCCTGCCGCGATCCCGCCGATAATGAGCGCTGCCGTACCGCCGCCCCGGGCGTGGATCGGCAGGGCGAAGACCAGCGCGAGAACGGCCATGGCGGCCAGCCGCACTGGCAGGGCGAGCAGCTCGTTCAGCCGCATGGCGAAGGGCTCGAGCGGAATGCCCGCATTGCCGAGCCGCTGCATCAGCCCCGGCAGGTTCCATAGGTTCAGGCTTTCAGGGCGCGTCCCCGACATGACGAGGTCGCGCATGGCAAAGGTGGTGGGGAAGGTGACGTTCCCCACGGGCCGACTTGCCGCTCCGCCGGGAACCGTGCGCTCGGCGTCGAGCAGGATGAGCTGCCGCCCGTCGAGGCGGGCGAGCGAAGCGTCGAAGCGTTCGATGAATGCACCGTCGAGTCCTTTGCGCCAGACGAAGACATCCAGGAAGCTGTCGCTCGCAAGGTCGAGATCGCTCGCCCTGATGAGAAGAACGCCGTCGTCGCCGGTCTGGCGCAGCCAGACGCCGTTCTCGAAGGCGCGGGGCGTCCGGTCGGCGCGGCCCCGGACATCTTCGAGAAGATTGTCGGCCGCCAGAGACATGCGGGTCGTCATGGGGTCGACAAGGGTCACGAGGACGGCCCCCAGGATGAGCGAAAGCAGCACCGGCGCCCAGACGATCCGCCAGACCGAAAAGCCTGCTGCCCGGAAGACCGCGACTTCCAGGGATTTGGCGAGCTGGGTGAAGGCCATCAATGTTCCGAAGAGAACGATGAACGGCGACAGGATCATCAAAAGCTGCGGTCCCCGCAGCATGGTCAGGCGCATGGCGGTGCCGACGCCGCCTCTTTCGGCATTGCCGACCTGCCGGAGCGCTTCGAGGAAGTCGATCGAGACGATGAGGCCGAAGCAGGCCGCGGCCAGAATGCCGATCGCTACCAGCGTGCGGCGCATCAGGTAGCGCTCTGGAAGCGTGAGACCGATCCTCATGCCGGGGCCTCCGCTTCAGGCGAAGGCTCGGTGTCGTTCAGGGGCGGCTTCCTGAAGCGGGAAGGATGCAGGAGGGCGAAGGTCGCATAGACGATCGTGCCGAGAGGAAGGGCGTATTGAAGCCCGTTGAAGACGGGCGCTTCGCCGGAAAGGCTCTGGGTCAGGAAGCCGAGAATGCGAAGCCCTGCGGCGGTGACGGCCGCCAGCAATATGCGCCTGCCATAGCCGCGCCTGTTGGTGGTCGCGCCGAGCATGAAGAGTGAAGCCAAAAGCGTGAACGCGAGGGCATAGAGCGGCGTCGATAGCCGGGCATGCGCTTCGGCGAGGAAGCGCTCCTGATATTGCTGGTCATAGGGGCGGGAGAGATCGGGATTGAACAGCTCCGACAGGAAACGCTCTTCGGGCTCATAGGGCTTGGTAATGGGGGCGGAGCTGTCGAACTCAGCCAGGTCGATGGCGGTCTCGTTGAAACGGACGATCTCGATCTTGCCGTTGTTGCGGTTGAGCTGCTGCCCGGTTCCCCGCAGCAGAAGAAGCGCCGGGCCGTTGTCGGTCATCGTGAAAAGGCCGTTCTCGGCGGTGTAGGTTACCTCCCGCATCGGGTTGCGGCTGTCATGGATATGCACGCCGACATACTGATCGCCTGGCCTGACATCCTCGGCGTAGAAGGTGACCCCCGGCGTCAGGTTGGCGAACACCCTGTCCCGGATCAGCGAGGATGCGATGTTCGAGCGCACATCCCAGATCGTGTCGCGAAGCTGGCGGTGGCTGCGCGGACCCAGGTCGAGATTGATGAAATAGATGAGCCCCATCGCCATGATCGCGAGCAGAAACAGCGGCCGGGCGATGCGGAACCGGCTTGCACCCGCAGCGCGCATGACCGGGATCTCGCTGTCCACCATCAATGCGTTCAACACGTATATACAGGCGGCCAGAAGCGCGATGGGCGCGACGATGCCAACCAGGCTGGGAATCAGGAGCAGGGTGATCTTCACGAAGACCGAAAGTGTGCCGCCATCGTCGACGATGATGTCCATGCGCTGCAGCACCTGGGTCAGCCATGCGATGGCCGTGGTGCAGGTCAGAATCAGAACGAAGGGCAGGGCCGCTGCCTTGAAGATATAGCGGTCGAGGCGGCTCAACGGGGCTTCCCGAACATGTTGACGTTGCGTGGTTCCCAAGTGGGTTCAACGCGCCTAGCACGGCGGCGACTGAGACTTCGAGCCCTTGATTGCCGGGAGAACCCAAAATGAATGTCAACTTCACCAGCGAGCTTCCACGAAACGGCATGATCGTGGTGCCGGTCGGCAAGGACCGCGACATCACCCTGCCGCGTGGTCTCGAAGCGGCCGAGAGCCAGGCCAACCGCGCTGCCAAGGCATCGGACTTCACCGGAAAGGCCGGGCAGAGCGTTGTGATCGCCGGTCCCGAAGCGCTGCCCGCAGCGACGCTGGTTCTTCTGGGTGCCGGAGAGATCAACACCTCCGACACGCTGGCAATGCAGAAGCTCGGCGGCAAGGCTGCGGTCATGGCCGGGAAGAAGGTCGAGAGCCTGACCATCGCCGCCCCGGAAGGCGCGGCGGCCGCCATGGCCTTCGGCGCGCTCCAGCGCAGCTACAGCTTCACTCACTACAAGAAGAAGGCCGAGGCCGACGAGCTGCCCAAGCTGCGCAGCATCAACATTCTGACCGACGAGCCTGACGCCGAGAAGGATTTCGGGCCGATGAACGCGGCCTATGAAGGCGTCAAGCTGGCCCGTGACCTCGTCACCGAGCCGCCGAACGTCCTCTATCCGATGAGCTATGCCGAGCGCTGCCGCGAGGAGCTGGAAAGCCACGGCGTCGAAGTCGAGGTCCTTGGTGAAGCCGAACTCTCCAAGCTCGGCATGCACATGATGCTCGGCGTCGGCCAGGGCTCGGTTCGGGACAGCCAGCTCGTCGTCATGCGCTGGAACGGCGGCAAGGAGGGCGACAAGCCCCTCGCGCTGGTCGGCAAGGGTGTGACCTTCGACACGGGCGGCATCTCGCTCAAGCCCGGTGCGAACATGGACGAGATGAAGATGGACATGGGCGGCTCCGCCGCGGTCGTGGGCGCGATGCGCGCGCTGGCCGGGCGCAAGGCCGCCTGCAATGTCGTCGGCCTGATCGGCCTGGTCGAGAACATGCCCGACGGCAATGCCCAGCGCCCGGGCGATATCGTCACCTCGATGTCCGGCCAGACGGTCGAGATTCTCAACACCGACGCCGAAGGCCGCCTCGTCCTCGGTGATGTCCTGACCTACGCCCAGCAGACCTACCGCCCCAAGGCGATCATCGATCTTGCCACCCTGACCGGCGCGATCCTGGTCGCTCTCGCGAGCGAGTATGCCGGCATGTTCACCGAGGACGACCAGCTCGCCGCCTCGCTGATGGACGCGGCAGCCGCGTCGGGTGATCCGCTGTGGCGCATGCCGCTGGGCGATGCGCACCGCGACATGATCAAGTCCGACGTGGCCGACATGAAGAATATCGGCGGACGCGACGGCGGTAGCTCCTCTGCGGCGGCTTTCCTCTCCCGTTTCGTGGAGAAGGGCGTCTCCTGGGCCCACCTCGATATCGCGGGCACCGCCTGGAAGAAGAAGGACAGCGACACCGAGCCCAAGGGCGCCACCGGCTACGGCGTGCGCCTTCTCGATGCCTGGGTGCGTCAGTACGAAGGCTGACGCGCCGAAGCCTTAGCGTTGGGAAGGCCGGTCTTTGAGGCCGGCCTTCTCGATCCCGGCGCGGGCGCAGCGGGCGTCGTCGGCAGCCGACGCTCCTGAGACGCCGACCGCGCCGACAAGCGTGCCGTCCGCTGAATAGACCGGAACGCCGCCTTCCACCGGCGGGCCCTGAGTCGCAAAGGCCCAGCCATAGCGGCCTTCGCCGACCATGTCGGAAAGCCCCTTGGTCTCCGCTCCCCATCGCGCGCTGTAGTCGGCCTTGGCCATCGCCAGATCGGCCGGCCCCTGGCGTAGCCCGTCCATCCGGCGATAGCCCGCGAGCCGCAGGCG
This sequence comes from uncultured Caulobacterales bacterium, assembly GCA_964556115.1. Lineage (GTDB taxonomy): Bacteria > Pseudomonadota > Alphaproteobacteria > Caulobacterales > Parvularculaceae > Parvularcula. The sequence continues at coordinate 269,227 of CAZKVC010000002.1, forward strand.
GTCGTCGATCACCGCGATCGCGACCGTCAGCTCCTCATCGTCGGCGAGGGTGTGGCAACCGCTGATGATCGCCTGCACCGAAGCGTCGGAAAGGCGCGGCGCTTCGGTCTGGATGAAGGCTGCGTTCGCGGTCAGGGCCAGAAGCGAGGTGAGGGCAGGTGTCAGCATTGTCTGTCTCCTCCGTTTGAACCGGAGGGAACGGGATCGCGGGGCGGCGGGCAACCGCTTTGCGCAGGTCAGCCCCTTGGATGGAAGTGATCGTAGATCCGCTCGGCCAGGCTTTCCGATATTCCGTCCACGGCCATGAGGTCGGAAGCCTTGGCACGGGCGACCCCCTTCGCCGAGCCGAAATGGTGGAGGAGGGCTTTCTTGCGTGCAGCGCCCACCCCTTCGATCTGGTCGAGGGGGTTCGCCTTCATCTGCTGCGCGCGCTTGTTGCGCTGGGCGCCGATGGCGAAGCGGTGCGCCTCGTCGCGCAGCCTTTGAAGATAGTAGAGCACCGGCGAGCGCGGCGGCAGCATGAAGGGCTGGCGGCCGGGAGCGAAGAACTGGTCGACGGCCGAGGCGGAGCGGTCCGCGATGCGTCCTCCCCGGGCATCCTCACGCCGTGCCTTGGCGATGGTGAGAAGCATGACCTCGCCGCCTTCGAGGTCCGGCCCGACCCTGATCCCGGCGTCTTCCATCGCGTCCTTGGCGGCGGAGAGCTGGCCCAGGCCGCCGTCAATGACGACGAGACCCGGCCAATCCTCCTGACCCGGCGCGCTTTCCTTGATGAGGCGGGAGAAACGCCGCGAGAGCACCTCGCGCATGGCGCCGAAATCGTCGCCGCCCTGGACCTCTTCGGACCTGATGTTGAACTTGCGGTAGCGGTTGCGCTCGAAGCCCTCTTCACCCGAAACGATCATGGCACCGACCATCCCCGTACCGCCTATATGGGAGTTGTCATAGCACTCCACCCGGGCAGGCGGCGCTGTCAGCTCCAAGGTCTCGCAAAGCGCAGCCATGAGCCGCTTCTGGCTGGCGGTGTCGGCAAGGCGGCGCCCGAGTGCCTCGCGGGCATTCATCAGCGCATGTTTGACCAGCGCCCGCTTCTCGCCGCGCTGGGGCACGCTGACCTCGACGCGGCGGCCAGCCTTGATGCCGAGGGCCTCTCCGAGAAGCTCCTGCTCGGGAATGTCCTCGGACAGGAAGATCATCCGCGGCGGCGGGTTGCCGTCATAGAACTGGCTGAGGAACGAGGCGAGCACGTCCTTCGGCGTGACTTCCCTGTCCGCCTTCGGAAAGAACGCCCGGCTTCCGAGGTTCTGCCCTGCACGGAAGAAGAAGGCCTGGATGCAGCTCTGCCCGCCGTCGGCGTGAACGGCGAAGACGTCCGCTTCCTCGATCGAGCCTGGGTTGATGCCCTGGCTTTCGGTCAGGTGGGCGATGGCGCGGATACGGTCGCGCAGGCGCGCCGCACGCTCGAAATCGAGGTCTTCGGCGGCGCCTTCCATCTCGCGGGACAGCTCAGCCGTCACGGCTTTGTTGTCGCCCTTGAGAAAACGCGTCGCTTCCTGAACAAGCTCCGCATACTGCTTTTCGTCGACAACACCCGTACACGGCGCGGAGCAGCGCTTGATCTGGTAGAGAAGGCAGGGACGCTCGCGGTTCTCGAAGACGCTGTCACTGCAGCTTCGCAGAAGGAATGCCTTCTGGAGGGTGTTGAGCCCGCGGTTCACCGCACCGGCGCTGGCAAAAGGGCCGAAATACTCGCCCGGCCTCTTCTGAGCGCCGCGGTGCTTGAGGATCTGCGGGAACTGATGGTCCTTGGCGATGAGGATCGAGGAGAAGCTCTTGTCGTCGCGCAGCAGCACATTGTACCGCGGGCGGAGCGACTTGATGAGGTTCGCTTCGAGAAGAAGCGCCTCGGTCTCCGAGTCCGTGACCACGAACTCCATCGCCCGGGTCTCGCGGATCATCCGTGCGATGCGGTTCGAATGGCCGTTGAGGGTCGCGTAGTTGGAGACCCGCGCCTTCAGGTTCCGGGCCTTGCCGACATAGAGAACCTCGCCGCCTTCGCCGAACATGCGGTAGACCCCCGGGCGCGGCGGCAGGCGCCGCACTTCGTCGGCGATCAGTTCGTGACCCTTCAAGGCGACAGGCGAGCTCATCGCGCTCCTTCATCGGCGGAAGCAGCGCCATAGCGAAAGCTGCGCGCGAGGCCTACCCCGCCGAGGCCTCCCGCGACTTAAAGAGCCGTGAGGCTTGGTCCTTCAGCCATGTCGTTCCCTGCTTCGCCCGGTCATGGGCGCGCAGGTGAAGCATCGTCGCCGCCGGCACGATGAACATCAGCACCACCGTGCCGAAGAGAATGCCGAAGCCCAGCGACACGGCCGTAGGCTTGAGGAACGCGGCCTGCACACTTTGCTCGAGAACGATCGGCGTCACACCGAAAAAGGTCGTCAGTGAGGTGAGGATGATCGGGCGGAAGCGGGAGATGGCCGCGTCCGTGACCGCCGCGACGCGCTCCTTACCCTTCTCGATATTCTCATTGATGTAGTCGACCATCAGGAGGGCATCATTGATGATCACCCCCGAGAGCCCGATGATCCCGAAGATCGACAGAAGCGAGATCTGAAGCCCAAGAAGCGCGTGGCCCCAAAGAGCGCCGATCAGGCCGAAGGGAATGATCGAAAGCACGATGAAGGGCTGGCTGTAGCTTCTGAAAGCCAGCGCCAGAAGCGCGTAGATGCAGAACATCGCCAAAACGAAGTTGCGCAGGAGGGCGGGAATGGCGCGCGCCTGCTCTTCCTGATCGCCGCCCGGCGAGACCGAAACGTTCGGGTAATCCTTCTCGATCTCGGGCCAGGCTTCCTGAAGAAGCCGCCCGGCGATCGCGCCGCCCGTGGTGACGGCGTTGTCGACATCGGAAGACAGCCTGAAGACCCGCTCCCCGTCGATCCGGGTGATGGACGCCGGGGACTGGCCGATCGAGATATCCGCCACCGCACCGATCGGAACGGTTCGGTCGCCCACAATGATGGTCCGCCTGCGGACATCGTCGATGGTCGCCCGCTCGTCACGGGGCAGGCGTACCCTGACCTCGATCTCCTCGCGGTCCCTCTGGATGCGGACGGCCTCGGCGCCGAAGAAGGCGCTGCGTACCGCCCGCGCGACGGTCTGAAGGTCAACGCCGTAGGAGGCGGCTTCCGGCTTGAGGCGGACCTGGATCTCGCCGGTCGTCCGGAAACGGTCGTCCGTGACATCGAAGACGCCCTGAAAACCTTCCAGCCGGTCGCGAAGCTCGCCGGTCGCGGCGCGGGCCGCTTCCTCGTCGGTGCTTGAAACGAGCACCTGCACGGGCAGTCCCCCGCCGGTGAGGTCGAACGAGAAGCTGAGCTTCTGCGCCCCGGGGATGCGTCCGGTGGCTTCGCGCCATGCGTCCTCGAACTCCTGTGCGGTGAATTTCCGGTCCGCCGAATCCTGGATGTGAACCTCGATCTGCGCGAAGTTCGCCGCCGCCCCGCCGGAGGTGCCGACCGAGCCGATATCCGGTCCCGCCACCGACTGACCAAGGGACCACAGGACGTTGACCACGACTTCGTCCTTGGGCGTATCGTAGCGCTCGGCGATCACGGAGGCGGCTTCGTCGGCGGCGTCCAGGATGGTCTCCACCGACCTCACGGTCTGGTTCTCGGAAGCTGCCTCGGCAAGCTGGAGCTGCGCGGTGACGTAGTTGCCTTCGATCTCAGGGAAGAAAGTGGTCTGGATCACCCCGCCGGAGAAAAGGCCGAAGGTTGCGACCAGGGCGCCGATAGCGAACATCACCGCGACGAGGGGCCTCATCACGGAGAACTCGATCGCCGGGCGCAACCTGTCCGCAGAAAAGCTGTCGAGCCGCGTCGCGACCCAGTTGCGCAACGGATCGGTGTAGCGCCTCAGGCTGAGCTTGCCCGGCTCGCGGTCATGCAGATGGGCGAGGTGCTTGGGCAGGATGTAGAAGCTTTCGATCAGCGAAAGGACGAGGACAGCGCAGACGACGAAGGCGATATCACCGATGAACTGGCCGACTGTGGAAGGGACGAACATCAACGGCAGGAAGGCCGCGACGGTGGTCGAAACCGAGAAGAAGACGGGAGCGGCGACGCGTATGGTGCCGCGCTTGGCTGCCTGCTTCGTGTCTTCCTCGCCGTCCTCGACAGTGGCGTAGATGTTCTCGCCAACGACGATCGCGTCGTCGACCACGATGCCGATCGCGAGGATGAAGCCGAAAAGCGAAAGCTGGCTGATGGCAACGCCCGCGATCGCCATGGGAATGAAGGCGCCAACGAAGCTGATCGCCACGCCAACGCCCACCCAGAAGGCGACCCTGACATCGAGGAAGAGAAGCAGCAGGACGAAGATCAGGAGGAAGCCGATGATGCCGTTGGTGATCAGCAGATTGACCCGGTCCTCGAGGTTCGAAGCCGTCTCCCTGAAAAGGGTCGCCTCGACCCCGGGCGGCAGGTAGCTGCTGGCTTCGTCGATCGCCTCGTTCACAGCCTCCGAGATCGCGAAGACCTGCTCGTCGCCGATCCGGAAGACGTTGAGCCCGACCGCCGCTTGCCCGTCGAGCCTCGTGAAGATGGGCGTTTCGGCAAGGCCATCTTCGATATCGGCGATGTCACGCAGCAGGACTGGCGCGTCTTCTTCCGACGTCAGAATGGCGATCCGCCCGAACTCTTCGCCGATCTCCGCCTCGCCAATGGTACGGATGAGAAGCCTGCGGTCCTCGCTTTCGACCTCGCCGCCGGAAAGCTCCAGGGAACGGCTGCGGATACGCTGAGCGAGGGTGTCGAGGGAGAGGCCGAGCGCCTCGAGCCGCGCCGACGGCACTTCGATCTCAACGAGATATTCAGGCACGCCGACAATCTCGACCCGGCTGATCGCCGGCGAGGCGATGATCCTCGAGCGCATCTCGTCGGCGAGTTTCTTGAGACTGATGGGGTCGCGATTGCCCGACAGGATGACCTGCGCGATCACCTCCTCGCTTTCGAGCTCCGAGATAACGGGCTCCTCCGCCTCCGCCGGGAAGACCGTGATCTGATTGACGGCGTTGCGCACATCGTTGGCAAGTTCGGCGGTATCACTGCCGAAATCGAGCAGCACGAGGACATTCGCGACATTCTCCGCAGCCAGCGCATCGACCTTGCGGACGCCTTCAAGGCCCTGGACCTGTTCCTCGATCGGCTCGACGATGCCTTCCTCGACCTCTTCGGGGGAAGCGCCGGGATAGGGGACGGTGATGTTGATCGCGTAGGGATTGACGTCCGGGAAGAGGCGCACGGTCAGCCCGCGCGCGCTGACCAGACCGGCGGCGACGAGGAAGATCGCAAGGAGGTTGGCGGCGACGCGGCTATCGACGAACCACCGTATGAGCTTGTTCATCGAAGCGCTGCCCGTGTCTCGCCTGCGGCCTGAACTTCCACCTGCAGCCCGTCCGCCTCTTCGGTCAGGGCGGTCAGGACGATCGAGCGGCCATCGAGATCCTCTTGGGTGCGGAAGACGACGTTACGGGGCCCGCGCTCGACCGGGGTCACCTCGACCCGGCGCAGCCTGTTGGCCCGGTCCAGGACCCAGACGTAGCGCTCTTCGCGGATAACCCCCGCAGGGGCCGAATAAAGAGCGTTCTCGGCCCGGGCCGGGATATCCACGGTGACGAAGTCGTTGGCGAGCACCTGCATGCCCGGCTCGTCGCTGAAGGCGTTGGGGACCTCCACGACCAGTGGCACGGTGCGGCTTTGCCGGTCGATGGCCGAGCCGAAGCGTTTGACCTGACCTTTCAGGACGCGCGAGGTCGCGCTGGCGGCGCTCGGGGTGACATCGACCTCGAGCGGGCCGTCGCTGACGGCAGCCGCGCGGCGGACAGCCGCGGCTTCGTCCGGCAGCAGGCCGACGATGATCTGGGCGGCGCCGGTATCGAAAATGGTCGCCGCGACCGTGCCGGGCTGGAGGAACCGGCCCAGCGAGACGTTTTCGGATATGACGGCCGCGTCGAAGGGCGCGGTCACTTCGCCATCATCGAGACGCTTCTCAGCAGTTGTCAGGGCGGCGCGGGCCTGACCCAGACGGGCCTCGGCGGAAGCCGTGTTTGCCTGCGCCTGCTCCAGGCGGGCCGTCGCGGCCGCACCGATTTCCTGAAGGCGCTGCTGACGCGCTTCCTCGGCGCGAGCCCGGCGCAGCTCGGACAGGGCCGCAGCCTCGTCGGCCTTCGCCCGTTCGAGGTCGGCTTCGATGGTTCGCGTTTCGATTCGGAAGAGGACCTCGCCTTCCCTGAACCGGCCACCCGGCTCCAGCTGCGGCGCGACCTCGACAACCTTGCCGGCGATCTCGGAGACGACGTCGATTTCGGCGCGTGGGCGGAGGAAGCCTTCTTCGGTGATCGTATAGGTCTGGGGAACCTTGCGAGCCGTGGCAGCTTCGACCAGCGGCAGGGTTTCCTTCTGCACCGGCTGGGAAGCGTCACGGGCTTGGGCAAACTTGCCCGCGCCGATATTGATGGCAAAACCGGCGACCAGCACACCGATCCCGATGAGGAGCCAAGGCCGTCCCTTTCCCTGCGACGATGATGACATGGCTCGATCAATCCCACCTAGACGCGCATGGTTTTCACCGGCGCTCACTCTACCCTTACCACCGTCATGCTAGGGGACCGTAAAATTCCGGCGAAGGGCGTTCGATGATCCGTTACCTATGGCTTCTCCTGCCGATGTCACTCTCGGCCTGCATCGCTGTCGGCCCGCGCTACGAAGAACCCCAGCCGGACAAGATCCAGGACGCCTTCGTCTACAGTGACGACCCTGCTTTCCTGATCGGAGAAGAGAAGGCGCCGGGCCCTTGGTGGAGCGCCTATTCCGACCCGCGCATTGGCGAAGCGGTCGACCTCGCGCTGGAACGCAACCGCGATCTTGCGGCTGCCTATGGACGTCTCGAAGCAGCGCAGGCCCGTGCAGGCGCGGCAAGGGCGGCGCTTTTGCCGCAGGGAGGAACGAGCTTCGCCATAACACGCCAGCAGCAGGCGCAAGCGGCATTCGCCGGTTTCGCTGGTGTCGGAGATGGGGAGGGCGAGGGCCCCCCGCCGGTCCCGCGGGACAATCCCGAGTTCACCATCTATCAAGCCGCAGCCGAAGCTACCTGGGAGATTGACCTCTTCGGCAGGCTCCGCCGTCAGGCCCAGGGCGCGCGGGCGAGGGCCGAGCAACAGGAGGCCCTCTATCAGGATACCAGGCGGCTGATCGCGGGGCGGACCGTCGATACCTATCTTCTCCTCGTCGAGGCGATGAACCGGCGAAAGGTCGCGCTTGAGAATCTGGCCATTCAGCAACGCGCTCTGGAGTTGACCGGGCAGCTTTTTGAGCTCGGCGAAGTCCCGCAGCTCAATCTGCTGCAGCAGGAAACGCTGGTCAAAACCACTGCCGCGCAGGTCAAGCAGGTCGAAAGCGCCGCCGCCGACGCAACGGCAGCGCTTGCCCTCGTCATGGGCATGACCGTGCCGGAGTTCCTCGTCCGCTTCCCCGGTCTCGTGGCGGAGGACGCCGCCCCGCCGCTGCCAAGGGCTGAGGGTCTCGTCATCGTCGGGCAGCCCGGCGCCATTCTTCGCCGCCGCCCCGACATCGCAGCCGCGGAACGGGCGCTGGCGGCCGAGGTCTACGACATCGGCCTTGCAACGGCCGAGCTCTTCCCTTCGGTTCAGCTTGTCGGCTCGGGAAGCCTGACGGCTCTCGATTTTGCGGGGCTGGGTGAGGATCAGGCCGTTGGCTATTCCGTCGGCCCGCGCCTTTCATGGCAGATCCTTTCCTACCCGAGGCTGCTTCTTCAGCGGGCGGCGTCGAAGGCCGAGGCGGAGGCTGCCCTCGCGGCCTATGAGCAGACGGTGCTCCAGGCGCTGACCGAGACCGACCGGGCGCTGGCGCTCCATTCGGGTGCGGTGGTGCAGGCGGAGCTTCTCAGCGAAGCGGACCGCAATGCGCGCCAGGCGCTGAGCCTCGTCGAAGCGCGCTACCGCGAAGGGGCGGACAGCCTTCTCAGCCTTCTCGATGCGCAAAGGACCGCCCTTCAGACCCAGGATCAGGCCGTTCAGGCCCAGGCCGCCGCGCTGAGGACGAGGGCTTCGGTGCACCGGGTCCTCGCCCAGTGACGACCTGACGCAGTCTATTGGCGGAAGAGCGATCGCCTTCCGCGCTCAAGAAGCGAGCGCGAGCGGGCGGTAGCGCCCATCCCTGCGCTCAAGCAGCGAGCGCGAGCGGGCGGTAGCGCCCATCCCTGCGCTCAAGCAGC
>CAZKVC010000003.1:0-227957 GCA_964556115.1 uncultured Caulobacterales bacterium
GCGTTGGCGAGGATATCGACGCCTTTGAGCATGCGCTCACGGGCATCGGCTTCGAAGCGGACTTCTTTAGCTGCCATGATATGGCTCCTTGAATTCTAGGGTTTCTTGGGAAGGACGCGCCAGCCTCAGCCGAGGATGCCGAGGATGTCGCTTTCCTTCATGATGAGGAGGTCTTCGCCGTCGATCTTGACCTCGGTGCCGGACCATTTGCCGAACAGCACACGGTCACCAGCGGAGACGTCGAGCGGGGTGATGTCGCCGTTCTCGGCACGGATGCCGGAGCCGACGGAAACGATTTCGCCCTGCTGCGGCTTTTCCTTGGCACTGTCGGGGATGATGATGCCGCCGGCAGTTTTTTCGTCTTCTTCGACACGACGGACCAGCACGCGGTCATGAAGCGGTCTGAAAGCCATTTTGCTCTCCAGATTGATGTTTCGGTTTGTAGGATGCAGCCGTTAGCACTCATGTCCGTCGACTGCTAACGAGCTATCTAAGCGCTCCTCGCGCCGCGTCAATAACTGAGTCAGCGGAAGGGCAAACATGAAGGCGCAGAGAGGCGCGGCTCTCCTTGTCCGGGCCGCGCCTCGCATCTTTGAAGCGCTGCGGCTATCCCCCCTCCCATGACCGACGAGGACGCGATGAAGAGGGCCCTGACCCTGGCCGACATGGCGGAGGCAGCGGGCGAGGTGCCCGTGGGGGCAGTGGTCCTCGATGGCGGGGGCGCCCTTATAGCCGAGGCTCACAACGCACCCATTGGCGAACAGGATCCTTCCGGCCATGCGGAAATCCTGGCGATGCGCCGCGCCGGGGCGAAACTCGGCAACTACCGGCTGACCGGATGCACCCTGGTCGTGACGCTCGAGCCCTGCGCCATGTGCGCAGGAGCGATCAGCCATGCGCGCATCGCCCGGCTCGTTTACGGCGCGGACGATCCGAAGGGCGGCGCGGTGACGCATGGCCCGAAACTCTTCGAGCAAAAGACCCTGCATCACCGGCCCGAAGTCACGGCCGGCGTCCTCGCAGATGAAAGCGCCCACCTGCTCCGCCGCTTCTTCAGGGCCCGCCGGGCCGGCAAGCGCACGGCAACTGATCTTTGACCCCGGCGCAAACCCCGTGCGAGAGTGGCGCCAACCGATAAACGAGGACGCCCCATGCATTTCGAGCATTCCGAGAAGACCAAGGATCTGATCCGCCGCGTCGAGGACTTCATGACGAAAGAGGTCTGGCCCGGCTACGAGACCTATCGCCGTCAGCATGCTGAGTTCCGCCGCGACGGCGAGACCTGGAAGGTGCCGCCGGTCATCGAGGAGCTGAAGGACAAGGCGCGCGACCAGGGCTTGTGGAACATGTTCCTGCCCGACAACGAACTCGGCGCGGGCCTCACCAATCTCGAATACGCTCCGATCGCGGAGATCACAGGCCGCTGCACCATCGCGCCGGAGGTCTTCAACTGCGCCGCGCCCGACACCGGGAACATGGAGGTGCTCTATAAATACGGCACCGAGGAGCAGAAGAACGAGTGGCTGATGCCGCTCCTCGATGCGAAGATCCGCTCTGCCTTCCTGATGACCGAGCCTGCGGTGGCCTCCTCAGACGCCACGAATATCGAGTGCCGTATCGAGCGCGACGGCGACGAATATGTCATCAACGGTCGCAAATGGTGGAGCTCGGGTGCCGGTGATCCCCGCTGCGCGGTCTACATCGTCATGGGCAAGACCGACCTTTCCGCCGAGACCTACAAGCAGCAGTCGATGATCCTTGTACCCGCCGATGCGAAAGGCGTGACCGTGGAGCGGCACCTGCCGGTCTTCGGCTATGACGACGCGCCCCATGGCCACATGGAAGTGAAGCTCGACAATGTGCGTGTGCCCGCCTCGAACATGCTGCTCGGCGAAGGCCGCGGCTTCGAGATCGCGCAGGGCCGGCTCGGGCCGGGCCGCATCCACCACTGCATGCGGACGATCGGCGCGGCCGAACGCGCGCTCGAGCTGATGGTCAAGCGCCTCGGTGCCCGCGAAGCCTTCGGCAAGCCGATCATCAAGCATTCGATCTGGGAGCAGAGGATCGGCGAAGCGCGCCTGAACATCGAGATGACGCGCCTTCTTTGCCTCAAGGCCGCCTATATGATGGATACGGTGGGCAACAAGGCGGCGAAGGGCGAGATCGCCATGATCAAGGTCGCCGCACCGAACATGGCGCTGAAGATCATCGACGACGCCATCCAGGCCCATGGCGGCGGCGGCGTCTCGGAAGACTTCCCCCTCGCCGAGATGTACGCGCACCAGCGGACCCTGCGCCTCGCCGATGGCCCCGACGAGGTCCACAACCGCGCCATCGCGAAACTCGAAGCCCGCCGCTATTTCAACCGCGACGGTTCCGAGGTCGTTCACGGCGCCCAGGCCGGCTACGGGCAGACTCTATAGTTGCGCTATCGCTTCGCTGTTTGAGCGCGGAGAAAGCGCGCTATCGCTTCGCTGCTTGAGCGCGCGGGAAGTGCGCTACCGCTCAGCGATTTGGGCGCGGCGGAGGCCCTCCCCCGATCTGGGGGAGGTGGCCGAAGGGCGGAGGGGGCATCCTCGCCGATTTCGAAACCGGCCAGCCCCGCCGCTAGCGCGCCGGAGGCCCGGCGACTAAGCCTCTGGCATGAGCAGCCTTCCTGACATCCTCGCGCTGACGGCAGGCATGGTGATCGGCACCTTGTCGCTGATCATTGCCGCCCTCGTCAGGTCGGGAGCCCCGCGGGCCACGGTGATCTGGGGCGTCATCTTTTGCGCCGGGGTGTGCGGCATCGCCGTCGAAGATTTCCTCGCGCCGCCATGGGATCACCTCGCAGGACTGGCCGCGACCCTCGTTGCGGGCGCGCTCTGGGCGTTCTCGCTCCTCCTCTTCAATACCGAGAGGCGAAGCGTCGTCGTCGCCGGACCGATGATCGCCATCGGAACGGTCTTCCTCCTCGGTCACGCTTTTCCGCTCCACGAACCGATGATGCTCATCCACCGCTTTCTGATGATCGCCATTGGCATAGGGGTGGCCGCGGCGGTGTGGCTCAGCGAGGGGGACGATCTCGACCCGGTCAGGCGGAAGGTGCGCCGCCCTTTCATAGGTTTGATCGGTGCCTGGGTCGCGATCACCTCGATCCTCGGCGCCCTCGCCAGTTTTGGCCTGAGGCCGGATGCCTTTCTCTATGTCGATGAGATCGGAACGGCGGTTCTGACGATCCTGGGCGGTATCCTCTTCACCGCGCCGCGCCCGGGCCTTTTCGCGGCGCCCGAGACGCCGAAACCTATCAAGACCGGTACCGAAGAAGCCGATCAAAGGCTTCTTGCCGAACTCGACCGGGTGATGACCTACGATAAAGCCTGGCTCGAAGAAGGGCTGACGGTCGGCAAACTTGCTGGGCGCCTCGGCGTACCGGAGCACCGGCTTCGTCCCCTGATCAATCAGGAGCTCGGCTACCGGAACTTCGCTGCCTTCGTGAACGAGCACCGCCTGGCCGAAGCCAAAAGACGGCTCCGGTCCCAGGAGCATTCAGCGGAGACCGTTGCGTCGATCGCCTATGCCTGCGGCTTCGGCTCGCTTGGCCCCTTCGGGCGGGCCTTCAAGGAAGAGACCGGCATGACACCGACGGCCTACCGCAAGAAAGACGCTCTGACGGGCGATCTTTGATCGTTTTCGAAATCGGCGCGACCGCTTTCAGCTTCGGCGCGACGAAACATCATGCACCCGCTCATGGTCCGGGGTGCAGTGACGAAAGGACGGAGCGATGGAGCTCTTTGGCGAATGGATGATGCGCTTGCCCCACGGCATGGGGCGCGACCTCGAGCGGTATGCGATCTTTGCCATCGGGGTGTGGTTCGTCCTCTGGGTCGCGCTTGCGAGGCTGCTGATGCATCGGAAGATCCGCGACCGATGGCCTGAGCGCCGGCAGATGGTCTTCGAGTTCCTCTACTCGCTTCGCTCGATCGCCATCTTTTCGCTTCTGACCTCGGCGGTCTGGCTGATGTGGCGCACCGGGGTGCTGCCCTGGGCGGAGCTGAACGCCCGGCTCGAGGGGCCGGTCTGGTTCTGGGGCACGGTGATCGCCATGGTTCTCGCCCATGACGCCTATTTCTACTGGGTGCACCGCTGGATGCACAGCCCGAAGCGCTTCCGGCTCTATCACCGCCGCCACCACGTTTCGAACAACCCCTCCCCCTTCACCGCCTACAGCTTCGATCTGCGTGAAGCGGGGATGATGGTGCTGTTCGTGATGTCCTGGGAGATCCTGATTCCGAACCCGCAGGGCTCCGTCACCATGTTCGTCCTGGTGCAGCTCGCCAAGAACACGCTCGCCCATTCGGGTTTCGAGCTGATGCCCGCGACGCGGGAGGGCAAGCCGCTTCTCGACTGGATGACGACGACGGTGCACCACGACCTTCACCACCGCCGGGCAGGATACAATTTCGGGCTCTATTTCACCTGGTGGGACCGCTGGTGCGGTACCGAGGACCCGATCTACCATGATGAGTTCAAGCGCGTCGTCCGCCAGCGTGAGGACATGAAGGCCGCAGCCCCCGCGCCGGTCTGAGGCGGCTGAGCACCAAGGATACGAAAAAGCCCCGGCCGAGACCGGGGCTCTTCTCTTGCGCGTTCCGCTACGGGGTCAGCGGGTCGGGCTGCTGCCCTGGCCGACAGGCGCCTCGCCGAGGCGCATGTCGTCCGAAAGGTCGTAGCGGTCGGCATTCATCACCTTCGTCCAGGCCCGGACAAAGTCATCGACGAACATCTCCTGCGCGTCGTCATAGGCGTAGACTTCGGCTACGGCCCGAAGCTCGGCATTGGAGCCGAAGACGAGATCGACTTCGGTCGCGCTCCATTTCGGCTCGCCGGTCTGCCTGTCGAAACCCTGATAGACGTAGGGTTCTTCCGTAGGCTTCCAGACCGTTCCCATATCCATCAGGTTGACGAAGAAGCTGTTGTCGAGGCGGCCCGGCTCCTCGGTCAGGATGCCGTGTTCGACCGCGCCCGCGGTTGCGCCGAGGCTTCGCATACCGCCGATCAGCACCGTCATTTCCGGCACGGTGAGGTCCAGAAGGTCCGCCTTGTCAACCATCAGCTGCGTCGGGGTCCGCGTGGCCGCACCCGCATAATAGTTGCGGAAGGCATCGGCCTGGGGCTCCAGCACGTCGAAGGACGCAGCATCGGTCTGCTCCTCCGTAGCATCGGTGCGGCCGGGCCTGAAGGGGATCGAGACGTCATAGCCCGCCTCGGACGCCGCTTTCTCGACGGCGGCGTTGCCCGCAAGGACGATCATGTCCGCCATCGAGATCTTCGTCCGGCCCGCGCCTTCGTTGAAGTCGGCGCGGATCGCCTCGAGCGCGTCGAGGGTGGCGCGAAGCTCTTCGGGGTCGTTGGCCGCCCATGAGGCCATCGGCTCGAAGCGGATGCGCGCGCCATTGGCCCCGCCCCGCATGTCCGAGCCGCGGAAGCTGCCCGCCGAAGCCCATGCTGCCCGAACCAGTTGCGGTACGGAAAGATCGCTCTTCCTGACCCGGCGCTTCAGCTCGCTCGCCTGCGCGTTCGAGACCAGGCGATAGTCCGCCTCCGGAACGGGATCCTGCCAGATCAGCTCTTCGTCAGGCACCATGTCGCCAAGGTAGCGGGCGCGCGGGCCCATGTCCCGGTGGGTCAGCTTGTACCAGGCGCGGGCAAAGGCGTCCTCGAACGCCTCGGGGTCTTCGAGGAAACGCGTGGTGATCTCGCGGTAGGCGGGATCTTCTTTCAGCGCGAGGTCGGTGGTGAACATGATCGGCTGGTGGGTCCTGCCTTCGACATGGGCGTCGGGAACCAGGCCCTTTCCGCCCCCATCGACGGGCACCCACTGGATGACGCCGCCCGGCGATGTCGTCTGCTCCCATTCGAACCCATAGAGATTTTCAAGGTACTGATGGGTCCACGCCACCGGGTTTGCCGACCACGCCCCTTCGAGACCGGAGGTCACCGTGTCTTCGGAGTGGCCCTTGCCGCATTTGTTGTCCCAGCCGATGCCCTGGCGCTCGGGCCCCATGGCAGCGGGCTCGGGGCTGACGCAGTCTTCGGGCTTATGCGCACCGTGCGCCTTGCCGAAGGTGTGCCCGCCCGCGATCAGCGCCACGGTTTCCTCGTCATTCATCGCCATACGGCCGAAGGTCTCGCGAATGTCCTGAGCTGCCGCCAGCGGGTCGGGCTGGCCGTTCGGGCCTTCTGGGTTGACGTAGATGAGGCCCATCTGGACCGCGGCCAGGGGCTTTTCGAGCTTGCGGCCATCCTCGTACCGCTTGTCGGCAAGCATTTCGGCTTCCGGGCCCCAGTAGACAAGCTCCGCCTGCCAATCATCTTCGCGGCCACCTGCGAAGCCGTAAGTCTCGAAGCCCATGCTTTCGAGGGCGACATTGCCGGTCAGGACCATGAGGTCCGCCCAGGAGATCGCAGCGCCGTGTTTCTTCTTCACCGGCCAGAGGAGGCGCCGGGCCTTGTCGAGATTGGTGTTGTCCGGCCAGGAGTTCAGCGGCTCGAAACGCTGCTGCCCGCCATTGGCGCCGCCGCGGCCATCCATCAGGCGGTAGGTCCCCGCCGAGTGCCACGCCATGCGGATGAAGAACGGTCCGTAGTGCCCATAGTCGGCAGGCCACCAGTCCTGGGACGTGGTCATCACCTCTTCGATGTCCGCCTTCACCTCTTCAAGGTCGAGGCTGCCAAAGGCTTCCGCGTAGTCGAAATCCTCGCCAAGGGGGTTCGAGCGGGTGGCTTCGTTCTGGCGCAGGGGGGAGAGGTCGACCCGGTCCGGCCACCAGAAGTCGTTGCGCTTGGCGACCTGCTGCATCTCGGGAGGCGTGTCGCTGTCGGGGAAGATCTCCTTCTCGCCCTCGCCTTTCGGGTCGGAGCCTCCCCGCGCTTCGAGTTCGGTCTGTTCCTGGCCGGCAGATTGCTGGCCGATGGCCGCGTTCGCCGCGCCATCGCTGCCGCCGCAGCCGCTCAGCGCCAGGGCCAGCGCCGAGACCGTGATGAGATGGAGTTTCGCTCTGGACGTCATGGTACCGTTCCTCTCGTAACGCGCCGACTTTGCGCCGACGGCGAGTTCGAGGGTTTCCTAGCAATCGCAGATTGAACCGATCCAACGGATTATCACCATGGAGCCAATCGATTTTCTCGATTGCCCGTCTCTCCATGCGCCGCAGCCTATACCTTGCCGCGGAACCCGTTATATCGCCCCCATGAGCAAAAATGATTTCGATCCCGCCCTTCTCGGTGCCGCCAAGGCATGGCCCTTTCAGGAAGCCAGCGCGCTGAAGAAGCGCCTCGAGAAGATCGGCAAGAAGGACGGCCTCGTCACCTTCGAGACCGGCTATGGCCCGTCCGGCCCGCCGCATATCGGCACTTTCGGCGAGGTGGCGCGGACCTCGATGGTGCGGCACGCATTCGAGCAGCTCTGCCCCGCCTACGAGACACGCATCGTCTGCGTTTCGGATGATATGGACGGCATGCGGAAGGTCCCGCCGGTCCCCGGTGCCGAGCGCCTGGAGCCCTACCTTCAGATGCCGTTGTCGCGCGTGCCCGACCCGGCGGGCGAAGCGGAGAGCTTTGCCGCGGCGAACAACGCCAAGCTGCGCGCCTTCCTCGACCGCTTCGGCTTCGACTACGAGTTCGTCTCGGCCACCAGCGCCTATGAGAACGGCACTCTCGACAAGGCTCTCCTCCGTATGCTGGAGGTCTATGACGAGGTCCTGGACATCATCCTTCCGACCTTGGGCAAGGAACGCCGCCAGACCTATTCGCCGATCCTGCCGATCAGCCCCGAGACGGGCCGGGTCCTCTATGTGCCGCTCCTTGAGCGCGATGCCACATCGGGCACCATCGTCTATGAAGACGAGGACGGCACCCGCCGTGAGCACGAGGTGACCGGCGGCAAGGCCAAGCTGCAATGGAAGGCCGACTGGGCGGGGCGCTGGTACGCGCTGGGCGTGGACTACGAGATGGCGGGCGAAGACCTGACCGAGTCCACACGGCTCTCGTCGAAGATCGTCCGCGCACTGGGCGCCGAGCCCCCCGCCGGTTTCAACTACCAGCTCTTTCTCGACGAGGAAGGCAAGAAGATCTCCAAGACCAAGGGGAACGGCCTGACCATCGAGGAATGGCTGCGCTACGCCGCGCCCGAGACGCTGCAGCTCTTCAACTTCACCGCGCCGAAGAAGGCGAAGAAGCTCTATTTCGACGTCATACCGAAGACGGCGGACGAATACTGGACCCATGTGGGCAAATTCGCCGAGCAGGAGGACGCGAAGAAGGTCGAGAACCCGGCCTTCTTCATCCACCAGGGTGACGTTCCGAACGTGACCCCGCCGGTCAGCTTCGCGCTCCTTCTGAATATCGTCGATGCCTCGGGCACCTCAGACCCAGAGGTGCTGCGCGGTTTCGTGCAGAAATACCGCCCGGACGCCAGCGCCGATGAGATGACGGCGATGGAGCCGATGCTCGGCTATGCGGTCAACTACTACCAGGATTTCGTCCTGCCGAAGAAATCCTTCCGTCAGCCGACGGATCAGGAGCGTGCGGCGCTCGAAATGCTGTCCTCGCGCCTCAAGGAAGTCGGCGAGGGCGAGAGCGAGGACGTCTACCAGACCCTCGTCTTCGACGCCGGCAAGGCGCAGGAGTTCGAGAACATCCGCGGCTGGTTCAAGGGCCTCTACGAGGTCGTCTTCGGGCAGAGCGAAGGCCCGCGCATGGGCCCCTTCATCGCAATCTACGGCGCGGAAGACACCGCGGCGCTGATCGACAGCGCTCTGGGCCGGAAAGCCTGACACCGTGCAGGAGGGCGAGGCACGGGAGCGGGTCGAGGAGAGCATCGACGCGGTGGAGGAGAGCCTCTCCCCCGCCGCCGAGCGCACCGCCGCGCTGATCGACCAGGTCTGGGGGCTTCTGCCGCTTCTCCTGGTTGCCATCGTGTCGGTTCTTCTCTTCTGGTGGCTGGGCAGCTTCCTCGGCTCGCGCCGGGTCCTGACCACCAAGATCTCCCGCGGCAGCGAGCTGATCGAGGAGCTTCTCAAGCGGACAATCCCCCTCGTCTTTCTCCTTCTGGGCGTCGTCTTCGCCCTGAACATTCTCGACGCGGTGGCGATCCTGTCGGCGATCCTCGGCGCGGCCGGTGTGGTGGGCATCGCGGTGGGTTTCGCCATCCGCGACACGATCGAGAACTTCATCGCCTCGGTCATGCTGTCGGTGCGCCAGCCCTTCAGGCCCAAGGACTTTGTCGATATCGACGGCATGAAGGGTGTGGTCGTGAGGCTGACGAGCCGCGCGACCATCCTGATGACCCTCGACGGCAACCACCTGCGCATTCCGAACGCGCAGGTCTTCAAGGCGATCATCACCAACTACACCCGCAACCCCGAACGGCGCATCACCTTCCAGCTCGGCATCGACGCGGAAGACGACCCCCGCGCCGCGATGGATGCAGGCATCGGCAAGCTGCGCGACCTTGGCTTTCCGCTGAACGATCCGCCGATCACTGCCTGGATCGAAGAGGTCGGCGACAGCAACATCCTCATCACCTACGCCTTCTGGATCGACCAGAACGAGACCGACTTCCTCAAGGCGAAATCCGCCGCCATCCGCATCGTCAAGATGACCCTGGAAGATGAGGGCTTCACCCTTCCCGAGCCGATCTACCGGCTGCGCATCGACCAGATCCCCGAGGCCCTCACCGCGGTCGTCCACCAGAGCGAAGAACCCTTCAAGCCGGGCCCGCCGAAGAAGCCCTCGCCGAAAGCGGAGATTGAAGCGGAGGACACCTCCCCCGACCGCTCGATCGAGGAGAAGGTGGACGAGGACCGGGCCGTCGCAGGGGTCGACGACCTTCTCGACGAGGACAAGCCGACCGAGTTCGGCGACGATCCCGACGAGCCGCCGCGAACCCGCAGGTCGGACCCATCCGGACGCGCCTAGCCGGCTAGAGCATTTTCCGACCAAGTGGGCACCGGTTGGGCGTTAGAAAATGCGACCGATGAAAAGAAGCTAGGGTCAATTCGATCAGAATCGCCCCTAGCACTCGGCCAGAGGGAGTGCTCGCGAAAGTTGTGTTCGGGACGCAACAGCCCTGAACCTAACCAATTTGTTCAGAATACGTGGCTTGCCGCGCCTTCGCGCCTTGCCGCACCATCCTATATCTAGGGTAGGGTTCCGCGAGCCGAAAGATGCGCAGATCCGGTCGATCGTAGCCGGTTCTGACGCAAACCATTTACCATTCGCGGCTAACCTGGAGGTGCCGCCACGCCCATGGCGGGTGCGGCGGCCCCAAGTGCGTAGCGCTATGGCGGGAAATCAGGCGCGCCCGCCGAAGGATGAGTGCCGGGGCCGAATGGCCTTGGCGGATCGGGTGGCAAATGAGCATGACGATGACGGACAATCTGGATGTCTTCGATGCCTTCGCGGAAGGCTATGAACGGACCAAGCATGAAGAGATGAGCCTGCGGGACTATCTCCTCGCATGCCGCGACGATGTCATGATGTATGCTTCCCCTGCGGAGCGCATGGTCAAGGCGATCGGCGAGCCGCAGTTCGTGGACACCTCCAAGGACCCCCGCCTGAGCCGCATCTTCTTCAACCGGACCATCAAGCGCTACAAGGCCTTCGCAGGCTTCTACGGCATGGAAGACACGATCGAGCGGATCGTCGGCTATTTCCGCCACGCCGCCCAGGGCCTCGAGGAGAAGCGCCAGGTTCTCTATCTTCTCGGCCCCGTCGGAGGCGGCAAATCGTCACTCGCCGAGCGGCTGAAGGACCTGATGGAAGAGTACCCGATCTACGTGCTGAAAGCCGGTGACGAGCTGTCCCCGGTCTATGAAAGCCCCCTCGGCCTCTTCCAGTCGGACGATCTCAAGGCGCTTCTCGAAGAAAAATACGGCATTGAGCGGCGCCGCCTGACCGGCATCATGAGCCCTTGGGCGGTCAAGCGGCTGGATGAGTTCGGCGGCGACATCTCGAAGTTCTCGGTGGTCAAGCTCTATCCGAGCAAGCTGCGCCAGGTGGCGGTCTCGAAGACCGAGCCGGGCGACGAGAACAACCAGGACATTTCCGCCCTGGTCGGCAAGGTCGACATCAGGAAGCTCGAGCATTTCAGCCAGGATGACACCGACGCCTATTCCTATTCGGGCGGTCTGTGCCATTCGAACCAGGGGCTTCTCGAATTCGTCGAGATGTTCAAGGCGCCGATCAAGGTCCTCCACCCGCTGCTGACCGCAACACAGGAAGGCAACTATGTCGGCACCGAGAGCCTCGGCCCGATCCCCTTCCAGGGTGTGATCCTGGCCCACTCCAACGAAAGCGAGTGGCAGGCCTTCCGCAACAACAAGAACAACGAGGCCTTCCTCGACCGGATCTCGGTGGTCAAAGTGCCCTACGCGCTGCGTCCTACCGAGGAGACGGCGATCTATGAGAAGCTTCTGAAATCTTCCGAGCTCAAGGCTGCTCCGTGCGCGCCTGAGACCCTGCCCATGCTGGCCCGCTTCTCGGTCCTCACCCGGCTTCGCGAGCACGAGAACTCGAACCTCTACTCCAAGATGCGGGTCTATGACGGGGAGAAGCTGAAGGATACGGACCCCAAGGCGAAGAGCCACCAGGAATACCGCGACGCCGCCGGTGTCGACGAGGGCATGGACGGTATCTCCACCCGCTTCGCATTCAAGGTTCTCTCAGAGACCTTCAATTTCGATACGGAGGAAGTCTCGGCTGACCCCGTGCACCTGATGTATGTCCTCGAGAACGCCATCAAGCGGGAGCAGTTCCCCGACGAGACCGAGAAGAAATATCTCGAGTTCATCAAGGCCGAGCTCGCGCCGCGCTACGCCGACTTCATCGGCAAGGAGATCCAGAAGGCCTATCTCGAAAGCTATGGCGAGTACGGACAGAACCTCTTCGACCGGTACATCTCCTACGCCGATGCGTGGATCGAGGACCAGGACTTCAAGGATCCAGACACCGGTCAGCTTCTCGACCGCAACACGCTGGATCAGGAGC
This sequence comes from uncultured Caulobacterales bacterium, assembly GCA_964556115.1. Lineage (GTDB taxonomy): Bacteria > Pseudomonadota > Alphaproteobacteria > Caulobacterales > Parvularculaceae > Parvularcula. The sequence goes on from CAZKVC010000003.1 coordinate 12,031, forward strand.
TTTCGAAGATCGAAAAGCCGGCCGGCATCGCCAACCCCAAGGACTTCCGGAACGAGGTGGTGAAGTTCGCCCTTCGCGCCCGGGCGGCCAATGGCGGCACGAACCCCTCCTGGACGAGTTACGAAAAGCTCCGCCGGGTGATCGAAACGCGGATGTTCACCCAGGTCGAAGACCTGCTGCCGGTGATCTCCTTCGACTCGAAGAAAGACAGCGACACGGCCAAGAAGCACGACGACTTCGTCGACCGGATGGAGGAGCGCGGCTACACCGGCCGCCAGGTCCGCCGCCTTGTCGAATGGTACATGCGGGTCAACAAGGCGGGCTGATCGTTCGCTTTCAACCGAAGAGAAGGCCGGGTCTTGCGCCCGGCCTTTTTCTTTTGCGACACTACGGCCCGGGGCAAGAAAGAGGGGCATCTCCATGGATCAGGTCTTGCGGACGGCAAGTGCCGACGGCGTCGGTATTCTGGCAGCGATTACAACATTCCTGGCCGAGCGGGACCTGAACGTGACCGAGGCCCATGACTTCGTCGATCCGGCGGCGGGGCGGTTCTTCACCTGGATCAAGTTCTCCGCGCCGGAAGGTTTCTCCGCCGAAGCCTTCGGGGGCGCCTTCGGTGATGTTGCGATGCGCCGCGATCTCGCATGGAGCCTCAAGCCGGCGGACTACCGCCCGCGCACCATCGTCATGGCATCGAAGATGGACCACTGTTTGAGCGACCTTCTCTTCCGCCACCGCAGCGGCAAGCTGGGCGCGTCAATCGAGGCGGTGGTCTCGAACCACGAGGATGCGCGCTGGCATGCGGAGCGGCACGACATCCCCTTCCGCCACATTCCGGTGACAGGTGACACCAAACCCGAGGCCGAGGCGGCGCTGCGCTGCTTGATCGAAGAACAGGGCATCGAACTCGTTGTCCTCGCCCGCTACATGCAGGTGCTCTCGGACGACCTCTGCCGCTTCCTCAGTGGACGGTGCATCAACATCCACCACTCCGCCCTGCCGAGCTTCAAGGGCGCGAAACCCTATCACCAGGCCTACGCGCGGGGGGTCAAGATGATCGGGGCCACGGCGCATTACGTGACTGCCGCCCTCGATGAGGGGCCGATCATCGCGCAGGAGGCGGTCAGCGTCGATCACCGCGCCACCGCCGAGCGTATGGTGGAGATGGGTCAGGACATCGAAGCGCGGGTTCTCGCCCGGGCGGTCAAGGCCCATGCCGAAGGCCGGGTCTTCCTGAGCGGTATGCGGACGGTGGTCTTCGAATGACCACCATCCGCGGGCTTCCGCCGTCTCAGCGGTTGCCCACCGCCTCGCCGTCACCGCCAGCTTCGGCCTGATCGGTAGAGGCCTTGGCAGGGTCGTAGCGGTCGAACCATTCGCGCAGGATAAGGTTCGTGCGCAGATAGTTGGAGGGGACTGACCGGGTGCCGTGATACTCGTTCGGCATCGGCACCAGCATGGTGTCCACGCCCTGGATCTTCAGCGCCGCGTAGAACGCCTCGGCCTCTTCGATCGGCGTGCGAAGGTCATCCGTTCCCGTCATCAGGAGGGTCGGGGTGGTCACATTGCCCACATGCATGAGAGGCGAGTTCTCGAGCCACGGCTCGGGATCTTCCCAGAAAGGTGCCGGGAAGAAGTTGTAGAGCCATGCGACAACGTCCGTGGTGCCGGACATGCCGATCCAGTTCGTGACCGGGCAAAGCGCCGCCGCAGCCGCGAAGCGGTCCGTCTTGCCGACGATCCAGCTCGTCAGCACACCGCCGCCCGAACAGCCCGTGACGAACATGCGGTCGTCGTCGACATAGCCTTCATCGAGGACGTAATCGACCGCGTTCATCAGGTCCGCGTAGTCTACCGGGCCGGGATAGCGGTGCTGGATCGCGTTGACGAAATCGTTCCCGTACCCCGTCGATCCGCGCGGGTTGATGTAGAGGACGACATATCCGCGTGCGGCGAATTCCTGAAAGGTGAAATTGAAGCCCGTATTGTACATCGCATGGGGACCGCCGTGGATCGAGAGGAGGAGCGGGTATTCCTCGTCCTCGTCGAAGAAAGGCGGCTTCACGACCCAGCCCTGAACCCTTGCGGTCTCCCCGGTTTCCGCTTCGCTCTCGAACCAGATCTCCTCGACCTCGCCCAAGGTCTTGCCCATCAGGATGTCCTCGTTGACGTCCGTCAGAAGACTGATCTTCCAGTCCCGGCCCGCATCTGCGACCGCCACGGCGGGCGGGTCCTGCGGGGCGCTGTGGATCAGCGTCAGATCGCCGTCCTTCGAGATACCGTTGAGGCTCAGCATATGCTCGCCTTCGGTCAGGGCGCGGACGCGGCCGCGCATATCGGCGGAGTAGACCTGCCGCGCGCCTTCCTTGTTCATGGTGAAGAAGATCCGCCCGCCATCGGGGACCCAGTGAAGCTCGCCCGGCGCATCGGCGAGATCGGAGGTCAGCGCCTCCGGCTCACCGCCCTCCGCGCCGATCACCCAGAGATCGGCGATGGGGTAGGAGCGGTCGTGCGCTTCATAGCCGGTATAGGCGATGGTCTCGCCATCAGGGGAGTAAGCGGGCGAGCCGAAGGTGCCATTCCCTTCCGTCAGTTGGCGGATCTCTCCGCTTTCGACGTCGATCGTGTGGATGTGGCTTTCGAAGTAGTGCGGCGCTTCGACCGGCTTTCCGGGTCCGTCAAAGGCGATCCGGCGGCTATCAGGCGACCATGAAAGCGCGGGCGAGCCTGCGATGGCGCCGATGCCGCGAAGGCCCACATTCCATTCGCCCTTAGTCAGCTGGCGGGGTGTTCCGCCCTCGGAGGGGACGACGAAGAGATGGTCGTAGCCGCCATTGGTGTAGCCCACCCGGTCCTGCCGGTAGTGCAGCGTGTCGATATAGACCGGGTCTTCCTTCCACTTCGCCCCCTCGGGCCGCGCCGGAAGGGTGATCGACATGGCAGGCTCGCCCTTGGTCCGGGCAACGAAGGCGATGCTTTCGCCATCCGGGGACCAGGCCATGGAGCGCGGCGCGAATTCGGAACTCGTCACCTGGGTGAGAAGCCCTTCGCCGTCCATGCTGCGCAAGAAGATCTGCGGCTTGTCGTTGTCGTCGGCCTTGACGAAGGCGATGCGCCCACCGTCCGGTGACCACAGGGCGTTGCCGCCTTCCATGAGCTGACGCTTGTTGCTGCCGTCCGCATCCATCAACCAGAGGGTCGTGACCCGCTCGTCGTTCATCGCGTCAATGCGCTGGCGGGCGAAGAGGATGGTTTCGCCGTCGGGCGAGATCTGGGCGTTCGAGACGGTCTCGAAATCGAGGTAGTCGGCGAGTTGGAGGACATCCTCCCCGCTGTCGTCCTGCGCGGTGGCAGGCTGGGCCGGGAGCAGGAGGCCCCCGGCGAGAAGAGCTGCGACGGGACTAAGCCATGGCTTGGGCATGAATGGGCCTCCTTCCGGCAATACCAGAAGGCGAGCCTAGGCCCCGCGACGAAACAATGACAGACGCGGTACTGCTATTGGTTACCTTATCCGCGCGCCGTGCTCAGGCTTTCTTGGCATTCTCGATGCCTTCGCGGATCAGCCGTTCGGCCTCTTCCTTGCCGCGCCACTCGATGACCTTGACCCATTTGTTGTCCTCGAGGTCCTTGTAGTGGTTGAAGAAATGCCAGATCCGCTCAAGCAGCGTGGGCTGGACGTCTTCATAGGTCTTGATGTTGTCGTAGAAGCGCGTGAGCTTGGGGTGCGGCGCGGCGAGGATCTTCTCGTCGATCCCGGCCTCGTCTTCCATCATCAGCACGCCGATCGGGCGGGCGCGAAGGACGCAGCCCGGCACCAGTGGGCGGTTGCCAAGGCACATGACATCCACCGGGTCGCCGTCGCCCGAAAGCGTGTGCGGCATGAACCCGTAATTGCAGGGGTAGCGCATCGAGGTGTAGAGGAAGCGGTCGACGAAGATCGCCCCCGATGGCTTGTCGAACTCGTATTTGATCGGCTCGTTGCCGAGGGGGACTTCGATGATGACGTTGATGTCCTCGGGGACGTTCTGGCCGGGGGAGACTTCCGAGATCTGCATGGTCGAACCTTTTCCATGGGGCCCTTCGCGCGGGGGCCGCGGATGTCTTGGCCGCGCCGGGAAGGACCGATTGAAGCTGGGCTTTCCTCTGCCGCATTTGGTTGCGGTGCAAAAGAGGGGATCGACGAATGGCTAACATCGAAGCCGTTCCGCTTGACGCCGGGCCTGAGCCTTGGGAACGGCTCCCTTGCGTATGAGCGAAGGGAAAGGCGAAGCGCTATGGCGGCCGATGGCGGCATGGAGCTGAAGGCGCGCAAGGCTGCGCTCGAGCAGGGCTACCGCTCGCTTGCCCGCAACAGCCGGGAATGCCTGAGGGTCGGCGACCTGATGGGTGCGCTGCGCCGCGCCGGCTTCGCGGAAAAGGACCGCCGGCTGAAGGCGACCTGGCGCCGCCTGCGCGAACGCGAGCCCCATGACGAGCTCGACTTCGACGCCTTCGCAACGCTGATCGCTCCCGAGAACGTGACCCTGATCAGCCGCATCCTGTCGGGTGATCTCATCATTCCGGGCTTCGAAGATTTCAGGAGCCGTATCGAGGCCCTGTTCGAGGAGGTGAGCGCCAACCGTCAGGGACAGGTGGCGACCTACATCCCGCAGCTCGCCCGGATCGACCCCGATCTCTTCGCCCTCGCCGTCTGCAGCATCGACGGGCAGCAGTTCACCCTCGGCGACGACGAGGAGACCTTCTGCGTTCAGTCCGTCTGCAAACCGATCACCTATGCGGCGGCCCTCGACCAGGTCGGCCGCGAGGAGGTGCACCGCCATGTGGGGCGCGAGCCTTCGGGCCGCGGCTTCAACGAGCTGATCTTCAACCACCGAGGCCTGCCCCATAACCCGATGATCAATGCGGGCGCGATGGCGTGCTCGGCCCTCATCTATCCCGAGAAGAGCCTCGCGGACCGCTTCGACCACGTGATGACCGTCTGGCGCCAACTTTGCGGCGGACGCAAGGCGGGCTTCGACAACGCGGTCTTCCTGTCGGAGCGGGAGACCGCGGACAGGAACCGCGCCCTTGCCTATCTGATGCGCGAGAACGACGCCTTTCCGCCGGGCACGGACATTCTCCAGGTCCTCGACTTCTATTTTCAGACCTGTTCGATCACTGTGGATATCAAGCAGCTCGGCGTCCTCGCCGGGACGCTCGCCAATGGCGGCATCTGTCCGGTGACGGATCAGCACGTCCTCTCCAGCGAAGCGGTCAAGGACTGCCTCTCGCTGATGCTGTCCTGCGGCATGTACGACTTTTCCGGCGAATACGCCTTCACCGTGGGCATTCCGGCCAAGTCCGGCGTCTCCGGCGCGCTCATCATGGTGGTGCCCGGGGTCTGCGGCTTTGCGGTCTACAGCCCGCGGCTCGACAATCACGGCAACCCGGTCAGGGGCGTTCACTTCTCCAAGCGCCTGGTCGATGTCTACGCCTTCCACACCTATGCCAACATGGTCGACGACCACCGCCTGATCGACCCGCGCAAGCCGCCGATCGAGCGGACCGCCGATGATGCGGCCTATCTCTGCCTTGCCGGCAGCCGCGGCGATCTCGGTGAGCTGAGGCGCCTCGTCGCCAGCGGCCTTCCGCCGGAGACCGCCGATTATGACGGCCGCACCGCGCTGCACCTCGCCGCCAGCGAGGGCCAGCTTCGCGCGGTGGAATACCTTCTGGGGGTCTGCTCCGACATCGCGCCCGAGGACCGCTGGGGCAACACGCCCCTCGACGACGCCAAGCGCGCCAATCACGAGGAGATCACCGAGCTTCTCACAAGCGCCTATGCGGGAAGGGGCCTTTTGGATGAGCCTGCTTGAGCCCACTTTCCCTGCCGACGGCGCTGCCCTATCCGCAGTGAGCGAATATACGAAAGGAACACTCGCCCATGTTTGAAGACCTGCGTGGCCGCAAGGCCGTCATCACCGGCTCGACCTCGGGAATTGGCCTCGCCTTTGCCGAAAAGCTGGCGAGCATGGGTGTCGACATCACCATGAACGGCTTTGGTGACAAGGACGAGATCGAGGACAACCGCGCCCGCATCGCAGGCGAGCACGGCGTCGATGTCCGCTATGACGGCGCGGACATGACCAAGCCCGAAGAGATCCGGGCCCTGATCCAGGGCGCCGAGGCGGCCCATGGCCGGGTTGATATCCTCGTCAACAATGCAGGCATCCAGAAGGTCGGCCCGATCGACGAGTATGACGACGATACCTGGGACAAGATCATCGCAGTCAATCTGACCTCGAACTATCACTCCATCAAAGCGGCGCTGCCCGGCATGAAGAAGCGCGGCTTCGGCAGGATCATCAACGTAGCCTCCGCCCACGGATTGATCGCCTCCCCCTTCAAGGCCGCCTATATCGCCGCCAAGCACGGCGTGGTCGGCCTGACCAAGACCGTGGCGCTGGAAGCCGGCGAATACGGTGTCACGTCCAACGCCATCTGCCCGGGCTACACCCTGACCCCGCTGGTCGAGGCCCAGCTCGAGGACACTGCCAAGGCGCGGGGCATGACCACCGAAGAGGTGAAGGACAAGGTGATGCTGAAAGAGCAGCCAACCAAGAAGTTCATCACCTATGAGAACCTTTCAACCCTTCTGGTCTATCTCTGCTCGGATGCGGGCTCGGGCTCGACCGGCTATCCCTATGCCGTCGATGGCGGCTGGACCGCACACTGACATGTTGATGGAGGGCGAGGCATGAGCGGACGCAAACCGATCAACCTCGCCCTGCAGGGCGGCGGGGCCCACGGCGCCTTCACCTGGGGGGTCTGCGACAAGCTCCTCGAAAGCGAGAAGGTGCATATCAGCGCCGTCACCGCCACCTCTGCCGGAGCGATGAACGCCGTTGCCCTGGCCTACGGCATGCACCTCGATGATGACCAGGGCGCCCGCGACAAGCTCGACGAGCTTTGGGAAGAGGTCGCCAAGCTCAACAATCCCTTCGAGCTGCCACTGACCTCGCCCCTGCCCTTCGTGCAGGAGATGCAGCGCGTCTGGTCGCAGCAGGCTCTGGCCTCGCTGACCAAGGCTTTCTCGCCCTACCAGCTGAACCCGCTGAACTGGAACCCGCTCAAGACGTTGATCTCCGACCTCGTCGATTTCGACGAGCTTGGCCGCTGCACCAAGCTCAAGCTTTTCGTCAGTGCAACGAATGTCAAGACGGGAAAGGTACGGGTCTTCAAGGACAGTGAAGTCACCGCCGATGCGGTCATGGCCTCGGCATGCCTGCCGCAGCTCTTCCAGGCGGTCGAGATCGACGGCGAGGCCTATTGGGATGGCGGCTATATGGGCAACCCGTCGCTATGGCCGCTCTTCTACGAGACGGAGGTTTCCGACCTCCTCCTCGTCCATCTCAACCCGATCGAGCGCAGCGAGATCCCGACCACGGTTGCCGAAATCGAGAACCGGCTCAACGAGATCACCTTCAATGCGAGCCTTCTGAAGGAGATGCGCGCCATCGCCTTCGTCCAGAAACTGCTCCATGAAGGTTGGCTCAAGGACGAATATCGTGATCGGCTGTCGAACATTCGCTACCATGCGATCCGCGCGGACCGGTTCCTTGCGGACTTTCCCCTGCCGACGAAATACAACACCGACATCACCTTCCTGAGGGAGCTGAAGGCCCTCGGCAGGGAAGCGGCGGAGGCATGGATCGACGAAGCCTATGACAAGCTCGGCGACGGTTCGACCTGTTCACTCCGCCATGAATTCCTCGACCTCTGATCAGTCGGTCAGCTGCTCGAGTTTCGTTTCGTAACGCTTGAAGAGGGCCACGTCGCTGGCCGGGACGGCTTCCACGGCATCGCCGAAGCGCAGCATGTCCTGAAGCGGCTTGCGCACGGACTGAGGCAACATGCGCAGATCGCCCTGGCTCATCCGCTTGGCTTCGCGAAGGTCCTTGAGGTCCGATTGGGACATCTCGGACTTGGCGGCCGCGATGATCAGCCGGTCGCCGACGCTGGCGAACGCGTCATTGGAGCTGAAGCCCGCATCCTTGATGGTCCGGGACACTTTGGGCCCGACATTCGGGTCGTCTTCCATCTGAGTGATGATCCGCTGCATGATCCGCAAGGAGCCGTCATCGGCGAAGATTTCGCCCAGCATCTCGAGCGGGTTGCCGTCGATCCCGACATCGAGATCGCCGTTTTCCATCTCGCCTTCCATGGCCTTGAGGGCCTCGGCGGCTTCGATGAATTGTTTGACCTCGGCTTCGGTCAGCGGTTCGGCGGCCACCGCCTGTCCGGTGAAGAAGAGGAAAACGATCGGAAGTAGCATACGCATGGCTTGGGGCCTCCTTGCCCGTTCGGGCCTTGCGGCTCCGGCGAGGAGCCATGGATGTTGGCAGGCGGCAGATCGGCGCCGCGCTTTTCCTAGATGCGGGCGCAGCCACGCTTTTCAAAGGTCAGGCTACAGCTTTCTGCAGCCTCGTTCTTCACAGGAGTGACGCCTGCGCGGGCGGCGGGGCATCGTCCGATCTCAGCTCGCCGCCGCTGATCGGGTTGATGAGGTCTTCTCCAGATGCCTTCCAGCTTCCCACCTTGCGGTCCACCGGCCAGAAGCTGAAACCCGGCGGCTCCCGCCCGATCACCTGCCATGCCGGCTCGAGATCCGTCTCGTCTGCGAGGAGCCAGCGATCATGGTCTTGCGGCGCGACCACCACCGGCATGCGGGTGTGGAGCGTTGCAACCGGGCCCTCGGCCTCCCGCGTCAGGAAAGCCGCGCTTCTGAGTTCCGAACCGTCGGGGCCGACATAGTCCTCGAAGAGACCAGCCAGCGCGAAGAGCGGATGGTCCGGGCCTCTGGCGATGAAGTAAGGCTGCTTCACGCCCCCCTCGACCCGCCATTCATAAAACCCGTTCAGGGGGAAAAGGCACCGCCTCCGCCTGAATGCCGCCCGGAAGGCCGGTTTCTCGGCGGCGGTTTCGGAGCGGATATTGACGATCGGCTTTTTCAGGAACCGCCCCTCCTTGTCCCATGAGGGCAGGAAACCCCAGCGCAGGATCTCATAGCGCCGGGTGCCGTTTTCGGTCAGGATGACCGGCACGGGCTGGCTGGGCGCGATGTTGAAACGCGGCGGAAAGTTGTCCGTGATGGGTATGCCGAAATGCGTGCCCAGATCGGACGGGCTTTCGGTCAGGGCGTAACGCGCGTTCATCGCAAGAAGAGAGGTTCCATGGCATCAGACAGGCCCATCGTTGCCGTCGGCGGCGTTGTCCTCAAGGGGCGCGAGGTGCTTTTGGTCAAAAGGGGCCGACCGCCGCTGCGCAAGCACTGGTCCATCCCCGGCGGCAAGGTCGAGCTGGGCGAGAGGACCGAAGAGACGCTGCGGCGCGAAGTCCTCGAGGAGACAGCGATCACCTGCGAACCCATCGGGCTGATCGGGGTCTTCGAGGCGATGCCCGAAAAGCCCGGCGACCCGCACTACATCATGATCGACTATGCCTGCCGCTATGTGAGCGGCGAGGTGGTCGCCGGAGACGATGCCATGGATGCGGCCTTCCTGCCCCTGCCAGAAGCCCTGAGCCGCGTGGCCTGGGACGAAACCCGGCGCGCGGTACAGGGCGCGCTGCGCTTCGTGGGAGATGACGCATGAGCCTTCTTCTCGCCGCCCTCCTCTCGCTTTCCACCGCCGAAGTCCCAGAAGCGCGGGAGGTGTTCAATCAGCGTCAGGAGGACCTGATCCTTCTTTCAGGCAAGCTCGGCAGCCTTCACCGGCTGTCGCAGGTCTGCCCCGGCAGCGGCCCGCAGGACATCTACCGGGCAAGGATCATGGAAGTGATCGAAGGGGAGAAGCCCCCGACCGCCACCCGCGAGGCGATGATCGAGAACTTCAACGACAGCTACCGCATCACCGCGCGCATGCATGCCACCTGCAGCGCCGCGGCTGAGGACGATCTCCGCTTTGAAGCGAACGCCGCCCTCGGTATCACCAACCGGCTTTCGGCGCCGCTCGGCTTCTAAAGCGAGCGGATGGTTTCCTGGAACTGGACCGGCTCGCCGGCGCCCTCGATGAGGACATCCGCTTCCCACATGACTTTCTGTCCGCGGATGATCGTGCCGACGGGGAAGCCCTCGACCTCGCGTCCCGCGAAAGGCGTCCAGCCGGACCTGTTGGCCATCATCTCGTCGGTCAGGGTCACTTTGCGGGACAGGTCGCAAACGGTGATGTCCGCATCATAGCCGATGGCGAGGCGCCCCTTGTTGCGAAGGTTGAAGAGCCGCTGCGCGCCTGCGCTTGTCAGGTCGACGAAGCGTTGCAGGGTCATCCTCCCCTTGGCCACATGGTCGAGCATGACCGGCACCAGGGTCTGCACCCCAGGCATGCCGGAAGGCGACAGCGGATAGGCCTTGGACTTCTCTTCGATCGTATGCGGGGCATGGTCCGAGCCGACCACGTCGAAAAGCCCCATACGGAGGTAATGCCACAGCGCCTCGGCATGTTTCGCAGGCCGGATCGGCGGGTTCATCTGCGCCTTGGTGCCAAGCTGGTCATAGGCCTCGGGCGCAGAAAGGGTGAGGTGCTGGGGCGTCACTTCGCAGCTTGCGATATCCTTGTTCGCCGCCAGCATCGGCAGCTCGTCCGCAGTCGTCACATGCAGCACATGGACCCGTCGGCCGGTCTCCCGCGCGATCTTCAGGAGCCGGGTCGTGGACTTCACCGCGGCCTCGACCGAGCGTACCTCGTAGTGGCTGTGGACGTCCCCTTCGCGGGCGAGGGAGGCGTTGGCCTCCATCGTGTCCTCGTCCTCGGAGTGGATCGCCACCCGGCGGCGGCCTGATGACAGCGCCGCGCGCAGGCCTTCGTCGTCCGGGACCAGAAGATTGCCGGTGGAGGCGCCCATGAAGATCTTCACGCCGCAGACACCGGGCAGCATTTCGAGCTCGGCGAGCTTGTCGGCATTGTCCGTGGTCGCCCCGACATAGAAGGCGTGGTCGCAATGCATCCGCGCCGCGCGGGTCAGCTTGTCGTTCAGCGCCTCGGCGTTGGAGGTGGAGGGCTTGGTGTTGGGCATTTCGAAGACGGCCGTGATGCCGCCGAGAACCGCGCCGCGGGAGCCCGTTTCGAGGTCTTCCTTATGCTCCGCGCCCGGTTCCCTGAAATGGACCTGGGTGTCGATGCAGCCGGGGAAGATATGCAGCCCGGTGCAGTCGATCACTTCGCCCGCGTCGCCGAGGGAATGGCCGATGGCGGCAATCCTGCCGTCCTTGATCGCCACGTCCCGCTCACCGGCACCGTCGTGATTCACCACCGTGCCGCCCTTGAGGATCATGTCATAGCTCATGTCAGCGCCCTAGACTGACCCGGGGCGGAAGGAGAAGCTCGGGATCCATAGGCTTTCCCTTCCAGTTGACCGTCCAGTGAAGATGCGGCCCGGTGGCTCTACCGGTCATGCCGACGGCGCCGATCACTTCGCCCTTGGTAACCACCTGGCCGGGCTTCACGTCGACACGGCTGAGATGCAGCATCGCCGATTCGATTTCCTGGCCATGGTCGATGAGGATCAGCCCGCCTTCGAAATGGAAGTCGCTCTCAGCCAGTGTGATCCTGCCCGTCGAGGGTGCGCGGACATCGGTGCCCTGGAACTCCATCGGCGTCGTGCCCGGAGGCGCCGCCAGGTCGAGGCCGGAATGGAACCGCTTGGGCGTTCCGTTGAGGATGCGCTGGTCGCCATACTTGCCCGTGAAGCGCCCATCCACCGGCCAGGCGAAGCCTGCGCGCCAATAGCTCGTCACCGAGCGGTTCTGGCGCGCTTCCTTCTTGGCGCGGCTCTCCTCGCGGATCTGGGCGAGCTGCTCGTCGGTGTAGGGGTTGACCTTGCTCTCCGGCAGGTTGTCGATCCGCTGGATGTTGAAGTCGCGGTCGGCGATGTTGAGAACCTTGGTCTCTTCCTCGCCGCTGGGAAAGCGCACGGTCAGCTCGGCCGGGCCTTCATGATCGCGCTCGAAGCCGAGGACGAAGTGCCCGTCGCTGTCGATCGACACGCGCTCGCCGTCCAGGGTCACGGCGCTGCCCGGCGTGGTCCGCCAGAAGCTCAGCCCGCCCTGGGTCAGCCGCCCTTTCGTCAGAAGGATGCGCGAGGTCTTCACCGGCGCAGGCGGCAGGTCGAGCTCTGGCATGGCTTCCGCCTCGGCTCCGGCAGTCTTGGCAGGCGAGAGGCTGGGCGGCGGCTGGGTCGCCGCCGAAGCGCAGGCGCCAAGCAAGAGCCCGGCGGTCAAGAGGGTTGCGCGCATCATCAGAAACCCCCGCCTTCTTCGGCCGCCTTATGCCGCACCTCATTGGCGATCGCCGCATTGGCGTAGGCTTCCTGTCTGTCGACGCTCCAATAACGCAGCGCCCGCAAGGGGATCACCTCGTCGGTCACGGCGCAGCGCACGAAGGTGCCGGAGCGGATGACTTCGAAATCGGCGTCGAGATAGCGCAGCTCGGCCTCGCCGCCGCCGCTCAAATCCAGTCTGTTCATGCCCTCTCCTAACCCCAAGCTGCGGGCCTGACCAAGCTTTCTCTTCCCCGGGGGCAAGCCTGCCGTTGACCCGGCGGAAGGGCGGCTTTAGAGGGCCCGGCGAATTCACGCGCAAGCGCGCATCGGACGGGCGCGGATCTCGGTTTCATGGGCGATGACGATCAAAGGCAACGCTCCGATCTCGAGCAGTTCGGCGACCGTCTGGCCAAGGCCAAGGGCGAGGCGAGAAGCTTCGATCCCCATGGGGGCGAAGCCCGCAGCAGCGCCGCCGGCGACGGCATGCGTGTCGCGATCGAATTCGTGGTCTCGGTCCTCTTCGGGTCGGGGCTGGGTTTCACCATCGGCAGCCTTCTTGGCTCGCCCGTGGTGGGGTTGTTGATAGGATTGCCCTTCGGTTTCGCCGCCGGGCTACGAACGGTCTACCGGGGTCTCGTCTTACAGAACGAGGCTGCCGCCGATGAAAGGAACGAGCGCGGTGGGAATGATTGAACAGTTTCTCCCCGAACTTCTGCGCGGCCTGGCAGCGGGCCCGATGGAGCAGTTCGAGGTCGTCCGGATCTTCCCGCTCGACTTCAACGGCCGGGTGGATCTGAGCTTCACCAATGCCTCGCTGTGGATGGTCATCACCGTCTTGTCGGCCCTGCTGTTCTTCACCCTCGCCACCCGCCGCCTGCAGCTCATCCCCGGCGGCGTGCAGTCGATGGGCGAGGTCGCTTACGAGTTCATCGCCAAGATGGTGCGGGACACCATGGGCGAGGAAGGCAAGGGCTTCTTCCCTTTCGTCTTCACCCTCTTCCTCTTCATCTTCTTCTGTAACCTCCTGGGCCTCCTGCCCTCGATCCCGGGCACACCGAACGCGACGCACACCTTCACGCCGACGAGCCATATCATCGTCACCTTCGTGCTGGCGCTTCTCTCGGTGGGCCTCGTCCTGATCTACGGGCTGATCAAGCACGGCTTCGGTTTCCTCAAGCTCTTCGCGCCCTCCGGCGTGCCGCTCTGGCTGCTGCCGCTGATCACGCCGATCGAGATCATCTCCTTCCTGTCCCGCCCGGTGAGCCTCGCCGTGCGTCTCTTCGCCAACATGCTGGCGGGCCACGTCGTGCTGAAGGTCTTCGCCGGCTTCGTCGGAACCCTCCTGACGGCAGGTGGGCTGCTTTCGATCCTGTCGATCGTGCCGCTCATCGGTATCGTCGGCGTGTTCCTTCTGGAGTTTCTCGTGGCCTTCCTTCAGGCCTTCGTCTTCGCCATCCTCACCTGCATCTATCTGCAGGACGCGCTCCACCCGAGCCACTAGAGTTTCCACCAACCCCGCAACCTCGCTCTTCGGAAAAAGAGCACGACAAGGAGTAACATCATGGACGCGGAAGCAGCAAAGTACATCGGCGCCGGCCTGGCCGTTCTGCCCCTTTTCGGTGTCGGCATCGGCCTCGGCATCCTGTTCGGCAACTTCATGCAGGGCGCCTTCCGGAACCCCTCCGCCACCGCGGGCCTGACCGGCAACTTCTTCATCGCCTTCGCGCTGACCGAAGCGACCGGCCTCTTCGCCCTCGTCATCTCCTTCCTCATCCTCTTCTCGTAACTCCGATGAAGATGATGCGGTGGCTTCAGACGGGCGCCGCCTCGGCGCTCGTTTTGGCAGGCACCGCCCTCGCCGCCGAACCCGTGCCGGGCGAGGAAGAGGGCGGCCTGCCGCAGCTCAATACGGAAACCTATGCCAGCCAGGTCTTCTGGCTGCTGATCGCGTTCGCCGTTCTCTACCTTCTCATGGCGCGGGTCTTCCTGCCGCGGCTGGGGAGCGTGATCGAGGAACGCCGGCAACGGATCGCGGACGATTTCGACAAGGCGGCCGAGTTCAAGCGCCAGGCCGAAGACGCCGAAGCGACCTACAAGCAGGCCTTGGCCGACGCCCAGGCACGTGCTGCCCGGATCGCTCAGGAAACCCGCGACCAGATCGACGCCGAGATCCGTGAGATGCAGGCCGAGACCGACACCAAGCTCGAGGCCGAGATCGCGGCTGCGGAGGAGCGCATCGCCGCGACATCCGCCAAGGCTGCAATGACCGTGCGGGAAGCCGCGCGGGAGACAACCCGTGCCGTAGTCATGGCGCTGATCGACGAAACGCCCAGCGACGAGGCGATCGACGCCGCGCTCGCTTCCGCTGAAGGAGCCCGGTCATGATGTTCTTCATCCAAGACGATCATGGCGGCGGGGTGATCGACGACGTCCGCGACGAGATGACCGCCGATGACGGCACGGTCCTCGACCCGGGCGCGGAGGTTCATTCCGAGGCGTATTATTCGCCGCTCGAGGACACCAATCTTTGGGTCCTGGTCGGCTTCCTCATCGTCATCGGCATCCTGATCAGTCAGGGCGTCGGCAAGAAGATCGGCGGTTTCCTGTCCGGCCGCGCCAGGCTGATCGAAGAGCAGCTCGACGACGCCCGGAACATGCGGGAAGAGGCCCAGCGCCTCCTTGCCGACTACCAGAAGCGCCAGCGCGAAGCGGAGGGCGAAGCCGAGGATATCATCACCCGCGCCCGCGAGGATGCGAAGGCGATGTCCCTGGAATCCCGCCGGAAGATCGAGGAGCAGACGACACGGCGCACCCAGGCCGCCCATGACCGTATCGCCCGCGCCGAAGCGCAGGCCCTTGCGGAAGTGCGTGCCCAGACGGCCGACCTCGCTGTCGATGCGGCGCGTGAGATCGTCAAGGCGCGGACCGACGGCTCGGCACAGAAGGCCCTTCTGGACCGTTCCATCGCCGACCTCCGCGGTAAATTGAACTGATCGCGGACAGGCCGAAACCAAACGGCCGCCAGACTGTTTGTTCCTTCAGGCAGATCTTTAACCCCTGGAGGAACCATGAACACCTTGCGCCTCTTGCTGGCGGGCGGCACAGCACTTCTTGCTGTCTCCTGCGCTACAGACCCATCCAACATGACCTTCGCGGAGCGGCTCGACAGGATCGAGAACGACTGGCGTGACGGGCGCGAGGACGTGAAAAGCGGCCGCGACATGATCGAGGACGGCGAAAAGCAGCTCCGTAACAACCAGAAGCGGCGCGAGCGCGAGCTCGACGGCGCCGAAGAGACCCGTATCGCCCTCGCCAGGCAGCGTACGGAACTGACCTCGGCCTCGGCCAGCGGCGATAGCGCCTCCGATATCGAAAAAATGGCCGACCGGCTGAACAAGCTCCAGAAGCGTCTCGACGAGCACGAGGAAGAGGCCGAGGACGCTCTCGACGACATTCGGGATGCCAAGGAGAAGATCAGCAAGGGCGAGAAGCGCGTCGAAATCGGCCAGGCCAAGATGGCCGCTGCCGAAGAGCGCTACCGGGAAGACGCGGACCGCTCCTTGGCCGACGCCCTGGGTGAAGAAGCCCGTGCAGACGGTCTTTACTGACCACGCCTGCCTGGCAGCGCGAAAAGCCGCCAGGCCACGGCTGCGCCCTGCGCTGCCAGAAGGAACGTCATAGGCACGGCGCCCGCCACAGCGAGCGCCCGGGTTGCCGATTGTCCTTCACCCGATAGAAGCGCCGCCCCGCTCATCACCGCGAGGACCGCGCCCCAATAGAGCCTCGGCATCAGCGCCGGGGCGCTTTTCTGTTCCGAGAACATCGCCAGCACATAGGCGCCGCTATCGGCCGAAGTGATGAGGAACACGGTCACGAGGAGCACGGTCAGCACCTGGAAGAGACCAGTGAGCGGCAGGTTCTCAAGGAGCCGGAAGGTCGCGAGTGGCGCTGTTTCGAAGCTGTCGATACCCAGCCTCACACCCTCTGCTTCCACGGCGAGGGCTGCCCCGCCGATCACCGAAAACCAGGCGAGCGTGACCACCGAGGGCAGGATGACGGCGGCGGCAACGAAGGCCCTGAGACTGCGTCCACGGCTGATCCGCGCGAGGAAGACACCGACGAATGGTGTCCACGCCATCCACCAGAGGAAGTAGGTCAAAGACCACTCTTCGGTCCAGATCCGCGGCTCCCCTGGCTCTCGCAAGGTGAGGGAGAGCGGGCCGATCTGCGACGCATAGGCCGAGATGCTTCCCGTGAGCGTGTCCAGCATCTCGGCGCCCGGTCCCATAACCGCCACCCAGGCCGCGAGGAGCAGCATCACCGCGATGTTGATGTTGGAAAGGATCGCAATGCCTCGCCGCAAACCGAGCGCTGCCGAACTGAGATAGAACCCAGTCAGGAGCGCAAGGAAACCGAGCCGGACAGCAAGCGTATCCTCGAAGGGGGTTCCGCCGATCGTCTCGAGGCCTGCGCCGACCTGCAGGACCCCCTGCCCGATCGAAGCGACGATCCCGAAGAGGACGGCGAAGAGCGCGACAAGATCGATGGCGCGGCGCGCGCCCTGCGGCAGGAAACCGAAGGCGGCGCTCGGCAGGATCAACCCGCCGCGGGACGATGCGAGCGCGATGGCGATGGCCGCTACGCCGTAGATCGCCCAGGCATGAAGCCCCCAATGAAACTGGGTCAGCGCCAGCGCGTAGCGCCGTGCTTCGGCGCTTTGCGGGATCAGCCCTTCCCCCGGCGGCGGCGCGTTGGTGTGAATGAGAGGCTCCGCGGCGCCCCAGAAGACGAGCCCAGCCCCCATGCCCGCCGCGAACATCATCGCGGTCCAGGTGACGGCCCTGAACTCAGGCTCGGCTTCCGCGCCGCCTATCTTCAGCCTGCCCTGGGGCAGGACCAGGACGGCGGCGCAGAGGATCAGGCAGAAGCCCGCCACGAACAGCGTCCAACCGCCGAAGCTGGCGAGGAAGGCCCGCGCGCCGTCCTGGACCTGGGCGCTGAAGGATTGCGGCGCCGCGAGCGAGAGAAGCGCGACGGCGCCGACGGCAAGACTGACATCGCGCGACCTGACGGCTCAATCCTCCCGGCGGCGGAGACGCAGGACCATCACCACGATCAGCGCTATCGCCAGGCCGTACCAGGTGATCGCATAGCCGAGATGGGCGTTGCGGAAGGCAAGCCGCGTCGTGCGGCCCTCGGGGATCGCCGTGGGCAGGGTGCTGTCGAGGGCGAAGGGCAAGGCATCGTTCGGGACCTCGCCGGTGAGCGCTTCGAGGAGGACTTCCCGGTCGCGGGTGAAGAGTGTGCCGTCCGTCTCGCCGGGATTGACCGCCCGCGCCACGCCCGTCTCGCCCTCATAGAACCGAACGAGCCCTGTGAAGGCGCCGGCATTGGGCAGCGGATAGCTGGTGCGCCGCTCGTCCTGCGGTACGAAGCCGCGATTGATGAGAAGGGTGCCGCCATCGTCGAGGCGCATCGCCTGGAAGACGAAAGCACCCGGACGCCCATCATGGGTGCCGAAGACATGCACCACCCGGTCGCTCGGAAAGCCGCCCACCGCCGCCACCGGCAGGTATTCGATGTCATCTCCGGCGCGCAGACGAGCGAGAGCTTCGGCGAGAGGGATCGGTTCCGCATCCATGCGGTCTTCGACCTTGGCGATCAGCTCGGTCTTCCAGTTGAGGCGCTGGACCTGCCAGGTGCCGAGAGCGAGGAGGATCAAGACCGCAAGCCCGCCGATCACGACGGAGATGATCCGTCCGGCTCCTGTCACTGGAGGCGGCCTTCCGAAGCGTCGTTCTTGTATTGAAGACCGACCAGCAGCCCCTTGGCCGGACGAAGGGCGAGAAGGGTCACCGCAAGGGCGAAGATGCAGCCGAGGATAAGGGCGATCCCTGCCGCCAGACCGAGGGCGAGGAGAAGCATGACCATGGCCACAGCCGCCACGCCGGTGATCGACATGACGAAGAAGGCTGGACCGTCACCTGAATCGGCGAAGGCGAAGTCGAGCCCGCAGACAGCGCAGGCCTTCGCGACTTTCAGGTAGCCTGCAAAGAGCTGGCCCTGTCCGCAGCGGGGACAACGCCCGGCCATACCGGCATGGCCGGGATCGGCGGTCTGCGGATGGTCCATCCGTCCGGTCGTTAACTCAGCAGGCCCTGATTGCCCAGCACGTAGATCGCGGCAAAGAGGAACAGCCAGACCACGTCGACGAAGTGCCAGTACCACGCCGCCGACTCAAAGCCGAAATGGCGCCGCCGCGTGAACTGCCCCCCGAGGCCGCGGAACATGCAGATCGCGAGGAAGATGGTCCCGACGAAGACGTGGAAGCCATGGAAACCCGTCGCCATGAAAAAGCTCGAGCCATAGATCGAGCCATTGTTGAAGGCGAACATGTTGCCGGCGAGCGCCTCGTAATACTCGATCACCTGAAAGAACGAGAAGATCGCGCCAAGGCCGACCGTGATGATCATGCCCCATTTGAAACCCGAGCGGTCGCCGACCTGAAGGGCGTGGTGCGCCCAGGTCACGGTGGTACCGGAGAGGAGGAGGATCAGCGTGTTGACCAGCGGCAGCTGCCACGGGTTCAGAGGCTCGACCCCGCGGGGCGGCCATTCACCGTTGAGGGCATGGAACTTGGCGTCGTTCTGCAGATAGGCGGGCAGGCCTTCTGCGTTCAGCATCTGGGTGCCGTCCGACAGGATGATCGCGGGGCCCGCATCGGGGAAGAGGGCACCAGCGAAGAAGGCCCAGAACCATGCGACGAAGAACATGACCTCGGAGAGGATGAAGAGCACCACGCCGTAGCGCAGGCCGATGCGCACCACCGTGGAGGTGTTCTCGCCGGTCATGCTTTCCCTGATGACGTCGCGCCACCAGCCGGCCATCGAGAAGAGGACGCCTGCCAAGCCCGCGAAGAACAGCCACGGTCCGGACATGCCGAACAGCTTGATCTCGGAATAGCGCCAGACCACCGCGCCGAGCATCATCAGCATCGCGGTGACCGAGGCCACGAGGGGCCAGGGGCTTGGATTGACGAGGTGGTAGTCGTGTTTGACGTCGGCGGCCATGATCATTCCGTGAATTGGGAGTTCTGCGCCGCCTGTTATCGCCGCTTGTCCCCTAACGCAATGTGAGAGGAGCGGGATTCGAAGCGCCTTTTTGCCTCGCGCCGCGCCTTTTGAGCGGCAACGGCGCCGAGACCGGGTGTTCAGCGGCCCTTGCGCAGGGCATCGGCCGCAAGTTGCAGGGCCTCGGGCCGCGAATGGCCGAGCCCGCCTTCGGGAAGAAGCGAAGCCACGTCCAAACCGCGCAGCTTGTCGGCAACTTCGGGACGCACCTCGCAGAGGAAGATCGGACGTTCCTCACGGTGGGCATCCTCGATGATCGCCTGGAGGGCGTAGGCGGCGGAAACATCGAGGCTGGTCATCTGGCGGAAGTCGAGGAGGAGGACCTCCTCACCGTGAACGTTCTCGCGCACCCGGTGGGCGATGTCCGCGGCGGCGCCGAAGCTGAGCGGGCCGGAGAACTCGAAGGTCCGGATGTCGCCGGGCGCGGCGTCGACGATCGCCTGCTCTTCCGGCGTGAGCGGGGTCACGCGTTCTTCGCCGATCGCCTCGAGCTGGTCCTTGGCGATCGAGTGGACGAAGCCGAGGGCCGCAAGAAAGACGCCGATGCCGACCGCAGTGATGAGGTCGACGAAGACCGTCACCAGGAGGACCAGCGCCATCAGGACGAGGTCCCAGCGGGGGCCCCTGTGCGCGCGCCGGATATAGGCGAAGTCGATGATGTCCCAGCCGACCTTGATGAGGATACCCGCGAGCACCGCATGGGGAATGGCCGCGGCCAGCGGCGTCGCGACCAGCACCACGACCAGGAGAAGGAGACCGTGAACCATGCCTGAGATGCGGGTCACGCCGCCGGTCCTGATATTGACCATGGTCCGCATCGTCGCCCCGGCGCCCGGGATGGCACCGAAGAGGCCCGCAATGCCGTTACCGATCCCCTGCCCGATCAGCTCGCGATTGCTGTCATGCCGGGTCCGCGTCGCGTTGTCGGCGACGAGGCTCGTCAGAAGACTGTCGATGGCGCCCAGCACCGCCAGGATGATCGCGGCCTCGACGATCAGGAAACCGACGTCCCGGTCGATGGTGGGAATGATGAAGCCTGGCAGCCGGTCGGCGAAGCTTGCGAATTGCGGCAGGTCCTCGACGAGCTTGGGGATGTCGAAGGGCAGCGCGACCAGCGTGCCGATGATGAGGGCAGCGAGCGGCGCGGGAACGAACCGCCCCACCTGCTTTGGCCAGAAGAAGACGATCAGAAGCGACAGGAGCGCAACGCCCGTGGCGATGAAGTCCGGGCTGGCGACTGCCGCCGGAATGGCCTCGATCGCGCCGATGGTGCCGCCCCTGTCAGGTTCAGAGCCGAAAAGGCGGCTGGCCTGAAGAAGAATGATGATGACCCCGATGCCGCTCATGAAGCCCGAGATCACCGGATAGGGCACGAGGCGGATATACTGGCCGATCCGGAAGACGCCGAAGGCGATCTGGATGAGACCCGCCAGCACCACGGCTGCGAAGATGATCCCCGCCACCTCGGCAAAGCTTGCGCCGGCCACCCGGGTGATCTCGGCGACGAGGCCGGCGAAGACGACCACCATGGGCCCGGTCGGCCCGGTGATCTGGGTTCCGGTGCCGCCGAAGGCCGCGGCGAAGAAGCCGGTGATGATGGCGCCCCAGAGCCCGGCGATGGGCCCCGCGCCGGAGGCTTCACCAAAGGCAAGGGCGAGCGGGAGGGCGACGATCCCGGCGGTGACGCCGCCGAAGAGATCGCCTTTCAAATGCTTGAAGGTGAGCATCAGTGCGCGTGCCCGTCCTTCTGAAGCTGTTCCATATGATAGGTGATACGCTCGCGGTAGCGTTCCTCGATCGGAAGGAACGCGCCCTTGTTGGCATCATAGGCCTCGATGCCCCCCGAGGGGATATCATAGACCCAGCCGTGAAGCTGCAGCTTCTGGCTGGCGAGCCGGGCCGCGACCATGGGATGGGTCCGCAGATGCTGCATCTGAAGGAGGACGTTCTCGCGGATCAGCCGGTGCATCTTCTCGTCGGCGCTCAGGCCTTCGCCTTCATTGACGATCTGAACGGCGGCCTGGGTGTAGCTGAGCCATTCCTTGGTGTGCGGCAGGTGGTTGAGCCCTTCGAGGTCCATGGCCCCTTTCATCGCGCCGCACTGGCTGTGCCCGCAGACGACCACATGGGTGACGCCGAGGGCGCCGACGGCGAATTCGATCGACGCCGTCATGCCGCCGGTCGTCGTCGTGTGAGGCGGCACGATGTTGCCGGCATTGCGGCAGATGAAGAGCTCGCCCGGATCGGTCTGGGTCATCAGGCTGGGGTCGATCCGGCTGTCCGAGCAGGTGATGAACAGGGCTTCGGGTGTTTGACCGGTTGCGAGCTTCTCGAAAAGCGCCCTTCTTTGCGGGAAGATATCTCTTTGAAACTTGGCCGCACCGACGACGATCTTGGGCATGGTCCTCTCCTCTCGCGAGAGGCGTTCTGCGCCCCTTCGGTAAATCCTATGGATCAACGACCATAATCATATTCGCCGCCCGGCCTACCCCCGTCCTCAGTCCTGCCCGGTCTTGTCGGCGCAGGCCTTGAGGGCATCGACCAGCCCCTCCTCGGTCACCGGATGATAGATTGGCAGCTGCGCCATCTCGCCAACGGTCAGGCCGGCCTCTGCGCCCCACGCGAGAAGATGGGCGAAATGCTCGGCATCCGGGGCCATCATCTCCGCGCCGACGAACCGGCCGGTCGCTTTCTCGGCAAAGACTTTCACCAGCCCCGCAGCCCGGTCCTCGCAGCGCGCACGGCCCTGGTCCGAGAAATCGAGGCTGCCACTGACGAGGTCGTCCCGGTCCTTGATCTTCGCATAGGGCTCACCGACCACGGCGGCGGCCGGTTCGGTGAAGACGATCTGCAGCGGCATGGGGATATGCTGACCCTTCGCCTTGTCGGGCCAGGCGACGGCGCTCTCGCCTGCCCGTTCGCCTTCGCGGCGGGCATTGGGCAGGACCATGAGGTCGCCGTCCGCATCGCCCGCGATAAAGACCGGATGCGCCTCAGGCCCCTCGCAGCGCCGGGTCAAAGCATCGAACTGCGGCTCTCCGTCTTCGAGCGCAAGCCCTGCCTCTTCGAGCCCGAGGTCTCCGAAGGATGGCTTGCGCCCGGTGGCGACAAGGGCCGCATCGGCGCGGACCTCGTGCTTCTGGCCGTCTTCGTCTCTATAATGCACAACCAGCTCATCTCCCCGCCAGCCGATCTCGGCGAAGGAGACGTCGGGGCGCAGGCAGTAGCTGCCGCCCAGGATTCCCTTCGCCGCTTCGGTGACTTCCGGCTCGGTAAGGCCGGCTACCTCGCCGCCCTTGGAGAGGCAGGTCACCTCGACACCCAGCTTGGCGAGGGCGTGGGAAGCTTCGGTGCCGATGACGCCCGCGCCAAAGACGATCATCCGGCGCGGCAGGTCCGGCATCTCCCAGAGGTCCGCGATGGTCATCAGCCGCTCGCCCACCCCCTTGCGAAGCTCGTCCGGGATCACCGGGACCGAGCCGACCGAGATCACGACCCGCTCCGCCTCGATGGTCTCGCCCCCGGCCTCGATCCGCCTTGGCGCGACGAAACGCGCCTGTTCCTCGATCAGATCATCGCCGGTCAGCTCCCTGATCGAAGCGATGGTGCCCTCGACGAATTCGTCGCGCAGGCGGCGGACCCGCTCCATCACCGCGCGGCCGTCAATGGACTGGATCGGCGCTTCGATGCCGAAGGTCCCGGCACGCGCAACCGTACAGGCCGTGGTGGAGGCGGCGATAAGGAGTTTCGAAGGCATGCACCCCGTCCGGGCGCAGGTGGTGCCAAGCGGGCCCTTCTCGATGAGGACTGCGTTCAGTCCTGAATTCTTCGCGTTGCGAAACGCGGCAAGACCCGCGGTACCGGCGCCGATGACGGCAATGTCGACCTTGCGCATGAAGGCTCCCTGAAAGCTCAGGGCATCAACGGACTAGGCGCCGATTGGTTCGGTGCGGCGTTTTAGGGTGCGGTTTTCTCGATGGCACTGCGGATGACCGGCGGGCAGCGCCGCTTCATCTTCAGCATCGCATTGTTCACCGCCGAGAACCGGCAGCGGAGCCGGCGGACGACCATCTGCACGGGCTTGAAGTACGGCGCGAGGAGGAGGAGCCCGAAGGCGATCATGACGAGACCAACCGGGATCGGCATCGGGAACAGCACGATACCGAACAGGACGAGAACGCTCCCCGTCACTTTGTGAAGCAGTGTCAGAACACTAGCGGTTAGCGGTCCCATCGATCCTCCCACCTAGGACACCTGTAACAAGAGCACAGATGCGTGACAATCGTAATTTAGAGGCGATGTGTTTCTAATGAAGCTTCATTACGCGTTTTTCCTCTCTTTCTTCACCTCCGGGTGACGGCTCAGGCGGTCTGTGGCATGGGCTGGCATGGCCTATCGATCCTTACGTGAATTTATCCACAAGCTGGAACAGGAAGGCGAGCTCCTTCGGGTGAAGGAGCCGATTTCAACGAATCTCGAAATGACGGCCTTCCACCGTGAGATGCTGAGGCGGGGCGGGCCCGCCATCCTGTTCGAGAATGTGGTGAACGAGAACGGTGAGCCTTCGGACATGCCGGTCCTCGTCAACCTCTTCGGCACGGTGCGGCGGGTGGCGATGGCCGTCACCTTCGGCGGAAAGGAACGGCGCTCCGGCGAGGAACTGCGCGATGTCGGCGAGACCCTTGCCTTTCTGCGCCAGCCCGAGCCGCCCCAGGGCCTCAAGGACGCCATGGACCTCCTGCCGCTGGCCAAGCAGGTGCTGGCGATGCGGCCGTCCTTCACCAAGAAGGCGCCGTGCCAGCAGGTCGTGCTGACCGGCGAGGAGGTCGACCTTCACCGCCTGCCGATCCAGACCTGCTGGCCGGGCGAGCCCGCGCCGCTCATCACCTGGCCGCTGATCGTCACCAAGGGCCCCTCGGAGAAGCGCGAGGACGCTTTCAACCTGGGCATCTACCGGATGCAGCGTCTTGGAAAGAACAAGACGATCATGCGCTGGCTCAAGCATCGCGGCGGGGCCCAGCACCATCAGCGCTGGGGCCGCGAGAAGACCGAGCCCCTGCCCGCGGCCGCCGTTCTCGGCGCCGATCCGGGTACCATCCTCGCCGCTGTCACCCCGGTGCCGGACACTCTTTCCGAATACCAGTTCGCAGGCCTCCTGCGCGGCAAGAAGGCGGAACTGGTCGACTGCAAGACCGTGCCGCTGAAGGTCCCCGCCGAAGCGGAGATTGTCCTCGAAGGTTATGTCAGCCTCGACGAATATGCCGACGAGGGCCCTTATGGCGATCATACGGGCTACTACAATTCGGTGGAGAAGTTCCCGGTCTTCACGGTGACCGCAATCACCATGCGCCGAGATCCGATCTATCTCTCGACCTTCACCGGACGCCCGCCCGACGAGCCTTCGGTTCTGGGAGAGGCCCTCAACGAGGTCTTCATCCCGCTTTTAAGGCAGCAATTCCCCGAGATCACCGATTTCTGGCTTCCGCCCGAAGGTTGCAGCTACCGCATCGCCGTCATCTCGATGAAGAAGGCCTATGCGGGCCACGCCAAGCGGGTGATGCTGGGGGCGTGGAGCTATCTTCGCCAGTTCATGTACACCAAATGGGTGATCGTGGTGGATGACGACATCGACGCGCGGTCCTGGGAGGATGTGTGGTGGGCCATCTCGACCAAGATGGACCCCGCGCGGGATATCACGGTCCTCGAGAACACCCCCATCGACTATCTCGATTTCGCCTCTCCCGTCTCCGGTATCGGGTCCAAGATCGGGCTCGATGCCACCGACAAGTGGGAAGGCGAGACGAACCGCGAATGGGGCGAGGTCCTGGCCATGGACCCCGAGGTCGATGAGCGCATGACCGCGCTTCTCGACCGGTTGACCTTCGGGAAAGACCCGGCACCCTAGACTTCTGTCCTGAAAGGCCGATCTGATAAGGAAGGCTCCTTCGGCGACGCGTAAAGGATAGGCGCTGCGGGGACGGGACGATGGGTTGAGCTATGGTGCGTATGTCACGGGCGGCGTTTCTTGCGGCGGCTTTGCTTCTCTCCGCCTGCGGCGGAAGCGGAGGCGGCGGCGTTTCGGCACCTGCGCCCGCGCCGCAGACACCGGCGAGCCCCCCTCCGCCGCAAGGGACGAACACGGTCTCGGGCCCGGTCCTCGCCGATCCGATCCTCGTCGCCGATGACGACACTGCGGACCCTGCCCAGAACAAGGCGCCGAACGACACGCTGGAGAACGCTCAGCCGATCAGCGACGAGGCGGAGATCCGAGGCCATGTCTCCTGCCCGCTGCCCACGGTCCCGGGGACCTTTTGCGGTACCGGCGCGGACGAGGACGATATCTTCGTTGCCGACCTGATCGCGGGTCAGACCCTGTCCCTCTTCATCTTCGATTTCTCGCCCCAGACAGCCGACGATCTCGACCTCGACCTTTATCTTTATGACGAGACCGGCGCGCTGATCAGCGCCTCGCTCGATTACGCTTCGCAGATCGAGCAGGTCACGGTGCCCCAGACCCGGCGCTACTTCATCGACGTCAACGCCTTCGCCGGCAGCTCGAACTACGCGCTGACGGTGACGGCGCCTTCCTCGACCACAGAGGCGAAGGGCGTCACCCTTGCGCGGATGGCGGCAGACCGCTTGACCCTGACCGGCCCTTTGCCCCGGTCCGCGGCCAAGAGACTGGGCCTCGACAAGGAGCGGCCTGGCCGGGCCGGCCATGCCATGATCGGCCGCGGCAGGATCGCCCGGCCTGAGCATGGGCCCCTCTCCCGCGGCTTCTCCGCCCGGACCCTCGGTACCGAAGCCTCGCCCGAACCCTTCGCGACTGAAGAGAAGCTGGCGCTTCTTGCGGAGATCAAGACGATCAACCGCGAGGCGGGCAAGCGGGTGGCCCATCCCTATTCCTTCCCCGCCAAGCACGCGGTCCTTCCGCCCCCGGACAGCAATCTTCAGTGGAACCTGCCCGCCATCGACTGGCAGGAGGCCCTGACCCGGGCGGAGGCAGAGGTTTCCGATCTCGGCCGCCCGGTGATCGCGGTCCTCGACAGCGGCATCTATAGCAGCCACCCGGAGATCGCCCCCGTCCTGATCGACGAGCGGGATTTCGTGCCAAGCTTCATCGACGGCGACGGCTTCGATGCCGAGGCTGAGGACGAAGCGCGGATCGACAGCGCCAATCCCGACGAATGCTTCGACTTTCATGGCACCCACGTCTCCAGCATCGCGCTGGCGCCGCGGGGGGTGACGACGATCGGCGGGCGGAACATGGTCGGCGCCCTGCCCTTTGCCGATCTGATGGCGATCAAGCTCGGCTACAGCCGCGATCCGCGCTGCCAGCTCATCGTCGGGGATGTCGCCAATGCGATCCGCTACGCGGCCGGCTTGCCCAACATCACCGGACTGCTTCCCCCCCGGCCCGCAGACGTCATCAACCTCTCCTTCGGCGGCCCGGATGCCGACCCGGCGACACGCGAGGCCATCGAAGAAGCGGTGGCCGCGGGGGTGATCGTCGTTGCATCGGCGGGCAATGACGGGGAGGAGGTGACCCCGGCCCCGTCCTTCCCCGCGAGCTTTCCGGAAGTCTTCGCGGTCGCCGCCACCGATATCCAGGACCAGCACGCCGATTATAGCTCGTTCTATCCGCAGGTGGAGATCTCGGCGCCCGGAGGCGATGCGCGCTTCGACCTCAATGCCGACAGCTTCGCCGACGCGATCCTCGGCGCGGTGGCAAGGCCGAACGATGCGAACACCGCCTTCGAGCCGCGCTACGCCCTTTACCAGGGCACCTCGATGGCTTCGCCCCATGTGGCTGCGGGCTTTGCCCTGATGAAGGCGATCTACCCGGCCCTCACCTCCGAGGAGGCGCATCGCCTGACCGAGGAAGGGCTTCTGACCCGGGACATCGGCCTGCCGGGCCGGGACAACCGGACGGGCTTCGGGCTGATGTCCCTCGAAAAGATGGTCGACGTGGCGCTGCAGCTTCGCCGCGACGCCCTCGACCTGCCTGCCGATTTCCGGCTCGAACCCGCCGCGATCAGCCTCGGCAATATCGAGGAGAAGGCGACGTTCGAGATCATTCCCGTTGGCGAACCTGACTTCTCGATCACCTCCGTCACCCTCGCCAGCCGGTCTATCGGCCTAGGGCCCCTTCCCGTACCGGTGGGCGTCGAACCGGCACCCTTTGGCTTCGGCACCTTCGAGATCACGATCGACCGCGCCGCCCTTCTGCCCGGCGAATATGTCGCCGAGGTGGTGGTCGAGGCGAGCGATGGGGAGCAGAAGCTGCTGCCCGTCAGTTTCCGCGTGCCGCCGAGCAGCCTGATCGCCGATACGGCCCCCGCCCGGGTCCGGCTGGAGCGCGCCCTGCCCGGCGGTGGCTTCAGCCTCGAAAGCTCCGCCACCTTGCGCGGCGGGGCGGGTGAGCGCTTCGACTTCACCGGCCTCGAAGCGGGCGACTACCGCCTGCGGATCACCACCGACATGGACGGCGACGGCGGCGTCTGCGACCCCGGCGAGCTTGGCGGCTCCTTCCCCGGCCGCGACTGCGACAGCACCGCGACCTTCCCAGTCCCCGGCACATCGTCCACCGAGATCGAAGCGGTCCTGCGCCGCCTCGGCACAGAGTGAGGAGGCGGCTTCAAGGTGAGTGCGGACGGTGGCATAGATGACTTCCCGCGCCGGGAGGAGCCCATGTTGAAGCTCGATCTGCCATTCGAAGAGCAGGACGGAGCCACCCTCGGCGAGCCCGCCTCGGACGAAAGCCGCCTGCCCGAACTCAGGGGCCTTGTCGCAGAACCCCTTGCCGGGCTCGTTGCCCTCGTCCTCGCCTTCGCCCTTATCGACGGGACCCAGCACGTCGCCTGCAGCACATCCGAAGGCGCGGCCTGCGGAGCGCTTCAGCCCGTGGTGCTCGCCGCGATCAGCCTCGGTACCCTCCTGGCGGCAGGCTTTCTTCTGAAGGCTGCGTTCGACCGCTATATGCGGCGCAGGACCCAAGTCCTTGCGGCCATCCTTGCCGCCCTTCCCTTAGCGCATCTTCTGGCGGGCGGGCATAACCTCGATGCGCCCGTGGCTTCATCCGCGCCTCAGCTCGAGGCCCTGATCGAAGAGACCACGACCCAGCGCGAGGCACTGCGGGCAGAGCTTGCGGGGCTTCGCAGCCGCCTTGCCGTGCAGGAAGCGAAGCTGGTGGCGCAGGAGAACGCCATCGCCAGCCTGTCGCCCGAAGCCTTCGCCGAGATTGCAAGGGCCGAGGCGCTGCGGGTGGCCGAGGAAGAGACCGAGGCCATCGCCGCGAAGATTGACGAGCGGGAAGACGACCTCCTCTCCGAACTCGTCGCCATCGAGCGCCGCCGCGATGCCCTGGGTGCGGTGGGCGCGCGGATCGCCGCGCGGGGCCCGGTGCCCCGGCCCGGCGTTCCCGCAGAGCGCCTGCCTGAGGACATGGGCCGTGACCTCGCGATCCTCGCCGAGTATCTCGGCCTCGAAGACGAAGGGCGCACGGCGCTGGCGCGGGACGACGAGCTTCGCGCCTGCATCAATGTCCGCAAGGCCGAGCGGGGGCCGCTGGCGGCAATGAACCACCGGCTGAACCGGGAGCGCTACGCCGCTTTTCTCGCAGGCTGCGTTGCCGGGTCCGAGGGTTGACGGCGCAACCTTCTTCCCGGCGTCGTTGTTCAAGAACCGTCCGGTCAATACCGGCAGGATCGAAAAGCCCATGCTGATACGCCCGACCGCCCTTCTGAGCTTGCTCGTCCTTCTTGCCTGCGCGGAAGGCGAGAGGAAGCCTGAGATCCAGACGCCGCCTGCGGGCGCCGTGGAGGCCGAGCCCGAAAGGCCAGAGCCGCCGCGCCTCGCCTCCACCGCTCTTGATACGGAGCGAAGCTGCCTCGCCATGGCGCTCTACCACGAAGCGCGCGGCGAGGGCGAAGAGGCGATGCTTGCCGTGGGCCATGCGGTCCTCAACCGGCGCGACCACGACACCTTCCCCGAAACCGTCTGTGCGGTGGTCAAGCATGGCGGCGAGACCCCGCCCTGCCAGTTCTCGTGGTGGTGCGACGGTCGTCCGGACACGCCTCACAACGAAGAGCTCTGGGAGCGGGCAAGCGCGCTGGCGCTCGAGCTTCTCCAGGCGGAGGAGCGCGACGACCCGACGGGCGGCGCGCTCTATTTCCTTGCCGAGGGCAATCTGCCCCCTTGGGCGCAAGGGTTCACCGAGACCCATCGCGCGGGCGGGCATGTCTTCTTGAAGGAATAGCGCCAGCACGAAAATCCGCCCGTAGGCGGTTCGTTCGGGATGCGGAGCGAACGGCGCGCCGTCGCGAAAGGATTGTTTGTATAGCGAAGGCGAACCGTCCGCTCCCGGCGTTTTAGCGAGGGGCCGCCACGCAGCGCTTTAATCCCTCGTCGGCCATGCCCCGGACGTCACTTCCGAAGCCTGGCCGAACGCCGCCCTCCCGCCGACCGTTGACGTTCCGGATCGTCCCGTTTGCGGGAAGGACGTGCCCAGACTATCACGGCCCGAATGGGCGTGGAGAAGTCTCCGTCGCCGCGCTGAGGGCTTCGGAGAGATCATCGAACCGGTCACGCTGGCGCCTGCGAAGGCAGCGCTCTTCCTTCTGCCGCTTGAGGCGCAGGAGGGTGAGCTTCTCCGCCTCCTGTGCGGCGCGGAGCTTCTGGAGGGTCATCGGGCTGTTTTTCGATCGTCTGGGCATGGCGCATTGTCGCCCCGGTCCGGGCATGCGGGGATAAGCGGCCCCTGCGACAAACTTGCCGCCCGGGGCGGAACCCCCGCCGCTTCGTTCATGTTGGACCTTTCATATCAGAAAGGGTTATCCGCCATGCTTACCTGGGCCATCATCTTCCTTGTCATCGCCGTTATTGCCGGTTTTCTCGGCTTCGGCGGCATCGCCAAGGGCGCCGCGACGATCTCGAAGATCCTCTTCGGCATCTTCATCATCATCGCGCTCGTTCTCTTCGTGATGGTCCTTCTCGGGATCGGCGTCGCGGCCTAGCGCTCCCGGCGGACAGTCTCCGCCTGGGCGTCATGGTCCCGGTGGTCGGTTTTGCGTTTCGTCCTGACATAGGACAGCACGCCGAAACCGATGATCGCCGCGAAGGTCGCAAGGGCGAGAATGTAGATGATATTGCCATAATCCATGGCATCTCTCCAAAATAGCTGGGCGCCGAAAAGGCGCTCAACTCCGGCAACGGGGTTCCGTCGCGGATGGTTGCGGCGGAACACCCGGCCTTAGTGTCGCGGGAAGTGGTCATTGCGAAAGCTTTCAGCGAGCCCAGGGCTCGACCTACCCTGTCGCCTGCCATGAGTCCCGCCGAGCGGCGGCACGCTCTGCGAGCCGCCCTACGGAGCTCTGGCCTACTGCACAGGCACCGTGAACCGAACCGTCGGCCTCAGCGCGATGGCAGGGGCTGGTCCCACAAACCGCTGTTCGGGCACCTCGTCTCCGAAGGCTGCATCCCTGCGATCTCGAACCATAAGTCCCGCCAGTCGGGGTTCGCCTTCTCGATCAGCTCGATCTTCCAGGCGCGCCGCCAGCGCTTCATACGCTTCTCCGCCGTGATGGCCGCGTCCATTCGTTCGTGGACGCCGTACCAGACGAGGCGCGTGACCCCGTAGCGCTTGGTGAACCCTGGAGTCACGCCGAGCCGGCGCCCGTGCACCCGCTGCACCAGGTCGCCGGTTACGCCGGTGTAAAGCGTGCCGTTTTTCTGGCTCGCCATGATGTAGACAGTGGGCTGCATGGACGGAACATATAAGGAACTTCTGTGATTCCCAAGCGCTTAACTCAGCCGTCTTCCCGGAATTGGCGAAGCCGATATCCGGGACCCATGGACCAACGGTTTCGATTCTCATGGCGGATGGTTCGCACGTTCCGCCCACCCGGACGCCCGAGACCCGCACACTCCTCTTAGTACGGATCGTTCTCCGCCTGGCAGCAGGCAAGGTCAGCCCATGGGTCCCGGATAACGCCGACGGCGTTTCCGGGAAGACGGGTGGTTGGCGCGGGAAGGAATTGGGGCGGTGCGTTCCGCCTGCGGCTTCATCCATCCTTCACTTGATGGCTACGCCCGCCACTGGTCATTCGCCTGGCCATCCCTTAGCCAAGACCTCCCACTCACCCCTTCATCTTCTCAAACTGAGCCCACACACCCTCAGCACCATGCCATGCACCCTGCGTTGCGCCTTTGGAATACTCCGTGGCCCGCGCTTCGAAGAAGTTGGCGTGCTCGACGCCGTTGAGCATCTCGCGCAGCCAGGGGAGCGGGTGCTTGGAGACGCCGTAGACTTCCGGAAGGCCGAGCTGCTGGAGGCGCCAGTCGGCGACGTGGCGGATATAGGACTTGATGTCGTCGGGCGTCATTCCGGGCACGTCGCCCGCCTCGAAGGCGAGGTCGATGAAGCGGTCCTCGAGGCCCACCACTGTCTTGCAGCAATCGACGATGTCGTCGGCCACGGACTTGGTCAGGCAGCCGGTCTCCTGCGCGAAGGCGTGGAACAGCTGGACCATCCCCTCGCAGTGGAGGCTCTCGTCGCGGATCGACCAGGTGACGATCTGGCCCATGCCCTTCATCTTGTTCTGGCGCGGGAAGTTCATCAGCATGGCGAAGGATGCGAAGAGCTGGAGACCCTCCGTGAACGCGCCGAACATCGCAACGGTGCGCGCGATGTCGGCCTCGCTCTCGACCCCGAACTGGCCCATATAGTCGTGCTTGTCGGCCATTTCCTTGTAGTCGAGGAAGGCGGAGAACTCGGACTCCGGCATGCCGATCGTCTCGAGGAGGAGCGCGTAGGCGGCGACGTGGATCGTCTCCATGTTGGAGAACGCGGCCAGCATCATCTTCACCTCGACGGGTTTGAAGACCCGCGCGTAGCGCTCCATGTAGTTGTCGTTCACCTCGACGTCGGACTGGGTGAAGAAACGGAAGATCTGTGTCAGGAGGTTCCGCTCACCGTCCGAAAGCGCCCGCGCCCAGTCCTTGCAGTCCTCGCCCAGGGGTACCTCCTCGGGCATCCAGTGGACCTGCTGCTGCTTCTTCCAGTAGTCGTAGGCCCAGGGGTAGCGGTGCGGCTTGTAGCCCTTGGAGGGGGTGAGAAGGCCCGGCAGGGGTCTGCCGTTGTCGATGGCGTCGAACATGTTGATCTCCAATAGGCTCGGGCGGCGCTGATGATGCTACTGTATCTTGTGGTCCGCTCAGCGTGAAACGGTGATTTTCCACAAGATAATGTGGGCTTCTGGTGAGTCGCAAGGGAACTCTTGTCGCGGGGGGCGCCGCAGCATATGCCGCTTCCCTCGCGCGGACCTCTTTGGCACAAGTGCCCCCATGATGGGCAGGGTATTCGGGGCAGCGCTGGTTTTTCTGGCGCCTGCGGGAGCTTCGGCGGAGACCATGCAGAGCATGGCCCCGGCGGATGAGCGCGCGACGGTGATCTTCACGGTCGAGAATGACGGCTATTTCGGGGAGGATGACAACTACACCTCCGGCCTCAGGCTCTCCTATCTCTCCAAGACGCGGGAACTCGATGCCGCCTCCCGGTTCTTCGCGCACAAGGTCCTTGGCTTCGGAACGAACAATCCGCGCCTGCGATCGCGCCGGGGCTTCGCCCTCGGCCAGGAGATCTACACGCCCCAGGATCTCAGGGCGAGCGGGTTTCTGCCGGACCAGCACCCCTATGCGGGCTATCTCTACGGCGAATATACCAGCCTGATCGAGCAGCCGAACCAGGTCGACCGCGTGGGCATCCAGCTCGGCGTGGTCGGCCCGGAGGCCCTTGGCGAGGAGGCACAGGACCTTGTCCATGACTTCACCGGCCGCGAGCGGGCGCTGGGGTGGAGCAACCAGCTCCCCACCGCGCTCGGCCTCAATGTCCAGTATGAGCGCCAGCGGCGCCTCGCCCTCGGCTCGGTCGGGCCGCTCGGTTGGGATTTCGTGCCCAATCTCGGCTTTTCCGCAGGGACGGTGAAGACCGCGGCCCGCACCGGGGCCTTCTTCCGCATGGGCGAGAACCTCACCACCGGCTACGGGCCGCCAAGGGTGCGACCGAATCTCGCAGGTTCAGGCTTCTTCACGCCGCAATCGGTGCGCAGCTGGTATCTCTTCGCTGGCGCCAATGCCGAAGCGATCGCCCATACGATCTTCCTCGACGGCTCCCTGTTCGAAAGGTCCGATCCGCCAGTGCGCTCCAAACCGGTGGTGGCGGATTTCCAGGGCGGCGCGGCCGTGCAGCTTGGCCCGGCGCAGCTCTCCTTTACCTATGTCTACAGGACCCGGGAGTTCGACGAGCAGGACGAGCCCCAGCAATTCGGCGCCTTGAGCCTCGCGGCCAAGTTCTAGCGGGGGCGACACTGTAACCTTTCGCGGGGCCGAACGAAGAGGCGGCTGAGGGGTTCGTTCCCCCAAGATGACGAAAGGAGCCCTTATGCGCTTTCTTCTGCCGATCATGGCCGCCGGCCTCGCTGCCTGCGGCGGCGGGGATGCCGCCTCTTCCGACGACACCCCGGCCAAGACCGATGCCGAAGCCACCCTGCTGGTGGCGGGGGGCTGCTTCTGGTGTGTCGAAGCCGATCTCGAAAAGCTCGACGGGGTGGGCGACGTGATCTCGGGCTATGCCGGGGGCACGGGCGAGCCGACCTACAAGACCTATGATGCGCTGGGCCACCGCGAAGTGGCCCTCGTCCCCTATGATCCGGACACGATCAGCTTCGAGGAGCTGGTCGGCTTCTTTCTTCGCACGGTCGACGTGACGGACGAGGGCGGACAGTTCTGCGACCGCGGCTATGGCTACTCCACCGCCGTCTACTTTAGCGACGACGATGAACGCCGCATTCTCGAGCAGCTGATCGTCGAAGGCGAGGAGGAAATCGGCCAGGAGATCGTCACCCCGGTCGAGGAGCGCCCCCGCTTCACCCCGGCGGAAGCCTACCATCAGGACTACTACAAGAAGAACACTTTCCGCTACGGCACCTACCGCAGGCTTTGCGGCCGCGACCGGACGGTGAAGGACGTATGGGGACAATCAGCCCCCGAACGTCTGGAGGCACGCAGCTAGCCTCGTCGCCTACTGGATCAGGTGCCAGCGTGTCTGGCGCCCGGCCAGATAGTCCACCTTCCCGCCATCGAAGCAGGCGCTCTGTTCGAGCTTGATCTGCACATGGTTGCCGTCCCATTCGGGCACTTGGGCCTTGGTGTTGCCCTCGATGGCGTAGCAGGTGTTCTCGTGAAGCGGCCAGTCGCCCGAGACCGGCACGCGCTCCTGGTTGTCCCACATGCCGATGGTCGTCCCCGGCGCGTGGCCGACATAGCCGATGGGGTGGGTATAGGTGGCGCAGTCGAGGCCGGAGCGATCGCATTTGCGCCTCGTCATCCTGAGGACCTCGTTGCCGGTTCGGCCGGTCTTGAAGGAGGAGGTCAGATGGTCCTGCCACTGATTGCCCGTGGCGAGGGCCGCCTTCAACCCTTCGGGCACGCCCTCCTCGCCCAGCCGTGCGACATAGCCCATCTCCTGGGTGTCCGTGCAAAGACGGAGATAGCAGATGCCGACATCGGTATGGATGACGTCGCCGGGCATGATGACCCCGTCCCCGCCGCAGAAGGTGTCGTCTTCCCCGCAAGGGTTCTCGCGGCGCTGGAGATCGACGCTCGGCAGGAACCAGGGCTCAAGCCCCAGGTCCGAAAAGCGCTGGCGGATATACCAGACCACGTCGTCCGTATGCGTGACGCCGGGGGTGATGACCCGGCTCGAGAAGGCTTCGCCGATGACCATGCGCGCAAGGCCGACGACATGGCCGTAGCTGGCCATTTCCTGCGGGCTGCGCGTCTCGGCCCAGCGCACCGCCAGTTCTTCGGCAGAGGTCAGCCTGGCCCGGTCTTCCTGCCGTAGGGCGGCCGTCAGGCGCTCATGAAGCCCCGCCGTCAGCCCATCGGCCAGGGCCCAGTTCTCCGAACGGTTGATGCCGATGGCCTGGGGGCTCTTCTCGGCGATGAGACCCGCGAGCGCCTTCCACTGCTCGTCGAGATCGCCGCCTTCCCAGGCTGCTTCATAAGGGGCGCCGAGGGGGTAGCGGTTGACGGTCAGCGCATCGACACCCTCTGCGGTCCGGTGAAAGACCAGCATGGTGGTCCGTCGCGCGGCAAAGGTCGGTTGGGGCACGAGGGTGAAATGGAGCGGATCCTCGACATATTCGCGGCTGATGACCAACCACATGTCGATGCCGGTCTCATCCATCAGTGCGGGGAGGAGGTTTTCGAGCCGCTGGTCCAGCGCCGCGTTCTGCGATGCGAAGCGGTCGCGATGCTCGAGCACCTGACGCGGCCCGTCCACCGCGCGCCCCTGGGCGAAACCATCCGCCTGCCCCTGCACTGCCCCAGCCGCCAGAAGCGCCATCAAACTCATCAGGACCATTGCGCCCTCCCCTCGTTCAGACCGCGATTAGAGAGGTTGCGCGCACCGCCGCCAAGCCCGCCTTGCAGACGACCTTCTCAAAGGAGGTCCTCGCGGCCCTCTTCCTTGAGCTTTTCGATCACCGCCTTGACGTCCTGGGCGCGGTCCGCGGGGGTGATCAGGATCGCATCCCGGGTGGCGACGACCACCATCCCCTGAAGGCCGATCGCCGTCACCGCGGGGCCGTCACCCGTCCGCTTGATGAGGGTGTCGCTGCAATCCACGGTCAGGATGTCGCCGCCCTCTTCGGTTTCGGCGAAGTCCTTCACCGCCGCCCAGGAGCCGATGTCGTTCCAGCCGATCGTCACGGGACTGACGACCGCGGCCTTGTCGGTCTTCTCCATGATCGCGTAGTCGATGCTGTCCGACGGAACCGCGCCGAAGGCTTCCTCATCGAGAAGCCGGACCCCGTCCTCTTCGCGGCTCCCTTCGAAGGCGGTGACGGACGCTTTCAGCATCTCGGGCGCGTGGCGTTCCGCCTCGGCGAGGAGGCTCTCGGCACGGAAGAGGAAGATCCCGGCATTCCAGGCGTAATTGCCATCGGCGAGATAGCGCTCGGCGGTGGCCCGGTCGGGCTTCTCGACGACGGCCTGAACCTCGAAGACACCTTCGCTGATCTCCGCCCCCTGACGGATATAGCCATATCCGGTCTCCGGGCCCGTCGGCGCGATGCCGAGGGTGACGAGGCGCCCTTCCCTCGCCGCATCGGCGCCGCGCTGCACGGCCTCGATGAAACCCTCCGGATCGGCGATATGATGGTCCGCAGGCAGAAGAAGAACGAGATCGTCGCCTGCGCCCGATGCCAGCGCCGCCATGATGGCCGCGGGGCCGGTGTTGCGGCCGAAGGGCTCGAGGATCACCCGGCCCCTCACCTCGCCTGCATGATCGCGCAGGAGGTCCTCGTGGATCGCCGAGCCGATGAAGACCGGTGCGGCGAAGCCCTCTCCGCCGACCCGGTCCAGGGTCTCTTCGAGCATCGTCTTGTCACTGACGAGTTTCTGGAACTGCTTGGGCGCGGCCTTGCGCGAAAGCGGCCAGAGGCGGGTGCCGCTGCCGCCGACCATGATGACGGGGTTGATGTTCATTGGTGTTCTTCCCTTAGCCGCTGATGCTGCGGCGTTCGTCGAGCCTGCTGCGCCAGCGCCAGATCGCCTGGTGATCCTCACCCGGCTGGCCTTTCACGGCTCTCGAAAAATCAAGCGCCACGAGGGCCGTGATGTCGGCGGCGGAGAAATGCTCACCCGCAAGATAGTCCCGCCCGTCGAGCTGCTGCTCAAGGACGTCCCAGAAGCGCTTGAGACGCGCGGCGCCCCGCTCGGCGAGCTGGGGGATCTGCTCGTAATTGTCAGGCCCTGTCAAAGCCCGGCCCGCCATCTTTGGCGAACGGTTGCGCAGGGTTTCGGCGATGGCGAGAAGCCCCTCGAACTCCGCGCGCGCGTTCCAGCTTGCAACCTCGCCGCGCTCCGCCGGGGTGGTGCCCAGAAGCGGCGGGTTCGGATAGGCGGCATCGGCCCAGGCGAGGATGCCGGCGTTCTCGGTCAGGACCGTGCCGTCCTCGAGCTTGAGCGCCGGCACCGTGCAGTTGGGGTTGATCGCGCGGTAGGCCTCGCCGAGCTGCTCTTCGGCCAGAAGATCCACCACCACCACGTCATGGGCGATGTTCTTCTCCGCAAGGACAATACGCGCGCGCCGGGGGCTCGGCGCCATGGGGTAGTCGTAAAAGGTGATCATCGCCGGCTCCCTCGCGAATATTCGTGCAAGGTCGCCTAACAGCCTTCCCGCCCCCGGGCCAGCGCCGGGCGCGCATGGCTCACTGCGCGATGTCGAGATCCGACGCCGTGAAGAGGCCGATGCTGACGAGAAGGTCCACCGCCGCCATCTTGAGATCGCGCTCGGTCTCGGCGAACTGGATGCGTGAGGCATTGAGATCACGCTCGGCATCGAGGACGTCGATGGTGCTGCGTGTGCCGAAACCCGCCTCGGTGCGCATGCCTTCCACCGCCTGAAGGTTCGCGGCCACCGACTGTTCGCTGGCGGCGAGCTGGAACTGCAGCGCCTCATAGCTTCGCCATGCCGCAACGACGTCGATCTCCACGTCGCGGATGGCTTCGGTGACCTCGAACTGGCGCAGCTTGCGGACCTTCTTCGCCCGCTGGAGCTGCGCCCGCGCGCCGCCCGCCTGGTAGAGCGGAACCTGAAGGGTCGCGGCGACGGTCCCGAGGGTCTGCTCGATCTCGACGCCGGTGAATTCGAAGACCTGGTCGCGGTAGAGGACCCGCGCCTCCACCCCCACTTTGGGCAGGAGGGCCGAGCGCGAAATGCCGACCTGCGCATCGGCGAAATCCGCGGTGCGGCGGAGCTGCTCGATGACGGGGTTGTTGTCCCGCGCGAGCCGCAGCGCTTCGTCGAGGCTTTGAGGCAGGGGCACGGGGATGGCGATGGGGCCGATCCTGCCGGCAGGCGGTGCTCCGATCAGGCGGGTGAACTCCTGTTCGGCGACCTGAAGTTCCGCCCTGGCGCGCGCCAGCCCCGCCGAAGCATCGGAGAGGCGTGCCTCGCTCTGCGCCACATCCGTCCGTGTCCGCTCGCCCGCCTGAAGCCGCCGCGCCTCGGCATCCCGCTGGGTCCGAAGGCCGGTTTCGAGATCGGCATAGAGAGCCTCGACCTCGCGGCCAAGCCGGACATTGGCATAGGCGGCCGTGACCGCGCGCAGGACGTCGTTCTCGGTCACCTCGAGCGAAGCTTCGCCTGCATCGATATTGGCCCGCGCCGCACGCATGGCCGAGCGGGTCCTGAAGCCGTCGAAGACCGGCTGGTTGAGCCTCAGACCAGCCTGGTAACCGGTGTTCTCGATATCGAGCTCCGTACGCTGAACGGAACCTTCGGCGAGGAGAGTCGGAAGATAGCCGGTCCGCGCGATGGCGAGATCGGTCTTCAGCGCATCGAGGCCGAGCCGGTCGATCTCGAGGGTGTCGTTCTGCCGATAGGCGAGGCGCAATGCCTCGCCATAGCTGGCCACCTGAGCGAAGGCCGGGGCGACGGAGACAAGGGCGGCGGCGGCGAACGCGATGGGGGTCGAACGATAAGACACGAGTGCTGCCGTCCTTACTGGCTGGAACCGAAATCGGCGAAGGGCGCGGATCGGCTGCTGACGAATTTTCCGAGCTCGAACTGGTTGCGAAGACCAAGCTTGCCGAGGACGCGCTTGACATAGGTCCTGCCCGTCTCCTCCGAGAGCCCCAGCTCTTCCGCCGCATCGCTCAGCGCGCCGGTGCGCGCCATGGCGGTGAGGAACTTGGCTTCGGAGCGAAGGAGCCCCGCGGCCTCGAAGAAAGCCTGCCTCGGCAGCGGCGCGGCTTCCTCCGTCTGCAGCGCGATCACCGCGCCGCCCGGAAAGCCGGGCTCCCTCGGCAGGGTCCTGATGACCAGGATCAGCCTTGCATCGTCATTGAGAGCGATCGAGCAGACATGGTCGCAGACCCTGTCGAGACCGCTTGCCACCGCCTCCTTCAGGAGCTGCGTGGTGTTGCTTCGGCTGGTGGTAAGGCAGCCCTCCTTGTCCGCCTGAAGAACATCCGCGCTCTTCAGATAGCGGTCCGCCTGCCGGTTGGCATAGAGGAGCTTCAGGTCCGGCCCGACCACGAGAACGGGCTGGCTCAGGCTCCAGAATGCACGCCATCCGAGCTTCTTCTGGTTCTGGATCTGCGCTGTGTGACGCTGGGCGAAGGCGCAGTGCCTGAGGATGACCGTCGTCTGCTGAACATCGCGGTCATAGAACGGCATTTCGCGCGGCTCGCGGCGCAGATAGACGCCGACATAGCGGTCACCCCGCTTCCCGTCGATCCGGCAGGCCGCCAGGCCCGAGAATTCGAGGAGCCAGTCGAGCCCGCCACCCTGGGCGAAGGCCTCGAGACCGCGCCTTCCGAAGGTCACGACCTCGTCCCCCGCCGCGGTACGGAAACCGCTCTTGCGCAAGGCTGTCAGCAGGATGATGATCTGTGACCTTGCGAGCCCGTGACGTCTCAGTCCCTGCCCGTAGATCGAGGGCTCGGCGCCCCGGTCGGCCGTTCCGGCTATGCCGAGGCTGACATCGGCGTCGATGAAGGCCGTCGCAGCCTGCCATGCCTCCGACGTTATGGAAGAATCCTGGCCGGCCCTTCCCGTCTTGGAGAGGAGGAGCCCCTTGCTGACCCGTTCGGTTTCCTGTGACAGCTGCCTGTCCAGCAAAGCCCCGTCGGCTGTATCGAGCATTTCCATCTGTTCCCTCACGTCCCGCGCCTGAGCTGGCAAGCTCCGGCCGACTGACGCCCTTCCTTTTGGCCCTGACCCTATGGACGACCCCGGCCCCACGACGCGGTCGTCAATCCTCCCTGAATGCACGGTAGAAACTGTCCCTCAGGGGACCGATGAAATATTCGACCAGCGAACGCTCGCCGAGCTTGACGAAGACTTCCGCAGGCATGCCCGAGATGAGCTTGATATCGTAGGCGGACAGGACCTCGCTGTCGTCGATATGCACCGTCATCAGATAATAGCTCTCGCCGGTCATCGGGTGCTGCAGGACGTCCTGCGAGATCGAGGTCACCGAGCCCGAGAGCCGCGGGACCCGCCGGCCGCTATAGGGCGTGAGGTGGGTCGTGGTCCTGAGACCTGGCAGCACGTTCTCCCGGTCGGAGGGACGAAGATAGGCGTTGATGATGATCTGTTCCGTCTCAGGTACGATATCGAGGATCGGCTCCCCTGCACCAACGACAGTCCCGCTGGCGGTATGGCGCAGATTGA
This sequence comes from uncultured Caulobacterales bacterium, assembly GCA_964556115.1. Taxonomy (GTDB): domain Bacteria; phylum Pseudomonadota; class Alphaproteobacteria; order Caulobacterales; family Parvularculaceae; genus Parvularcula. The sequence goes on from CAZKVC010000003.1 coordinate 52,702, forward strand.
CCACCTGCCCGTCGACCGGCGCGTAGATCGCGCGGCGGGTGTTGCGGTCATCCTCTGCGCGAAGCTGCTCTTCGAGCTGACGAAGCCGGTCTTCCACCTCGCGCTGCCGGGCGACGACCTTGTCGCGCCATTCGCTTTCGAGGGCGCCGAGCTCTGCCTTGGACTGGGCGATCTCCTGGCGGGTCCGGGCGATGGCGGCGGTCAGCTCGCCGATACGCCCCTCCACCGCCGCGACCTCGCGGTCGAGCCGCAGGAGCCGCGTGCGGCGCTCAAGCTGCAGGTCCACCAGTTCCTTCACGGAGTTCCGCTCGTCCCGCAGGAGCCTGATGCTGCGCCGCTCGGAGCTGAGCTGGCTTTCGAGCCCGCCGATCTCCGCCTCGGCCTGGGCCACGCGCTCGTCATAGACCGAGCGGCGCGAGCGGTAGGTCAGGTTGCGGCTTTCAAACAGGTTGTTCTGAGACCGGATGATGTCCTCGATGCGCGGGCGGTTGCGCTGGTCGAGAAGAAGGGTGGGATAAGTGATCGTATCCGCTTCGTCCCGCTCGGCATCGAGGCGGGCGTTCTCGGCAAGGAGCGCGTTGCGCTCCATCATGGTGGCGGCCACCACTGCACTTGTCTGTGTGCTGTCGAGCCTGAGGAGGAGCTGGCCGGCCTTGACGAAATCGTTCTCCGCCACGGCAAGCTCGGCGATGATGCCGCCTTCGAGGTTCTGGATGACCCGGCGGCTGCCCTCGACATTCAGCTCTCCCGGCGCGATGGCCGCACGGTCGAGAGGCGCCAGCGTTCCCCATGCGGTGAAGATCGCGAAGAAGGCGGCGATCGTCACCACTGCGAAGAGGATGACCCGGCGGACCGGCGGATCGGTCGGCTCGAGGTGGAGGCCATAGGCGTCGACGGGACGGGGGCGGCTCATTCTGCAGGCTCCGCGGGAACGGTCGGACGCGCGGGCGTCTTGGGTTTGCCCTTGAGGGTCGCCTCGATGCTCGCCTCGTCATCGGCCGTGCGCTTGGCGAGGTTGCGAACGACGTCGCCCACCGGGCCGAAATTGCGCACCTGGCCCTGGTCGAGCACCAGGAGCTTGTCGACCACGGACAAAAGGGCCCGGCGGTGCGAGACGACGATGACGGTGGTCTTGAGTTTCCTCAGCCGCACCAGGCAGTTCCGCAGCGCGCGCTCTCCTCGCATGTCGAGATTGGCATTGGGTTCGTCGAGGACGACGATGCTCGGCTTGCCGAAGACGGCCCGCGCGAGGGCGATCTGCTGCGCCTGCCCGCCGGAAAGGGTCGCAACCCCCTCGCGAAGCTCCGTGTCATAACCGTCGGGCAGGCTGAGGATCAAATCGTGGCAACCGGCGATACGGGCGGCACGGACGATCGCCTCGTCGTCAGCGGGGCTGAAGCGCGCGATGTTCTCGGCCACGGTCCCGTCGAAAAGCTCGACCCCTTGCGGAAGATAGCCGCAATGCTGGCCGAACTCCGCGCGGTCGAGGCCGAAGACATCGGCCCCGTCGAGGCGGACGACACCGGCCGTCGGCTGCACCGCGCCGAGGATCGTCTTGACGAGGCTCGTCTTGCCGGAAGCGGCGGGGCCCATGATGGCGAGCTGCTCGCCGGGGCTGATCGCGAAGTTGACATTGCGCAGGATCGGCAGCGGACGGCGCGGGACCTGAAGGGTGACGCGGTCGGCGCGAAGCCGGCCCTTGGGCTTGGGCAGGCTCGTCACCATGGCCCGCGGCACGGCGCGGTCGAAGAACTCCTGAAGGCGACGGTAGCTTTCCCGCGCCATGGTCAGGGCGCGCCAGTGGTTGAACGTGCCTTCGATCGGCTGAAGAAGGCGCGCGGCGATGATCGAGCCTGCGATCATCGCGCCGGGGGTGAGCTGGTTGGCGATCACCAGGGTGGCCGCGACACCGTAAAGGGCGATCTGCACCACCTGCCGGGCAAAGCGCGAGAAGCCGGTGCTGACCGTACCGACGGCGACGATGCGGCCGTTCACTTCGAGCTCGTTCTCGAGAAGCCCGCGCCAGCGGCCCAGCATCGAGGTCGCCATGCCCATGCTGTCGATCACCTCGGCATTGCGGATCAGGCTCTCGCCGAAGCGCAGCTCCTTCTGGGAGGCGATGACACTGGTCTTCACCGCCTTGCGCACCCGGCGCTGGTTCCAGAAGGCGATCAGGCCGAGGACCGCGGCGCCGAGAAGGGCCACCGCGCCGATCAGCGGGTGAATGAGGAAAGCGATGATCGCGAAGAGCGGCAGCCAGGGCAGGTCGAGAAGCGTCGTCATCGCCCCGCTTCCGAAGAAGTTCTTGAGCTGCGCCACCTCCCGCAGCATCTCGAGGCGAAAGCCGTCATCGGTCAGCCGGCGCTCGATCGACCGCGCCAGGACATGGGGCGCAATGAAGCTCGCCCACCATTCCGCCATCCGCTGGAAGAGATAGCTGCGCAGGCCGTCGAGCATCGAATGGGTCGCAAGAGCGATCAGCGCGGCCATGGTCAGGAAGGCCAGCGTATCAACGCTCTGGCTGCTGAGCACCCGGTCGAAAACCGTTAGAATATAAAGCGGTATGGTCAGCGACAGAAGATTGATGATGCCGCTGACAGCGACGAACATGATAATGTAGCGTCTGGCTTTATCTTTTGCCTCTTCCAGCAGAGGCGCACCGGATGGTTTCTGTATCAACATAACGCCCGGCTGCATTGATTGACAACGCAGCCACTCCCTCGCCCACATGGTATCAATAGTTAAGCGAAGGTAAATAGACTCAACTGCATTTATATTTGCCTGCGATTCAGCACTTTACGGCGCATCACGAACGGTTGAGCGTTTTTCTATGGAACCTATCACCTCGCCGTCGCGCAGCAGCGTGTAGCGACCGTGATAGTCTCCGGGCTGATATTCGTCCTTGAAGCGAAATCCGGAGAACGTTCTCGCTTCCAGAAAGCCTCGTTTCACCTCTTCTTCGCGGCGGTGCACAATGGAACCGTCCGGACCCGCTATTTCAAAACGCTGGATATCGCCGGGGCGAGTTCCAAAACTCAGCCCCCAAAGGATCAGCGCATCAGGACGGGTGCGAATGATCGGCTCGGGCGTGAGCGAAGATGGCGCCGATTTCGCTTCCCTGGCGCTTGCGGCGAAACCTGCATCGAGGACCCCCGAGGGCCTGTAGGCGAGGGCCTGCGACGCCGCGGGAGACCAGAGCGCCTTGGCGGACTGCCCACAGCTTGCCGCGCCCTCGGCTGAGAAAGGGTCAACAGTTTCAGTGCCTTGCCGGAGGGTGAAGTGGAGATGCGGGTACTCCGTCAGGCCGGAAAGGCCGATCGTAGCGATCTTTTCACCGGCGGTGACACGATCGCCCGGGCGGACCTTCAGGCTGCCTTCGGCGAGGTGGCTGTATTGGGTCGTCCACCCCCCGCCATGGGCGATGACGATACCGTTTCCGGCCTCGCGGCCCTCCACCGGATCGCGCCCCCGCTCATGCACACTGATGTCCGGTTCACCGTCGCGCACACGGAGGACCTCACCATCCGCCGCGGCGAGAACGGGGATGCCGTCCCACAGGGTGGAGGCGTCATTGACCCTGAAATCGGTTCCGTTGTGATCGTCGGTTGTCAGTGTTCCGCAAGCGAAATCAAGGCGCTCCGGACCGGGGGCGTGATCGACATGTTTCTGGACCGAACAGGCAGAGGGAATGGCGCAGGCGACGGGAACTTCGAGCACCGGCTGGGCCAATGCTGTTTCGAAGCTCGCCGAAGAGAAGAATAATAGAAGTCTAGTTGAACGTGACAAAATCATGACCGGCAACTCCCTGCGCATAGGCGTTGAGGTCATCTACCGTGTCAAAGTCCGGAAGTCCGTCGATCTGTGCAGCAAACCCGAACAGCACCACCGAGACATCGCCCAGGCTGAGGGTCAGGTCGTCGCCGTCCCGCGAGATCTGCAGGTCCTGAGGCTGGATGGCGAGATCGTCGGGCACGTCGAAGACGAGACTGTCGCCCGCCAGAAGATCGAAATCGACAATCACCTTCTGCCCCGCCTTGCCGACATCGAAGAAGAAGACGTCGCCGCCCGCGCCGCCTTCAAGGGTATCATCACCAAAGCCCGAAGCGAGGAGGTCCTGGCCGAAATCACCGAAGAGCTGGTCGTCCCCATCGCCGCCCTGAATGACGTCGTTGCCCGCGCCGCCCCTGATGACGTCATCGCCGGCATTGCCCGAGAGGCTGTCATCGCCGGCGCCGCCATAGATTGTGTCGTCGCCTTCGTCGCCGCGGATGTGATCGTCGCCGCTTTCACCTGCGATGACATCATCGCCCGCACCGCCGCCGATCAGGTCCCTGCCGCCCCCGCCGATCAGCGTGTCATCACCGCCTTCGCCTTCGAGAAGGTCGTCGCCCTCTTCGCCGCGGAGGGTGTCCTGGCCCTCGCCGCCGAAGAGCTTGTCGCGGTCGCCGCCGCCGGTCAGGCTGTCATCGCCTTCCTGGCCGAAAAGGATGTCCCTGCCGTCGCCGCCGCGAAGGGTATCTCCTTCGCTGCCGCCCATCAGGCTGTCATCGCCCTCGCCGCCGAGAATGCTGTCCGCGCCCTGATCGCCCGAGAGACTGTCCGCACCCGCCTCACCTTCGAGGGTATCGTCGCCTTCGCCGCCCCAGAGGACGTCGTGGCCTGCGCCGCCAAGAAGGAGGTCCTGTCCCTCTTCGCCGAAAAGCTGGTCATTGCCGAAGTCCGGGCCGTCCATCGATGCGACACCGCCGCCTTCGACGGTATCGCCGCTGTCACCGATGAGGCTGTCATCGCCCTCGCCGCCGCGCAGAAGATCGTCGCCGCCTTCGCCCGCGAGGATGTCGCTTCCGTCATCGCCGAAAAGCGCGTTGGCGGCTTCGTCGCCGATCAGGGTGTCATCGCCGCCGCGTCCGCGCGCGCCATCGGGCTGGCCTTCCTGGCCGAGGACAAAGACCTCGTCGAGATCGGTGCCGATGATCGCGGGGCCGTCATAATCGACCGCCTGCGGAAGAGGGTCGGGCGTGCGCCCCGGCTCGATGACCGGGCGGTCGGGGCGATAGGGTCCTTCGGGGGGCTGGGGCGTCGGTGGTTCTTCCGTTCCCGGCTGATCGCCCGGATCCGAAGGGCCGCCACCATCGCCGCCGCCGGCACCGGGGTCGGTCGGTGCGCCGCCATCGCCGGGGTCCTGCGGGTCGCCGCCGCCTGATGGGGGCGGGTCCGAAGGGTCACCGATGTCCGGGCGGTCGGGGCGGTAGGAATCGTCGTCGCCCTCGTCACCGCCATCGGCAGGCGGGTCGTCCCGGCCCGGCTCGTCACCATTGCCGTCGCCTTCGTCATCGTCGCCGCGCTCATCGGGAACGTCGCGGTCCTCGTCGCGTGGAGAGTCGGGATCGGAGGGGTCTTCGTCAGCCTTGTCCGGCTGGTCGGGGTCTTCGGGTTCGGGTTCGTTTCCGCGGCCGAAGGGCAGGTTCAGGAAGTCGAAGACACGCTTGAGGAGCGAGGCTTCCTCAACGGAGGGCCGCCCACTTCGAAGACTACCGGAACGCGGCGGACGTCCAACCAAAACGATACAACTCCTGCCCGTAGACAGGAGTGCTGTATCACCAGAGGAACTACGACTTTGTTAACCAACGAATTCGGTGGCCGCTGGGGGGCGGCCACCGCTGCTTCCTGCTGAACAGCAAGCAGTTGACGGCGCCGAGGGAACGGGCGCCGCCAAACCGTTTACGTCTTGACTTAGGTGGTCATGACGAAGTCGTCGTCGGCGACTTCGTCGAAGACGATGCCGTCGTAGCCCTGGGCGCCCTGGGTAAAGGCGTTGAACTGTTCGACGCTGTTGAAGCCGAAGAAGCCGGAGGCACCGCTGGTGACGCCTTCGAGGGTCACCGAGTTGTCATCCCAGGAGATGGTGGTGTCGGTGCCGTTATCTTCGACGGTGATGTCGATGTCGTCGTCGTCCTCGACCTCGATGACCATGGTGTCCTGGTTCTCGATGTCGAAGTCGGTGATGACGTCATCGCCGCTGTCGGCGTCGTAGTCGTAGACGAAGAGGTCACGACCCTGGCCACCGGTCAGGTTGTCATCACCCTCGCCGCCGACCAGCATGTCGTCGCCATTGCCGCCGAGAAGGACGTCATCGCCTTCATCGCCGAACAGGTCGTCGTCATTGTTGCCGCCAGCGAGCAGGTCGTTGCCTTCGCCGCCGCCGACGACGTCGTTTTCGGCACCGCCGGAGATGATGTCATCGCCGTCGTCCCCTTCGAGGACGTCATCGCCTTGACCGCCGGTGATGAAGTCGTCGCCATCTTCGCCGTAGATGTCGTCGTCGCCGTCATTACCCTGAATGTCGTCGTCGCCGTCACCACCGAAGATGAAGTCGTCACCGTCGTTACCGAAGATGGCATCGTCGCCGTCACCGCCGTCGATGTCGTCGTTGCCTTCGCCGCCACGGATGAGATCGTTGCCGCCCTCGCCGTTCAGGAAGTCGTCGCCGGCCTCGCCGTTGATCTCGTCGTCGCCATCACCGCCAAAGGCAGCGTCGTCGCCGTCACCGCCGTTGATCTCGTCGTCACCCGAAGTCAGGCCGAAGAAATCATCGCCGTAGAGCTCGTCGTTACCGGAGCCGCCTTCGACGAGGTCGTCGCCGGCACCACCTTCAAGGTAGTCGTCGCCGGCATCGCCGAACAGCTCGTCATTGCCGCCCTGGCCAAAGACGGTGTCGTTGCCGTCGCCGCCATTGAGGACGTCGCGGCTGCCTTCTTCGTCGGCGGAGTCGAAGGTCACGAGGTAGCCTTCGTCACCGAAACGGCCGCTGATGTCGGCTTCCTCGCCGTCGATGTCTTCGTCCGAACGCTCGTAGAAGAGGAAGTCGCCGATGCTGCCGAGAGCGCCGACACCTTCGAAGCCTTCGTTCAGTTCGGCTTCGTCACCGAAGATGATGTCGTCGCCGGCCTGGCCATTGGCGAAGTCCGCGCCGGCACCGCCGACCAGAAGGTCGTTCTGCGCACCGCCCCGCAGGTCGTCATTGCCTTCGCCGCCGAGAAGGACGTCTTCGCCGTTCTGGCCGTCCAGGCGGTCGTCGCCGCCTTCGCCGTCGAGGTAGTCGTCACCGCCGAGGTCGAAGTCGAGACCGTCGTCGCCTTCCTGCGTGCCGGTGTCACCACCCGGGGAGTCGTTACCGTCGTCACCCCACATGATGTCATTGCCTTCGCCGCCGAACATACGGTCGTCGTCGGCACCGCCGCGCATCTTGTCTTCACCGTCGCCGCCGTCCATCAGGTCGTCGCCGGTCGCACCGCGCATCTGGTCTTCGCCGGAGCCGCCATTGACGTCATCGTCACCGGCATCGCCGTTCAGATCGTCATTGCCGGAGCCGCCTTCGATGGTGTCCTTGCCGCTGTCGCCACCGATGGTGTCGTTGCCGGACTGACCCCAGAGCTCGTCATTGCCGGCTTCGCCAGCGATGGTGTCGTTGTTGCCGCCACCATAGACGGTGTCGTTGCCATTGCCGCCCCAGATCTGGTCGGCACCGTCGAGAACGTTCTCGAGGCTTTCCTCGATGCCCTCTTCCTCGGCGCTCAGATCGCGCTCGTCGCCATAGATGACGTCGTCGCCGTCACCACCATAGAGGTAGTCGCGGCCGGAGCCGATGCGGGTGTCGCTATTGCCGGGCTCGGTGTCAGAACCGGTGCCGCCGACCAGGGTGTCGTTGCCCTCGTCGCCATTGATGATGTTCTCGTTGAAGTTGCCGAGAATGCGGTCATCGCCTTCGTTGCCGTCGGCGTTCGCAGCGAGTTCACCAGTGACCGTAGGCAGACGGAGATTGATGTTGTCGTTCAGGTCAGTGCCCTGAACGGTCGCCATCACCGGAGTGTCCGGTTGGGACGGACCTTCAACGGGTTCCGGGGTGGGTCCTTCACTTGGGCGCTCGAAGCGATCCCGGAGCGAGTCATTTACACGTGTACGTCGGGCCATGGTGTGGTTCCCCTCTTTCTCTACAAAGTTCGCCGCGCACCGAGACAACCTCGGCACTCCCACGGCGTTCCCATGGCTGTAAGTTTCTGTAACCTTTGCCCGCTCGGTATCCCCACATGGGGACACTGCCTGCCTTTAGGGTTTTCGGTGCAGCCGCGGGGCAGTCGAGGAGCATCCGCAGTCACATTTTCATCCAATTGCTGACGAAAAGGGCTCCGCCCGCTCAGGACATTTCACGCCCTGCAGCAACTAACTGCTCCAAAGGGCTTTTTCGGCTGTACGCCTACGGACGAATAAGGGCGAGGCGAAGGCTTTGCCCCGGCCTGCGAGGAGGCTTTCCGAGATGCCGGGTCCATCATCGGCCACCCGTCGAAACAACTGCAAAAACTTACGGAACCCTTAACCCGAAGGTGCAAATGCCACCGGTCAGGGGGCCGGTTTCTGCTCTTTTCGCATTGCGGCAGCCTCTTCGAAGAGGAGTTTCTTCGCCGCCACGTGGTCATCGAACCGGTAGGAAGAGAGGACCCGGCCACGCGCGGCGCCGGCAAGATCGCGGGCTGTTGCCGGATCATCGAGAAGGCGCCCGAGCGCCTCTTTCAGCGCCCCTGTATCGCCCCACGGAACCAGGAGCCCCTCTTTTTCATGGGTGATGACCTCGCGCACCGGCTCCGTGTTCGAGGCGGCAACCGCGCAGCCGCTGGCCATCGCCTCGAGGAGGGACCAGCTCAGGACGAAGGGGACGGTGAGATAGGCATGGGCGGATGAAAGCCTGAGGACATTGGCGTAGGCGTCCCTTTTCAGGAAACCCGGCATGGCGATCCGGTCAAGATCGAGATCGAGCTCTCCGAGCATCCGCGTTTTCCAGCTCTCCCCCTCGGGCAGGCGTGCGCCATAGGCGACCCTGTCGCTGCCGAGCACGATGGCCTTCATGCCGGGACGCTCCTTCTGAAGGGCCGCCAGCGCCCGCATGAAGGTGGGAAAGCCGCGGTAGGGCTCCATGCCTCGGGTGGCATAGGTGACGATCTCCTCACCGGGCAGAAAGCGCTTGCCATCGAGCTCCATGCCCCTGGCCTTGCCCGGACGGTGCAGCGCCGTATCCACCCCGTCGTGAAGCACCCGGATCTTCGGGCGGAACTCGGCCGGAAATTGGGCCGCCTGAAAACGGGTCGGCACGATCGCGAGGTCGCAGGCGATGAGGTCGAGAAGCATCGGCGCGTTGCGGGCGTGCGCGGCGGCGCTTTCGGCAGGGGTCGCCTCCCGCCCCCGGGTGAAGCGGCAGTCTTCGGCATCGCCCCGGTAATACCATTCGCAATAGGCGATAAGGCTCGCCTCTGGCCAGATATCCTTGACGAACAGCCCCCCGCCCCAGCCCGAATGGGCCACCACGAGGTCGGGCACATAACCCTGCTCACGAAGGCGCCTCGCGCCCGCCATGGCGGAAGCCCCGTTGAGGACGGCCCTTTCCGATGGTGCGAGGAAGGGGTGAAGCCCTTCAGCAGGCTTGTCCTTCACCCGGTACGCCAAGGTCCTGACGCCTTTCAGCGGCGCATGGTCGGCCTTGCGTGTCAGGAACGTGATGTCCCATCCCTGTTGCGCCAGCGCGCTGCCCAAGGCACCGAACTGTGCGGGGTGATTGTCATGGATAAAGAGAACCCGCATCGGTTTCCGCGTGCTCTGCCCCTGCCTCGTTGAAAGATCAGGTTAGGACGGAAGAAGGTGGGCTGTCACCTCTTCAAAGAACCGCGCGACACCCAAGGAAAAAGGGCGCCCCGCGGGGCGCCCTTTCTTTGTGCGGATCAGTGCGGGAGAGCTTAAGCGGGCTCTTCCACCTTGAGGGCGCCGCGGCGGATCTGGTCGCGCTCCATCGATTCGAAGAGGGCCTTGAAGTTGCCCTCGCCGAAGCCGTCATCGCCCTTGCGCTGGATGAATTCGAAGAAGACCGGGCCGAGCTGGGTTTCGGAGAAGATCTGCAGCAGGAGCCGCGGGTTTTCGTCCGTGGTGCCGTCCATCAGAAGGCCGCGGGCCTTCAGTTCGTGGACCGGCTCGCCATGACCGGGCAGGCGCTCGTCCAGCATTTCGTAATAGGTCTCGGGCGGCGCGGTCATGAAGGGAACGCCCCGCTCCTTCAGCCGGTCGTAGCAGGCGTAAAGGTCCGCGCAGTTGAACGCGATGTGCTGGATGCCTTCGCCGTTGAAGTCACGCAGGAACTCCTCGATCTGGCCCTTGCCGCCATCGCCTTCCTCGTTCAGAGGGATACGGATCTTCCCGTCCGGCGCGGTCAGCGCCTTGGAGGTCAGGCCGGTATATTCGCCCTTGATGTCGAAGAAGCGGATTTCCTTGAAGTTGAAGAGCTTCTCGTAATAGTCCGCCCAATAGGCCATGCGGCCGTTATAGACATTGTGGGTCAGGTGATCGATCACTTCGAAACCCGCACCCTTGGGGTTCTTATCGACGCCTTCGAGATATTCGAAGTCGATGTCGTAGATCGAAAGATCGTCACCATACCGATCGATGAGATAGACGATCGCGCCGCCGATGCCGCGGATGGCCGGAAGCTTGAGCTCCATCGGTCCGGTGGGAACCTCGACCGGTTCCGCGCCGCGGGCGATCAGCTCGTCATAGGCCTTGCGCGCATCGCGCACCCGGAAGCCCATTCCGCATGCGGAAGGGCCATGCTCCTTGGCGAAGTAGGCGGCCGGCGATTTCGGCTCGTAATTGGCGATCAGGTTGATGCCGCCCTGGCGCCACAGGTGGACGTCCTTCGAGCGGTGCTCGGCCACCTTGGTGAAGCCGATGGTCTCGAAGACGTTCTCGAGGGTTCCCTTTTCCGGCGCGCAGAACTCGATGAACTCGAAGCCGTCGAGGCCGATGGGGTTTTCGAAAAGATCGGACATGGTGCTCTCCTTGCCTGACCGGCAGCGCCTTGTCCTCCCCCAAGGGTATCCATGCGCACGCCGATGGTTGCAGATGAAACTAACCGGGTTGCTGTAGGCCATCGCCTGCCTTGCGGCAACCATTCCGCAAAGGCGCGAAGCGGGCCGCCGGTTCCCGCTCAGCCATCGGTGAAGGCGAAGGGGGTTCCGGGGCGGCGGTAGGTATCATCGGCCACGGGCCTGCCGATGGGCGGCTCGGCCCGGGCGATGCAGCCGGTGCGGTGGCAGAGGCGGCAGGCGACGCCGATGGGGGTGGGGGCCTGGGCGCTGAGGCCCGGGTCGTCGGCATAGATCAGCCGCCCGGCATGCTCGCCCGCGCAGCCAAGCGCGATCGCCCGTTCGGTGCGCGGCGCGCGGTGGGAGCCGCCGCCTGCGGTGACCGTGCGCGCGATTGAAAAGAAGCGGTCCCCGCCCGGCAGCTCCACCCATTCGGTAATGATGCTGCGCGGCGTCCTGAAGGCGTGATGCACCGACCAGAGGGGGCAGGACCCGCCGTGGCGGGCGAAGGGAAAGCTGGCCCCGTCGAGCCGCTTGGACACGTTGCCTGCCGCATCAACCCTGATGAAGAAGAAGGGAATGCCTTCCTGGCCGGGTTTCTGGAGGGTGGTCAGGCGGTGGGCCGTCTGCTCGAAGCTGGCGCCGAAACGCCGACCGAGCGCCTCGAGGTCGTAGCGGGTCGCCTCGGCGGCGTTGCGGAAGGCCGTGTAGGGCATGATGATCGCCCCCGCGGCGTAGTTGGCGAGCGCCCTCTTGGCCAAGCGGCGGCCATTCTCGCTCTGAAAGCTGCCCTCGGCCAGGGCCGCGTCGATCGCTTCGCGCATCTCCACATGGGCAAGCTGCGAAGCGATCTGGAAACTGCGCCCGGCCGCATCGAGCGTTTCGTCGATGACCAGCTCCTTGCGGTGCGGATCGAGGCGCCTCACCGCCCCCGCCATCACGTCATGGGGGAGGAAGCGGACGCGGAAACCTTCGGTCTTCTCGAAAAGGGCCGCCAGGCTGCGAAGCTCCTGCGCCTTCGCGGCGAGCTTTTCGGCCTGGTGGTCGATGACCGGAAAGAAGTTCTTGCGGGCAGAGAGAAAACGCCGCGCCTCGGCCACCGGATCGGGCCCTGAAGGGGGCTGGTGAGAGCGGTCGGCGAGCGCCGTCTCGTTCTCGCGATAGGCGGTATGAAGCCGCAACAGCATGTCCGTCAGGCCCGGATAGCCGGAGGCGATATCCTGCACATCGGTGGGCGCGACCTCTATATCGTTGAACATCGGGTCCTTGAGGACGCCCGCCAGGCGCTCGGACAGCTCCGCCGTATCGTCGCCCGCGAAGGTGGCCACATCCACCCCGAAGGTCGCCGAGAGGCGCAGCAGGACTTCCGCCGTCACCGGGCGCTGGTTGCGCTCCATGAGGGCGATATAGCTCGACGACACATCGAGATCGGCTGCCATCTGGGCCTGGGTCATGCCGAGCTCGCGCCTCAGGCGCCGCAGCCTCGGCCCGATATAGGTGGCGCGCCCGCGCTTCTGGGATGAGGACATGTCCGCTCCTTTACAGAGCTTACAACATGACAGGTTTCGTTCGTAAAGTTGTACCTCCTTACTGATCGGCGGTTCTGCGCCGCACAAGCCCGCGGTACCGGACTTGCAAAGGGCCCCGGCAGGGCCATCAGCAAGGAGCGCTCCCATGAGCTACCAGTCCGACATCAACGACGTCTCGCAACTCATCAGGAGCCATGACGGCACCTGGAGCGGCATCTCCGCCGAAAGCGTTGCGCGGATGCGCGCGCAGAACCGCTTCCGCACCGGACTCGACATCGCGCGTTACACCGCGAAGATCATGCGCGAGGACATGGCGGCCTATGACGCCGACCCCGGCAACTACACCCAGTCGCTGGGCTGCTGGCACGGCTTCATCGGTCAGCAGAAGATGATCTCCATCAAGAAGCATTTCGGCTCCACCAAGGGCCGCTATCTTTATCTTTCGGGCTGGATGGTCGCGGCGCTGCGTTCCGAATTCGGCCCCCTCCCCGACCAGTCGATGCACGAAAAGACCTCCGTGCCCGCACTGATCGAAGAGCTCTACACCTTCCTCAAACAGGCCGATGCGCGTGAGCTTGGCGGCATGTTCCGCGAGATCGACGCGGCGCGCGAGGCCGGTGACAGCCCACGGGAGAAAGAGCTTCTCGACGCGGTCGAGAACTATGAGACCCATGTGGTGCCGATCATCGCCGACATCGATGCGGGCTTCGGCAATGCCGAGGCGACCTATCTTCTGGCCAAGAAGATGATCGAGGCGGGCGCCTGTGCGCTTCAGATCGAGAACCAGGTCTCCGACGAAAAGCAGTGCGGACACCAGGACGGCAAGGTTACCGTTCCGCATGAGGACTTCCTTGCCAAGGTGCGCGCCTGCCGCTATGCCTTCCTCGAACTTGGTGTCGATGACGGCGTCGTCGTCACCCGGACCGACAGCCTCGGTGCGGGCCTCACCAAGCAGATCGCCTACAGCCAGGAGCCCGGTGATCTTGGCGATCAGTACAACGCCTTCCTGGATTGCGAAGAGGTCACCCCGGACGAGCTTCAAAGCTCCGACGTCACCATCAAGCGTGACGGCAAGCTTCTGCGTCCCAAGCGTCTGCCGTCCAACCTCTTCCAGTTCAAGCCGGGCACGGGCGCCGACCGCTGCGTTCTCGACTGCATCACCTCGCTGCAGAACGGCGCGGATCTCCTCTGGATCGAAACCGAGAAGCCCCATGTCGAGCAGATCGCGTCCATGGTCGACCGCATCCGTGAGGTCATTCCGAACGCCAAGCTCGTCTACAACAACTCACCGAGCTTCAACTGGACACTGAACTTCCGTCAGCAGGTCTTCGATGCCTGGAAGGAGGCAGGCAAGGATGTCTCCTCCTATGACCGCGAAAAGCTGATGAGCGTCGATTATGACGAGACCGATCTCGCCAGGGAAGCCGATGAGAGGATCCGCACCTTCCAGAAGGATGGCTCGAAGCGCGCTGGCATCTTCCATCACCTCATCACCCTGCCGACCTATCACACGGCAGCTCTCAGTACGGACAATCTGGCCAAGCGCTATTTCGGCGAAGAGGCCATGCTGGGCTATGTCCGCAACGTCCAGCGCGAGGAGATCCGCCAACAGATCGCCTGCGTCCGGCACCAGAACATGGCCGGCTCGGACATCGGCGACGACCACAAGGAATATTTCGCCGGCGACGCAGCCCTCAAGGCGGGCGGCAAGGACAACACGATGAACCAGTTCTCCTGATCCTTTCAGGAGCAAGCAAGACAAAGGCCCGCCCTCACCGGCGGGCCTTTTTTTGTCAGGAGGCTTCCTTCTGCCCCCGCACCGCATTGGCGACCATGAGGGCGAAGAGGAGGACCTCGACCCGGCCAAGCGACATGCCAATCATCAGCACCCAAAGTGACAAGGGGTGCGGCGGGTCGGCGGTGATGCCGGAGGAAAGACCCACCGTACTGACCGCCGACGTCATCTCGAAAAGGGCGTCCACGAAACTCGAGCCGAGAAGGCTGAGCGCCAGCGCCCCGGCGAGGATCAGCCCCGCTGAAACTGCGATGATCGAAAGGGTCATCGTCACGCTGCCGTCCGGCCACAGTTCCTTCCGCGCCCTCCTGAACAGTCCCAGCACGAGCGCCGTGAGGAGCAGAAGGCGGAGGATCTTGATTCCGCCCCCGGTGGAGCCGGTATCCGCGCCGATGAACATCGACAGGGTCAGCATCAGCTTGCTGGCGGCACCCAGCTCATCGGTGGCGGTCCTCGAAAAGCCGGTGGTGGTCTGCCCCGAAAACCCGGTAAAGAGGGCGTCGAAGAAGGGAACGCCGTCCATTATCGCGATGGTGAGCGTACTGACAAGACCGAGCGCCATCAGGGCGATGACGACCGCGCCGAGCTTGATGAGCCGCATGCGCCATTTCGTATCCGGCGGCGCAAGGTCGCTGAAGGTCACCGCGCCCAGGAGCATGAAGACCATCACCACCCAGGACGAGAAGAAGCTGAGAACCTGCACGCTGTCCTGATGCGGCGCGAAGCCGCCGGTGGAAATCGTCGCCAGGCCGAAAAGGAGGCCGTCGCGCCATCCGGCACCGCTGAGCGCAAGGGCCACAACGCTCAGCACCGTGAGGGCACAGTAGAGAAGAAGAACGCGGAAGGCGGCTTTCTTCATGTCGCCATCGTCGGAATCGACATCGACCCCGCCGATGTCGGAGGTCGCCGGAAGACTGGCGGACAGGAACGCAACCGTCAGGGTGATGATCGCATAGCCGCCCACCCATTCGAACCACGCCCGCATGAAGAGAACGGAGAAACTGAGATCCTCCGGCGCTGAATAGCGGGACAGCCCGGTGGAGGTGACCGAGGAGATGCCGTCGAAAAGGCTGTCGGTGAACCCGAGGCCATTGAAGAAAAAAGCCGGGGTGAGAAGCAGTCCTGCGACGGGAAAGAGGATCGTCACCGCAAGGACGGCCTCGAACGCCGTCTGGTCGCTTCGCGGCGGGTCGCGCTCAAGCCAGATCGCCGCCGCCGCGCAGGGGATCACCGCGCCAAGAAGGGGCCAGGCCACCGAGCCCTCCCCCCTCAGCGCCGCCACCAGAAGCGGCGGCACCAGGAGAAGAAGGAGCGCCGGCGCGAAGCGGATCAGTAGAAGGCCGACCGGCTTCGCGCGCAGCCTGGTTTTCATGCGCGGGCCGGAACGGCCTTCTTCTCTTCGGCGAGCAGAGCCCGGTCACCGCCGACCTCGATCGCCTTGGGGAAGCCTTCATAGGCCGAGCGCATCAGCGCCACACGTCCGAGGAGCACGCCATAGACGAGCTTCGAAGTGATGTCGGCGATGGTGTAGAGGGTCTGGCGCACGGCCACACCGTCCGCATCCGGCGCCCAGGCGGGCCAGCCATAGGCGAAGGGATAGAGGGTCCAGGAAACGATCAGCAGGATGCCGATGCGCTTCAGCTCCTTTTTCGCCCGCGCGGGCATGGCGCCGGCCGGGTTCAGGGTCACCTTGATCGTCAGATAGACCACCCAGGCATAGAAGACCGAGCTGACAAAGCCCCAGATCCAGAAGGGCATGGCGTTGCCTTCGACGACACCGGCGACCTGCGGTTCGTAATACTGGCCGACATAGCCGGTGATGATCATCAGAAGTCCGGCCACGGTGAATTGCCACCAGTTCGACCAGAAGTTCTTGCCCGCGAAACCTGCCACGATGAGGAGCTGGGTCAGCAGCATCGGCACGTCGATGCACCAGTTGGCGTAGCGGTAGCCGTTGGAGAAGATCTTGCCTTCGATGAGGACCCAGGCATCGCCGACATAGGAAAAAGCGCTGTCCCAACTGTGCCAGAGCGAAAAGATCTCATAGGTGGCCGAAACCATCACCACTGCGGAGAGATAGGAGCTCGCGCGGTATTTCGGCGCGATGTTCCGCGCCGAGAGCAGGAAGTAGACGAGACCTGCACCGAACACCGCGACGGTGAGGGTGAAGATATGGCGGACATAGTCGAAGTGCCAATGCTCATAGGTCAGGTAGTTTTCGATATTGGGCATGGGTCTTCCTTCCGTCGAATGGTCGGTAGGGAAATGATCTCAACGCGGCGAGAACATCATTTGGGTGTGTGGCTCGATGCGGGAGGATTGGTCGCCGCAGGCGCCTGCCCATCGGGCAAAATGTCGCCGCCCATGGCTTCGATGGCGGGTGCGTAGCCTTCATGGGCGCTGAGGCGCAGGACGAAGCGGGAGAGGATGACGCCGTAGATCAGCTTCGACCCGATATCCGCGAGGGTGTACATGAACTGCCTGACCACAGCGCCATTCGGCCCGTCGGCGACGGCAGGAACCATGTAGGCGAGGGCGTAGAGGCCCCAGAAGAAGAGAAAGTAGGGAAAGAGCTTGTCGAGCCAGGGATGCAGCGTGCTCGGCGTGAAGGCCTTGGAGCGGCTGAGTGCGCCCTTCACCGCGATCACGAGATAGACGAAGGGGATCGTCGAGATCGCGCCCCACAGAAGCATCACCCCGAGGTTCGCATGCTCGTAGAACTGGCCGATCAGGCCGGTCCAGATCATGGCGATCGCGGCGATGACGAGCTTGGGGAAGAGGCTGTGACGCTCCTTACGCGGCAGGTTCAGCGCGATGAGAAGCTGCGCTAAGAGGAGCGGGATGGTGATCGTCCAGTTGGCGTAGCGGTAGGCGTTGGAGAAGACACTGTCCGCCGCCCGCACCCAGACCTCTCCGGTATAGACCATGGCATCCGACCATGCCGAGAACTCACGCAGGAGGCTGAGCCCTGCCGCGAGCATCACCACCGCCGACATCCAGGGGACAATCCGGTATTTCGGCGCGATCTGCGTCGAGCCTGCGAGGAAGAAGACCGAAAAGGCGAAATGGGCGCCGAAGCCGATCACCAGGAGAATAGCGATGAGCTGATAGGCGGGGTGCGGAAACGCCGCGAAGTTTTCGATATTCAGATGCAATTCATCCATGAACGTTCCCCAACGAGTCGAGTCCAAGAACGAGCAGCGAGGTTTTAAGTTCCTTTGGGGCCGGGGGCTTTTCTCACCCCGAAAGGCGCCGCTCGTCAGGGGTGCGGGTCACCGCCGCGAGGCGCGAAACCAAGGCGGGCGCTAGGCTCGCGGTTCGCAAGGCCGCCCCTTGCGCCGCGCTGTGGGTGAGGAGGCGGGACAAAAGTGCCGCACCCTTCACCCGCGGCCCGGCGAGGCGCGCGAAGCGCGTCTGGAAGGCGGAAGCCGTCAGGCCTTCGAGATAGGCTTCGGCCGCTAGCCTGCCGCTTCGCAAGGCAAGCCCCATGCCCTCGCCGCAGAAGGACGGAATGACCACCGCCTGGTCGCCGATATGAAAGACGCCGGAGCTGGCCTTTCGCACATAGCCGTAGGGCACCCGCCCGACCGCGACAGGCTTGTCGAGCATGGGCTCGGCCCCTGCCAGAAGCTCCGCCGCCCGGACCGACGATGCCGTCATGGCGCGGGCGGTATCGGGCCAGCTTCCGCCATGGGATTGAAACCGGTCAGCGGAGATGGCCATGCAGGCATTGACCCGCCCGTCCTCGACCTTCTGGAAACCGCAATAGCCGCCAGGAAAGAAGACAACCTCCACGGCGCTGCCAAGCGCCCTGTCGGCCTCGCGGGTGAGTTTCAGATAGGTCTTGAGCCCGATCATGTTGTCATGGAGCGAAGGCGGGCGTTTTTCCGCCTTGAGATCATGCTTACCGGTGGCGAGGAAGACCGCGCCTGCTTGCTCGCGACTTCCGTCCTTCAAGGTCACGCTTGGCGTTGCGCCGTCCGGCGCGACCTCGCGCACCGTGACGCCGCGGCGGACTTTCGCGCCGGCCTTCGTAGCGAGGCGCAGCATCTCCTCGTCGAGGCTGCGCCGGGTGAGGGAAAGCGCCTCGAAGGGAAGCGCGGCTTCGCTGCAGCGGGGTCCACCGGCGACCCTGACCTGGCGCAAGGGGAAGGCGCCGAAGGCGGCTGGGTCGAGCCCTGCCCTTCTCAACTCGGCGAGGGCTTCGCCAGAGAGAAACTCGCCGCAGACCTTGTCATGGGGCCCGGCGGTTTTCTCGAGAAGCATCACCGATGCGCCCGCGCGGGCCAGGTGGATCGCGGCGACGCTTCCTGCGAGCCCGCCGCCGACGATAATGACGTCAGCCCGCGGCATGTTTTTCAACGCAAAGCCTGAAGGGCGCTTGAAGCGAAATTCTTGCCCCTTCAATGCCTGCCTCCTCAAGGTGACGCTCCCAATCGCTCCGCCGGAAGCTGCGCGCGAAACTCACCGGCCCGTCGTGGCGGACATAGGGGTGTTTACGGAGGAGATGGGCCAGGACGGCAAAACCGCCCGCTGCAAAGCGGCTTCGGTGAAGATCGTTGATCAACCAGCCTCGCCCGGCCGCGCCGTCCATCCAGTGCAGAAAACGCGGCAGCTCGTCATCTTCCAGGTGGTGGCAGAAGAGCGAGCTGATGACGAGGTCCGGCGGCGGCGCGTGGTCGATATAGGTGAATATATCGTCCGTCTGCCAATAGATCTTCACCTCACCCATGGAGGGCGGGGTCGCCGCCGAGGCGGCCCTTGCCGCATGGGGGTTGATATCGACACCGACGAGTTCCGCCGCGATGCCGCGCCTCGCGAGCCATTTGCCGGCGGCCCGCAGGCCATCGCCGTAACCTGATCCCGCATCGACGATCCGCAAGGGACGGCCGGGTAGCCCCCTTTCGGCTGAGCGCGCGAGGAAGCGGGTGATCGGCCTGTAGCCGAAACTGGCTTCGTTGACCGAAGCGAGGCTGCGAAGCGTCCCCTCGAAAGTTTTGAAATCCGTCTCCCCGTCCATGTGCTCGGGCAGGCTCGACGGCGCCGCGCGGCGTGCATAGGGCCATGCAAGAGCGGGCGGCAGGACGCCCATCCGTCAACCGGCCGCGGTGAAACGCATGGTTTCCGCCGTCAGCCCCGGCCCGAAAGCCATGGCCACGCCCGCCCCCTCTTCCACCGGACCTTCGTTCATCATCCGGGCAAGGACAAAGAGCACGCTCGGCGAGGACATGTTGCCGTAGCGCCGCAGCACCTCGCGCGAGGCCCACAAGTCTTCCGCTTCGAGATCGAGCGCCGCTTCGACCGCGTCGAGGATCGACTTGCCGCCGGGATGGATCGCCCAGTGGTCGATCCCGTCGCGGCCTTCTGGGCTGATCGCGGCAAGCGCGGCAGGCAGCCCGCGCCGCAGCGCGCCTGGGGTCTCGCCCGAAAGATGCATGTCAAAACCGCTGTCCCCGACATGCCAGGTGATCAGCGCACGATCGTCCGGCATGGTGACGGTCTTGAAACGGTCGAGGCGGAAGCCCTCCTCGCCTTCCGAGACGAGAGCTGCCGCTGCCCCGTCACCGAAGATCGAGAACGACAGGATGGTCTCAAGATCATCCGTCTCCTGAAGGTGAAGCGTGCAGAGTTCCACCGAGACGACCAGAACCTGCGCGCCCGGTTCGGCGAGGACGATCTGGCGCGCAAGCCGCAAGGCGTTGATGGCCGCGTAGCAACCCATGAAGCCGACCAGGGTCCGCTCCACCGAAGGGTCGAGGCCGAGCCGACCGATGAGCTGGAGATCCACCCCCGGCGCAGCGAGACCCGTGCAGCTCGTCACGATGAGATGGGTGACCCCGCCAAGATCACGGCCCAGCCCCTCCGCCGCTTTCGCAGCGAGAGCGACGGCCTCGCGGTCATAAAGCTCCATCCTCCGGCTGGTGGGCGGGAAGGCGCCATAGCGGTAGAAACCTTCCCCATCGAGCGCCTCCGCGTTCCCTTCCGGATCGAGCGGCGAATAGCGCGCCTCGATTCCCGAGCGCTCCATCATCCGGTCGAGAACGACCCGCCGCCGGTCGCTGATCTGCCGGCGGGCAAATCCCTTGAAAAGCCCGTGGACCTCATGATCCGGCACGGCGGTGGAAAGAGCGTTGAGAAAAGCGGCCATATAGGAAGGCTAGGTGAAGAGCGCGCGGAAGCAAAAGGGATTGGCAGCGACATTCTCGCCTCTACGCGGAACGTGACCGCCTGGCGGCGTGCTTCGAAGAGCATGGCGGGGAAGACAGCAGAACCCTCCCGAAGCCACGACCACGCCCCGAGGTCCGTGCGGGAATCTTTCAGGCAACCAGGCTCACGCGGGGAAGAAAGCAGTTAGGGGCCGTGCCTTGCTCGCTTTCTCGTCTATGTCACTGCCGGGTTTGGAGAAAAGGCAATGACTGGCGAACGCATCTCGAGCGGCGATGATGGTCTCGATGAAATCCTCGGAGGCGGCCTGCCGCGCAACAGGCTCTACCTCCTGCGCGGCGCAGCGGGCACGGGCAAGACGACCTTGGGTCTTCAATTCCTGATGCGGGCCCGGGACGCGGGCGAGCCGGTTTTGTACGTCACCCTTTCCCAATCGGAAGCAGAGCTTCGCGAGATCGCCAGTTCCCATGGATGGGACCTCGAGGGCATCGCGGTTCAATCGCTGGCGGCGAGCGACGAGATTCGGGACATATCCGAACAGACGATCTTCCAGTCGGCGGATCTCCGCCTTGATGAGACCCGCGATGCGATCCAGCAGAGGATCGAGGAAATCCAGCCCACATGCGTTGTCTACGACTCGCTTCTGGAGATCAGGCTCCTGTCCTCCGAAGTGACGAGGTTCAGGCAGGAGATCCTCGGGTTCAAGAACTTCGTTGGTACTCAGAACATAACGGCCCTGTTGCTCGATTCCGAGCACGCATCGGCGCAGCGGGGCGAAGACCAGCTGGAGAATATCGCCCACGGGATCATCCGTTTCGACAAGGCGCTGCCAAGCTACGGCCTCGCCCGTCGCCGCCTCGAAGTGAAGAAGCTGCGCGGCTCGAAGATCCGCGACGGCTGGCACGACGTGTCGATCCGGACAGGCGAAGGGGTCGTCGTTTTCCCAAGGGTCATCCCCAGTCTCCAACCTGAGCAGACAGCAGCCGACGAGCTGATCACATGCGGGATCGACGAAATCGATTCGATGCTCGGCGGTGGTCTTGAACGGGGCACGAGCGCGATGGTGGTGGGCCAATCCGGTACCGGCAAATCCACCCTCGCCTCACTCTACGCGAAGGCGGCCCTCGAACGAAACGAGCATGTCGCGATGTTCCTCTTCGAGGAAAGGGCGGAGACGTTCTTCAGGCGAAGCGCAGGCCTCGGCATCGACCTGCGACCCGCATTCGAGGATGGCACCCTCCACCTTTTCGACTTCAATCCAGCAGAAGTCAGCCCGGGCGAATTTGCCCAGAAGGTGCTGAAGACCCTCGAAGAGTATCCCATCAGCGTCATGCTGATCGATAGCTTCACCGGGTATTTGAGCGGCCTGATGGATAGCGACCAGGCTGTTCCGCAAATGCATTCGCTCTTGAAATATGTCTCTAGAAAAGGTGTCCTGAGTATCCTAATTGTGGCACAACACGGTTTGTTAGGGGAAGGACAGCGGTCTGATCTCGACGTCAGCTATCTTGGCGACTGCGTACTTCTTCTGAGAATGTATGAATCGCGGGGCGTCATCCAGCGTACGATCACCGCCGTCAAGAAACGTCACGGCCCCCACGACATGCAATTGAAGGAGCTTACCATTGCCCCCGGCTCAATCACTGCAGAGCCGTTCAACCCGCCCCCGCCAGGACCGGGAGGGCCCGTTTCGGGAGGGTGAGGGGAGAGGCTCCTCGGTCACCATTCTGGTGGCAGCTCCTTTCCGGCAGGATGCTGCTTTCATTGCAGAAGCCCTGCGCCCCCTGGCCGTCGGTCCCGTGAGGACAATCCTCGCGGAGGGCCGCGAAGACCTTGAGACACTGAAGGCCGGGCATTGTGTCCTCGTCGCCTCCCAGGAGGCTCTCACACCGGCATTTGTCGATACCGTTTCTGCTTTTCTGGAAACCCAGCCTGCCTGGGCACGACTTCCGGTCATACTCCTTCTCGACGAAGGCTTGTCCTTCGACAAAACGACGGCCCAGCTGAACGAGCGGCTGAAGCTTTCGGAAGTCTCGGTCCTCTACCGTCCCTGCTATCTCCTGCCGTTCCGCTCGAGTGTCCGGAACGCTCTGACGCTTCTCGAGCAGCAGCGCAGCGTCAGGGACCTTCTGGGCGTCGAACGCGGCCTTCGGGCCGAGATCGACCACCGGATGAAGAACCAGCTTGCAACGGTGCTGGCCCTTTATCACCTCACCCGCTCGCAAAGCTCCAGCTTCGAAGGCTTCGACAAGGCATTCAGTCAGCGGATGGGTGCGCTGAGCGACGTGCACGACCTTTTGCGCCGCGGCTCGGGGACCCTGATCCTGGTCGAAGATCTCTGTCAGGCCATATTGCGCCCCTATAGCGGCGAGACAGCATCGCGTCTGCGATATGCTGGTCCCCGGCTTGAGGTGATGTCGGAAACGGCCCTCGCTCTCTCGCTGATGTTCAACGAGCTTACCACCAACGCAGTGAAATATGGCGCCCTGGGCCGGAACGATGGCACGATCGAGATCGACGCCTCGCGGAAAAGCTCCGAAGTCGTTGCACTCTCATGGCGCGAGCGCGGGGGGCCCAAAACCACCGCCCCCTTGCGCAAGAGCTACGGCACCCAGTTCATCGAAACCTCCGCCCGCATGCTGGGCGGTTCTGCGCGGTTCGATTTCGAACCGGCCGGGCTCACGGTTCACATCGAGCTTGCAGCCTCGAAATTCGGGAACCTCCAAGGCGTTTGAGCAGGGAAGGCCAGGCGTTCTTTCGGCGCGCGCCTCTAATCATGTGCATGCGGACAAATTTACCGGCCAACCGGAAGCAGGCCTGGAGCCATAGCATCGAACCCTGCTGGCCGGGGAATGGCGCGACGTCCGAAACCTCAGGGGTGGAACGGCTGCAACTCTCGCATGCCGGCGGCTTGACTCTATGCGCTACATATGTAACGCGCTACATCTGTAGCATGAAGGCCAGGATATGCTCGATAAGCTTCCCCCCCGTGAGCGGCAGATCGTCGACCATCTTTACGAGACTGGTCCGTCCACCGTCGCGGATCTTTGCCAGGGCATTTCCGGCGGCCTGAGCGGCTCGGCGATGCGCGCCATGCTCGGACGGCTCGAGCGCAAGGGGTTCGTGACCCGGACCCGCGAGGCGAAGGTGAATGTCTACGCCGCCTCCGTTCCTGCGACGGCCGCGAAAAAGTCCGCCCTCGAACGGGTGGTGAAGACCTTCTTTCACGGCTCACCGACAGGTGCGGCGACAGCGCTCCTCGGCATGGCGGACGAGCTTGACGAGGAGGAGCTCGACAAGCTCGAGGCCATGATCAAGGCGGCGCGGGGCAAGGCGAAATGATCGCGTTCCTCGTCAGCACCGCGATCAAGTCGCTTCTGCTCGGGGGCAGCGCGCTCCTGGTACTGAAGGCCATGTCCGGAGCGTCGGCGGCGAAGCGTTCGGTCATCGCCCACGGCTTTCTCATGGCGCTTCTTGTTCTCGCCATTGCGCCTCTCGTCCTTCCCGCAATCGAGCTTCCCCTTCTCCCGCCCGAGACCGTCGGCCAGCTGGGCCTTCCTGGATCACCGGCCACCCCGGGCATTCGGGATGGAGCGGCGGCGTTACCAGCGGCAATGCCACGGCCCGAACGGACAGAATGGTTCATCTACGCCCTGGCGATCCCGACCTTCATCCTTCTGGCGGGGCTCCTCTTCAGTGTTGCGAAGCTTTTCTTCCTGAGGCGGAACGCCGAGGTTCTGACGGAAACCGCCTGGCTCTCAGCCCTGGCCGGAGCGCAGCGGCGGATGAACTTCAAGGACGGCGCCGCGCTTCTCGTGAGCGCGGATATCGACTCGCCCCTCAGCTATGGCTTCGTCCGTCCAGTGATCCTTCTCGACATAGATGCTGCGAGCCGGAGCGAGGATGCCGAGGCCTTGATCGCCCACGAACTGGCGCATGTGGCGCGTGGGGACTGGGTGACGATGCTCATGGCACGGATCGTCCTAGCGATTCTCTGGTTCAACCCTTTCGTCTGGAGACTGGTCGCGGAGGCCCATCAGCTTCGCGAAGAGGCGGCGGACGATGCCGTGCTGCGCAGTAACGTCGAAGGCGACCGCTATGCGGAGCTTCTGGTCAGGTCCGCGAAGCATGCGAGCCGCGCCCGTTTCCTCGCCGCGCACGGGGTCGCTCCGCTACGAGGGAGCCTCAGCCGCCGGGTTGCCGCGATCCTCGACCCGGTCATTCCGCGGGACGGCGCACCCGCCGCTTGGGTCGCGAGCGTTGCCATTCCGCTTGTCGCGGCGTCGGCGTTCCTGTCCGCAGCTACCCCGACGCAGGCCCAACCCAGGGTTTCCGGCGAACCTCAGATCGCGGCCGAAGCGTTGCAGTTCACGCTCGAAGACATGGTGGCCTTGCGCAACAGCGACGTCACCGAAGCCTATCAGGCGGGTATACTGAAGGTCTCGAGCCGCTACGCCGCGATGACCCAGGAGGAGTGGTCGGGATTCTACAGCCGGGGTGTCACCGCCGCCAACCTCGCCGCTCTCCACGACGCAGGGTTCGGTCATGCTGACTTCGAAGCACTTGAAGACGCGGTGGCGTTCGGTGCGGACCCTTCCTTCATCCGGGAAGTCCGCAGCGGGGGTTACAAGGAGATCTCCCTGGACGATCTGGTCGAGTTCAGGATACACGGGGTCGATGGGAAATACATCCGTTCGCTGATGGCCGTAGGCTTCAACGGCCTTCGCCCGGATGAGCTGGCGCGCGCTGCCCATAAAGGCATGACAGCGGACTATGTGCGAAGCATGCGGCAGGCCGGGTTCGACAAGCTCCCGCTCCATGCCGTGCTCGACCTTCTCGACGCGGGCGTGACCGCCGATGACGTCAGGGCCTTCGCAGCGGGGCGGCGCGAGCTGCCAGACCCCCGGGTCGTGGCCGACGCCAAGCGCATGGGGATCGAGCCGGGCGATTTCGATCCCTGATCCTGACCGGGCCCTACCCTTCCCAAGTCATTCCCGAACGAGGTTTCCGATGCTATCGAAATTCCATCCCACAGCCGCTGCGCTGTGCCTGACCGCCTGCGCGGCTTCCGGGCCGCAGGCCGCCGATCTCTGGCAGCTCACCGAAGCCAGAACCTCCAGCATAGAACCGACGCTGAGCGAGACCGTCCGGCCTGGGGACGACTTTTATCTCTACGCGAACGAGACATGGCTTGTGGAAACCGAGGTTCCCGCCGATCGCGGCTCTCTCAGTGAGCTGAACACCGTCGCGATCCGCGCCCGGCAGAGGGCGGCGGATATCATCGAAGAAGCGGCGAGCGACCAGCACCCGCAGGGAACATCCCTTCAACGGATCGGCGATCTCTACCGCAGCTATATGGACGAGGAAGCCGCCGAAAAGCTGGGCCTCGCACCCCTCCGGGAGGGGATCGATGCTGCGCTGGCGGTTCAGTCCCATGAAGACGTGGCACGGTTCATGGGACGGATCAGGTCTCACACCATTGCCGAACTCGACGTCTTTCCCGATGCGAAGAACCCCGGCGTCAACGGCATAGAACTCAGCCAGCATACGGATGTCATGACCGAAGGGGTCGTGGGACTTTCAAACCCTGACGTCTACAGAGGCGACACCAGCGAAGCCCGGGAGAGGCTTGCCGCCTACCGCGCCTATATCACTGAAACCCTGGCGAAGGCCGGGATCGACCGTCCGGCCGAGCGGGCGTCTGCGATCATCGCGCTCGAAACGAAGCTGGCCGAGCATATGTGGCGGCCCGAGAAGCTTCGCGACCGCGAGGCCAATTATCACAAGATGAGCTATGCCGAGCTTCAGGACTATGCGGCCGGCTTTCCCTGGGAGGAGCTCTACCGCGCCCGCGGCCTGCCCATCGGCCGCGATCTCGTTCTGGGGACAGATACCGCGGTGAAGACATCTGCCCGGATCTTCGCCGAAACATCGGTCGATGACTGGTCGTCCTATCTCGCCTATCACTGGATCGACAATCACTGGAGCCTTCTGCCGGCGGAGTTTTCCGGTCCGGGGTTCGAGTTCCACATCGCCGAGCCCTACGGTGTCGAGGCCCGCACTTCCCTTGCCGAACGCGCCGCCGGCTTCGTCGAAAAGCACCTTGGGCGGGAAGTCGGCCGCGTCTATGTCGAGCAGTATTTCTCGGAACGGGACCGCGCCAGGGCCGAGATGATGGTGGGTTACATTCGCGAGGCCTTCCGCGAGAAGATCGAAGGCGCGGACTGGATGGACGAGAGCACCCGCCAGCAGGCGCTGCGGAAGCTTGCGAACGTCAGGGTCAATATCGGCTACCCCCGTAAATGGCGCGACTATTCGGGTGTACGGATCGAGCCGGATCAGCGGATCGGCAACCACGCCCGCCTTCTCGAAGCGGACTGGGAGCGCCGGGCTGGCCTGCTGGGCAAGCCGTTCCCGGACGGAGAGTGGGTGTGGGGCTATGCCTATCACGTCGATGCCGCGATCACGCCGCAGCTCAACACGATCACCTTTCCGGCCGCGATCATCGAAAGGAGCATGGGCAGAGGAGTCGATCCCGCCGCCGCCTTCGGCGAGATCGGCATCATCATCGGCCATGAGATGGGGCACGCCTTCGACGACCAGGGTGCGTCCTTCGACAGCACTGGGCGCATTCGCGACTGGTGGTCGCCCGGGACCCGCGCCGCCTTCGAAAAGCAGACCAGGCGGATCGCCGAGCAATACAGCCAGTTCGAAGCCCTGCCCGGCCTTAACCTTTCAGGCGAGCGAGCACAGGGAGAGGCGATCGCCGACCTGATCGGCTATTCGGTCGCCCTGCGCGGCTACGAACTCTTCGCGGAAGATCACTATCCGGGTGGGCAAGCGCCTGTCATCGACGGCCTCTCCTGGCGTGAAAGGTTCTTTCTTGCGTCGGCACAAGGCCAACGTACGGTGTGGACTGACGAAGCGCTGAGGCAGCAGGTCGAGAACGGCTACCACCCGCCGGGCGAAATGCGGGTGAACGGATCGGTCCGCAATATCGGCGCCTGGTATGAGACCTTCGACGTCAAACCTTTCGACGATCTCTACATCAAGCCGGAGCAACGCGTCAGCCTCTGGTAAGCCTAGGCCCGCCCATTTCCACGACGACCTGGCGAGCGGCCATATCGGTTAGATGGTGACGGGCACGGCAACCCTCAAGCCGGGTTGGTTCGGCCCGCTTCCCGGACCTGCTCCAAGCGGCCCGCCCTCCTGGAGTAGGAACGCCCCCGCCTGTTGTGGGCGTCATTCTGCCGTGCCGAGTTCGCGTTCAAGGAACGCCGGAAGGACCTTCACGAACGCCCGCGACCGCGAATTGGTCAGGATGACGATGCCGACATCCAGGGAAGGGATGAAGGTCATCTGCGCGCCATATCCCTGATCGACGGACCCGAAATGCGAAATGGCCTCGCGTCCTCCGAAGTCGTAGATGCGCCAGCCGAGGCCATAGCTCGCCCCCTCCAGCCCCTCGAAGTAATTCCGCAGACGGCGAAGCTCGGCAGCCGTCTTCACGCGGGGGGTATGGATCATCGCGAGGACGTCTTTAGTCAGAACATCCTCACGATGGCCCATCTGGGCCTGCAGCCAGATCGCCATGTCCTTGATGCTGGCATTGACGCCGCCAGCGGCGGGCACGCCGTAATAGACGTCCTTGACCTCGACAGCCTGCCATGGGGCGTCGCCCCGGCGCTCGTAGGGCCTTGCCCAATTCTCATCGGCGCGCAGGCCATCGAGCGACACCGACGCGCGGGTCATGCCGAGGGGGCCGAAAAGACGCCTCTCGAGAACCTCCGCATACGCTGCACCATCGACCGTTTCGATCAGCTCGGACACCGTATCGAAGGCTACGTTCTGATAGGCGTAGCAGCTCCCGACAGAACAGATCGGATCGACGCTCGCGTAGCGCTGACGGATCATCGCCGGGGGCACGCCTGCTTCGAGAAGGTTGTCATAGGCATAGGGCGGCAAGCCTGTCCGATGACTGAGGACATCTTCGAGGGTAAGACGTTCCGAAGCCTCTCGGCTCTTGAGGCGCAGCGTCTTCGAAAAGCTTGTCACGGGCGCCGAAAGCGAAACGCTTTCCTCGAGCACCATCTGTTCGACGGCGCTGGCGGCGATCCCCTTGGAGAGGGATGCGAGCCGGAAGACCGTGTCGTCATCGACCGGAGCGCCGCCTTCGATATCGCGAACGCCAAAGGTCCGTATGGTCTCAATTTCGCCGCCGCGCACCACCGCCACGGCGAGCCCGACAAGGTCACTGCCGTGACTGACCTCTTCGAGAACGGCCTTGAGCGGATCGGGGGCTCTCTCAGGCTCTCGGGCAAGAGACTGCGATAGTGCGGCACACGCAAGAGCGACACAAGCGAGCTGGCAGACGAAGCTTTTCATCAGAAGCAGATCTCAGGACCTTAGGCACCTATTTTTGCGAAACCTGTGTACCGAGCTGGCGCCCCTGTGTCCACTATGCGCAAGCCCAGCCGGTTCGTTCGCTTACGGACACCTCGGTCGGAAAGTTGTGACAGGCGCTGACTGCGGACCCGTCAGCCGACCATGTCCTTGAGGCCGCCGACCCGGAACCAGCGATAGCCGTAGGGCGGGAGCGCGATCTCGTGCTTGCCGCCCTCTGCTTCGTTGGCCTCGTTCGTCTCCAGGCAGATGAGCGGCTTTGTATCCGACTCCCGTTCGGAAGCGGGCACGGTGAAGCTGACCGGCTCGTCCTTGAAGTTATGGCAGAAGACAGCGATACGGTCCTGCCACGTGTAGCGCATGGCCAGCGTTCCGTCCGGGGTGCCCAAGACCTCGAACTCCCCCCAACCGATCTCGGGCAACTCGAGCCGCTTGCGGAGCATCCGCTCGGTCCAGCCAAGGAGCGAGTTCGGGTCGGTGCGCTGGGCCGCCACGTTCACCCGGGTAAAGGCGTAGTCGCCCTTGTCGATCACCGGGCGGACGGGCTCCTCTGCAGCGGTGAAGCCGGCATTCGGTTCATCCGCCCACTGCATCGGCGTGCGGCAACTGAACCGCCCGTCGAGCGAGAGGTCTTCACCCATGCCGATCTCATCGCCATAGCGCAGGACCGGCGTGCCCGGCAGGGTCAGCATCACGGAATTCGCAAGCTCGATGCGGCGGCGGTCGCCGTCCACCATGGGCGGGAGCCGCCGCCTGATGCCACGGTCATAGATCCGCATGTCTTCATCTGGCGCGAAGACGTCGAAGACCCGGTTCCGCTGCTCATCCGTCAGCTTGTCCAGCGACAGCTCGTCGTGGTTTCGAAGGAAATGCGCCCATTGCGCCGTGTCCGGAATGCCGTGCAGGTCTTCGATCGCTGTCTTCAGAAGGTCCGTCTGCCCGGTGGCCAGCCCATAGAAGAGCGCCTGGTTGACCGGGAAGCCGAAGATCATGTGCAGCCGGTCGCCATCCTCGCCGAAATAGGACCGCGCGGTCTCAGGCTCGACATTCGCCTCGGCCAGAAGGACGACATCGCCGTCCCGCCACTGCGCAAACGCGCGCAGGTCGCGCAGGAACTGGTAGGCGGGCTCGGGGTCCTTCGTGTTCACCCCGTCGCGCGCGATCAGGAACGGCACGGCGTCCATGCGGAAACCCGACACCCCGAGCGCCAGCCAGTAGCCCATGATCTTGCGCAGCTCCTCGCGGACCTGAGGGTTCGCGATGTTCAGGTCGGGCTGGAACTTGTAGAACTTGTGGAAGTAATAGGCCCCGACCTTGTCATCCCGGGTCCAGGTGCTTTCCTGAACGCCGGGGAAGACAACGCCCTCATCCGCATCATTTGGTTTTTCGTCAGCCCAGATATAATAGTCGCGATATTTCGACTGCGGATCGTCCCGTGCTGCCTGAAACCAGGGGTGCTGGTCGGAGGTGTGGTTGACGACCAGATCGACGAGGACGCGCATGCCCCTCTGCTTGGCGGCATGGGTAAACGCGACGAAGTCGCCCAGCGATCCGTAGCGGGGATCGACGCCGTAATAGTCCTCAATATCGTAGCCGTTGTCACGGCGCGGGCTGGGGTAGAAGGGCGCAAGCCAGATCGCCGTGACGCCGAGCCCACGCAGATAGTCGAGCCTTCGTTCGAGCCCGTCGAAGTCGCCGATGCCGTCGCCGTTCGAATCGAGAAAGCTTTCGAGCGAGAGGTTGTAGAGGACAGCGTTCTTGTACCAGAGATCCGGAATCACGGAGCATCTCCATCGGTTCGGGGACGGAGGATAATGCCCTCGTCCGGTCGCATAATGACGGACCCGCGGTCACGTTCGGGCATGTCCCTATAGGTGGACAGAAGAACGTCCGCGTTCTTGCAGCCGTCCGGCAAGACTGCTTCACGACGCCCATCGGTCAGGTTCAGGACGATGCCGAGCCGGCCTGCGCCCTCGCCGCGCTCATAAGCCAGAACACCGTCTTTCGCGGATGAAAGCCGGTAGTCTCCGGTCCGCAAGGCAGGCTCGTTCCGCCGCAGCTTCAAAAGAGCCCGGTAAAGGCTCAGCATGGAGCTTTCGTCTTTCTCCTGCACTGCCGCACAGCGCTGCTGCCAGTCGGAGTTCAGCGGCAGCCACGGCGTTCCCCCGGTAAACCCTGCATGGGGCGCTTTTGACCAGGGCATCGGCGTGCGTGAGGCATCGCGGTTGAAGGCGGACGGTTCGTTCCTGGCCTGCGGGTCCTGAATACGGTCCTTCGGTATCTCGACTTTTCCGATTCCAAGCTCGTCGCCATAATAGAGAGTGGGCGTTCCCCTCAGTGTCAGGAGCATCATCGCCGCCACACGCGCCTGGGCTTCGCCGATGCGTGCGGCGATGCGTGGCTGGTCATGGTTCGAAAGGACCCAGTTCGGCCAGCCGCCTTCGGGCAGCAGCGCTTCGTATTCGCCGATGAGCCGCGCCAGGTGCTCCGCGTCCCAATCGGCGTGAATGAGCTGAAAGTTGAAGGGCAGGTGCACGCCTTCGGTGCCGCCCTTTCCATAGTAGGTCACGAGGCGCTCGACCGGAAGGTAGATCTCGCCGATCAGGAGGCGGTCTTCATACTCCTCGATCAGGTCGCGCATCGCTTCGATTGCGCCGTGAACCTCGGGTTGGTCGATGGTGTGCACGGGGGTGTAGCGGTGCACGTCCTGATCGCCCGGCTTCCAGTCCGGGTTCGGAGGATTGTCACGCAGCCGCTCGTCCTCGAAGAGGTGGTAGATCACATCCACCCGGAAGCCGTCGACACCGCGGTCGAGCCAGAAGCGCATGGCGTCCAGCATCGCCTCCTGCACCGCCGGATTGCGCCAGTTGAGATCCGGCTGCTCGGGCAGGAAGGCGTGGTAGTAATACTGCCCGGACGCCTCATCGAGGGTCCAGGCGGAACCGCCGAAGTTCGACTGCCAGTTGTTGGGTGCCCCCCCGCCTGGCGCAGGATCGGCCCAGACAAAGAAATCGCGGTACGTCGCATCACGGCCGCTGAGGGCATCCTGAAACCAGGGGTGCCTGTCCGAGGAATGGTTCGGCACGAAATCCATGAGAAGTTTGAGACCGTGGCCGTGTGCATCGTTCAGTAGGCGCTCGAACGCCGCCATGTCCCCGAAGAGCGGATCAATGCCGGTATAGTCCGAGACGTCATAACCCCCATCCTTCATCGGCGAGGGGTAGACCGGGGACAGCCAAAGGGCGCCGACGCCGAGTTCCTTCAGGTAAGGCAGGCGCCGCCTGATCCCTTCGAGATCGCCGACCCCGTTTCCCGTGCTGTCCTGAAAGCTGCGCGGGTAGACTTGATAGATCGCCTCGTCGCGCCACCAGGTCATCAGCTTGCTTTCAGTTTGGGAAGAACGTGCTCACCGAACGCGTCGATGAACTCCGCCTGGTTGGTGGCCACGTTGTGGAAGATCAGCTCGTCCACGCCGCAGGCCGCGTATTCGCTTGCCCATTCGGCATGCTGGTCCAGCGAGGTCGAAACCCGCACCGTGCGGTCGAGATCCTCCGTGGTCATGTAGGCGGCGGCTTCTTCGAACTGCTTCGGCGTCGGAATCTCCCAGACAACCTGGCCGATGACGAGGTTCGTGCCCCAGGTGTGAAGGGCATCCTGGCGCAGCGCCTTCTCATCGGTGCCCCAGGCGAGCTTCATCTGGCAGGTGACGGGCTTGCCCTCGCCGCCGCCCTCGCGGAACGCATCGATTACCGCCTTGAGGTCATCGTCGGGCCCGCCGCACAGGGTCAAGAGGCCATCCGCCCATGACCCGAGCCAACGGGCGGTCTTGGGCGTGACGGCCGCACCGAAGATCCTGGGCGGGGTCTCGGGCCTTGTGTAGAGCTTCACCTCTTCCATGACGACGCGGCCGTGATGGGTGATGGTCTCGCCTTCCCAGAGCCGCCGCATCAGGGCGCAGCACTCCTCGAGCTTGGCGTTCCGCTCTTCCTTCACCGGCCAGGCGATCCCCATGGTCGCTTCGTTGAGGCGCTCCCCCGAACCGAGGCAGCAATCGAGACGGCCGGGGAACATGTGCCTCGTCGTCGCCATCGCCTGGGCGAGGATGGCGGGATGGTAGCGGTAGCCGGGACAGGAGACCGAGCGGAAGTCGCCCTTCGTGACCTGCATCGCAGCGCCGAGCCACGTCCAGAGAAAGCCCGCATGGCCCGGACGCTCGTTCCATGGATGAAGGTGGTCCGACGCGGTGAAAACCTCGAAGCCGCGCGCTTCGGCCTGCTGGACCCAGGCGAGCAGGTCCACCGGGTCGAACTGCTCGTGGCTGACATGGTAACCGTAACGGGTCATGAGCCCTCCGGAACAGACCTCGGATGGGCCAACAGACCGCAGAACGAACTGTTCCCGGAGCGACCATGACATCGCCCAGTCCAAGCCCCATGCTGCATCGCGGGGAGAACGAAAAAGGCCAACAAGATCAGGGTAATGGCGGAGAGAGAGGGATTCGAACCCTCGGAACGCTTGCGCGCTCAACGGTTTTCGAGACCGCCCCGTTCGACCACTCCGGCACCTCTCCGGGGAAGGGGGGTCTATTGCCGAGGAAGCGGGAGATATCAAGGCCCCAAGAAGGTTCACGGGGTCTTTTTCTTGGCGGAGGCGGAAAACGAGCCTAGCTGCTAGATCATGAAAGCCTCTCTCCCTGCCCTCGCCCTTGCTCTGGTTCTCGCCGGCTGCGCGACCTCCAGCGGATATGGCCCGGCGACCTCGGGTTCGTCGTCCGGCTATACTGAACAGAAGATCGAAGAGACCCGCTACCGGGTCAGCTACCGCGCCAACAACCCGGACTTTGCCGAGAATGGCGCCTTGCGCCGGGCCGCGGAACTCACCCTCGCCGAGGGCTATGACTGGTTCACCGTCGTTACCCGCGATCTCGAACGCACCCGCTCGGGCGGCGGCAGTTCGGTGGGCCTTGGCGGCGGGAATATCGGCAGGCGCGGCGGCGTAGGGGTCGGCGTGAGCGTGCCGCTTTCCCAGCCGAGAGAGCGCGTGAACGCGCGGGTTGAAATCCTGATGGGATCAGGTGAGCGTCCCGAGGGCCCGCGAAGCTACGACGCGCGCTCCCTCGTCACCAACCTCGCGGGTAGCTGACACGTCATCCAAGAGGTCCTCCATGGCGACAGCCGACACCTTCGTCCTCTTCGGCGCCACTGGCGATCTTGCGCAAAGGATGCTGTTCCCGTCCCTTTATTTTCTGGACGCGGAGGGCTTTCTTCCCGACGATCTGCGCATCATCGCGGCAGCGCGCTCGCCGAGGGAAGCCGGCGCCTTTCGTGCGGAGATCGCCGAATGGGTCAGGGCGCGTGCGCCCGAGGCGGACGAAGCGGGTCTCGAGCGCTTCACCGCGCGGGTCACCTATGTTGCGCTTGATGTGACGACACCGGAAGGCTTCGATGAACTGACCGCTGCGATCAGGCGGGACGGCGGCGGGCGGGAGGTCTGCTACTATCTTTCGACGTCGCCTTCCATCTTCGGCGCGGTCTGCCGAGGCCTCGCAGACCACGGCCTCACAGGCGCCCCTCACCGCATCGTCGTCGAGAAGCCGATCGGCTTCGACCTTCAGAGCAATACCGCCATCAACGACACGGTGGCCGAGGCATTCTCCGAGGCGCGGACCTTCCGTATCGATCATTATCTCGGCAAGGAAACCGTCCAGAACCTCATAGCCCTGCGCTTCGCCAACCGGGTGTTCGAGCCGCTGTGGAACGCGCAGACCATCGAGAGCGTTCAGATCTCGATCAGCGAGACACTGGGTGTCGAAGGGCGCGGCAGCTATTACGACGAATACGGCGCGATGCGCGACATGCTGCAGAACCATCTTATGCAGCTCCTCTGCCTCGTGGCGATGGAGCCGCCTTCGAGCCTCGATGCCGAGGCGATCCGCAATGAAAAGGTCAAGGTCCTGAGGAGCCTTGCCCCGATCACCGCTTCGAATGTAGAGCAGCGCACGGTACGCGGGCAGTATGCTGACGGCTTTGCTGCGGACGGCGAGAAGGCATCGTCCTATCACACCGATGTCGGCAACCCCGATAGTGCCACGGAGAGCTATGTCGCCATTGTCGCAGAGGTCGAGAACTGGCGCTGGGCCGGTGTGCCCTTCTACCTTGAAACCGGAAAACGCATGGCGGAGCGGCGTACCCAGATCGTCATCAGCTTCAAGCCGGTGCCTCATTCCATCTTCGGCGACGAAACGGGCACCAACGAGCTCTTCATTGTCCTTCAGCCCGAAGAGCGCATAACCCTCCATATCATGAACAAGAAGCCGGGGCTTTCCGCGGACGGAATGCCGATCCAGGACCTCCCTCTCAATCTTTCGCTCGCCGATCAGTCCCGCAATGAACGCCAGCGCATCGCCTATGAGCAGCTGCTGCTCGATGCTCTTCGCGACAACCCGTCCCTTTTCGTCCAGCGCGACGAGCAGGAGGCGGCCTGGCGCTGGATCGACGGCGTTGCCGAAGCCTGGCAGGCCCGGGGCATGACGCCCAAGGAGTATCGCGCAGGCTCGATGGGCCCGTCTTCCAAGCACACACTGACCGAGCGGAACGGGCACAGCTGGCATGAATGAGATCGAGCATCACGAGGACCGCGAGGAGCTGACGGCGAAGGTCGCCGCCCTGATCGCGGACACGTTGAAGAGCGCGGCGGCCAGCCGCGGCGAAGCGCGGGCCGCGCTGAGCGGCGGCAGCACGCCCGTACCCGTCTACCGCCGCCTTTCGGAAGACCGTAGCGTCCCGTGGGACAAGGTCATCCTGACCCTGAGCGACGAACGCCGGGTGCCCGAGGACCACGCGAACAGCAACGCCAGGATGCTTCGCGAGACCCTTCTGAAAGGGGCGGCGGCGAAGGCGCGCTTCGAGAACCTTGCCGAAGGCCAGACTGAACTTGAGCGTCAGGATCTCATCCTCCTCGGCATGGGTGAAGACGGGCATTTCGCCTCGCTCTTTCCCGACACGGAAGGCCTGAGGCGCGGCTTGGCGCAAGACGCTTCCGCCGTCGTCGAGGTCACACCTGATCCCCTTCCCGAAGACGCACCCCATCCCCGCCTCAGCCTCAGCCTGCGCACGATCCTCAAGGCCCGCCGCATCGCGGTGTTGATGGCAGGCGAGCGGAAGCTCAACGCGTTCAAGGCGGCCCGGGACAGCGGTGATGTGGAGCAGTATCCGATCCTCGCCCTCCTCAACGCCAATCACCCCGACCTGACCATTCACCACGCGCCCTAGGAGGCAAACATGGCCACCCGCGTTCTCGACATCAGTAGACGGATTGAAGAGCGAAGCCGGGAGTCTCGCGCGGAGTATCTCGCACTTTGCGATGAGATGGCATCGCGGGGCGACCGCGACCGGCTTTCCTGCGGCAACCTCGCCCACGGCTTTGCCGGCATGGACGGCGGCGACAAGCTGCGGTTGAAAACCGGGCGCAAGAATATCGGCATCGTCACCGCCTATAACGACATGCTGTCGGCGCATGCGCCCTATAAGGATTATCCGGATACCATCAAGGCGGCCGCCCGCGAAGTCGGCGCCACCGCGCAGGTCGCGGGCGGGACCCCGGCCATGTGCGATGGGGTGACCCAAGGTCAGGACGGCATGGAGCTTTCGCTTTTCAGCCGCGATGTCATTGCCCTTTCAACAGCCGTTTCCCTTTCCCACGACATGTTCGACGGCGCCCTCTGCCTCGGCATCTGCGACAAGATCATCCCAGGGCTGACGATCGGTGCCCTGCGGTTCGGGCACCTGCCCGTCCTGATGGTACCCGCGGGGCCGATGACGTCAGGCCTTCCCAACAAGGAAAAGGCGCGCATTCGAGGCCTCTACGCGGAAGGAAAGATCGGGCGGGAGGAGCTTCTGGAGGGCGAGATGGCCTCCTATCACAGCCCCGGGACGTGCACCTTCTACGGCACCGCGAATTCCAACCAGATGCTGATGGAGCTCATGGGGCTGCACCTTCCGGGTGCGGCCTTCGTCAATCCCGGCACGCCCCTGCGGGACGCGCTGACCCGCGGCGCCGCGCATCATGTCCTCAGCATGGGACAGGAGCGTAGCATGGCGAAGGTCGTCAGTGCAGGATCGATCGTCAATGCCATAGTCGGCCTTCATGCCACGGGCGGCTCGACCAACCATACGCTTCACCTCCTCGCCATGGCGAAGGCAGCCGGGCTTACGGTGACCTGGGAGGATATTGCCGAGCTTTCCGCCATCACCCCGCTTCTGGCGCGGGTCTACCCGAACGGCGCGGCGGACGTGAACCATTTCCATGCGGCCGGCGGCATGGCCTTCATCACACGGGAGCTTCTCTCCGCAGGCCTCCTCGTCGAGAATGTCGTGACCGCCATCGGTCAGGGCATGGATGCCTACACACTGGAGCCATTCCTGCAGGACGGACATCTGGCCTGGCGGAAAGGAATCAAGGAAAGTCTTAATACGGACATCCTTCGCCCCGTCGGCGATCCCTTCGCGGCGCAGGGTGGCCTCAGGCTTCTCAAGGGAAACCTCGGCAAGTCGGTGATCAAGACCTCCGCCGTCGATCCTCAGCACCGCCGCGTCCGCGCCCCTGCCATTGTCTTCGAAAGCCAGGATGCTTTCCTCGCGGCATTCAAGGCCGGCGAGCTCGAGCGCGATTTCGTCGCCGTGGTGCGTCATCAAGGGCCTGCGGCGAACGGGATGCCGGAGCTTCACAAGCTTTCCCCCGCCTTAGGCGTCCTTCAGGACAAGGGCTTCAAGGTCGCTCTGGTCACGGATGGCCGCATGTCGGGGGCCAGCGGCAAGACCCCTGCCGCCATTCACGCGACGCCGGAGGCGCTGCATGATGGCCCGCTTTCCAAACTGCGCGACGGCGACATCATCCATCTCGATGCGGATCACGGCATTCTCGAAGCTGAAGTCGAGAACCTCGGAGCCAGAGAGCCGGCGAAGCCCGAACTGCCCCGCAACGCCGGACTTGGCCGGGAACTTTTCGGGCATTTTCGCCGCTCGGTGACCCCGGCCGACGAAGGGGCGTGCACCCTCTTCTAGCCTAGTTCGATTTGCCGAGCCGCAGGGCGAAGATCGCGATGATGATGCCCGCGAGGAGATTGGCAAGCGCGATCCCCGCAAAGACAAGCCATGGCGGGCCGAAATTGACGGCGAGCCATGCCAGGGGAACATAGAGGACGAAGCTGCGAAGGGCAGTAATCATCAGCCCCGTGATCGCCTTGCCCACCGCGTTGAAGGCGGCGCTGGCGGTGATGACCACACCGTAGCCGCCAAGCGTGAGGCCGACCACCGTCAGATAACTGACGGCCAGGTTGCGCACGACGCTTTCGTCGGAAAAAAGCGCGACCGCAGGCTCGGCTATGACAAAGAAGAGGCCGCCTAGCACCAGGCCGCAGAGGACGACGAAGATGAAGCAGTCACGCATCGCCCGCCGGGTCCTGTGCGGCTGGCCGTTGCCCCAGTTCTGACCAGCCACGGGGCCGATCGCGCTCGACAGGGCGAGCATCGGTATGGTTGCCAGGGTTTCGATCCGGGTGGCCACACCGAAGGCGGCCACCGTCTCATTGCCGTAACCGGCGAGGAGCGCGGTCACCACGCTGATCGACAGGGGGTTGATCATGTTGCTGAAGGCCGCGGGCAAACCCACACCCGCGATCTTCCGTGCATTGGTCAGAAACTCTTCAGGGCCGGGAACGGCGGCGGTCAGCATCCTGTCGCGCAAGGCGACGAGACAGAAGCTTGCGAGCACCATGGCCAGCCGAGCCCCGAGCGTGGCCCAAGCCGCGCCTTCCACCCCCAATGCGGGCACGGGACCTGCGCCGAAGATGAAAAGAGGGTCGAGCCCGATATTGAGGATGGCGGCGCCCACCATCACCGCGCTTGGCCCCAGCCCGTCGCCATTGGCGCGCAGAAGGCCCATGCCGACCATGGCCGTGATCAGGAAAGGGGCGCCGAAGAACCACACATGCATATAGCTCGTCACCAGTTCCAGCACCTCGCCCTCGGCACCGAGGAGACTGAACAGGGGCTCGGTCAGGACATAGCCGATAACGCTCGTGGGCAGGGCCAGAAGAAGCGCCAGGATCAAGCAATCCGTTGCAAGCCGGCTCGATCCCGCTCCCTCGCCGCTTCCGATCGAGCGGCTTAGGACCGAGGACGTGCCCGCGGAAAGGCCGATACCGAGGCTCGTGATGACCAGAACCACCGGGAAGGTGAAGCTGATCGCCGCAAGCTCTTTGGTACCCAGTTGCCCAAGGAAATAGGTATCGGCGAGACTGACCGACAGGACGCCCGCGACACCCACCATCAGCGGGGCGCCGAGCCGTGCAAGGTGGCGGGAAACCGAGCCCCTGGTCAGGTCGCGTCTGTTCACCTAGCTCGCTTGCCCCTCTGGCGCCCGCCCTTGGGGCCCGGTGGGAGATAGCGCACCAGCCGCCCTCGCCCAGCCGCCGCCCTGTCAGGCAGCGTCGGACGCGATCCAGTAGCGGATCTTCTCGAGGATGTCGCGCTGCCTGATGGGTTTGGCGATGTAGTCGTCCATTCCCGCTTCGCGGCAGCGCTTCTTGTCCTCTTCCATCGCATGGGCCGTCGCGGCGATGATGGGCACCCTGCCGAAGGAGTTCTCGCGCTCATAGGCGCGGATGGCCCTCGTCGCTTCGAGCCCGTCCATCTCGGGCATCGAGACGTCCATGATGACGAGGTCGGGCTTGTCGCTGACGAACTTCTCGACCGCGCTCTTGCCGTTGTCTGCCATCTCGATCGCGTAACCCATTTCGCCGATCATGCTGGTGACGACCATCTGGTTCACCCGGTTGTCCTCGGCGATCAGGATGCGGATCGACGAGTTCCCCGCGTCGGGTTCCATCGCTTCGGGCTCCCGCCCGATCAGCTTGCCGTTCTTGTCGACCCGTCCGGCTTCTGCGAGGCGGCGGGCCTGTTCGGCGCCGGCTGCGATCATTGCTTCGCTCACCGCCCTGACGAGCGGTTCGATGCGGTAGGGTTTGGATACGAAGGCCGTCCGTCCGCCATCACGCCGTGGCTCGGTGATCTTCGACGGGGACGCAAGGATGATCAGCGGACGCTCGTTCAGAAGCTCGTCGTCCCGCATGGCTTCACAGATCGCATCGCCGTTCATGTCGGGCAGGTCGTGATCGCAGATGACGAGGTCCGGGCGCGGATTGCGGCGCATCAGCTGCAGCGCCTTCTCGCCGCTGGTCGCCGTCGTGACCTTCGCGCCCCATGAGGTGATGAGTTCATCGAGAACATCCCGGGTCTGATCCTTGTGATCGACCACCAGGACGGAGATCCCCTCCAGGGTATCGCGCGGAATGTTGATTTCGGGGTGCTCGCTCGCCACCGGCATGCGCACCGTGAAGCTGAAGACCGAACCGTCGCCCTCCGCGCTCTTGGCACTGAGCTTGCCGCCCGCCAGCTCGACGATGGATTTCGAGATCGAGAGTCCAAGGCCCGTCCCCTCATAGCGCCGGGCCGAGCCGCCATCGGCCTGCTCGAACTTCTCGAAGATCGTTTCGAGCTTCTCCTTGGCGATGCCGATCCCGGTATCGCTGATCTCCGCCTGCAGCCTCGCGGTGCCCTCGCGCACCTGGCCCTGCACGTCGACACGCACCGTGCCTTCGTCAGTGAACTTGATGGCGTTGCCGACGAGGTTCGTCACCACCTGGCGCAGCCTGCCGCCGTCGCCGACGAAGCATTCGGGAAGGTCGGGATCGTAGCGCACGACGAGTTCGACCCCCTTTTCGTCGGCATTGCGGCCGACGAGGGACACGACGTCGTCGATCGCCTCGCGGAAATTGAAGGGCGCATTGATCAGCTCGAACTTGCCCGCTTCGATCTTCGAGAAATCGAGGATGTCGTTGATGATGGTGACGAGGCTGTTGCCCGACGACATGACCACTTCGGCCAGATCGCGCTGGCGCGGCGACATCTCCGTTGCCAGAAGAAGCTCCGTCATGCCGAGCATGCCGTTGATAGGTGTTCGGATCTCGTGGCTCATATTGGCCAGAAATTCCGACTTTGCCCGGCTGGCAGCCTTGGCTTTCTCCGTAGAGAGATAGAGCTGCTCGGTCCGTTCACGGACAGTCTCTTCAAGAGTGGCATCGCGCTGGGCGATTTCCGAGAGCATCGCGTTGAAGTTCTCGGAAAGAAGGCCAAGCTCGTCTTCAGAGCGCGGCTTTACCCGCCTCGAGTAATCCCGTGCTCCGCGCACATGTTCCATCGCTGCGTTGAGGCGGGCGATCGGCACGGTAACCACCGCCGCGACCATCCGCGCGAGGATCCAGGACACCGCCAGGGCAAAAAGAAGAACGAGAATGGAGAGCCGCTGGTAACGGTCAATCCGGTCACGGAGCCTTTCGCTCGAGACGCGGACCTGCAGTGCGCCGATGACCTCGCCGTCCGACTGAACGGGCGTCTGGATCGCGAAGGCCCCGGGGAGCGAAGCGCCGAGGGTCCGCGCGACAGGCAGGCGCACGGGAATGCGCTCTATGTCGAGCGGCATGGTTTCGCTGACATAACGCGCCTGCACCGCGCCCTGATTGTCCACGAGATAGGCCGCCTGGATGTCGGAGACGCCTGAGAGGCTCCGAAGATTGTCCGCCATCGCATCGTCATCGCCGAAAGTCAGTGCGGCAGCGACGTTCTGCGCCGTCACCTCGGCAAAACCCCGGCGGTCGGCGATGAGCTCGCGGCGGAAAAGCTGGGTCTCGAGCACGACGAAGCCGGCATAGGCGCCCATCAGCACGGTTACCGTGCTGGCCATGACGGCGCCGGTGACCTTCCAGTAGATCGGCAGTCGGCTGATGAAAGGAAGGCGCATGGATCAGCTTCGTCCCGATAGCTTAAGAAGCTGGGCACTGACCCGCAGGCCCTGCTCGCGCAGCCGTTCGTCGTTGATGGCGAAACCGCCCGTTCCCGCGACGATCTCCACGTCGCCGCCGCGCTCGGCGAAGCCGCCTTCGGGCGACATGGTCAGAACCGGCTTGTCCGCAAGCGTACGAAGAATCGCAGGCGAAGCGAGCCCGTCGGAGAAATAGGCGACATGACACGGCCTGACCGCGAACGCGCCCGGGCTCAAGGGGTGAATGCTGACCGGCCGTCCGCTGATCGTCTCGCCGCGCAGGCCGAGGAAGGCGCCAAGCGCCGGATCGTCGTCGCGCAGGCAGAGACGGAATGTCAGTCCGCTATCGGCAGCTTCGGGCCATTTGACGAAACGCGAGACGGCCATGACGGACCGAGCCGGACCGAGCCATTCGGCCGGGACCGCCTGGCTCATACCCAAAGACAGGCATAGCGCTGTCGCGCCCGCACGGAATACGGCCACGCCTCGCCTTTTCGCCCTTTGCCGATTTTTTTCCGCCACAATGCGCCCTTCCCTGGACCGCACCATAGGTCGGGGCCGGTGAAGCTTTAGCTAAGGCCGCGTCGTTTTTCGCGGAAACGGGCTTAACGCCTCATGCACCAAACGCGCTGGCGACCCAGTAGGTGATGCCTGCCGCCAGATAGGCGAGCGTGAAGAGGTAGCCGACCATGAAGGCGGTCCACCGCCTCGAGTTCGTCTCGCGCCGCGCAACGGCGATGGTCGAGATGCACTGGGGCGCAAAGACATACCAGGCGAGGAATGCGAGGGCGGCGGCGAGGCTCCATTCGTTCTGAAGGACCGCCGCGAGACCGGCTTCGTTCTCCTCGGCGTTCTGCACCGCATAGACCGTACCGAGCGCACCTACGGCCACCTCCCGCGCAGCGAGGCCCGGGACGAGGGCGATGACCATTTCCAGGGTGAAGCCGATCGGCGCGAAGATCGGCTCGAGCACGCCTGCGATCCGGCCTGCGAAGCTCTCACGAAGGGTTTCGCCAGGATAGCTCACCATCACCCAGAGGACGACCGACACGGTGAAGATCACCGTGCCCGCGCGCCTGAGGAAGATGACCGAGCGTTGCCAGAGGCCGACCAGAACGTCGCGCGGCTGGGGCCATTTGTAGGACGGCAGCTCCATGACGAGGCTCTGGCTTCGCCCCTTCGCGACGGTCCTCTTGAGGGCGAGGGCGACGATGAGGCCGCTGAAGACGGCAGAGAGGTAGAGGCCGAAAAGGACGAGGCCCTGCGCGTTGACCGGACCCACCATGGTGTTCGGGATGAAGGCTGCGATCAGCACGGCGTAGACAGGCAGGCGCGCCGAGCAGGTCATGAGCGGCGCGACGAGGATGGTGATGAGCCGGTCGCGTTCGCTCTCCATCGTCCTGGCGGCCATCATGCCGGGAATGGCGCAGGCGAAGCTCGACAGGAGCGGGATGACCGCCCGGCCCGAAAGCCCGGCCCGTCGCATCAGCTCATCGGTCAGGAACGCCGCACGGGCCATGTAGCCCGTCTGCTCGAGCAGAAGCAGGAAGAGAAACAGAATGAGGATCTGCGGCAGGAAGATGACCACGCTGCCGACCCCTGCGATAATGCCGTCGAGAATGAGGCTTCTCAGCCAGCCCTCGGCAGGAAGAACGCTGTCGCCCAGCCAGTCCGACAAGCCGACGATGGCGCCGTCGATCCTGTCCATCGGCCAGGCGGACCACGCGAAGACCGCCTGGAAGACGAGGAAAAGGATCGTGGCCAGGGCCAGAAGGCCGAGGACCGGGTGCAGGAGCGCCTTGTCGATGGCGGCGGAGCCTTCGTCGGCGCCTGCTTCCTTCAGGATGACCCGATCGGCGAGATCACGCGCCGCCGGCAGGTCCGGTTTCGCTGTCCGGCCACCTTCCGCGATGGCTTTGCGGATACCTTCGCGCCCGGCGCTGCGCGGCGCGGTGGTGGGAACGACCGGCACCCCGGTCGCCTCCTCGAGCGCCTGAAGATCGATCTCGGCCCCGTCGCGCCTGGCAAGGTCGGCCATGTTCAGCGCGATCACCGAGGGGATTCCCAGGGAGACCATCTGAAGGATGAACGGCAGGTGGCGCCGAAGCTGGGCGGTCTCGACCACCAGGACGAGAAGGTCGGGCTTACCGAGGGCTTCGGAATGGCCACCGATCACGTCGAGGGTGACCTTGCTGTCGGCGCCGCGCGGCTTGAGACCGGTCACACCGGGCAGGTCGATGATCCGCACGCCGTTCTGTCCGGCGAGGCGCCCTTCGGCGTATTCGACGGTCACACCGGGATAATTGCCGATCTTCGCGCGCCCGCCGGTCAGGCCGTTGAACAGGGTGCTCTTTCCGGCATTGGGCGGGCCCACCAGTGCAACGAGACGGGTCTGTGAGGCGCTCTCTTCAGTGGCTTCGGGCGCAG
This sequence comes from uncultured Caulobacterales bacterium, assembly GCA_964556115.1. GTDB lineage: Bacteria > Pseudomonadota > Alphaproteobacteria > Caulobacterales > Parvularculaceae > Parvularcula. The sequence continues at coordinate 96,801 of CAZKVC010000003.1, forward strand.
CGTCGAGCGGGCTCATGACCGGGTCACCGTAACGGCTTCCGCCTCTGACCGCCGCAGGGCGAGGACAGCGCGGCCAAGACGAATGGCAAGCGGCGTTCCCCCCAGGGGCCCGCGCGCCATGACGGCCACCTTCTCGCCTTCGATGAGACCATTGTCTTCGAGTTGCGCGGCAAGCTGGGGATCGGTCTGGTCGACCGAATGGATGGTCGCTTCTTCACCAATCGCGAGGCTTGTCAGGGGGGCGGCCTTTTGCATCCGCTCCCATCCCACAGCCGCGAATGCGTTGCAATACGAGTTAAAGCCGTTGCGCGCCCAGGGTGTCGCACGATCCCATCTCACCTGACTGGTAGCCGGCGGTGAACCACCGCTGACGCTGCTCGGAGGTGCCGTGGGTGAAGCTGTCCGGCACCACCCGGCCCTGCGACTTGCGCTGCAGCGTGTCGTCGCCGATGGCGCTGGCGGCGCGGAGAGCTTCTTCGATGTCTCCGTCTTCGAGCGGGATCTGGGTGCGCCGGGCCCAGACACCGGCGAGACAGTCGGCCATCAGCTCGAGACGGACCGAATAGGCGTTCTTCGTCGCCTCGTCCCGCGCCCGCGCCTGGAGGCGCCGCACTTCCTGGCTGATCCCGGTAACGGTCTGGATGTGGTGGCCTACCTCATGGGCAACGACATAGGCTTGGGCGAAGTCGCCGGGAGCGCCGAAGCGGCTCGAAAGCTGGTCGAAGAACTCGGTGTCGAGATAGACCTGCCGGTCGCCGGGGCAGTAGAACGGTCCGACCGCCGAGGACGCCACGCCGCAACCCTCCGTCCTGACCCCGCCGGAGAAGAGATTGAGCGTCGGCTCCGGGTAGTCGCCAAGGCCTTCCTCGCGGAAGACTTCGGTAAAGACCCGTTCGGTGGAAAGAAGGGTCGCGCCGACGAGGTCATCATAGCGCGTATCGACCTGCCCCGACCCGGGGGCGGGACCGGAGGTCAAAGGGTTGATGCCGAGACTGCTGGCAAGGAACAGGCCTGCGCCAAGAACGAGCACCCCGACGATGCCGAAACGGCTGAAGACGAAGCGAAAGAGAGCGAAAAGGACGAAGGCGCCCCCGCCGCCGAGATTGCTTCCCCCCTCCCCGCGCCTATCACGAATGTTGTCGGATTGGCCGAAATCCTCAAAGCGCATGGCGGGTCTCCTGTTGCCGCAGGGTCAACACTTCCCGCCCAGGAGCGTTCTATCGCAGAAGCTCTGTGCGCACCTTCAGCGACCGCGTCGCCACCGCGATCTCTCGCAGGAAGAAGGACAGCCCGACGGTGAGAAGGCTCATCGTTGCGATGAAGAGAATGGAGACAACGAGGCTGAACCTGAAGGGCAGCAGCTGTTCGAGGAACAGAAGCGCCACGACGAAACAGACCAGAAGCGCCGATGCCGAGGTGGCGTAGATCGCATAGTTGATCGAGCTGATCCTGATGCTGAGCGCGCGCAGTTCGTCGCTGTGACGCAGATAGACGATCTCCTCCTCGCCCCCTTCGATCAGGCCTTCGAGAAGCCGGGCACGGTCCACCGTCCGGCCCAGACGCGCCGTCATGACGTTCAGGAGGGCACCAATGCCCGCGAGAAGGAAGATCGGCCCCAAGGCCAGCGAAATGGCCTCAGCCGTCGATTGCGGCTCCATGAAAAGCGCAATGCCGACCTGAACGGACACCGGTCAAGGTAAAGAATCCTTTCCCCTCACGCGGTTGTTATAGGACTTTCTTAACCCTCGAACGAACTCCACCCGGCGCGGAAGGGTTCCCTGACCGTGCCCCCGCAACAGGAACGAGGACATTTTATGAAAAAGCTTCTTATCGCTACCAGCGTCGCTGCGACAATGATGGCTGCCCCCGCCCACGCTGCTCTTGAAGCAGTTCAGGGCGATCTGAATCTCACCGGCACCGACGGTGTTCGTCTCGAGAACAACGACGTCAACGACATCGGTGCCCTTCTCGAAGCCAACAACACGGCCGTCGTCACCACCGATGGCGTGAGCCTGGTCCGTCTGACCTTCGACGTCGACCAGTCCGAGCCGACCCAACCGGACGGCCAGGGTATCTATGACCTGACCCTCAACGTCACGGGCTCGATGGGTACGAACCAGAGCTTCACCATCACGGCCGACGAAGCCGGCAATGGTAACCAGATCCTCGATGTTGCTCAGTTCAACATCATGCAGGGCGAAACGCTGACCTTCGTCTTCTCGGGTGAAGGCTTCACCTTTGGCGGCTTCAGCCCGCAATACACGATCAACGTGTTCGGCAACCCGCAAGCTGAAGTTCCGGTCCCCGCGGCTGGTCTTCTGTTCATGACGGCACTCGGTGGCCTCGCTGCCGCCCGCCGGAAGCGTCAGGCTGCCTGAGCGCGCTAGCGTTACGACCGACCAAGAAGAGGGCGTCCCTTCGGGGCGCCCTTTTTATTTGAGCGCACCCGGCCTGCTTTTCACTTGCGCTGCAGTGCAAAAAGCTGCACCCGCCGCGGCCATGACCGAAGAGCTGCGCAATATTGCGATCATCGCCCATGTCGACCACGGCAAGACGACCCTGGTGGACGAAATGCTTCGCCAATCCGGCACTGTCCAGGCCCACCAGGACATGGCCGAGAGGGCCATGGACTCCGGCGATATCGAGCGCGAGCGCGGCATCACCATTCTGGCCAAGGCCACCTCGGTCCTTTGGGAAAAGGGCGACAAGCCCGTCCGCATCAATATCGTCGATACCCCCGGCCACGCCGATTTCGGCGGGGAGGTGGAACGCATCCTCTCCATGGTTGATGGCTGCGTCCTCCTGATCGACGCGGCAGAGGGGCCGATGCCCCAGACCAAGTTCGTGCTCTCGAAAGCCCTCGCTCTCGGCCTGCGCCCCATCGTCTGCCTCAACAAGGTGGACCGGCCCCAAGCCGAACCGGACAATGCGCTCGATGCGGCTTTCGACCTCTTCGCGGCGCTCGGCGCATCGGACGAACAACTCGACTTTCCGGTCCTTTATGCCTCGGGCCGAGACGGCTGGGCCGACGACGAGGAGCATGGCGCGCGCCAGGATCTGACGCCTATGTTCGAACGGATCGTTGCCCACGTCCCCCCGCCCCCCGTGGCGGAGGACGCGGCAGGCGAGCCCTTCCAGATGCTCTCCACCACGCTGGAGGCTGACGCCTTCCTCGGGCGCATTCTCACCGGCCGGGTGAACCAGGGCACGGCCAGGGCAGGCATGACCCTCAAGGCACTGGCCGCCGACGGCTCCGAGATCGAACGGGTGCGGATTACCAAGGTTCTCGCCTTCCGGGGGCTTTCCCGCCAGCCTATCGACGAGGCGCGGCCCGGCGATATCGTCGCGATCGCCGGCTTCCAGAAGGCATCGGTCGCGGACACGCTCTGCGATCTTTCGGTCAATGACGCCCTTCCTGCCCAGCCGATCGACCCGCCGACCCTTTCGATCCGTGTTGCCCCCAATGACAGCCCCCTTGCCGGGCGCGAAGGTGACAAGGTGCAGTCGCGGGTCATCCGTGAACGGCTCCTTCGACAGGCCGAAGGCGATGTTGCCATCCAGGTCACCGAAAGCGAAGGCGGCGACGCCTATGAGGTCGCCGGTCGCGGCGAGCTGCAGCTGGGTGTCCTCCTAGAGAACATGCGCCGCGAAGGTTTCGAGCTTGCCGTCTCCCGCCCGCGCGTTGTCACGCGTAAGGACGAAAACGGCCAGATCCTCGAGCCGATCGAGGAAGTCACCATCGACGTCGATGACGAGCATACCGGTGCGGTCATCGAGAAGCTGACCCAGCGCAGGGCGGAACTCATCGAGATGAAACCGTCAGGGGGCGGAAAGACCCGCCTGATCCTCAATGCGCCGGCGCGATCCCTCATCGGTTACCATTCGGAATTTCTCACCGACACCCGGGGATCGGGCATCATGAACCGCGCCTATCTCGAACATGCGCCCTTCAAAGGCGCGATCGAGACCCGGCGGCAGGGCGCGCTCATTTCCAACGGCGATGGTGACAGTGTCCCCTTCGCGCTCTGGAACCTGGAAGAGCGCGGCGTCCTGTTCATCGGTCCGGGCGAGAAGGTCTACAAGGGCATGGTCATCGGCGAGAACGCCAAGCCCCAGGATCTCGACGTCAATCCTTTGAAGGCGAAGCAGCTCACCAATATCCGCGCCGCAGGCAAGGACGACGCGGTGCGCCTGACCCCGCCGCGGCGGCTCTCCCTTGAAGAGGCGATCAGCTATATCGGCGATGACGAACTGGTCGAGGTGACGCCGAAGAATATCCGCCTGCGCAAACGCGAACTCGAACCCCATTTGCGCAAACGCCGGGCCAAGGAAGAGGCGGCCTAGACCCGCTCGAGAACGGGCAGGCGCTCCGGCGCCTTCCCGCCTGCCGGGAACGAGACCCGGGGCTGCGTGGTCAGTGTCTCCGCCCGCGCCAGAATTTCATCCGGGGTCGGCTTGTCGTCCTTGTAGTGCGCCTGGGTCCGCTCATGCCTGCGGCGGTCCTCGCGCAGGTGCTGAGGACCCCGCATCTCCGCTTCCTCATCCTTCTCGGACATGATCGCGTAAGCGACCATGCGCGTGAAAAGCGGTGAGCGGAAATAGGAGGTATGGATCAGGGACCGGAAGTTGAACTGTTTCAGCAAGAAGGCGATGAAGTCGACATTGTTGTCCTTCCCCGAACCGCCAGCCAGCGCCTGCCGCATCCGCCGCGTCGTTTCGTAAGCTGCGTCATTCGCGCCTTCGAAAAGCTCCGTCTCGACCACATCAGGCAGGCTGTCCCCACGAAGTTCGGAGAAAAGGCCAACACCGCGGCCTTGCGCACCCAATGTGCCGGGGCTTTCGGCCGAGCGTACGATGCGGCCATAACCGCCGTCGTCACCAAAGGCTCTCTTGTACAGCATCCGGATTATGCGGCCGAGCGTCTTGTAGCCGGTACGAACGATGGCTTGCTGGAACTGGGCAAGAACGACCACCAGCGCAATCGCAAGCAGCAAGGGGGAAGCCTGAACCAGACCTTCGAGCAACGTATTGTTCTGGCTTGTTATGAAGTCAGGGAAACGCACGAGCTCAGGCTCTTCTTTCAGCCCGAAGACGCGATCGAAGGCATCCTGCAACCGGCCGACGAAACCTGTTCTTTCCGATGCCTCGTTGACCTGCTTGACGAATATGTTGTTGTCGATCCATGCGAGGGCTGCGAACCCTCCGATGGAAGCTGCGGTTCCCAACGCCGCTGGCCCAAGAGCCTTACCCCAACCGGTCTTCCGCTCAGCCAGCCTGTCAGGCTCGGGCAGGCTGTTCTCGGGCTTTGCGTCATCGAGGCGGCTCAAGAGCGCGACAGCCTCATCCATCTCGCTGTAGAGATTGAACCAGCGTCGCCCATAGAAGGCATGCACGCGCCGATAGTTCTCCTCCTTGAACATGCGATGGAGCGAAGTGGCGCCGCCTTTCGCGAACTTTCGGTTGAACCGAAGCCGCTTTATGATCCGTGCAATGAGCGTATGCAGCAGAAGTCCCAATCCGAACAGCAGTGCGGTGGTCGGTATGCCAATCGAAGGGAACAGGAAAAAGAAACCGGCGGCCAGAACGATCCACCGCCAGGCCCGTTTGATCATCCCGCCGATAAATTCGAGCGCGATATTCCACGGTCTGTGAGGAAGAAGCTCGAGGAACGGTGTCCCGACAGTGATCCAGCTGCGCAAGCGCGACCGGAAAGGGTCTGCGCCGCGAAGCGCGTCACGCATCTGATCATTCGGATAAAGATCGAACTGGGTGAGATGGCCCCTCTTCGGGTCCATGCTTTTGAGGAGAGCCGCGATGTCCTTCCGCTCGTTGGGCGCCAGATCATGCCAAGCCTCTCGCCCTGCATGAAGCAGCGCTTCGAGGAGCACATTCCCGCCGTGAGAATGGGCGATGACGTGGATCTCCGCGTCAGCCGCTTCGGCCTGCTCCGCGAGCTTGCGAAGATACGTAAAGAGACGGTGCCCGGCGATGTGGCGGGCTTCCTTGCTGTTGGCACCATCCCAGGAAAAGCGGTGCCATTCGACTTGCGGCTCGGATTGACCAAGCGCCTTCGCAAGTTCTGCGATGCGGGCGTTCAGCGTCGAAGCGAACCGGCTCTCCGATTGCCACCAGCGGCGTGCATCGTCGGGAAGAAGGGCGTCGTCGCCCGTGCCATGCACCGTCACGATGTAAAGCTTGGTCATTTGCCTGCCCGCGTCCTGGCCCTGAGATCATGATGCAAAGGGGCGGGCGCTCCTGTCATCCCTGTCATGCAGTTGCTTCGGCGATCGGTGTATCGACCCGGCGCGGCCGGACCGCCGCTTTCTTCACGGCACGTCAAGGAAGCCCTGTCTTCTTGCCCGCTTCCTCTTGCCGCCTTCCCCCAGTTTGAGGCATTGGGTAGCAAAATCCTTCAAGGAGAGCCGATGTCCGATTCCGTTCGCCAAGTGAAATTCATTCCCGGTGAGACTGCGCCCGTCTCGCCGCACCTTCAGGTGTGGAAGTTCACTCCCACCATGGCGGCGTCGATCTCCCAGCGGATCAGCGGCGTGGGCAATGCGATCGGCATGCTTCTGCTCGTGCTGTGGGTGGGTTCGGCCGCCCTTTCCGAAAGCGCCTTCGACGCGGTGAACGGTTTCCTCGCCTCGCCGATCGGTCTCATCCTGTTGGCAGGTTTCACGCTTTCGGTGATGTTCCACCTCTGTAATGGACTGCGCTATCTCGCCATGGATTCGGGCCGACTTCTGTCGCGCCAAGGCAGCAGCACCGCATCGCTCATCGCCTTTCTGGCCGCGCCGGTCCTGACGGCACTCATCTTCTTCGTCGCCTTCACCATGGGAGGGGCGAACTGATGGCCAGCGCCGCGACCAAGCATTTTATCCGCCAGCGCACCACGGCCCTCATCCAGGTGCCGCTCACGATCTGGCTCGTCATTTCGATCATCGGCATGGCCGGCGCGTCACGCGACATGATGCTCGACTGGGTCTCGACCTGGTGGGTGGCGGTGCTTCTCGTCGCATGGTTTCTCTCGGTCCCGCTTCATATGTCGATCGGACTGGGAGACATCATCGATGACTATCTGCACAAGAAGGGCACGCGGAAGTCGATGAGCCTTCTGAACTCCATCTACGCCTTGCTGATCGGGATTGCGGGGGTCTTCTCCGTCATCGCCATCACCCTGATCGCCTGAACCCCGAAGAGGTTTTTCGTTTATGTCCGCCACCAAGCCGGTTTCGAGCTATGAGATCATCGACCACGCCTATGACGTCGTCGTCGTGGGCGCGGGGGGATCGGGGCTGCGCGCCACGCTGGGCGCTGCGGAAGCGGGGCTGAAGACGGCCTGCGTCACCAAGGTCTTCCCGACCCGCTCCCACACCGTTGCGGCGCAAGGCGGCATCTCCGCTTCGCTCGGCAATATGGGTGAGGATGACTGGCGCTGGCACATGTACGACACCGTGAAGGGGTCGGACTGGCTGGGCGACCAGGACTCCATCGAATATCTCTGCAAGAACGCCCCCGCCGCGGTCTATGAGCTCGAGCACTGGGGCGTGCCCTTCAGCCGCACCGAAGAGGGCAAGATCTACCAGCGCGCTTTTGGCGGCATGACCAAGAATTTCGGCGAAGGCCCCGTGCAGCGCACCTGCGCCGCGGCGGACCGGACCGGCCACGCGATCCTGCACACGCTTTACGGCCAGGCCGTCAGGCGGCAGGCCCAGTTCTTCATCGAGTATTTCGCCCTCGACCTCATCATGGAAGGCGGCGAATGCCGCGGCGTGATGGCCTGGAACCTGGCGGATGGGACGATCCACCGCTTCCGCTCGAAGATGGTGATCCTCGCCACCGGCGGCTATGGCCGCGCCTATTTCTCCGCCACCTCCGCCCACACCTGCACCGGCGACGGCAACGCGATGGTACTGCGTGCGGGGCTGCCGCTTCAGGACATGGAGTTCGTGCAGTTCCACCCCACCGGGATCTACGGCGCAGGTTGCCTGATCACGGAAGGCGCGCGCGGCGAAGGCGGTTATCTTACCAACTCCGAAGGCGAGCGCTTCATGGAGCGCTACGCACCTTCCGCGAAAGACCTCGCCAGCCGGGACGTCGTCAGCCGCGCCATGACCATGGAGATCCGTGAGGGCCGCGGCGTGGGCAAGGGCAGCGACCACATCCACCTGCACCTCAACCATATTCCTGCGGAGACCCTGGCCGAGCGCCTGCCGGGCATCTCCGAGACCGCCCGGATCTTCGCCGGCGTCGATGTCACCAAAGAGCCGATCCCGGTTCTTCCCACCGTGCATTATAATATGGGCGGCATCCCGACGAACTATCACGGCGAGGTCCTCACCAAGACCGGCGACAATGCCGACACGGTGGTCCCGGGCCTGATGGCCATCGGTGAAGCCGGCTGCGTGTCGGTTCACGGCGCGAACCGGCTTGGTTCGAACAGCCTGATCGACCTCGTGGTCTTCGGCCGCGCGGCGGGCCTCCGCTGCGCCGAGGTCATCGACCCTTCCGAGCCGGTGCCCGATTTCGGCGCCGACAAGGGCGACAAGGCGCTCGAGCGTCTCGACCGCTTCCGCTACGCCGAGGGCAAGACCCCCACCGCCGAGCTGCGCCTCGAAATGCAGAAGGTGATGCAGAACAACGCCGCGGTCTTCCGTACAGGCGACGTCCTGAAGGAAGGCCAGGAGCTCATCCGCAAGGTCTATAGCGGCGGAGACGATATCGACGTGACCGACCGGACGATGATCTGGAACACGGATCTCGTCGAGACCCTCGAATACGACAATCTCATCGCCCAGGCGATCGTCACCATCGACAGTGCTGCCAACCGTGAGGAAAGCCGCGGTGCCCACGCCCGCGAGGACTTCCCCGACCGTGACGACGAGAACTGGATGAAGCACACCATTTCCTGGTTCGAAAACGGCGAGAGCGATATCGACTACCGCCCGGTGCACACCTGGACCCTGTCGAACGAGATCAGCTATATCGAACCGAAAAAGCGGGTTTACTGACCCCCTTGCGCAAAGGCGGGATGACAGGACGTTGTCCCACAGCCTAGGATAAGCCCTCCCGTGGTCTCGCCGGAGGGCTTTTTCGTGCCGCTTCTCTCTTTTCTTGCTGCCCTCGGGCTGAGCTTGCAAACCGCCTCGCCGATCGAGGCCTATCGCGACTGCACCTCCATCGAGGATGCAACCCAGCGCCTCGCCTGTTTCGACCGTGCCGCCGAAGGCGACGATGCCCTGATGGCGCGGCAGGCACGTGCAGCCGCCCCCGTCATCGCAGCCCCTGCGCCTGAGCCTGTTCCCGAAGAGGCGGACCCGCTTCCCATCGTTCCCGCCCCCGTCGCCGCCGGGCGGCTGAGCGAAGCCCGCGCCGAGGCCGAGGCCGCCGAGGAACGCGCCCGCGCGGCCGAAGAGGAGCTCAAGCGCCTGCGCGCTGCGGACCGCAAGAAAAGGCGCGAGGCCGAGCGCGAGGAATATACCGAGGCCGTGGTCGAGAGCGCTCTTCTTGCCGATGGCCGCCTCGCCATCCGCCTCGAAAGCGGCGAGATCTGGGAGCAGATGACCATCGGCACCGACCGCTTCTATGAGCGCGACCTCGACGAGGTGAAGGAAGCGACGATTCAGCCGGCCGCCTTCGGCGGGCACTGGATGAAGATCGAGCCGATCGGTGAGCGGGTCAAAGCCCGGCTCAGGGACTGAGCGGCCGAGAGGTGACAGGGCGCGTTCGGGTTCCTAGATCCCAAAGCCTATGCTGATCACCTATTACCTCTCCGCACTCGTCATCCTCGGCGTCTGGTACGCTCTTTACCGCCTGTGGGAACGTCGGCTGACCGAGGACATCGCAGCAGGAGCGGAAGTCGAATATGACCGGCTTGGGCGGACCGATCCTGCCCTTCTCGAAGGGCTCGACCGGAAGCGTTTCGAGACGATCTACCGGCGGGTCGAACTGCCGCTCGCGCCGTCCCATACCTTCATCGCGGTTGCGGTCTTTCTTCTGGGCGCACCGATCATCCTCGCCATCACCACCCTGAGCATCCGTTTTCTTGAAAGAACCGGGGTGATCCCCCAGCCCGCCGAGCAGGCGCAGCAGCTCAAGCTTTCGGCGGATGGCATCAGGCTGATCCAGCGGGCCGACCTGACCGCTCTCGAACTCATCCTTCAGGGTTGGGGCGGGTTCTTCACCTTCTTCGCCCTGCTCCTGTTCTGGGTGGTGGTTTTCTACGCCCTCATGAAGAGGGCTCATTCCCGTAGGGCAGGCTCTCTGCGGGAGGAGGTGTTGCGCTCTCGGTGATGCCGTCACCGGGGAGCGCCTTGGTCGTCGCCTGACGGCCGCGCTCGCCTTCCTCGGTCCAGTCCGCAGCGACCTCGCCGGCGCGCTCGGGGTCGAGGATGAAGACGCGATCACAATAGCCGCATTCCACAAAACCCTTGTCGCCGATGGTGTAGAACACCTTCGGATGGCCGAGCGCCCCCCCCGAGCCCATGCAGGCCTGGCGCCGCTGCCCGACGAAGACCACCTCGAGGGCGTCGCGGTCGAAAACCACTTCGTCGATGACCTGATCGAGGGTGCGGGGCTTCTTGTGTGCGGGAAGTTTGCTGGCCATGGCGGCGTCTATGCCCTTCCCGCCCCCGGTTTGACAAGCGCCGCAGCGCCGCATGGTTGACCCTTCACGCGCAAACCATGACATGGCGCTGATGCCCGACCGCGGAGACCACCTCTCAATGCCGACCAGCACGCCCCTCAATCCCGATGCCGCGATCTCTGCCCGCGGTGTGCGCAAGACCTACAAGGGCGCGAAGGGGCAGGCTGACAAGCTGGCCCTCGAAGGGATCGACCTCGACGTGCCCCGCGGCTCCGTCTTCGGCCTTCTCGGGCCGAACGGCGCGGGCAAGTCGACCTTCATCAACATTCTCGCAGGGCTCGTGAACAAGAGCGCGGGCGATGTGGCGATCTGGGGCTTCGACATCGACAAGAACCCCCGCCAGGCGCGCGCCTCGATCGGCGTGGTCCCGCAGGAGCTTTCCACCGACGTCTTCTTCACGCCCAAGGAGGGGCTTGAGATCCAGGCCGGCCTCTACGGCGTTCCGCGCAAGAACCGCCGCACCATGGAGATCCTCCGGGGCCTTGGCCTCGAGGACAAGGCCGATGCCTATGTCAGGACCCTCTCGGGCGGCATGAAGCGGCGTCTCCTGGTCGCCAAGGCCATGGTCCACGACCCACCAGTCCTGATCCTCGACGAACCGACGGCAGGGGTCGATATCGAGCTTCGCCGCCAGCTGTGGGACCAGGTAATGGCGCTTCACGAGCGCGGGGTGACGGTCATTCTGACGACGCACTATCTGGAAGAGGCGCAGGAGCTCTGCGATACCATCGCTATCGTCCACAAGGGCAATGTCCGGACTGTTCAGCCCAAGGACGAACTGATCGCGTCCCTCGACCGCAAGGCCCTGGTAGTGGTTCCAGAGGACGGCGCCGACGCCGCGAGGATCGCCGCCATTCCGGGTGCGGAGCTGAAAGCCGATGGCTCGATCCACGTGACCTACCGGCCGAGTGAAACGCGGGTCTCGGACCTGCTGAACGGCCTCAATGCAGCCGGGATCAGTGTTCGCGATCTTTCCACCCAGGAAGCCGACCTGGAGGATGTCTTTCTGGAGCTGACCTACGGAACGGACGAGCGGGCCTAGCGCCCGCCCTGCCCGGCGGTGGTCAGACGGGGGTCACATTGCCTTCGTTGATGTTGATCCTCTGACCACCGAAGGTTGTCAGGGTGAACCCTCCGAAGCTTTCATTGTAGGTCAGCGAATAATCCTGAAGCAGGCGGATCGCCTGCTGCTCGCCCACCAGAAGGCCATCGACGCCGTCCGAGCGGTAGTGGACGCCTGCCCAGTCCCGGCCCAGTGAGATGTTGTTGGCGAGCTTGTCGATCTCGCCCCCTACCGTCAGTGTACCGGTATAGGGCATGAGGACCTGCCCGCTCGCATCGGGAACCTGAGGGTTGGGGTAAGCCATGCTCTCCTCGAAGAACGCCTTGAGCACCGTGCAGCAAGCCCCGGCAATGGTGGCGTGCCCCGCCGGGTAGGACGGGTGCGTTGGCGAGCCCTCGGGGAAGGCCTGGGGCAGGAAAGACGTTCCGTGGGCGAACCTCGTTCGCAGGACGCCGTCGCTCGCCGCGATTTCTGCTGGCAGGTCATAATCCCGCACGCCTTCCATCTGAAGATGGAGCCTGCCGCCATAGACCTCCGGACGCAATCGGCGGTGCACCAGCCATTTCTGGTACCAGGCGCCGGTCAGGGCAAGCTGGCCGGCCTTCGCCACGAGGTCGAGAACGTCTGGGCCGCCAAGGGAAACGAATGCACCTTCCGTTGACGCACTGTTGTAGAGATTGCCGAGGTCGAATGAGCCCGGGATGCCAAGCAGGATAAGCGCTGCAGACTGATAGCTTTGGAAGGTGAAGTCGCGGTGGACATACTCGCCAAGCGCCCTCGCGTCGGAAATGTAGCGCTTGTTTCCGGTCACGAGGGACTGCGGACCTTCGCCGTTCTGGATCTTCAGCCAGGACGACAGCGAGGTCATGTGATCGTCGCCCGGGGCGGGCACGTCGTAGCGCTGTTCGATTGTTGAATTGCCGAAGGGTATCGGCTTGACCAGGAACTGGCTGACATAAGGCCCGGCGAGATCGCCCTCTGTCTCGCCGCGGAAGATCGTCTGCGGAGTGATCTGCCCACCAATCCTGGGCCCGACTGGGGTCGCAAAAGCGTTGAGGTCCGACACGGCGGCCGCCACCAGCGGGCTCGTGCTGAAACTCTCGAACGGGACGTCACGGCACAGAGCTTTCCAGTAAAGCTCGCCCATCTCAGCGGCGGTTTCGCTTCCCGCGAAGACCGGCGCGGGGCGCATGAAGGTGCTATGGCTGTCCCTTCCCACGAGGTCGAACTTGTAAGCACCCTGAGGGTTCGCAAGACGCCGCGTCGCCGTCGGGGCAAGAGGGATCGCCTCGAAGTCGGCAGGGTCAGCACTGCCCAGGGCTTTGAGAAGCGCATTGTAAGCAGACGGATCAACTTCGCCGAAAGCGTTATGCGGCAATGTTTTCGTAAAGCTGGCCCGACGGTCGGCGAAGCCGTCGTCGCCGTTGGTCTTCTGGGAGGGAAGGTCTGCCTTCAAGTTTGCGCGTGACGCATCCAGCCTGATCTTGGCAGCGTCGGTACGGCGCCGGGCGGCACCGTCGCCGAGGATCGGGTGCGGGTCGGCCTTCTTTGCGGAGGCAGCGGCACTGAAGGACGAGGCCGTAGCGGAGGCAGCCGCGGCGGTCTTGATCAAGGTACGGCGGCTCATTCCGGCAAAGCTGCCGGTTCGTTCGTGTAGAGACACTTGGCATTTCCCTGTTTCGACTATGTGCGGACGCGCTTCGCAACTGCACCCGGATGAAACGCGCTGAAGGCTGCCGTATCGCTTGCTACGCATTCTCGCTGCAAGAGGAAGGAGCAGCCAGGAAACGGAGGCCGCCGCAAGGGTCGGCTAATCGCGCGTTTTCGCTGTCTAAAAAATGGCAGTGTCTCACCCGGCTTCAGGCGAGGTTTTGCCGGCTTTTCGGGAAGCGCCTAAGGTAAGGTCGCTTCAGAAAAAAGCAGCGGCGGGGTTTTGTAGGTTGCCGGACCTGAAAAGAGGGCGGGCGCCCCTCGGCCGCCCGCCCTTCTCTTGTCCTAGAAACGCCAGTTCAGCGAGAAGCGGAAATTGCGCCCCGGAAGCGGCACGGTATCCTTGAGGAAGGAGGTGTGAAGCCTCGCATCCTCATCGCTGGCGTTGAGGACGGAGAACGACACCCCGACGGTCTCGTTGAAATCGTAATCCGCGTAGAAGTTCAGCAGGGTGAAGCTGTCCGTAGGCAGCTCGAACGCGGCTGTCTCATCGGCTTCGGCCGCGTGCTCCGCCTCGAAACGAAGGTCGAGCTGGCCGACCTCCGCATTGACCCCGGCAATGATGCCGAGCGGGGGGATGCGGGGCAGCTGGTCGCTTCCGGAGAGATCCACCTCGTCGAGTGTGGCATCGACCCAGTCGGCGACGACATCGGCGCTGAAGGCCGCGCCGCCAACGGTGCCGAGATCCGCCGAACCTTCGAACTCGAGGCCATAGAAGACTGCATCGGCAGCGGTGTAGCGGAGGACGTCAAGCCCGCCGAATTCCTCGAGTTCCTCTTCGTCATCCTCGCCTGCGGCCAGCAGAATGTCCTCGCCGGTCTGACCGGTGAAGGCCTGATAGATGAAGTCCTCATAGTCCGTATAGAAACCTGTCAGCGCGAAGCGTAGCCGGTCGCCCTCGAAGCGGTAGCCGAGCTCGGCTCCCAGAGCGGTTTCCGTACCGAGGGTCGGGTCGCCGATGTCGAAGCTCGAAGTCGCAAGGTGCGGGCCGTTGGAATAGAGCTCCTCTGAACCCGGTGCCCGCTCGGTCCTCAGGATCGAAGCACTGACATGGTTGTTGCCGCCGATATCGCTGTGCACGCCGACGGAAGCGGAAAGGGCATCGAAATCCTGCGAGTCGCCGCCGAGGGCGTCCTCCTGCTCGGTGTTCTCGTAGCGGGCGGCTGCTTCGAAGATGGTCCCGCCGAAACTCCATTCCTGGACAGTGAAGATACCGATCTGCCTGGTTTCGGTGGGCGGCACGAAAGCTTCCTCGCCGATCGCCGAGAACTCACGGGAGCGGTACTGAACGCCATTCGCGCCGCGCCAGTTGCCGCGCGGGGTCTGGATCGCCTCGGCCCGGATCTCATAGCCTTCATTGCCGAAGACGGTACCGATCTCGCCCGGACCCTCGAACTCGGTATGTTCATAGTCGGCATAACCGCCGAAGATATCGAGACGCTCGAAGGCCCCGCCGAGTTCAAGGCTGCCGTTCACGTCGAAGCGGTTCTGCTCGAGCTCGATGAAGACGCCTTCATGGCCATGGCCATGACCTTCCTCATGCTCTTCGCCTTCGTGCTCTTCCTCGTCGTGCTCCTCGTGCTCTTCCTCGTCGTGGCCGCCATGGCCGTGGCCGCCGCCGGGAATGCCGTAGCTGTTGCTGAGGCTCTGGACGGAGAAGCCGAGAAAGCCGCGATCGCCGATGAAGGAGAGCCCGCCGCTGGCGCTTTCGAACTCGTTGAAGGAGTTCTTAAGAAGGCCCTTCTCTTCGTCGTGCTCGTCCTCGCCGTGCTCTTCGCCTTCATGCTCTTCTTCGTGCTCCGCCTCTTCGAGGGCGCGAAGGATGCTGCTTTCAGCGTAGCCGGGAATTTCATAGTCCTGGGCGTCCCGCACGCTCAACGCGCCGGTGGCGACGACGGAAAAGCCGTTTCCTTCCCCCAGAAGCGCACTCGCGCCCGCAACCGCCTCGACGCTTTCGTCGACAGTGGCCGCGCCGAGGCGGACCTTGCCGTCAAGGCCATCTTCCGGCGCCTCGCTGGGAATGCGGCCATCGAGAACGTTGACGACACCGCCCGCTGCCGAGCTGCCGTAGCGCAGCAGCGAGGGGCCGCGCACCACTTCGATCCGCTGGGCCAGCGCTGGCTCGATCGGCACGGCGTGATCGGGGCTCGCTGCCGCAGCGTCGATGGAGCCGACCCCGTTGACGAGGGTCCTGATCCGGTCACCGCCGAGGCCGCGAATGATCGGACGGCTGGCGCCCGCACCGAAACCGGTGCTGGAAAGGCCGGGCTCACGGCGAAGGGTCTCGCCGAGAGTGCCGCGAAGCTGGCGCTGAAGCTCCTGCCCGTCGAGAACCGATGCGGGGGTCAGAAGCGCATCGGCCGGACGCTCGAGGGGCGATGCGGTGACGACGATCGTGTCCGCTTCGGGCTGGTGAACTGAAGAAGCGGCGGCCGCCGTTGCCGACGAGGCAACGGCCGCGACGGGCGCGCTGGCCTCAGCGTTCGGATCCGCAGCCAGGGCGGAGGCGGGAAGAAGGGCGAAGCCGGCAAGGCCGGTGGAAAGGAGAAGACGCTTGGTCATGACTGTTGGCAATCCTGCAAGGCCCAGCCGAGCGCGAGGATGCAGCTTCGGTCAGGCAACTGAACGGTTATCGGAAGAGATGAGAGGTGGTCAGTTGCCCGGAGGCGGCGCGCGTTGCCGGTTTTCGCGGGTAAGGGCTGCCCGCTGGATCTGATCGCCGGGAAGGTCCAGGCGGGTTTGCGCCAGAAAAACCGGAAGGATGGTACGGTGTTGCGGAACCAGGCCGTCGCCGCCGCGTTCGGAGAGTTCGCAGAGAACGCAGTCCGCAGCCTCTCCGATCACCCCGTCGAGGTGATCGGCCTCGTGCCCGGCGGCAAGCGCCGGGGTCAGAGCCAGCCAGAAAACGGCCAGCCAACGAAGAAGGCTCGACGAAAGACCCATACCGCCTGTGCTTAGATCACAGGAGGGTTCGCAGCTTCAATAGCTTTCCGGCAACACTGGCGGATCAGTTGAAGAGACGCAGGAGAACCGTCGGGCGCTGGTTCGAGATCACGAGGCTCTGCCGGGCGAGGTCGGTCTGGACCTGGAAGGCCTGGAGTTTCGCCGATTCCTCCTGCAGGTCCGCCTCGACGAGGGCAGCGACACCCTCCTCCATCGAGCCGGTGAGATTGTCGAGAAACTCCCGCTGGCGGATGATCCGGCCTTCGGCGAAACCGAGCTCGGCGAAGCCGCGATTGGCCTTGGCGCGCGCGGCGTCGAGGACCTTGAGAGCGGCATCGGTGGAGTAGCCGGCCTGACCGTCCGGGCGGAGGGATTCGAGAAGCTCCAGCAGCGTCGCCTGCTCAAGCCTCAGCTCCGAGCCGACATAGTACTGGACACCGCGCGGCGGCAGCCAGCCTTCGGCAAGATAGGTGGTGACCTGGTCGAACTCGTCGGTGGTGAAGATCTGGTTGTAGGCGACGACCTTGTCGATGCGGCCCTGGAAGTCGGTGGAAGGCGTATCGTTCACCACCGTTCCGTTGACCACGGCGTTGCCGTTGATCTGGCCGATGCCGATGCCGCCGGGATGGTCGTAGAGGATGCCCACACCGTTCGCGACATCGACGAGCGTCCCGTCGAGATAGGCCCTGAACTGTCCGGTCGCGTCGATATTCCCGTCGAGGACCAGCTGGGCCGTGTAGCGCGTGTTCGCTTCGATCCCCGACGTCACCTCGCGATAGGCCCATTGAGTGCCGGGGTCGCCCCCGGGCAGGTTGTACCCGCCGAAGACGAGCATGCCGTTACGCACGGAAATATTCAGCCCGCGCACGTTTCCGCCTTCTTCGTAGATGACCTGTTCGGTGGTGACGTCCGCCCCGGTCTCGAAGCTGATGGCGAAGGTCCGCTGCGCCGTACCCCCGGAACCGTTGGTGCCGATATTGATGCCGTTGATGTTGCCGGGAGTCATCGGGTTGAGGTTGCCCTCGCTGCCCGTCATCGCGAAGGAGTTGAAGTCCATCACGGCGCCCGGAAGCGGCGCTGCCGGAACGGCCGGGCCCGCGGTCTTGATGGCGAAACCCTGCGCCTGCAGGAAGATATTGTCGAAGGTCAGCGTGCCGCCGTCCCGCCTGTAGCCGGCGTTGAAGGTTTCGAGCTGCTCGCCTTCGAGAAGGTTGATCCCGTTATAGCTGGTACCGCGGATGATCTGCCGTGCCTGGTCGATCTGAGCGGCTATGACCTCATCGATCTCTTTTTCCGCAAAACCGCTTTCAAGGGCGATGATGCCGGATGCGATCGTTTCCATGATATTGAAGAGGCTGTCCTGCGCCGCCATTGCCGTGCGCACCGCGCCCAAGGCATAGGTCAGGTTCTCTCGCGCCCCGTCGAGGGCCGTGATGTCCGACCTTTGGGTCGCCGCCACCAGGAAGAACGCGGCATTGTCCTGCGCCTTGGCAACTTTCAGTCCCGAAGAGATACGGTTCTGGGTCGCATCAAGCGACGCATTCGCCGATCTAAGCGTTTTCAGAGCAGTAAGTGCAGAAGCATTCGTAAGTAGCACAGGCCCGTCTCCCTCGGAAATGAAGTTATAGGGACAAGACGTGCCTCTGCGGTTAATATGCGGAACTTGAATGGTAAATGAACCGTTTACCAAGGACTGCAGCGAAACCTCTTTGGTTTTGCCGAAACTACTATTCAATCCCAAGCCTAGAATTTAAGCGCGATTTACCACCTGGCGGCCTATAGGATGCTGACTAGCGGACACCTTGGGTATTGCGATCATGGGGAAATTTGCTTGGCTCATTGCTGGCTTCGCGAGCATAGCGGTTCTTGGTCTTGGTTCGTGTACAGACCAGAAGGAAGAGGCCGGTGAGAGCCTCACCCGGCAAGGCGTGACGCCGATCGGCGGCGAAGGCCGGCCGAAATCCATTGAGGCGGCCATCGGCCAGGACAGCGAAGTTCCCCTTTTCCAGATCGGCGATCAGGATACGGTGCTCTATATCCTGCCCACGGTCCACTTCATGCGCCCGACACTCGAATGGAAGCGGCCCATCATCGAAGCGGTCTTCAAGCAGGCGCAGGCTCTCTACCTTCCTGCCGATGTCTTCTCGAAAGAAGCGCAGAGAAGCATGGGGCTGATCGCGACCCAGGCCGGCATTCTGCCCGACGAGAAGGAAATCGGTACGCTGCTGAACGACCGCCAGCGGGCGACTTTCGACGATGCCGTCCGCGGCCTTGGCGCCGACCCCTCCCGGCTCAAGGCCTTCCGCCCCTGGTTCGCCACCCTTCAGCTCGAGATGCTCAGCATCATGTACGGCGGAGGTGACCCTGCCGCCGCGCCCGACGTGCTTCTCGCCCGGGAGATGATGCAGCGCGGCGCACGGCTTCGCTACCTCGAAACCGCCGCGCAGCAGATGGCCATGCGCGCAGCCGGAACCAATGAAGAAGACATCGCCGTCCTCTTCGACCGCATCGAGCTTTGGAAGAAGGGCGAAGCCTATTACGCCGATCTTCTCGGCGCATGGTACGGGGGCGACATGACGCGCCTCGAAGAGTTTCACGACATTCTCTATGATGGTCACCCGGAGCTTCGCGAGCGGCTGGTCCGTGACCGGAATTTCGAATGGGCGCTTCAGATGGACCGTTTGCTGACGGACGACAAGGGCGTCTACCTACTGGCCATACCCTATGAACACCTGGTCGGTGCGGACTCTCTTCTCAGCATCATGACGGACAGGGGTTACGAGCCGGAGCGGCTCTGACCCTCCCCGAATGCGGCCGCGACCCTTGCGGCGATTTCATCGCCCAGACTGTCCTTGCTCATCTCGGGCAGCTCGATGTCACCCTCGCCGGTGATGATGGTGACCGTGTTGCGGTCGCCGCCCATCGAAGGCTGGCCGGGCGAGACGTCATTGGCGATGATCCAGTCGCAGCCCTTGCGCGTCCTCTTGGCGTCGGCATGGGAGATGACATCGTCCGTCTCCGCCGCGAACCCGACCACCAGCTTCGGCCTTCCGGCCTTCAGCTGACTGACTTCCGCAAGAATGTCGGGGTTCTCGACGAGGTCGATCGCGGTCAGCCCGCCCCGCTCCTTCTTGACCTTATGGGTGGTCTCGAAGGCGGGGCGATAGTCGGCCACGGCTGCACAGGCCACGAAGACATCGGCAGGCAGCGCGCGCATCACCGCGTCTTCCATCTCGCGAGCCGTCTGGACGGGGATCACTTCGCAGCCCGGCGGCGGCGCGATGCTGACGGGTCCGCTGACCACGGCGACATCGGCCCCCGCCCTTCTGAAGGCCGCGGCCAGGGCGTAGCCCTGCTTGCCCGAGGAGCGGTTGCCCACGAAGCGGACGGGGTCGAGCGGTTCGTAGGTCGGCCCCGCGGTGATCAGCACACGTTTTCCCGAAAGGGGCCCCGAGGGCGGCGGCAGCATGCGCTCGACGCGGTCGGCAATGGCCAGCGGTTCGGGCAGGCGCCCAGCACCGAACTCGCCGCAAGCCATAGGCCCTTCGCCGGGATCAATGACGATCTGCCCGTCCGCCCGCAAGGTGGCGACGTTCCGCACGGTCGCCGGGTGCTCCCACATCCTGACATTCATCGCAGGCGCATAGACGACGGGCTTGTCCGTCGCCAGAAGCACCGTGCTTGCAAGATCGTCGGCGATCCCCGTTGAAGCCTTGGCGAGGATGTTGGCCGTGGCCGGGGCGACGACGACCAGGTCTGCGGCGCGGCTGAGTTCGATATGGCCCATCTCGACTTCGGCGGTGAGGTCGAAGAGTTCGGTGTAGCAGCGCTCACCGGTCAGCCCCGACAAGGCGAGCGGCGTGATGAACTGCGCCCCGCCCGCCGTCAGCACGCTGGGCACCCGCACCCCGCGCTTGGAAAGCTCCCGCGCAAGCTCGAGCGCCTTGTAGGCAGCGATACCGCCGCCTACGATCAGCAGCACCGAGCGTCCTTTGCCGCCTTGAGGTTGGGCCAAACCTGCCTCCGTCATTCCGCGCCGCGCTAGGCGGGTTCCATGGCCTTTCACCACAAAACGGGTCCTGCCACAAAAGAACGGCGCGGCGCTTTCGGGTTTTTTCGTGAGCTTCGCCTATCTTTCGCATGGTGGCCCGGGCGGGCGCGCCCATGACGCATGACGAGGTACCCATGTCCTACCGTTTCTTTGCGCCGATCGCGCTTGGCCTTCTTCTCGCCTCCCCAGGTCCGGCAGCGGCGCAGGAGGATGAGCTGCCCTATTATGTCGTCCTGACCGGCGGGGCCGTTTTTGAAGCGGAAGGACAGCAATCGGGCCGGCTGCGCGAGGATTTCGCCGTTCCGCTGGCCGATGCGGTGCTGACCGATGGCGCAGCCTACCGCTTCCGCACCGATTACGAGATCGGCGGCTTCGTTTCTCTCGCCGCGGGCAAGACGACGCCCTACGGCCCCTATCGTTCGGAGTTCGAACTCAGCTACAGCCGCTCGGACGTCGACCGGCACCGCAGCTTCCGCGCGCTCGGCCAGTCGCTTGACCTCGCCGACAGCGGCATCCTGACAGCCAGCACCTCGCCCACCGAGACCCCTCTCGGTTCGGTCCTGCGGGACGCTCAGGGCAGCCTCGAGACCTACGCCATCATGATCAACGGCTACCGCGAATTCGCCGTGCCGCGGGAAGGCGTCCTTCCCTATCTCGGCGCGGGCCTCGGCGCGGTCAGGGCCGAGGTCGATTACAGCCCCTCGGGGGAGCCCCTGATCGATGACGGCGTCTGGATCGCAGGCTACCAGCTGATGGCGGGCATTGATGTCGAAACCGGCGGCGGTTCCATGCTGCGGGCGGGGCTTCGCTACCGCGGCGGCCAGACGATCGAGGTCGACACGGAAGCACCCTTAACCTCCGAGCTCGAGATCGACTATGGACAGACCATGCTCGAAATCGGTTGGCGCTGGGCGCTTTAGAGGTTCGGCTCTTCCGGGTTCAGGGGCTTCCCCTTCATCGCCCTTGCCAGCCTGACGATCGTATCGTCGGAGAGATTGATCCCGCCATCGGCAAGCTGGGCCGCCATGTTCTCCGCGGCCTGCGCGAATTGCGGGAAATGCTCGTTCAGTGAACGGACAGCCTGGACGTTTTCGCGGATCTGGCCAAGGATCGCCTTGCCGCCGATCTCCTTTTGCACATAGTCACGGACGATCGGCTCGGCGGTCGACCAGAGGTCGATGTCCGGGTCGAGAATCCGCGCGACCCCCTCCACAACCACCATCGTCCGTTGAAGGAGCACCAGCTCGGGCCGCAGGTGCATGTCGAAGACGTCGGTCACATCGAACAGCTGCTGCAGCACGCGGCTCATGTCGAGCTCGCTGGCCCGCTTCATGAAGATCGGCTCGCCCACGGCGCGCAGCGCGGTTGCGAACGCATCCATGTTGAAATGATCGGGCACATAGCCCGCATCGAAATGCGCCTTCGCGGCAGCGCGGTAGTCGCGCCTGATGAAGCCGTAGATGATCTCGGCAAAGGCCCGCCGCGCCTTCGCATCGAGGCGGCCCATGATGCCGAAGTCGATCAGGACCAGGCGTCCCTGCTGATCGACGAAGAGATTGCCCTGATGCATGTCCGCATGAAAGAAGCCGTGCTCGAGGGCCTGGTTGAGAAAACAGCGCATGGTTGCCCGCGCAAGCTTCTCGCGATCGATGTTTCGCCTGGAAAGGGCCCCGGCGTCGGAGACTGGGGTGCCGTCGATCCATGCACTCGTCAGCACACGCCGCGAGCTGCGTTGCCAGTCCACCTCGGGGACGACCACATCGGGGAAGCCTTCGAGATTCTCGCGGACCTCGGAGGCCGAGCCTGCCTCCATGCGAAGGTCGAGCTCCAGCTCCGAGGAACTCATCAGGGTCTGAATGAATTTGACGGGCTCGAGCCGCTTCGCCGCCGGAACGAAGCGCTGCACGAAGCGCGCACCAAGAAGAAGCACGCGGAACTCACGTCGCGCCGTCCGCTCTATCCCGGGACGCAGGATCTTCACGGCGACATCGCGGCCATCGGCGGTTCGCGCCTTGTGGACCTGGGCGATGGATGCCGCGGCGACGGGTTCGGAGAAACTTTCGAACAGGCTCTCGATCGGGCTTGCGAACTCCCGCTCGACGGTCACTTTCGCCGCCTCCATGCCGAAGGGCGCCATCTTGTCCTGAAGCTTCGAAAGATCCTCCGCCATTTGAAAACCGACGATGTCGGGGCGGGTCGCAAGAAGCTGGCCGAACTTGACATAGGCCGGACCCTGACCTTCGAGAGCGGCGGCGAGCCGCTGACCCGGCCGCATGCCCTTCCGCCTCGTGCCCAGCCGCGTGATCCGCCCGAGGGTCTTGACCCCGCCGGGCACCATCGCCTCGTATTCGCGGGGGATCAGCGCGTCATGCCTGGCGAGTATCCAGGTGATTTTCAGAAGGCGGAAGAAATCGGCGACAGCGTGGAACATGTGTCAGATCTTCGCCGCCAGGTGCAGGGTACAAATGCCGCCGGAAAACCGCTCATAGCGGACGCGGCCGAAACCTGCCGCCACGATCTCACGCGCCAGGGCGTCGGGCGCGGGGAAGCGGCGGATCGAGTCCACGAGATAGCGGTAGCTTTCCCGGTCCCCGGCCACCGCCTCACCGAGCTGGGGAATGACGAGATCGGAGTAACGCTCGTAGATCGCCCGGAAACCCGCCTGGGGCGGCTGGGAGAACTCGAGCACGAAAAGCCTTCCGCCGTAACGAAGGACCCGGTGCGCTTCCTTCAGGGCGGCGGCGCGGTCGGTGACATTTCTGATGCCAAAGGCGATCGAGTAATGCGTGAACTGACGCTCGCCGAAGGGAAGGCATTCCGCATCGCCGCAGGCTCTTACGCCCCGGCCGTGCTCAAGGCCGGCTTTCAGCATGGCGTGGTTGATGTCGCAGACCACCGCTTCGGCCGGGCGGCGCCCGCGCGGCTCGCGTGCATCGGCACGGCGCAGGAAGCTGGCCGCGATATCGCCGGTTCCCCCTGCCACGTCAATCAGCCGCTGGCCGGGCTGGGGGGCCATGCGGTCCACCGTCACCGATTTCCACACACGGTGGAGCCCGCCGGACATCAGATCGTTCATCACGTCATAGGAGGTCGCGACCGAGCGGAAGACGCCGCCGACCAGCGGCGCCTTGGCTTCTGGGGCGACGTCGCGGGAGCCGAAAGGGACGGTGTTTGAAGGCGGCATGGGCAGGCTTTCGGTTCGGTCTTGGAACGGTATCTAGGGCAGGGCCCCTTCGGCGTCTCCTAGACGTGGGCGCGCAGGGGTCAAAACCTGGCTGAAAGGACGAGTTCGAAAGCCCGCTCCTCGCCGGGGAAATAGCGCTCATTGCCGAAGGCGAAGTCGGCCCGCTTGGCATAGCGTTCATCGGTGAGATTGCGGATGATGCCCGTCAGCTCGGCCCCTGCGCCGATCTCCCGCCCGATCCTGAGATCGAGAGTGTCGTGCCCCTCATAGAAGACGGTGTTGGCGGCGTTCATCGCGTAGCGTCCGACATGCTGGGCCGAAAGCTCACCCCGCCACGGACCGGGCGGTGTCCAGCGCAGGGCGATATGGGCGAGGCTCTTCGGTGCCGTGTCGACAGGATCGCCGCTGTCGATCGTCTCGGAGGCATTCCCGACAACGCGGTCGAAGCGGTAGCGATGCTCGGCATAGGTGCCGCTGGCGAAGAGCGAGAAGCTCTCACCGAGGGGCATGTCGAGATCGCCTTCGATGCCGACATGGCTGGTCTTGCCGTCGGTGACGTTGAAGCCGTCCGCATCGCGGAAGAAGACCTGCCGTTTTTCTATGGCAAAGCCCGTGATCCGCACCAGGCCGCCTGCACCGATCGGCAGGGCAACCCCAAGCTCGGCGCTGTCCATGGTTTCGGGATCGATACCGTCCACGCGCTGGTTGGGCTGTAACCTGTAAAGCTCGGTTGTCTGGGGCGGTCTCGCACCGCGCGCCAGCGATGCGTGCCAAGCCCGTCCGGCCACATCCTCGTAGCGGGCAGCCAGCCGTCCGGTCAGGACGGCGAACGCGTCTTCCCTGTCCTCAGGACGCCGGAAACGGCCCCGGGTCCCGGGAGCTGCATCGGTGTCGTAATCATAGCGGATGAAGGTGCCCCGCAGCCCTGCCTCCAGGGTCAGCCTGTCCGTCGGCCGGTGAGCGAGCTTGGCAAAAGGCGCCGCCTCCTGCGCCTTCACGCGGTAGTCATAGTGGAGGCCCTGAACGAAGCTGAAGACCGTCGGCTCGGCCTGGAACTCGCGCAGGCTGCCTTCGGTCAGGTCGACATCGAGACCGATGGTGAGATCGCTCTTCGCGCCAAGCGGACGCTGGGCGATCGATAGGACGCCGAGGCTGGCATGCTCGTTTTCTTCGAGCGCATCGCCGGGCAGGAAATGCAGCTTGAACGCCATGTCGGTCCAGCGGGCGAATGGCTGCACGCTGGCCTCCCAGCCGCCAGCGGAAAAGCCGCGCTCCCAGCTCAGAAGGCCATGACGGACATTGCGGAACGCTTCGGGATTGGGGTTTGAGCGGCGCAGCTCGTCCACGGCGAACGCCCGCTCGCCGATGACGAAGCCCGCGGTTTCCTGATCGAGATCGTGATAGCTCGCCCGCAGAACACCGCCCCCGAGATCCGCCGCGATCATGCCCTTTGTCTCGACGGCTCCGGATTCCTCGCGGTAGCCGCCATCATCGAGAAAGCTGAGCCCGGCGGTGAAACCCTCGCCGCTGAGAAGCCCGGCCGCGCGGTAGCGGTCGAAGGAACCGGCCGAGAGGGTCAGGCGGGAGGGTGCCTCTCCCGGTTCCGGCAGGCGAAAGGCCACCGCGCCGTGAAGCGCGTTCGAGCCGTAGGCGACATCCCCGGGGCCCCGGAGGATGCGGACCTCCTCGGCAAAAGGCAGCCCGGCATGGAAAAGTCCGTTCACATTGGCAAAGCCTGCAGCCCGCAGGGGTACGCCGTCTTGCAGAAAGAGAAAGCTTCCCGCGCCCGCGCCGCCTGTGAGGACAGGGGAACGGATCGCGGTGAGATGCTCGCGCCCCGATCCGGCCTGAACGAAAACGCCGGGCGCACGGTTCAGAAGCTCGGCAGGCGCGAGGGGGGACAGGAACGCATCGAAAGGCCCTTCGAGCGGGCTGACGGCCAGGGGCGGCGCTTCGTCCTGGCGGGCGGTGACCACGAGCCTGTCCGGAGCCCCCTGCGCCTGGTCTTGAGCCTGGTCCTGGGCCTCGGCTGCGCCGAAAGCCGCGAAAAGCGCAAGAATCGCCAGTGGTTTGTATTGAAAATCAGACATCTACCGCCCCTCACGTCCGCCCGCCAAGGCAAGGTGCGCAAGGCACCGCTCGGCAGACGGGGCCGTCCTTCCTTCCTGAGGACGGGTTTGGCAAGCCGGGGAGCCGGGGGCTGGATCGGCATCGCAAATCGATTCCCCTTGCCATTTTAGCAAAGGTTATGTTTCATAGGAGCTCCAGCCATGCAGCTCGCTGGAAGGGATGATTGGGCGATGATCAAATCCGAACTCATTCAAATCCTTGCGGAGGAGAACCCGCATCTTTTCGCCAAAGACGTCGAACGGATGGTCAACGTGATTTTCGACGAAATCACCGACGCTCTGGCTTCAGGCGACCGGGTGGAGCTTCGCGGCTTCGGCGCTTTCTCCGTCAGGCACCGTGAAGCGCGGCTCGGCCGCAACCCGCGGACAGGCGATGCCGTCGAGGTCGAGGAGAAATGGGCACCCTTCTTCAAGGCGGGCAAGGAGATGCGCGAACGCATCAATGGCGAGGACGAAGCCGAGCCATCCGGGCCTTCCGCTGCGAAACCGATGAGTGAACGCTTTTCTTCCGCGATGATGGGCGCCAAATAGCGGCCTATGCCGCGTTTCCTCACCACCATCTTTCTCGCCCTCCTCGCTCCGCTGCTGGTCGCGTTCTTCGTTGCCAACCGCGAGCCGGTTCGGATCAATTTCGACCCCTTCTCCATCGAAGAGCCCGCGCTCTTCCTTGATGCACCCCTATGGGCAGGCCTTTCCGGCACTCTCGTGATCGGCTTCCTTCTCGGGGCGATCGGGATGTGGATCTCCTCCACACGCCTCCGCCGCCGCTCGCGCGACCACAAGCAGCGGGTGCGGGAGCTGGAGCGCGAGGTGCAGCTTGCGCGGCAGGAACGGCCTCGCGAAGAACGGACCGCCCTACCCGGCCCGGCGCAGTGAGCACGCCCCTCCTTCTCAAGTTCTGCGGTCTGCGCACCCCCGAAGACGCGGACGCCGCCGTCGCGGCCGGCGCGCAGCTCGGCGGCCTGGTCTTTGCCCAGGCGAGTCCGCGCAAGGTCAGCCTGCGCGAGGCAAGGCAGGTGCGCGACATGCTTTTCGGCCGGGCCGAGGTGGTGGGCCTTTTCGCGGACAACGCGATTGAAGAGATCGCAGCGATCCACAGCGCCATCGGCCTCGACCGCGTCCAGCTCCACGGGAGCGAAGACGAGACTTTCACCGAAGCGGTGGAAAATCAGATCGGGCTTCCCGTCCTGCGCGCCGTGACCATCTCCGGGCCCGAGGACGCAGAGCGGGCCGAAAAACTAGCTGGCAGCGCGTTCCTTTTCGATGCGAAACCACCTGAGGACAGCGCCCGCCGCGGCGGCCACGGCGCCCGCTTCGACTGGGATCATCTCGCCGCCTATAAGGGCGGGCGGAAATTCCTCCTCGCTGGGGGGCTGACCCCGGACAATGCCGGAGAGGCCGTGGGGGCGATGGGAAGCCATCCGGCCTTTGCCGGTCTCGACGTCTCCTCCGGCATCGAAAGGGAACGCGGGATCAAGGACGCCGGGCTGATGCAGGGTTTCGCCGATGCCGCCCGGGCCGCGTGCTAGCTGCTGCGGCAACGGCGTCATCCGGGGCCTTTGCGGACTGCCCCTCCTTCGGCTAGGCGACGAAGCTTCCGAGGAGAAAGCCGATGCCTGACGACGCTCGCCAGACCAGCCTGAACAGCTACCGCCTAGGCCCCGATGCCGATGGCCATTTCGGCGCATTCGGCGGGCGCTACGTGGCTGAAACCCTGATGCCCCTGATCCTCGAGCTGGCGCAGGCCTATGATGATGCCAAGGCCGATCCGGCATTCGAGGACGAGCTCGATCGTCTGCTGATGGATTATGTCGGCCGCCCCTCGCCTCTCACCTATGCGGGGCGGTTGACCGAACACGTCCGCAGCTCCGCACCAGAAGGAAAAGGCGCAAAGATCTATCTGAAGCGCGACGAGCTGAACCATACAGGCGCGCACAAGATCAACAATTGCGTCGGGCAGGTCCTTCTTGCGCGGCGCATGGGGCGTAGGCGGATCATCGCGGAAACGGGTGCGGGGCAGCACGGGGTTGCGACCGCCACCGTCTGCGCGCTCTTCGGCCTTCCCTGCGTCGTTTATATGGGCGCCGCCGATGTCGAGCGGCAGAAGCCCAATGTCTTCCGCATGCGGCTTCTGGGCGCGGAGATCGTGCCTGTCACCTCCGGCAAGGGTACGCTGAAGGACGCCATGAACGAGGCGCTTCGCGACTGGGTCACCAATGTCGACGACACCTTCTATGTCATCGGCACCGCGGCAGGCCCGCACCCCTATCCGATGATGGTGCGCGACTTTCAGTCCGTGATCGGACGGGAAGCCAGGGCGCAGATGCTTGAGCGCGAGGGCCGCTTGCCGGATGTCGCCATGGCCTGCATCGGCGGGGGATCGAACTCCATCGGGCTCTTTCACCCGTTCCTTGATGACCGTGACGTCCGCCTGATCGGGGTCGAGGCTGCAGGCAAGGGTCTCGATACGGATGAACATGCCGCCAGCCTGACGGGGGGCAAACCCGGCGTCCTTCACGGCAACAAGACCTACCTGCTTCAGGATGAGGACGGTCAGATCGACGACGCCCATTCGATCTCGGCAGGGCTCGACTATCCGGGCATCGGCCCGGAGCACGCCTTCCTTCACGAGGCGGGCCGGGTGGAATATGTTTCGGCTACGGACGAAGAAGCGCTTGCCTGCTTCCAGCTCTGCGCGCGCCTCGAAGGCATCATTCCCGCCCTCGAACCGAGCCACGCTCTCGCCCGCGCTCTTGATGTCGCAGCCGAGATGGACCGTGAGAAGATCGTTCTTCTCAACATGTGCGGACGCGGCGACAAGGACGTCTTCACCGTCGCCGACGCCCTTGGCGTGAACGTCTGATCCTGCGCTTACTGCAAGGCCAGCTCCAGCCGGCCTTGCAACGCGGACGGATCAATCGCGGAGGTCGCGCCTGACGATCTCGGCCGCCTTGCCGAGAACGACATCACTCTCGGCAAAAAGCGGACTTTCGATCGCCACATCGGGGACCACGCCGCGGTCGGACATGTCGCCGGACGGACGGACGATCAGCGCTTTAGGATAACCGACCACGAGGCCGGTATTGGGCAGGGTGAAGGTCTCCATCGCCCCGTAGCTCGTCGGCAGGTCCGCGGTTTCCTCGCCGAGGATCGTGGCCATGCCGTAGTCCTTGAGAAGTGCCGCAACGCTGACCGTGTTGGAATAGCTGTAGCGGTCGACCAGCGCGTAGACCGGGCCTTCGAACTGCGCGCCTTCGCGAGGGCGGGAGAACGGGATCGCGAAGGAGAAGGTCTCGCCATAGGGGGTCGAAGCGTAGGATTTGGCGAATTCGCCGCTAGGCCCTTCCGCGCTCGCCGGGTTGAGATCGATCCGCGCCTGGTTTGACGCTTCGGACTGCGCGCTCGAGCGGATCAGGAAGTCGGAGGCGAACCGGAACGGCTCATCGGCGAACCAGGCGATCATCCGGTCGCTGAAGGAGTTGTCGCCGCCGGGGTTCTGGCGCATGTCGATGAGGAGAGCCTTGGCATCCTCCTCAAGGAACATCTCGAAGCTCTCATCGATGAAACGCCAGAAGGCCGCCGTATCCCAGGGGTTCTCCGGCGTCTCGACGCTGTAGAACGGGCCCGGCTGAAGATAGGCGATGCCGCCTTCCATGATGCGCGCCTTGCGTCCCTCTCCGTCCGGGACGAAGAAATCGGCAGCGGCGATATCAGCGCGCGCCTCTTGCGTATCGGCGTCGATCGCTTCCACCGTCACCGTCTCGACGTCTCCGTCCTGACGGCGAACCTTGAACGGCAGGCTCTCTACCGCCCCTGTCTCCGTCCAGAGATTGAAGGGAAAGGAGCGCTCGAGAAGGCTCGAATGGATGTAGTCGCTATCCGCCGAATCGTTTCGGTAGAGAAGCGGCAGCCATTCTTCGGTACTCTTGCCGCCAATCCCTAGGATCTCGTCGCCCGCGCGAAGTTCCGGCAGATAGCTTTCGGAGACAAAGAGACGACCGTCCCGGACCCGTGGATAGAGGGCGAAGACCTTGCCGCCAGCCTCCCGGTAGCGCTTGTAGACCTCGTAGCTGCCGTCCAGCCGGCTGTGGGCGACATTGCCGAAGGCGGCGAAGCGCTGGAACACGAAGACCGCCTCGCTGGGCTTCATCGGCTCGTCGAGGCCTGCCATCAGCTCGGCATAGAGCGCGTCATAGGCGTCTTTCTCCTGGCGCGCATAAAGATCGTAATGGGCCGCCTGAAGACCTTCATAGAGGGCGGTCAGGTCCTCCCTCAGTTTCTCCGGCGAGACGGACTCTTCGCCTTCGGCATAGGCCGACGGCGGAAGCTCGGGCAGGTCGAGGATCGAGAGGCGGTCCTCAGGCGCGGCGGCGCAGGAAGCTGCCGCAAGAAGGGCGAGGGCGGAAACGGATCGGCTGAACATCGGCGCGAAAACTCCAAGGGTTGAAACGACGAGCCCTTCCCTGATGCAGCTCCTGCGAGAGAGGCGATGACCGGACCGTCCTTTTCTCCTGACCAAAAGCTGACCGAAGCGCGAAAGCCTTATCAAATGCCGTTTTGCGCCTTAGGTGAACTTTCGTGGCAGACCTTTCCCAGACCCCCTTTTCGCTCGGCCCTTTCGCCGTCGATCCCCTTGCGGGGACGCTGACGGCCGAAGGCGGCGAGGAGGACCGCTTGGAGCCGAAGGTGATGAGCCTTCTGGTGCTGCTCGCCGAGGCGGAGCGGGGCGTGGTCAGCCGGCAGGTTCTTTTCGACAAGCTCTGGCCGGGCGTGATCGTGGGCGAAGATACGCTCAGCCGGACGGTCTTCAAGCTCCGCCGGGCCTTGGGGGATGATCCCAAGGTGCCGCGGTTTCTCGAAACCGTGCCGAAGCGCGGCTACCGGCTTCTCGTCAGCCCGGAGCCAGTGCACGAGGAAGCGCCAGCCGAGCCCGGGGCGACGTCGCCCGCGAAGAACAGCCTAAGCTTCTGGCGCCGTCCGCTCTTCCTGGCGTTGCCTGCCGCGGCGCTAGCGGCGCTCTTTTTCCTTTTTCTGACAACCTCCGATGAGGAAGCCTTGAGCGCAGAGGTCGAGCAGGCGACCGACCGCTACATGCGCTTCACACGGGCGGACAACGAAGCGGCCATCGACCTTTACCAGCGCGCGCTCAGCCGCCCTGTGCCGGACCCCAAGGCGGAAGCAGGGCTGGCCGCCGCCCTGGTCCAGCGCGTGGTCCGTTTTCCCGGAACGATCGGTTCGGAAGAGCCCGGGGCCCAGTCCATCAGCTCAGCCCTCGACCGCGGCCTGACCACCACGCCGGAGGCGCAGCAGACCCTCGGCCGGGCGCAGGAGCTGGCCGAGCGGGCGGTGCGGCGGCGGCCGCGCGATGCCGACAACTGGCGCATTCTCGGCCTGGTGCGGACCGCGACCGGCGATCTCGACGGCGCGCGCGAGGCCTATGACCGGGCCCTCGGGATCGACCCTTCCAATTGGGGCGTGCACATCAACCTTGCGGAACTCTACAAGATGCGCGGCGAGACCGAGCGGGCCTATGAACTTCTGACCACAGCCTATCAGTCCATGTCCGAAACCTATGCCACCGAGCCCCAGAGGGTCGGTCTCTGGCGGGCGCCGCTCGGCATCTATATCGCCGAAGCTGACCGGAAGGCCGGGCGCCTCGAGACCGCGGAGAGCTGGTACCGCCGGGTCCTGCGCGACGAACCCTACCACAAGGAAGCGACCCTGGGCCTTGCGGCGCTCATGCTGGACATGGAACGCCGGAGCGAAGCCATGAGCCTGTGTGCCAGTTACGAAGCGCGAACCGGCGAAAGCCTGCCTTGCGGGCAAGGGGCGGGCTGATGGGCCTTTGCCCTCTTGCGCTCGGCGGTCTGTGGCTGCACGAGCTTCAGCCGTGACACGCTTGAAACCGACATTCGACCGCCTTCGCCGGGAAGGCCAGGTGGCCTTCATACCTTTCATCATGGCCGGCGATCCCGACGCCGCCACCACCGAGCGGCTGCTCCATGCGCTTCCCGGCGCGGGCGCCGATGTGATCGAACTCGGCTTTCCCTTCACCGATCCGATGGCCGATGGCCCGGTTATCGCCGAGGCCGGTCAGCGTGCGCTTGCAGGCGGGCAGACCCTGAAAGGCGCGCTCGCCATGATCCGGCGCTTCCGCGAGGCGGGCCACGATACCCCGGTCGTCCTGATGGGCTACGCCAACCCGGTCCTTGCCTATGGCGAAAGCTTCGCGAAGGACGCGGTCGAAGCGGGCGCGGACGGGCTGATCCTCGTCGACCTGCCTCCCGAAGAAAGCGGAACCCTCGACGTTCAAGCCGAGGCGGCGGGCCTTTCGATGATCCGGCTCGCCACCCCCACGACCCGCGAAGAGCGGATCGACCGGGTGGTCGATGGCGCTTCGGGCTTTCTCTACTATGTCGCCGTCACCGGGGTCACGGGCGGACGCAGCGCAGCGGAAAGCGAACTCGGCGAGGCGATCAGCCGTTTGCGCAAGAGGACGAGCTTGCCGATCGCGGCGGGCTTCGGCATCAAGGACGCCCCTTCCGCCCGCGAGGCGGCGAAACATGCTGACGCTGTGGTCGTTGGCTCAGCCATCGTTAAATCGCTTGCGGTAGAAGGGGTCGACGAAGCTTTGGCCCTGGCGCGCGAGATCGCCGCTGCGGTGCATGGGGAGAGGAAAGCGTTATGAACTGGCTGACCGACATCACACCGCCGGGTTTCAAGAAAATGTTCCGGCAGCAAGACGACTCCCAGGATACCCTGTGGACGCGCTGCACCTCCTGCGAACAGATGACCTTCAACCGCGATCTGGAAGCGGAACAGATGGTCTGCCCGAACTGCTCGCACCACCTCAAGATCGACCCGGTCAAACGTCTTGACCACCTGTTCGGCGAGGGCTGGGAGCGGATCGAGCTACCGGAGACCCCGGACGATCCGCTGAAATTCAAGGATACCAAGCCCTATTCGAGCCGGCTGCGCGATTACCGGAAGAAAACCGGTGAACGTGACGCGCTGATCGTCGGCAAGGGCCGGATCGGCGCCCGTGCGGCGGTTGCGGCAGTCCAGAACTTCAATTTCATGGGCGGCTCCATGGGGACCGCTATCGGCGAGGGGCTGCTGACCGCGGCCCAGACGGCGATCGAAGAGAGGGCGGCGCTGATCGTTTTCACCGCCTCGGGCGGCGCGCGGATGCAGGAGGGGATCCTTTCCCTGATGCAGATGCCGCGCAGCACGCTGGCCGTTCAGATGCTCCGCGATGAAGGGCTTCCCTATATCGTCGTTCTGACGAACCCCACCACTGGCGGCGTCACGGCCAGCTACGCC
Organism: uncultured Caulobacterales bacterium; assembly: GCA_964556115.1. Lineage (GTDB taxonomy): Bacteria > Pseudomonadota > Alphaproteobacteria > Caulobacterales > Parvularculaceae > Parvularcula. The sequence goes on from CAZKVC010000003.1 coordinate 129,849, forward strand.
ATGCTGGGCGATATCCACATTGCCGAACCGGGCGCGCTGATCGGCTTTGCCGGACCGCGGGTGATCGAACAGACGATCCGCGAGAAACTGCCCGAGGACTTTCAGACGGCCGAATACCTTCTCGAAAAGGGCATGGTGGACCGCGTCACCGACCGTCGCCGCATGGCCGGGGAGCTTGGTCAGATCCTGAGCGTGCTCATGGAAGGCGAAGCGGTCGAAGCCGAGATTGTTGTCGAGGAAGACGAAGGCGAAGAAACGCCAGCCGAAGCCGCCGCACCGGCCAATGACGATGCCGAAGCGGATCAGGATGAAAGCTTCGCCGGTGACGAGCTGCCGAAGGCGGCAGAATAAATGAACCAGCCCGCCGCCAGGGCGGAGGTCGAACGCCTTCTCACCCATTTCGAGAATGTTTCGCCCGCGACCATCAATCTCGGGCTCGACCGGATCGAGAAAGCGCTGGAGCGGCTGGGAAATCCCCACCACCGGCTGCCCAAGACGATCCATGTGGCCGGGACCAATGGCAAGGGTTCGACCATCGCCTTCATGCGCACCATGCTCGCGGCTGCGGGCCTGAGAGTGCACGTCTACACCTCTCCCCACCTCGTCCGGTTCAACGAAAGGATCGTTCTCGCAGGCGAAACGATCTCCGACGAGACTTTGGCTTTGGTCCTCGGCCGCTGCGAAGCGGCAGCAGGTGACCTTCCGCTGACCTATTTCGAGGCTTCCACCGCCGCCGCCTTTCTCGCTTTCGCGGACACCCCAGCGGATGTGGTGCTCCTCGAAACCGGGCTCGGCGGCAGGCTCGACGCGACCAATGTGGTGCCCAGCCCCGCCGCCAGTGTAATCACGCCGATCGGCCTCGACCATATGGATTGGCTGGGCGAGACCCTGCCCGAGATCGCCTTCGAGAAGGCCGGCATCATCAAGCCGCAAGGTACGCTGGTGACCGGCAAGCAGCCCCAGGAGGTGCTTGAGGTGCTGCGCAGCCGCGCTCTCGCTCTGGGGGCCGACCAACATATTCTGGGCGAGGACTGGCAGATCGCGCGGGAAGGCGGCGGCTTCACCTATGAGGACGAAAGCGGCCTTTCCGACCTCCCCCTGCCGCGCCTCTTCGGCAGCCACCAGATCGACAATGCCGGCCTCGCTGTTGCGGCGCTCAAGGCTTCCGGGCTGGCGCCCGACGACGGGATGCTCGCCCTCGGTATCGAGGCGGCGGAGTGGCCGGGCCGGCTGCACCGCCTGCCGCAGGGCCCCCTCTCCGGCATCGTGACCCGTCATGCCGGCGATCCGGGCGAGCTTTGGCTCGATGGCGGGCATAACCCCCATGCCGGGCGGGCCCTCGCCAGGGCCATGGCCGACCTTGAAGAACGCGCGCCGCGTCCCCTGGTCCTGATCTGCGGCATGCAGAAGAACAAGGACGCCGAAGATTTTCTCGCACCCTTCGAAGGGCTCGCCTCCGTGGTGCTCACCGTCGAAGCGGCCCACCCCGCCGCGCGCGATGCGGAAAGCCTCGCTGAAGCGGCGCAGCGCGCCGGGCTTCCCGCCCGCGCCATGCCCAGCGTCGAGGATGCGCTCCTGCATGCCGTCGAGGCCTTCGGCCGTTCAGGCGAAGGCCAGCCGAGGGTTCTGATCTGCGGGTCTCTCTATCTCGCAGGCGAGGTTCTCAAGGCGAACGGGGCGGGCTAGACCCCCTCTCATGACCAAGGTTCTCTTCAAGCGCCTGCCCCATGGGCAGGACCTGCCCCTTCCCTCCTACGAGACCGAAGACAGCGCGGGCGCGGATCTTCGCGCCGCCGTGGACGAACCGCTGACCCTCCGCCCGGGCGAAAAGGCGCTCGTCCCGACGGGGCTCGCCATTGCTCTTTCTCAGGGCACGGAAGGCCAGGTGAGGCCCCGTTCGGGCCTTGCCGCGAAGCACGCGGTCACAGTTGCGAATGCGCCCGGTACAATCGATGCGGATTACCGCGGCGAGGTCAAGGTGATCCTGATCAATCTTGGCCAGGAAGATTTCAGGATCGAGCGGGGGATGCGGATTGCCCAGCTCGTGGTCGCCCCCTATCTGCGCGCGGAGTTCGGCGAAGCGGAGGAGCTTCCAGCCACCTTGCGCGGCGAAGGGGGCTTCGGCTCCACCGGCGTGTGACCGCGACGCGCTTCAAGCATCATCTCCTGCTGCCCGAGATCGGCGGGCAGGGCCAGAAGCGCCTTGCGGATGCGCGGGTCCTGGTTATCGGGGCGGGCGGTCTTGGCTGCCCGATCCTCGATTATCTGACCCGCGCAGGCATCGGCAAGCTGACGATCATGGATGGCGACACCGTCGAGCTTTCGAACCTCCAGCGCCAGACACTCTACACCGAAGCGGACCTTGGACGGAACAAGGCAGAGGCGGCGAAAGACCGCCTGCAGACGATCGGCGGCGATGTCGTGATCGACGCCGTGCCCCGGATGTTCGCCGAGCAAAGCACCGAAGCGGAGCTTTCGGACCATGATCTCGTCATCGAAGGGATCGACCGGATCGAGGGGCGGCAGGTCATCAACAAAGCGGCCCACCAGGCGCGCGTCCCCCTTCTCAGCTCCGCCGCTTCGCGCTTTTCGGGCCAGGTCGCCCTCTTCGCCTTCGAAGACGGGGGAGGCCCCTGCTACCGCTGCCTCGTTCCGGAAGAGGCAGGCGAGGAAGGCCTCTGCGACCGCGATGGGGTGCTCGGCCCGGTGGTGGGGATGACAGGCAGCCTCGCTGCATCTGAAGCGATCAAGTGGCTCTGCGGGGTCACCCCGCATCTCGCCGGGCACCTCCTGATCCTCGACGCCCTGCAAGGCCGGCTTCGCCGCGTGACGCTCCCCGCCGACCCCGGCTGCCCCGTCTGCAGTCCATAAGGGCGGGAACGTCTTGCCTGCATCTTCTGTTGTCACCGCTGACTGCAAGGAGGATTGCGCCGTGACCGATGCCGGGAAAACCGATCCTGAACTCTGGGAAGAGGTCAAGGGAGAGATCACGCAATCGGACAAGGGCGGTGAGAAAGGTCAGTGGTCGGCCCGCAAGGCGCAGATGGCCGTGCAGGAATACAAGAAGCGCGGCGGCGGTTACGAGGATGACGGGCCCGATCAGGACGAGACCGACCTTCACCAGTGGACCGAAGAGGACTGGGGCACCAAGTCCGGCGAGGAAAGCCTCGAAAGCGGCGAACGCTACCTGCCGAAAAAAGTCCGCATGCTTCTGACCGAGGACGAGTACGCGCGCTCCACCCGGAAGAAAAAGAACGGCGACGGACAATATGTCGATCAGCCGGACGATATCCGGGACAAGGTCGCCGAGATCAAGGACGGTGGGCCGAGCCGGGACATGCTGGTGAAACGCGCCAGGGACCTCGATCTTGCCGGCTATTCCGACATGACCAAGGACGAGCTTCTCGATGCCATCGTGGAGGCGACCGACGAGCATGGCCGCAGGAAGGGCGGCGCCGCTTCGCTCGAAGAGAAAACCAAAGACGAACTCTACGAGATGGCTCAGGACCGGAACGTCGAGGGCCGTTCGGACATGACCAAGGACGAGTTGGTCCGGGCCTTGCAGGATTAACGGTCATGTGAAGGCGAGGGGGCGTTCCTTCGACGAGGACTGAATGATATGCTGCAGTGCACAATTCCGGTTCTGATGATGCTATCGATCACTCTTTCCGCCGCGGCCGAAGCCGCCGAAGCCGCTCCCCAAGCCGCGGAGGCCACGGGCGGTGCGCCGGGTTGGCCCCTTCTTGCGGTTCTGATGATCGCTCTCGTTCTTGCGCACAAACCGCGGGACAAGGAACGGGGTTAACCGCTGGCCGCGCCGAACGCGCTGCGCTATTCCGCCTTTCATTCCCGACCGGAGAAAGGTGAACCCGATGCTTCTTCCGAACGACGACCCGATTGTCATCGCCTCGATCGCCCGCACGCCGATGGGCGGCCTTCAGGGTGAGTTTGCCGACCTGACCGCCGCCAAGCTGGGCGCAGTGGCCATCAGAGGCGCAGTTCACCGCGCAGGGCTCAAGGAAGATGACATCGACGAAGTCCTGATGGGCTGCGTCCTTCCCGCCGGCCAGGGCCAGGCGCCTGCGCGGCAGGCTTCGATCCATGCGGGACTTTCGAAGGCCGTGCCCTGCACCACCGTCAACAAGATGTGCGGCTCGGGCATGAAGACCATCATGATGATGGCCCAGGCCCTGGCCGCCGGGTCGGTGAAGACGGGCGTTGCGGGCGGCATGGAGTCGATGACCAACGCGCCCTACCTTCTTCCCAAGGCAAGGTCCGGGTACAGAATGGGCCACGGCCAGGTCATCGACCACATGTTCTTCGACGGGCTGGAGGACGCGTATGAAGGCGGCCTGATGGGCACCTTCGCCGAGCTTTGCGCCGACAAGTACGAGTTCTCGCGCGAGAGCCAGGACGAATACGCCATTGCCAGCCTCGACCGTGCCCTAGCGGCCTCCGAAGGCGCGTTCCGGGACGAGATCGTCCATGTGAACCTCGAAACCAGGACAGGCACTATCGTCATCGAAAAGGACGAGCAGCCCTTCAAGGCAAAGCGCGAGAAGATCCCCCAGCTTCGTCCGGCCTTCCGCCGCGAGACCGGTACCGTGACCGCGGCGAATGCGAGCTCGATCTCCGACGGCGCGGCGGCCGTGGTTATGATGCGCGCAAGCGAGGCGAATGCGCGGGGCATCACGCCGCTCGCCAAGCTCACCGGGATGACCAGCCATGCGCAGGAGCCTGCATGGTTCACCACCGCTCCGGTGGGCGCGCTTCACAAGCTTTTCGAAGCCGAAGGGACGCGTCAGTCCGACTACGATCTTTTCGAAGTGAACGAAGCCTTCGCCGTCGTACCCCTCGCCGCGATGGAAGAGCTTGGTATCGAACATGACCGGATGAACGTGAATGGCGGCGCCTGCGCCCTTGGTCACCCTATCGGCGCGAGCGGTGCACGGATCGTCCTTGGCCTCGTCAACGCACTCCGCCACCGCAACCTGAAGCGCGGCGCGGCGGCCATCTGCATCGGCGGCGGCGAGGCGACCGCGGTCGGCATCGAACTCGTCTAGGAGGTCCAAGCCATGACCACTGTTCTCATAACCGGCGCCAACCGGGGCATCGGCCTCGAACTGGCGCGTCATTATGCCGGGCAGGGAGCGAAGCTTCATGCCTGCTGCCGCAACCCCGGCGAAGCGGAGGAACTCCGTGCCGTCGATGGCGATGTCGAGATCCACGCTCTCGACATCGAGGACCACCAGGCGATAGAAGCTCTCGCCGACAAGATCAGCGGGCCGATCGATATCGTCATCGCCAATGCGGGCGTCTACGGGCCGCGCGGCGAAGCGCAGAGTTTCGCCAGGCTTCAGATGGACGGCCTGCGCCAGGCTATCGAGGTCAACACGCTCGGCACGCTGGCGACGCTCAAGGCCTTCCTTCCCCATGTGAAGAAAGCCGGGCCGGGCAAGCTCGTCGCGATCACCTCGAAGATGGGATCGATCGAGGATGCCTCCCAAGGCTCGATCGCCTACCGTGCATCGAAGACGGCCCTCAACATGGCGATGTGCTGCGCAGCGGCCGAGCTTCAGGACGAAGGGATCGCTGTCGGCACCCTTCATCCGGGCTGGGTACGGACCGATATGGGCGGGCCGAATGGCAACATCTCAGCCGAGGAGAGCGCCAAGGGTCTGGCCGATGTGATCGCCGGACTGACACCGGGACAAAAAGCGCCGTTCAAGGACTATTCTGGCGCCGATATCCCCTGGTAGGCCTCAGGCAAAATTGTAGGGATCGATATCGACGGTGCGCCGGACGGCGCTCGTCGGTTTTACCGCACCCAGCCAGTCGGCGATGAAAGCCTGAAGGTTCCGGTCCTTGCCCCCCTTAATCAGGAAGCGCTGCCGGTAGACCCCGCGCAGCCGGTAGAAGGGCGCGGGCGCCGGCCCCCAGACTTCGATCCCCTGCGCCTGCGGCACCGCCGCCACGAGCGCCCGAGCCTCGGCCTGCAGTCTGGTCTCGTCCTGCGCGGAGAGGATCAGGCTCGCAAGGCGGCCGAAGGGCGGCATGGTCAGCTCGGCACGGCTGTCGAGTTCAGCTTCGAAGAAGCGGTCCCGCGATCCTGAAACCAGCGCCTGGTTCACGCGGTGATCGGGCTGGTAGCTTTGCATCAGCACACGGCCTTCCGCTTCGTGACGGCCCGCGCGGCCCGAAACCTGGGTGAGGACCTGATAGGTCCGCTCCGCCGCCCGAAGGTCGCCCCCCGAAAGGCCGAGATCCGCGTCGACGCCGACTACCAGGGTCAATCCGGGAAAATTGTGACCCTTCGCCGCCGTCTGGGTGGCGACAAGGATGTCGATGTCGCCCTCGGTCATCCGCTTGAGGAGCGCTTTGGCCGAACCCGGCGCCTCCACCGTATCAGAGCTGAAAATCTCGATGCGCGCATCGGGCCAACGGCGCCTTGCTTCCTCGGCCACCCGCTCGACCCCCGGCCCGCAAGGAGCGAGGCTGTCCTTGGCCTGACAATAGGGACACCGCTCGGGCTTGGGCATCGAGAATCCCGTCTGGTGGCAGACTAGACGGTTCGTATAACGATGTTCCACAAGCCAGGTGTCGCTGTCGGGTGCGGTCATCCGTTCACCGCAGCGGCGGCAGAGCGTGACCGGCGCATAGCCCCTTCGGTTGAGATAGAGCAGCACCTGCTGGCCCTTGGCGAGGGTCTCGGTTACCGCGGCCACAGCGGGCTCGGCCAGCCAGTCGCCCGAGGCAGGCGCGTGGTGCCGCATGTCCAGAACCGATGTTTCGGGGAGGACAGCGCTGCCGAAGCGGTTTTCGAGCCTGACCCGGCGGTAGCGGCCTTCCTCCGCATTCACCACGGTTTCAAGGGAAGGGGTGGCGGAGGCGAGGATGACCGGAAAGCCCTGGCGTTTGCCCATGGCCACCGCCATGTCGCGGGCGTGGTAGAGGATACCGTCCTGCTGCTTGTAGGCAGCGTCGTGCTCCTCATCGACGACGATCAGAGAGAGCTTCTGCCATGGCAGGAACAGCGCCGAGCGGGCGCCGACCACGAGGCGGCAGGAGCCATCGAGCACCCGTTTCCAGACCCGGCGTCTTTGGGCAGACGAACATTCCGAATGCCAATGGGCCGGCGGCGCACCGAAGCGTTCTTCGAGCCGCTTCAGGAAAGGCAGCGTCAGCGCGATCTCCGGCAGCATGATCAGGACCTGCGCCTCGGGATCGGCATCGAGGGCCGCCGCCACCGCTTCGAGATAGACCTCGGTCTTGCCCGACCCCGTGACACCGTCGATCAGCGCCGTGCCCTCTCCTGCCTCGATCAGCTGAGTGAGCTCCTCGGCAGCTGTCGCCTGCCCTTTGTTCAGGGCCCGCCCGGAAAGCTGGGGTCTTGGCTGGGGGAACGGCGGGTCGGGGTCGAACATCACCTGCTCGAGCGCACCGGCCTGGGCGAGGCTGCGGACGACGCCTTCGGTCACCCCTGCCGCCTCGGCCAGTTGTTTGGCGGAGAGCGCCCGGCTTCCCGCCGCTTCCAGAACGGCGCGGCGCTTATCCGTGAGCTTCAGCCCATCGGGGAGCGTCCCGCGGCGGAAGCCGGTCTTGCCCTTGATCTCGGCAAGCCCCTGCTCGCCGCGCAGGACGAGCCTGAGAATGGCGCCCCGGGGCACCATGTAATAGCGCGCGACCCAGTCCGCAAAATCGAGGAGACGGGTCGAAAGAGGCGGCCTGTCGAACCGGCTGATGACCGGCTTCAGTTTCTCGTCGGGGACGGAGCTGTCCGGCGCCTCGTGCCAAACCACCCCTGTGATGCGGCGCGGGCCCAGGGGAACAGTGACGAAGCTTCCCGGCGGCAAGTCGAGATCGTCCGGCGCCTGATAGTCGTAGCCGTCCCCCGCGGGGAGCGGCAGAACCACCTTTACCCGCCTTTTCGGCTCGTCTTCGAAAATCTCGCTCAGCGCCGCCTGCGTCACTGCCCTTCCCTTGCCAACCACCCCTTGCGCCCGTGGTCCGTCCTTTTGCAGGGGGGAGCCGTGCATGGCCAGTGGAAAGCCTGTAAGCGGACAGGATGACTCACATAGCGCCCCTCGCCCTCGCCCTGACCCTTGCCCTATCGACCGCCCCCGTCTCGGCGGCAACACTTTCTCAGGAGCAAAGCGCGGACGGGGCGGAAGCCGCCTTCGAGAACCTTCTGGACAGGCACTGGGCCCTTCGCCTGAAGGAAGATCCGGTCTTCGCCGAGGAGCTTGGCGTAGATGAGGCCCGGGGCAAGCTTTCCGACCCCTCCCTTGATGCCTATGAGCGCAGCATCGAGGCGAGGCGCCGCCTTCTGGACGAGCTGAGAGCCATTGATCGGGACGAGCTTCCCGAAGAGGCTCAACTCAATCACCGGCTTCTGGAGCGTGAGCTTTCGAGCGACGTCGAGAGCGCTTCGGATGGCGGCGAGTTCCTGACGATCAACACCTATTCCTCACCCCATTCCGGTCTTGCGCGGCTTGCCGAGCGTACCCGGCTGCGCGACGAAGAAGATGTCGCGAGCTATATTGCGCGGCTCGAGGCGATCCCTGCCTTTATAGAGGCCGAGATCGAACGGCTCGAAGCGGGCATCGAGGCAGGCTGGACCCAGCCCTGCGAGGCGATGGTGGGCTTCGAGAGCACTTACCGGACCCATATCGTGGAGGATACCGAAGCGTCAGTCTTCATGCTGCCCTTCGAAGGTGCCACCGCAGCCGACCGAGGCGACCAGCGCCGGGCGCGCCGTCTGATCCGGCGGCAGGTCGTCCCCGCCTTCGTCCGCTTCGGGGAATTCTACGAAGAAGACTATGTTCCGGCCTGCCGCGAGAAGGCAGGCGTGGTCGACCTTCCGGGCGCCGAACGGTTTTATGCCAACAGGGTCGCTTCCTACACCACAACGGACATGACGGCCGACGAGGTCCACCGCATCGGCCTTGACGAGGTGGCCCGTATCCGCGCGGAGATGACCGCCATCGCCGAAACCGAAGGCTATGACACGCTGGCCGCCTATCAGGACTATCTGCGGACCAATCCCGACCTCTACCCCAAGACGGCAGCCGAGCGGATCGCGGCGGCCTCGACCATCGCCAAGCGCATGGACGGCAAGCTCGTCGAGCTCTTCACGGTCCTGCCGCGCATGCCCTACGACATCAGGCCGATCCCTCTCGATATCGCGGAAGGGACGACAACGGCCTATTACTCGCAACCCGCAGCCGACGGGACCAGGCCAGGGACCTACTGGCTGAACACCACCAGGCTTTCGACGCGCCCGCTCTACGAACTCGAAGCTTTGACCCTGCATGAAGCCGTACCCGGCCACCACCTGCAGATCGCCCTCTCCCAGGAGCTCGACCTGCCCGAATTCAGGCGCTTCGGCGGCTTTACCGCCTTCACCGAAGGCTGGGGCCTTTATTCGGAAAGGCTGGGTATCGAGGCTGGCTTCTACCAGACACCGGAGACAAATTTCGGCCGTCTTTCTTACGAAATGTGGCGTGCCTGCCGGCTGGTCGTGGACACCGGCCTTCACGCCAAGGGATGGAGCCGTCAGCAGGCGATCGACTTCATGCTGGAAAACACCGGGCTCAGCCGCAACAATATCGAACGCGAAGTCGACCGCTATATCACCTGGCCGGGACAGGCCCTCGCCTACAAGATTGGTGAACTGAAGATCAGGGAGCTGCGCGAAAGAGCCGAAGAGGAGCTCGGTGAGGATTTCGATCTGCGCCTCTTCCATGACGCTGTCCTGGCCAATGGCGCGGTGCCCCTCGATGTTCTCGAAGAGGAGATCGAGCGCTTCATCGCGAAAAGCCAGGCGGACTGACCCGCCATGGCCGAACTCAGTGTCGCGGACCATTTACGTGAGTTGATCGAAAACGGCATTTCGGCCGCTGCGTTTCTGGTAGAAGCTTTCGCAGCGTTGATCCTGATCTTCGGGGCGCTTCGCTTCATCACCGCTGTCCTCCTCAAGCGTCTGAAAGATGGCGCGCGGCTCAGTCAGGCCTTCGCTGATGCAAGGCTTCATCTGGGGACCTACATTCTCGCGGGCCTTGAGTTTCTGATCGTCGCCGACATCCTCTTCACCATTGTCAACCGCACCCTTGAGGACGTGATCGTCCTCGCCATCGTCGCCGGTGTCAGGACGCTGATCTCGATCTTCCTCGAGAAGGAACTGAAGGAACTCCGCGACGAGGAGGGCGCATGAAGCGCGTTCTTTTCGTGTGTCTCGGGAATATCTGCCGCTCCCCGGCCGCCGAAGCCGTCATGGCGAAGCTGGCCCGGGATGAAGGCCAGCCTGTCGAGGTCGACAGCGCCGGTACCGGCGGATGGCATGAAGGGCACCCGTCCGACCCAAGAATGCAGAAGGCTGCGGCGGCGCGGGGTTACGACCTTTCTGTAATACGGGCACGGAAGATCGATCATGGCGATGGTTATGCCTTCGATCACATCATCGCCATGGACGCGTCGAAGCTTGCCGATATCGAAGAGATGCGCCTTCCCGACTGGACTGCAAAGGTCAGGATGTTCGGCGAAAAAGACGTGCCCGACCCTTATCATGGCGGTGCCGACGGTTTTGCCGCAGTGCTCGACCAGCTCGAAGCCGGGTGCCGAAAACTTCTGGGTGAGATAAATGACGATCGCTGATCTTCTCGTTCTCGGCCTTGGCTACTCCGCCCGCCCTCTCGCTGGGGAAGTCGCCCACGAAGGGATGAAGGTCGTCGGCACCACCCGCGACGAGGACAAGGCCGATGAGCTCGCATCCGAAGGGATCACGCCGCTGATCTGGGGCGGCGAGGAGGCGCTCCCAACCGAAACGGTCGGCCCGCAGACAGCCATTATCGTCAGTACGCCGCCTGACGATAATGGCTGCCCTTCCTTGCGGTCCATGCGCCAGGACGCCGCGCCGCGCCTTGTCCTCTATCTTTCGTCCTCCGGCGTCTATGGCGACCATGGCGGCGCCTGGATCGACGAGACAGAGACCCCGCGGCCGGGCTCCCGGCGCGGTGTCGCACGCCTTCGTGCCGAGAAGGGCTGGCAGGAGTTCTGCGCGAAGAACGGTACCCGCCTGACCGTCTGCCGCCTCGCAGGCATCTATGGGCCTGGCCGAAGTGCCGTGGACAGCCTTTCCGGCGATACCCCCGGCGCGAGGGCAGGCCTGTCGCGGCGGGTCGTCAAACCGGGCCATGTCTTCAACCGTATCCACCGGGACGACATCGCCCGCGCCCTCAAGATCTTTCTTCAAATCGATGAGCTTCCCCCGATCGTCAACTTTTCCGACGATCACCCTTCCCCCTCCCATGAGCCCGTCGCGTTCGCCGCGGAGCTTCTCGGGATCGCGCCGCCGCCCCTTCAGCGCTTCGAGGATATCGAAGGCGAGCTTTCGCCCATGGCGCGCAGTTTTTATGCGGAGAACAAGAGGCTGCGAAACGACCGCCTCAAGGCTGTGACCGGCCCGCTCCTCTATCCCAGCTACCGCGACGGCCTACGAGCGATCGCGGAAGGCAAGCAGGGTCAGCCGAGGTAGTGGCCGAAGAAATCGAGCGTCCTGTTCCAGGAAAGCTCAGCCGCGGCCTCGTCATAGCGCGAGGTCGAGTCGTTATGAAAACCGTGATTGACGCCGGTATAGTGGTGGACGGAATAGGTCTTTCCGGCTTCCATGAGCGCTGCCTCGTAGGCGGGCCAGCCCGCATTCACCCGGTCGTCGAGCCCGGCGAGGTGGATCATCAGCGGGGCGCTCACCTGCGTTGCCTCCTCCGCCTCGGGCCAGCCGCCGTAATAGGGAACGGCGGCCTTCACCACGTCCGAGCGGATCGCCAGCATGTTCGCCATCGCGCCACCGAAACAGAAGCCGACGACCCCGACCGAGCCCGTGGTCCCCTCTTTCGAGGCTAGCGCGCTCGCCCCGGCGAGGAAGTCCTCGAGCATGTCGCGACGGCCCCGCTGTCGCTGCATCCGACGGCCCTCGTCATCATTGCCGGGATAGCCGCCTAGCGGGTGAAGGGCGTCGGGGGCGAGCGCCGCGTAGCCTGCCTTGGCCAGGCGCCGGGCGACATCCTCGATATAGGGGTTGAGGCCGCGGTTCTCGTGGATCACCAGAACGGCCGGAACGCGCGCCTTGTTGTTGGGCCGGGCGAAAAGCCCGGCCATTTCGCCCGCGCCCTTGGGCGAGGGGTAGGTCATGCGCTCGGTCAGGATCTCGGGGTCGTCCGGGCTGACCTGCTGCGCGCGCGCGTAGTTCGGCATCAGCGCCGCCGCCATCGCCGCCACCGATAGCCCCCCGGCCGCGTGGCGACCCAATCCTTCGAAGAACGAGCGCCGGTCGATATCGCCGTGACAGTATCGATCATAAAGCCTGTAGGCTTCTTCTGGCGGCTTGGTCATCGCAGGGTCACTCCTTCTGGTCGAAGCTGAGTTTAGGTCGCGAGGGCGCGAAAGGCCTCTTTCCGGCTGCGAAAGGGGCAGAGCTTTCCCTTCGCGGCAAGCCTTGCTAGCGCCCTTCGAAGATTATGGAGGCCCCATGGCTCAGGATTACGCCGTCAAAGACATCAGCCTCGCCGCTTTCGGCGAAAAGGAAATCGCCATTGCCGAGCATGAAATGCCCGGGCTCATGGCCACCCGGGCCGAGCTGGGTCCGAAAAAGCCGCTCAAGGGCGCGCGCATCGCCGGCTCGCTGCACATGACGATCCAGACGGCCGTCCTGATCCGGACACTCGAAGCGCTCGGCGCCACGGTCCGCTGGGCGAGCTGCAACATCTACTCGACGCAGGATCACGCCGCCGCCGCGATCGCCGGTTCCGGAACCCCCGTCTTCGCGCACAAGGGCGAGACCTTGCAGGAATACTGGGATTTCGCGGACAGGCTCTGGGAATGGCCAGACGGCAGCCTCGCCAACATGATCCTTGATGATGGCGGGGATGCGACCATGCTGATCCTCATCGGCAGCCAGGCCGAGAGCGATCCTTCGGTCCTCGAGAACCCGTCCAACGAGGAGGAGGAAGCCTTCTTCGCCACGATCAAGAAGCGCCTCGAACGCGATCCCGGCTTCTACAGCCGGGTGAAGGAATCGATCAAGGGCGTGACCGAAGAGACCACCACTGGCGTCATGCGGCTTTATCAGCGTGCGAAGGAAGGCACCCTTCCCTTCCCCGCGATCAACGTCAATGACAGCGTGACGAAGTCGAAATTCGACAACAAATACGGCTGCAAGGAATCGCTGGTCGATGCGATCCGCCGCGGCACCGATGTGATGATGGCCGGCAAGGTCGCCGTCGTTGCGGGCTACGGCGATGTCGGCAAGGGCTCAGCCGCCTCCCTTCGCGGGGCAGGCTGCCGGGTGATGGTCACCGAGGTCGATCCCATCTGTGCCCTTCAGGCGGCGATGGACGGCTATGAAGTCGTCACCATGGAAGACGGCATCAAGCGGTCCGACATCGTCGTCACGGCGACGGGCAACAAGGATGTTCTGACCGCGGATCACATGCGTGAATGCAAGGACATGGCGATCATCTGCAATATCGGCCACTTCGACAACGAGATTCAGGTCGATGCGCTGAAAAACTATCCGTGGACGAACATCAAGGACCAGGTGGACATGGTGCACCTCGCCGACGACAAGCGGATCATCCTTCTCAGCCAGGGCCGTCTCGTCAATCTCGGCAATGCGACCGGACACCCAAGCTTCGTCATGTCCGCGAGCTTCACCAACCAGACCCTCGCCCAGGTCGAGCTCTACGCGAACAATGACGACGGCAAGTACAAGAACGAAGTCTACGTCCTGCCCAAGCACCTCGACGAGAAAGTCGCGGCGCTGCACCTCGCCCATGTCGGCGCAAAGCTAAGCGAGCTGACCGAAGACCAGGCGAAATATATCGGCGTGCCGCAAGCGGGCCCGTTCAAGTCCGACGAATACCGCTACTAGGGTTCAGACCGGCCGCCGGGCCTTGAGCGCGGCGGCCAAGGTGCCCTCGTCGAGCACGTCAAGCTCACCGCCCACAGGCACGCCCCGCGCCATGCCCGTGATGGTGACGCCGCGGCCTTCCAGAAGTTCGTGGATGTAATGGGCCGTCGTCTGACCGTCGACGGTGGCCGGCAGGGCGAGGATGACCTCGAGAACATGCGGCTCGCTCGCCCGGGCGGAGAGGCCGTCGATCCGCAAGTCGTCCGGGCCGATCCCGTCGAGGGGCGAGATCACGCCTCCGAGGACATGATAGAGCCCCCGGTGCGCCCGCGCCCTCTCCAGCGCCCAGACGTCCGAAACGTCCTGCACGGCGCAGATCACCGTCCGGTCGCGGGTTTCGTCCGAGCAGATGCCGCAGGGGTCCTGCGCATCCCAGTTCCCGCAGCGGCTGCAGGGTTTCACCGTATCCGCCACATGGTCGAGCGCGGCCGCGAGGGGCTTCATCACCGTCTCGCGCTTGCGCAGCATGTGAAGCGCAGCCCGGGTCGCGGAGCGCGGGCCGAAACCCGGCAGCTTGCTCAGAAGACTGATGAGATGGTCGAGCTCGGGGCCCGCGGAGCTGCGCGCCATGGCCTCAGAACGGCAGTTTCATGCCGGGGGGAAGAGGCAGGCCTGCGGTCATCTCCTTCATCTTCGCCGCCGATTGCTCTTCGAGCTTCGCTTTGGCGTCGTTGAGGGCCGCGGCAATGAGATCTTCGAGGACCTCCTTGTCCTCTTCCTTGAACATGGACGGGTCGATGGTGACCTTCCGGGCATAGCCCTTTCCGTTCATCATGACCCTGACGAGGCCGCCTCCCGCCTGGCCCTCGGCTTCGAGGGCGGCGATGGTTTCCTGGGCTTCCTGCATCTGTTTCTGCAGGCTCGCCGCCTGTTTCATCATGTCGCCGAAATTCTTCATGACGTCTCCTTGCCGCCGATCGGGCGGACTTCCGCGATGGTGGCGCCGGGGAACACCTTCAGCGCCTCCCTGACCAAAGGATGTTCGGCGATCGCGCGTTCCCTCGCTTCTTTCAAGGTCGGTTCGGCCTTCATCGGATCACCCTTCTCGACGTCCCATGATCGGCCGGTCCAGTTGATCAGTGCGGCCTGAAGCCGCGCGGTCAGGGTGGAGGGCGCGCCGTCCTCGAGCGCCAGTTCCAGCTTCGTGCCCTCGAGCGTAATCAACCTGACGAAGCGTTCGATTTCCTGCCGCAGGATCAGGTCGCCCTGCGCCGCGGCCAAGGCTGCGATTTCGGCGAGGGTCGCGGGGAGGTCGTCAGCCTTGGCCGGTGCCGTTGCCGGAGCTGGCGGCGCATCGGGCCGGGCCGAAGCCTCCCCTTCAGGCTTTCCCGCGAGAAGCGGTGCCCCCTTCAGCACCTCGGCAGGGGTGGGAAGCTGGCTTGCGAAAGCCAGCCGCACGAGACCGATCTCGGCCGCAGCGGCCGGGTCGGGCGCGCGCTGCGCCTCCTCAAGGGCTTTCATCAAGAGTGACCAGGCGCGGGTGAGGCCCGGAAGGCTGAGCGCTTCGGCAACGCGTTTCGCGGCAGCGGCATCACTGCTTCCCGCCGTGCCATGCGACGCCGCCTCCGCGCCCGCCGCCTTCACCCGGGTGGTGAGATGGCAGACATCAAGAAGATCGCGCAGGACCTCAGCCGGATCGGCACCATAATCGTACTGGTGCCGAAACGAAGCCAGCGCTGTTTCCACTTCCCCCTTGAGAGTGGCTTCGAATAGCGCCCAGGAATAGCTCCGGTCGGCAAGGCCGATCATCCGCCGGACCGCTTCGGCCTCGATGGTTTCGCCTTCGCGGCTCAGGATCGCCTGATCGAGAAGCGAGAGCCCATCCCGCACCGAGCCTTCGGCCGCCCGCGCCAGAACCTCGAGCGCCTCATCCTCGGCCTTCACCCCTTCCTTCTCGGCAATGCCGGAAAGATGGCCTGAAAGCGTGGGGACGTCGAAGCGCTTGAGATCAAAGCGCTGGCATCGCGACAGCACCGTCACCGGGACCTTCCGGATCTCCGTGGTGGCGAAAATGAACTTCACATGGGGCGGCGGCTCTTCGAGGGTCTTGAGGAACGCGTTGAAGGCGTTCTTGGAGAGCATGTGGACCTCGTCCACGATATAGACCTTGTAGCGCCCCGTCGTCGGCGCATAGCGCACGCCTTCGATCAGCTCGCGAATGTCATCGACGCTGGTGCGCGAGGCAGCATCCATTTCAATCACGTCCGGGTGCCGCCCTTCGGCGATCGCCTGACAGTGACGGCCCATCACCGGCATGTCGACCGTCGGGCGGTCGATCTCGTCGGTTTCGTAATTGAAGGCCCGCGCCATGATCCGCGCGGTGGTGGTCTTGCCCACCCCCCTGACGCCGGTGAGGATGAAGGCGTGGGCGATGCGGTCGGCCTGAAAGGCGTTGCGCAAGGTGCGGATCATCACCTCGTGACCGAGAAGGTCATCGAAGGAGGCGGGCCGGTATTTGCGGGCGAGGACCTGATAGGGCTGGGATGCGTTCACGCCCGCCTCTTAACCCTAGGGAGCCCCGCGGGGAAAGGGCTTCCGCCTTCCCTCCAGCGAGCGATCTTAGGCACGTCACAACTTTGCCTTTACCGGGGCGCAAAAGTGGCGGAATCTTGGCGTCAGAGCCTCAGGGGCCATCGCAAGGAGCCGTCTTATGCGGGTGTTCAAAGTGGCGCATATCAATCAGGGCGGGAATGACGTCATCATCCTTCCCCTGGACGAAACCTTTGGTGCCAAGCCCGTCGGCGAGCGTCAGGCCATCCTTCAGGAACTCAACCAGGCGGCCAGGGAGCAGGGCCTCAAAGGCACCGTGGTGCCCGTCTGGCCCAATGAAAAGCGGCTGCGATTTCTCGCGCCCAAGCCTTGGCATCCCTTTTTCGGTTCGATCAGCTGGGACTGGCTGATGGGCAACCTCAACCGCGAGCTGGCGGTCTAGAGTTTACGGCGGAGCAGGACAGGATTGGATTCCCCTCCCGTCCCATCCCCCTTGGCCTGCTCCGCCGTAACCCCCTTCGAGAAACTGCGGATCTTCAGCGTCAGAATAACGCTCGCAAGGACGAGCGTTATGGCGTTCGCCGTGATGATCGGGGCCGAGCGCATCAGGATGCCGTAGGCCAGCCAGAAGGCGACGCCGGTGACGAACATCAGGTACATGGTGAGCGAAATGCCATCGGTGTTGCGGGTCCTGATGACGAGCATCGCCTGAGGCAGGAAGCTCGCCGTGGTCAGAACTGCCGCGATGGTGGACACCCAGAAGATCAGCAAGGGTTGCGCCCTGACGGCTGGAAATAAGGCGGAGGGCCGACACGACCCGCTGCGGAAAACTCGTTACGGCTGCTTCCTTCCGGACCTGACCGGGTTGGCGAGGGCAACGTCCGCGCGGCACTCCTGAGGGGGATATTGCCGACAGGCGGGCTTCCTTCAAGGGGTTTCCGCGTGAACTTCCTTCAGAAAGGCGCGGATGTCCGAAATCACCAGCTCGGGCACCTCTTCCATCGGGATATGGCCGACTTCCTCGTAGATGATGGAGCGCGCATTCGGAATAGCGCCTTCGAAGGCGGCGACGCTCGAGACATCGACGAGCTGGTCGTCCTCACCCCACAAAATGAGGGTCGGCGCCGTGATCTCGGCGAGGCGCGAAGAGAGGTCGGCGCGCTCGGTCCTGAACTGGTCACCCATGGCCTGACGGTTGCCGGGGTAGCGCAGGAGTTCCCAGTAGCGGTCGACCAGCTCATCGGTGACGACCTCATCGCGGCCATAGGCGTCGTTCACCGATGCCTCGATCATCGAGCGCGGGGTGATGTGGGCGGAAACGGCCCTACCGAGGGGCGAGCCGAGCACCTTGAAGCCAAGTGTGCCTTCGGTGCGCCTCGTCTGCGGTATGCCCGAGGCATCGAGCAGGACAAGGGCCTCCACCCGGTCCGGATTGGCAAGGGCATCCCGCCAAGCGATCCAGCCACCCATGGAATTACCGACCAGCACGGCCCGGTCGAGCCCGGCGGCATCGAAGACGGCGTCGAGTCCATCGGCCATACCTTCGTAACGGTAGTTCCGCTCAGGATGGGGGCCGGTCAGGCCATGCCCCGGCTGGTCATAGGCGATGACGTGGTAGTCCCGCGCAAGATCAGCCATGACAGGTTCCCAGGTATGAAGACTGGCGGCCGTACCGTGGATGAAGATGATCGCCGGCGCGTCGTCGGGACCAAGTTCCCGCATGTGAACCCGCAACCCCCCTTGGCCATCGACGAAGCGGCTCTGGGGCGTCATGTATTTCTCTTCCATCGCCGCCGCGTCGGTGTCCGGGGTCCACAGAACGATGATGGTGATCGCCAGAAGGGCGCCGATGGCGGCCGATACGAGCCCTATGATCCTGACGACCGTCATAGCCTTGCCTTCACTGCCTGCGTTCCGCCTGACCTTTTCGTCATCTTCCAGAAGAATCAAGGGTGCTCGGCACTTGGCAGCTTGCCGCCCTGGCCCCTCGTCATGGCCGACCGAAAACGGTAGGTCCTCATCGCAACCGCCCCGACCGGAAAAAAGGACCAGCATGTTTGCCGGCAATCCGAACGCCTTCACCCATAACCCGCTCGACAAGGCCGGCGTGGCACGGAAGGACCCCGACTGGGTCGCCGCCCAGAAGCGCCATCCCGGGGCAAGGATGCTTCTGGTCTGGCGCGGCGAAATTCTGATCGACCGCGGCCCTACCAAGTCATCCCTGCAGTGGTTGACCCTCGACGCGCTCGCTCATCTGCCGAAAGGCAGCGAGCTGGTGCTCCTTGGACTTTGGAACGGCAGCCCCGTCTTCGCCGCGGACGTATCCAGCGCCGAACCCCAGCCCTTCGCCGATGTCGCGAGCTACGCACCCCTTCGCAAGGCTGCGCCCTTCCTGCCCCCGGACGAGGCGAGCGTAGCCGGTCAGGCGGTATGGCTTCTCGACTGGCATGGCCGGACCCGCTTCTGCGCCTTGGAGGGCGATAGGACCCTGTCAGCCGAGGGCGGTTTCAAGAGGATAAACGAGCGGACGAAGACCGAGCACTTCCCACGCACCGATCCGGTCGCGATCGTTCTCCCGATTCACGAGGATAGCGTCTGCCTTGGCCGTGGCCCGCACTTCCCGCAGGGCTTCATGAGCGCCTTCGCCGGCTATCTCGAACCAGGAGAGACCCTGGAACAATGCGGTGAGCGTGAGCTTTTCGAGGAAGCCGGGCTCGTCACCCGTTCGATGCGCTACCTCTTCAGCCAGCCCTGGCCTTTTCCCTCTTCCCTGATGATGGGCTTCATCGCCGAGGTCGAGGACAAGAATCTGACGCTCGATCCGACCGAGATCGAGGAGGCGCGCTGGTTCTCGCGGCAGGAGGCCGAAGCGATCCTTGCCGGCGATCACGAGGTCACCTGTCCCCCGCGCATGGCGATCGCCCATCAGATTCTCCGTCATTGGGTCGAGGCGACATGACCGGAAAACCGCCCCGTCCGCCTTCCTCTCCGGCTTCGAAGGAAGTCGTTGCGAGATCGAAACAGGACATAGAGGGCATGAGCGACCGCGAGCTTTTGGGTGCCGATTACGGCGACTGGCTGAAAGCGGAGAAGAGAAAGGCGAAGGTTACGCTCGCGCGGGGCGGAGAAGCGCGACTGCGGGCCGAAGCCGCCATCGAGAAAGCGGAAGCTTCCCTGAAGAAGGCGGAGGGGCAGGATGGATGAACAGCGCCCCAGGCGGGGGCCCTCCATGTTCCGCTCGATGGCGGAACTCGCTTTCGATGCCCTGCCCGGTTCAGGCCTCGCAAGGGTCGCCTTCGACCAGATCCGTGCCCGCATTCGTGCCGACCTCGAAGACGAACTCGACGCCCTCAAGGCTGAGCGCGAGCGGGATCAGCAGACGATCTCGAGGCTCACCGACGTGGTCGAACGTCAGCAGCAGCGGATCGACCGCTACATCGAGGAGGCGCCCCGGCGCGACTAGGGTCCGGACCCTAGACCGCCGTCTGGCGGCTGATCCTGTAGGGATCGGCAGCGAAGACCCCGATGATCTTGCGGTCGGTGGTGAAGTAGGAAAGCTCCTCCAGTGCCCGTTTCATCGCCTCTTCATCGGGATGCGCCTCGGCTTCCGCCTGAAAGCGCGTGGCCTGGAAGCTGTGGTCTTCCTGGTAGCTTTCGAGCTTGGTGAGGTTCACCCCATTGGTCGCGAAGCCGCCCAGCGCCTTGTAGAGCGCTGCGGGGATGTTGCGGACCCTGAAGACGAAGCTTGTCAGCATCGGTGCCGGAATCCGGTTGGGCCAGCTCACCCCATCTTCAGGAAGGAGCTTGAGGAACCGGGTGACATTGCGGTCAGCATCCTGGCAATCCCGCTCGATGATTTCGAGACCGTAACGTTCGGCGGCGGAGCGTGGTGCGATGACGCATGTAGTAGGGTCAGGATCGTCGCGCAGTTCGCGCGCCGCGCCCGCTGTATCACGTGCCGCATCGGGCAGGAGGCCCAGCCGTCTGATCGTCTGGCGGCACTGGCTGAGCGCCATGGGGTGCGAGCGCACCACCTTGAGGCGGGAGCGGTCCGCCCCGGGCAGCGCCATGAGCTGCATGTGAACAGGCAGGAAATGCTCGGCCACGGCCGCCACCTCACGGTCGGGAAGCAGGCGGTAGACATCGTCGACGCGGCCAGCGAGCGAGTTTTCGACCGGCACCATCGCGGCATCGCACCCCCCGCCCGTCACCGATTGGAAGACCGCATCGAAGGTCGGATGCGGCACCGGATCATAGGCCGGGGCGAAGGCTGCGCAGCAAAGCTCGGAGAAGGCTCCCGGCTCTCCCTGATAGGCAATGGTCGGCATCTTAACCCTCTTCTTCTACCCCGTGCCCATCCGCGCGTTGCGGAAGCCGAAAAGCGCGGCTATGTGCCCCCGAAATCAGGGCGCCACCCTCGTTGTTCGCGTCAAAACCAGTCCGGGCCGTATCATGAAAGACTCGCTTTTCAGTAACAAACTTGCCGCTGCGATCCTCATCGTCCTGCTGCTCTTCATCGGGCTGCCGGTGATCGCGGAAACGACGGTGGCCTTGCTGGGCGGGCATCATGGCGATCACCACTACGAAGAAGACAACCCCTTCGGCCTCGCCTATACGCCCTATGCCGAGCTCGTCGGGGTCGGCGCTGCAGGCGCAGAGGAAGAGGAAGAAGTCTCGCTCGGCTGTCTTCTCGCCGATGCCAGCGCCGAGCGCGGGGCACGTTCCGCAGCGATCTGCGCGTCCTGCCACAGCTTCGATCAGGGCGGCGCGAACGGGACCGGGCCCAACCTCTGGGATATCGTGAACCGCCCAGTCGCGGCTGTTTCCGGCTACTCCTACTCGGGCGCGCTGCAGGGCCTTGGCGGGGAATGGACCTACGACAAGCTCGACCAGTATCTCTATGACAGCCAGCAATACGTCCCCGGCACCCAGATGGCGCAGAAGATCCGCAAGGATAACAAACGTGCCGACATCCTGGCCTATCTTGGCTCGCTGAGCGGCGGGGAAGCTGCAGCCTACCCCGAATGCACGCCGCCGGCTGCCGAAGGCGAAACGGCTGCAGAGGAGGAAACTCCGATGGAAGAAGCTGCTGCCAGCGCGGCCGACCGCACCGACTTCGAAGTTCCAGAGCCCGGTGAAGCCACCCTGCCTGACGATGAAGTCAACAATGCGGGCGATGACGGCTACCCGGCGGATCCCGAGCAGGACATCAATCTGCGCTCCACCGGCGAGCAGCCGATCACCCGTGACAACACCGATGACGGCTATCCCGGCACTTCGGACGATGATGCGGCTGCGGACGATGGGGACGACGCGGATATCGAAGAGGAAGATGGCGGCCGCTGAGCGGGCGCGTTCCAAGGTCATTATCCGATCAAGAAAAACCCGCCCGGCTAAGCCGCGGCGGGTTTTTCTTGATCGATCGGGCAGGCGGAACTTCAGTAATAGCCAAGATCGGCGGAGCGCTCGCCCGCCTCCACGGCAGCGGCGAACCGGTCGATGAATTCCGAGCCCTCGGCCGTCTTGCGCACCAACACCACCCGCCGGTCCCCTTCGTCCCGTTCCCGCCGGACAAAACCGTGGATCGAGAGTGCGTCGAGAGCGCGGCTGATCGCAGGCTTGGGCACTTCGAGGTCCTCGGACAAACGCCGGACGGTGTGCGGTCCGGGGGTCAGATAGACGGTCAGAAGCAGCGCCCATTGTCGCATCGAAAGGTCCGGCTGGTCGTCGCGCACCAGCTCCACCATGACGTCACGCCAAGGGGTCAGAATATCGGTGGAACTCATGGGGCACTCCTCGAACCGGTCTATTTCGCTAGCGAAACAGACGCCCTCGGACAAGCGCCAAGCCTATGAAAGAAGGTCCAGTCGGGAAAACTCAGCCGCGCAGGATCTCATTGATCCCGGTTTTCGCGCGGGTCCTCTCGTCGACGGTTTTCACGATGACGGCGCAGGCAAGAGACGGTCGTCCCGGCTCACCTGCCGGCAGGCTGCCTGGCACGACGACGGCATAAGGCGGCACTTCGCCATAGGTAAACTCGCCGCTCGCCCGGTCGACGATCTTGGTCGAGGCGCTGAGGAAGACGCCCATGGAAAGAACCGCGCCCTCGCGGACGATGACCCCTTCGGCCACTTCGGACCGGGCGCCGATGAAGACATTGTCCTCGATGATGACAGGATTGGCCTGGAGGGGCTCGAGCACCCCGCCGATCCCCGCGCCGCCGGAGATATGGCAGTTGCTGCCGATCTGCGCGCAGGAACCGATCGTTGCCCAGGTATCGACCATCGTCCCCTCGCCCACATAGGCGCCGATATTGACGTAAGAAGGCATCAAGACCGCTCCCTTGCCGATGAAGCTGCCGCGGCGGACGGCAGCGGGGGGCACGGCGCGGAAGCCCGCATCGCGGAACGCGGCCTCGTCCCAGCCTTCGAACTTGGAAGGCACCTTGTCGAACCAAGGCGCCCCCCCGGCACCGCCCTCGATCGGCTTGTTGGCGGAGAGGCGGAAGGACAGAAGCACCGCCTTCTTCAGCCAGGCATGGACATGCCATTCGCCCGCCTCTTTCGAGGCGACACGGTAGCGGCCTTCGTCGAGACCCTGAAGCGCGTGATCGACGGCGGCAGCGAGGTCCGCCCCTTCGGCGCGGCCCTCGAAACCTTCCTCGATGAGATCACGGGCGGCTTGCATGGTGAGGGTCATGGGGTCTCCTGGTTCTCTCCGAGGGGACGAAGAAAGCCGACGAGGTCGTCGGTCACGTGATGAATATGGTCGGCATCGCCCGGCGGCGCGCCGGGCTTCTTGCATGAAGGCTCGAGGGCGATCCAGTCCGCCTCGCTCGCCACCAGCACGGTCCGCATACCCCGTCGGTGCGGCTCCTCGAGATTGACGGCCATGTCCTCGAACATCGCCGCGCGTTTCGGATCGAGGCCGAAATGAACTGCCGAGGCATCGTAGTTCGCCGCGTAAGGCTTTGGGACCCACCCGCCCATCTCGACATCGAAGACGTCTTCCATGATCCCGTCGAGACCGAGCGCGCCGAGCACGTTCTCAGCGTGGCGCACGCTGCCATTGGTGTGCACGAACTTGCGTCCCGGCAGCGCGGTGATCGCATCGCGCAAGCCATCAACCACGGCGATGCCCGTCAGGTCGATCTCATGCACATGGTCCATGAAGTCGTGCGGGTCGACCCGGTGCTCCTTCATCAGCCCGGCGAGGGTCGTTCCGTGCTCTGCGTAGAGTTCCTTCTGCACACGGCGGGCCTCGTCGCGGCCGACCCCCAGAAGGCCCTGAACATAGCTTGTCATGCGGGCGTCGATCTGCGGGAAGAGGTTGAAACCGGCAGGATAGAGGGTGTTGTCGAGGTCGAAGACCCAGTCCCGGACCCCGTCGAAATGGCGGCTATGGCAATCGGTCACTGGGCCGGCGCCGCCAGGTCCTGATTGAACTGCTCGGGACGGAAGACGAAGGTCCATGCCTTCTCCCCGCCAGTGTCGATGCGCCGGAAGATGCCGGTGTCATAGCCCGACTCTTCGCAGGCAACGTCCGAGCGCGCGTCGAACTGGACCGCGCTGATGCAGAAGGGCGTATCGCCGCCGGCGAGCGGGAGCTCCTGCTCCTCCGCCTGCAAAATGCCGTAGACATAGTAGGGCTCGGCGCTCAGCGCGCCCCGGCGCACCTTGGCGCATGCGGAGCTTTCGAGATACCACCATCCCGAAGACCGGTAGCCTTCCTGGTCGTCGGTGGGCTGCGCGAAGGCGGCCCAGACCGGCAGCATGGTCTCGTTGCAGAAAAAGAAACCGACCTTGGCGTCTTCCTCGTTGGCTTCGTTGATGAGGGCGTCCAGCACCGCGTCATCGACGACCCCGTCCTGCCCCAGCTCGCGAGAGCGGCGATATTGCCGGAGGGCGGATTTGGTGCTGGTGCCGAGCTGTCCGTCGATCGCGCCGATATCGAAACCGACATCGCTGAGAAGCCGCTGCACACCGGCGACCTGCGCCTGGTAGGTCGAGAAGTTGTTCTCGTCGACGAAATCGGTGGTGTAGTTGCCGCCATCTTCCTCGGTCACGTCGGCAACACGGAAATTGCGCTGCCGGGCGGGATCCTCCGCGCAGACCCGCTGGTCCCGCAGGGTGAAGAGACTGTCGTTCTGAACGCAGAGGGGCGTCTCGCCGGACCAGGTCTTCAGCTCGCCGCGGTGGCCGGGGATCGCCTCGGCGTAGACGTAATACCGTCCGGGCAGGATTTCTTCGCTGATCACCTTCTTGCACTCGCCGGGGCGAAGCCGCCACCAGCCACGTGTCAGCAGGCTCTCGCCGTCGACGAAGCCGAGCGCTGCGGAAAGCGCGTAGCTCGACTTGTTGCAAAAGCTGTACTCCGCCCGCGCCGAACCCGGCGCCGCGAAACAGGCTGCGGTGATGAAAACAGCCAAGATGGCCAAGCCGTTCAGGCGGTCCCGATACGTCGTCAACTGAGCCCCGTCGCCAAGATGTGATGCTAGCGGCTCCCTTGTCGTTCATTCGGCGCGGCCAATCAAGAAGGGCCTCGAGCTTCGGACGAAACTGTCATGCTGACCGGCCCGCTTGGCCGCCGGCGCGTTTCGTCCTAGCTGCCGGACATGGTCCAGAAACTCTCCCCCGATGCCCGCCAATCCTTCTTCCGCGACCATCCTGAATGGGCGGAAGCGAAAGACAGGGACGCCGCCACCACCAGCCTCGCTTTCGGCGATTTCAAGGAGGCGTTCGGCTTCATGACACAAGTCGCCCTCTTCGCCGAGCAGCACGACCACCATCCCGAATGGTTCAACGTCTACAACAAGGTGGAGATTACCCTCACCACCCATGATGCGGACGGGCTGTCCGAGCGGGACGTCGCCATGGCCGATTTCATCGACAGGCTCCGGCCTTCATCCTGACCGGGCTTTCGGAAAGGTCGAGGTGATAGTTTAACACCTCTCCCATGTTTGCCTGCTAGTTCTGTCCTGCTTGGGGTAGTCGCGGCTTGGGAGAGGCTCGATGGCGTCCATCGCGCTGATCGATGATGACGAGAACATTCTGACCTCGGTCTCGATCGCTCTTGAGTCCGAAGGCTACGGGGTGTCGACCTTCACCGACGGCGCGGCCGCGCTTGACGGAATCGCGGCGGTCAATCCCGATCTCGTGGTCTCGGATGTGAAGATGCCACGCATGGACGGCGTGGAGCTTCTGCGCCGCCTGCGGCAGCAGAGCTCGATCCCGTTCATCTTCCTCACCTCCAAGGACGAGGAAATCGACGAGATGCTGGGCCTGACCATGGGCGCGGACGACTATGTCAAGAAGCCCTTCAGCCAGCGCCTTCTTCTCGAACGGATCAAGGCCGTGCTGCGCCGCGCGGCGAACGATGCCCTTCCCGCCCGGGAAGGCGACGAAGCGCTCAAACGGGGCAGCCTGACCCTCGATCCGCCGCAGCATGCCTGCTCCTGGAAGGGCGAAGCGGTGACCCTGACCGTTACGGAGTTCCTCATCCTTCATGCGCTCGCGGCGCGTCCCGGCTTCGTCAAATCGCGCGATGCCCTGATGGATGCGGCCTATGACGACCAGGTCTATGTCGACGACCGCACCATCGACAGCCACATCAAACGCATCCGCAAGAAGTTCAGGGTCGTCGACCCGAGCTTCGACGGCATCGAGACCCTTTATGGCGTCGGCTACAAATATAAGTGCGACTGAAGCGCCCCCGGGCGCTCGGGCGGCGGTTGCAGAAGGCGGTTTCCCCGCCCGCACCCGGCTCGTCACCAAGAGGTTCGGCTCGGGCCCCCTCGGCAGCGCGCTTCTCCTCGCCAATTCGGTAGCCCTGCTCATCCTCGCCGCCGGGGCGCTGGGCATCGCCAACATGCGCAATGCGGTGATCGAGGAGCGGCTCGAACTTCTCGAGCGGCAGGCCATCACCGTCCGGGCGGTCCTGACCGATCCGGCTCTCTCGCCCTGCACCAAAACCTCCTGCATCAGCCGGCCAGGTGAGGCGCAGGCCATACTCGAAAGGCTCGGCCGGGGCTTTGACGGCAGCCTGGTTCTCTACCGAAACGACAATGGCGAGCCCTTTTTCCTGACGCGATACGATCCGCCGGGAAGCCGGGCCCGGGTCGACGCGGTCCCGGTTCCGTCGAGCCTTCCCGCCAACGCCCTGCCCGACCGGGTCGCCGGGGGCGCCGAGGCGCTCCTGCAGCAAGTGCTCTTCGACTGGCCGCTTCGGGGCCGCTTCAGCCAGCTTACCCCGGATGAGCAGCTGGCAGCTATCCTGCGCGGCGACGGTGTTGCGGGGGATAGCCTCAGGCCCCTTGGCGGCAGCGTCCTTCATGCCGCCGTCACCCTGCCGCTTCTCGAGAATGGACGGATCACCGGGATCCTCGTCGCCGAGCACAGGGGCACCGCCCTTCTCGGCCCCATGGCGGAACGCGCGCTTCTTCCCTTCGTGGCCAGCCTCTTCCTCATTGCCTCCCTTTCGGCCCTCGCTCTCAGTCGAGCCGTGACCCAGCCCCTGCGCGATCTCTCCCAGGCCGCGGAGAAGATCCGCTCGTCGGTGGGTCAGGCCGAGACCGTTCGCATGCCCAATCTCGACCATCGCCGGGACGAGGTTGGCCGCCTCAGCCGTTCTTTCCGGGCCATGACCGAAGCGCTGGTCGAGCGGATCCAGGCCATCGACAGCTTCGCGGCAGATGTGGCCCATGAGCTGAAGAATCCGCTCACATCCATCCGCAGCGCGGCGGAGACCATCGAGCGCTGCAAGACCGACGAGCAGAGGACGAGGCTTCTCGCCGTGATCGCCAATGACGTCGAACGCATGGACCGCCTGATCAGCGACATCTCCTCGGCCAGCCGCCTCGACGCGCAACTCGCCACGGAGAAAAGGCGCACCCTCGGCGCGAGCAAGCTCGTCGGCGATATCGCGCGAAGCTACCGCGCCGTGACCGAAGCGGGCGGGCCGATCGTCAGTTTCTGGGACGAGACCGACGCCAGCGCCATTCTCTACGGCGCGCCGGCCTCGCTCGGCCGGGTCCTGCGCAACCTCATCGACAACGCCATCAGCTTCTCGCCGAAAAGCGGCGCGGTGACGGTGGCGCTTGAGAAATCGCCCCGTTCGCGCCAACTGGTCCTGATCAGCGTGAGCGACGAAGGCCCCGGCGTGCCCGAGGACAATCTCGAAAGCATCTTCGGCCGCTTCTACACTTCGCGCCCCAGCGGCGCGACCTTCGGTGCGAATTCAGGCCTCGGCCTCGCGATCGCCCGGCAAATCGTGGAAAGCCACGGGGGACGCATCTGGTGCGAGAACGTGCAGAGCGAGGATCCGGACAGGACGGGGGGGCGGTTCATGGTGGAGCTGCCGACCCACAAGGCGCCCGCCCTGAGCTGACCCGCTTTCACGGCACAGCCCTAGGCGTTGCGATCGACGAACAAGGCCCTCTTCGAGGCCTCCTGCTGACAGGCCCGGCCGGGTCCGGCAAATCAAAGCTCGCTGCCGACCTCATCGCCCATTGCCCCTTCCGGAGGACCGGGCTGATCGGCGACGACCTTGTGGCCGTGGACGATGGGCCGGTCCTTTTTCCGCCGAAACAAGGCCCGCGGCTCCTTCATCTTCGCGGTCTCGGGATTGCGGAGGTGCAGGCTGCACCGCCCCTGCCGCTTTTCGCCTGGATCGCGCTCGGCCCGGCCGAAACTGCCCTCCCCGAACCCCTCGGCGGTCTTGCTCCCATCCCTGCGACAGCCGATGCGGTCACCGCCGCGTCGATCCGGCTTGTCCTTCTCTCTCTTGCCAAAGGGCGCTCCTTGTGGTGCGGATTTGAACCCGGACCCCTGCCCTAGAAGGATCATGCGATGATCGGTGTCGTCGTCGTCACCCATGGTAATCTCGCCAAGGAACTCATCTTCGCCGCCCAGCATGTGGTCGGGCCCCAGGAAGGCCTGCGGGCCGTCTGCATCGATGCGGATGACGACATGGAAAAGCGCCGCCGCGATATCGTGCGGGCCGCGCAGGAAGCCGGCGGAGGCGACGGGGCGGTGATCCTGACCGACATGTTCGGCGGCACGCCGTCGAACCTTGCGATCAACGTCATGGAAGAAGCCAGGAGCGAAGTGATCGCCGGGGTCAATCTTCCCATGCTGATCAAGCTTGCGCCTGAAGCCTACCGGGAGAAGGCCGACCTTCAGACCGCGGTCAAGGACGCCCATGACGCGGGACGGAAATATATCTCGGTCGCCTCGTGGGTCCTGAAGGGTGACGAGGCCGAAGCTTGACCATGGCCGAGCGCCGGGTCACCATCGTCAATCTGCGTGGTCTTCACGCCCGGGCTGCGGCGAAGCTCTGCGAGGCCGCGACGCCCTTCGATGCGCGCCTGACCGTTTCGCGCGACGCCCAGACCGTGGGCGCGCGTTCCCTGATGGCGCTTCTCATGCTGGGTGCAGGCAAGGGGAGCGACGTGGTGATCCGCGGCGAAGGTCCCGATGCGGAAGAAGGCGTCGCCGCGCTCGCCAATCTCGTGGAAGCCGGGTTCCACGAGACTGACTGAGACCAGCTCCTAGGGCCTTCTGTACTGGACCGGAAGCTCGCCGCGCTGAAGATCGCGGTACCGGCGGGCCATCTTTTCCTGCCGGTTGTCGATACCCAAATCCTCGCCGTCGATCAGGACCGTCCGGGGACGGACCGTGACTTCGAAGGGGTCGCCCCCCCAGATGACGAGATCGGCACGCTTGCCCCGCTCGATGGTTCCAAGCTCGTCGCCAAGACCAAAGAGCTCCGCCGGGGTCAGGGTCACGGCGCGCATCGCATCCCCATAGGACATGCCCGACGCCACGGCGTTGCCCGCCATCTGCGGGGCAAGCCTCGCATTGTGGGTGAACGCAGTGCCTGCGTCGTAGAAGGCGACCTTGATCCCCCGTTCCGCAAGCCGCGCCGCGCCCTCTTCCGATGCGCCGATCCGCTCGAAATCACTCGGAAGGTTCGCCGTCGGATTGAGGATGACAGGAACATCTTCACCGGCGAGTTCGTCGGCGACACGCCACGCTTCAGCGCCGCCGAGGATGGCGATGCGAAGACCATAGCGGTCCTTCATCGTCAGCACCCGGCGAATGTCCGAAGCGCTGTTCGCCTCGACCATCAGGAGACGCTCGCCTTCAAGGACGGGCCGCAGGGCCCGCGCATCTTGCGGTGAGAGGCGTTCCTCGCCTTCGCTCAGCCGGTAGATCTGGGCATCGTCGACATAGCTCTCGACATTCTCGAAGGCCCGGCGCGCGCGGGCCATGGCGCTGGCCCGGCTCCCCCCGCTCATCGCGGCGCCCGCCCCGCCGAGGGTCAGGCTCTGCGCCGCGCAGGGCTGCATGATGGCTTCGGGGCCGGTGCGCATGGCAATGACCATGCCGCAGCCCGAGAACAGGCTTTCGTCATTGCTGATGACCGTGAAGGCGCGGGTGATGCCGCCGGCCCTGGTGATGTCCATCACCGAGCTGTCTTCATTGAAGCCGTCCGCGGCCGAGAGACTGGCCGTGAGCCTTCTGTCGTCAGACGATGAATCGTTGCCTTCCTCATCGAGACCGATCTCCACCAGCCCGATCGCCGAGATTGGCGCGAAGAAGCCGGGCGTGACCGGCATGCCGCCCGCATCGATGATCCGTGCGTTGGCCGGCACGGCCACATCGCTCCCGACGGCGACGATCCTGCCGTCGCGAACGAGGACGGTCCCGTCCGCGATGATCGCGCCGTCCTCGTCGGTCATGTGAAGTTCGGCATTGGTGATCGCGGTGAGCTGCGCCTGGGCGAAGCCGCCCGCGCAAAGGGCGAGTGCGGATGAAAGTAGACGCAGCATCAGTCGAGATCCTCCCTTGCGGATTGGCCCAGTTCGAAGTCGAAGACCGGCTTTCGGTTCGGGTCGCGGCGGTCGAAGAGCTTCGCGCCGTCGATGAACACCTGCTCGGCCCTGCCGTAGACGGAGAACGGATCACCGTCCCAGATCACGAAGTCGGCGTCCTTGCCGGGCTCCAGCGTGCCGGTATCCTCGATGATGCCGGCAGCTCTTGCCGGATTGCGGGTGATCCAGGTGATGACTTCCTCAGGGGCGAAGTCGATCCCAAGGGCGCGGCCGTCGGCCATGGCCTTCGCCGCTTCCTGGTTCAGGCGCTGGACGCCGTATGGGTCATCGGAGTGAATGATGACGCAGCCGCCGGGCTGATTGGCGACGAGCGCCGCGTTCTGCCGTACGCTGTCATAGGCTTCCAGCTTGAAACCCCACCAGTCTGCCCAGACCGCAGCGCACACGTCGTTTTCGGCGAGGTGGTCGGCGATCTTGTAGGCCTCGACCGCGTGGTGGAAGGTCGAGATCTCGTAGCCGAACTCTTCGGCGACATCGAGGATCTGGACCATCTCGTCAGCGCGGTAGCAGTGCATGTGAACGAGGATGTCGCCCGACAGGATGCCCGCGATCGTTTCCTTGTTGAGGTCACGCGAAGGCGGCTTGCCGCCCTCGCCCTCTTCGAGCTTCTGTTCGTAAGCGTCCCATTCCGCCTTGTAGCTCGATGCGTCGCTGAAGGTCTGGCGATAGCCGCGGACATTGCCCATGCGGGTCTGCGGGCCGCCCTGGCTGCCATAGACCCGCTTGGGGTTCTCGCCGCAGGCCATCTTCACGCCGTAAGGCGCGCCGGGGAATTTCATGCCCTGGACAGTGCGCGAGGGCACATTCTTCAGGGTGACCGTCCGTCCGCCGAAGAGATTGGCCGAGCCGGGAAGGATGTGAAGCGCCGTCACGCCTCCCGCGAGTGCCCGCGCGAAGCCCGGATCCTGGGGCTGCACGGAATGCTCCGCCCAGACGCCGGCGGTGTTGGGTGAGGTGATCTCGTTGCCGTCCGCTGTCGAGCCGGTCGAGGGGCTGGGATAGACGCCAAGGTGGCTGTGAAGGTCGATGATGCCGGGCGTGATGACCTGGCCGTTGGCCTCGATTTCGGTGACCCCGCCAATGGGGCGGACCGCCGCGCGCGGGCCGATCTGGGCGATCTTGCCGTTCAGGACAACCAGGACCCCGTCCTCGATCTTCCGGCCGGTGCCGTCGAGGATCGTCGCCCCGGTGATCATCACATTATCGGATGGATAGGGCTCATAGGTCGACGGGAAAGGATCGGCCTTCCAGGGGATCACAACCCTTTCGTCGTCCGAGCCGCAGCCGGCCAGGAGCCCGAGCGCCAGCGAAGCCAGCATCATTCTCTTCATCGCGCACCCCCTCATTGAAGCGTTCCCTTCACCTGCAGGCGATCGGCGCGAAGGGCAACGGCGGAACGCCGCTGCGCGGCCCCGTGTCTTCCCTTATGCAAGGAGGATCACCTTATGGGCGAGACCATCACGACCACCGATCACGACAGGATCAAAAACTGGGCGGAAGAGCGCGGCGGCGCCCCTGCCTTCGTGAGCGATACCCATAGCAGCCACGAGGACGGAATTCTGCGGATCGCCTTCCAGAACGAAGAGGACCTGCAGAAGACCGACTGGGATACGTTCTTCGGGCATTTCGAGGAAAATGGCCTGGCGGCCCTGCTGCAGGACGAAACCGCCGACGGAAGCACCAGCCGCTTCGTCAAATTCATCAATCGCAACAGCTGAGGAGACAAACGATGAGAGAACTACCCATGCAGGATGACGGCTCGATGGACCGCCTTCGCGACGAGGCGACGGACGACGAGAAGCGTCAGCAGACCGACATCGAAAAAGCCCACAAGGACGCCGAGAAAGCGGCCGCATCCAAGGACGACAAGAAAGACGGCTGAGCCGCCTTTCCTCTCCAGCCTCAGAGCTGGAAAACCTTGACCGGCGCGAGGGCCAGACCCTCGAGCCGGCAAAGCGCCACCGCGCCGTGATCGTCCTCGGCGAGCACGGTGTCGAGGGCGCCGACCTCTCCGGCGCGCAGGACACGTGCCCGGTTCGGTGTCAAAACGATCCCCTGCCCTGAACGAAGACGTGCCGCCTCCGGCGCGTTCACCTTCTCCTTCGGATATTCCGCCATCGCATCGCCGAGCGGTACCAGCGTATCGTCGAAGCGCTCGTGGTCGCGCGCTTCGGGCCCGAGCCGTTCGGTGGCCGGCGCCCCGGTCACCTCTTCGAAGGTCACGGCCTGGTCTTCGCCGAACGGGCCGACACGGGTGCGGCGGAGCGCGGCCACATGGGCCACCGTCCCGAGCGCTTCTGCAAGATCGCGCACCAGCGCGCGGACATAGGTGCCCTTGCCCACCACCGCTTCGAAGACCGCTTGGTCCTGGTCAGGCATCTCGATGAGCTCGAACGTCCTCACGT
This sequence comes from uncultured Caulobacterales bacterium, assembly GCA_964556115.1. GTDB lineage: Bacteria > Pseudomonadota > Alphaproteobacteria > Caulobacterales > Parvularculaceae > Parvularcula. The sequence continues at coordinate 162,604 of CAZKVC010000003.1, forward strand.
CGACCTGCCGGGACTTGAGTTCCGGCGTCTCGCCGTCGCGGGCGAGGTCGTAAGCGCGCTCGCCGCCGACGAGAATGGCGGAGAACTGCGGCGGGACCTGGTCGATCAGTCCGGTGAACTGCGGCAGGGCCGCTTCGATCGCCGCCTTATCCGGCCTGACCTCGCTACGCTGGACCACCTCGCCTTCACGGTCGTCGGTCGCCGTGCGTTCGCCCCAGCGCGCGGTGAAGCGGTAGGTCTTCAGACCGTCCTGAACGAAAGGGACGGTCTTGGTGGCCTCGCCAAAGGCGATGGGAAGGATGCCGGTCGCGAGGGGATCGAGCGTTCCGGCGTGGCCCGCCTTCTGCGCTTCGCCAAACCATTTGAGACGCGAAACGGCCTCCGTTGAGCCGAAGTCGTAAGGCTTGTCGAGAATGAGCCAGCCATGAACCTTCCGGCCCTTCTTGCGGCGCGCCATCTGCAATGCTCCTGAAACGGAAAAGGGGTCCGGGGGCTATGCTCCGAACCCTCTTCCGTCAAGCCGCAACCCGCCGGTGAGGCGTCAGGAGGCTTCGCCGTTCACGTCATAGCCATAGCTGCGCAGCAGGCGCGGCAGGTCGTTGGCGCATTCGCGCTCATCCATGGCTGACAGGATCGCCCGGTTGAACATGTTGGGCATGGTGAACCACTCGCCGCCATCCTTCCAGCGCATCACCAGGCTGGGGGCCGGGCCGTCAGGGGCGAAGCCGACTTCGAAATCTTCCCGCTCGAACCCCGGGAAAAGACGGATCGGCGCATCCGCGGCCATGGGGATGTTTTGATCGAAGGAAGGCACGGAGAGCATCTGGCTGCCGGGCGTATCCTCGACCGCGCCGGGGATCGTACCCTCGACACTGGCCGGGACCACCTCGAACTCTTCACGAAGATTCTCGTCTTCGTCGCGCTTCTTCCGCTTGAAAAACATCGTTTGCCACCCTCCAAAAGGCCGCTGCCCCCGCGCCCGAGAAGGCAATGCAGATCGGCCACCGGGGGACATTAACAATTTGTTGAGGGTTACGCTACCGCTCCTTGCGCAAAAGTTCTGAGATCCGATCAGCGTGGTCGAAGCTTTCGTCTTTGACGAAGCGCAGTTCCGGGATGAACTTCAGGTGCAGCTTCGGCGCAAGCACCCGGCGGATCTTGGGAGCGATGGCCTGAAGCGCGGTGACCGCACCCTCGACGTCGATGCCGCCGAGGGTGGTCACATAGACATTCGCGTGCCGAAGGTCCGGTGACGCCTGCACCTCGGTCACGGTGACATTGCGGCCCGAAAGGCTGCTGTCATGCACCTCTTCGCGCTGGAACATCTGCGCAAGTTCGTGCCGGATCAGCTCCCCGGCGCGCAACTGGCGTTGGGACGGTGCCTTGGTGACGTGGTGGGATCGTGGTGCCATGGCCAAGAGCTATGTCGCCGACCCGCCCGAAGCAAGACGCTAGCGGTCGTGAATGCCGCATTCGCGCTTGTCACTGCCTGCCCAGCGTCCCGCACGGATATCGTCGCCCTCATCGGCCGGACGTGTGCAGGGCCAGCAGCCAATCGAGGGGTAGCCCTGGGCGGTCAATGGGTGCCGGGGCAGATCATGGTGCTCGATATAGGAGGCCACGTCCTCACGGCTCCACCGGACGAGCGGGTTCACCTTGTGGTGGGTGCCGTTCCATTCGAAGGCCGGCAGGCTGATGCGGCCGCCGCCGTGGAACGCCTTGCGGCCCGTGATCCACGCATCATAACCGTCCAGCGCATCGCCCAGCGGCCTGATCTTGCGAAGCTCGCAGCAGGCGTCAGGATCGCGCCGCCAGAGATCGCCGGCGGCGTCTTCCTCTTCAACCTCTTCCTTGTTGGGGCGGAGGTCCCGCACATTGGTCAGGCCGAGCTGGTGGGCGAGCCTGCGGCGGTAGCTGAGGGTCTGGGCGAAATGCTTGCCCGTCTCGATGAACAGCACCGGTGCGGAGCGGTCGACGCTCGCCAGAAGGTGCAGCAGCACCACCGATTCCGCGCCGAAGCTCGACACGAGAGCGATGCGCCCTGCAAAGACCCTGTCGAGGGCGGTGGAAAGAATATCCTCGGCGCTCGCCCCGCGATGGCTCGAGGCGAGCTCGCGAGCGAGTTCGGCGGGGGCCGCCGGTTCTCTCTTCAAGGCCGTCGCTGTCACAGAGCACCCTCGCGCAACTCAAACACCACTTCACTCCCGGCCGGCCTTTGATAGGGCCGGGTCCGTGAGGTCAGGGCGAAACGAAAGTCGTCTAAGCGCCCAAGCTCTTCAATTTCCACCGTAGAAACGCCGAGACGTTTCAGAAAAACGACCTGATCGGGAAGAACATAGCCGGTCATCCGGATCTCGCCTTCGAACCCGAAGCGTTCCCGCAGGAGCCGGGCCTGGGTCATCGCGCGCCCGTCCTTGAAGCCCGGCATGGCGAGTTGCAGCGTCCGTACGCCCGCAAGATCCGGCGTTTCGGCCATGAGATCCCGCTCAGGACCGATTTCGAGCTCCGGCGCTGCTGCGATGTCGAGAAGAGCCCCCGTCTGAAGATCAAGCAGCTTCGGCATAGAGCGCCTCCTTGAAGGGTTCCGCGCCCAGCCGGCGGTAGGTCTCGATGAAGCGTTCCTCGGTGCCCTTGCGAAGAGCGAGGTAGGTTTCGACCACCCGCTCGACCGCGTCGACGACCTGATCGGTGGACAGACCACGCCCGACGATCTCGCCGATGGCGGTGTCTTCATCCGCGCTGCCGCCGAGGGTGAGCTGGTAGTATTCCTCCCCTTTCTTATCGACGCCCAGAATGCCGATATGGCCGACATGGTGATGGCCGCAGGCATTGATGCAGCCGGAAATCTTGATCTTCAGCTCACCAATGGTCTCCTGCCGCCCCAGGTCGGCGAAGCGTTCCTGGATACGGTTCGCGACAGGGATCGAGCGCGTATTGGCGAGGTTGCAGAAATCAAGCCCCGGGCAGGCGATGATGTCCGAGAGAAGCCCATGATTGGGTGAAGCAAGACCTGTATCTTCAAGCGCCCTGTAGACCGCATGAAGATCGTGCTCCGCCACATGCGGCAGGACGATGTTCTGCTCATGGGTGGTGCGGATGTCGTCATGGCCGAAGCGCTCGGCGATAGCTGCGAGTGCATCCATCTGATCGGCGGTGATATCGCCGGGCGGGGTGCCGGGGGTCTTGAGCGACACCGTTGCCGAGCGGTAGCCTTCGACCTTGTGCGGATGGGTATTGTGCCTGAGCCAACGGGCGAAACCGGGATCGGCCTTGCGGCTTTCTTCCAAAGACGCCTCAGCATCGCGCGGCTGAAGCCCGGGGCCTGCAAAGAAGCTCGCTATACGTCCGAACTCGCCTTCGGGAAGATCGGCGGAGCCGCCCGCGGCGCGCATCGCCTCGAACTCCTCTTCCACCGCACGCCGGAACTCATCGGGTCCTACGGCGTCGACAAGGATCTTGATCCTGGCCTTGTAAAGATTATCGCGCCGTCCACGAACGTTATAGACGCGCAGGATTGCCTCGAGATAGGTGAGAAGATCGCCTTTGGGCAGGAAGTCTCGAATTTCCCTGGCAATCGCAGGGGTGCGCCCCTGCCCGCCCCCGACAAAGATCCGGTAGCCAGCCTCGCCCTCGGTATTGCGAACGAGGGCAATGCCGATGTCATGCACACGGATGGCCGCGCGGTCCTTGTCGGTCGCGGTGACGGCGATCTTGAACTTGCGGGGCAGGAAGGTGAATTCAGGATGGAGGGTCGACCATTGACGGATGACCTCGCAGGTGATCCGCGGGTCCTCGACTTCGCCCGGCGTGGCGCCAGCGAGCGGGTCCGTCGTCGTGTTGCGGATACAGTTCCCGCTGGTCTGGATTGCATGCATTTCCGCATCGGCGAGCCTGTCGAGGATGTCCGGAACATCCTTCAGCTTCGGCCAGTTGAACTGAATATTCTGCCGTGTACTGATGTGGCCGTAGCCCCTGTCATAGTCGCGGGCGATCGAGGCGAGAACCCGCAGCTGGCCTGGGTTCAGGCTGCCATTAGGGATGGCAACACGCAGCATGTAGGCGTGAAGCTGCAGATAGAGACCGTTCATCAGCCGCAGCGGCTTGAATTCGTCCTCGGTCAGATCGCCCTCGATCCGCCGTTCGACTTGCCAGCGAAATTCTTTGACGCGGTCCTTGACGATGGCCCGGTCGTGTTCGTCGTAGCGATACATGGCCTAGACCTCCGGCCCGACATTGGTGCTGGGTCCGTCCCGGCGAATGGTCTCGCGCAGCGTTCCGCGCCCTGACGGGTTCCGGCCTTCGTCGGCATCCATCAGGTAGGGACCAACCACGCGGCCTTCGTCCTGACCAGCCAGCTCCAAGGCCGTCAGCGCGTCGGCGCCTTCATAAAGGGCAGCCCTGGCGATCACTCCGGTCCACCCACCATTCTTTGTACGGTAGACGACATCCCCATCGAAAAGGTCGTTGGCGGTGATGAGCTTGAGGCCCTCGTTCCGCGCCTTCTTCACCCCGCCTGCCGCGATCTTCACCGGTGCAGGAGAAGGCACCTGCCGTTTGGTCACGCTCATGCTGCGATCTCCTCGAGGAAGGCGGGAAGGGCGGGCTGCTGATCGAGCGCTGCCACCTCGCCGATGATGAGAAGCGCCGGCGCGTTCACCCGGGCAGCGGCCTCTCCCAGTCCTGAAAGATCCGTCCTGATGATCCGCTCGGTCGGGCGCGTTCCGTCGGCAATGACCACCGCCGGGGTGGATGCAGAAAGCCCGCCTGCGACCAGTCTCGAGGCGACCTCCGCGGCCTTCGCGACGCCCATATAGACGACCAGCGTGCCGCCTGCCTTGGCAAGGGCGTCCCAGTTCGTATGCGCCGCTGAACTGCGCCCCGCCTCGGCTGTCACGAAGGTCACCGAGGGGCTGACCCCGCGATGGGTCAGGGGGAGGGACGCACGCGCGGCGCATCCCATGGCCGCGGAAATGCCGGGCACCACGGTGGTGGCAACGCCCGCTTTCTTCAGTACGAAAAGTTCTTCGCCGCCCCTGCCGAAGATGAAGGGATCGCCGCCTTTCAGCCGCACGACCCTCTTGCCTTCACGGGCAAGACTGATCATCAGCGCACAGATGTCTTCCTGGGGGAGGCTGTGATCGGCGCGTTTCTTGCCCACATAGACACGGTCCGCATCGCGGCGGCAGAGGTCGAGTATGGCTTCAGGCACGAGGTTGTCGTGAAGGATCACGTCCGCCTCCTGACAGAACCTGAGAGCCTTCAAGGTGAGAAGCTCCGGGTCGCCCGGTCCCGCGCCGACGATCGCGACGTGCCCCTGCTTGCGGCCCTGAAGCTCCTCTTGGAAAATCCGCTCGGCCTCATCCTGATCGCCTTCGAGAACCGCGCGTTCGGCAGAGCCGCCGAAGAAACGCTCCCAGAAGGCGCGGCGCTCCTGAGGGGGAAGGGCGCCGACCCGGGGACGGCGCTCCTTGGCAAAGCCGATCACGTCGCCAAGCCTTGCGGGAAGCTTCGCCTCGAGATGCTCGCGAAGGCGGCGGCCAAGCACGGGAGCCGCGCCGCCGGTCGAAATACCGATGACGAGATCGCCCCGGCGGACGATCGAGGGGATGGTGACATCGCAAAGCTCGGGCCTGTCCACGACATTGACCGGCACGCGCGCCTGCCGGGCCAGTGCCGCCAGACGCTCATCACATTCATCGGAGCCGGTCGCGGCGATCAGAAGGCGGCAGTTCTCAGTGAGGTCTTCCAATGTGGGCAAGCCCTGGCGCAGCTTGGCGGCGCCCAAGGTCTCCTCGTCGAAATCAGCCCGCGGGGCACCGTCGCCTGTGAAGATCGTGAGCGCCGCGCCACTTTGCGCGACCAGCCTGGCCTTGCGCAGGGCCAGCTCCCCGCCGCCGGCAATGATCACCGTGCCGCCGTCGAGATTGAGAAAGGCAGGAAGAAAACGCATCTGTTAGAAAACCTATTGAACTTCAGCCTGACTGGTTATGTGCTGAGGCGAGGCCGATCCGGCAAACGAATCTTCGTGGGGACACCCATTAGGTTTTCTAAGGAGAGCAGACGATGCGCAAGCTTCCGCCCCTGAACGCCTTGCGCGCTTTCGAAGCTGCCGGGCGCCATCTGAGCTTCTCCCGAGCGGCCGACGAGCTTGCCGTCACCCCCGGCGCGATCAGCCAGCAGATGCGGACCCTCGAGGAATGGCTCGGCACGCCCTTGTTCAAACGCGCACCCAAGGGGCTCGAGCTGACGGAGGCGGGGGCCGCAGCCCTGCCCCATATGCGCGAGGGGTTCGACAATCTTCTGACGGCCGTGCGGCTGATACAGTCTGGACATGGCCCCCAGAGGGTGACGGTCTCCGTCGCGCCCTCCTTCGCTTCGAAATGGCTGGTGCCGCGGCTCGATCAGTTCCAGGCAAGGTACCCAGACCTCGATGTCTATCTTCACGCCGACATGGACGTGGTCGATTTCGCCGAAGCCGATGTGGACCTCGCCATCCGCTTTGGCAGGGGCGGCTATAAGGGTCTCGCTTCAGAACGTTTGATGAGCGAAAGCATCGTTCCGGTCTGTGCGCCAAACCTTCTGAAGGGGAATGCTGCCATCAAGGCGCCGCAGGACCTTCTAGCCCAGACGCTGATCCATGACGACAGCGACAAGGACGGGGTCGTGACCTGGCCGATGTGGCTGAAGGCGGCGGGGGTCGAGGGTGATGCAGGCCTGCGGGGTCCGCGCTTCAATCAGTCCTCCCTGGTCATCGAAGCGGCGGTGGCGGGCAAGGGGGTGGCTCTCGCCCGCTACGCGCTCGCGCTTGCGGACCTGGAGGCGGCGCGGCTCGTCATTCCCTTCGGCCAGCAGACGCCGACCGATTTTTCCTACTGGGTAGTCTACCCCGAAGCGAAAGCGGCCCTGCCGGAGGTCGCCGCCTTTATCGACTGGCTGCGGAGTGAGGCTCGGCCCGCGAAGCCGGCGTAAGCGCCCCGGCTTTTTCAAGCTCCGGCCGCAGCCGCCCGGTCAGCGCCAGGAAGAACATGCGGTAGTCACTCATCAGCGACCACCAGGGATGCTTGAAGGTGGCAGGCTTGTTGCGCTCGACAAAGGCATGGCTGACCCAGGCGAAGCCGTAGCCGACCACCGGGATCAGGAGGAGAAGCAGGAACCGCCCGGTCACGAGCGCCCAGGCGAGCACCACAAGGGTGAGGGCCGTCCCGATATAGTGGAAGAGTCTCGTGCCGAAGCGGGCATGTTCGCGAAGGTAATGCGGCCAGAACTCACTGAAACTGTTCATCACCAGCTCCTTTTCGGGACAATAGGCCAAGTCTAGCAGATGCGAGCCCGAACGCGAAACCTCAGCGGCCGCAGCTTCTTACGAGACCAGCGAGCCCCAGATCACGATGACCGCGCCGAGAATGACCAGAGCTGCCCCAAGACGCAGGGTGGTCGAGTTTGCCCGCTTCTTGACAAGACCATAGGCGAGCCCGGCGCCACAGAGGATTGAAGCGGCCACGGCGAAGTCGGGGCCCGTCCAGTTGACCTCGTCCGTCATCTGCCCTGCGACCAGCGGTACAAGAAGCAGGAGCGCGGGCGCGAGGGCCCAGAACAGAACGCGGTTCGATAAATCCGCCATGCCATCCTCATCGTCAATAGCGGTCAGAGGCTAGCATACTTATCGATAAACGGAAAGTCCGGCATCAGTTCGCAGGTTCAGGAGCGGGTTTTTTCGGGCGCAGGCCCAGCTTCGCAAACAGCGCGGCATCGCTGCCCGGGTCCGGGTTGGCGGTGGTGAGAAGGGCGTCGCCAACGAAGATCGAGTTCGCCCCGGCAAGAAACGCAAGCGCTTGGGTCTCGTCACTCATCGCTTCGCGTCCGGCCGAGAGGCGCACCACGCTTTCGGGCATGGTGATGCGGGCGACGGCAATCGTGCGGATGAGTTCGATCGGGTCCACCGGCTCACCCATGCCAAGAGGCGTTCCCTCGATCGGGACAAGCGCGTTGATCGGCACCGAGCCGGGGTGGGCAGGCAGGGTTGCAAGGCTTCGGATGAAACTGACCCGGTCGTCCCGGGTCTCGCCGAGCCCCATGATACCGCCGCAGCAGACCGAGATGCCCGCCCGGCGCACCACATCGAGGGTATCGAGCCTGTCCGCGAAGCTCCGCGTGGTGATGACCTTGTCGTAGTGCTCTTCGGACGTATCGATATTGTGGTTGTAATAGTCGAGCCCGGCTTCCTTCAGCGCCTCGGCTTGGCTTTCGCTCAGCATGCCGAGGGTCATGCATGTCTCGAGGCCGAGCTCCCGCACGCCGCCGATCATACGCTTGAGGGTCGGCATGTCGCGGTCCTTGGGCGAGCGCCAGGCGGCTCCCATGCAGAAGCGCGTCGCGCCGCTGTCCCTGGCCCTCCGCGCCTCGGTCAGGACCTCGTCCGCAACCATCAGCTTGGATGCCTTCAGGCCGGTATCGAAACGCGCTGACTGACTGCAGTAGCCGCAGTCCTCGGGGCACCCGCCGGTCTTGATGGAAAGAAGCTGCGCGCCTTCGACCTCCGCCGGATCGAAGCAGGCGCGGTGGACGCTCGCGGCCCTGAAGACAAGCTCCGTAAAGGGAAGATCGAAGAGTTCGGCGATCTCTTCCTTCGTCCAGTCAGTGCGCGGCTGGTGTTCGAGCGTGTCGAGCATGGCGGTGGTCCCCTCGGCCTTCGAGCCTCAACGAAAAAGGCAGTCCCCGCCTAACGGGAACTGCCCCGGCTGTCACGGCAATAGCGGGACCGGCCGCCCTAATCCTTGGGGGTGAGGTGGAAGAGGCGTCCTTCGCTCCCCTTGCCCCCGTCTTCCAGAAGGTAGATGGTTCCGTCGTCAGCCTGCTCCACCTCGCGGATGCGGGTGTTCATGTCGTAGCGCTCCGCTTCGCAGATCTCGCGGTTGCTGAGTTCGCAATCGAAGCTGACCCGGATCAATGCCTCCGACGAAAGCCCGCCGATCAGCGCCGAGCCGGTCCATTCGGGGAAGGCGTCGCCGTCATAGATGACGAGGCCAGCCGGGCTTATGACCGGCGACCAGCTTTCATTCGGCTTGCGGAAGGTGTCGTCGGTATCGTGATCGGGAATGTCGCGGCCCGAGTAATGATCGCCATTGGAGACTTCCGGATAGCCGTAGTTCTCGCCGCGCTCGATCTTCTGGAATTCGTCACCGCCCTTGGGTCCCATCTCGTGCTCCCAAAGCGTCCCTTCGCTGTCGAAGGCGAGGCCCAGGGGGTTGCGGTGGCCCAGCGACCAGATCTCGCGCGCGACACCGCCCTCGTCATAGAAGGGATTGTCTTCGGGAATCGAGCCATCCGGATAGAGGCGGATGATCTTGCCGAGGTTCATCTTCATCGACTGGGCGGGGGTGAATTTCTGCCGCTCGCCGGAGCTGATGAAGAGATACTCTCCGTCCGGAGAGAATACGAGGCGGTGGCCGTAATGCCCGCGTCCGGTGGTCTTGGGCTGCTGGCGCCAGATGACCTCGAAATCCTCGAGGGTCTCGTTTTCCATGTCGAGAATGCCGCGCCCGACCGCGGCGCCGCGGCGGTTGCCCTGGCCAGCTTCCGCAAAGGAAAGATAGACCATCCGGCTGTCTTCGAAATCGGGCGCCAGAGCCACGTCGCCAAGGCCGCCCTGCCCGCCATAATCGACCTCCGGCAGGCCACTGAACTCAGAAACCACCTCGCCGTCCTTGTCGACGAGCTTCAGGCCGCCGGCTTTCTCGGTCACGAGAAGGTGCCCGTCCGGAAGCTGGGTCATCGCCCAGGGTTCTTCGAAGTCGGCTTTCGTCTCGATGGCGAAAGGATGCTCCGCAGGGTCCGGTTGAAGGGCCATGGAGAGAACGAGAAGACTGGTCAGCATGAGCGGCTCCTGAATGTCGGGACCCCCGGCACTTAGGCCGGAGACCGCAAAGGGCGAAGGCCAGACTGCAGCGCTCAGCCCGAGCGCCCAGGCGCAGTCTTGGCAAGGCCCAGAACGTCGAGGGCGAAGGCGTAGTCCGCCGCGCGCTCCTTGATGCGCTCGAACCGCGCTGCCGAGCCGCCATGGCCTGCGGTCATGTTGATCCGCAGGAGGAACGGGCCACCTTCGGCCTCGTCGCGAAGCCGGGCGATCCATTTGGCGGGTTCCCAGTAGGTGACGCGGTAATCGGTCAACCCGCCGGTGGCCAGGATGGGCGGATAGGTCTCCCCGGCCTTGATGTTGTCATAGGGCGAGTAGGCCTTGATGGCGCCGTAGGCCTCGGCGTCGTTGATCGGGTCGCCCCATTCCTCCCATTCCGGAGGCGTCAGGGGCAAGGTGGCATCGGAGATCGTCGTCAGGACATCGACGAAAGGCACGGCGCCGATGATGCCCCCGAAAAGTCCCGGGTCCAGGTTGACGGCCGCGCCGACGAGGAGACCGCCGGCCGACCCGCCATAACCGACAATCCGTCCACGTTGGGTATAGCCTGCTTCGATCAGCGCTTCGCCTGCGTCGTTGAAGTCGCGGAAGCTGTTCTCCTTCTTCGAAAGCTTGCCGTCGAGATACCATTGGCGTCCCTTGGACGAGCCGCCCCTGATATGGGCGACCGCGAAGACCGCCCCGCGATCCACGAGGCTCAGGATGTGAGTCGAGAAATCATCCTCGATATATATGCCGTAGGCACCATAACCATAAAGGACGACCGGCAGGTCGCCGTTCGGCTCGATATCGGCGCGGTGCAGGAGAACGACCGGGACAGACGCCCCGTCCCGGGCCTTCGCTTCGATTCGCGTGACGGTGTAGGCGGAAGGATCATGGCCCGAGGGGACCTCCTGGGTCTTGCGGAGCGTCCGTACCCGGCTTGCCATGTCGTAGTCATAGACCTGCATCGGCTGGTTGGGGCTTTCATAGGCAAAGCGCACCTTATCGGTCTCGAAGCTTCCCCAGCCGCCGAGGGAAAGGGCGTAGGCGTCCTGTTCAAAGCTTATCGCGTGCTCACCGGTCCGGTCATAGCGTGAAACCACGATACGCGGACGGGCGTCGAAGCGCTCGGTCCTGACGATCCAGTCCTTGAAGGTGACGAAACCCGAGACGTAACGACCTTCTTCGTGGGGAAGCCATTCCTCCCAGTTCTCCGGGCCCGGAGCGCTGACAGGCGCCCTGACGATCTTGAAGTCGACGGCCCCGTCCGCATTGGTGTGGATGTAGAAATGGTCGCCCCGGTGATCGACGTCGTAAAGCCTGTCCTTCTGGCGCGGAGCGATGAGCACAGGATCGGCCTCGGGCCTGGCGAGAGGAATGATGCGGGCTTCCGATGTGTTCCCATTGCCGATCGAGATCACCAGATAGGCTTCGGAGGAGGTCTCCTCGATACCGAGAAACATCCCGTCATCGTCTTCTTCATAGACGAGCCGGTCCGTAGACGGATCGGTTCCAAGCCTGTGGTGTCTGACCCGCTTGGGCCGTTGGTGGTCGTCACGCTCGACATAGAAGAAGCTCTTGGAGTCGCTGGCCCAGACCGCGTGGCCATCGGTCGAGCCGATCGTCTCGCCGAACTCGGTTCCGTCCCCGAGACGGCGGATACGAAGGTCGTAATATTCAGACCCCAGACGGTCTGCGCCCCATACCATCAGCTCATGGTCGGGCGAGGTGTCCACGCCGCCGATCGAGAAGAAATCGGCGGCTTTCCCTTCCGCGTCCCCGTCGAGCATCACCTGCTCCTCGGCGCCTTCCTCGCGGCGGCGGGCATAGATCGGGTACTGGCCGCCTTCACGGTAGCGGACATAGTATTCAAACGGACCGTCGCGCATCGGAACGGAGCTTTCGTCCTCCTTGATGCGCCCGCGCATCTCGGCGAACAGGGTCTCCCTCAGATCCGCCAGATGCTCCGTGCGTGCCTCGTAATAGGCGTTCTCGGCCCGCAGATGGGTCGCCACGTCCTCGCGCAGGAGGGAGGGGTCGCGCAGCACCTCCTGCCAGTTGTCGTCGCGCATCCACGCATAGTCGTCATGGCGGTCCTCGCCATGCTGGCCGATGGTGATGCGGCGTTTCTCCGCCCGGGGCGCGTCGGTCATAAGGCTTCCTTGGTTCGTCGGAGGCCTCAGTTAGGCAAATCTTCCGGCTCGCCCAAGCCCTCTTCCTCCACCTGCTCCTGAAGCATCTGAAGGTCCGGCACGATCAGCATGTCGCCCGCCACCGGAAGGCGGAAGGTCTCGTTGCGGAAGGAGAGCCCGTTCTTCTTGACCGCGGCCATGATGGCCTCGCCCTCACCGCGGCTCGGATAGATCGCCACCTGCTCCTGTTGCTCCGCCCTCTCGGCGAGGCGGTGGAAGCTGACCCGGTAGCCTGAATTCGAGACCAGCCACGCCGCCCCGTCCTCGGCATCGAGGATCAGAACGGCTTCGGCACTGCTGTTGAGGACGAAGCCGAAGGCCCGCCTCACCTTGTCGGGCACTTTCGCTCCCTCAGGCCTGACGGTGAGGACGCCCTGGTTCTTGAGCAGGGCGATGGCGCCTTCCTCCTGCATGCTGAGCTCGCGCCCTGCCTCAGCGGCGGCGGCCATCTTGGCGAGGGGCCCGCTGCCCGCCTTGATGGCGCCGAAGGCGGCGCGCCCCGGCTCGCCGAGCCGGTCGCGAAGATAGAGGAGATCCGCTGCGGTGGCTTCGCCGGCTTCGGCTTCGAGCTCTTGGACCTGCGAGGCGGCGGACCAGTCGAGGGGGCGGAAGAATGGCGTCATGATCGAGACGGCCGTGACGAGCAGCACCCCCGAAAGGACGATGTTGCTGTAGCGAAGAATGGCCCAGCGCTCGGTCAGGGCCGCAAGGGCATAGGGCACGGCATAGATCGCCGCGAGAAAGAAGAAGAGCGCGGCCCTGATGCGCGGCGGGGTCCATCCTTCTGCCGTGATACGCATCGAAAGCCCGTAGAAAGCGAGCGCCACAAGGAAGGGAAGCAGCACCCCGAGAAGCCGCGCGGTGGCTGCGAAGAGAACGCTTCCGCGCTGGCTCTCCTCGCCGACCAGGGCATTCAGCATGATGATGCAGACCGTGGAAGCGGTGACGAGGATCGCAACCGGGCTCCACCCTTCCACGAGGCCACCGAAGCCGCGGATCATCACCCCGCCGATGAAGAGCGTGACGCAAAGGGCGAAGATCGGCGCGCTGACGCGGATCAGGGCGAGGAGGATGCCGCGAACGGCCAGGACCGCCGCCTCGCGTTGGCGGACGACGCCCGCCCCCACCGCCAGGAGAAGCCCGGCATAGGCAGCAGTGAACCAGCCCTGCAGCATCAGGTGCCGGACAAAACCGAGGCCGATGAAAGCGAAAAGGGCGCCGACGAGATAGGCGAGGAGGAGCCCCGCCCCGACGAAGATCGCCGCCAGCGCCACGATCGCCGGCATGGTCCACGCGTCCTCATGTAGGGGCGCATAGTCGAGAAAGCGGTGCCCGCGCTGGCTGGCCCTGAGGAAGGGAAGCACGACCCCGACCACGCCCAGTGTCGCGAGCCACGGCAATGCGCCTGACGAGATCGAAGCAGCCTGCCCTTCTGCGCCCAAGAAGAGAAGGAGACTTGCAGTCACGCCGAGGCATACGCCGAAGATCGCGGCCCGGGTCCGGTTCCCATCGGTGACCGTGAGAACATAGGTAAGGCCGCCAAAGACGATCAGCGCCTTGAGGCTCGCTTCGACGCTTTCGGGACCCGGTAGCGGTGCCGCACCGACCAGCCAGTAGAGGAAGCCTGAAAGACCGCCCGGAACGCCGAAGGCCGTCATCAGGCTGGCCCCGCCGCTCGGGGCGTGCGTGACGGTTCGTGTGCTCATGGCTGGCCTCCCCGGTCCCAGGGACATGGATTACGGGCTCAAACCTTCGTGAACAAGCGTCAGCCTCGTTTGCAGGTGCCTTTGATCACCCAGGCCGCAGGCGCCTCCGCCGGGTCGAGGCGGAAGACAGCGAGCGGTTCGCAAGCCGCGCCGGCATTTTCGAGGGCCCGGACGGCGGCTTTCGCCGCCTCCTCAGTAAGGGCTGCTTCCTCCATGCTGGCGAGCCGCCCGGCATAGGCCCGCGCCTCTTCCTCCATCCCGCCAAGCCAGCCGAAGATGTCCTTCTGGTCATAGGCGCGGAAGCGTGCCGCCATCTGCCTGAAGCCGCCAATCGCATGCTGGGCAAGCGGGGTGCCGGACTGAAGCGCGAGAGGCTCGGCACGGCCATAGGCTTCGCGGCCATTCGTGCCGGGCTGGCCGAAAAGCTCTGCTGTCAAAATCTTCGCCGCATCGAAGAATCCGCTCGCAAGAAGCGCATCCGCGCCGCGACGATGGCCCCGGACCTCCGTATGGATCACGCCGCCTTCGATGTGGCAGAGGAAATGGAAGGTCCCGCCTGGCCGCAGGACCCGGACAGCTTCGCCAAAAGCCCGGGGCGGCGCATATTCTATACCGAACTGGGATACAGCCATGTCGAAGCTGGCTGTAGGGTAAGGCAGCTGCTCGGCAGAAGTGGTATGGCAGGAGATACGGTGATCCTTCTCCGCCAGCACTTTCATTGCCGCGCCCGAGACATCACTCGCGGTCACATCAAGGCCGGACTCAGCCGCGATGCGCGCTACGGCTCCGGCGCCCGCCGCGAGGTCGATGAGGCCGGCGCCAGTATGGTGCTCGAAGACTTCGGACCAGTAGGTGGAAAGGGCTGGATGCCGCTCGACCCCTTCGCCGAGAAAAGCCTCTCCCGCCTGCCCACGCCCCGCCCAGTAGCGGTCCCAATCCGATCCTTGCACCATGCCTGAAGATGAAGCATGCCCGCTATCCGAACACCAGTCCGAGGGTCTTCCTGCCACATGGGGTTGCGGCCAATGCCGGTCATACCCGCCGGACTATGGCCTCGGAAGTAGCTCTGAACAGCCGTGTCGGCCCGCCACTCGACGGATTTCAGGTCGCCTGCCGGTATGGCCTGAGACCGCGCCATATGCCTTTGGCCATACCGTTGCGTTGAATGCTGCCTTTGATCGCGGTCCGCCGGTTCGGCTTTGCCTATCTGAACCAGGGGTTCGTGCAGGCCCGGCCTAGGCTCTGGCGGTATGGCCGCGATTACCGGGCCCCGCAGGACCCTGCCTTCGCTTCAATATCCAGCATGGCCCGCCCGGTCTGATCGCCGACCCGGATCCCTTGTTTCTCCCTCGCCCTGATCAGTCGCAGCGCTTCGCAGACATCCTGCCGGCGCTTGCCGGTCCAGGCGCTCTCCGGCGCTTCGGTCAAAAGGTAGAGGACATTGTACCGGCCCTGAGAGGACAACTCCTCCAACGTTTCGGGGTCCCCGATCATGGCGATCAGACTGTCGGTGATGTCAGGATCGGCCGCCAGCATGCGTTCGAGCTCCGCCGTGGCGCTGCGGCGGGTGTTACGGTCCTCGTCATTGATCTGAGACAGAAGAAGCGCCGGATCGGCAGCCTTCATCCGAAGGGGGCCGCGAGAAGACGGCTCAGTGAAGAGGCTGCGTGTGTAGCCGCTTCTTTCTGGCCGGGCGGTTTGGCAGTCATCTCCGCCTCCAGCGCACGAAGCCGCAGGCTCGGCTGGAAGGATCAGCCGGTCCCCGACTGTCAGGTTTCCTGGTTCGACATCGGAATTGAGTTCTGCAATGCGCTCGACGGTCGTCCCCCGCGCTTCTGCTATCTTGGCGAGAGTATCGCCAGAGCGCACAGTCCATATCGGGAAGACCCCCGAACCCTCGCTATCAGTTTGATCGCCTTCCGGCGAATACAAGGCAAACTCGTTATCGCTATCCCGGAGCGGGGCCGTTTCAGCGCTCGGAGGGGTGACCAAGGCCGGTCTGTAACCAGGCCCATAGGCAGCAGGGCGGGGACCTTCCGCCAGTGAGGCGCCCGATTGCTTGAGGAGTTTCACCTGCTCCAGAATGACCCGGTGCTGATCGGTCAGCGGGCAGAGAAACCGAATACCTCCCTGAAACGTTTCCTTGCCGAAATCATCGGGCGGCGTGCCGCAGAGAACCCGGTTACCACTGAAGGAGTCGATCGCGGTCTGATCGAGATCCCAGGCATCCGTTCCGCTCGTTTGAACAAATTCGGACACGGCCTCGAAGTTCGCCAGACGCCGCTGCTCGTGGCTGAAATACAGGCCGACCAAGGCCGCAAGACCGAGAAAGGCCGCGTTCAAGCTTCGCAAGAAAGTGGTCATGATGCCCGCCCCTGAGCCCTCAGGGAGACATCTTAACCTAAGTAAGACCTTTGCCGAAGTCTGCCTGTCAGTCGCTCAGGCGTCCTTCTCGTCGAGGGGTACGCCGTAAAGCTCGAGCCGGTGGTCGATAAGACGGAAGCCATGCTCCCGGGCGATGCGCTCCTGCAGCTTCTCGATCTCATCGTTCACGAATTCGATCACCTCGCCTGACCGGACATTGATGAGGTGATCGTGATGCTCAGGCGTCGCCTCTTCATAGCGGGCCCGGCCATGGCCGTCCTGAAAGTCGTGGCGCTGCACGACGTCATAATCTTCCAGAAGCCGCATGGTGCGGTAGACCGTGGCGATCGAGATCCTGCTGTCGATCTCGGCCGCGCGGCGGTGGATCTCTTCGACATCCGGATGGTCGTCCGCCGCGGAGATGACCCGGGTGATCACCCGCCGCTGATCGGTCATGCGCAGACCCTTCTCGGCGCAAATTTTCTCCAAGCGGTCCATCACTTACCTCCTGTAGGCAGAAGCAGACGCATGATCGCCGCATCGCTGCCATCCTGATAATAGCCGGGCCGGGTGCCGGCCATCTCGAAGCCCACCTTTCGATAAAGAGCGAGCGCCGCCTTATTGGCCATGCTCACTTCGAGAAACAAGCGCTCAGCGCCGAGACTGACACAAAGAGCCGCGCTTGCCGCAAGAAGCGCTCTTCCCACGCCCTCGCGTGGCTGCGTGGTGCCGATGGTGATGAGCTCGGCTTCATCGCCAAGCATCCGGACCAATGCGAAGCCGTTGGGCGGCCGCCCTGCGACGAGGACGTGGTCGAAACTGTGGCGCATCGCCTCGCGCCAGAAGTCGTCATCCCAGGCGCCATCGGGGAAGACGGTCCTGTGCAGCTGCGCCAGACGGGCAGCCTCGGTCGGTCGTGCCCTGCGGATCATCAGAATGCCGGACGCCCGGGCCGCTTTGCATCCGGCGCGCGAAGATAGACCGTCGAGAGCGGCGAAGGATGACGCTCGGCGGTGAGCTGAAGAAGAGCAAGAACGCGCGGGTTGGCCCCGCCTTCGGCATTGCGGGACGGATCGGCGGCGGACACCCCGCTTCCAGCGACCCGGGGGAACCCGGCGAGCCACTGCCGGGCCTCACCATAGCTGAGAAGCGCGGCCGGCTCGTCAGGCCGCCCGCCCTGCCCGAAGCTTTGGGCGTAGACCTGGCCCCGGCGGGCGTCGATCGCCACGGCCACCGGCCAGCCCGAACTCGCGGCTACAGCTTCGAGGGTCGTGAGAGCGACCGTGTCCGCGCCAAGGCCCGCCGCAAGGCCCTTGGCAAAGGAAATACCGACGCGCTGCCCCATGAATGAACCCGGGCCGACCGTCACGCCGATACGTCGTATCGAGGTGGCTTCCGCCCCCGCCCGGTCCATGAGGTCCATGAACGCCGGCGCAATCCTCTCGGCATGCCCGATGCCGATCTCTTCGGAGACCGAAACGACCTCGCCGCCCTCGGCATGATAACCGAGGGTCAGGGCCGAAAGGCAGGTATCGATGACGAGAAGGGCGATGGGGACCTCGGAAAAGAGAGAGGCCTTCTATCACCCCTCCTGCCTCCGGCAAGAGATGAGCAGGAATCGCTTCCCCCACTGCGACAGACCTCTTCGCCCGTTCGCCCCGGCGAAGGGAGCCCCGCTCGTTCAAGGGGTATCAGGAGACCGCTTCGACGGACGTCACTTCCGGGACATAGTGCTTGAGGAGGTTCTCGATCCCTGACTTCAGGGTCATGGTCGAGGAGGGGCAGCCAGCGCAGGCGCCCTTCATGGCGAGGAAGACGACCCCGTCGCCCGGGACATAGCGGTGGAAGGTGATATCGCCGCCGTCCTGGGCCACCGCCGGGCGCACGCGCGTGTCGATCAGCTCGATGATCTGCTCGACGATCTCGCGGTCCTCGCCCTTGTAGTCTTCCGCCGAGGTGGTCCCGGCAGCCTCCTGGGCGCGCTGCTCGTCCAGAACGGGAATGCCGGCTGCGAGAAAATCCGCCATGGTGCCGAGAACGGCAGGCTTGATATGGGCCCACTCGACGCTCGGGTCCTTGGAGACGGTCACGAAATCGGCGCCCAGATAGACAGAGACGACCCCGTCGACATCGAACAGGGCCGTTGCGAGCGGCGAGACCTTTGCAGCGCCCGGCGTGGGGAAGTCCATGCCCAGCTGCCCTTCGCCCAGGACCGGCTGGTCGGGCAGGAACTTCAGCGAGTGCGGGTTCGGTGTGTCGTCGGTGCGGATGAACATGACCCCGAAATGGCGCTCCCCCGGCATGTTTGCAACAGCGCAACTGAGCGTACCGGCCCTGGCCTTCTTTCAAGAAGTTGCACGGCAGCTTGAAGCGACTGCTAGCCTAGGCTCGCAAGCGCGGTTAAGGGCGCAACATGGCCGACGATACCACAACGAAATTCACCGATCAGGAAGCGCTCGATTTCCATAGCAAGGGCAAGCCCGGCAAGCTGGAGGTCACGCCCACCAAACCCATGGCGACCCAGCGGGATCTCTCGCTGGCCTATTCCCCGGGCGTTGCCGTCCCGGTGAAGGCGATCGCCGAAAATCCGGACAGCGTCTATGACCTGACGGCGCGGGGCAACATGGTGGCGGTGATTTCCAATGGCACCGCCATCCTTGGCCTCGGCAATCTCGGGGCCCTGGCTTCCAAGCCGGTGATGGAGGGCAAGTCGGTCCTCTTCAAGCGCTTTGCCGACATCGACTCGATAGACCTCGAAGTCGACACCGAGGACCCGGACGAGTTCATCGACGCGGTCAAGCATCTCGGCCCGTCCTTCGGCGGCATCAATCTCGAGGACATTCAGGCCCCGGACAGCTTCTATATCGAGGAACGCCTCAAGGAGCTGATGGACATTCCGGTCTTCCATGACGATCAGCACGGTACGGCCATCATCGCCGCGGCAGGTCTTCTCAATGCCCTGGACATCAACGGGAAGTCGATCGAGCACGTGAAGGTCGCCGTCTCCGGCGCGGGCTCATCCGCGCTTTCGGTGGTCAGCCTCTTCAAGACCCTCGGTGTGCCCCATGACAATGTCCTGGTCTGCGACCGCGCCGGCATCCTGAAGCCGGGCCGCGAGAAGCCGATGAACCAGTGGCAGTCGGCCCATGCGGTGGACACGGACAAGAACACCCTGGCCGAGGCGATGGACGGCGCGGATGTCGCCATCGGCCTTTCGGCAGCCGGAGCGTTCACCCCGGAAATGGTGCGTTCGATGGCGTCGAACCCCATCATCTTCGCCATGGCGAACCCGACACCGGAGATCACCCCGGAGCAGGTCGCCGACGTGCGCGGCGACGCGATCATGGCAACGGGACGTTCGGATTATCCCAATCAGGTCAACAACGTCCTCGGCTTCCCCTATATCTTCCGCGGCGCCCTCGATGTACGGGCGACGACGATCAACGAAGAGATGAAGGCCGCCTGCGCCCGCGCACTGGCGGACCTTGCCCGCCAGGACGTGCCCGACGAGGTCGCCAATGCTTACGGCACCCGCCTTCAATACGGGCCGGGCTACATCATTCCGACCCCGTTCGATCCGCGGCTGATCTCGGCGATCCCGCCGGCGGTGGCGAAAGCCGCCTGCGAAACCGGGGTCGCAAGGCGCCCGATCGAGGATTTTGCCGCCTACGAACAGAAGCTCGCCACCCGGCTCGATCCCTCGGCCGCCTTCCTTCAGAAGGTCTATGCGAATGTGCGTTCTTCCGACCCGAAAAAGCGCATCGTCTTTGCCGAGGGCGAAGAGGAGGCGGTGATCCGCGCCGCCTACAGCTTCCAGAACCAGGGACTCGGCCAGGCCGTACTGATCGGCAGGGACGAGCTCGTGCGCCGTTCCATCGACCGGCTGGGCCTCAGCCGCAACCACGAGATCGAGATCTGGAACGCCCGTGAGTCGGCGCAGACCAAGACCTATACGGACTATCTCTACAGGCGCCTTCAGCGCAAGGGCTATCTCGAGCGTGACTGCCGACGCCTCGTCAACCAGGACCGGAACACCTTCGCGGCCTGCATGCTCGCCTGCGGCCATGCCGACGGCATGGTGACCGGCGTGACGCGTCACTACAACGTGGCCCTGCGCAATGTGCAGTACGCGCTCGACCCGCGTCCGGGCGAGCGGGTGATCGGGATGTCGGTGATCCTCGCCAAGGGCCGGACTGTCTTCATGGCGGATACGTCGATATCGGAATATCCGAGCTCAAAGGAACTGGCGGACATCGCCGTGCAGACGGCACACGCCGTCAGGCAGCTCGGCTTCACCCCGCGGGTCGCCTTCACCAGCCACTCGAATTTCGGCAATCCTGACACGGAGCACATGCGCCGAATCTCGAACGCGGTGAAGATCCTCGACGACCGCCCGGAGATCGACTTCGAATATGAAGGCGAGATGACCCCCAGGATGGCGCTGAACACCCGCCTGCGTGAGATCTATCCCTTCAGCCGCCTGACGGACAACGCCAACGTGCTGATTACGCCGGGCCTTCACTCGGGCGGGATCGCCTCGAAGCTCCTGGCGGAGATCGGCGGCGCGACCGTGATCGGCCCCGTCCTCATCGGACTCTCCAAGCCGGTGCAGATCGTCCAGACAGGGGTGCAGGTGAACGACATCCTGACCCTCGCCGCCATCGCGGCCTACGACCTCGATGTCGAGCACCGCGAATGGGCGAGAGCGGGCGGTCTCGCCGCGCAATAAAAAAGCCGGGCCCGACGGCCCGGCTCTCGGCGCGAAGTCGTCAACTTATGAAGACGGCTTGCCAGCCTATTCCTCGAGCTTTTCCAAGGTGACTTGGAGGGGATTGGGTTTGTGTTCGAGCATTGCGCCCGTGCCGGCATCAACACCTGCTCCGATAATGCCGCCCAGAAGGACGTTGCCAGCCATCCCTGCTGAGCCACCGCCGGAAACCTGCGTTTCCACATTCACCCGAACGGTCTCGTAGCCCGGTTTGGTGATCGTTGCGACGAAAGCGCCCTTTCGGGGAACCTTGAGCGAGCAAGGTGTCATCTCGCATGACAGCCCGTTCGAAAGTTGAACTTCAGCCCCGGAGGGTATCGTTTCGACAACGAACGCCTCTTTCGTGCCCCGGGTGACCGTCGCACAGCCGGAAGCGATCACGACAACGGCGCCCAATAAGACTATACGCTTCACAGGTTTGCCCTCTCTCTGCCAAGGCGTATTGAGAGGGCATATGACCGTTAGTCAATCTTCTGTGAGGAGCCAGCTCCCTACTGCGGCGCCCTCTTGGCAAGGATCCGCTGCAGGGTCCGGCGGTGCATGCCGAGGCGGCGTGCCGTTTCGGAAACATTGTGGTCGCAGAGCTCGTAGACCCGCTGGATATGTTCCCAGCGCACCCGGTCTGCGGACATCGGGTTTTCCGGCGGTTCGGGAAGCTCTCCCTCCCTTGCCAGAAGCGCTTTCAAGACATCATCGGCATCGGCAGGCTTTGCGAGATAATCGATCGCGCCGGCCTTCACGGCGGCCACGGCAGTGGTGATGTTGCCGTAGCCGGTCAGGATCACGGCGCGGGCGTCCTCGCGCTGCTCGTGCAGATAGTCGACCACACCGAGGCCGTCTCCGTCCTCCAGCCGCAGATCGACGACAGCGAAGGCAGGCGCGCCTTCCTTGATCATGGCCTTGGCCTGCTGCACGCCTTCGGCCAGTCTCGGTTCCATGCCGCGTTTTTCCATGGCGCGGCCAAGCCGGGTGCGGAAGACCTGGTCGTCATCGACGATCAGGCAGCTCTTGTCCTCGGGCAGAACGGAGGTCTCACTCATGGGGTCAACACCTTTTCGAACTCGTCTTTAGCCTCCAATGTGGTCTCGTTCAGCAGCCTGGCCAGCGGCCAAGCGACGCGGACCCAGGCGCCGCTTCTGCCAGCGCGATTGCCGAAGCGGATGGAGGCCCCCGTCCGCTCCAGAAGGGTCTTGGCGATGAAGAAGCCGAGGCCGAGGCCGCCTTTCTGGTCGTCCTGCCTGATCCCGGTGCGGGGATAGGGCTCTCCGAGGCGCATCAGCATGCTCTCGGGAATGCCGGGGCCGTCATCTTCAATGGCCACCTGAAGCTTCTCCTCGGTCCACGAGGCGGAGATGAGGACCTGCTTGTCGGCATATTTCTTGGCGTTCTCGATCAGGTTCCTGAGCCCGTAGATCACCTCAGGCCGGCGGCGCAGCCGTTCCGGCATACGCCCGCTTTCGGGGTCGAAACGGAACTCGATCGATGGCCCGCCGGTTCCGATGAAGGGCCGTGCCGCCTCACGCAGGAGGGCGTCGAGCGCAATCACATTGTGCACAGCATCGCCCGCCTGTCCCGCTTCGGAAAGACGGCGCAGAATGGTCTGACAACGCTGGGTCTGACTGATGAGAAGCGCCGCATCTTCCTTCAGAGGGCCCTCGGGAAGCTCGTTCTCCATCTCACGGGCGGTCAGCTGGATGGTGCCGAGCGGCGTGCCGAGTTCGTGGGCGGCAGCGGCGGCAAGGCCATCGAGCGCCGTCAGCCGCTCCTCGCGGGAGAGGGCAAGCTGGGTCGCCTGAAGGGCGGCGGTCAGCTTGATCCGCTCATGCGCGACCCGCCAGGCATAGGCGGCGGTGAACATCACCCCCATGACCAGCGCCGACCAGAGCCCCAGATTGTAGATCGGCGGGACGTTGAAGCCCGTATCCGTCCGCCAGGGCAGTGGCGCGTGCCAGAGGGCCAGCGCCGTCAGGCAGAGAATGACGAAGATGATGTTGATGATCGCGACCCGCAGCCTGAGGCTCGCGGCGGCCAGCATGCTCTGCATGATCAGCCACAGTGAGAATGGGTTCTGCACCCCGCCGGTGAGGAACAGAACCGTGCTGATCTGCAGCGTATCGAAAGCGAGATAGGCCACGATCTCCCGCTCGCTCAAAGGCTTTGAAGGATTGAAGGCGAAGGTGGCATAGAGATTGGTGAACACCGCCGCGGCGACCGCGACGAGCACCATGCCCACCGGCACCTCGAAGCCGAGGACGAACTTCACCACAACCAGCACCATGAGCTGCCCGATAATGGCGAACCAGCGCAGGCTGGTCAGCGTGCCCTGACGCAGGACCGAGTTGGGGTTCTCCATCAGGGGCATCATGGCATTCGTCTTCCGGTGTTCGCGTTTGCAGCGTAAGGGGGCAACATGACCCACATAGCACGCAACGCCGCCGCCGCCGTCACCTTGCTTATTGTCTCATGCAGCGATCAGGCGCCGGTGCGGGGAGAAATCGAACTCAACGATGCCTTCGCGGCCGAGTTCGATCTCGTGGACATGCATGGCGAGCCCGCCGAGGATGAACGTTTCGAGGGCGAGCCGATGCTGATCTATTTCGGCTTCACGAGCTGTCCCGATGTCTGCCCTGCAGCCCTTGGTGTGATGACCGCGACCCTCGACGCTCTTGGAAACAAGGCAGACGACCTTCAGCCCCTCTTCATCACCGTCGATCCCGAACGGGATGACCAGGAGCGCCTGCGCAAGCATCTGGATTATGATCCTCGCATCCTGGGGCTGACGGGAGAGGAGGATGCGCTCGAAACCGCGCGCCGGAACATGCGGGTCTTTGCGGGCAAGGTGCCGCTCGAAGGCAGCGGCGCCGGCTATACGGTGGACCACCAGTCGCTCTTCTTCCTCACCGACGAGGAAGGCCGACCGGTCAGGGCGTTTGACGACTCCATGGACCCGGAGGTGTTGGCGGAGCGCATCCGCGTCTGGCTGTAGGGTTATTTAGCGTTTCGTTTAGCTTTCTTGCTAAAGCCTACCCACCTATGTTGCGATGCGGGATGTGGCGCGCCGCGCCGTTGGAGGCCTGATGATCTACCCAGCCTATGAAGCGACGCACCAGATGATGGTCCCGTTCCGGCAGATGGCGCGCGCCTTCGCCGCCGGTGTCGATAATCCGGGCAACCTTTTCCGCGACACCCCTGCCGCCCGCGCCGTGGTTGCGGGCCACAACGTCTTCGAGATGGCCACCCGGCGCTACACCAAGCCCGCCTGGCGCCTCGACGAGACAGTGATCGACGGGGCCCGCGTTCCGGTCGAGGTCGAGACCGTTCTCGAGAAGCCCTTCGGCAACCTGATCCGCTTTCGCCGCGATCCCGAAGCGCTGAAGTCAGCTACCGGGGGCAAACCCCAGCCCAGGGTCCTGGTCGTGGCCCCCATGTCCGGCCACCACGCAACCCTGCTCCGCGGTACGGTGGAAGCGATGCTTCCCGGGCACGAGGTCTTCATCACCGACTGGGCCGATGCGCGGGACGTTCCGGTCCTCTTCGGTCGTTTCGACCTCAATACCTATATCGACTACCTGATCGCGTTCATCAAAGAGATCGGCCCCGGCGCGCACACCATGGCCGTCTGCCAGCCCGGACCGCCACTTCTCGCCGCATGTTCGGTGATGGCCGAGGACGAGGACCCGGCGCGGCCGCGCTCCATGACCTTCATGGGATCACCGATCGACGCCCGCAAATCACCCACCGTGACGAACCTCCTGGCCGAGCAGAAGGCCTTCGAGTGGTTCGAGGAGAACATGATCCAGACGGTGCCCGCCCCTTATGGCGGCTTTACCCGGCGGGTCTATCCCGGGTTCCTCCAGCTCTACAGCTTCATGTCGATGAACATCGAACGGCACGTGAACGCCAGCTTCGACTATTTCGGCAACATCATGCAGGGCAATGATTTCGCCGCTCGCAAGCACGAGGTCTTCTACGACGAATACCTCGCCGTCTGCGATATGACGGCGGAGTTCTACCTGCAGACCATCCATGACGTCTTCCAGGAATACCTGCTGCCCCGCGGTCTCTTCGTGCACAATGGCCGTGTGGTCGATCCTTCGAAGATCACCGACATCGGGCTGATGACGGTGGAGGGCGAGCTCGACGACATCTCCGGCATCGGCCAGACCCAGGCCGCGCACGATCTGTGTACCAACATCCCGTCCAAGGACCAGCTCGACTACGTCCAGAAGGGCGCGGGCCATTACGGGGTCTTCAACGGCAGGAAATGGCGCGAGGAGATCCAGCCGCGGCTGGCGAAATTCATCCGCGACCGTTTCGACGAAGAAGAAGAGCGCAGCTTCCTCCAAGGCCACAAGCTGAAGGTGGTCGGCGGCAAGGAAAGCGCCGCCTGAGCAAAGCGGGCAGGACCACTAGGCGCGGGGCCAGCGACAGGCTAACCCCGGGCCCATGCCGACAACCGCGCCGCTTACCGCCGATAGCCGTCTCTACCTCGTCGATGGCTCTGCCTATATCTTCAGGGCGTTCCATGCCCTGCCGCCCCTCACCCGCAAGTCCGACGGCATGCCGATCGGCGCGGTGTCGGGCTTTTGCAACATGCTGTGGAAGCTGCTCTCGGACGCCTCGAACGACGCAGTCGAGCATATCGGCACGCCGACCCATTTCGCGGTGATCTTCGATCATTCGAGCTATTCCTTCAGGAACGATCTTTACCCGGACTACAAGGCCAATCGCAGCGAGCCGCCCGAGGACCTGCGCCCGCAATTCCCCGTCATCCGTGATGCGACCCGCGCCTTCGGTCTTCCCTGCATCGAGGAAGAAGGCTTCGAGGCGGACGACCTGATCGCGACCTATGCGCAGCAGGCCGAGGAGAAGGGCGCAGAAGTTGTCATCGTCTCCTCGGACAAGGACCTCACCCAGCTGATCACCGACAAGGTGGTCATGTTCGACCCGATGAAGAACAAGATCATCGACAAGGACGGCGTCGTGGAGAAATTCGGCGTCGGGCCGGAGAAGATGATCGACCTTCAGGCCCTGATGGGCGACAGCACGGACAATGTGCCCGGAGTGCCCGGTATCGGTCCGAAAACGGCGGCCCAGCTTCTTGAGGAGTACGGATCGCTCGAAGACCTCCTGAAGAATGCCGAGGGCATCAAGCAGAAGAAGCGGCGCGAAATGCTGATCGGGCATGCGGACGATGCGCGCATCTCCAAAGAGCTCGTGACCCTGAGGACCGACGTTCCGGGCCTTGATGGACCCGAAGGCTTCGCGCTTGGCTCCTTCGATCACGCGCAGCTGATCGCGTTTCTCGAAGAGATGGAGTTCACCACCCTCACCCGCCGCATCCGCGAGGACGCGGGCATTGGCGCGCCGAAGGCTGAGGCTTCCACCTCCCCGGGAGATGCACCGATCGATCCGTCCACCTACAAGGCGATCTTCACCGAGGAGGAGCTGACCGCTTTCATCGCCCGCGCCTATGAGTTCGGCACCTTGGCCGTCGATACGGAGACCGACAGTCTCAACGCCATGCGCGCACGGCTCGTCGGGATCTGCCTTGCAGCCGCGCCCGGTGACGCGGTTTATATTCCCCTCGCTCATGGTACGGACGGCCTTGATCTTGACGATCAGGAAACCCGCACCCAGCTCGACACGAACCGCGTTCTCGATCTTCTGAAGGAGATTTTCGAAGACCCCTCCATCGTCAAGATCGGCCAGAACCTTAAATACGATATGGTGGTCCTTGAGCGTTACGGCGCGGGGCTGACGCCTACGGACGATACCATGCTGATGTCCTATGTCCTCGAATGCGGAGAGGGCGGGCACGGCATGGACGAGCTGGCCAGGCGGCATCTTGGCCATGAATGCATTCCGTTCACCGAGCTTGCCGGCAAGGGCAAGAAGCAGAAGACGTTCGATCAGATCGCCATCGACGAGGCGACGAAATACGCTGCCGAAGACGCCGACGTGACCCAGCGCCTTGGCCTCATCCTTCGTGACAAGCTCATCGAAGACAGTATGCTGACGGTCTATGAGCGGATCGAACGCCCCCTTCCCCCCGTGATCGCCGCGATGGAGCGCGAGGGCATCAAGGTGGACCGCCAGGAGCTTTCGCGGCTTTCCTCCGAATTCGCCCAGAAAATGGCGATGTTCGAGGACCAGGCGCACGAAGCTGCGGGCGAGGCTTTCAATCTCGGCTCACCCAAGCAGATCGGCGAGGTCCTCTTCGGCAAGCTCGGCCTGCCCGGCGGCAAGAAGACCAAGACCGGCGCATGGGCGACTGGCGCGGACCTTCTCGAAGACCTCGCAGCGCAAGGCCACGAGGTGCCGCGCGCGGTTCTTGGCTGGCGCCAGATGTCGAAACTCAAATCGACCTATGCCGATGCTCTCATCGAAGCGATCCATCCCGAGACCGGCCGCGTTCATACGAGCTTCTCTCTTGCCTCGACCAATACGGGTCGCTTGTCTTCGAACGATCCGAACCTTCAGAATATCCCGATCAGGACCGAAGAGGGGCGCAAGATCCGCCGCGCTTTCATCGCGGAGGATGGCCACCGGCTCGTTTCGGCCGACTACTCGCAGATCGAACTGAGGCTGCTTGCCCATATCGGCGATGTTCCCGAACTCAAACGCGCCTTCCGCGAGGGGATCGACGTCCACGCGCTCACCGCTTCGGAAGTCTTCGGTGTGGCGCTGGACGAGGTCGATACCGATCTTCGGCGTTCGGCAAAGACCATCAATTTCGGCATCATCTACGGCATCTCCGCCTTCGGGCTTTCCTCGCGGCTGGGGATCGAGCGCGGGCGGGCCGCCGATTACATCGAAAGCTACTTCGCGAAGTTCCCGGGCATCCGCCGCTATATGGACGACACCGTGGCGGAAGCGCGGGCCAACGGCTTCACCGAGACGATCTTCGGCCGCAAGGCCTATATTTCAGGGATCAACGCCAAGCAGCCCAATATGCGTGCCTTCGCGGAACGTCAGGCGATCAACGCGCCGATCCAGGGAACGGCCGCCGATATCGTCAAGCGCGCCATGGTGCGCGTTCCTCCCGCTCTTCAGGAAGCCGGACTTCGCGCGAAGCTCCTCCTCCAGGTCCATGACGAGCTCATCCTCGAATGTCCCGAGGACGAGGCGGAGGCGACATGCGCTCTCGTGCGGCAAGTGATGGAGACCGCGGCGCTGCCGGTCGCCGACATTTCCGTGCCCCTCGACGTTGACGCCCGGGCTGCCGCGAACTGGCAGGAAGCGCATTGAGGCCGCCTGGCTGCCCTTCGGCGACGAGCGGCCTTCACCCCGGCCATCAGACAGGCTAGCCCCAGAAAAACCCTTGGCGAAGGAGGCCTTCGATGTCGGAACTGGTGGGACGTTTCTTGAGTTTCGAGGAACATATGGGGCGCAGCCTCGTGAAGTTCGTCTATTACGTGCTTCTGTTCCTGCTCGTCGTCTCGACCCTCTTCGAGATGGTGGCGGCGCTGATCGCCATGTTCGACGATCGCTTCTGGCCCAATCTGGGACAGTTCCTGGTGCTCATCCCCTTACGCTTTTTCGTTTCGCTTCTCTTGTTGCGGGTCGGCGCGGAGCTGGTGATCGCCGTCCTTTCGATCGACGACAATCTGCAGAACGGCCACAATGTCGGCGATACGATGAGTTCAGGCCTCAACCCCGCGCCCGTTCCCCCGGCCCCGAGCCGCATGAACGTCGAGCCGGCCGAGCCCGAGCCCGAAGTCGGCGAGATCCCGGTCGCCAAGAAAGCGCCGGCGAAAAAGGCGACGAAGAAGCGCAGCACGAAGAAGGCTACCAAGAAGGCGGCGAAGAAATCTGCCGAGGTGAAGGTCTTCACCCCGGAAGCCGGCAGCGGCAACAAGGATACGGGACCGAAACAATCGTCGTAGTGGAAGGTCTCTTGCCAGGGTTCAGGCGCGGCGCTTACCGAGGGTGTCGCCGGGCTGCGAAGAAGACTAAATGGTAGCTGCTTACCGCGTAGAAGAAACGAGACCTTCGCCATGACCAAGGAAGCCGAAGCGCCTGAAGCGCCCCCCACCACTGAGGACGGCATCCCGCTTTTCGCCAATGGTCGAAAGCTTACGGAAAAAGAGATCGCGATCCTTCGCGAGGCGCGTGAGCGCAGGGCCGCCATCGACGCCCGCGCGGCCGAAATGCCCAGGGAAGTTGACGGAGGCGACCGCCCTGCGGAACCCACCCGTTACGGCGACTGGGAAAAGAGCGGCAGGGCCTACGATTTCAGCTAGACGCGGAAACCAGAACGATAACAGCGCCGGGGTCAGGCGGCATGAAAGCTGCAGCGCGGGCGGAACGAACGAACAAGCCTTGAAATCAGGCAAGGGGACGAACCATGAAATCCTTCAAACTTCTCGGCGTGTCGGTTCTGGCACTGACCCTCGTGGCCTGCGAAAGCAGCGAGGAAAAGGCCGTCAAATTCGCGGAGAACGCGCAGGAATACCTCGAAGAGGGCGAGGTTGGCCGCGCTCGCCTTCAGTTCGAGAACGCCCTGCAGAACGATCCTAACAATATCGTTGCCCTGAGAGGTGCCGCACGGATCGCCGAACAGGAGGAGCGCTTTGCCGATCAGCTGCGCTACCTGCAGCGGCTTCTGAACAACGTCCCCGGTGACGTCGAAGCCCTTTCCAAGCTCGCGCGTCTCAACCTTCTCGCCGGTGAGCCGGATGAGGCGATGCGCCGGGCCGACCAGGCCCTCGAGAAAGAGCCGAGCAATGTCGAGGCGCTGACCGTCAAGGGCGCAGCCCAGGTCCTTCAGAACAATCTCGAAGGGGCCAGCGAGACGCTCGAGCAGGCCCTGGCCCAGGCGCCGGACAACGCCGAGATCCGCAACCTCCTGGCGGCGCGCTATGTCCGCGACGAGGAGTTCAGCCGGGCGCAGGAAATTCTCGACGAAGGCCTCGCGACCGATCCGGGCAACGAGCCGCTTCTGGTTGTCAAGCTCCTCCTCGCCCAGCGCCAGCAGGACCTCGGCATGATGGAAGAGACCTTCGCTGCCCTCGTCGAAGCCAATCCCGAGAACGGCTTCTATCGTGAGCGTTTCGCGGATTTCCTTCTCGCCCAGCAGCGTTTCGAGGATGCCGAGGCGCAATACCGCGCTGCCCTGCCGCTTCTGGAGGAGCGCACCCGCGCCGTCGGACGCGTGGTCGGTATCGTCCGTGAGCAGGAAGGCGAAGAGGCTGCCGAGGCTGAGCTTCGCGAGATCGTCGCCTCCTACGAGGACGATGGCCAGCTGCGCTTCGCCGTTCCTTCCTTCCTTTGCCAGATCGGCGAGATCGAGCGCTGCGAAGCCGAACTCGAACGTCTCGCATCCGCCGAGGAGAGCTCCGAAGAGGTCCGCGCCACCGCCAATGTGCAGCTCGCCGAGCGCGCCTTTGCCCGCCGCGAGATCGGCGAGGCCCGGGAACTCGTCGAAGCTGTCTTGGAAGAAGACGATACCGACCCTGACGCCCTTACAGTTCTGGGCAAGATCCAGCTTGCCGAAGAAGACGTCGAGACCGCGATCGAGACCCTGCGCTCCGCCCTCGCAGCCGAGCCGGACAAGGAACAGGCGCTGATCCTTCTCGGTCTCGCCTATGAAGCCAACGACCGCGGTAATTTCGCGGAGGCGCAGCTTGCCCAGGCGATCGACCGGATCGGTCTCTCCGAACCCCTGTTCAACGCCTATCGGGGCGTCCTTCTGCGCAATGGCCGCACAGAGCAGGCGGCCGAGCTGACCCTGCGCTACTCGCAGGGCCCTGACGCCACCCCGCAGACAAGGCGCGAAGGCGCAGCCGTTCTTCTCAGCCAGAACCGCCCCGAAGAAGCCGAGGTCATGACCCGCTCGCTTCTCCGCTCCAACGCCGAAGACGATGCCGCCCGGCGGATACTGGCGACCTCGCTTCTGCAGCAGGATCGCTACGAGGAAGCGCTCGGCGTCATCGACGAACGCGAGATGGAGGTCGATGCCTCACTCATGCGCATCCGCAGCGAGGCACTCACCAGGCTCGACCGCAATGACGAACTTCGCAGCTATCTCGAAGAGATCGCCGGCGAAGGGGAGCAGGCCGATGCCTACGCGCTTCTCACCCAGCTCGAGGTCAATCAGGAAGACCTCGCGGCTGCAGAAGAAGCCGCCCGCCGCGGGGTCGAGGCCTTCCCGAGCGAGGAAGCGCTCTACCTCAACCTTTACAACGTCCAGCAATCCCGCGAGAGGAACGAGGAGGCCATGGCCACCCTCGACCGCGGGATCGAGAACGCGAACAACAGCGCGGGCCTTCGCCTTTTGAAGTCGAACGCTCTTCTCCAGTCGGGCGACCGGCAGGAAGCGCTGGTCCTCCTGCGCTCGCTGCGTGAGGACAACGCCCTGAACGATGTTGCGGCGAACAACCTCGCCGCCCTGCTTCTCGACAGCGAGGACGATCCGGCGGAAGCCCTCGAAATCGCCAAGAGGTTCGAGGACAGCGAGCAGCCCTTCTTCATCGATACGCTGGCCTGGGCCTATTACCGCACCGGGGATCTTGAGAACGCAGAGCGTTTCAGCGCGAGGGCGGAGGCGAATGCCCGGCCCAATGCGGAAGTTCTCTACCACCGGGGGGTGATTGCCGCCGCAAATGGTGACACGGAGACGGCACGCGATGCCCTGACCCGTGCGCTCGAAGCGCCCGGGAAGACCGATACGGTGAATGACGAAGCCATCAACGAGGCACTCGCCGAACTCGACTGATCGCTCTGGCAGCGCCGGCGGCCATGCGCCGTCGGCGGCTATGGAAGACCAAAACTATGTATGAGAAGCATTTCCGGCTGAAGCGTAAGCCATTCGCGAGCCATCCCGAACCGGACATGCTGTTCTGGTCGGATGGGCACAAGATGGCCCGCACCATGCTGGCCTACGGCCTGACATCGGGCAACGGGACGGTGGTGATCACCGGCGAGATCGGTTCGGGCAAGACCACCCTGCTGCACGATCTCGCGCGGCGGCATAAGGACGGTAACCGCTTCGGCGCCCTGACCGGCGACATCGGCTATGAAGACGATGTCGCAAAATGGATTCTCTATGGTTTCGGTATCGAGACGAAGTCGACATCGGCGAGCCAATCCCTCGGCCAGCTTGACAAGTTCCTGACCCAGAACCGTCACGCCGGCCGCAAAGCCGTCCTCTTCATCGACGAAGCCCAGCTTCTCGAACCGAGGCTTCTCGAGCGCGTCCGGGTCCTGGCCGAACGCCAGTCCGGCGGGCGTCCGGTCCTGCAGCTCGTCCTTTTCGGCCAGCCCGAACTGGGCGCCCTCCTGAACATGCCCCAACTGGCCCAGTTCAGGCAGCGGGTCGTCGCTCACTACCACCTTCGCGCCTTCAACCGCGGAGAGACCGGGGACTATATCGGCGCAAGGCTCGTGGCCGCGGGCGGGCAGCCGGAAATGTTCGACCTGGATGCGGTGGACCGCATCCATGACGGCTCGAACGGCATTCCCCGTCAGATCAATATCCTGGCGGATACGGCCTTCGTCTACGCTTTCGCAGCGGGAGACGACCGGGTGACCGAGGACACCGTCCGGCGCGTCCTGAAGGACCGGCAGGAGCACGGCATTCTCAAGATCGACCCGCCGAGCGGTCTTTGAAGCCCTAGCTGCGACTCCAGACCGGGTCGGAAAGCTCGGCCACGAAGGCCTGATGCGCGGCTTTTTCGTCTTCGGTGAGACGCGGTTTGAGGGGGCGCGGCCGCTGATAGGTCACCATGTCCCCGCCGCTCGCATTGCGCTCATTCCCGCTCCTGAGAGGCTCGAGCGATAGCCCGCCCTGGGCGCCTCCGGTCAGCTCGATATAGACCCGGGCGAGAAGCTCCGAGTCGAGAAGCGCGCCGTGGCCCTTTTCTTCGCGTTCGGCCTTGCTGATGCCGAAACGCTGGCACAGCGCATCGAGCGATGCCGGCGCGCCCGGAAACTTCCGCCGGGCCATCGGTACCGTGTCTATGACCTTGTTGCGCAGGCGCGGCAGCGCGGCATGTTCGAGCTCGAAATTGACGAAGCCGATATCGAAGGGCGCATTGTGAG
Organism: uncultured Caulobacterales bacterium; assembly: GCA_964556115.1. Classification (GTDB taxonomy): domain Bacteria; phylum Pseudomonadota; class Alphaproteobacteria; order Caulobacterales; family Parvularculaceae; genus Parvularcula. The sequence goes on from CAZKVC010000003.1 coordinate 195,574, forward strand.
CGATCAGCTCGGCATCTTCGATGAAGGCGAGAAAGGCTTCGCCCACCTCCGGGTCCTTGAAGAGTGGCTTGTCGCGCAGGAACTCGGTCGAGATCTGGTGCACCCGATAGGCTTCGAGAGGCACGTCGCGTTCGGGGTTCACGTAGCGGTGGAAACTGCGCCCGGTCAGGATTCCGTCGACCATCTCGATCGCCCCGATCTCGATCAGGCGGTCGCCCTCCTGAGGTGAGAAACCAGTCGTTTCGGTATCGAAAATGATCTTGCGCTGCATGGTTCAATCAAGGCCCGTTCGGGTGGTTTTGGAAAGCCCGTGCTTTTCCCGAATCCCGGTCAGGATCGAACGGACCTCTTCGCGTGCCACGTCGATGCCGTCATCCGTCCTGATGACGTGGTCGGCGATGTCGAGGCGCGAAGCCTCATCTGCCTGGCGGGCGAGGATCGCGTCCAGTTTCGCCTCGGTCATGCCGGATCGCTGAAGGACCCGCTCGCGCCGCACGGCTTCGTCCGCCGTGACCACGACGACCTCGTCGAAGAGCCCCGCCATCCCGCCTTCGGCAAGAAGGGGGATATCGAGAAGGACGAGCGGAGCGCCGTCCGCCTCGGCTTTCTGCAGGAAGGCTTCCTGATCCAGGCGCACGAGCGGGTGGATGATGGCCTCGAGCGCCCTGAGGTCGTCAGGTCGGCCCAGCACCATCTTCGAAAGTGCTTCGCGATCGACCGCGCCATCGGACCCCAGCGCGCCGGGGAACCGCTCCGCGACCGCTTTCGTCCCTTCACCGCCGGGCGCGTAGAGCCTGTGAACCGCGCTGTCGGCGTCCCAGACGGGCACCCCCTCTTCGGCGAAAAGCCGCGCCGTTGTGCTCTTTCCCATGCCGATGGAGCCGGTGAGCCCGATCCTGATCATGTGGCGGCTCCCTCAAGACGCGTCAGGAGGGCAGCAGGGTCTGCTGGCGAAGCCCCGGTCCAGCGTGAAAAGGCGGGTGCCGCCTGATGAAGGAGCATCGGCAGGCCGTTCTGGACCAAGGCGCCCTTTTTCCCGGCGCGGACAAGCAGGTCCGTCTTCAGGGGCTTGTAGACGATGTCGATCACGGCCTGCGGAGCGCCTTCTTCGAATGGGAGGTCGAGCGTCGGCTGACCTGCCATGCCGAGGGAGGTGGTATTGACGAGGAGGTCAGCACGGCTGGCAATCGTCGCGCGCTCGGCCCAGTCGCTCACGGCAACGCCACCGAACCTTTCAGCCTTGGCACGGGTGCGGTTGAGGACAGTGATGGCGCATCCGGCGCGCTTCAACGCGTGGATGATACCTGCCGCCGCCCCGCCCGCGCCAAGGACCACCGCATGGTCATCCGGCGCCAGCGGGATCAGGGATCGCTGCGCTGCCTCGAAGCCCCGCCAGTCGGTGTTGTCACCGAGGATGCGGCCACCTTCAAAGGTCAGGCAGTTGACCGCGCCGATCGCTTCCGCTGCCTCGGTCAGCTCGTCACAGACCAGGAGCGCCGCTTCCTTGTGAGGGATCGTGACATTGACGCCGCGCCAGCCCGCTTCGGCCAGCCTTCGGATCGTCCCTCCAAGCTCTTCCGCCGAAACGTCGAGCGCCTGATACCGTCCTTCGAGACCCTTTTCGGCAAGCCATGTCTCATGAATCAGGGGCGAAAGGCTCTGCCCCACCGGATGCCCGATGAGCCCGATCAGGATCAAAACGCGATCGCCCTTTCGCGGCGCAGGACATCGAGAACGGGGAAGAGCGGCAGGCCGAGGATCGAGAAGAAGTCGCCTTCGACCTTTTCGAAGAGGCGCGCGCCCTCGCCTTCGAGCATGTACCCGCCGACCGTGTTGAGAACCTCCGCCGGGACCGCGTCGAGATAGGCTTTGATCTCGTCTGGCGTGAGGTTCCGCATGGTCAGGGCCGCGCTGTCGGTGATCTCGGCGAGGACCGCGCCGCCACGCATCAGGACCGCGCCGCCGCGCAGGAAATGGGTCCTGCCTGCCATGGCTTCGAGCCTCTCGTGAAGCTCCGCCCGGTCCTTGGGCTTGTCGAAGCTGCGGCCTTCGAACTCGAGCACCTGGTCGGCGCCGAGGACGATCTGTCCCGGCGCTTCGATGCTCGCTGCCTTGGCCCGCGCAAGGCAAAGTGCGAGCTCGGCCGGGGACTTGCCGGCAAAGCCCGGTTTCAGGGCTTCTTCGTCAACCCGTGGGCGCTGGGTCTCGAAGGCGATCCCGGCGCCTTCGAGGATCTGACGGCGCGAGGCGCTGCCGGATGCAAGAACGAGCCCGCTCATGCATCGCCCCCGCGCCTGATCGAGAGAAGGGTCAGGATCTTTGCGGCCGTCTCCTCCACCGAACGCTTGGTCACGTCGATCACCGGCCACTCGTTCCTGACAAAGTAGCGTTTCGCCTTGACGATCTCCTCACGGACTTTCTCCGCGTCGGTATAGCTCCGTGCCCGTTCTTCGGAATCGAGATTGCTGAGCCGCGAGGTCCTGATCTGGCTCAGGCGGTCGGGATTGGCCGTCAGTCCGACGACCAGCGGCTTTCTGAGATTGGGGAGCTCGGGCGGCGGGTCGATCCCTGGCACGAGCGGGATGTTCGCCGCCTTGATGCCCTTGTTCGCAAGATACATGCAGGTCGGCGTCTTCGATGTCCGGCTGACCCCGACGAGGACCACATCGGCCGTTTCGAGATCCCAGGCCATCTGCCCGTCATCATGGGCGAGGGTGTAGTCGATGGCGCCGATGCGCCGGAAATAATCCTCGTTCAGCTCATATTGGCGGCCCGCCTGGGTGGTCTGCTCGAGGCCGAGATATTCCGCAAAGGCGTTGAGAAGCGGGTCGAGACAGGAGATCGCCGGGACCTGAAGCTCGGCGCATTTCACTTCGAGCCTGCGGCGCATGGACCGGTCCACCACCGTATACATGACGAGACCGGGTGCCTGCTCGATTCGCGCCAGGACCTTGTCGAGCTGGGTATGGCTTCGGACCAGTGAGGCGACGTGTTCCAAAGGCTTAGCGCTTGGAAAGCGGGCTGCCACCGATTTGAGCAGTACGCTGAGTGTCTCGCCCGTCGAGTCCGAGACGAGATGGACGTGAAAGAATGTGCGTTGCCGCGAGCGGGGCGCGGCGGCGAGCTGATCCATGCGTTTACCGGTTGTTAGGAACTCGGGGTTTACGCCCTTAGCCCGGTCAGGCGGCAAAATCATCCTCAGCCCTGCCGAGACTTCCGCTTTTTCCCACAGGAAAAGATTCTTCTCAGCGCTGCTGTGCGATTCACGAACGCGTGAGTCGAAAACTGGCCGTTGACCCCGGGAGTCCAAAGCGGCGGAGAGTCGAAAACCCGTTCCGCTCCCGAACAGGCTTTATGTGAAAACTGTTGGCAACTGGCCCTTCCCGGTCTTACCCACAGTTTCCCCCGGCTTAGGACTCCGAGTCGGATTCATATTTGATTAAGGATTGGATCTGCGATGCGCTTCATGTCGGTCCTACGCGGTCAGACCGAAAGCTCGCCGCCCATGTGGTTCATGCGTCAGGCGGGGCGCTACCTTCCCGAATACAGGGCTGTTCGAGCAAGGCAGCCCGACTTCATCTCCTTCTGCCTCGATCCCGAGGACGCAGCCGAGGTGACCCTGCAGCCGATCAGGCGGTTCGGTATGGATGCGGCCATCCTCTTCGCTGACATTCTTCTGATCCCCCATGCGATGGGTCAGACCGTCAGCTTCGTCAAAGGCGAAGGCCCGAAGCTCGCGCCGCTTTTCGAAGATGGCCGTCCCCGCGCTCTCGATGCGGAGAAGCCGTCGGAGGTCCTGCAGCCTGTCATGGAAACCGTCGCCCGGGTGCGCGAGCGGCTTCCCGAGGACAAGGCGCTGATCGGCTTCGCCGGCTCTCCCTGGACCGTCGCGACCTACATGATCAACGGCCAGGGGACGAAGGATCCCTCCGCCGCCCGCCAGCTGGTCTACCAGAACCCGGGCTTCGTCGACGAACTGATGGAGAAGCTGGTCGATGCGACGAGCGCCTATCTGATCGGCCAGGCCAAGGCCGGTGCGAACGCGCTGAAGCTTTTCGACAGCTGGGCCGGCGGGTTGCCCGAGGATCTCTTCGACCGGCTCTGTCTCGAACCCAACCGGAAGATCGCGGAGCGGGTAAAGGCGGCCTGCGACGTCCCGGTCCTTTATTTCCCGAAAGGCTCCGGCCCGCTCTACGAAAAGGTCGCCCGGGAAGAGGCCTTCGATGCCCTCGCCCTGGACACCGCCATGCCCATGGCCTGGGCCAGGGAGCGGCTATCACCGCACAAGGTCCTACAGGGCGGTCTCGACCCGCTGGCAGTGGTGGTTGGCGGAGAGACCATGCGCCGCGCCGCCGAGCATCTGTTGAAAACCTTCGAAGGCGTTCCGTACCTCTTCAATCTCGGGCATGGTTTCGTTCCCGAAACACCGCCGGAGCATGTCGCCGAACTGGTCAAGATCGTACGCGGGGCGTAAGGGCGCGCGATGACCTTTCTCGCCCCGCTCTATGACTGGTTCAAGATCGCCCACATCCTCAGCTTCACGGCGTGGATGGCAGGGATGCTCTACCTGCCGCGCATCTTCGTCTACCACCATCAGACCGAAGCCGGGGGGGAGGCAGTGCGGCTCTTCTCGGTGATGGAGAAGAAGCTTCTCAAGCTCATCATGAACCCGGCGATGATCGCCACCTGGCTGTTCGGTCTGATCCTCGTTGGGATCGCGCCGGACTGGGGCAACGATGGCTGGTTCCTGATCAAGCTGACTGCGGTTCTCGCGATGACGGGACTTCACGGCTTCTACGCCGCGAGCCGGAAGAAATTCGCGGCCGGTCAGACACCGCGGACAGAACGGTTCTGGCGCATGATCAACGAGGCACCCTTCGTCCTCCTGACAATCATCGTCGCGATGGTCATCCTGAAGCCGTTCATCAACTGACCGGATCACACCCGCGTCAATAAGGACCAGAACCATCGGCCCGCTCGAGATGTTCACGCACTATCCGGGAACCGCGGAGGAAACCGATGATCATCAAGGAACGTCCGGAGTACCAGCAGAAGTCCCCTGCCCTGCAATTCGAGCAGAACCGCATGGTCAAGGAAGCCGTCGATGCGATGGCAGCCAAGAATTACGGCGCCAGCGCCATCACTGACGAGCACGGCAAGCTGGTGGGCATCTTCTCGGAACGCGACCTCATGCGCCGGGTCATTGCCGCTGGCAAGGATCCGGCGACCACCCCCCTTCGCGAGGTGATGACCAGCGACGTGCGTGTCGCTTCGGTCGATGACGATCTTCTCGACTGGCTGCGCATCATGTCCAACGAGCGCTTTCGCCACCTCCCAGTGATCGAGGAAGGCTCGAAGGAGATCATCATGATGAGCCAGGGCGATTTCGTGAGCTACACCTGGCCCCAGCTCCTGCACCGGGTGTCGGAGCAGACCCGGGCGAGCCTGGGCGGCGGTTTCTATCCGGTCCTGATTATCATCGGGGTCCTGCTTTATACCCTGCTGCTTCTGCTTTTCTAAGGTTCAGATCGGGTCAGGTTTCTTGACCTCGGCGGCGGACAGGCTTATTGGGCGATGCGAAGCGGCAGTTCTTGTCCGCTGTTGTTTCCCCCTTCACGTCCCCGACGCGCCACCAAGGCCGCCTACCCGTCTGGACCGCCATGCTCCCCGAATCGATGACCCTTGACGAACTCAAGGAAAAGACACCCCAGGACCTCGTCAGCTTCGCCGAAGAGATCGGCGTCGACAACGCTTCGGCCCTGCGGAAACAGGATCTCCTTTTCGCCATCCTTCGCGAGTTGGCCGAGGAAGACGTTGAAATCAAAGGCTCTGGGGTTCTTGAGATTCTGCCTGACGGTTTCGGCTTCCTGCGGTCAGCCGACGCCAACTATCTCGCCGGCCCGGACGACATTTATGTCAGCCCGCAAATGATCCGGAAGTATACGCTGAAAACCGGCGACACGGTCTCAGGCGATATCCGGAGTCCCAAGGACGGCGAGCGCTATTTCGCCCTGACCAATCTCGACACCATCAACTTCGAGGAGCCGGAGAAGGCGCGCCTCAAGGTTCACTTCGACAACCTGACACCGCTTTATCCTGATGAGCGGCTGAAGATGGAAGTGATCACGCCGGAAGTTCTCTCCGGCAAGGAGAAGCGCGATCTTTCCCACCGGGTGATCGACATCGTCGCGCCGATCGGAAAGGGGCAGCGCTGCTTGATCGTGGCGCCGCCAAGGACCGGCAAGACCGTCCTCCTCCAGAACATCGCCCATGCGATCACGTCGAACCATCCCGAGAGCTATCTCATCGTTTTGCTGATCGACGAGCGGCCCGAGGAAGTCACCGACATGCAGCGATCGGTCCGGGGTGAGGTGGTCAGCTCGACCTTTGATGAGCCGGCCACACGTCACGTTCAAGTCTCTGAAATGGTTATCGAAAAGGCGAAGCGTTTGGTCGAGCACGGCCGCGATGTGGTCATACTGCTCGACTCGATCACGCGTCTTGGCCGCGCCTACAATGCGACGGTCCCGAGCTCCGGCAAGGTTCTGACCGGCGGTGTCGACGCGAATGCGCTGCAGCGTCCCAAGCGCTTCTTCGGCGCAGCCCGGAACATCGAGGAGGGCGGTTCGCTCACCATCATCGCCACCGCACTGATCGATACCGGCTCCCGTATGGATGAGGTGGTCTTCGAAGAGTTCAAGGGCACGGGCAACTCCGAGATCGTTCTCGACCGCAAGGTGGCAGACAAGCGGATCTTCCCGGCGATCGACATCGCGAAGTCCGGCACCCGGAAGGAAGACCTGCTGGTGCCGAAGGACGAGCTCGGCAAGATCTTCGTTCTGCGCCGTATCCTGTCCCCGATGAACTCGCAGGATTCGATCGAATTCCTCCTTGAGAAGCTCAGGCAGGTGAAAACCAATCAGGACTTCTTCGATTCGATGAACACCTGAGCACCGCATGCTTGACAGGGGCCCCCTGGAGGCGTTCGCCTGTCGGCATGAAGATTTCCATCGACATCGACTGCACGCCTCGGGAAGCCCGCAGCTTCCTCGGGCTGCCTGACTTAGATCCTGTCAACAAGGTCATCACCGACAGTTTGACCACGAAAATGCAAGAGCACGTCGATACTCTTTCGGACCCGGTACGGTTCTGGGAAAGGGCGATGACAACCGGGGGGCAGTCTCTCGAAGTCATGCAGGCGGCCTTTGCACAAGCCACGAAAGCCTCCACGGATTGAGCACGAGCACTATCTTCGCGCGGGCATCGGGCGGAGGTCGGGCAGGGGTCGCGGTGTTCCGGATTTCGGGCCCGCAAGCCGGGCCTGTTCTCAAGACCCTGACCGGACGCATTCCCAAGCCGCGCTACGCCGCGAGGGCATTGGTGCGGGACGCGGACGGTGCGACAATAGACGACGGCATCGTGCTCTGGTTTCCAGGGCCGAACAGTTTCACCGGAGAGGACGTCGCTGAGCTGCAGCTTCACGGGTCGCTTGCGGTAGAGGCTGCGCTGTCCGAACGGCTGGCAGGGCTCGGCTGCGAAGCCGCAGAGGCGGGCGCTTTCACATGGCGCGCCTTCCGCAACGGGAAGCTGGACCTTACAGAGGTTGAGGGGCTCAGCGATCTTCTCGAAGCAGAGACCAGTCTTCAACACCGCCAGGCCCGGAACCGTTTTTCAGGGGGGCTGCGCGAAAAAGCGGAAGAGTGGCGGGGAGATCTTATTGCGGCCATGGCCCAGCTTGACGCCGCTGTGGACTTTCCGGACGAGGAAGACGTACCGGAAACCATCGCTTCCGGCGCCTTTCCCTATGTTCGAAGGGTGAAAGCGGGCCTCGAAGCGGTTTTGACCGAAGCGAAAGGGGCTGAGCGCATTGCCGGGGGGACGACCATAGCCCTGATCGGGCCGCCAAATGCCGGAAAAAGTACGATCTTCAACACTTTGGTGAAGGAAGAACGGGCCATTGTGTCACCCGAAGCCGGGACCACCCGCGATGTGCTGGCAGCCGTTCTTGAGTGGCATGGGCACCGGGTCACGCTTCTGGATATGGCTGGCGTGCGGGAACAGGCTTCGAACGAAATCGAAGAAGAGGGCATCCGGCGCGCCGCAAAGGCAGCTGACGACGCCGATCTTCTCCTTCTTTGCTATCCGTCTGGTGCAGAGGAGCTTCCTGGTTGGCTGGCTGAGTACACTCGACGGCCGCATTTGACTGTGCGGACGATGGCTGGAAACGGTTGGAGGGACGGCGCAGTGGTGCATCTGGCCGCGAAGGAAAGGGTGGGAACCGAGTTTCTCGACCAAGCAGTTGGGGAATGGCTCCAGAGTTTCGCGCAACCCGGATTGGCTCACGGTGGTCGCCAGGTGGCATTGCTTTCCAGAGCTGCAGAGATACTCGCCACCTTCGAGGAGAAGGTGCGCTTCGGTCCGGAGCTCGGTTCTGAAACGTTGCGTGCGGCCACCACGCAACTTGAAAGTCTTGTAGGGAGGATTGCGCCCGACGATATCTTGTCAGATATCTTCTCGTCTTTCTGTATTGGGAAATAGGTGTTTCACGTGAAACAGCAGCATCAGGTTATCGTGGTTGGCGGCGGCCACGCTGGGTGTGAAGCGGCCGCCGCTGCAGCGCGTCGCGGTGCCCGGGTCATTCTCATGACGCATGATGCCGCCAAAATCGGGGTGATGTCTTGTAACCCTGCGATCGGTGGGGTCGGCAAGGGGCACCTCGTCCGCGAGATCGATGCGCTGGATGGGCTGATGGGCCGGGCGATTGACCGTTCAGGCATTCAATTCAGGTTGCTGAATCGTTCCAAAGGTCCTGCAGTCAGGGGCCCTCGAGCGCAAGCCGACCGCAAACTTTACCGGAAGGCTATCCAAGAGCTGATCGCCGCGGAGCAGGAAATCGAAGTGCGGGAGGCCGCCGTCAATGACCTGATCGTTCGGAATGGCGTCTGTGGAGGTGTCGTCCTGGGCAGCGGCGAACACGTGGAAGCTGATGCCGTGGTTCTGACGTCGGGTACGTTCCTTCGGGGGGTCATCCATCGGGGTGATGAAAGGATCGAGGCTGGCCGGTTAGGGGATGCACCGGCTAAAGCCCTTGGGATCCGGTTGGAGGAGCTCGGCCTACCGCTCGGTCGGTTGAAGACTGGGACGCCGCCAAGGTTGGATGGGCGCACGATCGATTGGGAGAGGATCGACTCACAGGAAGCCGACATCACACCGGTACCCTTCTCTTTCTTGACTGATGAAATCTCGGTGCCCCAGATTTCTTGCGGGATAACCACCACGAACGAGATAACCCACAGGATCATCGCGGAAAACCTTGAACGGTCAGCGGTTTACGGCGGGAAGGTCAGCGGTAGGGGACCACGCTACTGCCCCTCCATCGAAGACAAGATTGTACGGTTCCCCGACAAGTCGAGCCATCAGGTGTTCCTTGAGCCAGAGGGGCTCGATGACCACACTGTCTATCCGAATGGGATTTCGACCTCCCTTCCGGCCAATGTACAGGAAGCGTTCGTTCGGACCATCCAGGGGCTTGAGCGGGCCGAGATACTCGAGCCCGGTTATGCAATCGAGTACGACTACGTTGATCCGAGGGCTCTCGAACGCAGCCTCGCACTCAGAGCCATGCCCGGCCTTTATTTCGCCGGTCAAATCAACGGGACGACAGGTTATGAGGAAGCGGCGGCGCAAGGGCTGATTGCCGGAGCGAACGCGGCCGATCCCGGTAACCCGGTACGGGTTGACCGGAGTCAGGGCTATATTGGCGTTCTGATCGATGATCTGATCAGTCACGGCGTTTCCGAGCCTTATAGGATGTTCACCTCCAGGGCGGAATATCGCCTGAGCCTACGTGCCGATAATGCGGATGACCGCCTCACATCAATCGGAATCGCAACCGGTCTGGTCGGTTCTCGGCGCGCCGAATTGTTTCACGTGAAACAAAAGCGGTGGAACACGCTACGGACGTCCGCCGCTGAACCACGCATAACACCGAATGAAGCGCAGGCGGCGGGCCTACGTGTCAAACTGGACGGTCGCCGCCGATCGTTCCTGGACTTATTGGGCTTGCCCGGTGTCGAGTTCGACGAGCTTTTACCGCTCTTTCCGAATTTCAAGGACTTGGACCCCAACACGCGAGCCAAACTTGAAGCTGACGCGGTCTATGCAGGGTTTCTGGACCGCCAGAACGCTGAGATCGAAGCGTTCAAGCGGGAAGAAGACCTCATGATCCCGGCAGATTTCGACTATGCGGTGTTAGGTAGCCTGTCGAACGAGCTTCTTGAACGCCTGTCCGCCGTTCGCCCGGAATCGCTCGGCCAGGCCAGCAGGATTGAGGGCATGACGCCGGCGGCACTTTCACTGATCCTGGTTCACCTGAAGAAAAGCCGCCGTGCAGCTTGATGATATCTGCCGCCGGGCGAACGCTACGTCTTCCGAGCGTGAGCGGCTCGTTGCCTATGACCAACTTTTCGTGGAAACGGCAGAGCACACCAATCTTGTCGCCCGTTCCAGCATTCCAGAGAGGTGGGAGCGGCACTACCATGACAGCACCCAACTCTTGCCATTCCTGCCTTCAGAAGCCCAGACTTTCCTCGATATCGGTTCGGGAGCGGGCTTTCCCGTCGTTCCGCTCGCGATCCTCAGTCTCGAACGTTCCCCTCGCCGCATTTTTACGGCTGTCGACAGCGTCGGCAAGAAGGCTCGATTTTTACAGGCGGCATCGAAGGCTTGCGGGCTGATCAACCTGACCGTCCATCATGATCGGGCTGAGAATCTCCGTCGGCTCGGCCCGTTCGATGTCATCACGGCGAGGGCTGTTACTGCACTTCCCACCCTGATCGGTCTTGCCGCGCCGCTTTTAGCTGAAGATGGAATGATGGTCTTCCCGAAAGGCCGGCGCGCCCACGAAGAAATCGATGCTGCCTGTGAAGAATGGTCATTTGACCTCCGGCGCGAGCGCAGCGAAACCGATCCTGAAGCGACGATCCTCCTAATTCGTTCGCCGCGCCGAAAATGATGAGGGATATGCACGGTTCATGAGCAAGTTACGCGTGCTCGCGGTCGCCAATCAAAAGGGCGGCGTCGGTAAAACCACAACCGCGATCAATCTCTCGACGGCGCTGGCGGCGGTGGGCGAGGAGGTCGCGCTTCTCGATCTCGACCCACAAGGCAATGCATCCACAGGGCTCGGTGTCGCGATGAGCGATCGTAAGGCGACCACCTACGACGTTCTCACGGGAGACGCTGACCTCACCGACGCCTTGGTCCAGACGACAGTCCCCCGCCTGTCCGTGGCTCCCGCCGATATGGCACTGGCGGGCGCGGAGATAGAACTTCTCGAGGATGGAAGGCGCCACTACCGCCTCAAGGAAGCGATCGGGGCGCTTGCGCATAAAAGACCTAACCTGACCTATGTGCTGATCGACTGCCCGCCTTCCCTGGGTCTTCTGACGGTCGGTGCCATGGCAGCGGCAAATGCTGTACTGATACCGCTTCAATGTGAGTTCTTCGCGCTCGAAGGCCTCTCGCAAATCATGCGCACCATCGAGACCGTCCGTACGCGTCTTAACCCTGGGCTCGAGCTGCAGGGTGTGGTCCTGACCATGTATGACCGCCGCAACAATCTGAGTGCGGATGTCGAGGCCGATGTCCGGGCGCATCTGGGCGACAAGGTCTACCGTACTGCAATCCCCCGCAACGTGCGTATCTCCGAGGCGCCGTCCCACGGCAAACCGGCGCTTCTTTATGATCTGCGGTGTGCCGGCAGCCAGGCCTATGTTCAGCTAGCAAGTGAAGTGATCGGAAGAGAGAGGGCCGCGTGATGGCAAAGAAAGGTCTTGGACGCGGGCTCGAAGCGATCCTTGGTGACATGCCGAACCAGGAAACCGCTTCGGCCTCCGAACTGCCCATCGCGGACATTGCGCCGGACAAGGCTCAGCCAAGAAAAGCGTTCGCCGAGGACGATCTCGAGGCCCTTTCGCAGTCGATCGCATCGCGCGGGGTCCTGCAGCCGATCCTTGTGCGGAAGAACCATGGCGGCAGCGGCTATCTCATCATCGCCGGTGAGCGGCGTTGGCGGGCAGCCCAGCGCGCGGGGCTTCATGCGATCCCCGCGCTCGTCAAGGACGTGGAGGAAGGCGTCTCGGCCGAGATCGCCCTCATCGAAAACGTGCAGCGTGTGGACCTCAATCCGATGGAAGAAGCGGACGGCTATCAGCGGCTCTACCGGGCTTACGGGAAAAAGCCTGCCGAGATCGCCGATGCGGTGGGCAAGAGCCGAAGCCATGTCGCCAACATGCTGCGGTTGACCGGCCTGCCGGACGAGGTTCGCGCCATGGTCACGGCCGGGGAGTTGAGCATGGGACACGCCAGGGCCCTTCTCGGTGCGGACGACCCTGTGGCCGCCGCGAGGAGGGTCGTTGCCCAGGATCTCTCGGTCAGGGCCACCGAAGCCATGGTGGCCCAGGCGGCGAACGATGGATCGCCCGACAAGGTCAGGAAAGCCGTCGACCGGGCGGTCAAGGACGCCGATACCCGCGCTCTCGAACAGGACCTTCACGAGACCCTCGGCCTCGACGTCGACATCACCCGCAAGGGCAAGTCGGGCGCAGGCCGCATGGTCCTCAGCTATCAGAACCTCGACCAGCTCGATGATCTCTGCCGCCGCCTGATGGGAACCTCGATCTGATGCTGTTCACCTCGGACAATTGGGGCGGGGTGCATCCGCAGGTGATGGAAGCGGTGCGCGAGGCCGATGGCGGTTTCGCGCCGGCTTACGGCAACGATGCGGTGACGAAGAACGTCCTCAATCTCTTCTCGGACGTTTTCGAAACGGACGTGGCGCTGGCCTTCGTTCCGACGGGTTCGGCTGCAAACGGCATTGCCCTTTCCCTGCTGACCCCGCCTTACGGTGCGATTTTCTGCCATGGGCATGCGCACGTCCTGATCGACGAGTGCGGCGCGCCGGAATTCTACACCGGCGGCGCCAAGCTGATCCCGGCCAAGGGGGATTTCGGCAAGCTGACCCCGGCGACCCTTGACGAAGCCATGGCGCCTTATGACCCGCCGATGGCGCACCGTATGAAACCGTCAGCCCTCAGCCTCACCCAGGCCACGGAATGGGGAACGGCCTATACACCAACGGAAATCGGTGCGCTGACGGAATGGGCGAAGGGCTTCGGTCTCGAAACGCATATGGACGGCGCCCGTTTCGCCGGGGCGCTGAATGCAACGGGCGCCAGTCCGGCGGAGCTGACCTGGAAAGCCGGGGTGGATATCCTCTGTCTCGGCGGCACCAAGAATGGCTGCCTTCAGGCGGAGGCCGTGATCGTCTTCGACCCCGCGCGCCGCGAAGAACTGACCTACCGCGCCAAAAGGGCGGGGCTCGGCATGTCCAAGCAGCGCTTCCTCTCGGCCCAATGGCCTGCCTATTTCCAAGGTGATCTCTGGCTCGATCTGGCGGCGAAGGCGCACCGCCAGTGCCGCCGCCTCGCGGATCTCTTCGAGCCACTCAGCGATTGCGAGGTCCTGGTCAGGCCTGAGATCAACGAGCTGTTCGTCCGCATGCCGGAGGCGCGTGCCGAAAGCCTTCGGGCGGCAGGCGCGGAATTCTACGATTGGGTGCAGCCAGGCGATCCTTATGGCGGGGAAGCCAGGCGCTTCGTGACGAGCTGGGAGACCACGGACGATCAGATCGAAGCTCTCGCGGCGCTCCTTGGCTGACTACCATCCGTAGACGTCGCGGGCGACTTCGTAGGTGTTGGCGTAAGCGGTGACGGTGGCGTCGATCGGCTCGGAATAGCCGCCGCCAATGGCCATCGAGCAGGGAATGCCGCGCTTCCTGCATCCTTCGAGCACCATGCGGTCGCGCGCCATCAGGCCTTCGAAGGAAATGTCGAGCCGCCCCAGCCGGTCATGGACGAGGGGGTCGACCCCGGCCTGGTAGAGGACGATGTCGGGGGCGAAATCCCAGACCGTCTGAAGCCGCCCTTCGATCGCGCCGAGGAAGGCCGCGTCCCCGCACTCATCTTCGAGCGGAATGTTGATATGGGCGGGCACCTTGCGGAACGGAAAATTCTTCGCTCCGTAGACGTCGAGGATCAGACAGTCGTCACGCTCCCCCAGAACGGCGGCGTTGCCGTCGCCCTGATGAACGTCGAGGTCGATGATCCCGATCCGCTCGGCGAGACCCTCCTGCAAGAGGATTGTAGCCGTGACCGCCTGGTCGTTGAAAATGCAGAAGCCCGAGCCGAAGCCAGGATGGGCGTGATGGGTGCCCCCGGCGAGCTGTCCTGAAAGCCCCGTCCGCAGGGCTTCCTTTGCGGCGGCGATCTGACCGCCGACGGTGCGACGCCCCCGCCTCGGGATCTGCTCTGACCACGGAAAGCCGATCCGGCGCATGGCCCGGTGCTCGATGGAGCCATCCTCAAGGCTGCTGAGATAGCTTTCCTCATGGACACTCAGAAGCTCTTCATCGCTGGCGAGCGGCGACTGGCGCAGCATCTCACGGTGAAGAACGCCGTCGCGCACCAGCTTTTCTTCCAGAAGGCGGTACTTCTGTCCGGGGAAGCGGTGGCCTTCGGGAAGATCGAGATTGAAGTCCTGCGCGGTGAAGACGATCATTCCGCCTCGGGACCGATCCAGCCGCCAAGCTCGCGCCTGATGAGCTTCGTCAGAACGCCGATCATCGCACTCGACGCATTGAGGCAGGGAACCGCGGTCAGCTCCTCGCCGCCATGTTCCTCGAAAGTCTCGGCCAGGCCGATCCCGACTTCCTCAAGTGTCTCGATGCAGTCGGAGACGAAACCGGGCGTGACAACGGCGATCTTCTTCTTGCCGGCCTCGCCTGCCTCGATGACGAGGTCTTCGGTGGCTGGGCCGAGCCATTTCTCCGGCCCGAATTTCGACTGGAAGGCCGTGGGGGCGAAGGCTTCGCTCCAACCCAGGGCCTCGCGCATCAGGCGCGCCGTCTTCTGGCAATGACAATGATAAGGATCACCGGCCCTGAAATAGCGCTCGGGCAGGCCATGGAAGGACAGGATGACCTGCTCGGTTCCGGGTTTCACGTGCTCCCGGCAAAGATTGGCCAACGCATCGATCAGATCGGGATCGTCATGGAAGGCGGGCAGGGTCCGGAAGGCGGGCTGCCAGGGCTTCTGCAGCGCCCAGCGATAGGCCGCATCGCAGGCCGTGCCGGTCGTCGTCGCGGAATATTGCGGATAGAGGGGGGCGAGGAGGATGCGCTCGCAGCCCTTTTCCTGCAGCGTGTCGAGCCGCTCGGGGATCGCCGGATTGCCATAGCGCATCGCCCAGTCCACCTCGACCGAGCCGGGCAGGGCGGCGCGCACCCCCTCGGCCTGTTCCCGGGTGTAGCGGCGAAGTGGGCTTTCGTCCGTCTCCTGGTCCCAGATCTTGGCATAGGCCGCCTTCGTCTTGGGCGGCCGTGTGTTCAGAATGATCCCGCGCAAGACCGGCTGCCAGACGGCAAAAGGGTAATCGACCACCCGTTTGTCGGAGAGGAACTCGGCGAGGTAGCGCTTCACCGCGGGCACGGTCAGCGCGTCCGGGGTGCCGAGATTGATCAGCAGGACACCCACACGGCCATGGACGACCGGGGGATGATCCTTGGGAAGGGCTGACGGTGCGTCAAATTCGACTAAATCCATACCAAGCGCTCATGCCGTAACGTTCCGGTGTGAGGTAGTGTTTTCTTGCGCGGTGAAAGATCGCGGGGGAACGCGGGACCTGTTAAGGAGTGGGTATGACCAGAAAACGATTTCTCAGCCTCATCGGTGCCATGGCCCTGGCGGCCTGTGCGACGCCGACCCCTTTCGAGCCGATCGGTGACGGACGCTACGGCTTTGCCGACCAGAAGATCGAGGAGGATCGCTACCGCATCTCCTTCCGCGGCAATTCGCTGACCGACAGGGAGCAGGTGGAAAACGCCCTTCTATTGCGGGCAGCGCAGGTGACGCTGGAGAACGGCTATGACCATTTCATCGTGGTCAGCGACGATACCGAAACCACCCGCGAAACCCGGGTGACCGATCTCGGACCGCAAGGGGTGTATGGCTTTTACGGGTTCGGGCCGTTTCCCTATTACGCATGGGGTTACCCGTGGGGTCCGGCATGGGTCGGCGGCCCGGTGGGCGGTGTGAACACCCGCATTCGCGAGACCCAGCGTTATTCGGCCATCGCTTACATCTCGCTCGGCCGCGGGCCGAAGCCCGAAGGCAAGATCACGGCCTATGACGCCCGCGAGGTTCAGGAGAATCTCGAAGGGGCCGTTTTCAGGAAAGAGTAGGAGAAAGGCGCCGGTTATGAGGTGCCTTTTCTTTTTCCCGTTTACCGATAAGAAGGATCACGCGAGGTTGCCGCCTTTCGGGGACGACAGAAGCAGCCCGCATACCGAACCATAAGGGAGACCCGTTCGATGAAGCGTTTGTTCTGCGGGGCCGCGCTGGCGGCCATCACCATGGCGTCCGCCGCCTGGGCTCAAAGCGAAGTGGATGTGATGAAAGAAGACCCGTTCATCTGGCTCGAAGAGGTTGAGGGCGAGCGTGCGCTGGACTGGGTCCGCACCCAGAACGAGCGCAGCGTCGAGGAGCTCGAGAATTATCCCCTCTACGACACCTTCTACCAGGAGGCCCTCGACATCGTCACCTCCGACGAGCGGGTGCCTTCGGTCTCCCTTCGTGATGGCTACGCCTACAATTTCTGGCAGGACAAGGATCATGTCCGCGGCATCTACCGCCGCATGCCGCAAAAGGCGTATCTCGATGGGGCGGAGGAATGGGAGACGCTTCTCGATATCGACAAGCTTGCCGAGGAAGAAGGCGAGAACTGGGTCTTCAAGGGATCGAGCTGCCTCGAACCCGACTACACCCGCTGCCTTCTCACGCTCTCGCGCGGGGGTTCGGACGCATCGGTCATCCGTGAGTTCGACCTGGTCACCAAGAGCTTCGTCGAGGACGGCTTCGAGCTTCCCGAAGCGAAATCGAGTGTCGCCTGGCTCGGCCGCGACAAGCTGCTTGTGGCCACCCGCGGTCCGAACGGCGAAGTGACCGCATCGGGCTATCCTTCCCGCGTCTGGGTGTGGGAACGCGGCCAGCCGTTCTCCGAAGCCGAGCAGGTCTTCGAGATACCCGAGGACGAGATCTGGGCGTTCGCCGGCAGCTTCTATGACGGGGAGCAGCATCAGGGGGCCATTTTCCACGGCGAGACCTTCTTCGAACACAACTGGCTGCTCTTGGGTGAAGACGGCGAGACGACCCGTATGCCACTGCCCAAGAAGCTGAAGATGTATGGTCTGAGCGGCGGTGACTTCATCTTCCAGGTCAGCGAGCCGTGGAGTTTCGGCGGCGAAGACTACAAGGCCGGCTCGGTCGTCGCCCTGTCGCAGGACCTTGAAGAGGCGAATCTCGTCATCGAGCCGACGGACAAGATGGCGATCAAGTCCGTCTATGTCTCCGAAGACAGTGTCGTCGCCAATCTTCTCGACGACATTTCGGGAAGGGTGGTGCGTTTCACCAAGTCGCGGCGCGGCTGGCGTGAACGCGACGTCCCCCTCGAAGATGGCGGCGTCACGGGCGTCGAGACCGTCGATCCGGTCTCGGGCGAGATGATCATCACCTATGCCAACCCGATCACGCCCACGACCTACTACTATGTCGACAAGCGCAGGCCGAAGGAGTTCGCGCAGTCACCGGCGTTCTTCGATGCAGAAGGCATGACCTTCAAGCGGTTCGAAGCCACCTCCTCTGACGGGACAAAGATCCCCTACACCGTCATCGCGAAGGAAGAGACGTTGGAAGGTGGCCCGGCGCCTGTCGTCCAGTACGGCTATGGCGGGTTCGAGATCCCCGTCCTTCCCAGCTATTCCGCCCTTCAGGGCAAGGTCTGGGCGCGCCGCGGCGGGGTCTATGTCCTGACCAATATCCGCGGCGGCGGCGAATACGGCCCGGCGTGGCACCAGGCCGGCCTCAAGGGCAAACGCCAGATCATCTATGACGACTTCCAGGCGATCTCCGAAGACCTGATCGACCGGGGTATCACGACCCGCGAGCAGATCGGCATTCTCGGCGGCTCGAATGGCGGGCTTCTCATGGGCGTCTCGATGACCCAGCGGCCCGAGCTCTACCAGGCCGTTGCCATCGGTGTGCCGCTCCTCGACATGCTGCGCTACGACAAGCTTCTGGCGGGCGCCTCCTGGGTCGGCGAATATGGCGATCCGGACAATCCCGCCGAGCGGCCCTTCCTCGAGACGATCAGCCCCTATCATCAGCTCGATCAGGACGCGGATTATCCACGGCCCTTCATCTTCACCTCGACGAAGGACGACCGGGTCCATCCCGGCCACGCACGCAAGTTCGGACGTCTTCTCGAGGAGTACGAAAAGCCGTTCCTTTATTACGAGAACATCGAGGGCGGGCACGCCGCTTCGGCCAACCTCAAGCAGACGGCGCGCCAGCAGGCGCTCCTCTACAGCTACTTCGCTTCGGAGCTTGGTCTGCGTAACGGTAGCGACACGGAGTAATTCTGAATGGCGATTGCGTTCTGGGGCGTACTCTTGGGCGCCTTCGCCTTTCTTTTCTTCCTGGGACGGAAGGACTTTCCGCTCTGGGCCAGGGTTCTCGCCGGTCTCGTCCTCGGGGGCCTGGCCGGCCTTCTGTTCGGCGAGACCGCCGGTGCTGCGAAACCCATCGGTGACGCCTTCATCAAGCTGATCCGGATGCTTATCATCCCGCTGATCGTCACAACGCTGACCAGCGGGATGATTGCGCTCGGTGACCCCAAGAGGCTCGGAAGCCTCGGGCTCAGGACCATCGCCCTCTACCTCTTCACCACATCGATCGCGGTCTTCATCGGCATCGGCATGGCGATCCTCTTCCAGCCAGGTGTCGGCGTCGATTATGCCAGCGTCGAGGGCACATCCGCCATCACCGAGCGCCTGTCCCGCGCCGCCGAAGCCGAGCGGACGGCCGTGCAGCAGATCCTCGACTTGATCCCGGCCAACCCACTCGCCGCGATGGTTCAGGGCGACATTCTGGCAGTCATCTTCTTCTCGATCCTTCTGGGCATCTCGATCCTCGCGGCGGGCGAGAAGGGCGATTCCTTCGGCCGGGGCATGGAAAGCGCGGCAGAAGTGATCCTCAAGCTCACCCAGGGCGTCATGGCCCTCGCCCCCTACGGTGTCTTCGCGCTGATGGCGTGGGTTCTCGGTACGCAAGGGCTCGCGGTTCTCTTCAATCTCGGCAAGCTGGCCATCGCCCTCTATCTTGCCTGCGCCCTTCATATCCTCGTCGTTTATGGCGGGCTCGTGCAGTTCGTCGCGAAGTTGCCCTTCGTCCGCTTCGTCCGGGGCATCCTCGATGCCATGTCCACGGCCTATTCGACCGCCAGCTCTTCGGCGACCCTGCCCGTGACGATCGGCAACCTGACCCAGAATATCGGCGTCAGCCGCGCCGTCGCGGGATCGGTCCTGCCCCTCGGCGCGACGATCAACATGGACGGCACCTCGATCTATCTCGGCATTGTCGCGCTCTTCGCAGCCCAGGCGGTTGGTATCGACCTATCGGGCACGGACTATGTCGCTATCGCCGTGACCGCCACGGCTGCCTCGATCGGCGCGGCCGGCATCCCGTCGGCGAGCCTCTTCCTGGCCATTGCGGTCCTCACCTCGATCGGCGTGACCTCGGAGCAGGCCGTTCTGATCATCGCTCTCATCTTCCCCTTCGACCGCCTCCTCGACATGATGCGGACCCTGACCAATGTAACCGGGGACACCGCTGTTGCGACCACGGTCGCCCGCTGGGAAGGGGAGCTTGACGGCAAGGTCCTCGCGGCAAGGGCCGCAGCGTCATGAAACCCATCCGTATTCTCACCACCGGCGGAACCCTCGACAAGGTCCATGACTGGCGGGCGGAGACCATCGCCTTCGCCGGAGCAGGCAAGAGCCAGGTGCCCGAAATCCTCGATCAGTCCCGCTGCTACGCTCATGAGGTCGAGCAGCTCTTGCAGATCGACAGCCTTGACATGACGGACACGTACCGCACCCTCATCTGTGAACGGATCAGGGCGGCGACGGAAGACGGTATCGTCATTACCCACGGGACTTCGACCATGGCCGAAACGGCCCGCTACCTTTCAGGCTGCGATATGGAGAAGACCGTTGTCCTGACCGGCGCCATGCGTCCCCACGCCCTGTTCGTCAGTGACGCAGCCTTCAATCTCGGCGGGGCGATCATCGCCGCCCAGACCCTGCCGAAAGGGGTCTACGGCGTGATGAATGGCGGCATCTTCAAGGCCGATGAGCTGAAGAAGAACGAGAAGCTTGGCCGGTTCGATGTCTGAAGAAACAGAAACCGGCGAGAAGACGCTCCTCATACCGCCGGTCTGGTTCCTGATCTTCGCCGTCTCGATCGTGGCGGTCGGCCGGGCGCTTCCAGGGCCCGTCTACCTGGCGCCGGGACGGGGGATCATCTCGATGATCCTGGCGCTGGCCGGTCTCGGGATTGCCGTTTGGGCGCTCGTTCAATTCTCCCGGGAGAAGACGACCTACAAGCCCGAAGTGCCCTCCAAGGCGACGGCGCTGGTCACGGACGGCGTCTACAGGATCACCCGCAACCCCATGTATGTGGGCATGGCCCTCGTGCTCCTCGGGATAGCCATCGGGCTTGGCACCATTCTGGGGCTCCTTCTTGTGCCCGTCTTCATCGGTCTTCTCACGGCGGTTCAGATCGTGCCCGAAGAGCGTGCGCTCTCCCGTCTTTTCGGCGACGACTATGAAGCCTTCAAAAGGCGCACACCGCGCTGGCTCTTTCTTTGACGGGTTGCCGCGGCGGGCCTGTTTGTTTGACGTCAGTTGACATTCTGCCGGTTTGGCGCCACCTCCCCGCTCTGAAATTCTGACAAGCGGTTTCTCACCGTGTCTACCTGCACGACCCCTTCGAAGGTGAAGGACGGGGCAGGGGGCTCCTTCCGACGGGGTAACGCCCTCTCGGTCGAGACATCCGCTATGGCTTGGAGGACGCGGCATGTTCGATACGCTTTCCGATCGCCTCGGCGGGGTGTTCGACCGTCTGCGCGGGCGCGGCGCGCTGACCGAAGCGGATGTCGATGAAGCCCTGCGCGAGGTCCGCGTCGCGCTGATCGAGGCCGACGTCGCTCTCCCGGTGGCCCGCGGCTTCGTCAAGAAGGTCAAGGAACGCGCGGTTGGTCGCGAAGTCCTGAAATCGGTCACCCCGGGCCAGCAGGTGGTGAAGATCGTCAATGACGTTCTCGCCGAAACCCTCGGCGCGGGCGCAGGCGATCACGAGCTGCAGCTGAACCGTGCCGCCCCCGTTCCGATCCTGATGGTCGGCCTTCAGGGCTCAGGCAAGACGACCTCGACCGCCAAGATCGCCAACCGGCTCCAGAAGAAGGACAAGAAGAAGGTCCTGATGGCCTCCCTCGATACGAGGCGGCCGGCGGCGATGGAACAGCTTGCCGTTCTCGGCGAGCAGGCGGAGGTCAAGACCCTGCCGATCGTCAAGGGCCAGTCCGCGGTCCAGATCGCCCGACGCGCGATGGAAGCGGGGCGGCTTCAGGGCTTTGATATCGTGCTTCTCGACACCGCCGGGCGCCTGTCGATCGACGAGCAGCTGATGGCCGAGGTTTCCGAGATCCATGCAGCGACGGACCCTGCCGAGACCCTTCTGGTGCTCGATGCCCTGACCGGCCAGGACGCTGTTCAGACCGCGGAGCGTTTCAAGGAACGCCTGCCGGTCACAGGTGTCGTCCTGACCCGTCTCGATGGCGATGGCCGCGGCGGCGCCGCCCTTTCCATGCGTGAGGTCACCGGCGCACCGATCAAATTTGCCGGTGTCGGCGAGAAGATCGACGCCCTCGACGCCTTCGACCCTGAGCGCATGGCCGGGCGTATCCTCGGCATGGGCGATATCGTCGGTCTTGTCGAGAAAGCCAGCGCCGAGATTGACCAGGAAAAGGCCGAGAAAGCCGCGAAGCGGATGGCCAAGGGCCAGTTCGATCTCGACGATCTCGCCGACCAGTTCGTCCAGATGCGGAAGATGGGCGGCATGGGCGCGATCATGGGGATGATGCCCGGCATGGGCAAGTTCAAGGACATGGCCGAGCAAGGCATGGGCAACAAGGAACTTGCCAGACAGGAAGCCATCATCCGTTCCATGACGAAAAAGGAGCGCAAGAACCCCAAGGTGATGAACGCGTCGCGCAAGAAGCGCGTGGCAGCGGGCGCCGGGGTGCAGGTGCAGGACGTCAACCGCCTTCTCAAATCCTATCAGGGCATGAGCACACTGATGAAAAAGATGGGTAAGGGCGGCAAGCGCGGCATGGCCCAGCAGCTTGCCCAGGCCCTTGGCGGCAACCAGGGCGGCGGCATGATGCCCCCCTCCGGCGGCCCGGGACTTCCCGGTCTCGGCAGCAGCGGCGGGCTTCCGGGCTCCGGCCTGCCCGGACTTGGCGGTGGCCTGCCCGGCCTTGGGGACAAGAAGAAGAAATGATCCGCCTGGTGACGACCATACTTGCGCTTTCAGCCTGTTCGTCGAATGACGGCGTAATCAGCTCGGTTAATTTCGTCCAGGAGCCGATCGACCCGGCCTGCGCCGTGGGTCAGGTGAAGGCGCTGGACGACATGGTTCTTTTGGGTCTCAAGGAGAGCCATCGCCGCACCCGTGCGGTCTTTGATGTCGCTGGTCGCGAAGAGCTGCTTCTCAATGTCCTGACACCGAAGAACCGTGGTCACGCGGTCTACGTATCCATCCGGCCCTCGCAGCCGGATAACCCGCTTCGTTATCGTGCTTCCCGCCTAGCCGTGCAGCAGGCGGATGAAGCCATTTATGCCAATTGCACAGAAGACGGACGGACCTACGGTCCGGCTTCCGTCACTATCGAAGGTCAAAAGGAGTAAATCATGGCCCTGAAGATTCGTCTCGCCCGTGGCGGCTCGAAAAAGCGTCCCTATTACCGCATTGTCGTCACAGATGCGCGCATGCCGCGTGATGGCCGGTTCATCGAGAAGCTCGGCGCCTACAACCCGCTTCTCGCGAAGGACAATCCGGAACGTGTGCGGATCGACCTCGAGCGTGCGAAGCATTGGCTCGACAAGGGCGCCCAGCCGACCGAACGGGTAGCACGCTTTCTCGGTGCCGCCGACGTGATCAAGTGGGAGCATGGCAACAACCCGCAAAAAGGCGAGCCGGGCCAGAAAGCCAAGGAGCGCATCGAAGAGAAACGCGAGAAGGAAGAAGCCCGCAAGGCTGCCGCAGCCGAAGCGGCGGGCGGCGGCAGTGACGAGGAAGCGTCTGCCGAAGAAACGGCAGAGTAAGGCGCGTTTCGATGAAGTCGCCTCAGAAACCCGTGGTCGTCGCGCAGTTCGCGGGAACCCACGGGGTGCGGGGCGACTTCAAGATCCGTTCCTTCACGGAAGACCCAGAAGCGGTGTTCGCCTACGGGCCCCTGGCGGCCGAAGGGGGTGGTCCAACTCTCACCCCCCGGCCTCTGCGCGAACTGAAGCCCGGTCTCTTCCTTTGCCGGGCGGACGAATTTGCAACCCCTGAAGCGCTCGATCCCCTCAAGGGTCGTCTTCTCACCGTGCCGCGGACGGCGCTGCCTGACGATCAGGACGAAGACGATATCTATATCGCCGACCTGATCGGCCTCGACGTGCGTCTTGAAGACGGCACGACCCTCGGGACCGTCCGGGCAGTTCCCAATTTCGGGGCCGGTGACATCCTCGAAGTCCGCGGCGACGGCGGTGCTCATCTCATCCCCTTCACAAGGGAAGCGGTGCCCGAAGTGAGGCTCGCCGAGGGCTACGTCACCGCAGTCCTGCCCACCGAAGAGCCTCCGGCCACGGACGCTTGAGTTCTGCTTGCCAGCTTGCTGGCGGAGTTCCATGAGCTGATCATGGATCAGACCTCGCTCGACCGCCGAACCCTTCTTGCCAGTCTCGCTGCCGCTGCCGGTTTGTCCGGGTACAGGGCGCAGGTCCCCGAACCTTCACTTTTCCGCCGCATCGAGAAGGAAACCGGCGGCAAGCTCGGCTTCTATGCGAAGGATTTCGCGACAGGCGAGGAGCTGGCCCACAGGGCTGGCGAAGCGTTCGCCATGTGCTCGACCTTCAAGAGCCTTTTGGCCGGGTTCGCTTTCGAAGCGATGGAGCAGGGCGCCCTCGCCCCTGATCGGGTCTTTGCCTATCGCGAAGAGGATCTCATCTCCTATTCCCCGGTTCTGAAGCCCCGGCTCGAGGCCGGAGCGGCTTACATGACGGCTGCGAGCCTCGCCAATGTCATCGTCACGATCAGTGACAACACAGCGGCAAACCTTCTTCTCGAATGGATAGGGGGCCCGGCGGCCTTGACCGAGCGGGTCCGCGCGATGCCGGGTGGGCGCGGCTTCAGGCTCGACAGGAACGAGCCGGGCCTCAACAGCAATCGGCCCGGCGACCCGCGGGACAAGGCGACGCCGAAGGCCATGGTAACACTGCTCAACCATATGCTGTTCGCTGGCGGGATCGGTGAGGGGGCCGCCGCGCAGTTGCGCGCATCCATGATCGACTGCCGCACCGGTCTTGCCCGGCTGCGGTCGGGCTTCGCTGAAGGTGTTGTCGCAGGTGATAAGACCGGCACCAGCGGCAATGGCCTTTTCGGCGATACGGCTTTCATCCTTCGCGAGGGCGGCCGGCCGATCGTGATGGCAGCCTATCTCGACGCACCGGGCATCTCTGGTGAAGCGGGCAATGATGTCATGCGCCGCCTCGGCGCAGCGACGGCTGCCGCATTTCCCGGCTAGATAAAGAAAACCCGCGGCGACGCTTAGCGTCCCGCGGGTTCACAAACCGATCTGATCGGGGCGTCAGTCGAGCGTACGCTCGATCCGTTCGACCTCGAAACATTCGATCACATCGCCGACCTTGAGGTCGTCGTAATTGGCGAAGCTCATGCCGCACTCCTGGCCCGCGGGTACTTCCTGCACATCGTCCTTGAAGCGCTTGAGCTGCGAAAGCTCGCCTTCGTGGATGACGACGTTGTCGCGCAAGAGGCGCACCTTCGCGCCGCGACGGACCATGCCGTCGGTGACGCGGCAACCGGCCACCCGGCCGAGCTTGGAGACCATGAAGGTCTCGAGGACCTCGGCGTTGCCAAGGAAAGTCTCGCGAAGCTCCGGATCGAGCATGCCCGAGAGCGTGCCCTTGATGTCATCGAGAAGGTCGTAGATCACCGAATAGTAGCGGATCTCCGTCCCCGACTTCTCGGCCTGATCGCGCGCCTGCTTGTTGGCGCGGACATTGAAGCCAATGACCGGGGCACCCGAAGCTTCGGCCAGGATGACGTCGCTTTCGGAGATTGCGCCGACACCTGTGTGAAGCACCCGGACGCGCACTTCCTCGGTGGCCATCTTCTCGAGGCTGCCGACGATCGCTTCCACCGAACCCTGTACGTCGCCCTTGATGACGACCGGAAGGTCCTTGATCTCGGCGTCCTGAAGCTGGGCCATCATCTGCTCGAGCGAGGTGCCCGACTTCGATGCGTTGACCTTGTCCCGCTTCACCCGGGCGCGGTACTCCGCCACTTCGCGGGCCCGCGCTTCATTCTCGACCACAACGAACTGGTCGCCGGGTTCCGGCACGCCGTTCAGACCGAGGATCTCGACGGGCTGGGCCGGAATGGCTTCCTTGACCTGCTTGCCCTGATCGTTGTTGAGCGCGCGGACCTTGCCCCATTCGGAGCCGACCACGACGACATCACCGCGTTTGAGCGTACCGGCCTGGACCAGAAGGGTCGCGACCGCGCCACGGCCCTTGTCGAGCTGGGCTTCGACGACCGCACCGTAAGCCGGGCGGTCCTTGTTGGCCTTCAGCTCCAGAAGCTCGGCCTGCAGCGAGATGGCTTCGATAAGCTCATCGAGACCGATCTTCTTGAGAGCCGAAACCTCCAGATCCTGAATCTCGCCGCCCATGCTTTCGACCTGAACCTCATACTGGAGGAGGTCGGTCTTGACCTTGTTCGGGTCGACACCGGGCTTGTCGATCTTGTTGACCGCGATGATCATCGGAACGCCCGCCGCCTTGGCGTGGCTGATCGCCTCCTCGGTCTGGGGCATGACACTGTCATCCGCAGCCACCACGACGATGACGATGTCGGTGACATTCGCCCCGCGTGCCCGCATTGCCGTGAAGGCCGCGTGGCCTGGCGTGTCGAGGAAGGTGACCTTGTTCTTGTTCTTGTCGGTGATCTGGTAGGCGCCGATGTGCTGGGTGATGCCGCCGGCTTCGCCCGCGACGACATTCGCGTTGCGCAGGGCGTCGAGAAGCGACGTCTTGCCGTGATCAACGTGACCCATGATCGTGACGACCGGCGGCCTTGCTTCGAGCACCGCATCATCCGCATCGGGCCTGATGAGGCCTTCTTCGACTTCGGCCTCGGAGACCCGCTTGGCGATGTGACCGAGATCCTCCACGATCAATTCTGCGGTGTCGGCGTCGATGGTCTGGTTGCCCGTCACCATCTGGCCCTGGTTCATCAGTTCCTTGATGAGGTCGGTGGACCGCATCGCCATGCGCTGGGCAAGATCGGCAACGGTGATCACGTCCGGGATCTTCACCTCGCGGCGTTGCTGGCTCGCCTGATTGCCGCGTTTCGCCCGGTTTGCCTTCTCCCGCTCGCGGGCGCGCTTCACCGAGGCGAGCGAGCGCTGCCGCTCGTCGTCTTCGAGGGCCTTGGCGATGGTCAGGCGGCCCGAGCGACGCTTGGGCGCTTCCTTGACGTTGCGGTTGTCCGCGCCGGGGCCCTGATTGCGCTTCTGCTTGATGCGCCCGCCCAGAGCGGAAAGAGGATTGTTCTCGTCCTTGGCAAAGGCGCGATCGGTTTTCTTCTCGTCCTTCGAGGCGTCGGAGATGCCCTTGGCCTTCAGCTCCTGACGGCGCTTACGTTCGGCTTCCTCAGCTTCGAGTGTCTGACGGGCCTCTTCTTCAGCCTTGCGGCGGGCCTCGGCTTCGGCAGCGCGCTTGCGCTCCTCTTCCTCGGCGGCCTTGCGGGCTTCTTCGAGACGGGCCTTCTCTTCGGCCTCGCGGCGTTCGCGTTCCTTGCGCTCGGCCTGCTCGCGCTTGGCGCGTTCGGCCTGCTCTTTCTTCGCCTTGGCGAGAGCGACGGCGCGGGCCTTGCGTTCGGCTTCCGAAAGCTGACGCAGCACCTTGCCCTTGCGGGCGCCACCATCCCTTGCCGCAGGCTTGGCGCCCTGCGGTTTGGACGTCTCGGCCTGCTTGGGCTTGGGCGTCGCCGCCGGTTTATCGGTCGTGCTGGCCGCGGACTTGCCGCCACCAGGAGCCACGGCGCGCCGCTTCTTCTCAACCACCACCGTTTTGGTCCGGCCATGGGAGAAGCTTTGCTTGACTGCACCGGTTTCGGACCGGCGCAGGCTCAAGGGCTTGCGTCCTGACTTCGATTTTTCTTGCGTATCGTCGCTCATACAATCCTTACGTCGAGGGCCGTTGCCCCCAAGAAACATGCCCGACAAGGCCGGAAACGGACCAGACACCGAAGAGGCGCGATGCCGAAAGAGGCCGCGCCATGCCTGTTGTGGCCGCGGCGCCCCCATAAACGACCAACGCCCTTCGGTCCACCGTTCGTCCCATGAAAAGAACGCTCATGACGGAGCGGCAGTTTATCCCGCAAAGCGCTGCCAGAGCATAAGCTTGTGCAAGGCGCCGGGTCCCGGTCCCCTTGCCAGCAGAAGAAGGTGAACCGCGTCCTGGCCAAGGGCATGGCCGACCGCGATCCTGTCGGCGGGCAGACTGAAATGGGAAAGCCCTGAGCGTTTGTGAAGGAGGCCCGCCAATTTATCCCGCTCGGCCGGGCTTGCATCGGCGGGGGTCAGATAGGCGAGCGCCGGACGCTTTTCGTTCCTGACGAGATCGTGGCCGATGGTCAGCGCACCGGCCTTGCGCGCAAGGCCGAGGCTGCGAAGTGCCTGCTCCTGAAGCTGCGCCTCCAACTTGTCGGCGAAGGCCTCGGCTTCTTGGCCCTTCAGGGCAGGCACCGATGTCCTGAACGCCCTGGCGAAAGCGCCCTTCTTGAGCGCAGAGAGAAGGGCGCCGCGCTCGGGTGTCAGCCAAGCGCCGCGGCCGGGCAGCTTTCCCTTGAGGTCCGCAACGATCTCCCCGTCCGGCCCCAGAACGAAACGCAAGGCCGGATCGGACGGCCCAAGGGCATCACCGGCGGCAATGCAGCGGCGGTCCTCGATGCGCTTCTTGCCGGTTGGCGCAGGCCGCGGCTGGTCGTCGATGCTGTCGGCGTCGCTCTTCAAATCTTACTCGCTTTCGCCCGCCGCGACTGCACCTGAAGCGATGACCTCTTCCATGTGCCGCAGGAGGCCGTCCATCCCTTCATCGCGCACCCGGCTCGAGAAGGTCTGGCGCCGGGTGATGAGCGGCGAGATGCGTTCGACCAGAACATCGAGAAGCCGGTAGCTGCCATCGTCGATCACCCGCACGCGCCAGTCGATGTCGGCCCGCTTGGCGCCTTTGCTGTCGTAGAGTTCGGACTGGACGATGATGTCGCCGGGACGGCGCTCGAGGCTGTCCTCGATCTCGATCCGGCGGGCCGTCAGCTGGCCGATCTCCTCGGCGAACGCAGCGGCGATGTAGCGCGGGAAGAGCGCGTTGTAGCGCTCCATCTGCATCTCGCTCGCCCCATCCGCGGCCTCGCCGGCCAGAAGGAAGCGCCCGATGGCTTCGGTGGCGAGGCTCTCCTGCAGGGCCGCACGGACGGCGGGGGACTGCTCGCCCTCCGCTTCGGCGGCCTCGCGCAGCTCGGTGACGAGCTCGCCGACAAAACGCTCCGCTTCGGGCACCTTGGCCTCGGCGGCGGTGACAAAAAGACTGGCCGCTGCCGCGGCGAGAGCGAAACGCTTGATCATCATGGGGTCCTTCGAACCGGCTGGCGCCTCTGCCCATATAGGAGCTGCGCCAGCGGAGGTAAGACGAGAAGCATCACGGCCAGGGTCCAGGCCATGCCGATGGTCAGAAGAAGGCCCATGCTGGCGGTGCCGCGATGCTCGGAAACCGCAAGGCTTCCGAAGGACGCAATGGTGGTCAGTGCGGAGAAGAGCACCGCGCGCCCCGTCGGACCCTGGACGGCTTCGAGCGGCCGCCCTGTCGCCGCGGCCCTGAAGGCGAGGTGAATGCCGCTGTCGATTCCGATCCCGATGATGAGAGGCAGGACCAGCACATTGGCGAAATTATAGGGGAGGCCGAACAGCGTTCCTGTCGCCGTCGTCAGCGATCCCGCGAGAACCAGGGGTACGATCAGAAGAACGAGCACCTTGACGCTGCGGGTCACGGCGAAAAGCAGGAGCGCGACCAGGACCGCTGCCGTCAGGCTCGCCTGCACCATCGAGCGCCCGATGATGTCTCCGGCCGCAAGCGCGCTCCGGGCCGCACCCGCGGCATCGGGATCGAGGGCGAGGACCTCGCCGACGAAGCGGCGCCGGTCGGAAACGCCGGCTGCCCCGCCGGCGGGAAGGATCTCGAGGCGGTAGGCGCCTTCGGGCGACAGGTAGCGGCCCTTCAGGACCTCAGGCACGTCGTCGATGCTGACGAAGCCGGCCTGGAGCTGATCGGCCAGGCGCGCGCGCTGCTGCGGCCAGAAGCGGAAGACCCGCGGCGCTGCCGCTTCCAGTTCGGCCTGGCTTTGCTGGGTGAGAACGCTGAGCAGGGCTCCTGCGGCCTCGCCTTCCTCGCCCGATAGAGACACTTTCAGGCGCGCCAGAGCTTCATCGAATTCAGGCGGGATGGTGCCGCCGCTGATGACGGCGAAGCCGAGCCCCACGGCCGCCGCGTCGATCAGGGTCAGCTTGAGGTCCTGTTCGTCGGGCACGAAACTGAAGAGGTGGCGCGTGCTGTCCACCGTCTCTGCCCCGCCGAAGAGGCTCGCCTTGTCGAGAAGGGTCTCTTCATCCCCGGCGATCAGGTTCAGCCGGTAGGGCGATGCGCGCTCATCGTCCGCAATGCGGTTGAAGGCGATCACCGAAGGGGCGTTCTTGGCCCTCAGCGCCATCGGATCGGCATCGAAACGGGCCTGTGGCAACAGGAAGAACGAGATGACGCCGAGAAGAAGGACGACCAGCCCCAAGGGTCGCGCCCTTTTTGCGAAAGCCTCCCCGAAGAGCGGCTTCGGCTCGCGCCCCGCGGGCGGGTCGGCGACGATCGCCGGGATCAGGGTCATCGCGATCAGGAAGGCGATCAGCACCCCGAGCCCCGCAATGATACCGAGCTGGTTCATCCCTATGAAGGCCGTGGGAACGAAGGAGAAGAAGGCCAGTGCCGTCGTGGGCGCGGTCAGCGCCAGCGCCGTGCCGATCATCCGCACCGTCCGGTAGCGCGCGGCGCGCGGCGCGGTCTTCTGGCGGTGCTTGTGCTGCAGGTGGATGAGAAGGTGGATCGAGAAATCCGCACCCAGCCCGACCATCAGCACCGCAAAAGCGACCGAAATGAGGTTGAGTTCCGAGAAGAGGGCTACCGCGATCCCGGCGGTCAGGATCACGGAAAGGGTGATGGCGAGAAGGCAGGCGAAGACGAGCTTGGCCGAACGGAAGGCGACGTAGAGAAGCCCCGCCACCAGAAGGGCGGAGAGCCCGAGGGCCCAGCCGACGCCGCCCGATACCGTCTCGAGTTCTTCGGTGCGCAGCACCGGGTCGCCCGTCACCAAGACCTCTGCTTCGAGGCCTTCGGCTGCGCGCACCACCTCGGCCTCTTCCAGGATCGCCTGTTTCACGGCCTTGGCCGGCTTCAGCTTGGTGTAATCGAGCACCGGATCGAGGGAGATCAGCACCCGGTCCTCGGGCGGCTCGCCGGTGCTCAAGAGACCCATCCACGACAGAACCGCGTCATCGTCGGTGAAGACCCGGGCAAGGCCACCGTAAAGGGCATCGAGGGTTTCCTGATCGGCGCTGACCCCCTCGCTCTCGGCGGCGTCGGCGAGCGCATCGAAGAGGGTGGCAAGCTCCGGGTCGGGCCCCAGTCGCTCGATCAGCGGCGCGGCATTGGTGAGCTTGGCGAGGAGGTCTTCAAGCTCCTCGATCTCAAGGAAGAGAAGCCCGTTCTGCCGGAAGAAGGGATGAGCGGGCGCCGCAAGCAGGCTTTTGACTTCCCCCCGCCCTTCGAGGCGCGCGGCGAGAGCAGCGGCAAAGGCATCGGCCTCGTCCGGCGTCTCGCTTTCCACAAGGACGACCAGTTGGTCGCCGAGATCGGGGAAGGCCTCGTTCACCTTCGCGGCAGCGACCCGGTAGGGCGCTTTCGGGCTGATCATGTCCGAGCTGTCGGTGTTGATCGCGATGCCGCTGACGACCACCACGACCGAGATCAGGGCGAGGACGCACCAGCCTGCGATAATGGCCAGGGGCCAGCGGCGCGCCAAGAGGATGAGGCGCCATAGAAGGGCTTCGAGAAACGGGCTTGTCACGAAATCGGGTCCTGACCGCGCTTAGAAATCGGGCAGGTTCTCATAGGGATCGCCGTCTTCGTAAAGCTCGTTGACCTGCTGCTGCAGGAAGAGCGACCTGAGCTCGATATAGCCTTCGGGCGACTCGTAGATATCGGTGAGCTGCTTATGCGAGCTGACCCTCCGTTCGGCGGTCCGCTGGCCGACCATGGCGCCCCTGACCGCCAGCTTGTCGGGCAGGATGAGCTGCGTCGTCGGTGAAAGGCCAAGCTTGGCGAGGCTGCCGAGGATACCCCGGGCCGTGGTCGGGCCGACCACCGGCGCGACCACATAGGGACCGGAGGGGACACCCCAATTGCCGAGGGTCTGGCCAAGATCTTCCGGCCTGTCCTCGTAGCCCCAACCCTCGGCCACATCGAAAAGCCCGCCGACACCCAAGGTGGTGTTCGCGAGAAGCCGGACGGTGTTGTGGCCGGCATCGTCGAGATCGGCCTGAAGGAGATCGTTGAGAATGTAGCTCGGCGTCAGGATCGTTTCGGTCACGTTCGCAGCGCTCTGGCGGACCCTGGCCGGGAAGATGAAGCGGTAGAGGTCGGCCATGGGCTCGATGTAAAGGTCGTCGACCACGCGGTTCGCCGCCAGCGCCCTGCGGTTCGCGCCTTCGAAGGGGTCGTAGGGCTCGACATAGCTGGGCGGAGCTTCCACCCGTTTTCCAGGCGAGGCACATGCAGCCAGCGACAGGGCCGCGGCCAGAACGGCGATCGCGCGCATGGACTCTCTCCTCGGTACAGTCCCGCAACATCTGGAGCAAAGACCGGGCCGAGCAAGCCCGGCCACCCTGCTTTTCGCCGTCGGGTCAGCCGGTCAGGCTCGCTGCCCCCCGCTCGTCCCCCATCAGCCTGGCGGCTTGTTCGGCGATATGTTCGGCGT
>CAZKVC010000004.1:0-222531 GCA_964556115.1 uncultured Caulobacterales bacterium
AGATCATCAAGATCAACCCGGAGACCAGCCGCATCAGCCTCGGCATGAAGCAGCTTCAGCCCGATCCGTGGGAAGGCGTTCAGGCGAAATACCCTGTCGGCGCCGTTTTCAAGGGCAAGGTCACGAACATCACCGATTACGGCGCATTCGTCGAAATCGAAGATGGCATCGAAGGCCTGGTCCACGTCTCGGAGATGTCCTGGGTCAAGAAGAACATGCCGCCGAGCTCCATCGTCGAGCCGGGCCAGGAAGTCGACGTCATGGTTCTCGAGGTCGACGAGTACAAGCGCCGCGTCTCTCTTGGCCTGAAGCAGACCCTCGACAATCCGTGGGAAGCCTTCGCCGAGAAGCACCCGATCGGTACGATCCTCGAAGGCGAAGTCAAGAACATCACCGAGTTCGGTCTGTTCGTCGGCATCGACGAGAACATGGACGGCATGGTCCACCTCTCCGATCTCGACTGGGACAAAGCCGGCGATGTCGCCATCCAGGACTATGAGAAGGGCCAGAACGTCCAGGTCAAAGTCCTCGATGTCGATCCGGACAAGGAGCGCATCTCGCTCGGTATCAAGCAGGTCGCCAACGACCCGATGGATGCCATTGGCGAGCTGAAGAAGGGCGACGACGTCACCTGCGAAGTCTCAGCTGTCGAAAATGGCGGTATCGAGGTTCGGGTCGGCGGCGATGGCGGACCGAAGGCCTTCATCCGCAAGTCCGACCTCAGCCGCGACCGCAACGAGCAGCGCCCTGAGCGCTTCGCGGTGGGCGACAAGATCGACGCGCGTATCGTGGCGATCGACCGTGCCTCGCGCCGTCTCTCCCTCTCCATCAAGGCCCGCGAAATGGCCGAGGAGAAGGAAGCCGTCGAACAGTACGGTTCCGCCGACAGCGGTGCATCGCTCGGCGACATCCTGGGCGCGGCCCTCAAGGACACTGACGACGCGTAAACCGCGCCGTCCAATCGAAGACAGGAAACGGCCCCTTCGGGGGCCGTTTTCGTGGGTGCCCTGCGGTGCTGCGCTTTTTGCATAGTGTTAACGCTGCATTGCCAAGCCCGCGTTCATGATGATGCTTACTGTACTCGCTGCCGCATCGAACTTCATACCGGCCGAGCCTATCGGACAGGACGAGGACGGCCTGTCGGGCGAGGTTGCCGTCAATGCCTCTTCGGCCAGCGGCAACACCAACAAGACTGTCATCGGCGGCAATTTCCGCACGGTCTTCAAGGAAGGCGCAATCACCCATGCCTTCGAGGCGGGCGGCAATTACACCGAGGCCTCCCAACTCATCGATGGTGAGGAAGAGACCAACGTCATCCAGAACCGCTGGTTTGCCCAGTACCGGGGCGAGATCCAGACTGGCGACCGGACCTTTCTTTACGGCAGGCTTCGCTATGACGAGGACCAGTTTTCCGGCTTTGACCGGCAGGTCTTCGCCGGCGGCGGCATCGGTCATGCGTTCTTCAAGTCGAAGAAAAGGGAGCTGACCATCATCACCGGCCCGGGCTACCAATATCTGGTGCGGCAAAAACCAAATCCGGTGCCTGCGGATTTTCAGGAAGAGGAAGGCCAGCTCGCGCTTTTCGTCGGCCAGACCTTCCGCCAAGTCCTGCGCGAGAATGTGACCTTCGAACAGAGCTTCGATGCCACTCTTTCGGACCAGAACAAGACCCTTATCGGGAACATGGCGCTGAAGACCGACCTGACCGACAAGATCAGTTCAAGGATCAGCTACAATGTCATCCACAACACCGAGCCGCCGGAAGGCCGCGAGCAGACCGATACGCTCCTGACTGTCTCGCTCGGTTACGAGTTCTAGCGCCGACGGTTCGCTCCACCTCTCGGCCTGAACCATGCTCGTCCACGGAGGGCCCGTCCTTGCCGACCACGACCCGGTCGCCGTCCCGGTCGATGGTTGTCGGCGTAGGTGAGGTCATGTCCTGAAAGGGCCCCGTGAACTCTACTTTGTTTCATACGCTGGGGAAGCAAAGTCGTTTCGAGCGGGACGGGGCGGTCTGAAGCCTTCGTGAAGGCCGCTATCAGACATGAAAAAGCCGCACCGGCAGAACCCGTGCGGCTTGTTTTCGCCAAAACCTGCCGGGGCCGGTCTTAGACCAGGCCCTCGCGCTGCATCTTCTTGCGCTGCAGCTTGCGTGCCCGACGCACGGCTTCCGCTTTCTGGCGGGCGCGCTTTTCGGACGGCTTCTCGTAGAACTTACGGGCTTTCATTTCGCGGAATGTCCCTTCGCGCTGCATCTTCTTTTTGAGGGCGCGCAGGGCTTGCTCGACATTGTTGTCGCGCACGACGATGTTAACGATGGGTCTCACTCCTTAAGTGGCAGCTTCGGCGAAGGCTCGCACATAGATAGGAAATGCCGCCTTGTCGAGGTGGAACCTGAAGGAATAAGCCCAATCCATGCTCGATCCGACCGATCCGCCCGATCCGCCCCAAGCCCATCCCGACGAAACCCTGCGTCAGGAGATTCTCGCGCAATTGCTGCCGGAGGCCGCTTTCGACGGCTTCACCGAGGCGACGCTTGAAAGGGCGGCGCGCGCGGCGGGCCTCGATCAGGCGGATTTGAAGAACGGCCTCCTGCGGCGCCTTTTCCCGCGCGGCGTCGCTGATGCCCTTCGTTTCTGGTCCGAAGAGGAAGATCGCCGCATGGCCGAGGCTTTCCGGGACCTCAATCCCAAGCCCCAGGGCCTGACGAAGAAGATCACCTGGCTGATCAGGAACCGTATCGAGGCGCTCGATTGGAACCGCGAGGCCGCACGGCGGGCCGCGGCCACCCTGGCCCTGCCGCATAACGGCACTCTGGGCGCGAGCCTCATCTGGCAGACCGCTGACGCCATGTGGCGCGCTGCGGAAGACAAGAGCACGGATTTCAACTGGTACACCAAGAGGTTCAGCCTCTCAGCCATCTATGGCAGCACGCTGTCGCGCTGGTTCGCCGACCAGGGCGATGCAGCAGGGGCAGAGCCCTATGAGGCGACCTGGGCCTTTCTCGACGATCGCATCGGTGATCTGATGCGTTTCGAGAAAGCGAAGGCGCAGGCCATGAAAGCGGCGCCGAACCCGGAGGCCATTGCAGGCTTCTTAGGCAAGCTGCGCTATCCGGGTGGGGGCCCGAGGGGGGGAAGACCATGAAACGTTTTGTCTTTATTCTATTCTGCGTGATCTGCGCGGCGGCGGTTGGCGCGGCCTATTGGTTCTTCCGGCCAGGCGCCGAGTTCTCACCGCGGGAAGTGATGGCAATGTCTTCCGTCGAGGATCGCCGCGAACCCTACCGCATGATGGACCGGATCTATCCGTCTTCCGCCATCCAGCGCCCCGAGGTCGTCACGACCTTTCCCCGCAACGAACAGCCGATCGACATCCGCTACAGGTGGAACGGCGAGGAGCATGGCTTCGAGGACTATGCCGAGCGGCGCGCCGTCCAGGGGCTTTATGTCCTGAAGGACGGGGAGGTCGTGCTCGAGCGCTATCTCGGCGATGCGGGCCCGCAGGACCGCTTCACCTCCTGGTCCGTGGCCAAATCCGTGGTCAGCTCGCTGATCGGCATCGCGGTGATGGACGGCAAGATCGACAGCCTCGACGACGAGGTGCAGACCTACGCCCCCGAATATGCCGGGACCGATTACGGCCGCACCAGCATCCGGCACCTCCTGATGATGGCGTCAGGGATCGACTTCAACGAAAACTACGAAGAACGCGGCTCGGATATCCGCAAGCTCTTCTTCAACACCTTCCTTCTGAACCGCGATGTCGATGAGACCGTGCGCGCCTTTGAGCGGGCCCGTCCTGCAGGCGAGCAGTTCAACTACATATCGACCAACACACAGGTGCTGTCGGCCGTGCTGCGCGGCGCTTATGGCCGCTCGCTGATCTCGGTCTTCAACGAGAAGCTGGCCCAGCCCCTCGGCCTGACCGGCGGTTCGTGGCTGACGGACCGCAAGGGCCGCTCGCGCAAGGAGCTTGGCTATTGCTGCCTGCAGCTCACGCTCGAGGACTATGCCAAGCTCGGCCAGCTCTACGTCCAGGACGGCATGGTCGGGAACATCCGCGTCCTTCCCCAGGGATGGGCGGAGTTCGTGGGCGAGAACCCCACCCCGACCCACAGGCCTTCGGAGGACGGCGCTCTTGGCTATGGGCATCATTTCTGGACGATCGGCGGCGACGACGGCGCGATCACCATGCAGGGCTATGACGGCCAGTTCGTACATATCGACCGCGAGGATGATGTGGTGATCGTGATGGTCTCTGCCGACCGGCACATCGACTATGCCGGCCTGCCGGAGTTCCCGCAGCTCTTCGCCGCGATCAAGGACGAGCTTCGCTAGGCGCTATTCCTTGGCCGCGCGGTTCTGGCGGGTCTTGAGAAACGCAATGAGATCACGCCGATCCGCCGGGCTTTCCATCCCCGCATAGGCCATGCGGCCACCGGGGATCACGGCCTGCGGGTCGGCAATATAGGCGCCGAGCGTCTCTTCGTCCCAGACCAGATTCGCCCGCTCAAGGGCTCTCGAATAGCTGAAATCAGGGTGACGGCCCGCTTCGGCGCTCATCACGCCCCATAGGTTTGGCCCGACCCGGTGGCCTGCATCCGGGGCGGCGTTGTGGCAGACCGCGCATTGGCGGAAGAGCCGCTGGCCGTAGGCGGGGTCAGGCATCGCGGCAAGACGCTCTTCGTCGGTCGGAAGAGGCGCTTCCTCCTCCTCCGCGCAGGCCACAAGAACAACGAGCAGCCCGAGAAGGCTTGAAAGCTTGGCAAACATGGCGTTCATCTAACCTCTTTCGCGCCGCACGCCATGCGGCTTACGAGGCCGGCTCAGGAGACGAGGCATGCTCGATCTGAAATCCGCGATACGCGCCATTCCGGACTATCCCAAGCCGGGGATCGTCTTTCGCGACCTCACCACGCTGATGGGCGACCCGACCCTTTTCGGCCAGACCTGTCAGGCCCTCGCCGATGCCCATAAGAGCCATGGCATCACCCATGTTGCCGGGATCGAGGCGCGCGGCTTCATCTTCGGCGCGGCGGTGGCCGACCGGATGAACCTCGCATTCGTCCCGGTGCGGAAGAAAGGAAAGCTCCCAGCCGCGACGATCACCAAAAACTACGATCTCGAATATGGGCAGGACACCCTGGAGATGCACGAAGACGCGCTTCCTTCCGGGGCGCGGGTCCTTCTGATCGACGACCTCCTCGCCACTGGCGGCACGGCCGCAGCCGGGGCGGAACTCATCCGCGAAGCCGGCGGCAATGTCGCCCGCGCAGCCTTCGTGGTCGAACTCGTCGGCCTTCCCGGGCGTGCGAAACTCGAGGCGCTGGATGTCGAAGTCCTTGCGCTGACGAGCTTTCAGGAAGCCTGACATGGTCATGGCGAGCCTGACGGCCTGGTTTGGCCCCGACCCCGACCGCGAGGCGAAGGGCACTCTGGACCCCCGGACGGGGGCTGCAGCCCTCCTCGTCGCGGCGGCGCAGGATGGCGAGCGTGTCACCGATATCGAACGGGACAAGGTGGTCGGTATTCTGATGAAGCTTCTGCATATCTCCAATCCCGAAGCCAAGGAACTCGCCCACAAGGCCGAGGCTGAGATGAAGAAGAAGGACCGCCAGGGGCAGGATTTCGCCCAGGCCGCAGCCGTGCTTGATGGCGCCGAAAAGGAAAGTCTTTATACCCATCTCTGGCGGCTGACCTGGTCCGAAGGACACGACATCGCGGAGAACCCGTTCATGGGCTATGTTGCTGACTGCTTCGGTCTCAGCCATCAGCAGGCTGAACTTCTCAAGCCCCGGGACCTCTAGGGCTCATGTCCGCGCAAGCCCGCAAATCCCGACAGAGCGCAGCCTCGATCGCAGGCCGGAAGGGTGGAGAGCCGCTCGTCTGCCTGACCGCCTATGATGCGCCGACGGCCGAGCTTCTCGACCCCCATTGCGACGTCCTTCTCGTGGGGGACAGTCTCGGCATGGTCGTACACGGACTTCCATCGACGGTAGGCGTCACCCTCGACATGATGATCCTGCACGGCAAGGCTGTGATGCGGGGCGCAAAGACCGCACTCGTGGTGGTCGATCTGCCCTTCGGCAGCTACGAAGCCTCGCCGGAGCAGGCTTTCGAGAATGCCAGCCGCGTGGTCCAGGAGACCGGCTGCGGCGCCGTGAAGATCGAAAGCGGCGCTTACGCGGCGGACACGATCGCTTTTCTCGCCGAGCGGGGCATTCCGGTGATGGCCCATGTCGGCCTTCGCCCTCAGGCGGCCCTCGTGACCGGCGGTTTCAAGGCCAAGGGCAAGAGCGGCGCAGAAAGGGAAGCGGTCCTCGAGGAGGCCCGGCTCTCAGAAAAGGCCGGCGCCTTTTCCATGGTGATCGAAGGCACCGACGAGGCGCTCTCGGCCGAGATCACCAGGGCCGTAGCCTGTCCGACCATCGGCATCGGCGCCTCGGCAGCCTGCGACGGGCAGATCCTCGTTACCCCCGACATGCTCGGCCTTTTCGACTGGACGCCGAAATTCGTCCGCCGCTTTGGCGATATGCGGGCGCTTATCGGCGAGGCGGCCGAGCGCTATGCCGATGAGGTGAAGGCGCGAACTTTCCCAGGAGAGAAGGAAGTCTACCGGCTCTCCGGCAAGGACTGACTCTTTCCCAGCTGCGCCTCGCGCTTGCCAGCCGGGCGAGCGTCAAGAATGCTGTGCCGAGGGGTCTTCATGCGTCTTCTCAAAATCTTTCTTGCCCTTTGCGTCGCCCTCTGGGGCCTGATCGGCTTCGTTTCGAACATCGCCGATCTTGGCGGCGTCGCCTCCTATGTCAGGTCGGTCACTGCGCTTGAATGGGCCGAAAACCCGGCGATCGTTCCATGGGCGACCCAGAACAGCGTTCTTGTCTGGCTCGGCGTCGTTCTCATCGTCCTCGGCAAGTTCGCGCCGATGGTCGGCGGAGGGGCGGGAGCGCTCATCATGACTAGCCGCCTGGGCGCTTCCCCTGAGGCCTTCGCAGGGGCGAAGCGATGGGCGGTGATGGGCGCGGGTTACGGCTTCGGCCTTCTTTTTCTCGGCTTCATCGTCGTCGGGGAGATGGCCTTCGCCATGTTCTTCGACCCGGCCCTTGAGGGCGCGTCGCAAGGCGCCTGGCGCTATGGCGGCTCGATGGGGCTGATCGCCATCTTCCTCGCGCAGCCCGAATAAGGCCAGGTGCGGCTCGACAGCCCGGCTGCGGCTTCACCCGCCCTTAACCGCAAACACGCCACATCCGACGGCGCTTGTCACACGCTCAGCGGGTGACTACGTGCCTTTTGTCTCGCGGCCATGCCGCAACAACCCTCCCGGAGTGATTGATGTCCGAACGCGATCCGCACGATCTGACCATGAACACGCTGATCCCGATGGTGATCGAGCAGACCAGCCGCGGTGAGCGCAGCTTCGACATCTATTCGCGGCTTCTGAAAGAGCGGATCGTCTTCCTGTCCGGCCCGGTCCACGACCAGGTCTCGACCCTTCTGGTGGCGCAGCTTCTGTTCCTGGAAGCGGACAATCCGAAGAAGGACATCGCCTTCTACATCAACAGTCCCGGCGGTCAGGTGACCTCGGGCCTCGCGATCTACGACACGATGAAATACATCCGCCCGGCCGTCTCGACGATCTGCATCGGCATGGCGGCGTCGATGGGTTCGCTGCTTCTGACGGCCGGTGAGAAGGGCATGCGTTACTCACTGCCGAACAGCCGCATCATGGTGCACCAGCCCTCGGCGGGCTTCCAGGGCCAGGCCTCGGACATTGAGCGCCATGCCAAGGACATTCTCGAAACGAAACGCCGGCTGAACGAGATCTATGTCGAGCACACCGGTCAGGACTATGAGACCATCGAGCGGACGCTTGATCGCGATTATTTCATGACCCCCGAGGAAGCCAAGGAATTCGGCCTCATTGACGAGGTTTACCAGCGCCGCATTGCCACCGATGGTGATGACGGCAAGAAACAGTAACGAGCGCGCAAGGCGGTTTTGGCCCCGGACCTGCAACGCCAAATCAACACAAATGGCCGTAGCTTGCCATTTGGTGTGATTGCGCCCTGAGCTTGCATCAGGCAGGCTCGCAGGTTGGCGGCAGAAGTCGTGGTCACGACGCGTGACGGCAGTTCCGGAAGGGCTGCCAGAGGAGCACAAGAATGAGCAAAGTAAGCAATAAGGGCGGCAGCGGACCCACTGGAGCAGGTACGGGCGGTTCCGGCGACGGAAAGAACACCCTCTACTGCTCCTTCTGCGGGAAATCCCAGCATGAAGTCCGCAAGCTCATTGCGGGACCGACCGTCTTCATCTGCGACGAATGCGTCGAACTGTGCATGGACATCATCCGCGAGGAATCGAAATCCTCGCTGGTGAAGACCGGCGACGGCGTGCCTTCGCCCCAGCATATCCACCAGGTTCTCGACGATTACGTGATCGGTCAGAGCTACGCCAAGCGCGTGCTCTCGGTTGCGGTGCACAACCACTTCAAGCGCCTCAATCACGCCCAGAAGAATTCCGACGTCGAGCTTGCCAAGTCGAACATCCTGCTCGTCGGTCCCACGGGCTCGGGCAAGACCCTTCTTGCCCAGACCCTGGCGCGTATTTTGGATGTGCCCTTCACCATGGCCGACGCCACGACCCTCACCGAAGCGGGTTATGTGGGCGAGGATGTGGAAAACATCGTCCTGAAGCTGCTTCAGTCCGCGGACTACAATGTCGAACGTGCCCAGCGGGGCATCGTCTATATCGACGAGATCGACAAGATCAGCCGCAAGTCCGACAATCCCTCGATCACCCGCGACGTATCGGGCGAGGGTGTGCAGCAGGCGCTCCTGAAGATCATGGAAGGCACTGTTGCCTCGGTGCCGCCCCAAGGTGGGCGCAAGCATCCGCAGCAGGAATTCCTGCAGGTCGATACGACGAACATCCTCTTCATCGTTGGCGGTGCGTTCGCCGGGCTCGACAAGGTCATCCAGAACCGCGGCGAGGGAGCTTCGATCGGCTTCGGTGCGCAGGTGAAGGAGGTCGAGGAAGACCGCCGCATCGGTGAAGTCCTGCGCGAGGTCGAGCCGGAAGACCTTCTGAAGTTCGGTCTCATCCCTGAATTCATCGGCCGTCTGCCGGTGATCGCGACCCTCGAGGATCTCGACGAGGACGCACTGGTCCAGATCCTGACCTCGCCGAAGAACGCCCTGGTCAAACAGTACCAGCGCCTGTTCGAGATGGAGGAGGTCGATCTGACCTTCACCGAGGACGCCCTCACCGCCGTGGCCCGCCGGGCCATCAAGCGCAAGACCGGCGCACGCGGCCTGCGTTCGATCATGGAGGGTATTCTCCTCGACACCATGTTCGATCTTCCGACCCTCGAAGGCGTCGAAGAGATCGTCGTCAACGAAGAGGTCATCGAAGGCCGGGGCAAACCCCTTCAGGTCTTTGCCGAGCAGGACAAGAAGACCCAGGACCAGAGCGCCTGACAGGTCCCGCAGCCTAAAAAACTTGATTTATAGAAGGCCCCCGGTGACAGTTTCGTCGCCGGGGGTTTTTCATGGGCAAGCGCTCAGAATTCGGTTCGCATGGTTCATCCGCCTACCCTGCGGGTGGTGCCTTGGACTATCTAACGTTCATCGAATATCTGGACATCGACAATTTCAATACTCGTCGACATGACGATGCTTTCGAGGAGCACGTCAGGAAGGCCAAGCATCGGCTTCTAGGTGATCCGTCCGGGGGCGGACATCTCGACAAGATCGCCTCCTGCTTCGTCAGGTTCTGCAACCACATGCCGCTCAGGGCAGAGCTTTGGAGCTTGCTGCTGTTCGCCGGTTTGCTGACCTGCACCATCTTGCCTGCCAGGGCGGGTCCTGACGCCGCCTTGCGTATGATGCTGGAGTGCGCACTGGTTTCGAGCGCGGTGATCTGCCTAGGGTTCTGGGTCCACAGTTTCTTCGCATGGGGAGAGGCTTTCGGCGCCTCGGAACTGCGCGAGCGATTGAAAGATATCCGGCGCTCGAACCGAGACGCCATAGGCGGCAAGCTGACGTCGATGCTGCGCGAGGCGTGGGTCGGGGCGCAACGTCTGCCGGCGGAAGAAGGTCCTGAAGATCTTCTGCGTCTCTCTTCCCTGTGCAGGATGCACAGTGAGCTCGCTCACCAGATCCCCTTTCAATACCAGAGATTCAAGATCTCAAAGGTGGATCATCCGCTTGCTGAAGCGAGGTGGGCGATCAAGATCAGGATGTTTATCGCCGCCAGCCTTATCCTGGCTGCCTTGTTGGGTTGGCCGGGTACGGATCAGTGGCAGCCAGGCCACCTCATCTCGCTTCTGGGCGCAACTGCCGCGGTTTCGCTGGTGACACGGTTGTCCGTACTCGTTCTTTACGCTCGAAAAATTCGCAAACTGACCGATCGTTTGAGCTTTCTCTTCGATCCGGTTCTGAGTGACGCCGGCCTGAGCGAGCTCAAGGCTTCCCCGGCTGACCGCGAAGATCTCTCGTGGGACGCGGCCTTGGCGACGAAGGCCATGAGCGATTACGCCGCCTGGTTGAAAAAGGCTCTGGCTGAAATCGAAAACAGGAAGCTGCACGTCATACCGCAGCTCAAGAAGACCGAGCGTCCTTATCGTCGGCCAGTCTGACCCATCCTTCCCGGGCAAGGACTTCAAGCGGCTGGAAGCGGCGCTTGTAGTTCATCTTCGGTGAGCCTTCGACCCAGTAGCCGAGATAGACGTAGTCGAGGCCAAGCTCCCGGGCGAGCCGGACGTGATCGGCGATCATGAAGCTACCCAGGGACCGGCGCGGCACTTCGGGTTCGAAGAAGCTGTAGACCATGGAAAGGCCATCATCGGTCCTGTCGGTCAGGGCACAGGCGATGAGGGTGCCTTCCGCATCCCGATATTCGATCAGGACGGTATCGACCGGCGTCTGCTCGACCATCTGCTGGTAGTCGAGCACGGTCATGTCCGTCATGCCCCCGCCTTCGTGGCGGTGATCGAGATAGCCGCGCAGCAGCGAGAACTGTTCTGACGTCACCTTCGGCGCGCGGAGCTTCCGCGTCAGATCCTTGTTCCGATTGAGAACCCGGCGCCAGCGGGCCTCGTCGAAGCTCGCTACCGGAATGCGCACAGGGCGGCAGGCGCTGCAACCTTCACATGCGGGAAGATAAGCGATGTTCTGGCTGCGCCGGAAACCGCGGCGGGACAGGACGGCGTTGATCTCCGCTGCCTCCTCGCCGCCGAGGAAGGTGAAGATTTTCTTCTCCCGCTTCCCCTCGAGATAGGGGCAGGGGGAGGAGGCCGTGACATAGAATTCCGACCGGGCGCCCAGGAAGAAGGTATTCATGAAACCGTCTGCTCTCTCCTGTCAGCCGGATGGTTGCTCCTACAGCCTCGAGGCTAGGAAAGAGCTACCGCCAGAGCGAACAGGATGAATCGCTTGGCAAGGTTTGGCAACACCGCCGCTCGCCATGCGTCGTCACGGACGACGAAGCATACCCGAATGCGCTAGAGAAGCCCTGTCGCCCGAAAATAGGCAGGGGCGGCAAGGCTGTAGGTGATCGCCAGGAGAATGA
The DNA here is from genome assembly GCA_964556115.1 of uncultured Caulobacterales bacterium. Taxonomy (GTDB): domain Bacteria; phylum Pseudomonadota; class Alphaproteobacteria; order Caulobacterales; family Parvularculaceae; genus Parvularcula. Next base: position 11,571 of record CAZKVC010000004.1, read on the forward strand.
TCATCGGCACGCCGACGCGGATGAAATCGGAAAAGCGGTAATGGCCCGGCCCCATGACCAGAAGATTGGTCTGGTAGGCCACTGGCGTGGCGAAGGAGCAATTCGCTGCGTAGATGATGGTGAGGACCAGAACGAGGGGGTTCATTCCCGCTGCAGCGGCCGCGTTGACGCCGATCGGCACCATCAGGACCGCGGTTGCATTGTTGGAAAGAAGGTTCGTCATCACCGCGGTAAAGACGAAGATCGCCGCGATCAGGGTCGCCGGGCCGCCATTCTCCGCAAGGGGCGTGATGAGCGAAGCGAGGAATGCCGCGCCGCCTGTGTTCTCGAGCGCGGTACCCAGGGCCAGCGCCGTGCCGACCAGAAGATAGACCCGCCGGTCCACCGCCCGGCTGGCCTGGCGCACGTTGAGACAGCCGGTCGCCACCATGGCGGTTGCCCCGGCGATGGCGGCGACGGCGATCGGCAGGATGCCGGTGGACGCTGCCAGCACGACGCCGACAAAGATGACGGCCGCATAGCGGGCATGGGCGATGTCGGAGAGCTCCTGCATCGAGCGCTCGAGCATGATGATGTCGCGGTCCCCGCGCAGGCGGCGGACATCCGAGCGGTCGCCGAGGATGAGGAGTATGTCCCCCGCCTCGAGGCGGATCGAGGCGATCTCCGTCCTGATCATGCGGCTGCGCCGCTGGATACCCACGATCACGCAGTTGGTCTGAAAGCGGAACCGGATCTGGTTGACCGAACGCCCGATGATGCGTGAGCCCGGCGCGACCACGGCCTCCACCATGGTCAGCTCTCCGGACGCCTCGTCCATGGTTTCGGTCTCGCTCATGAAGCTGTCGAGGATCTCCGGCCGTTTGCGCAGAAGGTCGGTCAGAGCGTCCCGCGTCGCCGCGACGATGAGCTTGTCGTGGAGCCTCAGCTTGACGTCATCGAAGGGCGGAAGAATGACCTCGTCGCGGCGCTGGATCATCCGCACGGTGATATCGGGCAGGTCGTCGAAACGCCCGGCCTTGGCCGCTTGCCCGATCAGGGGATTGCCTCTGTCGACCACGACCTGGGCGACGAACTGCCGCCCGTCCCGCTCCACGAGGTCGTTCGGACCCTCGCGGTTGGGCAGAATGAAGCGGACCGCGACTGCCATGTAGAGCGAACCGACGACCAGCAGGAGAAGCCCGAGCGGCATCAGCGCGAAGAAGTCGATCGGGGCACCGCCGCTCAGCTCATAGGCCTCGACGGCGAGGAGATTGGTCGACGATCCGATCGTGGTGCACATGCCGCCGAGGATCGACAGGAAGGAAAGCGGCATCATCAGGCGAGAGGAGGGCAGGCCCCCCTGCGCGGCGATGGCGGCGATGATGGGCACGAACATTACCACCACAGGCGTGTTGTTCAGGAACGCCGAGACCACCATGATGAAGCTGAAGATCAGGATGATGGCGAAGCCTTGGAACCGGCCATAAGCCGCCACCAGCATTCGGGTCGGGTATTCCAGTGCCCCGGACTGGTACATCCCCTGACCCACGATCAGAAGGCCGAGAATTGCGAAGAGGGCCGGCGCCGCAAACCCCTGAAGAAGAAGGGCCGGATCGAGAAGCGTTGCTTCGGTTTCCACATCGGTGAGGGGGAACAGCGCGAAGGGAAGGATCAGCGCTACGAGGACGCCGCCCGAAACCAGCTCCAGCGAATAGCGGTCGAGCGCATAGAGGATGACTGCCGCCGCGATGACGATCAGCACATACCACATGGGCCATTGCTGGATGACGCTTTCGAACATGGTGAAACTGTCGGAGAAACCCGCCTCAGAACGAACGCTCAGGCTTGCCACGATCCCGCGCCGGGAGGCAAATCATTCGCGTATCGGTTGCGACAAGCAAACAGCGTGCCGCGAAGCCGTGTTGCCCGCGTTTTTCGCGATCGGCGCTTCTTCTTCAGCTTCTGAGCAGGACACCGTATCCTACCGATGAGGGGCAAGGGGCCGTGGCAATGTTGGCTTTCTTCCACAGCCGAGGCCTTTTCCAGGGGGCGTGGCTCCGCGCCAATGGACGAAGGCGCCAGGCGGAGCTAGATGGCTGCTGGTGTCTGATCCTTATCGTCCTCTGAAAAACGCTTTTGCCCGCTTCGCCACCGGCGTCACTGTTGTGTCGTGCCTGCCTGAAAGGGGTGGGCCGATCGGCATCACGGTGAACAGCTTCACATCGGTGTCGCTGGAGCCGCCGCTCGTGTCGTGGTGCATCGACGAGCATTCGAGCGTCGCCGAACAGTTCCTGGCCGCCGACCATTACGGCGTGAGCATCCTCAGCGCGGGGCAGGAGGCGCTTTCCAACCGCTTCGCCACCCCCGGTCAACACGCGATCCTCGACGGTGAGGGCGAGCGCTTCATGACCGGGGCGGAGCTTCTCAAGGGACGCCTCGCGGGCTTCGACTGCCGGCTTGCGGAGAGGGTCCGGGCCGGCGACCACACCATCCTGATCGGTGAGGTCGTTCATTTCGATAGCGTGCCCGGCGCGCCGCTGATCTATGCAGGACGCAGCTACATGACGGGCCCTTCTGTCGAGGACTAAGCCGAAGCGAGGGCCTCGGCCGCGTCGATGGCGGCGTAGGTAATGACGGCATCGGCGCCTGCGCGCCTGAAACACATCAGGTTTTCAAGAAGCGCGGGCGTGAAATCGAACGCGCCCTGATCGGCTGCGGCCCGCAGCATGGCGTATTCACCGGAGACCTGGAACGCGACCGTCGGCAAGCCGAAGGCGTCCTTCACCCGCCGGATCATGTCGAGATAGGGAAGCCCCGGCTTCACCATCAGAAGGTCCGCGCCTTCAGCCACATCGAGAGCCGCTTCGCGCAAGCCCTCCTCCGCGTTGCCCGGATCCATCTGGTAGGTCTTCTTGTCCCCGCGCAGCGCACCGCCGCTGCCCACCGCATCGCGATAGGGACCATAGAAACGCGAGGCGTATTTGACGGCGTAAGAGAGGATCAGGACCTCTTCCCTGCCTTGCGCGTCGAGTGCCTGGCGGAGCGCGCCGACCCGGCCGTCCATCATGTCCGAAGGCGCAACGATGTCGTAGCCAACCTTGGCAAGGGTCAGGGCCTGGCGGCAGAGCGCTTCAACCGTCTCATCGTTGAGGATGCGCCCCGCATCGTCCATCAGCCCGTCATGACCGTGATCGGTATAGGGGTCGAGCGCGACATCACCGATCAGGAGCATATCCGGAACGGCCTCCTTGATAGCCCGGCCCGCCCGGCCCATCAGGTTGTCCGCCGCGAAAGCGCCGCTCCCTTCAGCGTCGCGGTCTGCGGCCGCGGTGTAGGGGAAAAGGGCCAGCGCCGGCACCCCCAATCCCTTGGCACGCCGCGCCAGTTCCACTGCCTCGGCGACGGTCGAACGGGTGACGCCCCGCATCGCCCTGATCTCAGCCGGATCGTCCTCCTCGCGCAGGATGACCGCCTGGATGAAATCGGATGCGGCAAGGCGGTTTTCGCGTACCATGGCGCGCAGGCCTTCGGTCTGGCGCGTGCGGCGAAGTCGTGTGGAGGGAAAGCGGCTCAGAAACTCAGTCATGGGTACCCCAATTGGTGGTGATGATTGGCCGCTTCATGCGGACATTGCGCAACATTTTCCTTTTCTTCACTCTACTCTGCGAAAGGAGGTCCTTGAACATGCCGGACAACGACGACGATCGGGAACCACCCATGCAGACCAATCTGATGACCCAGCCCCTCGGCGCCGGATCGGAAGATCAGGACATCCAGCCGCTCTATTTGCGTCTTCTGACGCTGATCGAGCGTCTGCACCGCCAGCTCCTCGATGTCATCAAGGACGAACTCGAGCGTGTCGACCAGACGGACATCAATGCCGTTCAGGCGCTGCTGCTCTACAATATCGGCGACAGCGAGCTGACCGCCGGTGAGCTGCGGACGCGCGGGCACTACCTGGGTTCGAACGTCTCCTACAACCTCAAGAAGCTCGTCGAAGCAGGCTACATCTCCCATTCCCGCTCGGAACGGGACCGGCGCTCCGTGCGTGTGTCCCTGACGCCGGCAGGCTTCGAAGTCCGCGACAAGATCGACAGCCTCTTCAGCCGTCATCTCGACAGTCTCGAGAAAGTCGGCGACGTCAACGCGCAGCTCGTCGGTGCGACAAACCTGACGCTCGAACGCATCGAGCGTTTCTGGGCTGATCAGATCCGTTTCCAGCTCTAGGACTGGCGCCGCTCCGGCGCGGCGCATCGTCCCGCGACCGCTGCTCGCGCTGCAGGAATAAGCGGTCATCCTTATCTCGCTTTTGCGATCACATATGCTAGCGGGAGCGGTATGAGCTTCGATTACCAGTCAGCGTTTCAGAACGCCCTTGGAACCGTCCATGCCGAAGGCCGTTACCGCGTCTTCGCCGATCTCGAGCGGGTGCGCGGGCACTTTCCGGCCGCTGTCATCCATCACGACGATGGAAGCACGCAGGAAATCACCGTCTGGTGCTCGAATGACTATCTCGGGATGGGCCAGAACGAAGACGTCCTCGAAGCGATGAAGGGCGCGGTCGATCATGTCGGCGCCGGCGCCGGCGGCACGCGCAATATCGCGGGAACCACGCACTACCACGTTCTTCTGGAAGAAGAGCTCGCCGACCTTCACCAGAAGGAGGCGGCGCTTCTCTTCACGTCCGGCTACATTGCCAATGAGGCGACCCTGTCGACCCTCTCCAAGCTGCTGCCGGGCGTCGTGATCCTTTCGGACGAGTTGAACCACGCTTCGATGATCCAGGGCATCCGCGGCGGACGCGGAGCGAAGCTCATCTGGCGTCATAACGACACCGAGCATCTCGAGGAGCTTCTCGAGAAGCTTCCTGCCGATACGCCGAAGATCGTTGCCTTCGAAAGTGTCTACTCGATGGACGGCGATATCGCGCCGATCAGCGAGATCTGCCGCATCGCCAAGAAATATGGCGCCTTCACCTATCTCGACGAGGTTCACGGCGTGGGCCTTTACGGCGAGCGCGGCGCAGGCGTTGCCGAGCGGGACGGGCTTCTCGATCAGGTCGACTGCATCGAAGGGACGCTCGGCAAGGCAATCGGCGTGATGGGCGGCTATATTGCCGGCTCGGCTGCGCTCGTCGACGCGATCCGTTCGTATGCGTCGAGCTTCATCTTCACCACAGCGCTCTCGCCGGTCCTGGTGGCTGGCGCCCTCAAATCGGTCCGCATTCTGAAGGAAGCCAAGGCCCTTCGCGAACGTCATCAGGACAGGGCGGCCAGGCTGAAGGCCGCGCTTCTGGCCAGGGGGCTTCCGGTCATGGAGTCCGAAAGTCACATCGTGCCCGTGCTGGTCGGCCATCCGGTGCACTGCAAGGCGGTGTCGGACAGGCTGCTGCGCGACTTCGGCGTCTATGTGCAGCCCATCAACTACCCCACCGTGCCCAAGGGGACGGAGCGTCTCCGCTTCTCACCGACCCCACTGCACAGCGACGAACATATCGACCACCTGGTCGGCGCGCTCGATGCTCTTTGGAAAGAGTGCGAGCTGGCGCGCAGCGAGCAGGTCCAGCCGCTTACCGCATAAGCGGATCCTAGACCCCTTCGGGGCGGGGGTAGGCTATGCGCTCCGCATTCTGATCGAAGCCTGGTTCGAGCATGTCGGCGATCCGTTCGCCGATGGCTTCGGGCTGGGTGATGGTCAAGGGGTCCTCGCCCGGCATGGCTTCGGCCCGCATGTCGGTCGCCGTCGGCCCGGGGTCGAGAATGTTCGCGGCAATCCCGGTTCCGTTCTGCTCGGCTCCATAGGTCCGTACCAGGCTCTCGAACGCAGCCTTCGATGCGGCATAGGCGCCCCAGAACGGCTTGTGCACAAGCGCCGCGCGTGATCCGATGCCGACGACGCGGGCATTCCCGGCATTCGCAAGAAGCGGCGTCAGCATCTTCAGAAGGGCCAGCGGGGCATGCACGTTGAGGGTGAAGGTGCCATGCCAATCCTTACCCGGAATATCGGCAACCGGCATCATCGGCCCCAAGAGCCCTGCATTGAGGACAAGTCCGTGAAGGGCGCTGAAGCGCTGGTCCAAAGCGCCGGGGAGGCGGGTGATGACATCCTCGCTCGAAAGGTCCGCCGGGATGAGAACCGCCTTGCCGCCAAGGTCCGTGATCTGATCGTCAAGCTTTTCGAGGCCGGAAACCGTGCGGGCCACGGCGATGACGGTCGCGCCGCGCCTGGCGCAGGCGATCCCTGCGGCATAGCCGATGCCCCGGCTCGCACCGGTGATGAGGACCGTGCGGTCCTTGAGGCTGTCAGAGGGCATTTCTGATCTTCTCCGCTGTCGCTTCGAGGTCGCTGGTATCGGCCTGACCTTCGCCGTGCCGGCTGCCTTCGCGGCCTTCCCAGGCGGGGATGATATGGAAGTGGGTGTGGTAAACCGTCTGGCCTGCCGCTTCGCCATTGAACTGCGCGATGCGGAAGCCGTCCGGGTTCAGCGCCTTGACCACGGCGCAGGCAACCTTCTGGACCGTTTCCATGAGCCGGGTCAGGCGCTCCGGCTCGAGGTCGGTCAGGTTGACCGACTTTGCATGTTTGTCGATGACCAGCACATGGCCTTCCGTCTGCGGAAAAGCGTCCATGAAGGCGAGGTGGTCGTCGTTCTCCAAAACCCTGACGCTCGGCAGATCGCCGCGAATGATCCTGGCGAAGACATTGTCCTCGTCATAGCTCGTGTTCAGGCTCATCGGCGTCATCCTCCTTCCAGGTCGCACCGCAATCGGGGCAACGCTTCATGCTGGTCGCTGGCGTGAAGGCCAGGCCCAGACTGAATAGGGCCAAGAGGTTCATCAGGAAAGGGCGTTTGCGGTCGCGAAGCACGCGTCGGCCGCCGCATTCCGGGCAGGCCGGTCCGGATCCGCCGCGCTTGACGCTTTCGAGCATCTTGGTGGCGAGGAAAGCCTGCTCCGTCGGCGCAAGCAGCCTGAAACCGCCCAGCGTAAAGCGCAGTTCGGGCTGTACCGCGAGGGTGTGCTCTTCGGGGAGGGTGACGTCGAACCCTTCCGCCCTGAGAAAGCCCGCCGCGATCTTGGCTTCCTCCGGATCATAGAAACGGGCGATTTCCTTCACGAGCCATTTTTCCTGAACGGCGTGAAGCCGCGAAGGTGGTCGATCCCGTCATCGACATGCTGCCGCTCGCGGTCCAGGTAATCGGCCACCGCGCGGTGAAAGCCGTCATCGAGCATTCTGTGAGCCGACAATATCGTCACCGGTTCGTATCCGCGTGCGATCTTGTGCTCGCCCTGGGCACCGGCCTCGACCCGTTTGAGACCATGAGCCAGGGCGAAGTCGACCGCCTGGTAGTAGCATAGCTCGAAGTGGAGGAAGGGCACATATTCCGAGCACCCCCAATAACGACCGTACAAGGTCTCGCCTCCGATCAGATTGAGGGCGCCAGCGATCCTTTTCTCATCCTTCCGGGCAAAGATGAAAAGAAGGCGATCGGCCATGGACTCTGCAAGAAGGGTGAAGGCCGTTCGCGTCAGATAGGGCGTGCCCCATTTGCGCGCGCCTGTGTCCTGGTAGAACCACCAGAAGGCGTCGAGATGCTCCTCGGTGATGTCCTTGCCGGTGATCCACTCGGTCGTGACGCCTGCCTCTTTCAGGCTTGCCCGCTCCTTGCGCAGGGCCTTGCGCTTTCGTGAGGCGAGGGCGCCGAGAAAGCCGTCCCAGTCGCCATAGCCGCGGTCGATGAAGTGGTACTGCTCACCGTGCCGGGTCGCGTAGCCTTCGGCCTCGGCGAGCGCGGCTTCATCCGCCTGAAGAAAATTGATATGCGCTCCGCTGAGGCCGATGGTCTCCGCGGCCTGGGTCATGCTTTGAAGGAGGAGCCTCTTCTCCGTCTCCCCCTTTGCAAGAAGCCTGGGGCCGGTTGCCGGGGTGAAGGGAACCGCCGAGAGAAACTTCGGATAATAGCGCCCGCCCGCCCGCTGATAGGCATCGGCGAACGCGTGGTCGAAAATGTACTCGCCCTGGCTGTGCCCCTTCACATAGGTTGGCATGGCCCCGACCAGCGCGCCGTCCCGCTTGAGGAGCAGGTGCGCAGGCTGCCATCCCGTCTCCGCCCTCGCGGAGCCCGACTTCTCCATGGCCGACAGGAAGTCGTAGGCGACGAATGGGTTGAAACGGGTTGGATCAGGGTTCGCCAAGGCGTCCCAAGCTGCCTTCTCGACACCGTTCAGCGTCGGCGCCGTCTCGAGAGTGAAACCGGTCTCCATCAGATCCTTCTAGCTTGCCCCGGTGACCGCGCCACCATGGCCAAATGTCCGCCCCGCGGCCAAAGTCAACCAAACGCCTCGGTCCGCAGCCGCCGGTTGCCGTTCACCGCTCCTTCAACTTCTTGGTGTTAAACCATCACAGATACCCGAGGAGGAGGCATGTCCATGCGTATCTGGGTGATCGCGGTGATAGCCGCGTGGTTTCCGCACGTCGCAGGCGCCGTGATCGTCACGGGCGACGTGACCGGCGGATCGGTGAAGAATTCCGGCGGCACCTTCATCGAGCTGACCGACTTCGCCGGGATGACGATCGGGGCGGACAGCTTCGACGATCCGAACCTCTACGGTTTCAACGAGGGCCAGAACATCGTCTCCGAGGGCGCAATTATCACGGACATCGGCAGGAACGTCGAGGCCGGAGAAATTGTGGCGAGCCACTACATCGCCTTTGATCCGGTCAAGGATACCGTTGTTGCACGGATCAAGTTCGATGCACCCATCATCGGGGTCGCAACTTCGACCGGCGCGCTTGAAGCGAGCGACTTTCTGATGAACACGGCCGTCGAATATCTGAACCCGAGGGCACGGGGGCTCGAGCGGAACGATACGATCCGGATCGATACCAAGGACCCGACCATGCTCTTCGTCGCTCTCAAGGCGACTTCGCCGGGCGACTTCATTCGTGTGTTCACAGAGCGGTCCGTCATCGCCGAGCAGCGGCGTGCCGAGGCCGAGGAAGCGGCGCCCGTTCCGCTTCCCCCGGCGGTCCTGGCGTTCCTGGCGGGGCTCAGCACCCTTTTCGCGGTCCGTCGGGCCTCGGCATGAAAAACCCCGCGGAAGGCAGCTTCCGCGGGGCCGAATGACGTCAGCAATGCCCAGTCGGGATCAGCGCTTGTCCATCGGAACGAAGTCGCGCTTCGCCGCGCCGGTATAGATCTGGCGCGGACGCCCGATCTTCTGGTTCGGATCTTCCAGCATCTCGCGCCATTGGGCGATCCAGCCGACGGTACGCGCCAGAGCGAAGAGGGGGGTGAACATGGACGGCGGGAAGCCGAGGGCGCGAAGCGTGATGCCCGAATAGAAGTCGATGTTCGGGTAGAGCTTCTTCTCGACGAAGTAGTCGTCCTCGAGGGCGATCTTTTCGAGCTCGCGTGCCACGTCGAGGAGCGGATCCTTGACGCCGACGGCTTCGAGAACTTCGTGGCAGGCCTTCTGCATGACCTTCGCCCGCGGATCGTAGTTCTTGTAGACCCGGTGTCCGAAGCCCATCAGGCGGAAGGGATCGGACTTGTCCTTCGCTTTCGCGACATATTCGGGAATGCGGTCGACCGAGCCGATCTGCATCAGCATGTTCAGCGCAGCTTCGTTGGCGCCGCCGTGCGCCGGGCCCCAAAGGCAGGCAATACCGGCTGCGATGCAGGCGAAGGGATTGGCGCCCGACGAACCTGCGAGACGCACGGTCGAGGTCGAGGCGTTCTGCTCGTGGTCCATGTGCAGGATGAAGATCTTGTCCAGCGCCGAGGCGAGGGTCGGGTCGATCTTGTAGTTCTCGGCCGGAACCGAGAAGCACATGTTCATGAAGTTCTCGGTGTAGAAGAGATCATTGCGCGGGTACACGAACGGTTGGCCTACGGTGTATTTGTAGGCCATCGCCGCGATGGTGGGCATCTTGGCGATCATCCGGTGCACCGCCACCTTGCGGGCTTCCGCGTCATTGATGTCGGTGGAATCGTGATAGAATGCGGACAGGGCCCCGACCGCGCCGCACATTATCGCCATGGGGTGGGCGTCCCGGCGGAAGCCATCGAAGAACTTCAGGAAATGCTCGTGAAGCATCGTGTGGTAGGTGATGTCACGGCGGAACTCGGTGCATTCATCTTCGGTCGGCAGCTCACCTTCGAGGAGAAGATAGGCGGACTCGATGAAGTCGGTGTTCTCCGCCAGCTGCTCGATCGGGTAGCCGCGATAAAGGAGGGTACCCTCACCGCCGTCGATGAAGGTGATCTGGCTTTCGCAGGAAGCGGTGGAGGTGAAGCCGGGGTCGAAGGTGAATTTGCCCGTGCCTGCCGTCAGCTTGCGAATGTCGATGACATCATTGCCGTGGGTGCCGCTGTAGACCGGAAAATCATGGCCCTCGATCTGGGCCGTACCGGATTGTTCGAGTTTGGTTTCCATCAATTGTCTCCTCGCCCGGCGGGAAGCCGCAGAATATGGGCGCCGTCGGCGTTGGCGCGTAGCGAACCGCGCGTCTCGTTGTGCAGCGCGACAATAGGCATATCTGACCGAACCGCAAGACAGGTCGGAGTGCCGCTTTCGTCGCGCCCTTTCAGGCCCGTCCGCTAGCGCTGCGTCACTGCGTCGATCCGCGCGAGGGCCTCGCCCCTGCCCAGCGCATGAAGGGTTTCGCCGAGGCTCGGCGCAGGATGTCCGGCCGTCAGGCTGGCGCGAAGCGGCGGTCCCACCTGCCCGAAGCCAAGCCCTTCGGTTTCCGCGAAAGCCTGAACGGAAAGGTCGAGCGCGGCCGCCGACCAATCCTCGGTGCCGGCCAGATGACCGCGCAGCTTGCCGAGAGTGTCGAGCGCGCCTTCCTTCTTCAACGGCTTTGCCGCCTTGCCAGTAATCTCGAAAGGAAGCTTCAGGCGGAGGAAAGCGGTGGCTTCAGCCCCATCGGTCAGGAGCTTCATCCGGGGTTTGAGGAAAGGGGCGGCACGGGTGATCCGCTCGCGAAGCTCGCTGCCCGGCTCCTCGTCGAGGAAGGGGGCGATGCGCTCGGCCAGCTCGCCGTCTGGAATGCCTTGCAGGTAGTGCTGGTTCGTCGCCGCCATCTTGTCGGGGTCGAGCCGTGCCGGCGCCTTGCCGATACCGTCGAGGCCGAACCATTCCTTCGCCTCCTTCTCGGTGATGATCTCATGGTCGCCATGGGCCCAGCCGAGGCGAAGAAGGCCGTTCATCACGCCTTCAGGCAGGAAGCCCTGATCGCGGTAGGCTTCGACGCCCAGGGCGCCGTGGCGCTTGGAAAGCTTCTTGCCGTCCGCGCCGTGGATCAGCGGGATATGAGCGAAGACGGGAACGTCCCAGCCCATCGCCTCGTAGATCTGCTGCTGTTTCGGCGCGTTGTTCAAATGATCATCACCGCGGATCACGTGGGTGACGCCCATATCATGATCGTCGGTGACCACCGCGAGCATGTAGGTCGGCGCGCCGTCTGACCTCAGAAGCACCACATCGTCTGAGGTCGCGTTGGGAAAGCGCACTTCGCCCTGGACCGCGTCCCGGATCACCGTTTCGCCTTCGGCCGGGGCCTTGAGGCGGATGGAGTAGGGCCCTTCGCCCTCGCCGCCGTCGCGATAGGGGCTCGTGAAGCGCCGGTTCTGCGCACGCGCTTCGTCCCGCGCCTGGTCGAGGTCTTCGCCGGAGAGCCAGCATTTGAAAGCCTTGCCCCTGGCGAGAAGCTCTTCTGCCACCTCGCGGTGCCGGTCGGCACGGGCGTGCTGGCTCACCGGCTCGCCGTCCCAGTCGAGCCCCAGCCAGCGCAGGCCGTCGAGGATTGCGTCCACTGCCTCTTCATTATGGCGGGCCCGGTCGGTGTCTTCGATCCGCAGGAGGAACCGCGACCCCTCCGGCGCGTCGCTCCTTCTGGCATAGAGCCAGTTGAAAAGCGCTGTCCGCGCGCCGCCAATGTGCAAATATCCCGTCGGAGAGGGGGCGAAGCGGGTGACAATCGGTTTAAGTTCCCCGGGCATGGCGAGCTCCTTTACCAACATTGGCGCGGTCGGCCCCCTAGGCGCATTGCGCCTCCGGGCCAAGCTCTCGGAATGGGCGAGGCGCTCTTCCCCTGTTCTGCAGGCCTGGGCAGCGCGGGAGGAGGGGCGTTTCATCCTTGCCGTCCCGTGGCTGATGGCCGCCGGGATCATCGCCGGAAGCGCGTGGGGCGGGCCCGCGCCGACGGGCGTCGCTGTCGCGGCGGCCATGTCCGCCGGGTTTGGTGCGCTGTCTGTTACGCGAGGGACGACGCTTCTCGGCAGCCTTTCGAAAGCGCTGTTCTTCATCGCGCTCGGCGGCGTTCTCATCGGCATGCGCCTGATGCTCGTCGCATCCCCGCTCGTCCCCCCGGGCGACGCGCCGCGTATGGTCACGGGCCAGATCGAGACGATTGAACTGCGTGAGAAGGACCGGCGCCTGACGATCCGCCCCGATACGATCGAGGGTGTGGCGGAGGAAGACCTGCCCTACCGCGTCCGTGTGGTCTGGCGCGGTGCGCCTGCGGACGTGATGCCGGGGGACCTTGTGCGCATTCCGTCCGTACTCTCCCCGCCGCCCGGTCCGGTGGTCCCCGGCGGCTATGATTTCGGCCAGAGCCTGAAGTTTCAACGGATCGGAGGGGTGGGCTATGCGCTGGCGCCGCCTTCCACTCTCTCGCGCGAGAAGCGAAGCCTCACCGCCCATATCGAGACCCTGCGGGAGCAGATGGCTGACCGTATCGAGAGCAGGGTCGGCGGGCCGGAAGGCGCCGTCGCCGCCGCCCTCGTGACCGGCAAGCGTGAGCGTATTCCCGAAGCGGTCATCGAGGCTTTGCGCGATGCCGGCCTTGCGCATCTTCTCGCCATCTCAGGCCTGCACATGGGGCTCGTCTGCGGCTTTCTCTTCTGGACCGTGCGCGCGGGGCTTGTCCTTCACGAACCCTTCGCCCTCAAGCTGCCCGTCAAGAAGATCGCCGCAGCGGCTGCGCTTATCGGCGGCCTCACCTATCTTTCGATCTCGGGCATGGCGTGGTCGGCCCAGCGGGCCTTCATCATGGCTGCGGTCGTCTTCGGTGCGATCCTGTTCGACCGGCGGGGAATCAGCCTTCGCAACGCGGCGATCGCTGCCGTCCTGATCCTGACGATCAGGCCCGAGGCCGTGCTGACGCCCGGTTTCCAGATGTCCTTCGCCGCTGTCCTCGTCCTCGTCTCGGCCTTTTCGGCCATCGAGGAGCGCCGCGAAGGACGCCCTGCCCGCGGGCCCATGCACAAGGTGGCGGGGTTCTTCGGAGGGCTGGCGCTGACGAGCCTTCTCGCCGGCCTGGCGACGGCGCCTTTCGCGGTTCACCATTTCGGACAGCTCGCCCGCTACGGCCTCCTTGGCAATCTTCTGGCCATGCCCCTCGTGACGCTCGCGATCATGCCTGCGCTGGTCGTGGCGGTGCTTCTGATGCCTCTGGGTCTCGACGGGCCGATCCTTTTCCTGATTGGGAACGGGATCGGATTTCTTTTAAGGGCGGCGACGTTCACGGCAGAGCTTCCGGGCTCGGTCCTCTATTTCCCGCCCCTCGCGCCCTGGGCCCTCATGACGGCGGTCGTCGGCGGACTGGTCCTGACCCTCTTAGCCGCGCCGTGGCGGCTTCTGGGCTTGGTTCCAATTCTTGTCGCTTTCGGCACGGGGTTCGAAGAGGAGCGGGCCGAGATCTATCTCAGCCGCGATCTCTCGAATGTCGCCATGCGGCTGACCGGGACGGAGGCGGAGCTTGCGCTTCTCACATCGCGCCGGGACCGGTTCACCGTCGAAGCCTGGCTTTCGCGACTGGCGGTCCCGCGCGATGTCGACCGGCAGGCACTGTTCGAGGTTTGTGAGAGGAACGGCTGCTTTCACTTCCTCGCCGATGGAGGCCGCGTCAGCGTCATTGAAAGCCGCGCCGCCCTGATGCGGACCTGCCGGCGAAGCCGGGTCGTCATCCTTCGCGCCCGAACCTATCCCGAGGATTACCTCAGCTGCCGGGCTCTCCTAATAGGCCTCGACCGGAACGGAGAGATGGCGCCTGCGACCCTCAGCCTGACGCCGAAAGGCTGGGTGCTGACGACCCCGCGTCAGGCAGGGGGCTTCTCTGCGAACATCATGTAGTTCACCGAAAGGTCGTCGCCGACCCTCCAGCTGTCGAGAAGCGGCATGTAGCTCAGTCCGTAGGCGTCGCGAACCATCAACCCTGCGTCCTCGAGATGCGAACGGGCCTCTCGCGGGCGGACGAAACGGCGGGGGTCGTGGGTTCCCTTCGGCAACCAGCCGAGAATGTATTCCGCGCCGATCACGGCGGTGGCCGTCGCTTTGACCGTACGGTTGAGGGTGGCGAGCGCCAACATGCCGCCTGGCGCGACGAGCGCGGCCGAGGTCCTGAGAAAGAGGCCGACATCGGCGACATGTTCGACGACCTCGAGATTGAGAACGGCGTCGAACGGCTCTTCGCCCCTTTCGAGGAGCGCCTCCGCTGTGGTCGCGCGGTAGTCGATGTCGAGGCGCGACTGGTCCGCATGGACGATCGCCGTCTTCACATTGCCTTCCGCTGCGTCGATACCGGTGACTTTTGCACCAAGACGCGCCATCGGTTCGGAGACAAGACCCCCGCCGCAGCCGATATCGAGGAGCCTGAGGCCATCGAGCGGCTTCTTTCCGAACCGGTCGCGGCCGAAATGACGGCAAAGCTCGTCGCGTATCAGGCCGAGCCGGGTCGGGTTGAACTTGTGAAGCGGCTTGAACTTGCCGAACGGATCCCACCACTCCGCAGCGATGCGTTCGAACTTGCCGACTTCCTCGGCGTCAACCGTGGTCGCTGTTTCCGTCATGGGTCCTGTTCCAGTGGCGCTGCACCTGACCTAAGACCAGGCGCATCGCTTGCCAATCAGGGAGGCTGCGAATGCGGGTTTTGGTCTCAGGCGCCTCGGGCGAGCTTGGAAGGCGGATCGCCGATCGGTTGACGGCAGCAGGTCATGAGGTGACGGCAACCTCAAGACGCCCCGGTTCAGGCCAGGTCCGTCTGGATCTCGAAAAGGAAACCGAGGTCCGTCAGTCTGCCGAAGATCACGATGCGGCCATTCTCTGCCCGATCCTGTCGGTCAGTCACAAGGCCGCGGGCTGGCTGGTCGAGGAGGGTGTTCCCCGCATCGTCTGCTTCTCGTCGAACAATGTCGGAATCGACCAGGAAAGCCCCGTCTATGCGGGTCTCAGGGCCGCGGAGAAGGATCTTGGAGCGCTTTCCGCTTCGATCGTAATCTTCCGTCCAACGATGATCTACGGCTATCCGGGCGACGGCAATCTCGGCAAGCTTTTCCAGTTCGCAAGACGGTTCGGTTTCCTTCCCATGGCCGGGGCAGGGACAGCCCGCCAGAAACCCCTTTTCATCGGCGATCTTGCCGCTGCTGCTGCCAAAGCCGTCGCAAGCCGCAAGGCTGGCACCTACACCATCGCCGGTCCCTCCGAGGTGACGACCGAGGCCCTTCACCGCATGGTCCTGAAAGCCGCTGGGCGGAGTGAGAAGGCGCTGATCAAGGTCCCGCTCGGAACGCTTCGCGGCGCGGTCGGCGCGGCCGAGAAAGCGGGGCTCTCTCTTCCTCTCGACACCGCACAACTCGCCCGGGCCGATCATGACCGCCTGCCGATCGGCAATCCGTGGCCGGGATACGCCCCGACAACCGAGCTGGACGAAGGGTTGCGCCAACTCGCGCACCGCTGACCGGCGCTGAAGAGGCACATGTGTCGACACCTCTTGCGCGACAAACCGGTTTATGTTTTAAACCAGTCATCGAAACAGGGAGAGAACCGATGTTCCGCACCAGCCTTCTGGCCCTCGCTATCAGCGTAGGCACGGCGCAGGCCGCCGATCTGACCGTTACCATCGACGGAATCGAGGATCGCGGCGGCCGCCTTTACGTATCTGTCCAGACCGAGGAGCAGTTCATGAAGCCGACCGGGACTGCCGGTCAGATCATCGATGATCCTGAAGCCGGCGAGACCGAGATGACCTTCGACATTCCTTCTGGTGATTACGCCGTCAGCGTCTGGCATGATTTCGACGGTGACGGGACGTTCGATATGAGCGAGGAAGGAATGCCGATCGACGGTTGGGCGATCAGCGGTAAGCCGACAAACGGCGAGCCCGCCTTCAGCGATGCATCGGTCACGGTGCCGGACGACGGCAAGGCCATCCGCATCCAGATGAGCTACTGAGGCGCTGGGTAGAACGAAGAATGGGAGAGGCGACGATGACCACGCGTACCGACGATCAGGATCTGTCCTATCTGCGTGATCTGGCCGAAAGGGGCGCCAAGGCACCGCTTCTCGGCGGACGGCATCTGGTTTTCTGGGGCGCCCTCGTCAGCCTCGCCTATCTCGCCCATTACGCCGTGGTGTCGGGGAAGACACCCTTCGGTGCGGAAGCGCTGGGGGTGATCTGGATCGGCTTTGGCGTGATCGGCGCTTCGGGCTCGATGATCCTGCGCCGGACCATGCCGACCAAGCCCGGCAGCGGTTCCTTCGGCAATCTGGTTGAGCGGGAGGTGTGGGGCATGGTCGGGGTCGCGATCTCCATCTATGTGATCGGGCTTCTCGGAGCGATTTATTCCGGAGCTGCCGATTTTCAGATCATGGACACCATCATGGCAGTAGCGCTCGTTCTTTACGCGGTGGCTTTCGCGGTCACGGGCCGTGCTGCCGAGATCGGCTGGTACAGGGCCGTCGCTTTCGCGGCCCTGGCGCTGGGAGGTATCAGCCTGTCCTTCATGGGGCAGCCGGAACTCTATCTCTTCGGCGCGGCCAGCGTTCTGTTGGTCGGATTTCTTCCCGGCCTCGTCCTGATGCTGCGTGAGCCGCGGGCCGCGCACCGAGAAGCGTGAGCGAAAACTTCGATCCAGGACGCGTTGATGCCGTCATTCACGGCCGCCTCCGCCTCGGCGTGATGGCCTATCTCAGCGGTGTGCGCAGCGCGCTCTTCACAGAGCTGGCGGACGCCCTTGAAGCGACAAACGGCAACCTTTCGATCGCTTTGCGCAAGCTCGAGGAAGCCGGATACGTGGCGATCGAGAAGTCCTTCGAAGACCGCAAGCCGCGGACCACGGCCTGTCTGACGGAGACGGGCCGAAAGGCTTGGCAGGCCTATCTCGATAATCTCCGAAAGCTTTTTCCGAACGGCTGACCACTTCCGACCACGCTTGCGGGCCGGACCGGCGAGGGTTATCACCCGCCGGTTTGTTCCCCAGCGCCTCGAAGGAGGGCAGCATGACCATTGCGCCGCTGTCTCTTGCCCCCCGGCGGGACGATCTTCTGGTGATGAAGTTCGGCGGCACCTCCGTCGGCGATGCCGAGCGCATCGCGCGGGTCGGGCGCCACGTCATCGCAGCGCGCGCTTCGGGTATGAAGGTCTGTGTCACCGTCTCGGCCATGGCAGGGGAGACCAACAGACTGGTCGAGCTCACCGAGATCCTGGGCAGGGGTGATGTCAGCCGCGATCCGGACTATGACGCGGTTGTCGCCAGCGGTGAACAGGTCACGGCCGGGCTGCTGTCCCTGTATCTCAAGAGCAATAATGTCCCTGCGCGGAGTTTTCAGGGCTGGCAGATGGGGCTCGAGACCGATGACCGTCACGGTGCCGCAAAGATCACCCATCTGCCGCAGGACAAACTGCTCGAAGCGATGGAGGCGGGCGAAGTCGCCGTGGTTGCGGGTTTCCAGGGCCGAACCGCTGAGGGGCGGGTTTCGACCCTCGGCCGGGGCGGCTCGGACACCACCGCCGTCGCCCTGGCGGCGGCACTGGGCGCGGCGCGCTGCGATATCTACACCGATGTCGACGGGGTCTACACCACAGACCCCCGGATCGTCGTCAGCGCACGGCGCAAGCCAATTCTCGCCTACGAAGAGATGCTGGAGATGGCTTCGGTAGGCGCGAAGGTCCTTCAGACCCGCTCGGTCGGCCTTGCAATGGCTTATGGCGTACCCGTGCGCGTCCTTTCGTCCCTCAAGGAACCCGAAGACACCGATCAGGGTACACTGATCACCGGAGAGGATCAGATCATGGAACAGGAAGTCGTCACAGCTGTCGTTCCGTCCGTTGGCGAAGCGAAGATCAGCCTTCTGGGTGTTCCCGACAAGCCCGGCTATTCGGCGCTGATCTTCCGTCTTCTGTCGGAAGCCGGGGTGAACATCGACATGATCGTGCAGAGTCCCGCGCGCCAGAATGACGAGGCGAACATGTCCTTCACCCTGTCCGAGAAGGACCTGAGCCTTGCCTTGCAGAAGCTCACCATGGCGAAGGAAAAGCTCGGCTTCGATGACCTCGTCGCCAACCAGAACGTCGCCAAGGTCTCGGTGATCGGCATCGGCATGAAGAGCCATACCGGTGTCGCCGCGAAGATGTTCGAGGTTCTTGCCGACAAGCAGATCAATATCGAGAACATTTCGACCTCCGAGATCAAGATTTCCGTCCTGATCGCGGCCGACTACACCGAACTCGCCGTGCGCGCGCTCCACGAGGCGTTTGGGCTTGGCGAGCAGGCGGCGTAGGCTTCGCGCATGAGCCTTCCGCCCCGCATGGCACCCACACCGCGCGTCCTCCTGAGACAGTTGCGCGAGGTGATGGCTGAAGAGAGCGATGCGCAGACGCGCCTCGACCACCTCGTCGAGTCCATCGCCCGCAACATGGTGGCCGATGTGTGCTCGATCTATGTGCGGCGCGCCGATGACATGCTCGAGCTTTTCGCGACGCAAGGCCTTTCGCGCGAGGCTGTTCACCAGACCCGGCTGGCATGGACCGAGGGCCTGGTCGGCCTCGTCGCCCGGACCGGGCGGCCCATCAACCTCAGGCGTGCCAGCCAGCACCCTGAGTTTTCGTTCCGCCCCGAAACCGGCGAGGAGAAACTCAACGCGTTTCTCGGCGTGCCGATCATAAGGTCGGGCAAGGTGATTGGCGTCTTGACGATCCAGAACGCCACCAATCGCGCCTATCAGGAAGACGAGATCGAAGCGGCGCAGATGGTCGCGACGGTCCTTGCCGAGATCATCAGCTCTGACCGTTTCCTGACCGAGCGCGAAGTGGCTGAGGTCGAGGAGATCGTTCACGGTCCCGAATTTGCCTCGGGCACTTCCATCGTGCCGGGAGTCGTTCGTGGTACGGTCTATCTTCTGACCCCGAAAAGATCGAACTCGAACGTCTTCGCCGGTAATCTTGCCGAGGAGAAGAGGCGGTTGGAGGAGGCCCTTCGGGACCTTCAGAAATCCGTAGACGAAATGATGGCGCGTGACCGGGCGCTGTCCCATATCAGCCGCGAGGTCCTGGAGGTCTACCGCCTCTTCGCCTATGATCGCGGCTGGGCCCGCCGGCTTGAAGAAAAGATCATGGCCGGGCTGACTGCCGAGGCCGCCGTGGAGCAGGTGCAGGGCGAAAACCGCAGTCAGATGAGAAGCGCGTCCGATCCTTACCTGCGTGAGCGGCTGCACGATCTCGATGATCTCTCCCGCCGCCTCCTCAAGATGCTGCGCGGCGAGGAGACCGGGCACGACCTGCCCGAGGATGCTGTCGTTCTGGCGGAAACCCTTGGTCCCGCAGAGCTTCTGGAGCTCGACCGGACGAAACTGAAGGGGCTCGTTCTTTCCGAGAGTTCTTCGAACAGTCACGCAGCCGTCGTCGCCCGTTCCTTGCGTGTGCCGATGGTTTCGGGCCTTTCCGAAATCATCGACCGGGCGGAGGCGGGCGATACCATCCTGGTCGATGGAGGCAGCGGAGAGGTTTTCCTGCGGCCTACGGATGAAGGGATCGAAGCCTTCGATGAGAAGATCCGTATCCGCTCCGAAGAGCTCGCAAGGTTCAGCAGCGTTCGTGACCTGCCCTCGGTCACCAAGGACGGAACGCCGATCGCCATCGAGATGAACGCCGGGCTCCTGATGGACATGGCTATGGTCGAAGAGGTCGGGGCGACAGGGGTCGGTCTTTTCAGGACCGAGCTTCAATTCCTGATCGGCAAGACCCTGCCCACCGTCGCCGAACAGACCGCCGCCTATGCGGAGGCGATGGATGCGGCGAACGGCAAGCGGGTCGTCTTCCGGACGGCTGATCTTGGTTCTGACAAACGCGCCGATTACATGCACGGACCCGTCGAGGCAAACCCCGCAATGGGCTGGCGCGGCCTGCGCATGGCGATTGACCGGGCGGGACTTCTCCGCATTCAGATCCGTGCACTGATCGCGGCTGCAGCGGGCCGTCCGCTTTCGGTTCTGTTGCCGCTCGTTACCGTGCCGGGGGAGCTGGTGACCGCCCGCGAAATCATCGCCAAGGAGATCGAGCGGGTTGAAAAGCGCGGCGATCCGATCCCAAGTTCGCTCGAGGTCGGCGCCATGGTCGAGATCCCATCCGCCGCCTGGTCGGTGAAGGACCTCTGCCGGCATGCCGATTTCCTGTCGATTGGCGGCAACGACCTTGCGCAGTTCTTCTTCGCGGCTGACCGGGAAAGCGATCTCGTCTCGCGCCGCTATGATTATCTCAGCCGCAGCTTCGTCAGCTTCCTTGCCGACACGGTCGCCAAGGCGAAGACGGCCGGCACCCCCGTCAGCTATTGCGGCGAGCAGGCGGCGGACCCCCTGATGGCGATCGTGCTCCTGGCAATCGGTTTCGAGCGGATCAGCGTCCCGGCAAGCGCTGTCCTGCCGCTGAAGGAAACCGTGCGCAGCATCGACCTTGGACGCTTCTCGAAAGAGGTGTCAGCGCTTCTCGAAGAAGGCGAGGATGCGCTACCGTTGCGGATGAAGGTGGAAGAGCTGGCGCGGAAGGACGCCATACCGCTCACCCGCCTCGCCTGATCCTGATGTCGGAAAGTTAACGGATTACCGCTCCGCCGCTACACACGGGGGCAAGCGCGTGCTATGTCTCGGGCTGGTGCAGCGCGATGGGCGGGCTGAACAGCGGGGGCATGATGCAGACCGGGGACACAGGCCTCAATCTGATCAAGGCTTACGAGGGCTTTCACGCCTCGCCCCGCCGCGATGAGCGGCGCGGGGACGGCAGCTATGTCGTCGGTTACGGCCACCATACGCCCCATCCCGCAGCGCAGGTCAGCCAGCGTGACGCGCACAGCATGCTTATCAGCGATGTGGGTCCGATCGAGAAACTGCTGCGCGACACGGTGCGCACGCCGCTCAACCAGAACGAGCATGACGCGCTCGTCTCCTTCGTATTCAATATCGGTGCGGACAATTTCAAACGCTCGACCGTTCTGAAGAAACTGAACGAGGGCGACAGGCTCGGCGCGGCGGAAGCTTTCGAGCGCTGGACCAAGGCGCGGGTCGACGGAAAGCTGATGAAGCTCGACGGTCTCGTCAGACGGCGCGCGGCGGAGAAGTCCCTTTTTCTCATGCCGACCGATGCCGAGCTCGTCATTCCCACCTCCGAGGTCGCCCCGGCGGACGAATGCGATGGCCAGATCGTCGCCGCCCATGAGGTCACCTACGCGCCGCTGGTGGATTTCGACAGCTACCGCCGCGACAGGGGCCGTAGCCTGACGTCCGAAGAGATCGAAGGCAGGCTCCAGGCGCTCTACGCGGCCAGCCACGCTTTGACCGGCGATCCTTCGAAAATGATCATCGCCAAGGCCGAAGAACGGGAAGATATAGGCGTCACGGTTGGCGCCGTTCTCGCGGCCATCCTCGCTGTGCTCCTGGCCTTGATCGGCGTCTCGATGCTTCTCGAAAGCTACGCGCCGGGGCTAGCCGACCAGCTGGGCTTCAGCCGGGTGGTGCTCGCTCCCGTGATGATGGATCTGCCCTTGTGGCTGACCTCGATCGGGCTCGGGCTTTGCTATTTCACTTTCTATATTCTCGCCAAGCGGGCTGCGCGGCACGCCATCAAGAAAGCTCGTGCGCGTGAAGTTGCAAGGGTCCGCAGCGCCTGAAATGGCAGCCGTTCACCTGATCAAGCTCAGCGTCGGTACGGAAACCGTCGACGACCTGCGCCGCTGGCAGCAGCGGCAGGCCAAGCGCAGTGGCAGACCGAACCATGTCACCCGCATGTTTCCGAAGAGGGCAGAGGAGCTGAAGGATGGCGGGTCGATCTACTGGGTCATCGCCGGGCAGATCAGGGCCCGCCAGCGAATCCTCGACCTCGACGCCGTGTCGACCAAAGCCGGGACCAAGTGCAAGATCGTGCTCGATGAGAAGCTTGTCTCCGTTGCGCCGGCGCCGCGCGGGCCTTTTCAGGGCTGGCGCTATCTCAAACCGGAAGATGCACCGCGCGATCTTCCCGAGGGCCTCGCGCCGGATGACGCGGTGATCCATGCTGAACTGGCGGAACTGGGACTGTTATGAGCGAGCCTGACGAACCTTCCGGCGCGCAAGGCCGGTTGCCGAAACGCGGCCTTGCCGCTGGCCTCACGATCGCTGTCGGCATCGCAGGGTTGGGTGCGATCCTGATGCCCGGCGCCGACGAAGAAACGCCGGCCGCGACCGAACAGATCGCACCCCTTGCGCAAGAGGAAGCGCCCGCGCGCTTCTGCCACGACGGCCTCATCACCACTGACGACCGGTGCATCCCCGCCGACACCCTTGGCGAGGCGAGCCGCCTGACCGTCCCTGCATCCTTCGAAAGCGAAGGACTTCGAATGACAGGACCGGGGGGAGCAAAGAGCGAAGAGACGGTGCGGGACTGCAACCGTTATGCCGCGCTCCGCCGCGAAGGTTGGTCAGGCGTGAGTGCAGCCGACATGCGCCGGGAGCGGGAAGCGGGCCGCGCCTGCGGTCTGGGGCTCATCCTTGAGAGCGCGGCCGTCCCCGCCGCCATGCCGCCTGCCTTGCGCACGAAGGACTGGCGTGACCTCCCCTCCGCCGCTCTTCCATCGGCCGGCGAGGCCGGGTTCGGGCCCGATACGGTGATCGTTCAGGAGCAGCAGGACCCGGCTATCTGGTCGGCGGAGGACGCGAGGCTTCTTGCCCGGTTCACCCTCATCGGCGCGGCCGACTTCAACGGGGACGGGCAAGGCGAGCATCTGGTCGAATGGGGCCTGCGTATCAAGGGCGGCACACTGACAGCATCGGGCTTCGCGCTCGTCAGGAATGATGGGCCGCGCCCCTTGTTCCAACCGCTCGATCCGTTTGCGCCATGAAAAACGGGGCCGCGCTGGCCCCGTCCCTGGATCCGGTCGTGTAAGGAGCGCTTCGCTTAGCGAAGATTGCCCTTCGCGCCCATGGCCTGCTTGGTCGGCTGACGCATCTGGTCGAGGTTGCCGCCTGCCTCTTTCTGAGCGGGCTCCCGCTGCATGGTGGCTGCTTCGCGGATCCGGGCCTCACGCTCGCGCGGGACATTGTTCATCGGCTGGGCGTTCATCATCCGCTCCGGCGAGGGCGCCGGAAGCTCAGCCGGCGTGGCCGGGCCCGTATCATTCAACGGATCGTCGGAATGGCGGCAGCTGCCTTCGAAGCGTGCGCCGGCTTCGATCATCAGTGCCGTGTGGATCACGTCGCCCTTGACGATCGAAGTGGCCGTCAGCTCGACACGCGTTGCGCGGATACGGCCCTCGACAGTGCCTGCGACCTTGACCTTGTCGGCGACGACTTCACCGCGAACGATGGCACCTTCGCCGATCACGAGACCCTTGGCGTGAATGTCGCCCTGGATATCCCCGTCGAACTGAACCTCGCCTTCGGAACGGATTTCGCCGCGGATGGTCATGTCCGCGCTGATCAGCGAGGGCACACCGGAGGGTGCAGGGCGGGGCGATTTTGCACGTGCGGAGGGTTTGGCCTCGGCGCGGCGGGTCTGCTGGGTGTCTGCGCTCATAGTGCGTTGATCCTCGAACTCGGGAAGCTGACGAGCCTCGGTCTTATCGCGCTTAGCTTTCGAAAACATAACGGCCTGCCTCGATGAATCTCTTCGGATCAACTGGTTTGCGGTTGAACAGCACCTCGTAGTGAAGGTGTGTCGCGGTGGAGCGGCCGGTGCTGCCCATCAGTCCGACCACGGTATTTCGGTCAATCGTCTGACCTACGCGTACCTTTACCCGGTCGAGATGAGCATA
The DNA here is from genome assembly GCA_964556115.1 of uncultured Caulobacterales bacterium. GTDB lineage: Bacteria > Pseudomonadota > Alphaproteobacteria > Caulobacterales > Parvularculaceae > Parvularcula. The sequence goes on from CAZKVC010000004.1 coordinate 35,611, forward strand.
TCGTGTCCGAAAGCCGTTACCGTGATCTATTTCGACAATGTTTCCGTAACTACCCCAGCGGCCTGCGCGGGCGATCCGCCCGGGAGCGGTCGCGATGATCGGGGTGCGGCGGGCCGCGCCGAAATCGAGACCGAAGTGGCGGGTCCGCTGGGTTCTCTTGAAGGGATCGTAGCGAATACCGTAGCCTGAGGTTTCACGGTGACGGGCGTGGACGGGGCTTCCGATCGGTACGCCATTCACGGTTCCGGCGAGGGCCGCGAGTTCGGTCAGCTTGCGCTGAACCCGGTCGGCGGTTTCGAAGTAGGTATCGGTGAGAACGCCGCCTTCCTCGTCCTCGACCGGGATGAACGGGCCGCCCTGGCCGTTCATCTCGTCCACGTCGTTCCCTGTTGCCTGGGCGAGGACCTGAAGACCGAAGGCTTCGTCGGCCTTGCTGCGCAGCTCATGCGCCGCACCGGTATGACGGAGAATCTGGTTGAGCTCGCGGATCGCGCGCTCCATCGATTCCTCGATCCCGGCGAGCGTGACGACCTGCTGCGCGGAAAGCTTCGCTGTCTTGCGGCGCATGTCGGTCAGAACGTCGTTTTCGATCCCCTCGGCGATCTCGCGGTCGATGACATTGTCGAGCGCCTCGCGGCGAAGGGCGGAAACCCGGCTCTGGCGGGGCGTGGGTTCACGGCCCACCGGGTCGATCATGACGCGGTTGCTGCCGCGAAGCTGACGCCCGCCCGGCGCGCCTGCCGCGGAAAGGGTCTCCGCAAGGCCGCGCAGCTGGCCATCGACAGCGGACTTGTTCTCGACCAGCACCCGAAGGCTGTCGTGCTGGCGCTGAAGATTGGCGACCGAAGCTTCGAACTCACGGCTGTAGATGAAGTTGAGGGAACTGACTTCCTCATAGGCCGTCTCGGCCTTTTGCAGACGGCGGCGATAAGCGGCCTGCTCGTCGCGGCGCTGCTGGTCCTTGGCGATGATGATCTGCTCTTTGAAGACCACGTTGACCGAGGAATAGGCGACCCAGAGAAGTGCAGCGAAGAGAATGGAGGCAAAGATCATCTGCGTCCGCGAAGACAACTTGATGAAATGCACCACGCCTTCGGAACGATGATAGATCTGGCGTTCACGGAACAGATGCCCGAAGACGCGCCCCAACCGTCCCTTTTCGTTGCCCATTATCTTCCCTGACTGCCCGCCTCGAAGGTCGGCGAGGCCCCGGCCCAATCACCCAGACGTGACACTACCACGGACTATCCGGGATGTCACAGTCGCTTACGGAACCAAGTTCGAAAATTTATTAAGGTTGGGCAGGAAACACTGCCGATCTTCGAAACGGTACCCGAAACAACGCCCTGACGGACTATTGCGACCAAAACATGGCCACATTCGGTCGGGTTTAGGACGCAACCCCCTCATACCAGTCCCGCGGCATCGCCGCCTGGGACCGGGCCCAGTCATTGAAAGGCCGTTTGGGGCCTTGGGGGTAGTAAGTCATCACACATTTGTGAAATGTCTCTTCGGGATGCAGTCCCCGGGTTTTGGCAATGCTTTCAAACCAGAAGACGCCGGCCCGGACATGCCCGATCTCGTCGTTATAGATGCGGGTCAGGACCCCAGCCGTCCGCCTGTCGCCGAGGCCTTCCATCTTGCGGATCAGACCCGGCGTCACGTCGAGGCCGCGGGCTTCAAGGATCATCGGTCCGATGGCGAGCCGGGCCAGGATGTCTTCGGCCGTCTTCTCCGCCGCATCCCAGAGCCCTGAATGCGCAGGAAAGTCGCCATAGGCGTACCCAAGATCGCTCAGCCGCTGATGCAGCAACCTGAAGTGCAACCCTTCCTCGCCCATGACCTTGAACCAGTCCGCAACGAAGGTGGCGCGGTCCTCGTCCGGCACCGCGCCCGCAAAACGAAGCGCCATGTCCGCGGCCAGATCCACTGCGTTGAGCTCGATATGGGCGAGGGCATGAAGAAGCGCGGCCTTGCCCTTCGCCGTGCCGGGCCCGCGCCGGGGGACCTCCTGGGGCGGCACGAGTTCCGGTTTGGCCGGACGGGCAGGTTTGCCACGAGGCCCGAAGCGCGGCGCGGGGCTCAAATCGAAAGTCTCGGCCGCACCCAGGATCCTTTCTGCCAGCGCCGCCTTGGCGTGCGGATCGGCCTCGGCAAGGACCTCAAGCGCCGCTTCGTCCCAGAAGGCGCGAAGGGTGCTCACAGCTCCCGAACGGCTTCCAGGACCTTCTCGACATGGCCCGGGACACGGACCTTGCGCCAGATCTTCCGGATGGCGCCGTCCCCGTCGATCAGGAAAGTCGAACGCTCGATGCCCATATATTTGCGGCCATACATGCTCTTCTCGACCCAGGATCCGTAGCGGTCGATCATCTCGCCTTCCTCGTCCGAGGCGAGGGCGACGGTAAGCTCATGCTTGGCGCGGAATTTCTCGTGCTTGGCGACGGGATCCTTGGAGACGCCGAGCACTTTGGCGCCGGCCTTCTCGAAGGCGTCGAGTTCTTCGGAGAAGGCGATCGCCTGCTTGGTGCAGCCGGACGTGTCGTCTTTCGGATAGAAGTAGAGAACCAGAACCTCGCCGGCGTAATCGGAGAGGCTCACCTCCCCGTTCTCGCTTGGGAGGGTGAAAGCGGGCGCCTTGTCGCCTTCCTGAACCATGAAGCATCCTTTTTGTCGCGAAACCGGCCTCTAGCGAAATGCCGGGGCAACCGTCCATGTGGTAATCCGCCGGACCTTGCCGCATAGGCAACGGTTCAATTAGATCAGAAGCTTCGGGTCAGGGATCAGTCCGTGCAGCCAGGCATGCCGCCACAGCCAGAAGGGGTGGGCCGAGCCGCGAGGAGCGGCGGTTTACGCCTGCGCGGCATCGCGGGGCTAGGGACACGGGCAGCGGGATGGTGCGCCACCTTTCTGCTTGTTGCCGGAGCGCTTCTGCTTGGAGGGCTCCTCCCCGTCGGTGCGGCGCTTCCCGCCATCGCGACCCTGCTCGACGAACGGTCGATCGATCTTGATACGGAGGGCTTTGCGTACCGGGCGGGACGGCAGGGCGTTCACCTTGAAGCTGCATCGCTTCGACTGTCAGGACCAGGGAAGGTTCACGCCGAGACCGTACGGGCCAACCTTGGCTGGGCCGATCTCTTCCGCGGCAGAGCCGCCGCGAAGCGTCTCTCAGCGGAAAGGCTCGATCTCGACCTGCGCGGCCTTCCTCGAGGTGACGAAGAGAGCAGGGGCGGCAACTTCGCCCCCTTGCGCGAGGCTCTGTCGGAAGGGCGGCTGGGTACGCTCGACCTTCCGAGGATCGACGGCATCCTGCCTTCGGTCCGTGGGCAGGATGTTCGCCTCGACAATGGCTCAATCTCGAGCCGGGCCGGCGGGGAGGGCTGGCAGCTTCACGCTTCGCTGCCGCTCTTGATCGGTGAGCGGAAGACCCAGAGCGACCTTCGTCTCGATACGCAGAGCTCCGGTATCATCGACCTCAATCTGTCTACGGACGGCATGCCGCTCGCACCGCTCCTGCGCCTGGGCGGCGCGGAAGGGCTTCGTCTCGACGGCGAAGTGGCAGGGCAGGCGTCACTCCGCATCGCTGCGGATGGCAGTCTCGGCGAAGGGCTGGTTGCGCTCAGCAGTCCGGGCGGCAGCGGCCACCTGCGCGAGCATGCCTTCGTCTTTGGGTCCAACAGCATCAAGGCCCGCCTGCTGCCCGGAGAAGGCGCCGCGGAGCTCAAGGAGTTGAGCTACGACATCGCAGGCAATCGCGGCAACCTGACGGGGCGGTTCGCCGCGCAGAATCTCGACGACCTCAACCGGCTGGAGCTTGATTTCGCCGTGTCCGGAGAGGACGTGACCGTCGATCTTCGCGACCAGCTCGACCAGCCACTTTCGATCGAGACCATCAGGGCCAGCGGGAGGTTCGACGCTGCCGCGCGGCGGGTTGCGCTCGACCGTCTGGCCTCGTCCTTTTTCGGCAGCGCTCTCGAGGGGGCGATGACCCTGACATTTCCCGAGGGATTTGGCGGCAGCCCGAGGCTCGAGGTCGATGCCCGCCTGCCCGGACCGCTGACACCTGACGAGGTACTTGCCGGGTGGCCGAAGCTTCTGGCCGGGGCGGCGCGGCAGTGGGTGGCGAACAATCTGGCCGAGGGGACGCTGACCGACCTTGCCTATGTCGCCGATATCCCGATGAACGCGATCCGTCCGCTTACGCCCCTGCCGGACGCTTCGATGCGTTTCACCTTCGATGCCCGCGACGCTGTCGTCACTTATCTCCCAGGCCTACCGCCCATCCGTAAGCTGAAGGCATCGGCGGAGGTGACAGGTAACGCTTTCCGTGTCGATGCTTCGGCAGGCGAGGTCTCCGGCGTGGCGCTGCGGGACGGCACCCTTGTGATGCCCCGCTTCATGCCGTCCGGCGCGATAGCCCGCTTCAACGCTCAGCTCGACGGCAGGATCCCCACGGTCCTCGAGGCCCTTGAAGAAGCCGGGTTCGTCACTTTCGAGGAGGGTGCCTATCAACCCGAAGTGTTCCGTGGGCGTGGCCGCTTCGATCTTTCAGTGGCATGGCCGTTGCGCGCGACGATCGAACCCGGTGATGTGATTGTCTCGGGCGAAGGCGCCTTCACCCGCGGCGCCATCGACGATGTGCTTCCGGGCATTGATGCGATGGATGCTGATGGCACCGTAACCCTCAGCCCCGACTTCGTCCGTGTCGAAGGGCAGGGGCTGGCGGCCTCATCGCCCGCAAGCTTCGTCTGGCGGCAGGGCCTGGCGAAGGGCGCGACGGCCGATCTCAAGGTGGAGGCGGATCTCGACACCCTCGCCGGCGATATGATTGGCGTGCCTCTTCGCCAGTTCTTCCGGGGGCGGGTCGCGACCACGGTGACGGCGGACGATCTCAGCCCCGGCGCTCCCGTCTCCATTCGCGGCGACATCGAGGATGCGGCCGTCACCCTCGAAGAACTCGGCGTCTCCAAGGCCCGCGGAACGCCTGGATCCTTCGAGGCGGTGGTCCTGCTGCCTGAGCCCCGAGACCGTGCCGAACGGCTCATCAATCTTCCCCACCTCGCGCTGTTCTCGGATGATTTTGCCCTCGAAGGCGGCGGTCTTTTCACCGAGGAAGGAGCCGTGCGGCGGCTCGACCTTTCGCGTTTCGAGATCAGGGACCGTGCGGATCTCGGCCTTGCGCTGACCGTTTCGGGCGAAGGGCTTAGCGCCGTGGTCAAGGGTAACAGCTTCACCGCCGACCGGATCATCGAATCGCTCTTCTCTTCCTCAGGGGCAGGCGGCAACCTGCCCGGGCGCTCCGTCATGGATGTCGACCTCGGGGAGGTCCGCCTACGGAACGGCATCGTGCTACAGGACCTCTCGATGGACGCGGTCCACTCCGGCGAGACATTCGAGCATCTCGAGCTGATGGCCGGGCTTGGGGAAGGCGAGGTGATGAGCGCCACCATTGATCGTCCGTTCGGCGAGGAGTTCGGCTATGTCTCCCTTGAGGCAACGGAGTTCGCCAATCTTCTCAACGGGGTCTTCGGCATTTCCTCGGTGAGCGGCGCGCCGGGGTCTCTCAAAGGCACAGTGGCGCCGGAGAAGGGTTTTGCGGGACGCCTCGAGCTTGGCGAGCTGATCATCAAGGACGCGCCCTTCCTGGCGCTCCTTCTTGGCGCGACGTCCCTCGATGGGCTCAGCGATGTCCTGAACGGCGACGGCATCCGCTTCGAGAAGCTCGAGGGCGATATCTGGCAGAAGGGGAGCCGGATCGGCTTCGAGGATGCCAAGCTCGTCGGCTCCTCCCTCGGTATATCCGCTGCGGGGCAGGTGGATCTCGACCGCGGGCTGATCGACATGCGCGGTGCCATCGCTCCGGCCTACGCCGTCAATGGGTTCCTTGGCGCCATTCCGGGGCTCGGGCGCCTTTTCGTCAGCCGCGAGGGCGAGGGCATTCTCGCCTTCAGCTATCAGGTCACGGGCAGCCTCGACGCGCCCAAGGTCACCGTGAATGCGCTCTCAGCTTTGACACCGGGCATCCTGCGCCGGATGTTCGAACCGGTGACCGGCGGACCGGGCGAGCCGGGCGCCATTCTCGACCGCGCGGCGGGCGAGGTGAAGGACAATCCATGAAGCAGGCGTTGTCCGGCGGCTGCTCCTCGGCCAAAAGCATCGCTTGGGGCAGGATCGGATAATGGGCGTCACACCCTCTCAAGCGCGTGCCGGCGTTGGTTGGCAGATGGACCGGCGAGGCTGGATCTCGGCAGGTTTGACCGTCGGGGCCGTCGCGCTGCTTCTCGCCTTTTTGCTGGTCGGCCGCGATTTCGTATCTCTCGACCGCGAAAGCCTGTCGGTGGTGCTGACCGCGATCCGCGAAAGCGCCTGGTCCCTGCCGACCACGATCCTTCTTTATTGCGGTCTGTCGCTGGTCGGCTTCCCCCAGGCGCTTCTCTTCGCGGCGACGGTGGCGGTCTTCGGCCCCTATACCGGCGCCCTTTACGGCTGGCTGTCGACGATGATTTCGGCGGCGATGACCTTCGGCATCGGCAAGTTTCTTGGCGGTCCGTGGATGGCGAAGCTGCCGGAAGGCCGCGTCCGCGCGATGGTCTCGGTGATGCAGCGCCGGGGGCTCCTGACGGCCATGATCGTGCGCTGGACACCCTCTGCGCCCTTTATCGTGGTCAACAGCCTCTGCGGCGCCTCGGGCATGCCGATCTGGAAATTCCTTGCCGGAACAGGTCTGGGGATCATTCCCAAAATTGCGGTGATCGCCTTTTTCACCGAGCAGCTCGATGCACTGATGACATTCCTCGCCAGCGGCGATCCGAAGGCTCTCCTGTGGGTCCTTGCGGCCATCCTGGCATGGGGCGCATTCTTCGTCGCCTGCCGGATGCTCTACCGCCGGCTCGCCAACAGCTCCCTCGCTGGCATCGCAGGTCAAAGAGCTTTAAGGACTGATATGGCCCCGCCTGAATCGAGTCCGGCCGAACAGCCTTAATCATAAAATAAAGGCTTTCCGGCTAGACAGGAGATCCAGGAGACAGTGAGCGCGGCTCAAGACTGGCCCGCTTGTAGATATTGGACGGACGACATGCTCTCGGCGCTCTTCGGAATGCTTTCGGCCGATATGGCCATCGATCTCGGGACCGCGAACACGCTGGTCTATGTGCGTGGCCGCGGCATCGTTCTGAACGAACCGTCCGTGGTGGCGATCGAGACCCGTCAGGGTCGCAAGATCGTCCGGGCCGTCGGCAACGAAGCCAAGGATATGCTCGGCCGGACCCCCGGTGCGATCGAGGCGATCCGCCCGATGCGCGACGGCGTCATCGCCGATTTCGAAGTCGCCGAGGCGATGATCAAGCACTTCATCCGCAAGGTCCATAACCGCCGCAGCTTCGCAAGCCCCCGCATCGTCATCTGCGTGCCCTCCGGCGCCACCGCGGTCGAGCGCCGCGCCATCCAGGAAAGCGCGCTCTCCGCTGGCGCCCGCCGGGTCGACCTGATCGAAGAACCGATGGCAGCCGCCTACGGCGCCAACCTCCCCGTATCCGAACCGACCGGCTCCATGGTCGTCGATATCGGCGGCGGTACCACGGAAGTGGCCGTCCTCAGCCTGGGCGGCATCGTCTATTCCCGCTCCGTCCGTGTCGGCGGCGACAAGATGGACGAGGCAATCGTCAGCTTCATCCGCCGCGAGTTCAATCTCCTGATCGGTGAGAGCTCGGCCGAGCGCATCAAGAAGGAAGTCGGCTCCGCTACCGTCGATGACGAGAGCACGAAGGCCATCATCCACATCAAGGGTCGTGATCTGATGCACGGCGTGCCCAAAGAGGTTAAGATCTCCGCGGCGCAGATCTACGAAGCCCTGAAAGAACCCGTCACGCAGATCGTCGAGGCGGTCAAAGTCGCCCTCGAAGCGACCCCGCCGGAACTGGCGGCCGATATCGTCGATACCGGCATCATGCTGACCGGCGGCGGGGCGCTGCTTCGCAATCTCGACAAGCTTCTGCGCGAGGAGACCGGCCTTCCGGTCTCGATCGCCGAAGACCCGCTCTCCTGTGTCGCTCTGGGCACCGGTGCAGCATTGGAAAACGACAAGGCCATGCGGACGGCGCTGTCCACGGCGGTCTAGCGAAAGCGTAAGCCTTTGGCCCCTTCGGTCGAGGCACGTCCTCCGCTAGACGGTAAAAACCGCGCGAGGGGGTTAAGCACCCCTTAACGGCGGTCATGCTGCGACAGGGCGTGGACGGGGCCAGGCAGAAGCCGGGGAGTGAACGCTGATGACGGCGTTGTTCAGCAAGGGCAGTGCAAAGGGCTTTCGGGAAGCCGAGCGTCCGCCTGCCAATCTTCTCGTGATGCTGGCCCTCAGCTTCGCGTTCTCGATTTTTTCGATCTACGGGGCGCAAGCGTCAGTCTTCGAGAAGGCCCGCGAGAGCCTTCTCGACCGTTTCGCGCCCGTTCTTCAGGTCTTCTCGGCTCCGGTCAGGTTCGTCGGCAGCACCATCGGCGATGTAGGCGACTATTTCGCGGTGATCTCCGAAAACGACCGGCTGCGTCAGGAAAACGAAGAGCTGCGCATCTGGATGCACCAGGCCATGGCGCTCGAGCAGCGTCTGGCCGAGTACGAAGAGCTTCTGAACCCGCGGGTCATCAAGGCCGAGCGCTATATCCCCGCCCAAGTCATCGCCGAGAACGAAGGCCCGTTCAGCCGGGCGCTGATCCTGTCGGCAGGGCGTGAGGACGGCATCCGCCGCGGCAGCGCGGTCGTCGATGGCGCGGGCCTGATCGGCCACGTCGTCACCACGGGGAACAGGGCGTCGCGCGTTCTTCTCCTCACGGATCCGAACAGCCACATCCCCGTCTATATCGAAGCGGTGGATACAGAGGGCCTGATGTCAGGCACTGCCGAGCGCCGGGCCGAGATCAAGCAGTTCTCCGGCCGTCCGAAGGGTGCGCTGGAGATCGGCATGCGGGTCGTCACCTCAGGGACCGGCGGCACCCTGCCGCGGGGCCTTCCCGTGGGTGAAGTGGTCCGGCTGACCGAAGACGGCGCCGAGATCGGCCTTTACGCGTCAGACCAGGGCGCCTTTCTGGTCCGGGTCATCGACTATGCCTTCCCCGATCCGGGTGCCGAACAGATGGACGACACCATTCCGACGGCGCCTGCGGCCGGCGAGGAGGCCGAAGCCCAGATCACAGCTTCCGCGGAGGAGACGACGCCGGTCGATGGATGAGCAGCGCTTCGCTTCTGCACTGACAATCGGTATCGCCGCCGCGCTTCTCGTGGCGGGCGGGCTTTTGCTGTTGACGCCGCTCAATCTTGCGCAGGGCTACATCCCCACGCCGTTCTTCCCGCTGATCGTCATCTTTCTATACGGGCTCGAGCGTCCCGAAAGCCTGCCTCCCATCGTGACTTTCACAGCAGGGCTTCTTCAGGATCTTCTTTTCGGCGCGGCGATCGGGCCGTGGGCCACGGTCTACCTTCTCCTTCACGCCGCGATCATCTGGCAGCGGAGCTATTTTGCCGGTCGCGACAGCATCGTTCTGACCACGGGGTTCGCGGCGGCCAGTCTTGTTGCGTTGCTCATCTACTGGATCGAAATGTCGATCCTGGGCGCAAGGACCATGCCGCTCTTTCCGCTTCTCGTGCAGACAGCGGTCACCATCGCGGTCTTTCCAATCGCCCTTTTCCTCTTCAACCTGACGATCGGCCGGCAGCGGCCGTCCTTGATGGGATAAGCCATGCGCGTCGAACCCTTCGATACGTCGAGGCATATGGAATTCACCCGCCGGGCCACCGTCGTATCGACGGGTATTCTCGGTCTTTTCGGCGGCATTGGCTGGCGGCTTTATGACCTTCAGGTGCGCCGGCACCGGGACTTTCGTGCGTTGGCGGACGACAACCAGTTCAACACCCGGCTGATCGTTCCGCTGCGCGGCGAGATCTACGACCGCTACGGCCGCGTGGTCGCCAATAACGAGCCTGACTTCCGCGTCCTCGTCATCCCCGAGCGTACCGATGACATGACGAAGACGCTCACACAGCTCGGTGCAATCCTTCCGCTGTCAGACAATCAGATCAAGACCGTACTGGACAAGGCGCGGCGCCAGCGCTCCTTCCTGCCGATCCTCGTGGCCGACAAGCTCGACTGGGAAAGCTACGCCGCCGTCAACTTCCATTCGAGCACGCTAAGGGGTGTCGTCACCGAAATCGGCGCCAGCCGGGCCTATGCCGAAGATGCAGGCGCGGCTTTCGTCGTGGGCTATATGGGCTCCGCTACCACCGGGGACATCGACCGTGCGAGAAGCGATGCAAAGTCCGACGAGGAGGCGCAGAAGGCCGAGCTGCTCTACCGCCAGCCGGGTTTCAAGGTCGGCAAGGCCGGCCTCGAGCGGACCCTCGACGAGCGGCTGCAGGGAAGCCCCGGCTCAGTCCAGGTGCAGGTCAACGCTCATGGCCGGGTCATCAAGAGCTATGACGACCGGGCGGTGAAGCCGGTTCAGGGCGAGCCGGTCGGGCTGACGATCGACAAGGAACTGCAAGCGACGACGCTGCAGGTACTTGCTTCCGATTACGGTGAGTACCCGGACGAAGCGCTCGGCCCGCACCCGGTCTCGGCTTCGGCGGTGGTTATCGATATCGTCACCGGCGACATCATCGTCATGGCTTCGACACCGGCCTTCGACCCCAATGTCTTCAGCCGCGGCATCGATTCCAAGATGTGGCGTGAACTGAACGAAAGCCCGCTGAAGCCGCTTTTGAACAAACCTGTGCAAGGCGCCTATCCGCCGGGATCGACCTTCAAGCTCCTCACCGCGATCGCGGCGCAGGAAGCGGGCATCGCGCCGACCCAGAGGCACTATTGCGGCGGCAGCTTCCGTTTCGGCGGGCGGGACTTCACCTGCTGGAAGAAAGAGGGTCACGGCTGGCTCGACATGGAAGGGTCGATCAAGCACTCCTGCGACGTCTATTACTGGAACCTCGCGACCCAGGTCGATATCGACCACATTGCCGACGTCGCAAGACGCTACGGCCTCGGCCAGACCTACGATCTCGGCATCGGCACGGAGGTTGACGGTATCGTTCCCTCGAGGGCCTGGAAGCGTGCCTATTACCGCAATGACCCGCCGAACCAGACATGGTTTCCGGGCGAGACCCTTTCCGTGGCGATCGGGCAGGGGGCGACGACGGCCTCGCCGCTTCAACTCGCGGTCATGAGCGCGCGGATCGCGACCCACAAGAAGGTCCGCCCAAGGCTTATCCGCGCGATCGGATCGGAGCTCATCACCCAGCCGGTCTTCGAGGACCTTTCGGGGAAACCCCAGCACCTCGCCGCGGTGCGCGCAGGCATGAACGCCGTGGTCAACGAATGGGGCACGGCCGCGCGCTCGAGCCTTCAGCCGGATTACCTCATGGCGGGCAAGACCGGGACGAGCCAGGTTGTCGGTCTCAAGCGTGATCCGAAGACGGGCAGGCGCCTGAAGAACGAGGAACTGCCCTGGCAGTTCCGCGACCACGCGCTCTTCGTGTCCTTTGCGCCCTACGAGAACCCCCGTTACGCGTGCTGCGTGGTGGTGGAGCATGGCGGCTCCGGCTCGAAGGCGGCCGGTCCCCGCGCGCGGGACATCATGCGGGCGGTCCTCGACAAGGATCCGTCGAATTACAACAAGCACCGCTTCTGGAACGGTCAGCGAGCTGAAGAAGACCGCCTCGCCAGCCTCGGGGAAGCCCAATGAACGCGATCGTCATCGAGCAGGCGTCGCGCAGCAAGATCAAGGCGCGGCTCCAGGAACTGAACGTCACCCTGATGGTCCTTCTGACCCTGATCGCGGGTACCGGGGTGCTGGCGCTCTATTCGGTTTCGGAAGGCAGCTGGAACCCTTACGCGATGCCCCACGGCATCCGCTTCGTTCTGGCGCTGGTGATCCTCGTCGGTATCGGCATCACCCCTTTGAAGTTCTGGCTGCGGATGGCTTATCCGGCCTACTTCGCCACCCTCGGCCTTCTGCTCCTGGTCCCGATTATCGGTGAGACAGGTGGCGGGGCGCAGCGCTGGATCGGCCTTGGCGGCTTCCAGCTGCAGCCATCCGAGATGATGAAGGTGGCGCTCGTCCTTGCGCTCGCCCGCTACTACCACGGGCTGGAGTTCAAGCGGGTCTCGACGATCACCGGCCTCTTCACCCCGCTCGCCATGATCGCCGTTCCGGTCGGACTGGTCTTCCTGCAGCCCGACCTCGGCACGGCGATCCTCCTTGGCCTGTCGGGCGTCACCGTCCTTCTTCTCGCCGGAATCTCCTGGCGCCTGGTCACCCTCGGTGTGATCGCCGGGATCGGCGGCGCGGTCTTCGGGGTGCAGTCGGGTGTCATCAAGGCCTACCAATGGGAGCGGATCACAGCCTTCCTCGACCCGACCAAGGACCCGCTTGGCGCCAACTATCACCCCAATCAGGCGAAGATCGCCATCGGTTCGGGCGGGGTCGAGGGCAAGGGTTACATGCAGGGCACGCAGAGCCAGCTCGACTTCCTGCCCGAGATCCACACGGACTTCATCTTCACCATCCTGGGCGAAGAGTTCGGGCTTTACGGTGCGCTGGTGGTCTTGGGGCTTTATCTCGCCGTCTTCTTCACGACCCTGCAGATCGCGATGAGCGCCAAGTCCCATTTCGGCCGGCTCCTGAGCCTCGGGATCGCAGTGACCTTTGTCTCCTACGTCCTCATCAATACGGGCATGGTCATGGGTCTCGCGCCGGTGGTGGGCGTTCCCCTGCCGCTCGTCAGCTATGGCGGCACGGTGATGCTCTCGATGATGGGCGGCTTCGGCCTGGTGATGTCGAGCTGGATCTACCGCAACCAGGACACGCTCAGGACCACCGGCTTCGGCAGCTGAGGTGCATGACAGGCAGATCCGCGCCTAGCCGCGCTCGGCGAGGACCTGTTCGAAGGCGTTGCGTGTCGCCTCGATGTCTTCGGGCAGTTTGTCGAAAAGGGCCCGCACGTCACCAAGATTGCCCGCCTTCGCCGCGATCTCGATCGTCTGGGCCCGGCGGGCGACGAGGACTGCGCCAAGATTGCCTGACGATCCCTTCAGCGCATGCGCTGTCGTCGCGATCGTTTCAGGCGATCCCGCTTCGATGCCGAGGCGCAACTGAAGGATCAGCTCGTCATTGGATTGCCAATAGGCATCGAGAATAGGGCGGACCGCTTCCGCTCCTGCGCCTTCTACCAGCATGCCGATCTGCTCGGCGTCGATTAGCTCAGCCATAAGCTCTCCCGCTCGCTGCCCGGCGAGGGTAGGCCTCTCCTCTTTGTGAACTCTTGCAAGAACGTATAAAACTGCGTCTAACGATGGGCTGATGCAAAGGGGCCTCCGAGGGCCGCTTCACGATACAATCTATAAGGCGGGCGGAGAGCGCGAGCAGATGGCGATCAGCAAGAACGGCAAGGACGAAACCTGGTCAGGCAAGGCGGCCTTCGTGCTCGCCGCGATCGGGTCGGCGGTGGGGATCGGCAACCTTGTCCGCTTCCCCTATCAGGCGGGTGAGAATGGCGGCGGCGCCTTCGTCATCGTCTATATCGTTGCCGTCCTGGCCATCGGTCTTCCGGTCCTGATGGCAGAACTCTTCCTGGGACGTCGCGGCGGCGGTACGCCGGTCGCGGCGGTCGAACGCCTTGCGAAGGCGGAAGGCGCTTCATCGGCCTGGAGTCTGATGAGCTGGGTCGGGATGCTGGCGAGCTTCCTGATCGTCACCTTTTATTCCGTGCTGGCAGGCTGGCTCCTCTACTACATGGTCCTGATGACCGGGAACCTGTTCGGTGACATCGCCGCAGGCGGGCTCGGCGCCATCGCCGCCCCCGCTTTTCCGGGGCAGGAAGCTGATGCGATCACCGGCACCTTCAAAGAGCTTCTCTCCTCGCCGGGGACGATGATCCTTTACCACGCGATCTTCATCATCCTCTGCACGATCATCGTCAGCCGGGGCGTGAAAGGCGGCATTGAGAAGGCGGCGACGCTTCTCATGCCGGTCTTCTTCGTGCTGCTGGTCGGCCTTTCGATCATTTCGGTCACCACCGGGGATGCCAGCGCTGCCTTCGATTTCCTCTTCAGGCCCAAGTTCGACGCGTTGGCTGAGCAGTTCACCAATGGCGAAATCCTCGTCAATGCGGTGGGACAGGCGTTCTTCTCGCTCTCCCTCGGTTCGGCGCTGATGATCACCTACGGCATCTATCTCGGTCGCGACCAAAGCATTCCCAGCTCGGCAACCACTGTCGCCGTGGCCGACACCTCGGTCGCGCTGATCGCAGGTCTCGCGGTCTTCCCGATCGTCTTCCAGTACGGTCTCGAACCTGCTGGCGGCCTCGGTCTGATCTTCGGTCCGCTCCTTCTGGCATTCAGCCAGATGCCCTTCGGCGGCATCTTCGGCATCGCCTTTTTTGCCATGGGTGTCTTCGCCGCGCTGACCTCTGCGATCAGCCTGTTCGAGGTGCCGGCGGCCCATGCCAAAGGCGACTTCTACCTCGACTCCAGCATTCGGGACCGGCGTCGGGTGATCGGTTCGATCGCAATCGGTTTCCTCATCTTCGTGATCGGTATCTTTCACGCTCTCAGCCAGGTGCCGCTGGAGGCCGGGGACAATTTCTTCAACAGTTGGAAGCCCTTCGGCAACATGCCGATTCTCGGCGGCAAGACGCTGCTCGATGCCACCGATACGTTGACGGGTTCGATCATGCTGCCGCTCGGCGGTTTCCTCGCCGCGGTCTTTGGCGGCTACGTGGTCAGCCAGTCCGCGAGCCGCGAGGAACTCGGCTTCAAGACCGAGGGCGCTTACAACCGCTGGCGCTTCCTGATCCGCTATATCTGTCCGGCTGTGGTTGGCCTGATCCTGGTCTACGGCATCGCGATTGCGCCGTTCCTCGGCTGACCCGATAAGGGCAGGGGCCCTTCAGCCCTTGCCCGCATAGCGGTCGGTCGCCTCGATCAGGGCGGAGACGATGCCGGGTTCGCTCGCCGCGTGGCCAGCATCGCCGATGATCCGAAGCATGCTGCCCGGCCAGGCCCGGTGAAGCTCATAGGCGGTCTTCATCGGCGTGACGACGTCATAGCGGCCCTGCACGATCGTCCCCGGAATACCGGTGAGCTTCCCTGCATCAGCGATGATCCAGTCGTCGCGATCGAAGAAGCCTCCATTCATGAAGTAGTGGTTCTCGATCCGGGCGAAGGCGAGGGCGAAGCGGTCGCCGGCAAAGCTCTCCATGCGCTCGGGGCTCGGCATCAGCGAGACAGTCGACCCCTCCCACACCGACCAGGCCTTGGCGGCTTCGAGCATCTCGGCTTCGTTCCCGCCCGTCAGGCGGCGCTGATAGGCAGCCATCAGGTCGCCGCGCTCATTTTCCGGGATCGGCGCGATGAACGCCTCCCAATTCTCGGGAAAGATCCAATTCGCGCCTTCCTGATAGAACCACAGAAGCTCTTCGCGGCGCAGGGTGAAGATGCCGCGCAGAACGAGCTCGGAGACATGGTCCGGATGGGTCAGTGCATAGGTCAATGCCAGGGTCGAACCCCACGAGCCGCCGAACACCTGCCAGCGGTCGATGCCCAGTTTCTGCCGCAATCGCTCCATGTCCTCGACAAGATGCCATGTTGTGTTCTCCTCGAGCTCGGCATGGGGCACGGATCGCCCGCAGCCGCGCTGATCGAAGAGGATGATGCGGTAGCGATGGGGATCGAAGTAGCGGCGCATGGACGGTGTCGAACCGCCGCCGGGTCCACCATGGCAGACCACGACGGGCTTGCCGTCGGGGTTGCCACTGACCTCGTAATAGATTTCGTGAAGGGGCGACACGCTCAACCGAGCCCGCATCAAGGGCTCAATGGGTGGATAAAATGAACGTCGCACCAGACCTCTCTTTACCTTCACGGGTTTTTGCTGATTATAGAGGCCATAACCAATCAGGGTTTGTCGGCAAACCCGGTCTTTTCCGCGTGGGGCAAAAGCGTGGCCGGATCGGGTCTCAGCCGCGTCGTCATTCGGGTAGGGCAACGACCATCGTGCGACTGGTGTTATTGGGCGCTTCCGCTTTCATTCTGACGGCCTGCGCGTCGGTGCAGATCGCGATGCCCGGCATCGGGCCGAAGGATGAAGAGCCGACCAGGGTACAGGAACGCGAGGCGCTGAGCCTCGCCGTGGCAGAGCTCGGCGCCCGGCCCTGGCGCGCGGCCGAGCCTGGTGAAAGCGGTATCGTCAATCTCATCTTCGGCGATGCGAGCCCGGGGCCGCGCCAGATCGCGGAGGGCTACATCAACGGGATGAAGCTGCCCGCCGATGCGGCGACGGCGACGGTACGCCGCGACCTCGAGCGGACCCTGACGGACGCCTGGCGGGTCGCACAGACGGGCCGTGACGCGGTCTCCTCGCCGCGGGTCAGCCCGACTGACCTTCGCATGATCGAGGATGCCATCGTTCAGACCCGGCGCTGCCGCCTCGTTTATACCGAAGCTCTCTCCCTTCTGTCGGACGAGACCGGAGCGGTCGAGCGCGCCGAAATCCGTGACGTGAAGAAGCGCTTCAACGCAGCCATTCTCGATCTTGGCAAGACGGCCAACGCGCTTGATGCGCGCATCCGCGACGGCGTGCCGGCAAGTTATGCCGACAGCCGTTCGGCTTACTGAACGCCGCTAGAGCCCCAGAATATCGGCGTAATCGTCCTCGCGTCGCGCTTTTGACAGGCGCGCGTCCATGATCCGCCTTTCAAAAAGCTCGACATAGGGCTGGGGGACGCCGGGAATGCCGCGCAGCTTCTGAAGCTGCCGTGTGGCGCTGGTCAGGTCCCGCACCCGCCACGCTTCGAGGAGGTCACGCTGGACCTCGGCAAGCTGGCGGAAGCTCTTCGAGGCTTTGAGGAACGGGTTCCCCACCAGGCCGTAGATCGCCTCTGGCGACGAGTGCGTATCGCGGCGGACGATATCCAGGTCGAGAAAGGCGTAATGATGGCGCAGGGCCTCGTAGACGGCCGCATCGGTCAGGATCGCGGGGCCGTAAAGCTCCGAACGTTGCCGGAGGCGGCCTGCGAGGCTCACGGGCTGGCCGAGAGCGGCGTAGCGGTTGCGGCCGCCAAGGCCGACGGGCCCTGCGAATGCGGGCCCCGACGCGATCCCGATCTCGATCCGCCCATCAGCCAGCTCCTCGAGCGGGCCGCCGGGGGAGACGTGATGACTTTCCGAGACCTGCTGGCTCATGACGCTGACATCATCGAGCATCTTGAGGGCACAGGAGCAGGCGAGCTCGATATGGCGGCTCTCCTCGATCGGCACATTCCAGTAACCAAGCAGCCGGCCGTCTTCGCCGTAATCGACCGTGCCCTCATGTTCGAGGATCGTCCGGCGCAGGCGGTCATTGGCCGAAGCCTGAAAGAGGACATAGTCCCGCGGCAGCTTGGCAAAACGCGCGATCAGCTCGGGCGGCAGCTTATAGGCGCAGGAGAGGACCGTGACCTCACGGTGCACCCCCTGAAGAAGGCGCCGCCCGCCCTGGGACTGGAGCTTGCGCATCGCCTTTTGCGGCAGCGCGCCGTGAAAAGCGCCGCGGACCGCATCGTCACGCACAACCATATTGACCAGGACCGTTACGCCAACCGCCAGCGGGCCAGCGAAACTGCCCATCATGGCAGGGGTCGGGTCAATCAGCATCCCCGTCCCGCGGAAGGTGAAATAGGCCCCGAGAAAGCCCGCAAAAGCGAGTAGCACCGCCCCGGCTGCGGCCAGCAGGGCGGGCAGGTAGAGGACGGCCGCGACTGCGAGCGTCCCGAAGAGGATCGCGGCGAAAGCCTCGCCGAAGCCGGCCCAGCCGGGACGGCTGGGCGCGACGCCCTGGCTGATCTGACCGGCGGCCAGACTTTGCAGGATCACGGCAGGCAGGGTGCCGCGGGCCGTGTCGACGACACCGGAAGGGGTGACGACCTCGCCAATGAAGACATGTTGCCCGTCGAGCCCAGCCGTCCATGCCGCCGGATCGTCGAGAACGCGCCACGCGGGAACAGTGGGAATGGCGAGGTCCTGCGGCAGCCACAGCCGAAGCTCTGATCGCTCGTCCAGGGGAAGCGCGTCCGCATCCCCGACTTTCAAGGTTGCAGCGCGCGGTCCTGCATTGGTCAAGGAGCCCGTGGTGAGAACAATCGGCTCACCCGTCAGCGCGAAGGGAGCGAGGGGAGCTGCGGGCAGCGGTCCCGTGCGGTCGCCATAGACAGGCGCAAGCCGGCGCACTTTGCCGCCGGGATCGAGGGGAAGGCCTGCGACTGTCTGCAGCCTCGCTTCACGAAGCTCTGCCGAAAGGCGGGCCGTGCCGAGAACCGCCGGGACGGCGAGTGAATCAGTGGTCGTGCCGCCCGCGAGGCGCATCCAGCTCTGTGCTTCGGGATCGGTCCGCTCCCATTCGACTGCCTCAGCGGTGCCGCGAAGCTGAGGCGCGATGCCGAGCGCCACGTCGCTGCCCGCAATCGAACGGGCGAGGGCGAGATCGTTGGATGGCAGGGTTGCCAGCGCTTCGAGCCTCTGGGCTTCCTCGCCCTGCGTCGCGGGCAACCAGCGACGGGCGATCACATCGGGGGACAGGGGGTCGTCGCCGGACACCGAAATGGCGAGGCTGATCGAGCGGGCGCCGGCGGCCTCGGCAGCATCGACCAGGGAAGCATAGGCCGTGCGCGGCCACGGCCAGGAACCGACCTTCTCGGTGCTTTCCGCGTCGATCACGATGGCCGCCACGGGGAAGGGTTCCTCGGCGACGGGACGCGGGGCGAGCCGCATGAACAGATCGAAAGTATTCTCGCGCAGCCCGTTGCCCGGATCGCGTTCCGTAAGGAGCGCGAAGGCGGCAATGACAAGCAGCACCAAGGCTGGCGGGGTGAGCAGGAGACGAAGTCGCTGTTCCTGACGCTGTTCGACCATCAGTTCTCCTCTTGGCCCGACGGCTTTGGGTTTTGCCGCGGCCGCCTTAACTTTATCACGTCACGGATGGGCCCTAGGCGCTTCACCGCGTATTCAGGCTTCCATGGGAAGATGTCGAGCGGTTTGCCCGCAGGAAAAAGGGGTTTGGGAAAAGGGGAATGAGCAGCGCCGCGTTCACCATAGCCGATGAGGCCACCCGCCTCGCGCTGACCGGGCGCTGGACGATCGCCGACGGCGTCGTGAAGGTGGACGATGCCCTGCGCCGCTTCGCGGAACAATCTCTCGATAAATCTCTGACGATCGACATGGCCGAAGTCGAAGCGCTCGACACGTCCGGCGCCATGGTGCTGCAGCGGACCATGCAGGCCTGCGGCGCACGCGGCGACGCAGGCGCGCCCCTGCGCGGCTTCGAGAATGTGGATGAGCACCACCGCGTCCTCCTCGAGCAGGCTGCTACCAATCTCGTCAGCTGCGAGACCGATGCGCGCCGTTCTTCCGTTCTGGTGGTTCTGGAGCGCGTGGGTAAAGCCACCGAAAATATTTTTGACGAAGCTCTGCATATTCTGAGTTTCGTCGGCGCGGTCATCACCCGGATGGCGGAGATGATCCGTCACCCGTCGCGCCTCCGGCCCACTTCGGTGGTCCACCACCTCGAAAGTTCAGGTCTCGATGCCCTCCTGATCGTTGGCCTGATGTCATTCCTGATCGGTGCCGTCGTCGCTTTCATGGGGGCAACCGTCTTGGCCGAGTTCGGGGCCGAGATCTTCGCGGTCGAACTGGTCGGTATCTCGGTCCTGCGCGAGTTCGGCGTTCTTCTCACGGCGATCCTCGTTGCGGGCCGCTCCGGCAGTTCCTTCACGGCGGCGCTTGGCTCGATGAAGCTGCGTGAGGAGATCGACGCCATGCGCGCCATGGGGATCGACCCCCTCGATGCGCTGGTCGTGCCGCGGGTCATCGCCCTTCTCTTCGCGCTTCCCTGCCTCGCCTTCTTCG
The DNA here is from genome assembly GCA_964556115.1 of uncultured Caulobacterales bacterium. Lineage (GTDB taxonomy): Bacteria > Pseudomonadota > Alphaproteobacteria > Caulobacterales > Parvularculaceae > Parvularcula. The sequence goes on from CAZKVC010000004.1 coordinate 55,527, forward strand.
CCGCTCTTCTGGGGCTGATGGGCGGCGGCGCGGTCTGCGCCCTCGCACTGGATATCCCCCCGGCCCTTTTCATGGCCCGGACGCAGGAGATCATCGTCATCGACAACTTCGTCGTCGGCATGGTGAAGGCGCCGTTCTTCGGTTTCGCCATCGCCGTGATCGGCTGCTACCAGGGCATGATGGTCGAAGGCTCGGCGGAGGACCTTGGCCGCCGGACGACGATTTCAGTGGTCCAGGCACTGTTCCTCGTCATCCTGACCGATGCGCTTTTCGCCATCTTCTTCATGGAGCTCGACTTCTGATGGCTCCTGAAAACGTCATCGAGGTGCGCAGCCTGCGCAACCAGTTCGGCACCCATGTCGTGCACGAGGATCTCGATCTCGACGTGCACGAAGGTGAGATCCTGGGCGTCGTCGGCGGTTCGGGCACCGGCAAGTCGGTGCTGCTGCGGACCATCGTCGGCCTTCAGAAGCCCGCGGCCGGGACGGTCGATATCCTCGGGCGGCGGATCTACCCTTCCGAGAAGAGCCATGACGAGCTGAACGAGGATATCGGCATCCTCTTTCAGGACGGCGCTCTCTTCAGCTCCATGAGCGTGGCGGAGAACGTGATGGCGCCGCTGCGCGAACACCTCTCCGGCATCTCCGATCAACTGGCGGGGGAAATCGCAGGCATGAAGCTTTCGCTCGCCGGTCTCGACGAAAGCGTGGGCAGCAAGATGCCCTCGGAACTTTCCGGCGGCATGCGCAAGCGCGTGGCGCTGGCGCGGGCGATGGCACTCGACCCCAAGGTGCTGTTCCTCGACGAGCCGACCGCCGGTCTGGACCCGATCGGTGCGGCGAAGTTCGACGAACTCATCATCAGCCTCAGGGACAATCTGGGGCTCACCATCTTCATGGTCACCCACGACCTCGACAGCCTGATCCGCGATTGCGACAGGATCGCCGTCCTCGCCGACAAGCGGGTCATCGTGAACGCGCCGATCGACGAGGTGCGCGGCTACGACCATCCCTGGATTCAGGAATATTTCGGCGGCCCACGCGGGCGCGCTGCTCATTCCTCCAACCGGGCCACTCGGGTGGCCTAGGAGTACGCTTATGGAAACCCGCGCTCATTACGTGCTGATCGGCAGCTCCGTCGTTGCCACGCTCGTGCTCGCCGTCCTGTTCGCTCTCTGGCTCGGCAATGCCGAGAGGGAATATGACGAGTACAATATCGTCTTCGAGGAGCGGATCTCCGGCCTTCAGGTCGGGGCCGCCGTGCAATTCAACGGCATCAGGGTCGGTGAGGTCGAGGATCTCTTCCTCAGCCGCGACAACCCCAACATCGCCGTCGCGCGGGTGCGGGTCGATGACAACACACCCATCAAGGAAGACACCAAGGCGGAACTCGAGCTCGTCGGCGTCACCGGCCTTTCGATCATCCAGTTCGTCGGCGGTGACCCGCAGGCACCGCTTCTGAAGCAGATCTCCGACGCGCGCATCCCTGAGATCGAAGGCTCGGCAGGGGGACTGGCTGCGGTGATCGAAAGCTCCGGCCCTCTGGCCGAGAACATCACAGCGCTTGTTTCCGCCGAGAACATCGACCGCATCGGCCGCATCCTCGGCGATATCGAGACCCTGACCGATACCATCTCCGACAGCGATGCCGAGATCGCCACGATCATCGACAACGCCGCAATCGCCAGCATCGTTCTGCGCCGCAACATGGAGAAGCTCGACGGCATGGTCGACCGTGTGGATTCGATCCTGGTCGAAGCCGACACCCTGCTGAAGGACGATGTCCGCACCACCCTCGAGATGACCTCCGCTTCCGCAGAGGAGCTGCGCGACGTGATGGCGGAGCTCGACGATATCATCAAAGACAACCGTCCCGCCATCGACGCCTTCGCCCAGGAAGGGCTCGGCGCGACGGTGGGTGTGATCGCCCAGGCCAATCGGGTCCTGGCGACGACCGAAGCCATCCTGCAGGAGTTCGACCGTGACCCGGCGCGCTTCCTCCTGGGTGAAAACAGGCCGGAGGCCCGCCCATGAACCGCTTCACACTTGCAGGCCTGACGGCTGTCCTCCTGACCGGTTGTGTTTCGCTCGTGCCGCCGGCCAGCAAACTGCCGCCGCGCTATACGCTGACCCCGCTCGAGGTTTCGCCCGAGGGGCCTAGGTTCGACCGGACCCTGGCCATCGCCGATGCCCGGGCAGAGGGTGCTCTCAACACCTCGAAGATCGCTGTCCTGACGGGCGACAACGAGATCCGTTACCTCCCAGAAGGTGAATGGTCCGACCGGGCACCGCGCATCTTCTCGCTCCTGATCGAACGGAGCCTCGAAGAGCGTGAGCAACTCCTCGCCATCAGTGACCGGGTCGCGCTGCCGATCGCGAACTACACGCTCTTTGCGGATATGCAGCGGTTCAACATCGACCGCCGCAACGGCAGGGCACTGGCCGAGGTCTCCTTCCGGGTCCGCCTCGAAGGCCGCGCGGGGGTCACCCTCGGCGCCCGGGGGTTCGAGGCCAGCGCCGACGTGACCGGCATGGAGACACGCGACGCGGCAAGGGCACTCAACGAAGCGGCCTCACGCTCCACCGCGGAGATGGCTGAATGGGTGATGGGGGTGATCGAGGAAACCGAGACCGAGGCCGCCGACGCGAGCTGAGCCCTCAGCTGAAGTGACCCTTCGCCGTCCCGATCAGCACGTAGAGCTTGCCCAGCGGCGCGCGCAGCATGTCCTGCAGCGAAGCTTCCGACGCTTCGGGGTCGGAGTTCATGATCGGCGCCAGGAGCTGGTCGAAGGTCGAAAGATAGGTCTCGGCGAGGTCGGCGAAAGCCTGGTCCCGCTCGATTCCCGCCCTCAGGCGGGCGCGAAGCTCGATGTCGTCCCTTGCGAGGATCTGCTGAACGAAGAGGTGCCACTCGCCTGCTGCGTAGCGCTCCGCCTCGGTGCGGCTCGGCTCGCCGAAAAGGGCGATCTTGATCGAACGGGTGATCTTGTGAAGCTCCCGGATGCGCGCCTCTTCTTCGGTCCCGGTAGGGGTAGGCTGGGCCTGCGGCGCCCGTGAAGGTTGCGGCTTGGCAGCCGGCTCCTGGTCTTCGCGACCGTTCTTTTCGACGCGATCGAGAATACGCCGCCAGGACCCCCCGACGCTTTTCTCCACGCTCTCGCGCTTCTGGGTCAGGCGATCATTCTGGGCGGCCAGCGTCTTGCCCAGGCTATCGGCACGCTCCTTCTGCTTCTCGATGAGGGCGCGCAGTTTCTCGCCTTCTTCGATCAGCGCGGCCTGCGCATCCTTGCTGGCGGCAGCGGCCCTGTCAGCGGTCTCCTGGGGCGCGCGCCGCAGGAGTTCCGCCTGCTCCGCGAGGGCTTCGCGAAGGCTTGCGAACTGCTCGCCGCTATCCTTCGCCATCGCTTCGAGGTTTTCGAGGCGGGCCGTCAGCTCCGGCGAGGAGGTGCTTTGCGGGCTGGAGAGGACCTTGGCGAACTCTTCGGCCTGACCGTTCATGGCCGAGGTCGCGTCGATCAGGGCCTGGCGTTCCCTGGCGAGGCGGTCGGTGGTCTGCGAAGCGCTGTGGCGGATCGCCTCGCTGGCCGCGTCGATGAGGCCGACCTGCTTGCGGATCTGCTGCTCGACCCTTGCGAGGCGTTCGAGCGCGCGGTCGACCTCGCCGCCGAGCGCAGCAACGTCGGTCCTGAGCCCATCGCTGCGGAAATGGGGCTCGATGCCCCGGACCGCATCACCCAGCCGGTCCGCCGTCGCCTCGAGCCGCAGCGCCGCGCGGAGGAGGTATCCTCCAGCCAGCACCAGAGCGGCATTGGAAAGAGCGAGGATCACCACAGCGCCTGAATAGCCGAAGCCGATATTCCAGATCCCCGTGGTCTCGCGGTTCGCAAGCGTGGTCCCGATCGGCCATGCGATCAGCCAGACCAGGAGAATGGCGCCGGATAGGATCCGCGCGACCTGCCAGATCTGCTCGGGGTCAGGCGCCCAGCGGGTATGGGCGCGCTCATAGCGCGGCTCGGCTGTGATGCCCCGGTCTTCGGGCGAGGGGTTGGGTTCGGCCGTGGCCGTCATGTCGTCGTCAGAGGGAGAGCCTTCATTCTGGCTCGCCATAACTGCCTCCCAGGCAGGCGTAATGCTGCATTCTAGCCTTCACGGCGTCAGGGTTAATCGGAGGTTAACGCGGGCCTTCGAACGCCTGACGAAGATGAAGGCTAGCGGTTCCGTGAACTTATCGGCGCGAGCGCCCGCGAGTCTAGACTGGCCACGGCGAAAGGAGATGCCCCTATGTCTGAAGATCAACCGAGCGGGCTGAAGGCCCGCCTTCTCGATGTCGCCCCGGGCCTGGCCCACGCACTTGGCGGACCGCTGGCCGGTCGCGCGGCGCGGGTTCTGGCCGAAGCGCTCGGCGCGAAGGGGGAGGGCGCAACCGAAATCGGTGATGCTCTTCGGCAAGCCGACCCCGAAACACTGAAAGCGCTGAAGCTCGCCGATTACGCGTTCAGGGAAGCGCAGCTTCGCGAGACCACGGCGCGGCAGAGAGTGGACGCAGGCGACCGCGCCGATGCGCGGGCGCGGGAGAAGGCCGTCGGCGACAATCTGCCCGGCATCCTTGCGGTCGCTGTTGTCGCAGGCTTCTTCGGCGTTCTTCTGGTCATGATGACCTATGGGCTTCCCAATGGAGCGGAGACGGAATTTTCCTTGATGCTCGGCGCCTTGGCGGCGATGGCGGCATCGGTCATGAACTATTACTTCGGCTCCTCCGCTTCGAGCCGCACCAAAACGATGCTGCTATCGCGCGGTGAGGTGAACCGCCGCTGAAGAAGGGAAAAGAGCCAGAATGGTCTATGATGCGGCAGTGATCGGTGGTGGGGCAATCGGTTCACTGACGGCCTTCCATCTTGCTGATCGCGGTGCCCGGGTGCTCCTGATCGACAACGGCCGGGAGCAAGTGACGAAGGCGGCTGGCGGCATGCTCAGCCCGTCCTTCGAACGTGCCCATGACGCGGCGGACCCTGACCATTCGGCCTTTCTCTTCCGTTCACTGAAGTCCTGGGACGTGATGGCGCCGCGGATCGCAGGCGACCCTTTCGAAAGCTTCGGCTACCGAAGGGACGGGGTTTTCGGGATCGGTTTCTACGCGCCGCCCGGCGCAAGCGTGGCGGTCAGGGATCGCCGGGCCCTGCCAGCCTTCAGCCGCCCGGCAACGGCCTTTGCGGCGGAAGAAGGCTCCCTCGAACCAGTCCGCCTCGTTGCTGCTGCAAGGGATGCGGCCAAGCTGAAGGGAGCGGAGTTTCGAATTGGCCATGCCGTCTTGCGGGGGGAGGCAATCGAAGTCGATGGCGCCCGGGTTCTGGCCGAACACATCGTTCTTGCGACCGGCGCGGATCCGTCGTTGGCGCCCGGTGCCTTGCAGCGGGTCCGGGGCAGGGCCTTCCTGGTTCGCCTCGCAGAGGAGGACCAGGGCAGCGTTCCCTCGACAGTACGCTCTCCCAACGTCTATTTCGTTCCGCGAACGGACGGTACAGTTTATATCGGTGCTACTGAAGAATGGCCGGGGGCCATTGCGGCAACCCCGGATGATCTTTGGGCGGACGCCTTAGCGCTCCTGCCCTGCCTCGGACGGGCTGAGAGGCTCACGGTTTTCGACGGCATGCGTCCCTTCATCAGCAGGCAGGGCCCGCTCATCGGGCGCGATGAAGCGCTGCCCCGGCTCATCCGCGCGCAAGGTCATCACCGGAACGGTGTTCTCCTCGGCGCTTTGACCGCCCAGACGGTCCATGACCTGATCGTGGCTTAGGCTCCGGCGGTCCCCCATGATCCGGTGATAGGCCCGGACCCAGGGCCTGGGCCAGAAATGGGTGACCCTCAGCTTGTATTTGCGCTGCAGGAAGTTCCGCTTCGGTGCAGCCGGACGCAGCCGCGCCGCAAGATCCGCGAGCTCGTCGCTGACCGGCGAATAAGCGAGGCCATGGGGCAGGTTGTCGGCATCGGCTTCGCTGAGGGCCGGGGTCTTTGCCACCTCGGCATCGAGGGCGGCAGCGCGTTCCGCGTCCTCGTCCCAGGTTTCGCGTTCCTGGATCTCGCTCGGCAGGGAGGAGAGGACTTCCGTGATGGCATGGGCCACCGCCGGCTCCTTCGAAAGGGCGCGAGCGTTGCTTTCGCTTGGCTCCACGACGATGACCGCCGCCCTCTCGCCGCGCCTGCGCGAGCTGCGGAGCGGGCTTGCGCCGTAGCCAAGGGATGCGGCTGCAAGGTCGGGACGCATCAGAAGTCCAGCTTTGCTCTCTGCCTGCATCAGCGCCTCCTGTTGGCCGCGGGCGTCCGCGCCCTGCGGCTGAACATGGGTTTCTGCGGCGTCGCCGAACGATTTGGCCAACACATTCTGCATTGCCTTCGCATCCGGCACGAAATCCGCTTCGTCGTCGAGATCGCCCTTTCGTTCGGCCGCGCGCTTGAAGGCCTCGGCCTGCGCCCTCACCCGCTCGAGCCGGAAGGGATCCTCCTGGCAGAGCTGATCGGTGCATTTCACCTGCTCTTCGCTCTCACGCTCGTTGAGGCCAAGGATCACCCGGACGTCGTTGCGGAGCTGCTCAGTCACCGTATCGAGGCTTCCAGCAGGCGCAAGCACATTGGCCTGGACCATATGGAAACCGACGGTCCGCAGCGCGGCGCAGGCCGCTTCGTCCTCGGCGCCGACCGCAGTGACCGCCGCACCCTTGGCTTCGGCAAAGGCGATGAGGTCCGAAGCATGGCTCAATGTGGCGGCATGGTTGGCCCGCGCGGCGCGCAGGAGGCCGCGGCCGCCGGTCTTGATCTCGTCGAAATGGGCGATGGCGAAGATGTCCGCGAGCTGTTCGGTGCGGCCCATCATCTCCGCGCCGAGCCGCACGCCGAGGTCGCCCAGCTTTCTGAGGATCGGTGCAGCCTCATCGCCCTCGTCGATCTTGACCGGGCACTCGAAGGTCAGGGCTGCCGGATCAACGCTGCTCTCCTCGAGGATGGCCTCGACGCTTGCGGGCAACTCATCGTCGACGCAGTCGCGGGCCGACAGGTTGATCGACAGCCCGGTCTCGCTTGAAAGGCCGGCAGCGGTGAATTCGGAAACCGCCCGCTGCATGATGCGCCGCGTCAGGGCGGAAAGTTTCTCCTCGGCCTCGAAGGCCGGCAGGAAGACGGCAGGAAGCATGGTGCCGAACCGTGGATGGTCCCAGCGCACAAGGGCTTCCACACGGCGCAGCGCGCCGTCCGAAAGCGAAAAGATCGGCTGGTAAAGCAGGTGAATCTGCTTCGAGACCAGGGCCTCGTCCATGTCGATCCTTGTGAGTGTCAGCGCCCGCGCGCCCATAGGTTGCCATCCCTTCGGCAGGGGGGAATCCCGCCCGCGGTAAGGATTAGGAGCAAAAGGGTTAACGGCGCTTAAAAAGGTGTTTCTGCCGCCTGTTTCGAACCCCGGGAGACACTTTGTTGTTGCAGTTCCAGGAACAAGGAGTTGCCCATATGGCCGAAAACCACCCTCGCGGCCGCCAGGCCACCTTGCCCTGGTCGATTCCGGCCAAGGGATGGTGGGACATTCTCAAGCGGACGAAGGAAGAGATGGGCAATGATCACATCACCCTGATCGCGGCGGGCGGGGCATTCTACGCCCTTCTGTCGGTCTTCCCTGGTATAGCAGCGGCGGTCGCCATCTGGGGGCTCGTCGCCGATCCGAGCGGTGTGGTCGAGCAGATCGATGGTTTCACCGCTGCCTTGCCCGAAGACGCGGCGGCTATCATCCACGAGCAGGCGGTCTCGGCTGCAGAGGGCGGGGGCGGTGCGGTCCTGACGGCCATCGTCGCCATTCTTCTCGGGCTCTGGAGTGCCTCGAAGGGTATGAAGGCCATGATCGAAGGCCTCAACGTCGCCTATGACGAGCGCGAAGAGCGCAGTTTCGTCAAACAGGTCATTCTTCGCCTGACACTGACGGTGACGATGATCCTCAGCGTCCTTCTTGCAGCTGGCCTGGTCGTGGTGCTTCCCGGCGTTCTGAAAGCCGTCGGCCTTCCTTCGGGCATCGAGCTGTTGATCGGCTTTGCCAAATGGGCGCTTCTAATCGTTGGTGCCTTGGTCGGGTTTGCCCTTCTCTACCGCTTCGGCCCCGACCGCGACGATGCCCGATGGCAATGGCTGACCCCGGGTGCATTCCTGGGCGTCGTGCTCTGGATCGCAGGCTCCGCCGCTTTCTCGATCTATGTCTCGAACTTCGCCAGCTATAACGAGACCTATGGCAGCCTCGGCGGCGCCATCATTCTGCTGATGTGGTTGTTCCTGACGTCCTTTTCCGTCCTGATCGGCGCTGAGTTCAACGCTGAAGCCGAAAGGCAGACGCGCAGGGACACGACGGTCGGCGGGAACGAGCCGCTGGGCGAACGCGATGCCCATGCTGCCGACACCGTCGGAGAGCCCGCCTAGGCGGTCAGTCCTCGAACTGTTCGCGCAGGATCCGTTCCTCGAGGCCTGTGCCGTGGTCAAAGAGGAGCGTCATCTGCCGTTCGCGTTCGATCGAGCAGGTTACTTCGGCGACGTTGCGCACCTCGACATTGTCGGCCGTCGCCGCGCAGCTGCGAAACTCCGCGTCCTGGACGTGAAAGGTCACTTCCGCATCATAGGGCAGGAGTGCCCCGCGCCAGCGCCGCGGCCTGAAGGCACTGATGGGTGTCAGGGCCAGGAGGTTCGAATTGATCGGCAGGATCGGGCCGTGGGCGGAAAGGTTATAGGCGGTAGACCCCGCAGGGGTGGCGAGAAGCACGCCGTCGCAGATCAGCTGCCCCATCCGGGTATGACCGTTCACCTTGATCGAAATGCGCGCCGTCTGGCGCGTCTGCCTGATCAGGCTGACCTCGTTGATCGCCGTTCCCTCATGACGCTGACCATCGAGGTCGGTCGCGACCATCGAGAGAGGATTGATCACAGCGCGGTCGGCCGTGGCGATCCGCTGCGGCAGGCGGGCAATTTCGCCAAGCGGGTTCATGAGGAAGCCGACGGTGCCGCAATTGATCCCGTAGACCGGCACCCGGTGGTCCATGGTCTCCCTGAGGACTTCCAGCATGGTGCCGTCCCCGCCAAGGGCGACGATGTAGCGAGCCTCTTCGCGCCTCGCATTGCCAAAACGCTCCTCGAGCTGCGCCAGGGCGGTCTGGGCGGCGGGCCGATCGTTGGCGATGAAGGCGATCTCGCCTTCCTTGGGTGGATCTCGGCGCATGGTCAGGGAAGCTGACGCCGCTTGGCCGTCTTGTCCAGCACCACCGCGCTGCCGGGTTCCGGCGCCAGGAGGGCAGCCAGAAGTGCCGCCTGAACATCCCACGCCGCGCTGCCAGGGGCGATCAGCTCGACATGGCCCGTTTCCGGCACGATCACGCTATGGGCGAGGGCACCTGCTCTGGTCGAGAAACTTGTTGCCAGGCTTCCTGGGGCGATCTGGTCCTCGCGGCCATGGACACTGAAGAGCGGCAGGTCCGCCGGAAGCAGCCTTCCGGGCGATGTATCCGCGTAAGGATCGCTTCGCAGCTCATCGGGAGGCCCGGTAAGCGTCTCCCTGACGCTGGCAAGACAATCGGCAAGCGTAACCGGCTCGGCTTCTTCGAGATCGGCGAGGTGCCCGGAAAGAACAGCGCCGCGCAGCGGGAAGGGCTCGTCTGTAGCCAGCGGCCCCTGGCCTTCGATCCGGTGGCGCAGGGCAAGCCACGCGATCAGGTGCCCGCCTGCGGAATGGCCGAAACCGGCTATCCGCGAGGGGTCGAGGCCCAGTTCTTCTCCCTCGGTCAGAAGGAGCAGGCCCGCGTCAGCCACGTCGTTGAAAGTACCCGGGTAGCCGCCGCCCTCTTCATCCGTACCGCGATATTCGATGTTCCAGACCGCAAGGCCCCGCGCGCGCAGGTCCGCGGCCGCGTAGTTCATGAGGGTCCTGTCGGCGATGGCCTTCTGCCAGCATCCGCCATGGACCATGAAGACGACAGGGTGGGGTCCGCCGCCTTCGGGGAGCCAGAGGTCGACCTTCGCCGCGTCATGCTCGCCATAGGTCAGGGTGACATCCGGGCTCGGCAAAGCGCGCGAGGTCAGCTCGGGCCAGCCCATCAGGCTCGGGCTGCAGGCCACTACGAAGAACATGGCCAACACAGTGAGGAAGCGCGCGATCATCCTTGGGTCCCCAGTCTTGCCGCCGGTGGACCTAAGCGCCGATCGCCCCGGCTGCCAAGCCGCCGCTTGTCCTTTGCGCGGTCTTGGTGAAGGAGGGACTGCCGAAGCGGGGAGCTGTCCGATGAGAAGCGAGCGCGAACGACTGGACGATGCAAGACGGTGCGATGAGGCCGATCCCCTGCGGGACATGCGGGCCCGCTTTCGCCTGCCGTCCGGCAAGGTCTATCTCGTCGGTCATAGTCTCGGTCCGCTCAGCGACGCTGCCTCCGGGGCTCTCGCCAATGCCGAAGAAGCGTGGGCGGACGATATCGTTGCGTCCTGGAACAAGGCGGGGTGGATCGACCTGGCGGAAACGACAGGGGCGAAGATCGCTCCCCTGATCGGCGTAGAAGCGGAAGAGGTCGTGATCTGCGACTCCGTCTCGGTCAATCTCTTCAAGCTTATCGGCGCGCTCGCTCCCGCCATTGGTATCAAGACGATCCTTGTCGAGAACGAAGAGTTTCCAACCGACCAGTACATCGCCGAGCAGGCGGCGGCGCTTCTCGGGATCGAGATCCGGAAGGCCAGGGCCGGTGAAGGGGTCCGGGACCTTGAGCCCGATACCCTCCTTATCAAGAGCGTTTCCGCCTATCGCGATGCGGCGCTGACTGACGTTGCAAGTGCTGAAAGGCGGGCTGAGGATGTCGGCGGCGCGATCATCTGGGACCTCAGCCACGCGGCGGGTGTCGTCTCTCTCGCCCTGAACCGCGACGGCGCGCGGTTCGCGACAGGTTGCACCTATAAATACCTCAACGCTGGCCCCGGTGCGCCTAGCTTCGTCTATATACGGAAAGACTGGGCAGGGAAGCTTGCAACACCTTTGCCCGGGTGGCTCGGCCATGCCCAGCCTTTTGCGATGAGCGGCGACTACAGCCCTGCGGGAGGGGTGAAGCGGTTCATCGCAGGAACGCCGCCGATCCTTTCGCTCGCCGCGTTGGGCGGTGCGCTCTCCCTTTTCGAAGGCATCAGCCCGGACCTCCTCGCGGCGAAGGCCGGGGCACTCGGTGACCGGCTGATCGCTGGGCTCGTTGCCCTCGGCCTCCGGGTCGTCTCGCCGACAGCGTCCGCTGAACGCGGCGGGCATGTCAGCTTCCTGCACCCGGACGGCTACGCTGTCGTCAGAGCGCTGGCAGCTGAAGGTGTCGAAGCCGACTATCGCGAGCCGGGCACGATCCGTTTCGGCCTGTCGCCGATGTATCTCTCCCACGAAGATATCGAGCGGGCCCTCATGATCCTTGCCGATATCCTCGAGACCAGACGCTATGACGACCCGGCGTTCCGTGTCCGGGCGAAGGTGACCTAGCGGCTCCGGGGCAGCGGGTCGCTTTGCCAAAGCTTCGCGACCTCGTCATCAAGACCGGTCATCTCCCAGCGGACCAGTGACATCGGCAACCGGCCGGTGGCCATGAAGTTGTCATGAAAAGCCTCAAGGTCGAAATCTTCTCCCTGAAGCCGCCGCGCATCGGCAAGCAGCTTCTGCATCTGCACCATGCCGATCGTGTAGCCGAGACCGTAACCGGGCGGCCGCCTGAGATAGATCTCCGCATCGACCCGCGCGACGTTCGCGTCCAGGTAAGGGGTGCGCTCGCGCCAGAAGGCAATCACCTCTTCCACGGTCATCTCGTTTTGCTGAAGCCAAACATCGGCCGGGGCGCGGGCTGCGCGGAAGATACCGAAGATATAGATCAGCTCCCGCACCCGCGGGTTGTCGTCGAAAAGGCCGAGCTCCATGGCCGCTTCTTCGAGGTAAACCCCCCAGCCTTCGGCTCTTACGCCGTCGGTAAGCCGCCCGCGTATGGGGTGGTCGTTGCGGTCTTCCATCACGCCGTCGAAGCGGTGCCCGGGAATGACTGCATGAAGATGGTCCGGTGACGGATCACGGTACTGAACCTCTTCCCAGAAATTGCGTCCGCCGGACCTGACGATCCAGGGCACGTTGGTGGAGAGGGGGCCGATATCGTCCGGCACGGTGATGATGTCTTCGTCCTCGAGAAAGCGCCTGATTTTCCGGTCGGTCTGGGCAATCAGCTTCTCATACTCTTCCTTCGAAGCTGCCGGCTCGAGTTCGGGAAGACCCCGGTTTTTGTGCCGCTCGAGTGCGTAGAGCGCCCAAAGACGGTCCGTCTCGCGCAGGCCGAGGGTGACGATGTCATCCGAAGTGTAGGGCATCAACTTGACGTTCTTGAGGTACCAATCGAACGCCTCGGCCCCGACGCCTGCATCGGCCGTCATTTCCTCTTCGTTCTCCGCCAGCCAGTTGTCGAAGGAGCGGACAGCCTCGGCGGCTTCCTCGACGAGGGGCAGAATGTCCTTTTGCTGACTTTTCGCACGTTGGCTCAGGTCTTCGTACCAGCCGATCACCCCGGGGGGCGGGACCTCGCGGTAGGGATGGCCGTGACCCACCCCGTCCGCCTCCCGCAGGTTTCGGCGCGCGAGCATGGCGTAGTCCGCCGCCGCTTCATCGAGATTGGTCTTCGCCTCGGTTACGAGGATGGGGATGGCGCGAAGCTGGGCCTCCAACCGTTTGCGGGCCTCCCCTTCGACCGGAAGCTCAGTGAAAGCGGGGTAGAGCATCTGGTCGACGTAATAGCCCGGGTCGCGTGACCAGGGGCGCGAGATATTCAGGCGGAAGTTTTCTTCCTGAAGCTTTGCACGCACGGCCAGGAAATCCGCCTGCTGATCTCTTGGCCATGCGCTGACGTCCATCGCCTCGAGCCTGGCGAGGTCGCGGGCGATGCGGTCCCGCCGGGCCCTGACCGTCTTGTCGCTCCAGTCCTCGATGGTGACCCATGGGACGCTGTCGCCGACTTCTCCCACCTCGGGCGGGTTGTCTTTCCATTCGAGGAAGGCGTCATAGAGGGACACGAGACCCTCGTACCCATCACCCCCATCCCGCGCGCTCGTCTGCGCATCGGCAAGGCTGAGAGTGACAACGGCGAAGACGAAAGCAGCGGCAATATGTCGGAGCATGGTCGGTAATCCCTTCAGAAGGCGGAAGCCTAGAAAGGTTCCGCCTGTCTGACCATGCCGCGCCGCAGTTCAGCCAACGGGAAGGAAGGCGGCAGCCGCTTCCTTCACGGCTTTGAACAGGGCGGGGCCGTGGCTGATTCGCGAAACGCCCAACGCCGCAAGGCGCGGGACCGCTTGGGGCCCCTCCCGGTTCAGAACGTTGACCGGTAGATGGGTCTGAACGCAGAGGGCTTTCGTTTCGTCGTCGGACATGCGGCCACGGCTCTCGCGCTAGCTGCGTCCCAGACATTGTGAAGGACGAGGGGCCGACCTTTTCGGTGACGGACAGCGAATCTTGCTGCGTCACCCATCATAGGCTTGCTCGTACTTCGTTCAGTACGGCGATGAGGTTGTCGGCATGGCGCTCATTTGTCAGGAAGCTGGTAACGCAGGCGCGGGCGCAGCTCACCCCGGCTGTCGTCGTTGATGAAAGCCAGACCCGCCCTGTCGCGTTGGCCTTTTCGACGACCGCGGACGGGTCGTTGCCGCTTCTGTCGGTAAAGCATGCGACAGGAAGAGGCGTGTCGTTGATCACAGGCCACCCATTCTCGTTGAGCTGCTGTTTCAGGTACTCTCCCTTTGCCGTCTGATGGCGGATCATGTTGCCGATCCCATCGAACCCTATCGACGCGATCAGCATGAAGAGCTTGAGACCGATGAACCGCCTCGACCATTGCTGGGTCTGGGTATATGGGTCGAGAGCGGCATCGCCGCTCGGCATGTAGTGCGTCGCCACATGAAAGGTCTCACGCATCCAGGAGGCTTTTCGGGCAAAGAACATGCCCGCCCCCATCGGGACGGACAGCCATTTGTGCGCATCGATGGTCAGGCTGTCGGCCAGGTTCATGCCGGTAAGAACCGTAGCGAGGCCGGAGCATATCGCGGCGCTACCTGCCCATGCGGCGTCGACATGGAAATGGATGTTCCGCCGCTTCGCTTCTTCGGCAATTGGAAGGAGGGGGTCGATCATTCCCGCATTGGTCGTGCCGGCGGTTGCGACGATGAGGATCGGGAGGCCGCCATTTTCCTTATCATCAGCCAGCATTTGCCGCAGTGCCGCCACGTCAAGGCACCCCTGCCTATCCACAGGCACGAGGCGCACAGCCTCTCGGCCGAGACCGCATTGGTGGGCGATCTTGAGCCAGGCGAGGTGGCTTTCCGCCGATGCGTAGATCAAGGGAGGGGCACCGAATGCCGAATTGCCCTTTTCACTATAGTCCGGATGCGCCCTGGTCAGGGCGACCTGAAGTGCGGTCGAGTTGGCTTCAGCACCGCCGGTGGTGAAATGCGCACTTCCGGCTTCGTGAGGGAAACCGATCTTCCGTGCAAAGAGGCCAAGGATCGTGTCTTCCATCTCGACTGCAGCGGGGGCATGCGACCAAACGGCGAGCTGCGGGTTGAAGGCTGCGGTCAGAAGATCCGCAAGGATGCCCGGAAAGGCCGGCGTCGGGTTGAAAAGCCCAAAGCAATTCGGCGAGGTGCTGTGCACCATCCCTCCCGAGAGAAGGTCGGCCGCAAGGTCGCCTGCTTCCACCGTTCCGATACCGCGGTCGAAATCGAGCGCGCCCAGCAGCTCCTGTCGTTCTTCCCTTGTCGTGGTTGGGGAGACGGGATGGGTGTCGAGCGCCTCCCAATGACCAAGGATATGATCCTGCACGCGGGCGAGCTGTTCGCGGCTCTCTTGCGGGACAGGCCAAAGAGCGGCGCGCCAGTCATGGTGGCTCATTGACCCACCACGGCGCCGGATGAAAGAGCGAGTGTCCAGTTTTCCCAGGCTGCGTCCGGCTTGCCGCCTCGGGCGCGGTAGAAGGCCTTGGCTCGTTCGTTCTGCGGAAGAACGGTCCAGTCGATCCGGGTTGCACCCCGTTCAGCCGCTGCCGCGGTCACTGCTTCAAAGAGTTTATTGCCGATGCCTGATGATCGTACGCCTTCGGAAACAAACAGCTCCTTGAGCACCCAGCGTGGTTTCAGATCATAGGTCCACGGAACGCCATAGGTCACAGCGTAGCCGACAAGCTTATCCTCCCGCGTTTCCGCCACGAGGCAGGAGAAAGACGGCGCCGGGCCCAGGCCGTGGGTGTGCAGGTCGCGTTCGGTGACAGCGAAGGCGCCCTCGTATCCTTCGAAGGCGGCCAGTTCTTTCATCAGCTTGAGAAGAGCGGGGATGTCGTTCGCACCGAAAGGCCGTATACGAAGGGGGTTTCGATGCATGATTGCCCGGTCGAAGGCTCCGATCGCAGCGTTGAACTTGTCCCGGCAACCTGCTCTGCAAAAGCCGACCCGGTGGCCCCGGTAATCTGTTTCAGCCTGGCTTGCGACGGGTTCGCCGGACCAGGGGCAGTGGGTATTGACAGTACCCATCATTGGCCCACCTCGACATCGAAGCCTTCGTCGACCCACCCGGTCATACCGCCCGTCATGATCTTGACTGGCCTGCCAAGCTCGGCAAGCCGCAAGGCACCGCGGGCCGCGCCGTTGCAGTGCGGGCCTGCACAATAGGTGACGAAGAGCGTATCCTCAGGCCACTGACGCATCTTCGAGCCGACGATCTTGCCGTGGGGAAGGTGCAAGGCACCCGGCACATGACCCGTCGCGAACCCGTCTGCATTCCTTACGTCGAGCAGGACGAAACCGGGCTCTCCCGTACCGAGGGCCTCATGGACATCCCAGCAATCCGTCTCGAAGCGGAATGCATCTGAGAAATGCGCAGCCGCCTCGGCGGAAGGGGCGGGGCGCGGGGTGAGCACCGAATTCATGAGTGAGATCCTTATCGTTGATGGCTTGACGCTAAGGCTACGGACTGGAACGAACCATTGGCAGAACTGACATGGATATGTTCGATCATGCCAAAGCCTTGTGTAAACGAGAGGTCCGTCGCCGTCCTCGCCTTCGATCCGATCCATCTTCTGGAGTTCAGCATTGCGACCGAGTTCTTCGGCCTGCCCCGGCCTGAAGTCGTGGAAGGGTGGTATGATTTCGCCACCGTCGGGGAAGGACTGACGCCCGTGCCCGGGACGGGCGGTGTTCTGATAACCCCGAGCGCGGGTCTCGACGCGATCTCGAAGGCGGGGACCATCATCGTTCCGGGCTGGCGAATCGCGGGTCCGCCGCCATCGGCCGCTTTGCGAGAGGCCTTGCTCAATGCCTTCGAACGGGGCGCCCGTTTCGTGTCGATCTGCTCCGGCGCGTTCCTCCTGGCAGAGCTTGGGATGCTGAAGGGCAAGCGCGCGGCCACGCACTGGCTTTACGTCGATGCTTTCCGGGAGAAGTTTCCTGACATCGATCTTGACCCGGACGTTCTTTATATTGACGAAGGACAGGTCCTGACCTCCGCCGGATCAGCGGCGGGGATCGACCTTCTCCTTTACGTGGTGCGTCAGGATTTCGGCCCGGCTGTCGCCAACAAGGTCGCAAGGCGGCTCGTCGTCCCTCCGCACAGGGAAGGCGGCCAGCTGCAATTCGTCGACCGGCCCGTCCCCGTCCCGCGCGAAGCAAAGATGGCGCTTCTCCTCGATGAGATCCGCCGCGACCCCAGCGGGGAGTGGACCGTCAATGAAATGGCCAGCCGTTGCGCGATGAGCGTGAGGACCTTTGCCAGACGCTTCTCGGCCATGACCGGAAAGAGCCCTGGCGACTGGATCATGCACGAACGGCTTCACCTCGCGAAGGAGCTTCTCGAGACGACAGATCGCAACTTGGCCGAAATTGCGTCGGCGTCAGGTCTCGGCTTGCCTGAAAACATGAGCCGCCGTTTCCGGGAACGGGTCGGCGTCAGCCCTGGCGCCTACCGCCGGACCTTTCAGCAGGTCAGCCGCATGACGGGCGGCAAGGCCGAACTGCAATTCGATTAGGCATCATGTCGCGAAAAGCGGCAAGCCGGTTGCATGACAATCAAAAGCGCCTACAGTCGTAGGCAGCTAAGGTGAGGAAGCTTCATGAACTCTTGGACTGCCACTCTGACCGCCGTAATCGCTCTCTCCGCGGGCATGGCTTCGGCGCAAACCGGGTATCAGGACCCGCCGGACGTCATCAAGGACATCGTGACCCGGGCGCCCGCCCCCTATGTCAGCATCTCCCCTGATGGCGCGACGATGCTGCTGATGGAAACCGAGGCCGCTCCGCCGGTCTCCGAGCTCGCGAAGCCGATGCAGCGCCTTGCCGGCATGCGTCTCGATGCGGCGACCAACGACAATTTCAACCCGCGGAATGTCGTCGGTCTTTCCCTTCAGGACGTCGAAACCGGCGAGGTGCGCAAGGTCAAGCTTCCCGCGAACTCGGACGTGGCTGATCAGGAATGGTCCCCAGACGGACGTTACGTTGCCTTCTCGAACACGCTCGAAGACCGGATGGAGCTGTGGATCCTCGATACCCGCAGCGGCAAGGCCCGCAAGGTGATGAACGAGGGCGCCAATTTCATCTATCAGCAGCCGCGGTGGTTGCCGGACGGGAGGCTTCTCGTCCTCACCATCCCCGACGATCGCGGGCCGATGCCCAAGGAGCCGCTGACACCGAAGGGTCCGGCGATCCAGGAAGCGGCAGGCGGCCAGGACGCGCAGACCAGGACCTATCAGGATCTTCTGAAAGATCCGTATGACGAAGAACTCTATAGCTGGCTTGCCAGCAGCCAGCCGGTCATCATCCGCGCCAATGGGCGTGGGCAGCGGGAGATCGGCGAGCCGCGCATCTACACCTCGGTCACGCCTTCGCCCAATGGCGACTATTTCCTGATGCAGTGGCTTGAGAAACCCTTCTCCTACCAGGTTCCGTGGAGCCGTTTCCCGACCAAGACCGCCGTGTTCGATGCTTCCGGTCAGATGGTCCGGATGATCGCTGACCAGCCCCTTGCCGACGCCCTTCCGGTGGGCGGGGTCGTAACGGGGCGCCGTGAGGTCGCGTGGCACCCCACCGAGCCCGCGCTTCTGGTCTGGGCGGAAACCCAGGACGGCGGCGATCCGAAGGTCGAGACCGACAATCGCGAGGATATCTTCGCCCTCGAGGCGCCGTTCGATGGTGAACCGGAGCTGATCGCCGAGCTCGAAGACCGGTATTTCGGTTTTCAGGGCATCGAAGGTGATGATGATGTCATCACCATGGAGTATGACCGGGACACTCGCGAGATTCGCCAGACGTTGATCGATGTCACCGGCGAAGACGATCCTCAGGTGGTCGAATTCCGCAACTACCAGGATGACTACGCCAATCAAGGCAATTTCATCACGACGCTGAACGATGCCGGGTTCTCGGTTATCCGCAAGACGAACGGAGCAGTGTTCCTGGCCGGGGAGGGTGCCTCGCCGGAAGGTCTGAGGCCGTTCCTCCGGAAGCTGGATCTTGAAACGCTTGAGCGTGAGGAGCTCTGGCGGAACAGCGGCGAGAATTTCGAATATGTCGTCGGGCTGGCCAGTGACGATGCGACGTCTTTCGTGACGAGCTATGAGGATCCTGAGACCCCGCCGAACTACCGCCTCCATGCGAAGGGCAAGGATGTCCGGTTCCTGACCGACTTCGATGATCCTCACCCGGAGCTGACGGGGATCAGCCGCGAGATCATCACCTATGAACGTGATGACGGCGTTCAGCTTACGGCGACGCTCTATCTGCCGCCGGAGTACCAGGAAGGGGACAAGCTGCCTGTCGTGGTCTGGGCATACCCCTGGGAATATAGTGATGCCGGAACGGCGGGGCAGGTCAGGGATTCCGACTACCGCTTCACGCGGATCGGCGGCTACTCGCATCTTTTTTTCCTGACCCAGGGCTACGCGGTCATGGACAGGGCGGCCATGCCGGTCGTGGGTTCAGATCCCGAGACCGTCAACGATACCTTCATTGAACAGATTGTCGCCTCCGGCCAGGCGGCAGTGGACGAGACCGTGCGCCGGGGCTTCGGCGACGGTGAGCGGATCGGTGTCGGCGGGCATAGCTACGGCGCCTTCATGACTGCCAACCTCCTCGCGCACAGCGATATATTCCGTGCAGGGATCGCGCGCTCCGGCGCTTATAACCGCACCCTGACGCCGTTCGGCTTTCAGGCGGAGCGGCGGATCTTCTGGGATGCGCCGGAAACCTATTACAACCTCTCCCCCTTCATGCAGGCCGATCAGGTGAACGAGCCCCTGCTTCTCATCCATGGTGACAAAGACAACAATTCAGGCACCTATCCTCAGCAGTCAGAGCGTATGTTCGCAGCTGTGAAGGGGACGGGGGGCATGGCGCGGCTGGTGATGCTTCCGCATGAAAGCCACGGCTATCGCGGGCTCGAGTCGCAGCTTCACACACTTGCCGAAATGATCGACTGGTTCGACCGCTTCGTGAAACCCGAAGAGCCCGAAAACGCCGATCAGGCGGCGGGTCAGTAAAAGAAAAGCCGGGGCGGATCATCCGCCCCGGCTCATTCCTTCGTAGGGAGAGCGTTACTTACGGACGGGTCTGCCCGTCGCCGGCGACAACATATTTGAAAGTCGTCAGCTGTTCGAGGCCGACCGGGCCACGCGCATGGATCTTACCGGTCGCGATACCGATCTCCGCACCCATGCCGAACTCTCCGCCATCGGAGAATTGGGTCGATGCATTGTGCATGACCACCGCGGAATCGATCGCTGTCAGGAAGGCATCGGCCGCAGCCTTGTCCTCGGTGATGATCGACTCGGTATGGCCGGACGAATAGCGGTTCACCCAAGCGATCGCTTCCTCGAGGCCGTCCACTGTCTTGATCGACATGATGGCGTCAAGATATTCCGTTCCCCAATCGTCCTCGTCAGCCTTGCCGATCGAAGCGGCAGCCGCTTGCGCGGTCTCGTCACCACGCAATTCGCAGTCCTTCATCTCCTCGGCGAGACGCGGCAGGAACGCTTCGGCGACCGTCTTGTCGACGACCAGGCTCTCGGTGGCGCCGCAGATGCCGGTCCGGCGCAGCTTGGCATTCCGAACGATCGCCAGTGCTTTGTCGAGGTCGGCCTCGCTGTGGACATAGGTGTGGCAGTTGCCGTCGAGGTGCAGGAGCGTGGGGACCCGCGCCTGATCCTTCACGAGGCTCACAAGACCCTTGCCGCCGCGGGGAATGACGAGATCGACATATTCCGTCGCGCGCAGGAGCGCGGCAACCGCCGCACGGTCCGTTGTCCCCACGGTCTGGATCGCCGCTTCCGGCAGGCCTGCCGCTTTCAGGCCAGCCGCCATGCATTCGACGATGATCGCCGTCGAGCGCCGGCTTTCCGAACCACCACGCAGGATGACGGCGTTCCCGGACTTGAGGCAAAGGGCGCCTGCGTCGGCGCCGACATTGGGGCGGCTCTCATAGATCAGCCCGATGACGCCGATGGGCACAGCGACGCGTTCGATCTTGAGACCGTTCGGACGCTCGAACTGGGCGAGCTGACGGCCGACCGGATCGGGCAGCTCGGTGATCTGGTCGAGGGCCGTCGCCATCCCTTCGATCCGGTCCTCATCGAGGGTCAGCCTGTCGATGAAGGCCGCGAGTTTGCCGGCGGCTTCAGCCTCGCTGACGTCCTGCCTGTTGGCTTCGATGATGGCGTCGCGGCGCTGCCGCAGGGCCGTAGCGGCCTGACGGATCGCTTCGTTCTTCGCTTCCGCCGAAGCCCCGGCGAGGGTCCTGGCGGCCTTCCGGGCCGCCTGACCGAGATCGGCGATCAGGGCTTCGGGATCAAGAGGCCTGTCATCCAGCATAAGTTCCTCATTTCATTCAATATGAATTGGCGTTACGGCGCCAGCGTCTAGTCGGTTAATGGCTTGGTTTGCAAGTGCGTGAACGAGACCAACCATATGACAGTTCATGTGGAAAATAGTGGCAGTTGATGATATTGTTGCGAAAGTTTGTAACTGTTCATGGTTTTCACATCTTGAATACATATTCACAATATTGTGATCGAAAGTTAGATAATTTCATACTCGGTTGCAGTGCACACCAAGCCTGCTAGGACGCCATCAGCTACGAAAGGACATTCTGTGAGCGGATCGAAACGAGTGGTGGTGAAGATCGGAAGCGGGCTTCTGGTCAATGAAGAACAACTGTCGGTTCGTTACGCCTTCCTCCACGGGCTGTTGGCGGACGTCGCCAACCTTCGCCAGGAGGGGTGGGACATTGTGCTCGTCTCCTCGGGCGCGGCCGCTGTCGGTCTCTCAGCCCTCGGCATGACGCCGGCGGAAGCCGGCATCGCCGACAAGCAGGCCGCTGCTGCGTGCGGGCAGCCTGTTCTCATGGCTGCCTACAAGCAGGTGGCCGGCGAGTTCGGTCTCGACATCGCGCAGATCCTGCTGACATCGGACGACATGGAGAACCGCCGCCGGTTCCTCAACACCAAGAATACCATCGAGCGCCTTCTCGGCCGCGGCCTCTTGCCGATCGTCAACGAGAACGACACGGTGACCACCGAAGAGATCAGGGTGGGTGACAATGACCGCCTCGCGGCCAAGGTGGCCCAGATGATCCAGGCGGAGCATTTCGTCATGCTCACCGGCGTCGAAGGTCTTTACGACCGCGACCCTTCCGAAGAAGGCGCGAAGTTCGTCGAGGAAGTCGAAGACGTCTCCGAATATATCGCGGCCACCACCGGCAAGAGCACGCTGGGGTCGGGGGGTATGCTGACGAAGATGCAGGCCGCGAACATGGCGCAGAACGCTGGCGTCCTGACCCATATCGCACTCGGTATCCTTGACGAGCCCGTGCGTTCCGTCCTCACCGGAGAGCGCCGGCATACCCGCTGCCTCGCCATCGGCGATGCGCAGTCATCATGGCGGGTGTGGCTTGCCGACCGCCTGAACATGGCAGGCAGCCTGACCCTGACCGAAGAAGCGGCGAAGGCCGTGGCCAAAGGCAACCGCGGCGTCAGGGCCGAAGACATCCGCAGCGTTCAGGGCGAATGGGTGAAGGGCGATGTCCTTCACGTCTACGACGACAAGGGGGAGGAAGTCGCTCGTGGCCTGACCAACTACGCCTCGAACGAGGTTGTCATGCTGGCCAAGCAGGCCGGCGAGACGGTCGAGGAAATCCTCGGTTATCACTCGAAGGCCGACGTGATCGAGAAGTCGAACCTCGTCGTACTCGAAGAGCGCCACCTTCCCTGGGACGCGCCTGAAGACGACGGGTTCGAGATCGCCCACTGACACTGCATGAGCGACGTGCCCCTGGGACTTCTAGAACAGTCCCAGGGAGGTCCGCGAAAAGCGCCCGCGATTGACGAAGACCGCGTCGAGTTCGCTCTCGCTCAATCCGAACCAGCGGCCTAGATCCGCCCCGTACTGATCGACCGCGATCGTCGGGATCATCGCGCCACGCTTGAAATCCTGGTCATGCCCGCTTTCGAAGGGCGGGACATCGCCAACGATCTGACCGCCACGCACGGCGCCGCCGACGACCATGTGGTGTGCGCCCCAACCGTGGTCCGTCCCCGACGCGTTAGCGGTCAGTGTACGGCCAAAATCTGAAGCAGTGAAGAGAGTAACCTCGTCAGCGAGCCCTGCGGCGGCCATACCGGACTGGAAACTGGCAATGGCTTCGGACAGCTCGCCAAGAAGTTTCGGCATGGATGTCGAATGGTTCGCATGGGTATCGAACCCGCCCATGCCGGCGAAGAAGATCTGGCGGTTGGCGCCGAAGCTGCTCCTTGCACCGATCATGTTTGCAATGGTGGCGAGTTGCGACGAAAGCCGATTCCCGTCGATGGCGATGGTATCGCCGATGGTCTGTGCAGCCAGAACCTCCGAAAGGACCTCGGTGTCGTCGATCGCCCGCGCCTGCGCCCGGATAACGTCGCGCATCATCGGATTGGCAGCGCCGTCCGCCGCGGAGCGGTAATAGGACTGCAGCTTCTGGGCGAGGTCTTCGCGCCCGAAGACCTTATCGCCGCTGCCGTACACCTTCTTGATCTTCCCGTTGCCCGGAACCTGAAGGTGCCGGGTCTCGCGCCCGGCAAGGAACACCGTCTGTCCACTTGCCGAAACCGCCGTGTAAGGAGAGCTGTCTGCCATCGCATCAAGGACCAACCCGCCCCAGCCAAGCTGCGCCCCTTCACCGGAGAAAGCCTGCCAGGTCGACTGCTGGTCGTTGTGGGACTGAAGTTTCCTCGGAAGAAGAACGGTCTTGTCCTGCACGGTCTGGCGGTTCGCCGGTTCGATCAGCGGTCCCACATTCGGAACGAAAGCCATATCGCCGCTGTCGAACAGGGCCTTCATCGGCGCCATTTCCGGCGGCATGGCAAAAGCGCGCGAGCCAAAGCGGGAGGCGTTGGTCGGGTTCAAAAGAAGGAGGTTCTCACGGGCCCTGGCGGCGGCATTCCCATCGCTCTGGAACCGCTCGAGAATTGATGCCCGACCCTCACTCCATCCGTCATAAGACGGTTGATCGTGGCCGATCAGGATGTCGTGGCTGTCGCAGCCACCATAGAGAAAGACACAGACAAGCGCCTTGTAGCCCGACTTGTCGGCCGCCATGGCCGCCATGGGGGCGAGGCTGGCTGCCCCCATCATCAGGGCACTGTCACGGAGGAAACGGCGTCGCGAAAGCATGATGGTTTCTCCTGGTCGGTCAGCGCTGGACGACGAATTCGGGGGAGACGACGGCCATGAGAAGGGCAATCTCGACCCGGCGCTTGCGGTCGCGCTCTTCGTCCTTGATCTCGATAAGCTCAACGGCCGCCCTGATTTCGGACCGGTTTGATGCGCTCAGCATGCCCGCCAGAAAGATACGGTCGATTTCGTCGACGAGGGCATCGCTGTTGTCGGCAATGGCCCACAGGGGCGCGTAGTCGATATTCGCAACATTGACCGCGCCATCCTTCAGCGAAGCGCCATCAATGAACTCTTCCATCGTGTTGATGTACCCAACGAGGGTCGGTGTGATGGCGGCCTGGAACTCCGGTGTCACCAGCCCCGCGGCTGCACTATCCGTACCGGGAGCGACGTAGCCGGGGCGGTAGAAATTGAAGACCGATGGCGAGACGAAGGCATTCATCCCGAACTTCGAGGCGTCCTCGAGATTGTCGAGGCCCCATGCCGCGGGCTGGTCACCCGAAGTCGTCACGCTTTGCGGAACACGCACGGCGCGAAGAAGGTGGGCCAGTCTCAATATCGGTGAACGGATCTTACCGAAGTTCGGGTCGCTCGGCACGCCCCTCGCTTCGGGGTCCGCAAGGATCGCCGCCGCCGTGGCCGCAAGATCGCAGCGGCTGCCGGTGCCGATCGTCGTCCCGTCGGCAAAGCGCACCATGCCGCTGTCGAAAGCGCCGGCTACCCGCTCGACATAGGCCGGGCTGGGGTTGGAGGTGACCAGCTTCTGGATCAACTGCCTGGCGATGAACGGCGCCACGTTCGGATGCTCGAGGAGGTGGTCGAGAGCCGCTTCAACGCTGATGATTGCATCGGAGCCAAGGTCGATCGTCGTGCCGAGGAATGCCTTCGCCTTCTCTTCGTGCTGGAAGGTGAAAGCCTCCATGGGGAGGTAGCGGTTATAGTCGGTCACGCTCGGCCGATAGAAATCGGTATCCGCCCAGGAAAGGCCGGTGAAGATCTGGGCAAGACCCTGTACGTCTTCGATCGTATAGGTTTCTTCCGTCGTTGGAACACCGCCGCGGTTCAGCTCGACCAATCCGATGGTGAAGAGCTGCATGATCTCCCGCGCATAGTTCTCGTCAGGCACGAAGCCGGTGACTTCATCGGCCTTCCGGTTGCCCAGATGGGTCAGATAGGTTCCCATTACCGGTGAAAGGCTGACCTCGCGCAGCATGTCACAGTAATTGCCGAGCGCATGATCCTGAAGGATGTCGAGATAGACCGAGAACTCGCGTGCCCGGCCGCGCAGCCCCGGGTCCAGCATCGAGGCGACGACAATCTGCGACAGTGCGAAACTCATCCGCTGACGGAGTTGGTCTTCGCCGTGGATGGCACGTTCCCAGAAGAGCGCCTGCAGCGTACCGTCGCCAATCCATTTATCGCCGGCAATCTCCATCGCTCTCTTCTGATAGCTGACGGAAGGGGCCGAAACCTGTTCGCTGAGCCAGGTGGGGATCCCTTTGCCTTTCAGCGCAGTCACATCATCGGGGCTGCCGCCGAAGCTCGCTTGCATGAGGAAGCGCACCGCATCCTGATCGTCGAGGGGATCGACGCTGACCACCGGACCTTGCGGCGCGTTCGGCGCAGGTTGCTCACCCTGAGATGGGGGCGGAGAGCCACCTTCGCCCGCAGGAGCTTCAGCTCCGCCGCCGCCCGCTTTACATGAGGCGAGGGCGAGAAAGGCAGCTCCAGCAAGATACTTCCAACGCAACTTCATGCCGTGCTCCGAACGTGACAACGCTTTGCCCGGCAGGGAAAAACCTGCCGGTCCGTAAGCTGACCGCGAAATATGGCAGGAGAATGGCCCCGCCCTGCGCATGGGGTTGGACCATACGATCACACTGTTGTGAAAGGCCTGACACCGCAATCGCGACGGTAAAAGGCATGACAATTTGGTTGGTTAACTGACGGAAAGGTTAGCCGTTCAGGTGGCCAGTGATGAGTTTGCCGATCCGTTCGTGGTGGACCGGGGGCAGGTCATGGCCCATCCCCTCGATCTCCTCCATGCGTGCACCCGGCAAATTCTTCAGAATGTCGCGTCCGGCCTCGATCGGGACGAGCTTGTCCTGCGTGCCGTGGACGATCAGGGCAGGAGCCTTGATACTGCGGGTCGCCTTGCGAATATCGCCGCTCTCCACGATGGCCGCGAGCTGACGCTTCCATCCTTCGGGATCGATCCCGCGCTCGACGGCCGCACGGTGGAAAGCGCGAAGTTCCTCGACGCTCATGCCGCCGTCTGCGGTCATGAAGAACTGCCATTTGGCAACCAGCCGCTCGGTCGCCTCTTCGGCGCTCCTGGCCGGGGGCTGACGGTCGAAAAGGATCTTGGCAGCTTCGCCCTTGGGCCGCGGAAGGCTGCGATTGTTCGTGGTCGTCATGAAAAGGACCAGCCGCTTGACGCGGTCCTTGTACCGCGCGGCGAGGACCTGCGAGATGATGCCGCCCATCGAGAGGCCCATGACGTGCGCCGCGCCGATATCCAGCTCGTCCATCACCGAGACCGCATCATCAGCCATATCCTCCAGCCGGTAGGGGGCACCGCCCTTGAAGCCGAAGGTGGTGACGAAAAGCTGCATATAGGGGTTCGGTGCCTTCGCGCCGTCCATCCGCCCGGAAAGGCCCACATCCCGGTTGTCGACCCGGATAGTCCTGAAGCCTTCCTTATGCAGATGATCGAGAACAGGCCTCGGCCACTGTGTCGCCTGCATGCCGAGGCCGTTGAGAAGCACGACGGGGTCGCCCCCCTCCGGCCCCTCCATCTCGTAAGCGATCGGAACGGCGCCATTCGTCTTGCCCTCGGTAATCATGCTGTGTCTTTCCCCGCCTTCTTGCGCAGCCCTGGCGCAGGAGGTGTTTCGGCCATCCCGGCGAAGCATTGTGCCTTGCTCATCCAGTCGCGGGCAATATCACCCGTCAGTTTCAAATGCGTATCCGCGATGTTGCGGGTTTGGGTGACGACCCGGCAGAATTCGCTGGCAAGCCCTTCGATCCTTTCGTCGTCGCGTTCGTCGTTGAACGTCCATACGGCACCCGATGGTGCCTGCAGCCGCACATAGGGCTTGATCGGGGGGCGCCGCTCGCCGCGGACCTGATAGGTCCAGCCGAAGGTCCGTACACCAAGCTCTGCTATCGGGTGGATGCGGTCATGCTCCTGACGGTCGATGCCGCGGGCGTCATAGACCGCCTGGCCATGGGCCCAGCTTTCCATGAGGCGAGCGGAGATCGAAGAGCGCGCGGTCATCGGCGGTCCGGCCCATGGAAGGCGGGCATCGGGATCGGCCGCAGCAAAGGCATCGGCCGTCCGCTGGACCCCGTCGTTCCAAAGCTCCCGCAGATCGTCGCCCGACATGTCGCCAAGCTTCCGGTCCTCATAGGCCCTGATGCCCTCAGTCGCCATTACAGGCATTGCGTCCTGCAGCATCGCTGCAAAACCGTCCGCGTCCTTCAGCGAGAGAAGGGCGGCCTCGTTCCAGAAATGCAGATGACGGAGGATCTGATCCGTCGTCCAGCTCTTGAAGAGGGTCGGGTCCGAAGGGGAAAGGTCGCTGGCCCGAACGACCTGGTCGAGCGCTTCGCTTTCGGCCCGGAAGAATTCGGCCTCTTCGATCATCCTTCCAGCACCTCGGTCAGGCGTTCATAGGCTTCGGCGAACTCTTCCTTGAAACGCTGGACCACCTGGCCTGCGCTTTCCGCCTCGTTCATCAGGCCGACGGCTTGGCCGACCCAGTAGGTCGACAGCTCCTTCGCGCCTTCGTGGCCACCGTCGGCCAGCTTGTCGAGGCGCCGCAGGGCTGGCTCGGAGACGAGGGTCTGGAGCGGCATGGGAAGGGGCTGGGGACCATCGGCCTCCCAGGCGTCCGTCCACGGACTGCGCAGCTGCCGGGACGGCTTGCCCGTGCGCGAACGAGAGCGGACCGTATCGCCGGAGCTCGCTTGAAGCATCTTGTCCTTCACCGACTGGCTTGTCTCCGCCTCGCTGCTCGTCAGCCAGACCGAGCCGCACCACGCCCCGGCGGCGCCCATCGCCATCAAGCCCGCCATCTGATGTCCCGTCGCGATCCCGCCTGCAGCCAGGACCGGCGTTCCTTTCGCTGCGCGGACGACTTCGGGAACGAGGACGATGGTGGACACCTCGCCGCAATGGCCGCCCGCTTCCCCGCCGGCAGCGATCAGCACGTCGACGCCGGCTTCGACCTGCTTGGCCGCATGCTTGGCCGAGCCGACGAGAGCGCCGACCTTGACGCCGTGCTCCTTGCCCTTGCGGAGCATGATCTCCGGCGGCACGCCCAATGCGTTGACCATCAGTTTGATGGGGTGGGCGAGGGCCACATCGAGAACTGCCTCCGCCCCGGCGGGGGTCATGTTCTCGGTGAAGTGAAGCTGCTCGCGGCGGGTCTCCTCGATCGTATCGGTGGAGATACCGCGGCTCTCGAGAAGTCCGTTGGCAAAGCTCTTATGCTCATCGGGAACCATCGCCAGAAGCGCGTCCTTGTCCACCGGGCCAGCCTGAAGGACACTCGAGGTGGGGACAATCAGGTCGAGGCCATAGGGTTTTCCGTCCACATGCTGATCGATCCAGGCGAGCTCTTCTTCCAGAAGTTCGGGCGGATGGTTGACCGCACCGAAAACGCCCATGCCGCCGGCCCTCGACACGGCGGCCACGACATCGCGGCAGTGACTGAAAGCCAGAAGCGGGAATTCGATCCCGAACATGTCGCAGATGGGAGATTTCATGATGTTTGCTCTTCCTGCTGATCGATAATGACGAGGCGGTCGCCGGACGCGACCTGCTGCCCTTCGGCGGCGGTCACTTCGATGACCTTGCCTGAGACAGGGCTCTTGATGTCGTGCTGCATCTTCATGGCTTCGAGAAGAAGGACGCGTTGCCCCGCTTCCACCATCTGTCCGGGTTCGATATGAACCGCTGTGACAAGGCCATGCATCTCGGCAGTGATGATGCCATCGGCTTCTTCATCCGAGCCCGCAGCGCCCGGGGCAAGGTCGTTGACGAGGAGATGATCGGCTGCGCTTAGGGAAAGGTGAAGGCCATCGGCGGCCAGGTGGTAGGTGAAGCTCTCAGTTTTTGAGCCAATTCTGACGCGCCCATGGCCGTTCTCGAGCTGCAGGACCTCGAAATGCGTCACCTCTTCGCCGAGCTGCATGGAGAATTGCCCATAGTCCTGCCCGGAGAGAAAGAGCATCCGGTCGTCGCCCCTGAAGCGGAAGGGCCTTTGAAGTTCGAGACCAGGCTGCCAGCCCCGGAGTTCGGCGGGGATACCTGTTTTCTGGTACCAATGGTTCGCGGCTTCGACATGCTCGATGATCGCTGCAAGGCCGAGGGTCTCGTTTGTCGGCGAGGGCTTTTCGAAGTCCACCCGTTCGTCGATGAACCGGGTGGTCGCCCCGCCCTGGGCGAAGACGTCCGTCTTCAGAAGATCGATCAGAAATGACCGGTTCGTGACGATGCCGTGCACGCCGAGCTGCTCGAGGCCGCGGATGAGTTTGCGCCTTGCATCTTCCCGGTTTTCCCCCCGGGCGATCAGCTTGGCGATCATCGGGTCGTAGAACGGCGAGACCGCGTCGCCTTCGCCGACAGCGCTGTCGATGCGGAGGTCTCTCGGCGGCACCCATCCGGCGATGACGCCGGTCTGCGGCAGGAAGTCCTGCGAGGGGTCCTCCGCGTAAAGGCGCGCTTCGATGGCGTGGTCTTCAAGAGTGACATCGTCCTGGTTCAATCCAAGGGGCTCGCCCTGCGCGACCGTGATCTGGAGGGCCACGAGGTCGAGGCCTGTGACTTCCTCCGTCACCGGATGCTCGACCTGGAGGCGGGTGTTCATTTCGAGGAAGTAGAAGCTGCCATCCTCGTTGAGGAGGAACTCGACCGTTCCGGCGCCGCAGTAATCGACCGCCGCCGCTGCCTTTACGGCAGCTTCGCCCATCTTCCGCCGAAGCGCGGGGTCGACGGCCGGCGAGGGAGCCTCTTCGATGACTTTCTGGTGCCGGCGCTGGAGCGAGCAATCGCGTTCGCCAAGGTGGATGATATTCCCAAGGCTGTCGCCGAAGACCTGCACCTCGATATGGCGTCCGCGGAGAATAGCCTTTTCGAGAATGAGATCGCCTGACCCGAATGCCGCTTCGGCTTCCTTTCGCGCATCGGCAAGGGCGGCGGGAAGGGAAGTCGCGTCACTGACAAGCCGCATGCCCCGTCCGCCGCCGCCCGCCGCCGCCTTGACCATGACGGGGTAGCCAGCCTCTTTGGCAGCAGCGATGAAGCGCTCGTCAGACTGATCCTCTTCCTCATAGCCTGGAATGCAGGGCACGCCCGCTTCGATCATGGCCCGTTTGGCGCGGGCCTTGTCGCCCATGAGGTCGATCGCTTCGGGCGAGGGGCCAATGAAGACAAGGCCCGCTTCCCTCACCGCGCGTGCGAAGGCCGCGTTCTCCGACAGGAAGCCGTAGCCGGGGTGGATCGCACCTGCGCCTGCCTCCCGGGCCGCACGGATGATTTTCCCCGCATCGAGATAAGATTGCGCTGCAGGGCCGGGGCCGATTTCAATGGCTTCGTCCGCATCCTGCGCATGAAGGGCGCTACGGTCGGCTTCGGAGTAGACGGCCACGGTCCGGTAGCCCAACTCACGCGCTGTCCTGATGACCCGGCGGGCAATCTCGCCGCGGTTGGCGATCAGGATGGTTTCAAAGCGATCAGCCATGCGGGGCCCATTTCGGTTGGCGCTTCTCGACGAAGCTGGCGATGCCTTCGCTGCCTTCCTCGGACAGGAGGCAATCGGTGAATACGCGGGCCGCTTCGCCCTGAAGATCGGCCGGACTGCAGTGGCCCGCGCGAAGGGCAAGAGCTTTCGTTGCAGCGATAGCCCCAGGCGCACCTTTCAGTATACTGTGCTTGATCGTCTGAGCTTCCTTGTTCATCGCAGAAGCGGTCTCGAAGCTTTGATCGGCAAGGCCGAGTGCGGCTGCGCGCGTGCCGCCGAACGAGGCGCCGGTCAGCATCAGCCTTTTTCCGGTCGCAAGGCCGAGCCGTGCAATCACGTAAGGCGCGATCTGGGCCGGCGGGATTCCAAGATGCACTTCGGTGAGAGCGAAGCGCGCATCGTCTGTCACAAGAACAATATCGGCGCAGCAGACTAGGCCGAGCCCGCCCGCCAAAGCGGGCCCATCGACAAGTGCGATCACCGGCTGCGGCTGGGTGGCGAGCTTTGCAAAGAGTTCACCTGCATCCGCGCTCATCGTCTCGATCGCACTGCGGTCGCCGGACATGATGTGGCGGGCCATGCCCTTAAGGTCACCGCCTGCGCAAAATGCGCCGCCCGATCCCTGGAGGGTGATGCCGCGCACGGATCGGCCGTCGCGCACGGCGTCGAGGATGCGGTGAAGCGCTTCTGCCATCTCCGTGCTCAGGGCATTGCGCCGGGCCGGGTCATCCATGGTCAGGGTCAGCCAACCCTCGCGAAGGTCGGCTTTGAGAACGCCGCTTTCCGGCAGATTGGCCATCATATCCTCCCCACACCGAAGGAATTGCCGCGAAGCCCGCGCTTTCTGCCTTCGAGCACCGTGGCCAGGATGAAGCCGAGGACTTTCCGCGTATCGCGCGGGTCAATCATGCCGTCGTCGAGATTGCGGCCCGAGGTGGTGAAGGCATCCGCCTGGCTGTCGAAATGGTGCTTCAGCGCGGCCTCCTGAAAAGCCAGCATCTCGCGGTTCGGCTCTTCGCCTTTCGCCGCAGCGGCGCCTTCCGCGACGATCGTCATGGTCCTGGCCGCCTGCTCGCCGCCCATGACGCCCGTCTGCGCATTGGGCCAGGTGAAGGAGAAGTCCGGCAGGAAACCCTGTCCGCACATACCGTAATTCCCCGCGCCGAAGCTGGCCCCGATCTGCAGGGTGATGCGCGGAACACGGATGTTAGCGACGGCCTGGATCATTTTCGAGCCGTTCTTGATCATGCCCGCCCGCTCGGTCTCCACACCGACCATGTAGCCGGTGGTGTTCTGAAGGAAGACGACCGGCGTGTCGGCACTGTCGCAGAGTTGCAGGAACTGGGTCGCCTTGTGGGCGCCTGCATTGTCGATGGGGCCGTTGTTGCCGATCAGGGCGCAGCCCTGTCCCATGACCGAGGCGTGGACGCAGACCGTTGCGGGGCCGTAGCGCGGCTTGAAATCGGTGAAGTCCGAGCCGTCGGTGATCCGCGCGATCACTTCGCGTACATCATAGGGTACGCGATAGTCCGTCGGCACCACGCCCGCCAGCTCGTCCGGGTCGTAGAGCGGCTCTTCGTAGTCGCTCGTCTGCCCCGGATGGGGGTCAGGCTGCAGTCGGCCGAGAATTTCGCGGGCCAGTGTCATGGCTTCGGCGTCGTCGCTGACGAGGTAGTCGGCGAGGCCTGAAACATCCGCATGCATTTGGGCGCCGCCCAGGCTCTCGTCATCGGCGATCTCCCCCGTGGCAGCCTTCAGAAGAGGCGGGCCAGCGAGAAACGCCTTGCCCTGTCCCTTCACAGCGATGACGTAGTCCGACAGCCCGGGCATATAGGCACCGCCCGCCGTGGAAGAGCCATGCAGGACGGCAATCGTCGGTACGCCCTTGGCCGACATGCGCGCGAGATTGGCGAAGATGGAGCCGCCTTCGACGAAACCTTCCACCGTGTAGTTCTTGAGGTCGCCCCCTGCGCTCTCGACGAGGTGCACGAAGGGCAATTTCTGCTCGAGTGCAATTTCTTCGCAGCGGATCAGGCGTTGTGCTGAGCCGGTGGTGAGGGCACCCGCTTTGATGGCGCTGTCATCCGCGGTCACGACGCAGCGGCGGCCCGAGATATAACCGATGCCTGCAACGATCGTGGAGCCAGGGATCGAGCGCTCTTCCTTGTCCGTATCCACCATATATCCGGTGAGATTGCCGATGGGCAGGAACGGCATGCCCGGGTCGAGGAGCCTTGCCAGCCTTTCGCGCGGCAGGAGCTGGCCGCGTCCGTGGAACCGTTCGGCCTTCGAGGCGGAAAGTTTCGGCGCGCGCGCGTTCAGTTCATCGAGGCGCGCGATCAGCTCAAGCATCGCATTGCGGCGCTCGGCGAACTCTTCGCCCTTCGGATTGATCCGGCTCTGGTAGACAGTCATCGGGCGCCCTTCTGCGCAAGTCGCTCTGGAAGTCTGACCGGCAGGTCGAGGAGCAGCTGGCTGAAGCCCTTGCCCTGCGGGTCCGTGCGCAATGAGGCGATGCCTCCGCCGCCAAGGCTCCGCTCAAGAACGAAGTTGATCGCGGCGGGTCCCGGCATCAGATAGCGGCGCACGGGCTCGCTTGTGACGTGGGCGAAGCGGTCGGCCACGAGGTCGGTCGTCAGGGCTGCCCATAGGTAGGGCAGGGCCTCGGGGTCGCGGGCAATCACGCCGATATTCGCGCTGTCGCCCTTGTCACCGGAACGGACCCAGGCAAGCTCGCCCAGATGCTGGTTCACCATCGGCTCCGTCTCGGAAGGAAGCGCAGGCGGTTCCGGGCGCTTCGCCTCGCTCTCACCCACGACCGGGCGGCGGCTGCCGGTATGGCCATCGCCGTGGGAATGGACGTTCTCTTCTGCGCGGTGACGGTCGATCAGGAAGGAGAAGAGCTGGACGACCGGTGAGGGTTTGGGCCGCCCGCTGGCAAAGCCGCAAAGCCCCGGCGGGGTTGCGAGACCCATGCCCGCGATCTCTTTCAGGAGAACGGCGATCCCCGCCTGATCGGGATGCCGTGCGGCGATCTTCAAGGTGACTTCCTCGACGCGGTCATTCTCGCCCAGGAGCCCGCCCGAGCCGATCGTTTCAACCGAGCGTTCCGCGAAGGGAGGAAGCTGCATGATACGAAGGGTCTCTTCGGCGCGGGCGAACACGGCCCTCGCGAAGGCTTCCGCTTTCTCCCCTGCGTCGGGGCCGTAGAAAACCGGTGTCATACCCCCGCGCCAACCGGCGACGTAGGTTGCCGACACCTTCAGTTTGGGCGGGGCGGGGCGGCCGCGCGCCCCCTCGACGCGGACGCGGTCCGGCCCTTCTTCGGTCAGCGATACGGCGCTGAAGTCGCAGGTGACATCGGGCAGGCGGTAGTCCTGCGGATCGCCGATCTCATAGACCAGTTGCTCACCCACCGTCCCCCGGGTGACGAGCCCGCCCGAGCCTTCAGGCTTGGTGATGACGGCCACGCCGTCCTCGGTGACCTCCGCGATCGGATAGCCGATCGCCTCGCGCCGCGGGACGGCGCGCCAGTCGGTAAAGTTGCCGCCAGTGGCCTGTACGCCGCATTCGAGGAGGTGCCCGACGAGGCTGCCTGCCGCTAGCTTGTCGAGCTCGTCCGGTTTCCAGCCATAATGGGCGATCAGGGCACCGAGGGTTGCCGCGCTGTCGACGGTGCGCCCGGTCACGACGATGTCGGCTCCGCCGCCGAGCGCTTCGGCGATGCCGAAGGCGCCGAGATAGGCATTGGCACTGACGATCGTCTGTGGGTCCGGAAAGGGGGCGCCGGTCTGGAACTCAGGCGGTGCGTCCTCTGCGATCTCACGCAGTTGCGGCATCAGATCGTCCCCGGTGACCACCGCCACCTTCAAGCGCAAGTCCTGTTCGGCGATCAGCTCTTCGAGCGCCCGGGCAAGGGCGAGGGGATTGATACCGCCCGCATTGCTCACCACACGGACGCCCTGATCAGCGATGCGGCGCAGGTGGGGCTTCATGGCGAAGTCGGGAAAGTCCGTGGCGTAGCCCTTCGAGGGGTCTTTCATCTTCGCCCGGGCGAGGAGGCTCATCGTGATCTCGGCGAGGTAGTCGTAGACGAGAACGTCGACCCCTGCATCGAGGAGCTGCGGTGTCGCCCTCGGACTGTCACCCCAATAGCCGCTTGCGCCGCCGATCCTGATCATCATCGCTCCCGCTCCAGGCACTTCGCTGAAGCATGCCCTTGACGAGCCGACTGAGCAACCCTCACCATGCATGAGGCAAACCCATTGTCTTGGCGAGCACGATGCAGGACCCATTCGAAACCCCCGAACGCCGCGCTTTTCGCGAGACCGTGCGCAGTTTCGTCGCGCAGGAGGTGACCCCCTACGCAGACGAATGGGATGAGGCCGGCTCGATCCCCTGGGCGCTGCACGGAAAAGTCGGCGCGCTCGGCGTCTTCGGCTTCGGTGTGCCCGAAGAGCTTGGCGGCCTTGGCTTCGACGATGTCTTCATGCGGGCCGCCTGGGCTGAGGAAATCGCGCAGTGCGGCGCGGGCGGGGTGGCGGCTTCGCTCGGGGCGCGAAGCATTTCGATCGACCCGATCCTGCGCTTTGCGGACCCGCCGCTTCGCGACCGTGTCATCCCGGAGATCGTCTCCGGGCGGAAGAGTTCCTCGCTCGGTATCACCGAACCGGGCGGCGGCTCCGACGTGGCGAGCCTCAGGACGAAAGCGGTCCGGTGCGATGGCGGCTGGAAACTCTCGGGCAGCAAGACCTTCATCACCGGCGGGATGGTATCGGACTACTTCGTCATCGGCGCGCGAACGGGCGGCGAGGGCATGGCGGGGGTCTCGCTCTTCTTTGTCGAGTGGGGCGCGGAAGGGTTCACCCGCACCGCTCTCGACCGCAAGATGGGCTGGTGGTGCTCCGACCAGGCGACCCTCTATTTCGACGAAGTCTTCGTTTCCGAAGACCGCATGATCGGCCCTGAGAACATGGGGTTCATGGCGATCATGCAGAACTTCAATCTCGAACGGGTCGCGCTGATCGCCGGGTGCCTGGGCGGCGCGAAGGCTGTCTTCGAGGATGCCGTCGCATGGGCAAAGGAGCGGCAGACCTTCGGCAAGCCGCTCATCAAGCATCAGGTCATCCGCCATAAGCTCGCCGATATGAGCATGAAGATCGACGCTCTCGAAGCCTATCTCAGGCAGATCTGCTGGCAGATCGACCAGGGCCATCATCCAGTTGCGGAAATTTCCAAGGCCAAGGTGCTGGGCAGCAAGACGCTCGAGTTCTGCTGCTCCGAAGCTATGCAGATCCTCGGCGGAGCCGGCTATCTGCGCGGCAACAGGACTGAGCGCATCTACCGTGAGGTGAAAGTCATGGCGATCGGCGGAGGCTCGGAGGAGATCATGCGCGATCTCGCAGTCAGGCAGATGGGCCTGTGACCACGAACGGCGCCACCAAGCGCGAAAGGCTCGCCGCCCGGGAGGAAGCGATCCTGGCCGCAGCGACGGATGCTTTCCTCAAGGGCGGCATGCGCGCGGCTAAGATGGCGGACATCGCCCGGGCCGCCGATGTGGCGGAGGGCACGCTCTATCTTTACTACAAGAACAAGGAAGCGCTCTTCGCCGCCGTCGTCGCAAGGCACTGGCGCGACTTGACGGCGGGCGCGATAGAGGCAGTCGCCAAGAGCGATACGCCAACGGAGCAAATTTTCGCGCTCTGCCGTTACACCCTCGGGCGTATCATGGACGACTGGAAGCTCTTTGAGCTGACCTTTTTCCTTCAGTACGGCTCTCAAGGCGAAGAAGACGCCACCGATAGGCAGAGCTACGTCCAGGTCTTCGACGCCATCATCGAGAGGGGGCGTGACCGGGGCGATTTCGCGCCGCAATTCCCCCCGCGCATGCTGCGCGATCTCTTCTTTGGCAGTCTCGATTACGCCGCCAGGTCCATGCTCCGCCGGAACGAGCGAAGCCAGGAGGATGAGGCTGCAAGGATGGTCGGCGCGGCACTTCTCGCCGTGGTCCAGGCGCCGGGCTCTGATTTCAGAGAGGCGCCTTCGGCCATCAACGAGACTGCGGCTCGTCTCGAAGCTGTGGCGGAGCGCATGGAAAGGACCCTTACGCGCTTGAGCTGACCGCATACTTATTGACTACGGGCGTGGTTGACGAACCCATCTTTCATCGTTACTTATCGCAAAACAACAAGTGTGATAAGGCACATATGGGAGTCCTCATCCTCCTGGCGGTCGCAAAGACGATCGCTTTCCTTGGCACCGCCGATGTCACCGCGGATGGAAACCTGTCGCCAAGCGAGCGCGCGCTCAAAGCGCACTCATTCCCGGTCGAACGCCGCTTCGACAATCCGGACGTGCCGACCCCCCGGATCGAATGGCGCATGGCGGCAACCCCGTCCCACCTCTACCTTTCGATCCACACGGATGCCGATGCCGTCAGCTATCACGAGGCTGGCTATCTGTGGGGAGACGGCTACCGTCTGATGCTCGCCCTTCCCGATGGGCGCGGACGAACGGGCGAGTATGTCGATCTCTTCGT
The DNA here is from genome assembly GCA_964556115.1 of uncultured Caulobacterales bacterium. GTDB lineage: Bacteria > Pseudomonadota > Alphaproteobacteria > Caulobacterales > Parvularculaceae > Parvularcula. The sequence continues at coordinate 92,555 of CAZKVC010000004.1, forward strand.
CGACCCCAGGGCGCCGGGCGATCCGCGGACGGAGCTGTTCCTTGCGACCCGGAACGGCGAGCAGGTCTACAAACGGCTCGGCGAACACTCATCGGTGGCGGAGGCTGCGATCAATGGGGGAACCCTGTTCGAAGCGGCGATCGCGTGGAGGGACATCGAACCCTTCCATCCGCTCGTCACACCGAAGATCGGCCTCAATATCTATTTCGCAAAGGGCTTCGAGACGAAGAATGCAGGATACTTCCCCTACGGATATGCGCTCATCAATGACGAAGCTATCTGGGACGAAGAGTACACGACCCGCGAGTTCGTCGGCGCTGAGATCGAAGCGGAGCGAACCGAACCGCTGGCTCTGATCAGGCCCAGCTATCTCGGTGTGCCGGAAGGCGAGCCTCTATCTCTCGACGTCTTCAGCCAGCGGCGACGGCGCGGTCGTTTGCTCTATGACATCCGCCTCGAAGGCGAGCAAGGAGAGGTCTGGTCCGCATCCGGGCGCGTGAGGCTCGCGGCGGGGCGGACCCGAAGCGTCATCACGCCGGACTTCGGAAAGCCTTTTCCCGTGGGGCGCTACGCCATGACGCTCGGTTATGGCGCTGCGCGCTACGAAACGGACTTCACGGTCTTCCCAAGGCTCGATCCGAGGGCAGAAGCGGAACGTCTTTACGGAATGAAAGACCGTGTGCCCAAGGGCACCCTCGAAACGGCAGCATTTCACCTCGAGCAGGGCGAGGCCGCCTTCGAGACGGTCAGACCTTATGAGGACCACGGACCGATCCTCAATGCTTTCACGACCTACCGGAACATCGCCGATGCGGCTGCTGAAGGCGATGACGCGTTGGCGGCACCTACGGGTGTGGCCCGCCGCGCCTTCAGGTCAGGTCTCGACGGCGAGCTGCAACCCTATTCGGTCCGCCTGCCCGAAGACTACGATCCGCAAGCGGACTACCCGGGCCTTGTTTTTCTCCACGGGAGCGGGCAGGGGGAGGAGACCATTCTCGATCAAAGCTGGAGCGACGGCACATTCGTCGAGTTGGCGCCTTACGGCCGGGACGAGACGAGGGCCTACGCCTACAAGGCCAGCCAGATCGACATTGTCGAAGCGGTCGAGGCCGCCTCAGCCGCCTATCCGATAGACGAAGGCCGCCTGATCATCGGCGGCTTTTCCATGGGCGGCTACGGCGCCCTGCGCGCCTTCTACGAGAACCCTTCGCTCTACAAGGGCGTTGCGGTCCTGGCGGGCCATCCGAACCTCGCATCGGAATGGCTGGGCGAGCCGCACCCGAACTTTCTGATGGCGGAGGACCTCCTTTCCTTCAAAGGAGTGCCGGTTTTCATCTATCATGGCCGCAAGGATCCCTCTCTGCCGGTGACCCTCGCCGAGAAGCTTGCCGAGCGCCTCACCGAAGCGGGCGCGGAGGTCACGCTCCATATCGACGATGAAGCTGCTCACGTTTATCCCAACCCCCGCATCTATGCGCAGTTTCAGGCCTGGTTGCGGGAAGTGGCAGACGAGTAGGGTAGGGGGCGTGACATTCGCTAGCGCTCTGCTATAGCGCTCGTCCGGCCTCCCGCGGGTATAGCACAATGGTAGTGCAGCAGCCTTCCAAGCTGAGGATGCGGGTTCGATTCCCGCTACCCGCTCCAGCCTGCCTTGCATGGGGCGAAAAAGGGGCGTAGGGCCCCGCTTCCCCTCTTTTCTATCGGAGAGCTTCATGGCGCGTGTCACCGTCGAAGACTGCATCGAAAAAGTCGATAACCGGTTCGATCTCGTACTTCTCGCAGCCCACCGGGCGCGGATGATCGCTTCTGGTTCGTCGCTGCTGGTCGATCGCGACCGTGACAAGAACCCGGTCGTCGCCCTGCGTGAGCTGGCCGCCGACAAGATCACCTCCGACGAGATCACTGACGATCTCGTTACCTCGCTGCAGACCCAGCTCGATGTCGACGAACCGGAAGATGCCGAAGGTGCCGCTGCCGAAAAGGCCGACCTGCCCGAGCACGACCAGGTCTCCGAAGAGGACCTCCTCAAGGCGCTGCAGCAAAGCGGCATGGCTCCGCTCTCGCCGTCCAACAAATGAGGGTGATGGCGGGCGCTGCTCTGGTCGCGCTCGCCAGCCTCGTCATGCTGTTCGGCGCCGGGTCCGGTGACCACACCGCAACGGCGCTATTGGCCGCGCTTCTTGGAGGTGCGGTTTTGACCTTTCTGGTTGTCATGCTCGTCAGGGCTGCCAACATCATGCGCAATGGCCGACCAAATCAAAACCATGGCGGAGACCGCCCATGAAGCGCCCGCTCCACGCCCGGCGCAAACCGATGCGCCGGCATCTTCAGCGTATCAACCGGGTCCGCAGGAAGAGGTCCTTCCTGCGAAGGAGAACGCTCGAAAGGCGGCTGAAGGTCTTCAGGATCATGGCGAGGCGGATCACCCGCCGCCCCCGGTAGGCCGCGCGCCGACCATCGTTCGCCAGTTCGAGCTGGTCGAGCTTGTCCGCGCCTATGACCCCGACCTCGATGAAGACCTCCTCAACCGGGCCTATGTCTATGCGATGAAGGCCCATGGCGGGCAGACGCGGCAGTCGGGCGATCCCTATTTCACCCACCCGCTTTCGGTGGCCGCGATTCTCGCGGACCTGAAGCTGGACCCCGTCACCATCGCCGTCGCGCTGCTTCACGATGTCGTCGAGGATACCGACGTGACCGTGGGGCAAATTCGCGAGCACTTCGGGGCAGAGGTGGCGCGGCTCGTCGATGGCGTCACCAAGATCTCCAAAAAGGAGCTCTCGCCCGATATGGACGGTGCGGCGGAGAACTTCGGCAAGTTCATCCTCGCTACATCCAAGGATGTGCGCGTCCTCCTCGTGAAGCTGGCCGACCGGCTCCACAACATGCGCACGCTGCACCACATCCAGAAGCCCGAGAAGCGCGAGCGCATCGCCCTCGAGACGATGGAAATCTACGCGCCCCTCGCGCGGATCATCGGCATCGAACGGTTCCGCGAGGAGCTCGAGGACCTCTCCTTCTACTACCTCAAGCCTGCCGATTACGCGGCCATCACCAAGGGGCTCGCCCAGGTTTCCGAAGGGTCGGTGTCCGAGGTCGTGGCGCTGTCCCAGACGCTGAAACGCGAGATCCAGGCAGCCGGCATCGACGCGCAGATCCTGTCGCGGGAGAAACGCGCCTTTTCCGTCTGGCGGAAGATGCAGCGCAAGCGCGTTCTCTTCGAGGAACTGGCGGATATCTATGCCTTCCGGGTGATCGTTCCGTCCGAAGAAGATTGCTACCGCGCCCTTGGCGTCATTCACCGCAACTACCGGATGATCCCCGGCGAGTTCGACGACTATATCTCGACGCCCAAGCCCAACAACTACCGCTCGATCCACACGGCGGTTCTTCTGTCCCAGGACAAGAAGGCCCAGAAGGTCGAAGTGCAGATCCGCACGCAGGAAATGCACGAAGCATCAGAGCGCGGCATCGCTGCGCACTGGCGCTACAAGGATGCCAGTGCACGGACGGATGGCTCGGTGGAGCTGAAGAACTCAGACAAGTACAATGATTTCGAGTGGCTGCGGCAGACCGTCGGCGCACTGGAGGCAGGCGGCGGGAACCTCGCCGAGCTCCTGCAGGCGGCTAAGCTCGATTATTACCGTGACCAGGTTTTTACCTTCACCCCGCGCGGCCGCGTCATTGGCCTGCCGCAGGGATCGACACCTATCGACTTCGCCTACGCTCTTCATACGGACATCGGCGACAGTTATTCAGGCGCCAAGGTCAACGGCATCCTCCGGCCGAACCGCTGGCCCTTGAAGAACGGCGACGTCGTCGAGATCCTCCGTTCCCAGAACGCTCCGATCCCGCAGGGTTGGGAAAGTTTCACCGTGACCGGGTCCGCGAGGCTACGCCTCCGGCGCCGGACCAAGGCGATGGCCGCTAAAGAGCAGCATGCTCTTGGCGAACGCATCGTCCGCAACGCCTTTGCCGCCCAGGACGTTCCCTTCTCCGCCGAAGCCGTGCGGGAAGCGGCGAAGAGAATGGGGTTCAGGGGGCTCAAGCCGCTTCTCGAAGCGGTCGGACGGCTCGAGGTGTCGGACATGGCGGTCCTCGACGAGGTCTATCCGAACCTTCGCAACGCGTCGCGAACCGCAGTGAAGGCGATCGAGGCCGGCCAGACGATCAGCAGGCGCAGTGTCTCCATCGAAGGCATACGCAAGGGCGCTGCCCTCGTTCTCTGCCAGACCTGCCGCCCCCTGCCGGGCGAGCGCATCATCGGAATCGCCGCCGAGGGCGGCAAGGTCTGCATTCACCGCATCGACTGCTCGATCCTCGCCGAAAAGGACGAGGAGGACTGGATCGACCTTGCTTGGCGGAACGATCCGGATACGGCTTTCGTCGCGGAGGTCGTGGTGACGGTGACCAACTTCACTGGCGCCATCGGTCATATCGGCTCGCTTCTCGCCAAATACGAGGCGGACATTCATGACCTTCACGTCGAGAATCGGGAAATTCAGTTCTCGGACCTTCGCGTCGAGATCGCGGTGCGCGACGCGCGCCATCTCGCCAATGTCATGACGGCCCTCCGGGGGTCGAACTTTGTGGTCAATGCCGAACGATCGGAGGCAGTGAAATGAACAAGGACGAAGTTCTTCAGATCTTCGAGGAGTGCGGCGCCCTTCTGAAAGGGCATTTCGTTCTGTCATCCGGCCGCCATGCGGACACCTACCTCAACAAGGCGCTGGTCAGCCGCTTCCCCGAACCGACCGAGAGGCTCGGGCGTGCCCTGGCCGATATGATCGGCGAGCTGAAGGAACAGCCCACGGCAGTCGTCGCGCCCGCCATGGGCGCCATTCTCTTCGGCTATGAGACGTCGCGGGCCCTCGACCTTCCCTTCATGTATACCGAGCGGGAGAACGGCGAGTTTACCTTCCGCCGCGGCTTCGGTCTTGAGGCGGGACAGAAGGTCGTCGTCGTCGAGGACATCGTCTCTACAGGGCTCTCGGCTCGCGAGTGCGTAGAGGCCGTGCGTAAGGCAGGTGGCGAGCCGGTTGCGGTGGCGTGTCTCATCGACCGCTCGGGCGGCAAGGCCGATCTCGGCGTTCCCATGCTGCCGCTGGCGGAGCTCGACATAGCGACCTACGATCCGAACGATCTGCCGCCGCATCTTCAGGATATCCCCGCCGTCAAGCCGGGCAGCCGGGGCCTCTCATGAGCGAGGATCGCGGCGGCAACCCCTGGGCGAAGACAGGCCTTCCGCGGGCGGAGAGCCTGAAGAAGGGCAATCCGGCAGCCGACGCGCCGCCGTGCAGGCTGGGGGTCAATATCGACCACGTCGCGACCATCAGGAACGCCCGGGGCGGTGCGCATCCTGATCCTGTACGCGCGGCCAAGCTCGCCGAAGCGTCGGGTGCGGACGGTATCACGGCGCATCTTCGCGAAGACCGCCGCCATATCCGTGATGACGACATGCAGCGGTTGCGCGAGGAAGTCGGCCTGCCCCTCAATTTTGAAATGGCAGCGACGCCCGAAATGGTCGAGATCGCCCTCAGAACGGCGCCCCATGCCTGCTGCCTCGTGCCGGAGCGGCGGATGGAGCGCACCACCGAAGGCGGCCTTGATCTGGTCAGTCAGGAGAGCTTTCTCGCACCTGCCATCGACCGGCTGCGCGAGGCGGGGGTCAGGGTCAGCCTCTTCATCGACCCGGAGGAAGACCAGATCCAGATGGCGCACAAACTCGGCGCGCCCGTCATCGAGCTTCATACCGGCACCTATGCCGAGGCCGCTCTGGCCACCAACAAGAAAGCGCTGAGCGTAAGCTTCGATGCCCTCCGGCGCGGTGCGACCCAGGCGGGAGATCTTGGTCTCGAGGTCCATGCCGGGCATGGCCTCACTTTCTGGAACGTTCAGAACATCGCTGCGCTGCCGGAAGTGCGCGAGCTCAATATCGGCCATTTCCTCGTGGGCGAGGCAGTCTTCATGGGCCTCGACGGCGCAATCCGCGAGATGCGCAAGCTCATCAAGGATGCGCGGACGGGGATGCTGCTGTGATCCTTGGCATCGGCTCCGACCTCATCGACATCCGCCGGGTCGAGAAGACCCTCGAGCGTCACGGCGAGCGTTTCACCCAGCGCTGCTTCACCGAGATCGAGCGCGCGAAATCGGACCGGCGCCGCATGCGGGCGGCGTCCTATGCCAAGCGCTTCGCGGCCAAGGAGGCTTGCGCAAAGGCCCTTGGCACCGGCCTCAGCCAGAGCGTCTACTGGCGTGACATGGGGGTCGTGAACCTTCCCACCGGCCAGCCGACCATGGCGCTGACCAACGGAGCGAAGGCACGGCTTGAGAAAATCACCCCGCCCGGGCGTTCAGCGGAGATACACCTTACCATAACGGACGACTTCCCGCTGGCGCAGGCTTTTGTCATCATCTACGCCTCGAGGACGGATGAAGAGGAAGAGGGCCGATGATGACTGGAGACAACCGCTCGATGCGCGCGGTCCTCGGCGAGCTGTGGGATGTATCGAAGACTGTGGTCATCGCCGTCGCAGTGACGCTGACGGTGCGTTTCTTCTTCGTTCAGCCTTTCAACATTCCCTCTGGCTCGATGGAGCCGACGCTTCTGACCGGCGACTTCATTCTCGTCGACAAGATCGACTATGGTTATTCCAAAGCGTCGCTCATCTTCCCGCTCACCCGGCTGCCGGTGGAGGGGAGGGTCTTCTCCGATGGACCCGAGCGCGGCGAAGTGGCCGTCTTCAAGAACAAGAATCACCGCAATCGCGACTACGTCAAACGTATCATCGGCCTGCCCGGCGACCGGATTCAGGTGATCGGCGGTGTGCTGCACGTGAACGGTCAGCCGATTGTCCGCGAGACCCTGCCTGATGCTCCCAACACGTGCGAGGATAACAATCCACGCGCCAAGGTCTATCGCGAGACCCTGCCTGCCGGCGGGCCCAGCTACATCGTGCAGGAATGCGACGGCGACAGGGGCGCGGCTGACAATACCGCCCCCGTCACCGTGCCCGAAGGGCACTATTTCGGCATGGGCGACAACCGCGACCGGTCGCTGGACAGCCGTTCGAACCTCGTGAAGTTCATCCCCCACGACCAGCTCGTCGGCCGGGCCACGCGGGTCGCTTTCTCTGTCGATGGCGACAGCGCCCGGTTCTGGGAAGTCTGGCGGTGGCCGATGGCCATTCGCTATGGCCGGGTCGGCGACAAGGTGAACTGATGGGCAAGGGAGCGGTCGATCCCGCGCAGGTCGAAGAGGCGGTTGGTCACCGCTTCTCGGATCGGGCTCTCCTGCAAAGGGCGCTGACCCATTCGAGCGTGTCGAACGACACAGGCCATGACCTTGAGCGCCTCGAGTTCCTCGGCGACCGTGTGCTGGGCCTTCTGACGGCAGAAGCGCTGTGGAAGCGTTATCCGGACCTTGCGGAAGGGGAGCTGGCGCCTCGGCTCAACCAACTCGTGCGCAAGGAGACTTGCGCCGACGCAGCACGGCATTTCAATCTCGGCGCGGCCCTGACGTTGTCGTCCGGCGAAGAGAACAATGGCGGACGCGACCGCACGGCGATCCTCGGCGATGCCATGGAAGCGCTTCTCGGCGCCCTCTACATCGATGGTGGGCTGAACGCAGCCCACAAGGCGTGGGACGCTTTTTGGGGCGAGCGTTTCGACGCCATTGCCGCGGAGCACCGCGACCCCAAGACCGCGCTTCAGGAATGGGCGCAGGCCCATGGCCACGGCACCCCGACCTACAAGGACATCGACCGGGACGGCCCCGACCACGCGCCGTGCTTCACGGTCGAGGTCCAGCTGAAGAACCTCGCCGCGGAAAGGGCGCAAGGGACATCCAAACGCGAGGCGCAGGCCAGCGCAGCGCTTCTTCTTCTCAAACGCGAAGGGATCTGGCCCGATGACTGAGGACGCGCTCACCCGCGCCGGTGTCGTTGCCGTCTTGGGGGCCCCCAATGCAGGCAAGTCGACACTCGTCAACCACATGGTCGGTGCCAAGGTCTCGATCGTCACTCACAAGGTGCAGACCACAAGGGCGCGCATTCGCGGCGTGGCCGTCCAGGACGAAACGCAGATCGTCTATGTCGATACCCCCGGTATCTTCCGTGCCAAGAAAGGTTTCGACGAGGCCATGGTCTCGGCCGCGTGGGATGCGATCGAGGGGGCAGATGTGGTTCTCCTTCTTGTCGACGCACCGAGCTATCTTGCGACCATGAGCGATAATGCGAGCCCCGCCGCAATCAAGTCAGCAGAGGATACGGACCGCATCATCGAAGGCCTGAAAAGAGCCGGTGCGCGGGCCGTCCTTGTCCTGAACAAGATCGACCGCATGTCGCGTCCGCCGCTTCTTCATCTTGCGCAGAGCCTCAACGAAACCGGTATCTTCGACGACACCTTCATGATCTCGGCCAAGAAGGGCCGCGGGACCGACGATCTTCGCGACCATCTCATCGCGAAAATGCCCGAAGGCCAGTTCCTCTATCCCGAAGATCAGCTCTCGGACATCAATGACCGCATGATGGCCGCCGAGGTAACGCGCGAGAAGCTTTTCATCCGTCTGCACGAAGAGCTTCCCTACTCGCTGACCGTCGAGACCGACCAATGGGAGCGGACGAAGAAGAACGAGCTTCGCCTCGAACAGACGATCTATGTGGACCGCGACAGCCAGAAGAAGCTGGTGCTCGGCCACAAGGGCCGGACCATCGCTGCGGTAGGAACTGCCGCCCGGGAAGAGCTGCAGGAAATCTTCGGCGAGACCGTCCACCTGTTTCTCTACGTCAAGGTCCGCGAAGGCTGGGCCGACGACAAGGAACGCCTGCGTAATATGGGCCTTGACGTCTAGCCGATGAGCTGGCGCGACGAAGCCCTGGTCCTCGCCAACCAGCCGCAGGGCGAAAACCACAGCCTGCTGACGGTCTTCGCCGAAAGGGAAGGGCGCCGTTCCGCTCTGGTTTATGGCGGGCAGGGCCGCGGCAAGCTTCCAGCCCTTCAGTGCGGGAACGGTCTCGATATCTCCTGGACGGGTAAGTCCGAGACAAGCCTCGGACGCTTCGACCTCGAGCTCACCGAACCCCGGGCGGCGGCCGTTTTTTCCGATCCCAAGGCCCTCGCCGCGCTTTCGGCGACGGCCGAGCTGTTGCTGCATGTCCTTCCCGAAGGGGAGGGGCTATCCGGCCTCTACCGCGCCACGGTCGTTCTTTTCGACAGCATGAGCGACAAGGACATCTGGCCGGTGGTGCTGGCGAAGTGGGAACTGGGCCTTCTCACGAGCCTCGGTCACGGCCTGACCCTCGATCGCTGCGTCGCCACCGATACCCTCCTCGAAGACGGCGCGGAACTCTGCTTCGTTTCGCCCAAGAGCGGCGGCGCTGTGAGCTTTGCGGCAGGGATGCCCTATCGCGACAAGCTTCTGCCCCTGCCGCCTTTCATCACGGGCCTCGGGGAGCCGACCCGGCAGGATGTGGCGGCAGCCCTCAGAATGAGCGGGTATTTCCTGGAGGCCCGCCTTCTCGAGCCGATCGGTCGGACCCTGCCCGAAGGGCGCAGACGGCTTCCCGCGCGGTTTCAGGGTTGAGACTGTTAAAGCCGGGCCCGCTTCGCTAGACCCAACCTCCCATGATCAGGATCGGCCCTCATTCCATCGGCAGCCGCGTGCTGCTGGCGCCCATGTCGGGCATCAGCGACCTGCCTTACCGGCGCGTCGCGCAGGAATGGGGTTGCCGCTATGTCGTCTCCGAAATGGTCGCCTCGGCCGAGCTGGCGCAAGGCCGGCCCGATGTCGTCCTTCGCGCTGCTCTCGATCAGACGGCCCCGCCCCGGGTGATGCAGATCGCCGGACGCGAAGCGGAATGGATGGCCGAGGGGGCAAGGATCGCGGAGGCGATGGGCGCCGATATCGTCGATATCAATATGGGTTGCCCGGCACGGAAGGTGACGGGCCTTCTATCCGGATCGGCTTTGATGCGGGATCTCGACCATGCCGAAAGCCTGATCCGGGCTACGGTGCGTGCCGTGAGCGTTCCGGTCACCCTCAAGATGCGGCTTGGATGGGACTGGAACAGCCTCAACGCACCCGAGCTTGCCCTGCGGGCCGAAGCCGCCGGGGTGCAGATGCTCACCGTCCATGGCCGGACGCGCTGCGACTTCTACAAAGGCCAGGCCGACTGGTCGGCGGTGGCGCGGGTCAGGAACGCGACCTCCCTTCCGTTGATCGTCAATGGCGACATCAGATCGGCCGGGGATGCCCGGCGCGCCATGGCGCTGTCGGGGGCCGATGGGGTCATGGTCGGCCGCGCGGCGACGGGTCGCCCATGGCTGCCCGCCGCGATGGATCGTGCTCTCGACGAGGGCGGGGAGGTCACGCCGCCCCCTTTCGAAGACCGCGCCGCTTCCGCCCTTCGCCACTACCGGGCGATGATCGAGCATTACCGCGACGGCCACGGGACATCGCCCGAAGCCGGCATCGTCCTCGGCGTTCGCATGGCGCGAAAGCACCTCGCCGCATGGATCGACGCCATGCCGGAAATTCCCCGCAATATTGCTTGCGATGCTAAGAAAGTCCTTTGCACCTCTGCCGATCCCGGCGAGGTGGAAGATGGTTTGCGACAAGTTTTTGACCGAAACGCGCTCAGTGTTGCGGCTTGATGAAAATTTCGTCTACAAAAAAGGTTCCTCTTGCTTAATCCTCACAAATCTGCGAGGTCGTTGTTACAGGGAAACGGCGGGTGCTCGGTAAGGGCGGACATGGGCCGACGAAGAGGGTGACGGTGGGGCAGCCGTCACCCCTTCTTGCCATCAGAACGGTTCTGATGTTGCTGGCGGCGCTGATCGGCGCTGTGCTCCTGGGCATGCTTGCTGCGGGACAGGTCGCGGTCAAAACGATCGGCGGCGTGCCGCTCAGCGTCCCCGTGATCTTCGCAATCCTGACCGGAATGGCGTTCTTTCTCGGCGTCCTGGTCGCCGACCGGCTGGTCGACCTTTACAGGACCCAGCGCCAGCACCTTTCCGGGGCGAGAATGCATGGCAGGCTCGCTGCCCTTCTCTCCGGGGTCGCGCTCCTGCCGATCGTCATCGCCTTCGGCCTGACGGGCACGCTTCTCGGTACGCTGACGGATGAGTTCTTCGTCGACAGGATCGAGACCAGCTCATCGGTGGCCCGCAATCTCGCCAACGCCTATGTGGAAAGCGTCGGCCAGCAGATGTATTTCAACGCCGTCTCCGCCGAGCAGGAGCTGCGTTTCGCGCTGGAGCAAGGGGTATCCCCGGAACGCTCGCCCATTGGCTACCGGAAGTTCCTGACGGGCCTCAGCCTTCTCTATCAGTTCAGTGAGCTGACGCATATCGACCCCTCGGGCCGGATCATCGCGCGGACAGAGATCGGCGGGGAGGGGCCCCTGCCGCTTCCCCCGGCTGGACAGCTCCGTCCTCCCGTCGTCTCGAACGAGCAGACCCCCCGCACCACTTTCGGCTCGGTCGATCCGCAGACGATCAATGCGTATTTCATTGTCATACCGATCGACCAGGCACGGGGCGGCTACCTTGTCGGCTACCGCCGGGAGCTGCCACGTATTGCCAATGAGCTGGTGGCGGTGCGTGATTTCCGCGACGAGAACCGGGCGCTTCAGGCCCGTATCCAAGAGCTTGGACAGGTCGCCACCGTCGGCTTCATCCTGATGTCGATCGTGCTTCTCCTGCTGGCGGCATGGATCGGCCTTCTGGTTTCCAACGCCATCGTCGGTCCGATCAGGCGTCTTGCGACCGCCGCCGAAAGGGTCAGCTCCGGCGACCTTGATAGCCGCGTCGACATCCGCCGCCGGGACGGCGAGCTTGCGGATCTCGGGCAGGTCTTCAACGCCATGACCGAGCGTTTGTCCGTTCAGCGCCAGGACCTCATCGAAGCGAACGAGGATGCCGAGGCGCGGCGCCGCTTCATCGAGACGATGCTGGGCGTGATCCCGGCTGGTGTCATCAGCGTCACCGGGGAAGGTGAGATCATCCTCGCCAACTCCTCCGCGGGCACATTGTTCGACCAGACGCCGGAGATGCTGCAGGGTCAGAACATCGGCGCCTTGATTGCTCCGGCCCGCCGGCTTCTCGAAGATGCGAAGGCGAGCGGGAAGGGTTTGCGCAAGAACCTCGAATGGAACCAGGATCACCGCCTGCGTTCCTTGATCGTGGAGGTCTCGGAGGAAACGGGCCTCGAGGAGGGGCGTTCCGGTTTCGTCGTGACGCTTGAGGATATCACCGAACTCGTCACTGCGCAGCGCACCGCGGCCTGGGCCGATGTGGCGCGCCGGATCGCCCATGAGATCAAGAACCCGCTGACCCCGATCCAGCTTTCAGCGGAGCGCCTCAAGCGGCGTTTCGGCAAGGATCTCGAAGGGCGCGACCGGGAAATCTTCAATCAGTGCACGGAAACGATCGTTCGCAATGTGGGCGACATCGGCCGCATGGTGACCGAGTTCTCGAGCTTCGCCCGGATGCCGGAGCCGATCATGTCCGAGAACGACCTCCGGGACATCGCAAAAGAAGCACTCTTTCCCTTCGCCGTGGCTTATCCGGCGCTCACTTTCGTCAGCCAGACGCCCAGCACCGCCGTGCCTGTTCTTTGCGACAATCGCCTCGTCGTGCAGGCGGTGACGAACCTCATCAAGAACGCCGCGGAATCGATCACCGAGAGTGGGACCGAGAACGGCAAGATCGAGATCGAGGTCACCCGCGAGCGGACAGGAGCGCGCCTCGAAGTCCGCGACAATGGCCGCGGGCTCCCTGAAAAACTGCGGCACCGGCTGACCGAGCCTTATATGACGACCCGCGAGAAGGGCACCGGGCTGGGCCTTGCTATCGTCCGCAAGGCGATCGAGGATCACGACGGCAGCTTCGAGATCCGCAACCGGGAAGGCGGCGGCGCCGTTGCCGCACTGTTCCTGCCAAGCTTGCAATCGACCGGCGATCAGGGAGAAAGAGACCCTTCACCGATGCGTAGACCCGACGGAGTTCCGCAGCTTCATGGCCATTGATGTCCTCATCGTCGACGACGAGCCCGATATCCGCGAGCTGATCGCGGGTATCTTCGAGGACGAGGGCTTCGTTCCGCACATGGCGGCCAATAGCGACCAGGCGTTCGAGCAGGTCTCGCAACATCCGCCGGCGCTGGTCATTCTCGATATCTGGCTTCAAGGCTCGCGCCTCGATGGCCTTGGTGTGCTCGATGAGCTGAGGAGCCTTCATCCCTCGCTGCCGATCGTCATCATCTCCGGTCACGGGACCATCGAGACCGCGATCGCGGCAATCAAGAAGGGGGCCTACGACTTCCTCGAGAAGCCGCTTTCGGCGGACCGCCTGATCATCACGGCGAACCGGGCGCTGGAACGCGCACACCTTCAGCGCGAGAACGAAAGCCTGAAGGCCAAGAGCCGCGAGCTCTCTCTGATCGGCAAGAGCGCGGCCATGGCGCAGCTTCGCAATTCGATCGAACGGGTCGCCCATGCGCGCAGCCGGGTCCTGATCGAAGGGCCGGTCGGCTCCGGACGGGAGCTGGTGGCCCGCACGATCCACGCCCAGTCCGACCGCGCGGACCGCCCGCTGGTGGTGGTTGCTGCCGCAGCTATCGAAGCGGACAAGATGGAAGAGGCGCTCTTCGGGATCGAGGGCGAAGAGGGGCGGCCGCGCTCGATCGGCCTTCTCGAGCAGGCGCATGGCGGAACGCTCCTCTTTCAGGAAGTCGGCGACATGCCGCTGGAAACCCAAGGGAAGATCCTCCGGGTGCTGGTGGATCAGCGCTTCAGGCGGGTCGGCGGCACGGTGCCCGTCCATGTGGATGTGCGGATCATCTCGACGACTTCGGAAGATCTTCTCGAAGCCTCCGAGACCGGCGGCTTCAGGAAGGATCTCTTCCACCGCCTTTCTGTCGTTCACATCAAGACGCCTTCGCTCGGTTCGAGGCGCGAGGATATTCCGGACCTGGCATCCTTCTTCCTCATCCAGCTCACGGACGGTCGACCGGGCAAGCAGCCTCGCCTTGGCGATGACGCGATGGCGGCCCTTCAGGCCTATAACTGGCCCGGGAATGTCCGTCAGCTGAGGAATGTTCTCGAGCGGACCCTGATCATGGCGGGCAAGCTCGAAGGGCAGGAGATCCGGGTCGAACATCTCCCTGATGACGTCGTGGGCGCGGGTCCCGCCCTGCCTGCGGGGCCGGAGATGGAGCAGATCATCGCCCTGCCGCTGCGGGAAGCGCGGGAGCGGTTCGAGCGAGAATACCTGCTCGCGCAGATCGGCCGGTTCGGAGGAAATATCTCCCGAACCGCAGGGTTTGTCGGCATGGAGCGTTCAGCGCTTCATCGGAAACTCAAGGCTCTTGGTATCGGCGCGAAGGACACCAAGGAGCGGATTGGTTCCGCTCCCTGACGAAAGCCTCAGGCGAAGAGCTTTTCGAGGAAATGATCGTGCACGTGGTAGGCGCGGTCCTTCGCGAAGGCGTTGTATTTCAGACCCATATCCGGCTGGTTGGCGCCTTCGTTGGTGAAAGCGTGGGCGACACCGCCGAAGGTGTAGAGCTGCCAGTCAGCGCCGCGCTCCGTCATTTCCTCCCCGAAGGCCTTGAGGTCATCGGGCCCGGCCATCGGGTCGTCGAAGCCTTGGAAGGCGATGACCTTCGGCGTGATCTTGCCTTCGCCCGGCTTGCCGGGTTTGCCCAGTATGGCGTGGAAGGCGCCGACGCCCTGCACCGGCGCGTTGGCGCGCGCGAGATCAAGGACGCAAAGGCCGCCGAAACAGAAGCCGGCCGCGGCGATGCGGCTCTCATCAACTTCGCTTTGCTGGGCGAAGGCCGTGAGGGAAGCGCGAAGCCGGTCCTGTAGCCGCTCGCGGTCTTCGACCAGCGGCGTCATCAGTTTCTCATTCTCTTCGTTCGATTGTCCGCGCACGCCCTTCCCGTAGACATCTCCTGCCATGGCGACATAGCCGTTCTTCGCCAAGCGCTCGGCATAGGTCTCTTCATGCTCGGCCCGTCCGGCCCAGGCGTGACAGACAAGGACGCTGCCTTTCGGGCTCCGGGCGGGGAGGAAGAGTTTCCCCTCGAAAGTCTGATCGTCGGTCGTCCATTCCACGAGGCGGGTTTCGGTCATGGGTTTTCCTTTCCAGTCTTCTATCGTCCGATAAGGGCGGTTCCCCCGGCGAGATAGATTCCGGCAATGCTTGCGGCGAGGTAGGGGCCAAAACGAATGGCAGCGGTCATCGCGGCGGGCCGCTGCCCGAGAAGCATCATCACGCCAGCGGCGGCAAGTCCGGCGAGGCTGCTGGCGAGCAGGATCAGCGGCAGGGCATAGGCGCCGCACCACGCGCCGCCCGCCGCGATGAGCTTCACGTCTCCGCCGCCAAGGCCTTCCCGGCCGCGCCAGGCCCGGTAGCCGAAGGCAAGAAGGAAGGCACCGCCGCCGCCGATCACGGCGCCAAGGACGCTCTCGATGGCTGGAGGGGCTGCGGTCAGGAAACTCGAAAAAAGCCCGACCCCGATGAGGGGGAGGGTGAGCCGATCAGGCAGGTAGCCGGTTTCGAGGTCGATGAAGGCGAGCGCGAGGAGGCTGAAGACCAGCCAGGCGCCGAAGAGGGCTTCAAGGGTCAGCCCGAAACGAAGGACAACCGCGCAGCCGAGAACCGTACCGAGCAGCTCGACGGCCAGATGCCGCCAGCCGATCGCCTCACCGCAGGCCGCGCAACGGCCGCGGGTTCTCAGGAAACTTACGATTGGAATCAGTTCCGATGGCCGAAGGGTCCGGCCGCAGCCCTCGCACTGGGATCGGGGGCCAGTCAGACCTTTCGGTCCCCGCGCATCGACGAGACCCCAGCTTCGCGGGCCTCGGCTGATGATGACATTCACGAAGCTGGCAAGGACCCCGCCGAGAAGAGCGCCAAGGAAAGCAGGGAGGAGCGTCGTGGTCATCACCAGGCTTTCTCCTGTGCGCCGGGCTCGCGGGCAAGGTTCGAATTGTTCGAAGCTGTGGCGCTCCGGGCACGTTTCATCGGCCCCATTGCGAGCGTCACAAGACTCTCAGCGAACTGTCATCCGCATGTCACGAGTCGGACCTATTCCGCCGATCCATGGCGCACAGGGCGCGAGCATTGTCGAAACCATTGCCTTTTTGGGGGCTCCTTATGACTCTGAAACAAACCATCCGTTCCGGTCTTTTCATGGGAGCCGCAGCCGTGGCGCTCGCCGCCTGCGACAGCGGCGGGTCGATCGAAAGCACCGGCGTCGTTGCGCCGATCACCGTCAATCCGGGCAGCGGTGGTCAGAACCCTAGCGTCGGCGCTGACGGCGTCGTCGACTTCACGACCACCGGCTGCCCCGCAGGCGCTCCGGAAGGCACGATCACTTCGGGCGGCGTCGACATCACCGCCTGTATCATTCCGACCACCGATGTGCTGACCAGCGACCTCACGCTGACCGCAGGCAATGCCTACGGCATCTCCGGCACGCTCTTCGTCGGTGACAACCTGATCGACGACGCTGCCGGCGCTACCGCGACCCTGACCGTCGAGCCCGGCGTCGTCGTCTTCGGCGCTTCGGGTGAAGACGCCATCGTCATCAACCCCGGCTCGCAGATCGACGCACGCGGCACCCGCTTCGACCCGATCGTCTTCACCTCCGCTTCGGACCTCGCCGATGCCGACCAGGACGGCACCGACCGCAGTGCCATGGCCGCGGCTTCCGATGGCCTCGTGAACGGTTCGGCTTCAGCCCGCGGCGAGTGGGGCGGCATCGTCATCAACGGCCGCGCACCGATCAATGACTGCGAAGCTGCTGTTCTGGGCACCGTGGACTGCATCAAGCAGGGCGAAGGCGGCTCGGGCAGTTTCGGCGGCCTCGACGCCACCGAAAACAGCGGCACCATGGAATATGTCCGCATCCAGTATCCGGGCTTCCTTTTCAACGCCGAAGACGAGCTGAACGGCCTGGCACTGCAAGCCGTCGGTTCCGGAACCACCCTGTCCTACATTCACATCCACAACTCCGCTGACGACGCCATCGAGTTCTTCGGCGGCTCGGTGGATGCCGACCACATCGTGACCACTGGCGCTGGCGACGACTCGGTGGATTGGACCGACGGCTGGAACGGCAGCATCCAGTTCGGCGTCGTTGTCCAGACCGAAACCCTCTCCTCCGACCCGCGCGGCTTCGAAGGCGACTCCAACGGCGAGTTCCCGAACCGCGACCCGCGTTCGAACCCGATCCTCGCCAACTTCACCCTGGTCAGCTCCGGCATCGACACCGGCGACGACGGCATCAAGATCCGCCGCGGCACCGACGGCATCTACGCCAACATCATCGTCTCGAACTTCGACGGCAACAGCGTCGACTACGACAAGGGTGAGCCCCCTGCCACGCCTTCGGCCGTCGATCCCCAGCTCTTCTCGATCTATGTCGCCGGTTCCGACGCTACCGCGGTCGACAGCGACGCGACCCCGCTCTTCGACGCCGCCGGCAACAACAATGTCCGCGGTTCGGCCACGCTCTCCAGCGTCTTCTCGATCAACGAAACCCGTGCGGTTCAAGCCTATGATCTCGCCGATGACGACGAAGACCAGCCGCGCCTGCCCGACGACAACATCGTCGAAGTTGCCTATATCGGTGCCTTCGAAGAGTCGGTGCAGAACTATGAAGACAGCTGGCTCTTCGACTGGGCCCTGGAGATCCCGCAATTCTCCGGCCAGACGATTGCCAACCAGTGCCCGGCTGGCACTTTCGTCTCAACCAACACCAACGCTTCGCAGGTCGACAGCAGCCGGGTCAGCGGTCAGGTCAACAATGTCTGCACGCTGCCGCGGGTCATCGAGGGCGACCTCTTCCTGCCCGCCGGCAATGTCTATGAGCTGAACGGATCGGTCTTCGTCGGCGACGATGCCGGCGCCGATCCGGCCAACCCGATCGCCGGTGCCGATACCGCGACCCTGACCATCGCACCGGGCGTCACCCTTTTCGGCCTCAACGGCGAAGACGCCCTGGTCGTCAGCCGCGGCAGCCGCATCGTTGTCAACGGCACCTCCTCGAGCCCGGTCGTCATGACCTCGCGCCAGGACGTGACCGGCGGTTCGGTGGCTTCGGGTCAATGGGGCGGCCTGGTCATCAACGGCCGTGCACCGATCAACGACTGTGAAGCGGCCGTCCTCGGCACTGTCGACTGCCAGAAAGACGGCGAAGGCGGCTCTGGCCTCTTCGGCGGTCAGACGGCGGACGACGACAGCGGCATTCTGAACTACCTCCGTGTTCAGTATGCGGGCTTCCTGTTCGGCTCGAACGATGAGCTGAACGGTATCGCCTTCCAGGGTGTCGGTTCGGGTACGGAAGTCGATTACATCCAGGTTCACGAGAACAAGGACGATGGTATCGAGTTCTTCGGCGGCACGGTGAATGTCAGCCACGCCATCGTCACCTCGGCCGGCGACGATGCTTTCGACTGGACCGATGGCTGGACCGGTTCCGCCCAATACGTCATCCTGGTCCACGAGCCTGGCGAGAGCACCGATCCGCGGGTCATCGAAGCCGACAACAATGGCGACTTCCCGAACCGTGAGCCGCGTTCGAACCCGACCATCGCCAACCTGACCCTGATCGACCGCTCCGGTTCGGGTGATCCGGAAGATGGTGCGAAGCTCCGCCGCGGTACCGGCGGCGACTTCTACAACGCCATCCTGAAGGGCGACGACAATGGGGACGGCATCGACTTCGATGACAGCACGCCGTCCGCCACGGTCACGCCGACCTTCTTCTCCAGCTACGTCGCGGACTTCGCAACGAACGTCGCGGCTCCGGCTTCGATCTTCAGTGCCGCGAATGGCAATGAGGACGCCGCGGCCGAGGACTGCAACTTCACTCTCGCCACCGGCGCGACTGAAGCTCTGGTCCGTTGCCCGACCGCCGACTCGGTGACCCCGGCAACCCTTCCTGCCGGTCTCGATGCCGCGGGTTCGGGTTTCATCGGCGCCGTCGAAGACGCGTCTGACACCTGGTACCTCGGTTGGACCATCGCTCTTTAAGGGAGCTCCTGATGACCGGAGGCCCGTCCCTAGGCCTCCGGTTTTCGTCCTTTTGGCAGGATCCTCGCGAGGAGAGGTTGAGATGAAACATTTGCATTCAACGACATCGGCGGCGGCGCTTTTCGCTTCGCTCATGATGTCGGCGGGCACGGCAGGGGCGCAGGACGCGACCGGCGTGGCCGACCAGATCGAGGACCAGATCGTCGTGCGCGGCGTCTTCGTTCCCGATGAAAAACGTTCAACGGCTGAAATTTCGAGCGTTCTCGACGCTGAAGATTTTGCCCGGGCAGGGGACACGGATGTCGCGGCGGCAATCCGGCGGGTCGCTGGCCTGTCCGTGGTCGATGGAAAATTTCCAGTCGCGCGCGGTCTGAACGAGCGCTACCAGTCCGCGACCGTCAACGGTGTTCCGCTGCCATCGCCCGAGCCGCTGCGCCGGGCCGTGCCGCTGGACATCATCCCCACGCGCATTCTCGAAGGCTCGCTTTCGCAGAAGACCTACTCGCCCGAGTTCAGCGGTGAGTTTGGCGGCGCGGCGATCGACCTTCGCACGGCCGCGGTGCCGACCGAGAACTTCATCATCCTGTCGGGCTCTGCCCAGTATGACAGCGTGACGAGCTTCGAGGACGGTCTGTTCCACGAAGGTTCGGATACCGACGTTCTCGGCTGGGACGATGGCCTCCGCGATATTCCTGATCTGGCGGAGCAGGCTGTCCGCGACGGCGTCAACATCCTGTCGCCGGAGGCTGCCGGGTCGTTCGAGAATTTCGACACCCTGCTGATCACCCGCGACGAAGTTCCGATGAACGGCAGCGGGTCGCTGACCCTCGGCGGCGTTCTCGAGCGCGATGCCTTCTCGCTCGGCAATGTCTCCTATGTCAGCTATTCCGACAGCTTCCAGAACCGCGAAGGCGTTCAGGACCGCTCATTCATCCAGTCAGGGGTCTTCAACGACACCACCGAACAGGACCGGCTCGAATATCTCGAAACCCGGCAGAACATCGACCTCAGCGCCTTCACCTCGACCGGCCTCGAATTTGCGGGCGGCGACCATGCGGTCAAATCGACGAGCTTCCTTCTCCGCAGCACGCTGAAGCGTTCGCGCGCTGGCGACTCGGTCGACCAGAACGAGTTTGGCGACGGCCTCCTGCGCGAGGAGTTCACAGAGTTCGTCGAACGCGAAGTCTGGCAGACCCAGCTGACGGGCGAGCACCTCTTCCCGAATCTGAAGGATCTGCAGGCCAATTGGCGCATCGCCTATGGCGAAGCGAGCCGGGAAGCGCCCTATGAGCGCAACACGGTGCGCGAACAGGCGCAGCTTTCCGACCTCATTCCGGATCTGGATCCGGCCCAGGATCGGACGATCTTCCGTTACGCGAATGCGCAGACCAGCAACTCGATCCGCTTTTCGGAGCTCGAAGACAGCAACTTTCACACCGGGATCGACTTCCAGCTGCCGCTCTATATCGGTGACCGCGAGATCGAGCTGAAGGCGGGCGGCGCGTTCACGGACAACACCCGTGACACCCAGATCCGTCTCTTCCGCATCCAGACCGGTCCGAACGCCACGGGCGGCCTCGGCCCGCTTGCAGCCGTGCGGACGGACCTTCTCTACCAGCCGGAGGTCTTCGAAGCCGGCCTCCTGCAGGTCCGCAGTGCAACGGGGCGTCTCTTCCCGGACACCACCGAAGCGAGCATCGAAGTCGGTGCCGGTTACGTGGCAGCGGATATCGAACTGAACGAGTATCTCCGCTTCTCGCTTGGTGGTCGTTTCGAGACCTCGACCCAGGAAACGGCAACCTTCCAGGGCTCGAGCGCAGCGCCGACTGCAGATCAGGTCGTGACCCTCGAGGAGGACTTCTTCCTTCCCGCGGCAACCGTGACCTGGAACCCGCTGGGCAATCTGCAGCTTCGCGGCGGCGTCTCCAAGACGATCACCCGGCCGCAGTTCAGGGAACTTGCCGGTACGGAGTTCCTTGATCCCGATCTCGACGTTCCGCTTCTGGGCAACCCGTTCCTTGTGAACAGCGAGATCACCAACTACGACCTTCGCGGTGAGTGGTACTTCTCACGGGGCGAGTTCGTGACGGTGGGCCTGTTCTACAAGGACATCGAGAACCCGATCGAGCGTATCGCAACGGCCAGCGAGGCGGGGGTCACCACTTTCGTCAACTCGCCTGAAGCCACCCTCTTCGGAGCGGAGCTCGAGTTCGAAAAACGGATGGACCTGAGCGACTACGGTCAGTTCTTCGCCGACAAGGAACTTATCTTCGTCTCGAACTACACCTACACCGACAGCGAGGTGAGCACCGACGGTACGGTCCTCCAGCCTTTCCGCTCCACCGGCACCATCGCCGCACGCGAACGGAACGCTTCGGACTTCCTCGTCGAGGGCCACCAGCTGGAGGGTCAGTCGAACCACCTCGCCAACATCCAGCTCGGCATCGAAAACGTGGAGAACGGCGCGACGCTGACCGCTCTTCTCAACTATGCCAGCGACCGGACGCTCCTGATCGGTCAGGCGCAGCAGAACGGAACCGACCGCGTGGTCGAAGACGTCCCGCTGCTTCTCGACCTCGTCTATTCGCGTCCCTTCGAGCTGAAAGGCGGCGAGTGGAACCTCGGCTTCAAGGTGCAGAACATCCTCGGTGAAGAGTTCAACGCCTTCCGCGAAGACTCCACCGGGCGTGAGCTGCCCTTCATCGCCTATGACCGCGGCCGGATCGTGACGCTGAGCCTCAGCGCCGAGTTCTGATCGGACTGACCGCCGGACCCTTCACGGGGTGTCCACACGGTCAGGGTTAACAAGCGCCCCCGTCACAACGTGGCGGGGGCGTTCGCATACTTAATC
Source organism: uncultured Caulobacterales bacterium (assembly GCA_964556115.1). Classification (GTDB taxonomy): domain Bacteria; phylum Pseudomonadota; class Alphaproteobacteria; order Caulobacterales; family Parvularculaceae; genus Parvularcula. The sequence goes on from CAZKVC010000004.1 coordinate 114,453, forward strand.
GTTAGACAATTGTGGTGGAACGTCCTTGACGGCCCGGGCTGCCGGGCGCCAATCGAAACGTGGGTGCATGGATCGTTTATCCATCGGGCAGGTATGGAAGGGGAAGGCGGTGACAGCTTCGTCAACGCCCGACAGACCGAATTCCCGCCTGCGCGGGGCCGCCACGGCCGGATCGATTGCTGGGGCCGTGCTTCTCGCTGTCGCGGCTTCGAACCTGTTCTTCGCGGCGACTGCCCCCCTGAGCCGCAGCTCTTCGGATGCGGCACCTGCAGCGAGACGCCAGGAACCTGTCATCGATACGGCGATTCTCACGGAAACAAACCCTTTCGCCGGCGCACCGGAAACCGAACGTGCCGTCGAGACGGTGGAGATCCTTCCCGAAACGACCTTGCAGCTCAAGCTCAAGGGCGCGTTCCTGGCCGATGACGGCTCTAGCAGCGCACTGATCGAGACCCCCGGCGGCGTTCAGAACGTCTTCCGCGAAGGCGAGGAAATCATCCGCGGCGTCAGGCTTCGCCGCGTCGAGACCTACCGGGTGGTGATCAGCCGCAACGGCATTCTCGAAGGTCTGCCGCTGCAGAACCGGCCCGAGCCGAACGAGGACATCGTCGCCAATACGGGTCGCAGCAGCGTAGAGGCGCCTGCCGTTCCTTCATCGAAGCCGCAGACCGTCGCAGCCCTGGCCGGCGACGCTGTGCCTTTGCCGCTGCTTCAGGCGCAAGGCCTTCTGGGTACGGATATTCCGGTAGCGGTCAATGGCGAACCCTTCAACGCTCGGCGGACCGGCAACCTTGAAGCGCTTCTGCCCGCCCTTCGTTCCAGCGGCGAGGTTACGGTCACCGTCCGCCGCTCTGGCGAGCTCGTCGACGTCAATCTGCGCCTGCCGCCCGAGATCAATCTGTGAGAGTTCGTATGTTCGTACGCCGCCTTCTTGCCTCGACCTGCCTGGCGCTCGCCGCCATGGCGCCGCATACCGCATCGGCGCAGAACGGCCGGGCGACCCTCAATTACGAAGACGCCGACCTCAAGGCGGTGGCGGCCGAGATCGCCGAGCGGACAGGCTTTCAGTTCATCCTCGACCCCCGGCTTTCCGGACGCGTCACGATCATCTCGCCGCCCAACATGTCGATGGCGCCGGACCAGATCTTCGACGTCTTCCTTGCCACCCTCCAGGTGAACAACTTCACCGCGATCCCGGCTGGCGACCGGGTCTACAAGATCGTTCCGATCGAGCAGGGTGCCCGTGACGCAGGCCCCGTCGGCTCGTCGGATACGCCAGGCAATACGGTAACCCGGATCATTCCGCTGACGAGTATTGACGCGCGTACTGCGGCGGGCTCCCTTCGTGGCCTCGTCGGCCAGCAGGGTCTCATCATTCCCATCCCGGACAGCAACGCCGTGGTCGTCGTCGACAGTGGCCGGAACATCGACCGTATTCGGGAAGTCCTGGAGACGATCGATGTCGACGACACCGTCGTCCGTACGATCCAGCTCCAAAACGCCGAAGCGTCGCAGGTCGCCGAAACCCTTCGCGGCATCTCCCAGGACACGGCGGGTGAGGGCGGCAGGCAGCGTTTGCAGGTCATCCCCAATATCGGCAGCAACCAGATCGTCCTGCGCGGCGCGCCGCAGCAGGTGAGCCGCCTCCTTCCCGTGGTCGAAGAGCTCGACCAGTCAGGACGTCTGCGCGGCAATTTCGACGCGATCTACCTCAACCATGTCGACGGCGCGGAACTCGTTCCGATCATCGCGCAGCTCATTGGCGGTGCGCAGACCGGCGGCGGGGCGAATGGCGGAGCGGCGGCCGTCAGTGCAGGACCCGGCGGGCCGATCGTCACCTTCCACGAGCCGACCAACGCCATCCTCGTCAATGCGCCGCCAGAAGCGCAGCGGACGATCCGCCAACTGATCGCTCAGCTCGACATCCGCCGGCCCCAGGTCCTGATCGAAGCCATCGTGGTGGAGATCGCCAACAACACCGCGCGAGAACTCGGCGTACAATATCTTTCCGGTGGCGACGGCATGCCGGTGACGGCGGCGACCTTCACAGATACCCGCCCCAATCTCCTGTCCGCGGCAGGGGCCGCCTATTTCCTGACCGAAGATGACGGCACGCGGGACGTCATCACCGTGGTCGATGGTACACCGATCGTCACCCAGGAAGATGACGTCGATAGCGACGTGGCTGCGCTTTCCGGCCAGCTCGTCCAGGCTGCCGTTTCGGACCTTCTGAGCTTCAACGGCTTTCTCGCCGGGTTCGGCGACGTGACGGACAACGGCAGCATCTACGGCGTGCTGATCTCTGCACTTCAGTCGGACAGCCGTTCCAACGTGCTCTCGACACCTTTCACCATGGTGCTCGACAACAAGCCCGCCCGCCTGCAGGTCGGCCAGAACATCCCGATCGTCACCGGTGAAGCGGTGGGTACGGACTTCCAGGGCGGCTTCAGAAACATCGAGCGTGAAGATATCGGTACGATTCTTGAGGTCACGCCCCAGATCAATGACGGTGATGCGGTCACTCTCGAGATCAAGCTCGAGGTCAGTTCACTGACAGCTTTCACGGCCCTTTCGGACAGCCCCATCGTCCAGAAGTCGGTCAGCGAGACCCAGCTTGTCGCCGACAGCGGAGAGCTTGTCGTCATTGGCGGTCTCGTTGACAATGATCAGCGCAATACGGAAACGAAAGTGCCGCTGCTTGGCGACATCCCGGTCCTCGGCAACCTCTTCCGTGGCCAGACACGCTCTGAAGAGGAGACCACACTGATGGTCTTCATCCGCCCGACGATCATCCGCGACCGTGCGACTGCGCAGGCCCTGACAGCGAAGAAATACGACTTCGCAAGGCAGCGCCAGCTCACGGCCGAGCGCCGCCGGGAAGGCCCCGCCCGTATCGACCGTCTGCAGAACGAGCTCTTCGGTCTTGACCCTGCGTCCCAGACTGAACCGCTGGTCAAGATGCCGGACGAGGAGGATGGCAGCAGGCGATGAGTGAGACCGGTCAACGAGCGAGGCCCGATCCTGGGGATCGCCCGCGCTTCGCCTACGCCTTCGCCAAGGAGCAGGGACTGCTTCTTCTGGAGGGCGAGGCAGACGGCGTCGCTGTGGTGGGCATGCGCGAGGACCAGCCCAAGCGCGATCCGCTGACCATGCTCGAAGCAAGGCGCGCCGCGGGCGGACCAGTACGTTTTGAAACCCTCCCGCCCAAGGTCTTCGAGCGCCGGCTGTCGGAAATCTACTCGGTCGAGGGCCTCTCCGCCGCGACCTTTGACGATGGGGATGGTCCCGAGGATCTCTCCGCTCTTGCGGAAGGCCTGCCGGAAACGGCGGACCTTCTTGACACGGAAGATGATGCGCCGGTGATCCGGCTCATCAATGCCCTGATCGCTGAAGCGGTCAAGACCCGCGCGTCGGACATTCACGTCGAGCCCTACGAGACGGCGCTTTCGATCCGGCTGCGTATCGACGGCGTCCTGCGTGAGGTCCTGAGCCTGCCGCCCAAGATGACGCCGGTTCTGACCAGCCGGGTCAAGGTGATGGCGCGCCTCGACATCGCGGAAAAGCGCGTGCCTCAGGATGGCCGGATCAGCCTTGCCATGGGCGGACGGCTGGTCGACGTCCGGGTTTCCACGCTGCCGAGCCGCTTTGGCGAACGCACGGTGATGAGGCTTCTCGACAAGGAGCAGGCGCAGCTCGACCTCGACGCTCTCGGCATGCCCGAAGCCATTCGTACACGGTTCGAGAAGGTGCTGCGCCGTCCGAACGGGGTGATCCTCGTCACAGGCCCCACCGGCTCGGGCAAGACGACGACGCTTTATGCGGCGCTGACGCTTCTCAACGATCCGGGAGTCAACATCCTGACGGTCGAGGATCCTGTCGAGTATGCCCTCGAAGGGGTCGGCCAGACGCAGGTGAATGCCAAGGTGGGCATGAACTTCGCGACCGGGCTTCGCGCCATCCTTCGTCAGGACCCGGACATCGTCATGGTCGGCGAGATCAGGGATGTGGAAACCGCGCAGATCGCCGTTCAAGCCTCGCTGACCGGGCACCTCGTCCTTTCGACCATCCACACGAATTCCGCGATCGGCGCGGTGACCCGCCTTCGGGACATGGGCGTGGAGCCTTTCCTCCTCTCGCCAACCATTGCCGGTGTTCTCGCCCAGCGGCTCGTGCGACGGCTCTGCGGGAGCTGCAAGGAACCCCATCACCCCGACAAGATCGAGCGCGAGATGCTTGGCATCAAGAAGATCGAGGGACGGACCATCTATCATCCGAAAGGGTGCCCGGCCTGCAACGGCACCGGATATGAGGGCCGGATCGGCCTTTACGAGCTGGTGGTCGTCAATGACCGTTTGCGCAAGCTGATCCACGACGATGCCGGCGAACAGGAGATGCGCGAGGAAGCCTTCCGCAACGCGCCGACCCTAGCCGAGGCGGGATACGAGCATGTCATCGAAGGGCGGACATCCATCGAGGAAGTCCTGCGTGTCGTTCAGGAGACGGAGGGCACGTGACGGCTTTCCGCTACGAGGCGATCGACGGCGGAGGCCGCAAGAAGCGCGGGACGGTGGAGGCGGACAGCCTGCGCCGAGCCCGGCGGGAAGTGCTGGCCGCGGGGCTGACGCCCCTCAGCATCGGAGAGGTCGAAAGCCGCGCTTTCCTGCAACTGCGCAAGGGCTCACCGCCGCCGAAGAAAGCCGAGGTGATCGCGGCGACCCGTCAGCTCGCCACTCTCGTCGAGGCGTCGATGCCCGTCGAGGAAGCGCTCGCGGCCGTCGCCGCGCAGATGGAAGGCAGCGAGGCCGCGCGGGTCCTGACCGCGGTGCGAACCCGGGTCGTCGAAGGCTGGCGCCTTTCCAAGGCGCTTGGCGAACATCCCAAGGCCTTCTCCGGTCTTTATCAGGGGATCGTCGCCTCGGGCGAGACGTCGGGCGACCTTGGGACCGTTCTCAGCCGCCTTGCTGACATGCAGGAGCGCAACCAGCAGATGGCGCAAAAGGCGCAGCAGGCGCTGATCTATCCGGCCTGCATCTTCGTGGTGGCCATTGGCGTCGTTTGGGCCCTGATGACCTTCGTCGTGCCCCGGATGGTCGAGCAGTTCTCGCGCATGGACGGCATCAACCTTCCCTGGCCGACCCGCATCGTCATCGGCGCGTCGGACCTGATCGGCGATTGGGGCTGGTTGATCCTTCTCCTCCTGATCGGGGCGGGGGTGCTGGTCTGGCGCCTGCGCAAGAACCCGCAGAGCCGACTCCGGACGGACAGGCTGCTTCTCAGGACGCCCGTGGTCGGCAAGCTCATCCGTGAACTGGACGCGGCGCGGTTCGCGCGGACGCTTTCCACGCTTTTCGCGGCAGGCGCGCCCCTGCTCGAAGCGCTGGAAGGCGCCAGGCGGACCCTGACCAATACCTATATCAGCCAAGAGATCGCGGCGGCTTCCACCCAGGTTCGCGAGGGTGCCTCGCTGGCCGCGGCGATCCGCAGGGCTGGGGTCTTTCCTCCCATCATGGCCTCGATGATCGCTGCGGGGGAACGCTCGGGCACGCTGCCGGACATGCTGGCCCGGACGGCTCAGCAGATGGAAGCGGGCTTCGAGACCGCAACCACGACCGCGCTGCGGCTTCTCGAACCGGCGGTGATCGTCCTTCTTGGGTTGATCGTCATGCTCATTGTCCTATCGATCATGCTACCCATTCTGCAGATCAACCAGATGGCTTTGGGATAGAAAGGTCGGGGCATGGATAAGCGCAAGAACAAGCAAAAGGGTCTGACTCTTGTCGAATTGATGGTGGTGATCGTCATCATCGGCCTGATTTCGGGCATCGTGGTCTTCAACGTGCTGCCCGCGGCGGACAAGGCGGCTGTCTCGACGGCGCGGACGGATATCTCGCGGCTGCAGACCGCGCTCACCCAATACCGCCTCGATAATCAGAGCTTCCCCAACCAGCAGCAGGGGCTGCAGGCCCTGGTGCAGCGGCCGCAGGGATTGCGGCGCCCCGAGCGCTATCAGACTGGCGGCTATATCCAGGCACTGCCGGAGGATCCGTGGGGCAACCCCTATCAATACGTCTATCCGGGCTCTTACGGCGAGTTCGACATCATTTCCTATGGCCGGGACGGCAGGCCCGGGGGCGAAGGGCTCGATGCCGATATCGGCTCCTGGCAGAACTGAACGGGGGCTCACCCTCGTTGAACTCCTGGTCGTGCTGTTGATCATCGGCATGACCACGGGGCTGACTGTTCTGGCGCTGCCGAGAAGCGACAGCGACCTTGCGGCGATTGCCCAGCGGCTCGAAAGGGATATCGCGGCGCTTCGGGACGATGCGGTGGCACAGGGCCGGTTCTACGGCATAACCGCCGAGCCCGGGCGTATCCGCCGGGTGACCGCGCGGGATGGCGAATGGCAGGTCCTCGACGAGCAGCGCCTTCCCCCCGGCTTCGCGGTGGAGCTTCGCGCAGAGGAAGGCTGGCAGCTGCCAGAGCACCGGGACACCCTCCTTTTCACACCGCCCCAGGAAGAGACGGAGGAGGACAGCGTCAAGCTTCCGCCTATCCGGTTCGCGCCGGACGGGTCGGTGACGCCATTCTCGGTCACCCTGCGCCAGGGGCGTGCGCAGGCCATTCTCCGCATCGGAGCCGATGGCCGCTTCAGGACGGAGGGCATCGAGTGACGTTGCGCAAGCGCCATCAGCGCGGGCTGACCCTGATCGAAGTCCTCGTCGCCCTTGCGGTTCTGTCGGCGGTGGTCGGGTCGATCATGGTGCTCATCGGTCAGCACACCCGTCAGGCTTCCGCGCTCGAGGACCGCATGCTCGCGCGGATCGTGGCCGAGAACGCGCTCGCCGAACGCATTGCCGAGCGGTCCGATGGCGGAGAGCAGCGCCGCGGCGGCGAGGTGGAGCTTGCGGGCAGGAGCTTTCGCTTCGCCTTTGAAACCCAGCCTTCGACTCTCCAGAACCACACGGTCGAAACCGTCTCCGTCCGGAAGGAGGAGAGCCAGCAGGTCCTGGCCAGTATCAGCACGCTCAGGGGGCCGCCCGGTGAATGAGCGCGGCCTCACCCTGGTCGAGGTCCTGATCGCCCTGGCGATCTTCTCGGCCGTCAGTGCCCTCGGCGTCGGCGCGATGACCCTCGCAGCCAACGGGTCCGTGCAACTCGAAGAGACCGATGCCCGTGTGGGCGAAATGGAGCGCATGCGCGCCCTTCTGCGCAGCGACCTCCACCAGTTCATTGACCGCGAAGTGACCGAGGCCGACGAGGAGCAGCGGCGCCCCGCTTTCATCGGCGGGGATGCGGCGCAGGACCTTCTGGCCGAGCGGGGAGAGACCATCCTTTTCAGCCTCGTTCGCTCGGGCTGGGGCAACCCCGAACTGGCCGAGCCGAGAGCCGAGCTTCAGGTGGTCACCTATCTCGAGGCCAGCGGCAGGCTGATCCGGCGCACGCGGCCCTTCCTCGACGCGGTCAGGGACACGCCCGTCAGGGACGATGTTCTCATCGACCGGATCGAAGACCCTGAGATCAGGTTCAGGGAGCGCGGCGCCTGGCGCCCCGAAGCCGGACGCCAGCCCGGACCGCCGCCGGCGGCCCTCCGGCTCTCCTTCGTCCACCCGTTCTATGGCCCGATGGAGCATGTCTTTCTGATTGGAGGTGGCGCGTGAGACGTGACCGTCAGCGCGGCGCGGCGCTCCTGACCGTGCTCCTCCTGACCGCGACCCTCGCGGTTCTGGCCGTGAGCATGACCGAGGTGGCGACCCGGTCCCTGTCGCGGACCGGCGCGATCGAGGCTCGCCTTCAGGGCTTCTGGGCCCTGCGCGGGCTCGAAACGGCTGCCCTTTCGACCCTGCGGCAGAATGCGGAGCTCCTCGATGATCCCGCCGGGCGGTTTTTCCGCGAGCCGGTCGTTCTTCCCTTCGAGGGAGCTACGGCGACCTTGCGTTTTCGGGATGCGAGCAACTGCTTCAATCTCAACGACCTGGTGGACAGCGGGGAGGAGGGGCTGGTCAGCGACGAAGGGGCGATCGAGCGCTTCGCCCGGCTGTTCCGGGAGCTTGGCGGCAATGAAAGCGCGGGCAGCCAGGCGGCGGCCAGGATCGCGGACTTCATCGACAGCGATACGAGCCCCGGGCCCGGCTCCGTCGAGGATTTCGACTACCGCCGCCGCGAGGTTCCCTACCGAACGGCCGGGACCTATCTGGCTTCGGTCTCGGAAATCAGGGCTGTGGCTGGATTTTCGCCTGATGTTTATCGCTTCGTGGCACCTTACCTTTGCACCCTGCCGAGCGATGGAGCGCAAGTGTTGAACGTGAACACTCTCATGCCCGAAGACGCCCCGCTTCTTGCGGGGCTTTCGGGGGGTGCGCTGACGCCCGAGGCAGCGAAGCGGCTGATCCAGACGCGGCCCGAGGACGGCTATGCTGAAGTCGGGACATTTCTCGCGAACCCGCTTCTCGCTGGGGCCGATCTTCCGGCGGAGTTTCCCTCCATGGTCGCCGTCGGGCCGACGCTCCTCGAGATGGAGATCACGCTGGAATCTGGTCTTGGACGGCTGCGCAGCGAAGCGTTGGTCCAGCGTCAACGGTCGATCCTGACGGTGCTCGAACGCGGGGTGGGGGAGCGTCTGCCGTGACCCTGATCGTCTTTCTAAGCCCCGATCTTTCCGATCGCGCTTCCTGGGTCGATCCCGTCAGGGGCGAAAGTGGCGAGGGCACACCTTTGACTGCGCTGGCAGCGCGCGCGGCGGGCCGTCCGGTCTGCGCAGCGATCGCGGGCGAGAAAGCGGTCTCGCGCAGCTTCAACCTGCTGATGAAACGGCGGCGCGATCAGGAGAAGGCGGCAGCACTCCTGATGGAAGACCATCTTGCCGCGCCGATCGAAGACCGGATCCTCGCCCTTGCGCCTACAGCAGAAGGCGGACGCCTCGTCTCCGCCGTCCCTGCGGCAGAGATCGACGCGGCGCTCGCGCTTTGCCTCGAGAATGGTCTCGACCCGGATATCCTGACCGTTGACCATGCGCTCCTCGCGCCGCCTGAAGCCGATGCGCCCCCGCGCGTCGTCGCGCTCGGCGACCGGGCGATGGTCCGTATGCGGGACGGCGCTGCGACGGCGGAGGCCGACCTCGTATCCGGGCTGGTGCCCGGCGGGGAAGCGCAAGCTCTGCATCAGGAGCATCTGATCGCGCTTCCTGACGTTCTCAATTTTCGCCAGGGCCGCTTCGCCAAGAAGCGCCAGCGGACCAGCCTTCGGCCCTTCGCGGCGGCTGCGGCGCTGCTTCTCGCTGCGGCGACTGTCTTCTTTCTCGCCTCGGTCACGGAAAGCCTGCGCTACGCCCGGGCAGCGGATCGCCTGGAGCAGCAGGCCGAAGCGGCATTCACCGCGGCACGCCCGGGAACGCCGGTCTTCGACCTCGAACGCCAGATCGGCAATCTTGACCAGAACAACGCAACGTCTTCGGACTTTCTTCCCCTGACGGCAGCGCTCACTTCCGTTCTTGATGGGCGTGCGGAGACGGTCCTTACCAGCATCAACTACAGCCGGGACGGCCAGTTGACGGCGGAACTGAGCTTCGCTTCCTTCTCCGAACTCGAAGAGGTCAGCCGTGAGCTTTCCGCCCTCGGCATCGTGGCCGAAGAAGGCGGTGACGCGCGGCGTGAAGACGGCGCGCTCGTCACCCGCCTGTTTTTGAGAATCTCATGATGGCGAACATGCTTCAGCGCTTCAATCCGCGTGAACGCCTCATGCTTGCCGGGCTAACGGGCTTTCTGGTCCTCCTGGCGATCTGGTTCCTCATCCTCGCGCCGCTCGCCGGGCTCCTTGGCTCGGCGCGGACTGATTACGACCGCGCGGCCCGTATTGCTGCCGCGGCCGAGAGCCTTGGCCCTGCCGATCCATCGCAGGCGGATGACCGCAACCTCAGGACAGCGATCACCGAAGAGGCCGACCGCCGCAGCATCACCTATACGCGCATCAACTCATCGGCCAATGGAGGCATCGATATCGACCTCGTCGACGTTCCGCACACCGCTTTCTTCTCCTGGCTGACGGCTTTGGACGAGGCCGGGATCATCGTCGAAGAAGCCTATGTCACCCCCGGCGAAAGCGATGGCCGCATCGAAGCGCGGGTCAGCCTGCGAGGGGGCGGGCAATGAAGCAGGCGGTCCTTCTCTCCGTTCTCTTCATCGCCGTCTTCGTCGGTCTCACCGTCTCGCGGCTGCCTCTCAGCCTGGTCGTGGAGCGGGTTCCGTTGGGACTCGGCTATGACCGGATCGAAGGAAGCATCTGGAACGGTGACATCTACGGGCTGAAGGTCGAAGGCAAACCTGTCGGCGACGCTGCTGTGGGCCTCAAATTCCTGCCGCTTCTGACCGGTCGCATCAGCACCCATGTCGACATCCTTGGCCCCGGCATCGACGCCGAGGGCGACGTCAGCCTTCGCGGCGACCGCCTCGTGGCGGAGGATGCGACAGCAACGATCCAGCTTGCGCCCTGGGACCTTGGCGACATTTTCGGCCAGCGGCTTCGCGGTGGTGCCGAGGTCGAGCTCGAACGGCTCGTCATCAGCCCCGAAGGTTGCGAGGAGGCAAGCTTCCGGGTGGCGACCGATGCCCTGCGCTGGAGCATGGGGGTTTACGGGACCGAAGCGCTCGAGCTGGAAGGCGAGGGCCGGTGCGAGGGACGGGACCTTTTCGTCCCGCTTCGTGGCGGCGGCGAGGAAGGCACGATCGAAGCGACCCTTCGCGTGGAACCCCAAGGGCGCTATGTCACCCTTGTGACCCTCGTTCCGTCTTCCGACCAGTTCGATCAGTTCCTCGAAAGCGCCGGGTTTCAGCGTCAGGGTGAAGCGTTCCTGATTGCCCGCGAAGGCCAGGTGGAGTTGGGTCTATGAAGAGATTGTCCGCGTACCTTCTTGGCGCGCTCGTCCTTGCTTCCTGCGCGTCCAGACCCGGCAGTGACAACGACGCGGTCGCCGGCGCTGCGCCGAAACCGGTCTTTGAACGCAGCGAGGCACCCGACCCAGCACCGCTGGCCGGCATCGGCATCCCTTCGGGAAGCTGCGGACTTGTATTATGGGCACGCAGCGGCAGCCGCGTGGCGCCGATCTTCCGCTCTATCGGCGCGACGGACGCGGTGATGAAGATCGAGGGGGCGGAAGTGCCGTTGAGCCTCGTGCAGCAGAGCGGTGAGCTTCGCCTCGGCCTTCGCGCGCAGCAGACCTACCGCTCCGCCGAAGGGGCGGCAGCGGTCGTGACGGTCCAGAACCGCCTCACCTGGGGTCAACCTTTTCCGGGCGGCATCTATGTAGAGAGGGGCGCCATCACGGTCGAAGGCGAGGACGGTTGGTCGCGCGTCCTTCCCGTGGCTGGCATTGCAGGATGCAAACGCTGACAAGACCGTTCATAGTCTGCACGAGTGTTGGGTTGGAGTTTCATGTCGGCGAATCACGGTCATAGCCATGACGGGCATCATCATGATGCAGCATGCGGGCATGATCACGACCATGGTGATGCCGGCGCGCGCCGCCTGGCGATCGCGCTTTGCATCATTGCCGCCTTCGCGGTGGCGGAGGTCGCCGGCGGCCTGATGTCGGGCTCGCTCGCGCTTCTGGCCGATGCCGGGCATATGATCACCGACGCTGCGGCACTCGCCCTCGCGCTTTCGGCGCAGTGGCTTTCCAAGCGTCCTTCGACCGACCGTTTCCCTTTCGGTCTCAAGCGCGCGCAGGTGCTGGCCGCCTTCATCAACGGGCTCGGCCTTCTGGCCATTGTCGGCATCCTGGTCGTCGAGGCGATCGAAAGACTGGGTTCGCCGCAGGTGATTGACGCGCCCCTCATGCTGGGGGTGGCCGTCCTGGGCCTGTTCGCAAATTTTGCGGCATTCGGCGTGCTGCATGGCGGCAGCCAGGACAATGTGAATATCCGCGGAGCGCTGCTTCACGTGGCCGCCGACATCTTCGGATCGGTGGCGGCCATTCTATCGGCTCTTGTCATTATGGCCACCGGGTTCTTCGCCATCGACGCCATCCTGACGGTGGTCGTGTGCCTCCTGATCCTGAAATCGACCCTGCCCCTCCTCCGGGAGACCGGAGCGATCCTGCTTCAGGCCGCTCCTGCGGCGCTGTCCCAGGAGGAAGTCCGCGATGCATTGACGGAGAGCGGCACCGTTCTCGACGTGCACCATATGCGCGCATGGCAGCTGACGCCGGGCGAAGTCATGCTGGCGCTCCACGCCGTCGTGCCCCGCAATGCCGATCAGGGCGCGGTTCTCAGGCGTATCAAGGACACACTGCGCGAGCGCTTCGGCATCGAGCAGTCCACCGTGCAGATCGAGACCACCGACGTGGTGAGCATCGATCCGACCTGGCGCGGCTGCCCGGACCGTTCCGGCGCAGCCGAGTAGCCCTCAGACCCTTTCGAGCTTGCGCTTCAGGGCCCTCTTCGCGGCAGGAATGACATCTTCCGCACGGTCCACGACGATCAGCGCCTCGCGCATGCCGGGATAGGCAAAGCCTCCGTCGCAGACATGGTCGACCAGCTCGACGAACGGGTCCCAGTAGCCGCCGATATTGCAAAGAACGATCGGCTTCTTGTGAATGGCAAGGCTCGCCCATGACAGCACCTCGACCATTTCCTCGAGGGTGCCGATCCCGCCGGGCAGGATGCAGAAAGCGTCCGACTCGTCGAACATCATGATCTTGCGCTCATGCATGGTCTCGACTTCTCGGCTCTCGATGTTTTCGAGGAGCCCTTCCTGCGCCTGCAGGAAGGTCGGAATGATGCCGAGCACCGAGGCGCCGTTGTCCCTCGCGGTTGCCGCCGTCTCCTTCATGAGGCCCTGGGCGCCGCCGCCGAAGACGAGCTTGATGTCCGCCTCTGCGACCAGTTTGCCGAAGGTGCGCGCCGCCTCGGCATGGCGGGGATCGGTGCCTGTGCGGCTGCCGCAGTAAACGCAGATCGAGCGCAGGGAATGGTCGGTCATGAAGGCTCCTTTTCGAACGGAGATGGCAAATGGGGAGCCCGCGCGAAAGCGCAAGCCGCTTGCCGATCACTGGCTTAGATAGCAGAACAAAGCTTCAAGAGGTTTACGGCGGGGACTCACCGATGCGTGTTTTGGCTTTGGCGGCAGTGATCATCGCGATTGCGGCCGCCGTATGGTGGGCAATGTCGAACCGCGGGGCGGAAGAGCCCGAGCCCGTTCCCGCCGAACAAACCACGGCGCCCGACGCCGAACCCGGGGTCGCACCCCCGACATTCGACATTGTCAGGGTGGACCGCTCAGGCCGCCTCCAGATGGCCGGTCGGGGCAATGCGGGCGACCGGGTCGAGCTGATCGCCAACGGCACCGTCATCACCACCGAGGAGATCGGGCCTGACGGGCAGTTCGCCATGTTCACCGACACACCGCTCGATGCGGGCCCGGTGGAGCTGACGCTGCGGCAGATCTCACCGGATGGGAACGAGATCATCGGCGAGGAAACGGTGATCGTTTATGTGCCTGAAGACGAAGACCAGGGCCCGATCGTGCTGCGGACCACCCCGGGGGGGACCACCGAAGTCCTGCAGCGCGCCGCGCCGCGGGATCTGAGCCTCGGTCCGCTTTCCATCGACACGATCGACTACGACGCCGAAGGCAATGTCATCTTCACCGGGCGGGCGGAGCCGGGCTCTGTCGTGCAGGTTTTCGCCAGCGGGCAACCCCTGGCCGAAACCCAGACCGATCAGCGGGGCGTCTGGTCGGTTTCAGGCAGCCTGGCGCCGGGGCGCTACACGCTCCAGATCGTCCAACTCGACGAAAACGGCCGCTCGAAATATGCGATCGAGGTTCCCTTCGAGCAGGCTTCGCAGAACGATATCGTCTTCAGTGACGGCAATGTGGTGGTCCAGCCGGGCAACAATCTGTGGATGATTGCGCGCCGCGCCTATGGCGAGGGCGAGCAGTATACCGTGATCTACGAGGCCAACGCCGGGCAGATCCGCAACCCCGACCTCATCTTCCCCGGCCAGACCCTGCGGGTACCGGAGGGGCAGGAGCCTTAAGTTTCCGAAACCGGCCGGTTCATCCAGAGCATGAGGGGCTTGAGCGGGAAGGCCCACAGGGTCCCCGCCAGGATGAAAAAAACGAGCTCGATCAGTTTGTTTTCAGGCAGATTGTCCCACACGAACAGGGCTGCGCCCATGTAGAGAACCAGGAACGGCACGAAGCCCAGGGCGAAAATCAGCTTCTTCTGACGAGGGTGCATCGATGCTCCGCGGCGGCTTGCCTCTTGGGATTTCTCACGCCTTCCGCATATAGGGCAAAGCTATGCTTCCCAAGACCCCCATGCGTCCCGTTGCCCTGTGGTTGTTCTCCGTCTGCGCGCTGATCGCCCTCATGGTTGTGGTCGGCGGTGCGACAAGACTGACCGATTCAGGCCTTTCCATCACCGAGTGGGATCTCGTCATGGGAACCCTGCCGCCGCTGTCGCGAGCGGATTGGCAGGAGGCCTTCGCCCTTTACCAGCAGATTCCTGAGTACCAGCAGGTCAATGCCGGAATGGCCCTTTCCGAGTTCAAGACGATCTACTGGTGGGAATGGGGTCACCGGAACCTCGGCCGCTTCATCGGCCTTGCTTTCCTTTTGCCGCTGATCGTCTTCTGGCTGCGCGGCAAGGTCCGCGGGGCACTGCGCTACCGGCTGGTCGGTCTGTTCCTTCTCATCTGCCTTCAAGGCGCGATCGGGTGGTTCATGGTCAGCTCCGGCCTTTCGGAGCGGGTGGACGTCAGCCAGTACCGGCTCGCTCTTCACCTCTCGACCGCGCTGGTCCTCTTTGGCCTCATGCTTTGGCAGGCTCTCGCGCTTGCCGTTCCGCGAGGTTTCGCAGGCAATGACCGGGCGCTGGGCAGAGGCGCTACCGCACTTCTCGGCCTCGCATCCGTTCAGATCGTGCTCGGCGCTTTCGTCGCGGGGCTCAGGGCAGGGTCGAGTTACAACACCTGGCCGCTGATGGACGGGCGCATCGTTCCGGCAGGCTATTTCTCCGCCGACCCGGCCTTCCTTGATCTCTTCGAACGTATCGAAGCGGTGCAGTTCAACCACCGCGTAATGGCCTATGTCGTGGCTGCAGCCGCCGTCGTCTTCGCCGTTGCGGCCTTGCGCAAGGGGCACAAGGCAATCGGTCTCGCCGTTGCAGGATCGGTGGGCCTTCAGGTCGCCCTTGGCATCTGGGCGCTTCTCGCGGCTGTGCCCTTATGGCTTGGGCTTGCGCACCAGGCTGGCGCGCTCGTCATCCTGACGGTGCTGGTGACCGCGATCTACGGCCTCACCGTCCCGGCGGTTCGGGAAGCGCGCGATCCTCAAAGCCCGGGCGCTCTTTCTCCAGCATGATCTCGCTGGCCTGATCACCGAAATCGAACAGGCTATCCTCTTCCGCCAGCGCGGCTGTCCAGCCTTCCAGGCGGCGGGGCGCGCCGAGCTGGTCCGCGACGGCGCTCCAGGGGAAGAGGTGCAGGCCCCGGCGCTCGTCGAGGACGATGACCGCGCCATCACGCAGCACGCCGCCGAAATTGCCGCGCGCGACCTGCACCTGCTGCGGACGTAGGGGTTCGCCCCGATCATCGGTCAGCTCGATGGTCTGGCCGTCGCTCCTGAGGCCCTCAGGGCTCGCGGTCAGGGTGTAGATCTCGCCGCCGCTCTCCAACGCCAGAACCGCGCCGTCGCCCTTGGCACCGCCGCTCGAACCCCAGGTTCCGCTGCCCCGAAGGATGGTGCGCCCACCTACGACCGTGCACCCGGTGACCCCGCCGATATCCTCGCTGGCCAGGTCCTCGACCGTCAGCGCGCCTTCGTCTTCGGTCAGCTCGAAACTCCTGATGCCGCCGGCCTCTGTGACGAGCGAGAAGCTGAACATGCCATCATCGCCCGCAGGCCCGGCGCAGAGATCGGCGACCGCATCAGGCAAGACGTCCTCCCCGACAAGCCTGTCGCCCCCTTGCGCCGGATAGATTTCGAGATACCCGTCCCGGGATACCGAGAGCAGGAGGCCTCCGCCAATCACTGGCATGGTTGCGATCTGGAACGGTGTTCTTTCGGTCTCGATGACGAACGGGCTCTGGCCATCGGCCTGAACGGCTGCGATCCCCGTATCACCATTGGCCGCGTAGACGAGGCTCTGAAATCCGAAGGGCGCCACTTCCAAGGCCGCAAGGTCGGTCACCCGGCTTTCGAACTCTCCCAATGTGATTGCCACGCGGACCGGTCGGGACGCAGGCTCCGTTGCTTCGGTCCGGGTTTGCGTCGCGAAGGTGGCGGCAGGGGTATCGGCGACCACCATTTCCTCTTCGCTCGAGCAGGCGGCGAGGCAGGTCAGTCCGATCAGCAGGGTGAGGCGTTTCAACGGAGGCTCCTTTGCGCTGGGCGCCGCATCAAACCGCAAGTGGTCCGTCTTGGCTATGGTCCCAGCTCTTTCCGTGGCATCAGGCGCTTTTTGCAAGGCCGAGACGAAAGGAAGGCCGATGTGCCGACGTCCGAGCCCATGATCCTCTCCCGGCCGGGGGATGGCCGCACGATCGGCGTGATCGCGGCGGAGGAAGGGTATCTCATCCTCGACAAGCCAGCGGGCCTTCTCAGCGTACCCGGCCGGACCGAGCCGGACTGCCTGGAAGCGCGGGTGCGTGAGCGCTTTCCCGAAGCGCTCACCGTCCACCGGCTCGACATGGCGACCTCGGGCATCTGCGTGATGGCCCGCAGCCCTGCTACCCAGGTCCATCTTCAGCAGCAGTTCGAGCGCAGGCGGACGAGCAAAACCTATGAAGCCATAGTCTGGGGCGCGGTCGAAGGCGAGGAGGGCGCTATCGACATTCCGATCCGCCGGGACTGGGACAGTCGCCCCCTGCAGGTCATCGACCATCAACTTGGCAAGGAGGCGATCACCCGCTGGCGGGTGGTGGCGCGCTCACCCGGGCGGACCCGTTTGGAGCTGAGGCCGGAGACGGGCCGGTCCCATCAGCTCCGCCTCCACATGAAGGCGATCGGCCACCCGATCCTCGGTGACGAATGGTATGCCCATGACGAAGCGCGCGCGCAGAGCGACCGCCTGCTCCTTCATGCCGTCGCCCTCGGCTTCGAGGCGCCGGGTTGCGGCACGCGGGTCGGCTACCGCTCTGACGCCCCGTTCTGAACGGCTGGTCGTCATCGGGGGAACAAACCGAAAAGCCGAGCTTCACCAACCGCTTGCCTCTATACGGTAGCATAATACCACACATCTAAGCGGTTGCTTGCGCTTTCCTTTTGAAAGAGTTCTTGACAGTTTGCGCGCCTTGCCGCATCCGCGCGCTTCGCATTCAGTCACAAGGGGAAAGCGATGCAGACCGACGCCTCGCGCACCTACAACACCAAGCCCGCCGAGGTCGAAAAGAAGTGGATTCTGATCGACGCCGAGAACCTCGTTGTCGGCCGGCTCGCTTCCTTCATCGCCATGCGCCTTCGCGGCAAGCACCTGCCGACCTTCACGCCGCACGTCGACGATGGTGACAATGTCATCGTCATCAACGCGGAGAAGGTGGCTTTCACGGGCCGCAAGCGTACGCAGCAGACCTATTACTGGCACACCGGCTATCCGGGCGGCATCAAGTCGCGCACGGCCGACAAGATCCTCGACGGGCGCTTCCCGGAGCGGGTTCTCGAGAAAGCCGTGCAGCGCATGCTTCCCAAGGAAAGTCCGCTGGCCCGCCAGCAGTTCAAGAACCTGCACGTCTATGCCGGTCCCGATCACCCGCATGAGGCGCAGAAACCCGAGACGATCGACGTCGCTGCGCTGAACAGCAAGAACACGCCCCGCGGCTGAGGAGTATCCTAGAGATGAGTGAGACCAATACCGGCCTCGAAGGCCTCAAAGACCTCGCCCAGGACGCTGGCGTCATCGCTGAAGGTGCTGGCGAAGAGCAGGACACCCAGACCCTCGCCGAGCCGAAGATCGACGATCAGGGCCGCTCCTACGCCACCGGCAAGCGGAAAACCGCCGTGGCCCGTGTCTGGATCAAGCCTGGCTCCGGCAAGATCACCGTCAACAAGAAGGACTACACCGAATATTTCGGTCGCCCGGTGCTGCAGATGGTCCTGAAGCAGCCCCTCGAAGCAGCCGAGCGCCTCGATCAGTTCGACGTGTTCTGCACGGTCAAGGGCTCCGGCCCTTCGGGTCAGGCCGGTGCAATCCGTCACGGGATTTCCCGCGCGCTCACCTATTACGAGCCGGGCCTGCGCGCTGTCCTCAAGAAGGGCGGCTTCCTGACCCGCGACAGCCGTGCGGTCGAGCGGAAGAAATACGGTAAGGCCAAGGCCCGCCGGAGCTTCCAGTTCTCCAAACGCTGAGGCTTGCGAGACTTCGGTTTCAAACCCCGCTGCTCTGACGAGCAGCGGGGTTTTTCATGGATGAAACAAAGTCTTGCAGCCGCGGAACTGCATTAGGCCTTCCCCCTGCTTTCGCTGGGCCAGGAATGAAGATCGCCATCGGCAGCGCCTGTTCTACCTCCTTGAGTGGGAGTGAGAACATGACCATTTACGAACTGGGAAAGCTGGAAGACTTTCCTGAGAACAAGCCATCGAAGGCGTCGACTGCCTGCCGTGACCTCGTGGTCGTGAGACGAGGCGGCGAGGCCTTCATTCTCGACCATGATTGCCAGCATCTGGGCGCGCCGTTGTCCGAGGGCTATGTCGATGGCGACACGCTGGTCTGTCCGTGGCACCGCGCGGTTATCAGCCTGATGGATGGCACGCTCGAGGAGCCTCCGGGATGCCGTCATCACAGGCGCTACGAAGCCCTCATCGAGGATGGGCGCCTCAAGGTCGCCATTGATCCTGCGGAGGAGGCCTATCGCGAGGTGACCTTCTCCAAGCCTGAGGGAACGGCAGAGGCGGGCCTCGAAAACGTTCTGATCCTGGGTGGGGGCGCGGCCGGCGTCTCCGCGGCCCAAACCCTGGCCGAAGAAGGCTTTGCCGGACGGATCACGGTTCTCAGCTTCGAGAACGAGGAGCCCTATGATCGGACGAAGATCAGCAAAGAGCTGATGACCGAGAAGGGCGTGATGGAAGGCGGCGCGCTCGACTGCCTCGAGCACGGTGAGCTCGATTTCCGCCAGTGCAGGGCCGAAGCGATTGATCTGGAGCGGCGCGAGGTGCGCCTTGAGAATGGCGAAACCCTGACGGCAGACGCCATGATCCTCGCTCCCGGAAGTGAGCCCATCCGGCCCGACGTGCCGGGCGCCGACCTGCCCGGCGTGCTGACCCTTCGCTCGATCGACGATGCCGGGCACCTGTCCCGCCTGGTGGACGATGCCAAGAAGGCGGTCGTTGTGGGTTCGGGCTTCATCGGTCTCGAGGCGGCAACGCTTCTTCGCGGCGAGGACCTTGAGGTGGTTCTCGTCTCGAGGGACGAGTTGCCCTTCGAAAAGATGCTCGGCGAACGGGTCGGGCAACGGCTTTTCCGCGAGCAGCGGGAGAAGGGGGTCGACATCCGGGCGGGAGCCGAGCTCGAACGCCTGATCGGCAAAGGGAAGGTCAGCGGGGTGGTTCTCGAAAATGGCGAGACGATCGAAGCTGATTTGGTCATCATGGCCACGGGGGTGCGCCCGCGTACCGAACTTCTCCCGCAGGAGCTTCGCGCAGATGACGGTGGCGTTTCTGTCGGTGAGAACTTTCAGCTCGAGGGCTATGACCGGGTCCATGCGGCTGGCGATATCGCACGCATAGCCACGCCTTTCGGCGAGATACGGGTCGAGCATTGGCGATGGGCCCAACAGACCGGCCGCGCCGCTGCGATGGCGCTCCTGGGGAAACCGCCGGCCATCGACAGGCGCGTCCCGTTCTTTTGGACCAAGCAGCACGCGCCTGGCTCCTACGTCTATGTCGGCCATGCCGAGGGCTGGGACACGGTCCGCTACGAGGGAGACCCTGACGGGGGTGAATTTATCGCCTACTATCTTGACGGCGATGTGTGCCATGCGGTCTTTGCCCAGGGTTTGACCGACAGGGTTTCCGCCATCGAACGGCTGATGGCAGCTCACGGTCCCCTGGCGAAGGAGCGGTTGCAGATCTCATGAAGAAGCTCGAAGGCTTGCGGGTGCTGGTGGCGGAAGACGACATTCTGATCGCCATGCATTGTGAGAGCCTTCTTGAGGACGCTGGCGCGGTGACGCGGCTCGTCACGAACTGTGAGGAGTTGAGCGGCATTCCGCCCCAGGACTTCGATGTGGCGCTGCTCGACAAGACCTTGACCGATGGGGAGACAACCTCCCTTGCGGCCAGTTTCATTGAAGGGGGCTGCGCGGTTCTTTTCTATTCGGGCGGCGACGGCGGCGCCCTTCGTGCGAAGGTGCCGCGTGCGACAATCCTGGAGAAGCCAGCGTCGGACGACACGATCATCCTTGCGGTGGCGCGGGCAAAGGCTGGCTAGCGCGGTAGCAGGGTCGGGAGCGGCTCGTGCTGAAGGGGGCCGAAGACGCGCTCGAAAGCTGCCTGCAAGGCTTCGTCCGCACGCTCCATGCCCGCACCGTGACCAAGATCGTGGAGGCTCGTCACGCCGAAATTTTCTTCCGCGATCCCGCACGGTACGATCCCGCCGAAATGGCCAAGATCGGGCGCCACGTTCAGGCTGATGCCGTGAAAGGTCACCCATTTGCGGATGCGCACACCGATGGCAGCGATCTTGTCTTCGCGGCCCTCCGCCCGGTCGACCCACACGCCGACGCGCCCCGGCTTCACGCTGGCTTCGACGCCGAGATCGCCCAGGGCGTCGATGATCCAGCGCTCCATCTCCTGCACGAACATGCGAACGTCCCGCCGCCGTCGCTTGAGATCCAGCATGAGGTAGACCACCCGCTGGCCCGGCCCGTGATAGGTGTACTGCCCGCCCCGCGGTGAACTGAAGACCGGAAAACGGTCCGGATCGACGAGGTCTTCGGGTTTGGCGCTGGTCCCGGCCGTGTAGAGAGGCGGGTGCTCAAGAAACCAGATCGCCTCGATGCCGCCTTCCTGCACTTCCGCGACTGTCTGCTCCATCAAGGCCATCGCATCGGGATAGGCGACCGGCATGACGGAGCGCCACAAACGCACAGGCTCGGGACTGAAATTGATCGGTTCGAACATAAGGCGCCGATTTGGGGAAAGTTTCTCAAGAAGGAAAGCCAAGACGCTTGCGCGCCTCAATCCGCTTTGCTATTGGCCCCGCTCCCGGGCGGTAACGCCTGCGGAAATGCGGTCGTGGCGGAATTGGTAGACGCGCAGCGTTGAGGTCGCTGTCCGGTAACACGGGTGGAAGTTCGAGTCTTCTCGACCGCACCATTTTGGAGCTCCTCCTGGCGCAAGGCGCCTGAAAAACTTCGGTTTCAGACTCTGCGAGACCTTTTCGCACCTATTGCAATATGGCGGCTGCGCTTGGCCCTTTGCTTTCCGTCTTAAGACCAACCCGCGCGATGTCTCGGTCGTGCTTGCAGGGCTGACACCTCAATAACATGGCGTAAGCATCAGCACGGGCAGGGCGATCCAGCACGTTGCCGGGATCGCGCTCAGTGCAATGACGAAAGTGATGAGTGGCAGCGTTTGCTCGCCGTTCCGCTTGCGCCAGACCCAGGCCTGCCAGGACAGAAGCGCGTGCGGGGCGAGGAGCGCCGCCACTACCAAACCGAGAGTGGGGCGGACGATGCCGCCTCCGCCCTGCATGCAGAGAAGTCCGTGTCCGGCGTATAGCGCTACGAACGCGACACTCCACAGGATATAGGCCGAGACCAGCAGGACAAGCCGGGCGAAGGGTGTGCCGAGCCAGCCCCTCACAGCGCACGCGCCGTCAGGAGGATGCCGAGCACGATCAGGCCCGAGCCTGCGCTGTAAAGCTGCCAGAGGCGGCTCGCGCGTATCTCTGCCCGGCGGGTCTTCGAGATGTAGCCGCGCCTTTCACGCAGGATGGCAAAAAGAGCCATCAGAACACCGATGAAAGCGTGGAAAAATCCGTACCCTGCGGCAAAGGTAAGCGTCGCGAAATAGGCGTGCTCCGGCGCGTATGCAACGAGCTGGCCGAAGAGCACGGCGAAGCCGGTGACTGCCAGGCTCGCGCACGCTGCCGTCCATGGGAGGAAGGGTCCATCTTGCCGCGCAGCCATGGAGGCGAAGACCGCCGCCGCCATCAGAGCGATTGCCGTCATGAGCAACAGCCCCATAGCCAGGTCGACCGACCCGTCCGGCGGCCAACCGGAAGCCGAGCTCCAGAGAAACAGAAACCCGAAGACAAAGGCGCTGAAGAGCGTGCCGTTTGCCATCAGTGTAAAGACAAGGCCCCAATAGGTCGGTGCAGCAGAGCTCTCGGTGTGAGGAGGAAGCCTGGTGCCCAGGCCAGCATCAAGGAGGCCGAAATCCGTCTTCTGACCACTCTGCCACAGCCACCACCATACGGATGCCGCAACCCCTGCCAGTGGCAGGATGCACAGCAGGTATAACTTGAACAGCATACAGAGTACGAAGCCGCCAAGGCATGCGGCGGTCAGAAGCGGGATGAAAGTGGGCCTGGGATAAATGATGATCTGATCGGGCTCGCCGGAGACGGCGTCGACGCCCGGTGTCTCACGCCAACCGTTTCGCAAACTCGAAAGATAGCCCTGCCCGGAGGCGAGCTTCGCACCAAGATCCTCACCCGTCCAGGCGGGGTCGCGCTCGGTGATCCTTGGCTGCGCAGCGACGTTGTAGGCTGCAGGCGGGGTCGGCATCTGCCATTCGAGGGTTCCAGCCTTCCATGGGTCGCGGCGGCTCATCCGGCTGAAACGCAGGGTAAGGATCGTGTCGATGACCACCAGCGCGAAGCCGAAGGCGAGTACGAACCCGGCTACCGAGGAGAGAAGGTTCAACGCATTCCAACCGGCTTCCTGCGGATAGCCCGCGATCCGGCGCCGCATGCCGAGGAGCCCTGTCAGGTGCATCGGCAGGAACGAGACGTTGAACCCGAGAAAGATCAGCCAGAATGCCGTTCGTCCGAGCACGGGATAGGTCTCGTTTCCGGTGATGTGGGGCAGCCAGTAATAGAGGCCCGCCAGGACAGGGAAGAGAAAGCCGCCGATCAGCACGTAGTGAAGGTGTGCAACGACGAAATAGGTGTCGTGCGCCTGAACATCGAAAGGGATGAGGGCGACCATGACCCCGGTCAGCCCGCCTGCCGTGAAGATGAAGAGGAAGCCCAGAATGTAGAGCATGGGCAACTCGAGGCGCGGGCGACCCTTCAGCAGTGTCGCGATCCAGGCGAAGACCTGCACCGCTGTCGGGAATACGACGAGCAGGCTGGCTGCAGAGAAGAAGGCGAGGGAGAGCTTGGGAATTCCCGTGGTGAACATGTGGTGGGCCCAAAGCCCGAAGCTGATGAAGCCTTGCGCAATCAGCGCAGCGACGAGCCAGGCATAGCCGATGATCGGCCGCCCACTGAGCGTCGGCAGCACGGTGGAGACGACACCCGCAGCCGGCAGGAATATGATGTAGACCTCCGGATGGCCGAAGAGCCAGAAGAGGTGCTGCCAGAGCAAGGGGTCGCCGCCGAGTTCGGGCGTGAAGAACGGCCAGCCGAAGGCCCGCTCGAGCTCGAGGAGGATCGATCCGAGGATAAGGGGCGGAAAGCCGAACAGCATCATCGCCGCGGTCACCCAGAGATACCAGGCGAGGATCGGCATGCGGCCGAGCGACATGCCTCCTGTTCTGATCTTCAGCACCGTGACCATGAACTCGATAGCCGCGCAGACGGCGGAGACCTCGACGAAGGTCACGCCGAGAAGCCAGACATCGGCGTTCAGCCCCGGCGAATAGGGTTTGCTCGAAAGCGGCGTGTACATGAACCAGCCGCCATCCGGCGCCGCGCCGACGAGAAGTGCCGCAAGAAGGATCAGCCCACCGAAGAGGTAGCACCAATAGCCGAAGGCGCTCAGCCGCGGAAAGGCGAGATCCCGCGCCCCCAAAAGCTTAGGCAGCATGTAGAGGGTGAAGCCCTCGATCAGCGGGATCGCGAAGAGGAACATCATCACCGTGCCGTGCATGGTGAAGACCTGGTTGTAGGCGGCCGGGGTCAGCCACTGGGTCTGGGACGTCGCAAGCTGCGCCCGGATCATCATGGCGAGGATGCCGCCGATCAGAAAGAAGACGACCGCCGTCGCCATGAAGCGTTTGCCGATCACCGTGTGGTTGACGGCGGCGAGCGAACGCCAGCCCTTCGGCGAGGCCCAGACATCCTCGAAGGCGGCGTGAAGGCGGAGGGGATCGTTCGGCTGCTCGGTCATGGCGCTCGCCCCCCGTCTATCGAGGCCAGCGCGTCGGTAAATGCATCCGGTTCGTGAACCTCCACGTCGAAAGTCATCATCGTATGCCCCGTGCCGCAGAACTCAGCACAAAGACCACCCATCTTTCCTGGAGCGTCCGCTTCGAGAACGATGCGGTTCACCCGGCCCGGAATGGCGTCGATCTTGCCGCCGAGGCGAGGAACCCAGAAGGTGTGGATTACGTCGCTGCTGGTCACCTCGAACGCCACCCTCTTGCTGGCGGGAAGGTGGAGAACGTCCCGGCTCGACGGCTGTTCGGGCTCGCCGGGATAGTGGAACGTCCACCCATCCTGGGCTGCGACCGCCCTTATCGTCATCGCCGCCGTCCGGCCGCGGCCAACCCACGCATCGCTGAGGATGAGCGAATAGAAAAGGAGGCCGAGAAGAACGGCGCCGGGAAAGGCGAGGCCAAGCCCCGCTAGGAAATGACCGTCATCGAAAGCGGCGCCGCGCCTCTCTGGCTTGAACGCGTAGAGTGCCAGCGCCATCACACCTGTGAGAATGAAGACCGAAAGAACGAGAAGGGTCAGGGTCAGGCCGCCGAACCTTGCGGTTGACGGGCCTGCGGCGTCGAGGGTCGAAAGATCGCCGGAACAGGAAGAAAGGCAGACGATCGCGCCTGCCGCCCCTATCTCCCCCGGACGCCACGACCGGAAGCCGCCATGACCAGCCCTCTCAGCCCCCACCGCAACTATGAGGTCAAATCCGCCGTCGCGGTCGCCGGGCACCCCGTCCATGTCATGCTCGTCACCTTCCCGATCGCGCTGACCTGCGCGACCTTGGGGAGCGACCTTTTTTACTGGTGGTCGGGCGATGCCTTCTTCGCGCGGACGGCTCTGTGGACGAGCGGATGGGGCTTCGCCCTCGGTATCGCGTCGGCGGTGTCCGGTTCGGCGGAGATGATCCTCGCCCCCGGCATCCGCCGCCGTCCAGAGGTCTGGAGCCATGCTATCGCAGCCATGATGCTCCTCGCCATCATTGGCGCGAACTGGGCGCTGCGTCTGACGGCCGGGATCGAAGCGGCGCTGCCATGGGGCCTGTTCCTCTCGCTGCTCGGTTTTGCAGCGGTCGGTCTTGCTGGCTGGCACGGAGGAAAGCTTGTCTTCGAGCATCAGATCGGCGTCGAGATCGAGGAGAGATAGTCCTGAAGCCCCCCGGGGGTCCGCATCCATTCAGGGAACAGGGCGAAGCCGAACTCCGGCTCGCCCAAGACCAGCACCAGGATCGCCGCCACGGCGACGGCGGTCGCCCCGAGCAGCATCTTGACCCAGCGCGGAGCATGCGGCGCCTGGCCGTCGTGGATGCGTCGCATGATATGCGCGATCCAGACATTCACGCCGACCAGCACGGAAACGAAGACGAGCTTCACGAACATCCATCCGTGAAGGGCGTCGGCCACGAAGAGAAGCGCTGTGCCCGAAGCGATCGTCAGAAACGCCGCTGGCGCCAGGATCGCGGTGAGGGTGAAATGGCTCGCGAACTGCAGTCGCCGAACCTCGATTTCGTCTTCGGGCCGTTCCTGCAGGAGGAGGCCGGGCATGTAGAGGAGCCCCGCGCACCAGACCAGAAGCCCGGCCAGGTGTATGGCCTTGATCCAGGCCATCAGGCTGTCCGGGCCTTGGCATCGGTGAGAAGCGGCAGCATGCAGAAAACGCCTGCCACCAGGTAGGGAAGCGCTCCGGGCACCCACATGATGAGCCCGGCGAGCTGCTGATCGGCAAGCGGCGACAGGCCGTAGGGCAGGGTCGTTCCGAAATGCGGCGCATAAAGAGGGCGGCCTGCAAAGGTGAGGAGTGCGCCGAGGAGGCCCATCTGCATCATGGTGCTGAGAAGGGCCAGTGAACTGCCGAGCCGGGCGCGGGAGGAAAGCGCAGCTTGCCAGAGCAGAAGTGAGCTCATCAGTAAGCTGATCTCCATGATCCAGTAGACCGCGACATTGGCAAGGGCCGCCTCATAAGCGGCCGGGACGTGCCAGCCCCAGAGGACGACAGCATGAAGAAGGCTCGCAGGAAGTGCTGAAAGGCAAGGCTTCTGTGCACGACCGCCCTTACGAAGAGCCATGGCGAGGCAAGGCGCTGCGATGGCGATCAGGACGACATGGTGAAGGGCCCTTGCGGAAAAGAGCGAGACGCTCAGCGCACAGAGTGGGGATACGAACGCAAGGAAGAGAAGGGCGGTCCCGGCATTGCCCCACCTACGGTCGAGGCGCCAGAACAAGGCGCCAGTGGCCAGCAGCGCTGCCAGAAGGAATGGGTCGGTGTTCCATGCCGTTAGAAGGGCGGCAGGTTCGACGGACGGGCCGCAATACGAACCGGTAAGGGACCATTCCAGCATCCTACCGTGTACTCCTCTTATCCGCGTCGTCCATCTGCCTAGACGATCAGCTTCGACCAGGCACCATAGCCGCTGCGAATGGGGCCTTTCGGAAAGGCGAATGCGATGATTGCAAGGCCTGCGATGACCCGCAATGCGGTGCCGATCAGGTCCTCGCCATAGGCAAACGGAAGAATGACGAGAGCTGCACCCATCGGTATGTTCAGAAAGCGGAAAGCTCGCATCGACTCCGCCGCAGCCGTCACGGTGATCGTCACGACGATCGCGCCGATCAGGTGGTCGCCATTGGCAAGACCGCCATTCGCGCCGAGGGTCAGGCGGGTGAACATGAGGCCGGTGCCGAGCACGAGGCTCGCCAGAAGGGTCCTTGGCAGGGTGATCCCGCCAGTGAAGACATCGGCGACCTGTTCCTTGAGAGGGCGTGAGAATTCGTCCGCCGGCTCCTCGTCCTCGCCTTCGTCCGTGCCTCCTGTGAACAGGATACGGAAAGCCGGCTCACCGGCCTTGTGCTTGCGCCAGAGATACTCGCAGGTCGCGACCAGTTCGTCGACGGAATAGGGGATCTGGATCAGCATCGCAGCCGCGGCGATCAGGCACAAGGTGCACCAGGTACCGATCAGGATGGGCTGGATGATGATGAAGGTGATCGATACGATACCGAGCGGCACGATCATGATACCGAAGAGCAGGACCAGCCACGGCATCGTCCGCCACCGCCGCGTCGAGCCGACGAGGCCCGTCAGGATTTCCAGCATGTAGGTCAGGGCACCTACGCCCGCGTCGGAGACAGGCCAGGCTTCCGAGATCGACGAGGTGATGATCTCTTCGGTGCCGTTCTGGGGATCGCCGGGGGCGCCGCCGAAGAACGGCTCCCAGACGCTGTCGATATGGCCGAGCTGGTAGGCGGTCAGGTAGCGCGAGACATGCAGCCCCACGATGGCGAGGACGATCACCGGCAATCGCTGGAGCCAGGCGGACGGATTGAAGGTCCATCCCGGCGGAACCAGTGGTCCCGTCTCCTTTCCCACGGCAGAGATGCCGGGCACCGGCGGTATGGCGACGGCCAGGCCAAAGATCACCGTTCCTATCACCGTGCCATGAAGATAGGCGGCAGCGGACGGCGTCGAGACGACAAGCGGCGCGAACATCACCCAGATGCCGACAAGGGCAACCGCCCAGCGTAGAAGGCCCAGAGCCCGTTTCATGGTCAGCGCGCCCAGCACCAATACCGCAAGCCCGGACAGCACATCGCTCCATGCCAGGAAGGTGCTCTCGTAACCAAGGAAGACCGGCGCGGTCAGGAGCCAGCTCGCCATGAACATGACGGCGAAAGGTGCCCAGCGATTGGCGTCGTGCTGGGACCGGGCGGTCCGTTCCGCATCGGCGCGGACGCGCTCGGGATCGTCGCCGCGCTTTTCTGCCTGTTCGAGCCAGCGCGGCGGACGGATGCGGTTGCGTTCATACCATGCCGCCGGATCAGCTTTCAGCCGCCGGACCATTTCCGGCAGGGTATCGAGAATGAAGTGCTCGGCCCGCCAGCCCAGAAGGCGTTCGGCTTTGTCCGTATTAAGCGCGTAATGATCCGATGCCAGATCGATCATGAAGGGCCGGATGAAGGGCTTCTGCCCGCGGTCGATGTCGTCAGGGACGATCGGTTCCGATTTCAGCTGCGCTTTCGCAGCAGCCTTTGCCACGGGGGCTGGCATGGCCAGGGTCGCCCAGCGGCTCTTCCCGTGGATCAACTCACCCAGGCATTCCTGCAGGCGATGATAGCTGACGGCCTCCCGCTCGCCGATCAGCACCGCATGCTCGGCAGGCAGCTCACGGCGACGGTCCACCACGCGAACAAAAGCATCCATAGCATCATCGCGGTGAACGAAGGCCTGCCCGGCGTCGAGGTCGCCTGCGTAGAAGCCGGACTTCAGCGACTTCTCATAGACACGCGCAATCTGGTGCGAGAGCGTGGGCACGGCCGTATCCTCGTCATAGAGACCGGCCAGGTGGAGGAGAGTGACCGGCACGCTTCCGCGGTGTTCGCGGATGATTGCTTCGGTTCGTGCCTTTGATTTCGGGTAGGCCCATCCCGGTTCGACCGGGGCTTGCTCGTCGATGATCTCACCGGGCTGCTTCGCTTCGTGAACCAGCATCGTGCCCGAATAGACGAAGCGTTCGACCTCGTAGGCCTGAAGCGCCTTCATCAGGTACCGCGTACCCTCTTCGTTGACGGCTTCGTATTTGGGGTCGTCCTCGCCCGTGAAATCGAAATAGGCAGCGAGATGGATGACGGCAGCGAAGCGGCGTCCGCCTTTCCCGGCCACGCCTTCCAAAGCCTTGCTGATCGACCGCTCGTCCGTGAGGTCGATCGCCTCGTATGCGAAGACGTCCTTTGGTTCGTGACGGTCGAGGACCGCGACGCGGTAGCGGTCTTTCAGGCGCCGCACGAGGCTCGCGCCGATATCGCCAGCGCCTCCGGTAATGACGACGAGTGGGCGTTCGGTATCGGTCATAGGCCAACAGCTACATCGCGTCGCAGGCGAGACCAGTTTCTAACCCGTTCGTGTCGCTCCGCCGTCAGCGAGCAGCGCCGCCGGGAAGCCTCAAGGGGCCATCCGCTACTTTGACGGGGCTGCTTTAGCTGAGGATGTCGTGCTTGGTGAAGCAGCCGCCCGGTTGGTCAGCTGAAAGGCGAGGATGCCGCCATAGAGCCCCACGAAGAAGATCGTCGCATCGACAGGCGCCATCGGAAGAACAGCGATGGCTGGACCGGGGCAGAGGCCCGCCAGACCCCAACCGACACCGAAGAGGCCGCTGCCGATCAGAAGCGGCTTCGTCACTTCGCTGGTCGTCGGAATATCAAAGCTTGCGGCGTCGAGCGGAGAGGAGCGCCTCCATACCAGGCGATACCCGATGAATGTCGTCAGAAGCGCGCCGCCCATGACGAAGGCAAGGGTGGGGTCCCACTGCCCAAAGATATCGAGGAAGTTCTGGACCTTGGCCGGGTTGGTCATGCCGGAGACGATCAGGCCCCCGCCAAAGAGGGACCCGATGAGAAAAGCGGCGAGCGCGGCACGCATCAGAAACCTCCGAGGAAAAAGCGGATCAGGGCGACGGTGATGAAGCCTGCTGCCATGAAGGTTGCCACAGCCGCAAGAGAGCGCCCGGACAGTCTTGCGAGGCCGCAGACGCCGTGGCCGCTGGTGCAGCCAGAACCAAGGCGGGTGCCGTAGCCGACGAGGAGCCCTGCGATGATGAGGATCGGCCAGGATGCCGTGACCGTCAGGGATGGGACGGCCCCCATCAGTGCCAAGGCGAATCCGGGCAGCAGCAGGCCGCCCAGAAAGGCAAGGCGCCAGGACCGTCCCTCTCCGTTCGGCCCAAGACCACCGGCGAGGATGCCGCTGATCCCGGCGATCTTGCCCGCGGAAAGCATGAGAAGAACAGCCGAGAGGCCGATCATGACCCCGCCGACAAGCCCGGGAAGCGGGGTGAAACTGGTAGGGACGGTTTCGATCAACGCGGGCCTCCTTGGGCGAGCTCTCGGCGAACAGGGCGCTCAGATAGGCGCCGGAGGGTTCCAATGGAAGGCCGGCCGCGCCCTGCGCCCCCGATGAAAGGGCGCTGGCTGTAGGGCCTGAAGCTGGCTAGCTGGGACAGCGCCAAAAGTGGGACAACAACATGCCTTCATTCATGCTCGCGGTTCCGGCCGTTCTCGCGTCGCTCTTTGCCGCCGCCACGGCTGAGGAGACGCCTTTCGTCCAAGGTTCGGTGATGCCTGAATTCGGGAAGGTGGCCGATATCGAGACCAGCTTTGAGGTCCCCGAGGGCATGACGCTCAAGCTCTCCTATGACCTCGCATCACCCGCCAAAGATGGAGCGCTCAACCGAGACATCACCAAGCTGGCCCGCTTCGTGAACATGCATGGGAAGGGCGGCCTCGCGCCTGCACCGATGGAGCTGGCGCTGGTGGTGCATGGCGGAGCGGTCTTCGATGTCATGAAGGAAGGCAGGGACGGCGCGAATGCCAACAGGGCTCTCGTGGAGGCGCTGCTGGAGAACGGCGTCAGGATCGCCGTTTGCGGGCAGTCGGCAGCCGCCCAGGGCGTTGCGCCCGAGGATTTGATCGACGGTGTCGAGATGGCTCTTTCCGCAATGACGGCGCATGCAGTTCTTCAGGCGCAGGGCTACGCCCTCAATCCGTTCTGATCGGCTACGACGCTTGACAGAAACCTCCTGCGCCCGGATGCCGCGGCCAGCGATTTGCATGGGCATCGGAAGCCTCGCCCTCGGGCAGGGCCACCGCATTCGAGAAGAGGACGCAACGTGAAGAAAATCTTGGTGACCGGCGGTGCCGGGTTCATCGGCTCGGCCGTGGTGCGCATCGCGCTGGACCGGGGTCTCGATATCGTCAACTTCGACAAGCTGACCTACGCCGCCAATCTCGACAATCTGAAGGGCTATACGGATCGTTCCGGTTACGCCTTCGTCGAGGGCGACATCTGCGACGCCGGGGCGGTGAGGCAAGCGCTTGCGGACCACGAGCCTGACGCGATCATGCATCTGGCAGCAGAGTCCCATGTCGACCGCTCGATCGACGGACCGGGCGCCTTCATCCAGACCAATCTTGTAGGAACCTACACGCTCCTCGACGAAGCGCGCCGCTATTATCAGGGTCTGGACGGCGAGCGGAAAGAGCGTTTCCGCTTCCACCATGTCTCGACCGATGAGGTCTACGGAACATTGGGGGAGACCGGCCTCTTCACGGAAGAGACGCCCTACGCGCCGAACTCTCCGTATTCAGCATCCAAGGCGGGTTCCGATTTCCTCGTCAGGGCGTGGAGCGAGACCTTCGGGCTTCCAGTCGTCACCAGCAATTGCTCGAACAATTACGGCCCGTTCCAGTTTCCCGAGAAGCTGATCCCGGTCGTCGTCCTGGCAGCCAGAGACCAGCAGACGATCCCGGTCTACGGCAAGGGCGAGAACATCCGCGACTGGCTTTACGTGGACGATCACGCCGATGCGCTTCTGCTGGTTCTCGAGAAGGGCCGGGAGGGTGAGACCTACAATATCGGCGGCAATAACGAGCGACGGAACATCGACCTCGTCAAGACGATCTGCTCGCTGATGGACGAGAGGTTCCCGTCGAACGCACCGCATGACCAGCTGATCGAGTACGTCACCGATCGGCCGGGACACGACCTTCGCTACGCCATCGATGCAAGCAAGATCGAGCGTGAACTCGGATGGTCGCCCCAAACCAATGTCGAGGAAGGCCTGCGCAAGACCGTTGAGTGGTACCTCGAAAACGACTGGTGGCTGAAGGCCATCCGTGAACGGGGCTTCAAGGACGAACGCCTCGGTCTCGCCAAGTCTTCAGCGCAATGAGAAGTCTACGGAGGAATGCCTGATGAAAGGCTTGATATTGGCAGGCGGCTCGGGCACGCGGCTTTATCCGATCACCAAGGCGGCCTGCAAGCAGCTGCTGCCGGTCTATGACAAACCAATGATCTACTACCCGCTTTCGGTCCTGATGCTGGCCGGAATCAGGGAGATCATGATCATCACCACCCCAGAAGACCGGCAGATCTTCGAGCGCCTTCTCGGCGACGGCAGCGATTGGGGCATCTCCCTGTCCTACGCTGTGCAGGAAAAGCCAGAAGGGTTGGCGCAGGCGTTCCATATCGGCGAGGATTTCATCGCCGGCGACAAATGCGCCCTCGTCCTTGGGGACAATATCTTCTACGGGCAGGGCCTCAGCGACATGCTGCTGCGCGCCGGAAATCTCGAAAGCGGCGCCGTGGTGTTCGGCAGCCATGTTCAGGATCCGGAGCGCTACGGCGTCGTCGAATTCGACAAGGACGGCCAGGCTGTCAGCATCGAGGAGAAGCCTTCGAACCCCAAATCGAACTACGCCGTCACGGGGCTGTACTTCTACGATGAAACTGTCTGCGAACGCGCCCGTAAGGTCGAGCCCTCCGCACGCGGAGAGCTCGAGATTACGACGCTGAACGAGATGTACCTGCATGATGGTGCGCTGCAGGTCGAACGTCTCACCCGCGGTTTCGCCTGGCTCGATACCGGGACCTACACCTCGCTTCTCCAGGCCGCGCAGTTCGTCGAAACCATCGAGGAACGCCAGGGCCTGAAGGTCGGCTGTGTCGAGGAGATCGCCTACCGACGCGGCTATATCGGCCGCGACCAGCTCCTCCGGCTGGCCGAACCGCTGATGAAGAGCGGCTATGGCGCCTATCTGAAATGGGTGGCAGACGAAGCCAACCCGCTGATCGACGACTGATACGCCTTTTTGGAAAGACGCTCCCCCATGAAAGCCGAGACCCTCGCCATTCCTGACGTGAAAGTGCTGATGCCGAAGGTGTTCGGCGACGATCGCGGCTATTTCATGGAAAGCTACAACAAGAGGGTCTTCGACGAGCTCTGTCCGGGGCTGACTTTCGTTCAGGACAACGTTTCCCGCTCGGCCGACCGCTACACCGTCCGGGGCCTGCATTATCAGGCGCCGCCCTTCGCTCAGGACAAGCTGGTGCGTGTGCTGAAGGGACGTATTCTTGACGTCGCCGTCGACATACGCCGCGGCTCTCCCACCTATGGCGAGGTGGTGACGCAGGAACTCTCGGCCGAGAATTTCAAGCAGATGCTCGTGCCGAAGGGGTTCCTGCACGGTTTCATGACCCTCGAAGACGACTGCCTCGTCGCTTACAAGGTCACCGACTATTACGATGGTGCGTCCGACGGGTCCGTGCACTGGCTGTCCGAAGAACTCGCCATCGACTGGCCCTACCGCGGCGGCGATGTCGTCCTTTCGGAGAAGGACAAAGCCGCGCCTTCCTTCGGCGTTTTCGAATCACCCTTCGTCTACGAAGAATAGGCCCGACGTTCAGGCTTTCTCCGGGGGCGACATGAATTTGCCCTCATGACGATGGACGGCTGCCGGTGAGACGACCACCAGCCGCAGGAGTTCGCTGACGCTGACTTTCCGTTCCTGCCGAAGGCGTTCGCGGTCGTCAGTGAATTCCGAAAGCCGTCCGTATCCGTCCTTCAAAGCCCGGCTGTAGGCGCCTTTGAGGCCGAGTTTCGCAAACCGTCTTGCGAGGGCGCGATCGACCGCCATGCGCAGAGGGGTGGTCGCTCGGTAAAGAGCGGGCGGGAGGTTCTTGTAGGCGACCCATATCCGGTTGCGGTGGCCATGATAGACGGTGAATTCACTGACCTTCCCGGTGATGCCCGACCCCTCGTGGTGGACGACCGCCTGGCGAAGCTGGACGCAGCGCCCACCCGCAAGACGGTGCCTGAAACCAAGATCCACGTCCTCCCCATAACAGAAGAAGCGCTCATCGAATCCGCCCAAAGCTTCGAAGCGCGCGCGGCTGTAGATTGCTGCCGCCGCGCAGGGCGCGAAGACTTCCGCGTCTTCGGGCAATCTGTCAGCGGACATTCCGTGAAGGGCGCGATAGTAGATCCCGAAGATGCTGTAGCAGTCCCCCGCGCCGTCGATGAGCGAAGGGTCCTCGGCGTCAAGCTGGGTCGATCCGAAAGCCTCCACCCCCGGATAGCGAGCGATGGCACTCGTGATCTCTTCGAGCCAGTTCGGCTCGGCATAGGCATCGGGGTTGAGAAAGGCCAGCCACTGGCCTGTGGCTTCCTTCACGGCGATGTTGTTGCCCGCCGCGAAACCCAGATTCTCCGCTTGGGGAAGAATGCGAAGGTCGAGACCTTCAGCCTTCACAAGGTCAAGCGAGCCATCGGTAGACGCATTGTCGAGGATGAGGACCTCGAAGTCTCGCATTGTCTGGGCGCGCAGGGCTTCGACCGCGCGGGCCAGCCGGTCGCCGGCGTTATAATTGACGATGATGACCGAAAGAAGCGGCATGGCGGGTCCGGCATGGGCGGCGAGGGTTTTTCGAACGCCTCGCCTTAAGTCCTGCCCACAGGCCGGATCAAGCCAGCTTCAGATATCGAGATAGCGCTCGAGATAGGCTTCGAGGGCAATGACCCCTTCGTCAAAGGCGAGCCTTGCCTTCTCTCCCTCAAGCGTATGGTACCGGCTTTCCACCGCTTCCATGATCAGGTTCGCGGTCGCAGCGATGTTCCTGGTCTGCGCTTCGCTGAGGTGAGGCCCCGCTTCGCTCAACGCCTTGGCCAGGGCGAGCATCATCGGCCGGTCGTCATGCGTGCCGTCCCGCCTGACGAAATTCATCACCGCGCCATAGGCGGGGTGGCGCTGATGCATATCGCGAATCACCTCGACCGTGTCGTGAAGGTGCTCGCGCCAAGGCTTCTCGCGGCCCCTGATCGCCGTCATCGCTTCCAGCGTATCGGCGTTGAAGCGCTCGAAAAGCTCATGCAGGACCGCCTCCACATTGGCGAAGTAGCGGTAGACCGATCCGATCGGGATCTCCGCGGACTGCGCGATCAGTCGCGTGGTGATCTCGCTCGGCGGCATCCCGTCCAGCAGCTCCTCCGTGACCCGAAGGATATGCGAACGCTTGGCCTCTGCGCGGGGCTGTTTGGGCGGTGGTCTTTGGATCGCTTGCTGCACGGTCTTCCTGTAACATGAATTGGTGTCAGAGTAGAAGCTTGCTTCGTCAATGAATTCGCTTCATATTTCTGGCGCAGGAGGGTCGTTATGCGCATTATTATTCTATCGGCTGCTGGTCTTGCTCTGGTGGCTTGTGGCGAACGTGCCGAAGCGCCGTCGGCCGATGCCGATTTTCAGGACATGCTGCAGACCCGGTTGCTGGATGCCGCGCCCGGCGAGGTGATCGAGCTGCCCGCCGGTACCTTCTCCCTGGACCGGGGCCTCAGCCTGACGGCCGACGGAGTTATCTTGCGCGGGCAGGGAATGAATGAGACCGTTCTCAGTTTCAAGGGCCAAGTGGCTGGCGCCGAAGGACTTTTGGTAACGGGCGATGACTTCGTGATCGAAGACCTCTCGATCGAGGACGCCAAGGGTGATGGCCTGAAGATCAACGAAGCGGACGGCGTGACGATCAGGCGGGTGCGGGTCGCCTGGACGGGCGGCCCCAAGACCGAGAACGGCGCTTACGGCTTCTACCCGGTGCAGACGACGAATGTGCTGATCGAGGATTCCGAGGCCGTCGGCGCTTCGGATGCAGGCATCTATGTCGGCCAGTCGCGCAACGTCGTCGTGCGCAACAACCGCGCGACGGAGAACGTGGCCGGTATCGAGATCGAGAACACGCAGGATGCGGACGTCTACGGCAACGTTGCGACCAACAACACCGGCGGCATCCTGGTCTTCAACATGCCCAACCTGTCCCAGGAAGGCGGGCGTGTGCGGATCTTCGACAATGAGGTCTATGAGAACGACTTAGCGAATTTCGGCCATCCGGGGACGCCGGTTGCCTCCATCCCCGGCGGCTCGGGGGTGGTGGTGAACTCCCATGATGACGTCGAGATTTTCGACAACCGCATCCGTGACAACCGGACGGCGAACATCATCGTTTCCTCCGTCTACAGCTCGAACTATGCCGAGGACAGCTGGTCGGACAGTTTCGACCCCTATCCTGAGCGGATCAATATCCATGACAATGTCCTGGAAGGCGGCGGCGACAAGCCGGACGGGGCGCAGCTGAAGGCGCTGAAGCTCATGAAGTTCGGCATGAACGGCCGGCTTCCGCACATCCTGTGGGACGGCTTCGCCCCTGAAGGGCGGGCAGCGGAGATCTGCATCGCCGACACCGACGCCGAGGTCATGAACGCCGACCTGCCGAACGGCTCGAAGAACATTACCGTGTCTTCGGAGCCTTTCCGCTGTGAGCTGCCGCCACTCGACGAAGTCCGGCTGGCTGCCGCTGACCGGGGCTGACCGCCGTGCCGAGGGGCCTTCTTCTGGGCGTCCTGCTCGTCCTTGTTGCGGCGTGCAGCCGGGAGCAGACGCCTGAGCCTTCCTACTACCCCGGCGCCAACCCGCAGCTTCTGTCCGAATGGGGCGCCATCGGAATAAGCGGCGATGCGCTGGTTCTGGGAAACGGCGTTACGCCCTATGCTCTGAACACGCCGCTTTTCACCGACTACGCCCACAAGCTCCGGACGATCTGGTCGCCGAACGGCCCCGGAGCTTATGAAGACGACGAGGTCTTCGATTTCCCGGTAGGGACCGTCATCACCAAGACGTTCTACTACCCCCGGGGCGAGGGCGGCTCGGTCCTGAAGGCGGATGACCGCGACCCCGTCCATCACGGCGCTGGCCTTTCGCTTGCGGATCACCGTCTTCTCGAAACCCGGCTTCTCGTGCGCAGACAGGATGGCTGGCATCCGGTTTCCTACATCTGGAACGAAGAGCAGACCGATGCCCGGCTCAAGCGGACCGGCGCCGTCATTCCCATGCAGCTCGCCACGGACAGCGGCGCGCAGGACTTCGCCTATATCGTTCCGAACGAGAACCAGTGCGCAGCCTGCCACGCGACCAATGCGACGACGGCCAGGATCATGCCGATCGGGCCGAAACCGGGGCAGCTGAATCGCGCCTATGACTATGGCGGGGGCGCGAAGAACCAGCTCGCGCATTGGGTCGATGCGGGGCTCGCAAGAGAGCCCGGCGCGCCGGCTCCGTCGCAGGTGTCCTGGCTCGATGAGAAAGCTTCTCTCGATGCGCGGGCGCGGAGCTATCTCGATGCGAACTGCGCGCACTGCCACAACCCTGTCGGACCCGCTGACACCTCCGGCCTCGATCTGACCCTCGATGCCGATGGACCTGCGCTTGGCCGCTGCAAGCTGCCCATTGCCGCGGGTTCGGGCACGGGGGGGCGGCGCTACGGGATCGACCCTGGGGCACCGGGGCAGTCGATCCTCACCTACCGCCTCGCTTCCAAGGATCCCGGCGCGATGATGCCGGAGCTTGGCCGGAGCCTTGTCCATGAAGAGGGGCTCGCCCTCATCGAAGCCTGGATCGCGGAGATGGAAGGCGGCTGCGCCTGATTGCCAGCGGCGCTCACGCCGCCTATGCGGGCCCGTCAGAAAGGATGACAGGCCATGCGACTTAGCCGCTTCTACCTTCCCACGCTGAAGGAAACCCCGGGCGAGGCACAGATCGCGTCGCACCGCTTTATGCTCCGCGCGGGCATGGTGCGCCAGGAAGCGGCGGGCATCTATGCATGGCTTCCTCTCGGCTTGCGCGTTCTTCGCAAGATCGAGGCGATCGTCCGCGAGGAGCAGGAACGGGCGGGGGCTGTCGAGCTCCTGATGCCGACGATCCAGCCTGCAAGCCTTTGGGACGAGAGCGGACGGTTCGATGCCTATGGCCCCGAAATGCTGCGCATCAAGGACCGCTCGGGCCGCGACATGCTTTATGGTCCGACCAATGAGGAAATGGTCACCGAGATCGTCCGGGCCAATACCAAATCCTACAAGCAGCTCCCCAAGCTCCTCTACCATATCCAGTGGAAGTTCCGGGATGAGCTCAGGCCGCGTTTCGGCGTGATGCGCGGGCGTGAGTTCCTGATGAAGGATACCTACAGCTTCGATGCTTCGCCCGAGAATGCCCGCAAGAGCTACCTGAAGATGTTCGCTGCCTATCTGCGCACCTTCCGGCGGATGGGGCTTGCCACGGTGCCGGTGAAGGCCGATCCCGGACCGATCGGCGGCGACCTGACCCATGAATTCGTGGTCCTCGCCGAGAACGGCGAAAGCGACGTCTTCCTCGACCGGCGGCTGATCGGCAAACCCGTGCCCGGTGCCGATACCGATTTTGACGGCGACCTCGAAGGGATCTTCGCGGATTGGACGGCGCATTATGCGGCTACGGACGAAATGCACGACCAGGCCGCCTTCGATGCTGTTCCCGACGACGAGAAGCTTTCCCTGCGCGGTATCGAAGTCGGGCATATCTTCTATTTCGGTACGAAATATTCCGAGCCGATGCGTGCCCGGGTGCAGACCGCCGAGGGTGAAGAAGTGCCCATGGAGATGGGTTCCTACGGTATCGGCGTTTCTCGTCTGGTTGGTGCACTGATCGAGGCGCATAATGATGAAGACGGCCCGGTCTGGCCGCTCAGCGTCGCGCCCTTCCACGTGGGTATCGTCAATCTGAAGCCCGCCGATGAGGAAGTCAGCGCTGCTTGCGCCAAGCTTGAGGCGGAGCTGGAAGCGCTGGGCGTCGAGGTGCTGCATGACGACACGCAGGACCGGGCCGGGGAGAAGTTCGCGCGGATGGACCTGTGCGGTATCCCCCACCAGCTCACCGTTGGCCCGCGCGGCATGAAGAACGGTGCGGCCGAATGGAAAGATCGCCGGAGCGGTGAGAAGAAGGAGCTTCCTCTGGCCGAAGCGGCCTCGCGCCTTGCTGACCTCATCCGCGAAGAGCTTGCCAAACTGGCGTCTTGAGCGGCTTGCCAAAACCTTACTCCGGAACGGGAGAATTGACCTAAAATCAATCGGATAAGCTTTCAGAATCTTATCCACGCATCTGTTTCGTCCTCTAGAATGAGATCACGTTGAGTTGAATTCGAGGGGAGAACCGCGTGTTGAGAGCGGAGCAGCGGCCACAGGGCGCCGCGGATTGGGAACTGGCGGCGGACCTTGCACTGACTGTCAGTGCAAGGGCGTTTTCGGTCGACAAGAGATGCATGCAGGAGAAATCACGCGGCCTGAAGGATGTCGCCTTCGCGCGGCAGGTGGCGATGTACCTCATGCATGTCACCTTTGGCGGCACGTATCAGGATGCGGGCGCGCCATTGGGCCGCGAGCGCACGACGGTCGCCTACGCGTGCAGCCTGGTCGAAGACTGCCGCGACGAGATCGAGTTCGATCGTAAGCTGACAATGCTCGAAGAGAGCCTCGAGCGGCTATGGGCGCTGGCGCAGCTCAAGACCCGGCGGGTGCCGGTGCGAGATCAAGCCGCCGCCTGATCCCTTCCGGGCTGACACCACTGTCGCGCAGAGCCGCCAGGGTCTTCGCTTTGTCCCGCTTGGCGAGCCTCTTGCCGTCCTCCCCGAGGATCAGCCTGTGATGCCGATAGGCAGGCGCGGGCAAGCCGAGGAGCTCCTGCAGCAGGCGGTGGACCGGCAGGGCGTCGCGCAGGTCCTCGCCGCGATAGACGAGGGTGATCCCCTGCCGGGCATCGTCAAGAGCCGACGCCAGATGATAACTTGCCGGAAAATCCTTCCGGCCAAGGACAATATCACCGAGTTCTGTCAGGTCGGCCCGGCGCTGATGCCGCGTGCCGTCTTCGCTTTCCTCGGTATAGACAACGACTTCGCCCATCCGCGTCATGGCCGTGGCCATGTTGAGCCGCCATGAAAAAGCGCGCCCGTCGGAGAGAAACCTGTCCTCCTCCGCTGCCGGTAGCGGGCCGGGCCGAAGCGCGCCTTCGGGACCGTGGGGGGCGGAGGCGAGGGCGGAAAGCTCCTTTCGGGTCCTGAAGCAGCGATAGAGAAGGCCCGCTGCCTGCAATTCGCCAAGGCCGTCCTTGTAGCGCTCCAAGTGCTCGGATTGACGCAGGACCGGCCCCTCCCATTCGATGCCCAGCCATTGAAGGTCACGCAGGATCGCCTGTTCGAATTCGGGGCGGCAGCGCTGCTGGTCGATGTCCTCGATCCTGAGGATAAATTGGCCCTCGCGCATGCGCGCCATATCATGGTTAAGAAAGCATGAATAAGCGTGCCCGAGGTGCAGGCCCCCGGTGGGGGACGGGGCGAAGCGGGTAACGGTCTCGGTCGGCACAGCTCCTGCATAGGGGTTGGTCATAAAGGAGCAACCATGTTCGAAAGCGCTGTACCGCGCCAGAAACTGACACCCCGGCCCGTGGTCATCCATCTTCGCGATGGCCGCCGGTTCAAGGGTGTTCTCAATCTGCGGGCAAGCGAGAGCGTGGGAAGCCTTCTCGAGCGATCGAACCCGTTCCTGACCGTCCGGACCTCGAGCGGCGAAATTGCCATCGCCCGCGACCAGATCGCCGCGATGATGCTCGGTGACAGAGAAGCGGAAACGAGAAGCGAAGCCGCGCCGGAGCGGCCGCGTCACCGCAGGGGGACAGGCAAACCGCGCGCTTCGGCGGCCTATGGCGGGAACGATCCCTGCCGCATTCTCGATGTCAGGCCGGGCGCAAGCCAGGAAGAGCTGAAAGCCGCATGGCGGCGGCGCATTCAGGAATGCCATCCCGACAAGATCCGTGGCCGCGGCGCCGCTGAGGATGTGGTGCGAGCGGCCCAGGTCGAGGCCGCTCAGGTCAACGCGGCTTACAGGACACTGATGGCGATGCGCGAGGGCAAGGGGGTCGCCTAACCCGCCCCGCCCACCGTCAGGGCGTCGATCTTCAGGCTCGGCTGGCCGACGCCTACGGGAACGCCCTGGCCCGCCTTGCCGCAGACCCCGATGCCGGGGTCGAGCTCGAAGTCGTTGCCGATCATCGAGACCCGCTTCATCACTGTCGGACCGTCGCCGATCAGCGCGACATTCTTGAGCGGTGCGCCCAGCTTGCCGTTCTGGATGCGGTAGGCCTCCGTGCAATTGAAGACGAACTTGCCCGAGGTGATGTCCACCTGACCGCCGGCGAAATTGACGGCGAAGATGCCGTCCTTGACGCTCTCGATCAGCTCGGCCCGGGATTTGTCCCCGCCCAGCATGAATGTGTTGGTCATACGCGGCATCGGCGCGTGCTGATGGCTCTCGCGGCGGCCATTGCCCGTGGGCGAGACGCCCATCAGCCGTGCGTTCATCCGGTCCTGCATGAAGCCGACGAGCTTGCCGTCCTCGATCAGCGTGGTGCGCGAGGTCGGCGTGCCTTCGTCGTCGATGGTCAGGGAGCCGCGGCGCCCTTCGAGTGTGCCGTCGTCGATCACGGTGACCCCGTCCGCAGCCACCTGCTCGCCAAGGAGGCCCGCGAAGGCCGAGGTCTTCTTGCGGTTGAAGTCGCCTTCGAGGCCATGTCCGACGGCCTCATGAAGCAGCACGCCCGTCCAGCCAGAGCCGAGAACGACCTCCATCTCGCCCGCAGGCGCGGGCACCGCCTCAAGATTGACCAGGGCCATGC
The DNA here is from genome assembly GCA_964556115.1 of uncultured Caulobacterales bacterium. Taxonomy (GTDB): domain Bacteria; phylum Pseudomonadota; class Alphaproteobacteria; order Caulobacterales; family Parvularculaceae; genus Parvularcula. Next base: position 156,102 of record CAZKVC010000004.1, read on the forward strand.
GCAGCGCCTCGTCGACCTGGGATTGCCAGAAGGAGGGCTCGAGCAGCCGGTCATAGGTCTCGCGTCCGCCGGCCCCGGTGGAGCCGGTCTCGCGGCGGTCGCCGTCCCTTGCGGTGACGGAGACGTTCAGGCGCACCAGCGGCCTGATGTCTTGCACGGTCTCGCCGCCCGGACGGACGATCTCGACAAGCACCCATTCGCCCGAAAGGGAAACCGAGACCTGGCTGACCCGCGGATCCTTGCCGCGCGCATAGGTGTCGATGTCCTGAAGCAGCTTGGTCTTCACCTCGAAGGGCACCGCCGAGAGCGGATCGTCGGCGGCATAAAGATGCCGGTTGGTGCGGGCAGGCGGCGCGGCGAGGGTGCCGCCATGGCCGGTCTTCACCGCCTCCACCGATCCGGCGGCGCGTTTGAGCGCCGCTTCGGATAGCTCGGAGGCGTGGGCGAAGGCGATCGTCTCGCCAAGGACCGAGCGCAGGCCAAAACCCTGACTCATATCGTAGGAAGCATTCTTGAGGCGTCCGTCGTCCCAGACGAAGCTCTCGGACTGAGCGTATTCGAGGAACAGCTCACCGTCGTCGGCATGGCCCAGGGCCTGATCGATGATCGCCTTGGTCCGCGCCTCGTCGAGATCGGTTTCGGTAAAAAAGAAGCTCATGGACATCCTCCGGCCCTGACAACTGAGGCGCTGAGGGCGAAAGCACAAGGGGGCCTGCCGCCTGCCAAACTTTTCGCGGGTGAGACAAAAAAGAGGGCTTCTGCGACGAAAAAACTGTCGCTAGGGGGGCGACAACGGTAAGCATTCATCCCTATTAGAGCCCCATGACCCGTATGTTCGCTGCTGCACTCGGTGCAGCCATGATCAGCCTTCTCGCCGCAGACCCCGCGCTCGCCCAGTCCAGCGCGGACCTGCCCAATCCGATCGGCACCGGCCTGCGTGACGCAGCGACCCCGGTCGCCTCGCAAATCCACGTCTTCTACGACGGGGTCCTCCTGCCGATGAAGCTGGGCATCAGCTTCTTCGTTCTGGCCCTGATCGTTTGGGTCGCCGTGCGCTACAACAAGCGCGCCAACCCGGTGGCGAAGAAATTCAGCCACAACACGCTGGTCGAGGTTCTCTGGACCGCCATTCCGGTGCTGATCCTCTGGATCACCGCCGTGCCGTCCTTCGACCTGCTGCAGGTCGAGGACGTCATGCCGGATGGCCAGGTCTTCGAGTATGACGAGGCGAGCACCACCGAGTTCGCTTTCGAGAACGATTTCCCCGAAAGCCGTATGGTCACCAATCAGCGCCACATCGAAGTGGCGGCGATCGGTGACGGCGGCGAGCGGCGCCTGCTGCAACCGGGCGACGACTACGCTATCTCAGGTCTTGGCGACGAGGTCGTGCAGGTCAGCCTTGCTCAGGCACTTCCGGCCGGTGAACGCCTTGCTATCACTGCCGGGCGTGGCCGCGTCGGCAAGAAGAAGCTTCTCGATCTCTTCGGCCGCGACGAGAGCATGATTGTCCCGGCGCCGAGCATCACCATCAAGGCCTCCGGCTATCAGTGGGGCTGGGCCTACAGCTATCCCGACTTCGGTGACTTCGAGTTCGACGCCCTGATGGCCCCAGCCGATGCGGTGCCTTCCGAGCTCTATCGCCTGGCGACCACCAACGACATCGTGGTGCCCGCAGGCGAGACCGTCCGGGTCATCACCACGGCGCGCGACGTCATCCACTCCTGGGCCATGCCGGCCTTCGGCGTGAAGATCGACGCGATCCCGGGCCGTCTGAACGAGACCTGGTTCCACGTCGCCGAAGAGAACACCTATTACGGCCAGTGCTCGGAGATCTGCGGCAAGGACCACGCCTTCATGCCGATCTCGGTGCGGGTGGTGAGCCGTGACGAATTCGAGGCATGGATCGACGAGCGTCGTGAGTTCGAAGGTCTTGAGCCGATGTTTGCCAATCAGGAACTCGCGGCTTCCAACGTTGCCGCTGGCAGCGCGATGGCGCTGCAATAATCGAGGGTGAGACGACTATGAGTGCGACTGACCGCGTCATTCATCATGAAGGTGCTCACGCCGAGCACGACCACAAACCGGGTTTCTTCGTTCGTTGGTTCTTCTCCACGAACCACAAGGACATCGGCATTCTCTATCTGATCTTCGCCATTCTCGCCGGCATTGTCGGCGGTGCGATGTCGGGCCTGATGCGCTGGGAACTCATGGAGCCCGGCATCACCGTGCTCACCAACTTCACCACGGGTACGCCCGAGGAGCAGATCGAGAGCGCCAAGAACTTCTACAATGTGCTTATCACCTATCACGGCCTGATCATGATCTTCTTCATGGTCATGCCCGCTCTGATCGGTGGTTTCGGCAACTTCTTCGTTCCCATCATGATCGGCGCGCCTGACATGGCGTTCCCGCGCATGAACAACATCTCGTTCTGGCTCTACGGCGCATCGGCGACCCTTCTCGGTCTGTCCATGCTGGCGCCGGGATACGGTTCGGAGCTCGGTTACGGCGGGGGCTGGGTGCTCTACCCGCCGCTTTCGACGGTGACCCGCGGTCCTGCGATGGACCTCCTGATCGTCTCGCTGCACCTTGCCGGTGTCAGCTCGATCCTGGGCGCGATCAACTTCATCACCACCATCTTCAACATGCGTGCGCCGGGCATGACCCTGCACAAGATGCCGCTCTTCGCGTGGGCGGTGCTCGTGACGGCGTTCCTCCTGGTGCTGTCGCTTCCGGTTCTCGCCGGCGCGATCACCATGCTGCTGACCGACCGCATGTTCGGCACCGCGTTCTTCGATGCGGCGCGGGGCGGTGACCCGGTCCTCTACCAGCACCTCTTCTGGTTCTTCGGTCACCCGGAGGTCTACATCCTGATCCTGCCGGCCTTCGGCATCATCAGCCATATCATCTCGACCTTCTCCAAAAAGCCCGTCTTCGGCTATCTCGGCATGGCCTACGCCATGGTCGCGATCGGCTTCATCGGCTTCATCGTCTGGGCGCACCACATGTATACGGTGGGTCTTTCGGTCGACATGAAAGCCTATTTCGTGGCGGCGACGATGGTCATTGCGGTACCGACAGGCATCAAGATCTTCTCGTGGATCGCGACGATGTGGGGCGGGTCGATCGACTTCAAGGTCCCTATGCTCTGGGCCGTGGGCTTCGTCTTCCTGTTCACCGTTGGCGGTGTGACAGGCGTGGTGCTCGCCAATGCCGGCATCGACCACTATTTCCACGACACCTACTACGTGGTCGCGCACTTCCACTACGTGCTCAGCCTGGGTGCCGTGTTCGCCATCTTCGCGGCTTGGTACTACTGGCACGAGAAGATGTTCGGCGTGAAATACAACGAGCTGCTGGGTCAGCTGCACTTCTGGATCATGTTCATCGGTGTGAACCTGATCTTCTTCCCGCAGCACTTCCTCGGGCTTCAAGGCATGCCGCGTCGTTACATCGACTATCCGGAAGGCTTCGCCTATTGGAACGAGATTTCGACCTATGGCTACGTCATCACCATGATCGCCATGATCATCTGGTTCGTGGCGCTGCTGCAGGCCTTCTTCTTCGGAAGGAAGGGCGTTGCCGAGGCCAATCCGTGGGGCGAAGGAGCAACGACCCTCGAATGGACCCTGCCAAGCCCGCCGCCCTACCACCAGTTCAACGAACTGCCGAAGATCCACTAAGGATCTTCGGGGCTCCTCCCACGGGGCTTCACCCTGCGGCATGACGAACAACAAAGGCGCCGCGCTCTTGATATCAGGGCGCGGCGCTTTGATGTAACCGCTACCAAGCTGGCCGAAGCGAGACGATGACCGATAGCCTGACCCAGACCCACGGTACCGACCTGCCTGCGCATCTTCTGGCGGAGCCGCGCGATTACGCGGCCCTCCTGAAGCCGAGGGTGATGAGCCTGTCGATCTTCACCGCGCTTGTGGGCATGGTCGCCGCACCCGGTACGGTCGCGAACTGGGGCCTCGCGATCTTGTCAGTGATTGCGATCGCTCTCGGGGCCGGGGCCTCAGCGGCCCTGAACATGTGGTGGGACGCCGATATCGACGGCAAGATGAGCCGTACAGCCGCCCGCCCCATCCCTTCCGGCAAGGTCCCGCCAGCTGAAGCTTTCGGCCTCGGCATTGTCCTTTCCGGCCTGTCGGTCTGGCTCCTCGCCTTGGCGGGCGGGTACCTCGCCGCTGGTCTCCTTGCGATCACGATCGGCTTCTACGTCGTCGTCTATTCGATGTTCCTGAAGCGGCGAACGCCGCAGAACATCGTCATCGGCGGCGCTGCGGGCGCCCTTCCACCCGTGGTAGGCTATGCAGCGGTCACGGGCACTGTGCCCTTCGAGGCCTGGGCGCTTTTCGCGCTGATCTTCGTCTGGACGCCGCCGCATTTCTGGGCGCTGAGCCTTCTCAAGAAAGAAGACTACGCCGCTGCCGGCATTCCCATGATGCCGAACGTCGCTGGCGATCAGTCCACCCGGGAACAGATCTTCGTTTACAGCCTTCTTCTCGTCGGCATGGCGCCGCTGCTCGTCATGCTGCCTCTGGCGGGATGGCTTTACGGCATCACCTCGATCGTTTTGGGGGCGGAGTTCCTGCGCCGGGCCTGGCTCTTGCGGCCCGAAGCCGAAAACAAGGGCGCCGGCGGCCTCTTCGGCTTTTCGATCCTCTACCTTTTCGCCCTCTTCGCGGCGCTCCTCATTGAACACTGGGCAGGTTTCCATGGCTGATCCGAAAGTCGATCCGGCATCGGCCCGCGAGGGTCTTCCGACTGGCGAGCATCACAGACAGAGCGACGCGGAGCGTCAGGCCCAGGGCCGCCGTAACATCGCCATCGCTCTGGCTGTCCTTGCATTCGTCATGCTGGTCTTCGCCACCACTGTTCTGCGCCTCTCACAGAACCTGTCGGCGGGGACTGCAGCATGAACCCGAATGCACGCATTGCCTTTTCCGTAGTCGGCGTCGTCGCCTTCATGGTCGCCTTGAGCTTCGCGGCGGTGCCTCTCTACGACACGTTCTGCCGGGTCACGGGCTGGGGCGGCACCACCCAGGTCGCCGATGCCTCGGCCGACGAGGTCCTGAAGCGCAAGATCACCGTGCGCTTCGACGCTTCGACCGCCAGGGGTTTCCCTTGGGAATTCAAGCCCGAGCAGGTCAGCCAGACCCTGCGTATCGGCGAGACCGGGCTGGCCTATTACGAGGCTACCAACCTGTCCGACAAGCCTGTCATCGGCACGGCCAGTTTCAACGTCCAGCCTGCCAAGGCCGGGCTCTATTTCATGAAGGTCGAATGCTTCTGCTTCACCGAGCAGCGGCTGGAGCCGGGGGAGACGATGTCGATGCCGGTGACCTACTATATCGACCCTGAACTTGCCGACGAGAAGCGGCTGGACGATGTGCGCGAGATCACCCTCAGCTACACCTTCTACCGCAATGACGAGGCGGAGAAGCGCGAGGGGTTGGCAGACGGCCGCCTCGCTTCGGGTCAGTAAGCCTTCAGGGTCCGGACCCTAGTCCTCGAACATCGCGAATGCTGGCGCATAGACCGCTTCACCGCCGCGCGGCGCTTCGTCATCGTCGAGCACTGCCATCATGAAATGGGGCCCCGCATAGGGAGACTGGAACTTCGACGCGGCTTCGGCCTCGAAGCCGAAGCGCTCGTAGAACGAAGGCTCGCCTAGAAGGAAAACCGCTGTCTGATCGTTGACGAGTGCGAGGGCCAGCCCGCTTTCGATGAGGCTCGATGCGATCCCGAGGCGCTGTTTGTCCGTCGCCGTGGCGACCGGGCCTAGCCCGAGAGTTTTGTCCGGACGGCTCATCGACGACATCATCAGATAGCCGAGCACCATCCCCTCGCTATCCGCGACAAGCTCGATCACCGCATCGCCATCGGCGCGCAGCTTTCGAACCAGCCGGGCCTCGGCATCGGTATCGAAGACCTCTTGAAGAAGAGCGTTGACTGCCGCTTCGTCGCCAGCCTCATAGGGGCGGATTTCCCAGTCGATCTCGCTCATGCCGCCTCGTCCTTGATCCGGCCGATCATGCTGACCACGCCGTTCGAGCGCTGGGGGGTGATGTGCTCCTGCAGCTCGAGCTCCGCCAGCTTCGCCTGGGCGTCGATCTTCTGGATCTCCTCTTTGCTACGGCCCGAAAAGAGGGCGATCATCAGGCCGACGAGGCCCTTGACGATCGCCGCATCGCTGTCGCCGCGAAAGCGGACCGCCTGATCCAGTTCATCGAAGACCAGCCAGACCTGGCTGGCGCAGCCGCGCACCTTGTTCGCTTCGCTGCGTTCGTCGTCGCTCAGCGGCGGCAGGCGTCTGCCCAGGTCGATGATGTAGCGGTACTTTTCGTCCCAATCGTCGATGAAGGCGAAGTCGTCGGCGATGGTTTCGAAGTCGGGGAGGCTGTCGGTCATGGCATGCCCATAAAAAGGAACGGGCGCCCTGACCAGAGGTCAGAAGCGCCCGCCAACCGGTTGCCCTGCCGGTAAAGGTTTCAGGCTCAGGTGCCGGCGGCACCGGCGCCAGCGGGCCAGCCGACGCAGCTCGAGATGTCGTTCAGCGCATGCTGGCCAAGGCAGAACGCCTCTTCATAGGGTGTGCGCGTCGCCGCGATGCACTGGGCCAGATTCATCTTGGCGCTGGAGAAGCAACGCTCCGACTTCTTCGAGGTGCCGAAGGAAGCGAGATGCGACTGGGTGGCGGTGTCCATGGTGTAGTGCGCACCGACGATCAGCGCCTTGGTGATGACCGTACCGGCCCGGGCGGTTGGGTTCAGCGGTGCGCTAACACCGGCCCAGTTGTCCGACCAGCTCGAATGCGACGCGAGGGTTGGGCGGATAGCGCCGTGCTTGCCGCGCTGACTCTCACGACCGCTATAGTTCGCCCAGTCACGCTTGGCGGCATAGGAGAGGGCGCTGTTGACGCGCTGCATGCCAGCAAGGGCGAGCTCGCGACGCGCCCAGGGTTCCTTCTGCATGTCGTAAGCAGAGGCGATGAAGGCGTCGCCCATCTCACGCAGACGGGCGGAATCATTGGTCGCGACCGTCATGATGCGCTTCACGGCCTGCTCGGCGCCCGGAATGTTCCGGATCATGGCCGGATTGCTCTCGAGCTCTTCCAGGAAAGCTTCCCTGGAGCGGCGCGATTTCATGCGCTGCTCGATCTCACTGGCGAAGGCCGGGGTGTCGGCGGCCACCATGGCGGCATAGGCCACCCAGGCTCCGGCAAGCGCCCGGTTGTCGTAGCTCGCCAGGCGGTTGTGCGCCTCACGCATGCCTTGCGCGTCGCCTGGCACGACGGCGGCGACGGCAGAGACATCGTCGCGGAACTGCACATAAGGCTGCGCCGCCATCTCCACGAGCTTTGCGCCTTTCACGACGCCGTCTGCGGCAGTGGCCGTACCGAGGGCCATGACCGAGGCCAGCAGGCCAGCGGCCATCCGTTTTCCGAGCGACATACGGCTCTCTCCAAAAGGCTGATTTCTGTTCCTATATCGCACGGAACCCCTCGGGCCCAACTGACCATTCGGAAGTCTCGGCGACTGATATGCACGATGATACATTTTTCGGCTCCCACCAACGGGTCCTCACACCCTGTCCTTATCGTCATGGTGGCGCCGTTCAGGAAAGTTTAAGCCCCCAGGCCCTAGCGTTAACCCATGCATGCGATTCCCCGGACAATTGATGCCATGACGCCTGAAAGCCTGATGAACCAAGGCTCCCAGCGGCGTCCGGCCGTCTGTCGGCTGGAGCAGGATTCGCGCGGAACGATTCTTCACGCTTCGGTAGAAGCGGCAGGGTTGTTCCGGACCGATAGCGACAATCTGCGCGGCCTGCGCCTGACCGACCTTGTCGTCGCGCGCGCGCACCCGGCGATGCTCGATGCCGTCAGCGAGGCGGCGCAGTGCGGCGAGGCCGACGTGCAGCTTCCTCTTCGGCAAGGTGCCGCCATGCGTTTCGGGCGGTTTCGCATCCGCCGGATGGGCGATGGCGGCTTTGTCACCAAACTGATCGGCAGTGACCGGGAGATGCCCGAGGCGCGCAACGACAACCCGGCGGACGAAAGCCCGAACGAGGCGGACCGGCTGGCCAATGTCAGCCATGAGATTCGCACGCCGCTGAACGCTGTGATCGGCTTCGCCGATGCCCTCCGGCAGGAGAGCTTCGGCCCCTTGGGTGACCGGCGCTACCGCGACTATGCGCAGCTCATCCAGGAAAGCGGCCAGCATGTTCTGGAACTCGTCAACGACCTTCTCGACCTCTCCAAGGCCGAGGCGAACAAGGTCGAGGTCGAACGCGAGACAGTGGACCTGCGCACGCTGATCGAACGCTGCTCGGCAACCATGCAGCTCGAAGCGGAAAGAGCGGGGCTCGAACTCGACACGATCATCGCGCCTTCCGTGGGCCAGGGGCGGATCGATCCGAAGATCCTTCGTCAGGTGCTCCTGAACCTTCTGAGCAACGCTCTCAAATTCACCGAGCGCGGCACGGTGTCCGTGATCGCGCGGGTTCTCGACGGGCGGCTCGTGGTCACCGTTTCCGATACCGGCGTGGGGATGAGCGCGGACGATCTGGCCCGCATCGGCCAGCGTTATGTCCAGGCGCGCGAAGCCGGGGTGCGCGGCGCCCGGGGAACGGGGCTTGGCCTTGCCCTCAGCCGGGCCCTCACGACAGCTCATGGCGGAAGGCTCGACATCGAGTCGCAAGCCGGCTCGGGCACTACGGTGACCCTGACTCTGCCGATCAGCGGCAGCGATCATCTCCCGCGCTACCGCCGTGCGGCGGGACCGGAGGCCGGCTCCGTTCTTGCCTTTCCCAACCGTCCCCGCCACGCAGGCTGAATGCCGCCGCGCCTTCGCAGTGATGTCCAGATCAGCGCCCTGCGCCGCAGTCTCGAGGCGGAGGGGCTCTTCGTCTCGGTCGTCTATCGCGGGCACGAAGAAGGCGGGATGATCTTCCTCATCTGGATCCACCGCGGCGAGGCGATGGTCTTTTCCGAGACGGTCGAGGGCGAAGAGCGGCGCTGGCGCCGCACCACCGAAGCTCCGGTCCCCGAAACCGAGGCCGAAGCCATGCTGCGGGGCGAGCGGAATTTTGATCCGGATCTCTGGGTTCTGGAAGTCAGCGGTCCGATGGATGCTGCCGACCGCGTGCTGCGGCCACTGCCGCCTTACTGATCAGCGTCCGCCATTCTCTTCCGGCGGGACCACCCGGCCGGTCACCTGTTCGCCCCCCAACGGCGCCGGACGACCGGGCGCGCGGCGGATCTGCGCATCACCGGTGACGACCTCACCTTCCACCTGATCGCTACGGGCCGGGGGCTCTCTGTTTTCGCGGCTGAGGATGTTTCGGATGCTGTCGAAGAGGCCCGGCGAGCGGTAGCGCCGCGACCCGTAGGCATGGCCCGTGAGGTCGTTCTTGAGCGCAGCGTAGGTTGCCGAAAGATCCCACAGCTGCGGGTCGTAAGCTTCGTAGGTCTCGCCCAGCGGAAGGGGTTCGAGCGCCTGCGCCTCGTGGGCGGTGGCCATGAAGGCCTGCCAGATCCTCGCGGGGTAGGTGGCGCCGGAGACGTCATCCATCTCGCGGTTCTCATCGTTGCCGACCCAGACCCCCGCCGTCATGTGCGCCGAGTATCCGACGAACCAGGCATCGCGCCAGCCATTGGTGGTGCCGGTCTTGCCAGCGACTTCGTGGCCCTCGATGCGGGCCGCCCGACCCGTGCCGTTCTCTGTCACAGAATGCAGGAGGTCGGTCATCTGCGCGGCGCTGCGGGCACTGACCACCTGGGGCGGCGCCTCGTGCTTGTGGGTGTAGAGCTCACGCCCCAGCCTGTCGCGCACCTCGAGGATCACATGCGGCTCAGGCGCGAAGCCACCATGGGCGAAGGGCATGTAGGCCTTGGTCAGCTCGAAGGGGGTCACTTCGAAACTGCCGAGGGCGAGGGATGGGTGCGGCGCCATCCGGCTGGTGAGACCCATGCGCCGGGCGGTCGCGATCACCTCGTCCCGGCCCACCGCCTCGGTCACCTGCACGGTCGAGGTGTTGGAGGAGCGGGCGAGCGCCTCGCGCATCCGGTGCGGGCCGATGAAGCGCTCCTTGTAATTGGTCGGCTGCCAGCCATCGACCTGCAGGGGCCGGTCGATCAGCACCGTGTCCTGATCGAAGCCCGCTTCGAGAGCGGCGAGGAAGATGAAGGGCTTGAAGGCCGAGCCCGGCTGGCGCCTGGCCTGGGTGGCGCGGTTGAACTGGCTGTCGCGGTAGCTCCGCCCACCGATCATGGCGACAATGCCCCCGGTCCTGTCGAAGGCAACGAGCGCCGCTTCCTCGGCACCCTTCGTCCCGGCAATCTCCGCACCAAGCTCCGCCGTGACGGCGGCTTCGGCAGCGCGCTGGCTTTCGGGGTGGAGAGTGGTTCGCACCACCACGTCCCGCTCGAGATCCGGCAGGAGCCGCTTGAGCTCGGCGGCGACGTGGTCGAGGAAATGGCCATCCGCGTCATGGGCGTTCCGCAAGGCGAGGGGCGGCGGGAACATCACCGCCATCTTCGCGGTCAGATCGTCGATCTTCCCCGCCTCGACGAGATTGCCGATGACTTCGTGGCTGCGGGCGAGCGCGCCTTCGTAATTGCTGCTGGGCGCAAGCTGCGAAGGTGCTTTGGGCAAACCGGCGAGGATTGCGGCCTCCGCCAGGGTCAGCTCCTGCGGCTTCTTCGAGAAATAGGCTTCCGACGCGGCACTGAGGCCGTAGGTGTTCGCGCCGAGATAGATGCGGTTGAGGTAGAGCTCGAGGATCTGCTCCTTCGAGAGCCGCGCTTCCAGCCAGAAGGCCAGATGCAGCTCCTCGAACTTGCGCTCGAAGCTCTGCTCGCCGGAGAGGAAGAGGTTCTTCACCAGCTGCTGGGTGATCGTGCTGCCGCCTTGCACCACGTTCCCGGCCTGCCAGTTGCGGACCGCCGCGCGGATCATCGCCGAAGGGTCGAAGCCCGGATGCTCGAAGAAGCGGCGATCCTCGGTGGCAAGGAAGCTGTCGGTGACGAAGCTCGGCAGCTCGTCGAGGCTGACCGCTTCGCCAAGGTCGCTTCCTCGCGCGCCGAGGCGTGTGCCGTCCGAGGCGAGGATCGTGATGTTGGGGTTGCGGCCCGCGGCCTGAAGATCGGTATCGCTGGCAGGGAAAAGCGAACGCGCCATCTCGCCGTTGAGAGCGAGAAGGGGGATGACCAGCGTCATCGCGCTCGACAGCACGACCCCGGTAGGGCGATAGACGAGCCTGCGCAGCCACCGGCCCCGCGGCACGGTGCGGCCGAGTGCGCCGAACCCTCGTCCGAACGCCGCCAGACCGGCTTTGAAATCGGTCAAAGCCTCTTTTGCGTATCGCTTCGCCACGCGCTCCCTTCGGACATGGAACTTTCCCTGTCCTGCCACCAACAGTCTAGCCTGCTCTTCGTCCCCGGGGGTGAACGAAGCACATTCGAGGCCGCAAATGGACTAGAGTTCACCTCGGGTCATCCATGCGGTGTTGGACACATCCTCGAACCAGGGCGCGAAGCCGCCGGCATAGATCGCATGGTCGCGGTTGAAGGGCGAGATCTCGAAATCCATCACGCGCGCGAAGGGGCGGCGGTTCGGATCGAGGCCGGGGACATTGATGCTCTCGATGCGGTAGTTCGTCTGCCCGCCGATCACCGTGCGGACCACGTAAAGACCGTCCTTGCCGAAGCCGGTACGCCAATGAGGGAAGCCGGGCATGGAGGCGATGTAGTTGGGGTCGTAATAGACCTCGAGGCCGATCCATTCTTCGAGGTCCCGGCCCCGTTGGCGCACGGTGGTGGCCTGACCGGCGGTCACGAAATGCGGTTTGCGGCCAAGCTGGTTCTGGATCAGCCCCGCAAGGCTCGTCTCCAGCACGGGAAGATCGTCGCCGGGGCTGAAGCGGAAGGCGCGGCCGAGTGCGGTGAAGGCCAGGGTCGGCTTTGCCCGGCTTTCGTCGCACCGGAAGGAGCCCATGCTCCACTCGCGCTGCCAGAAGACGTCGAGGGGCTCGAGATAGGGGCGGAAGGCGACGAGGTCCTGAAGATCGAGGATCATCTCCCACGACGGCCGCTCGCCATTCTTGCGCATCAGGATCGCCCGGCTGGTCGCGGCGTAGAGAGTGTCGCGGCAGGACGTGAAGCCGATCACAGTCTCGAAGGCCCGCGGCGCGAACTCGGGCGCATCGTCAAAGCGGATACCGCCCGTTGCCGCGGCGTCATAGGTGCCGCGATAGATGCCGTGAGGCGCGGGGCTGGCCCCGGCGAAAATGTGGTCCTGCCCCGTCTCCGGATCGCGATAGGCGACCAGCGCCGAGACTTCGGACGACCCCGCCCCTGGCGCCAGGCCAAGATCCTGCTTGGTCCAGTTGCCGCTGGGCGTACGGATGAAGATGCCAGCCGGCACGTCCTCCGCTTCGCCACGTTCCACCTTCGCGCCGACGAAGAGGTAGTCGAGCGGCTCGATCGGGCGGCCTTCGCTGTCCTTCTCGAAACGGGCGGGGGCGAGGGAAGCCGCTTTGACGTAACCGCGGGGCATCTGGAGATCGAGCTGCCAGCGGTCCTCCGCCGCATCGAGGCGGAAGACCTGACCGCGTGGGGTCACGTCCGTCTCGCGCGGGTAGGCATTGCCGGCAAAAAGACGCGCGTCATGGGTGACGATCTCGGTGATCTGGGTGCCCGTCAGGCTCATGCCCCGCTGGTCCTCTTCCGGCGCGGAAAACGCGAAGGACCAGGGGACTGGAGGCAGATCGGCCGTGCGGCCGTCCTCGGCGCGGGCGACGGGAATATTCGCTTCGCGCCTGACGAAGGTGATGAGCGCCTCGGTCGCAGGATCCCCCTCAGTGCCGAAAAAGCGGAAGATGCTCTCTGCGTTCCGCGCGACGGCTTCATAGGGAACGGCGATCGCCCCCTCCTGGCGCAGGGCCCTGAGGAAAGGCTTCGCCTGGCGGTAGGCATTTTCAAGCCCCGCCGACTGGATGACGAAGAATGCGGGCAGGCTGTCCGCTTCGCTGGTCTTGTAGGCGGGAGAGAGGTCCGGCCAGCGGCGCTCGTCGCTGCCGAAGACCCGGCGCAGGGTCCGGCCTTCTGCGGTCTCCTCGGATGTCGCCGCCATCTCCGTCGGGATGTCGAAGACCGGCCCGTCGATCAGGACGATGCCGCCGATATCGGCTGGCCTTGCGCCGTGCTTCCCGAAATAGCGCGGGTCGGTGGCGACAAGAGCCGCTAGATGCGCGCCCGCTTCGTGTCCGGCGATGTAGATCTGCCTCGGGTCGATACCGTAGCGGTCGGCGTTCCTGGCCAGCCAGACGGCGGCGGCGGCGACGTCCTCTGCCTGCTCGGCCGGGGTGACGTTGGGGTGGAGGCGGTAGTTCATCGAGGCGAGGGCAAAGCCTTCGCCAAGGAAGAACCGCACCTTGTTCGCAGCGCTCCGCTTGTCCCCGGCCTGCCAATCGCCCCCATGGACCACGAGGATCGCCGGCTTGAGGGTCGAGAGGGGCCTTGCCGCCACGTCGATGACCTGCCTCGGATGATCGCCGTAAGGCTGGTCGGTGTCGAAGATCTCGGCCGGCAGCCCCTGCGCCAGGGCAGCCGTGTTGAGGGTCAGGACCACAAGAAGGACGCGAAGCATGGCGAACACCTATCTTTCCGCTGCCTTTCTCGCGGCCAGATGTTAAGCTGTTGTTGAGGATAGGGAGAGCTCCCTCACCGATGAGCGACGAGCGGCCTTTCTGGGAACGAAAAAGCCTCGCCGAGATGACCCGCGCGGAGTGGGAAAGTCTCTGTGATGGCTGCGGCCGGTGCTGCCTGATCGTCCTCTCGGACGATGACGAGCCCGACTTCATGCAGGAAACGTCGCTGCACTGCCGTCTCTACGATCCGGAGAACCGGCGCTGCTCCTGCTACGAGAAACGCACGCGCCTCGTTCCGGAATGCGTCGAGCTGACCCCCGCCAATGTCGCCGATCTCACCTTCATGCCCAAGAGCTGCGCCTATCGCCGCCTGTCGGAAGGCAAGGGGCTCGCTTCCTGGCATCCTTTGATCAGCGGACGGCCGGAAAGCGTGGTTGAGGTCGGCGTTGCCGTGCCCGTCGACCTGACCGACGAGCGTCTGGTGAAGGAAGAAGACCTCTGGCGCTACTGCACCGGGAAGCGCTGACGCTACTTTTCTAAGCCGACTTATCCCCGCCCTGCCGCGCCGGGATAAAACCTCTTCATGCGGCAGACTTCATCACAGGACATGCGCCGGGACCTGACAGGCGGGCTTCGAGCCCTCGTCTGTCAGCAGGCGGCGTTTCTCGCGGGGATCGACTGGCACGACCCCGAGCAGGTGAGCCTTGCCGAGAAGCGCGGCCGGATCATCCAGGTCCATCGCGGCAACGTCGAGAAAACGCTCGGTATGCATGACAACAACATCAAACCCACCACCAACCCCGACGACCCCTTCGACGGAGATACCGACGCTCTTAGGCGAGAACTGGAGCGCAGACTCCTTCGCCATGCGGAGGCCCTCGGCCGTGACGAGCTTGCTCGACGCGTTAGAGCCCGGGGACTTGATCCGGATGCTGTGGGATTGGTCATTTCTCGCCAGAGCCGACCAGAAGGCACCGAAGGGTGACTGGACGACCTGGCTCCTCCTCGGCGGACGCGGGGCGGGCAAGACCCGCAGCGGCGCGGAGTGGATCCATGAGCGGGTCCGCGCCGGCGCCGAACGCATCGCGCTTGTCGGCGAGACCTTCGCCGACGGGCGGGAGGTGATGGTGGCCGGTCCCTCAGGTCTACTTCATACGGGTTTTCCCTCCGAGCGTCCGCGCTTCGAGCCGAGCCGCCGCCGGGTCATCTGGCACAACGGCGCCGAGGCGCACCTCTTCTCCGCCGAAGACCCCGAAGGCCTGCGCGGCTATCAGTTCGATACAGCGTGGTCTGATGAGTTGGCGAAGTGGCCATCCGGCAAGGACTGCTGGTCGAACCTGCAGCTCGGCCTGCGGCTCGGGGACGATCCCCGGCAGGTCGTCACGACGACGCCCCGGCCAACCAGGCTGCTGCGCGAGATCATGGGGCGTGAGAACACGGTCCTCACCCGAAGCTCGAGCTACGACAACCGCCCGAACCTCGCGGACGCCTTCTTCGCCGAGATCACCGCGGTCTACGAAGGTACCGCGCTTGGCCGGCAGGAGCTGGATGGCGAGCTGATCGAGGACAGGAGCGGCGCCCTCTGGACCCGCGCCATGGTCGAAGAGGCGCGGGGACCGCGTCCGTCCGTCTTGAGACGGATCGTTATTGCTGTCGATCCTCCGGTCACCAGTCACGAGGGCTCCGACGCCTGCGGTATCATCGTCGCAGGGCTGGACGAGAGCGATCCGCCTAGGGCCTACGTTCTGGCCGACGAAACGGTGCAGGGCTTCAGCCCCGCAAAATGGGCGGCGCGGGCAGCCGAGCTCTACCACGCTTATGAGGCCGACCGCATCGTCGCGGAAGTCAATCAGGGCGGCGATCTCGTCACCGAGGTGATGCGCACCGCAGATCCTTCCGTCCCGGTCAAACCCGTCCGCGCGAGCCGCGGGAAGATCGCGAGGGCCGAGCCCGTAGCCGCGCTCTACGAGCAGGGGCGGGTGCGCCATAGCCGGCCCTTCCCGGAGCTCGAAGACCAGATGACCGCCTTCACCGGCGAAGGCGGCGACAGCCCCGACCGCCTCGATGCGCTCGTCTGGGCACTGAGCGACCTTCTTCTCGGCGTGCGGCCGAAGCCCACTATCCGAACCTTTTGAGAGGAACTCATGCTGAAAAGACTGACGAGGGCCACCCGGCCCCAGGAGAAGCGTTCGGCGAGCCTCGCCGAGCTGATCGCGCGCTACGGCGCAGGCGAGCCGGGTGAGGCGGCCACGCCGCCGAACTATACGGGCAATGTCATCGCCTTTCGCGCGGTGAGGATGGTGGCGGAAGCCGCCGCATCCGTACCCCTGAGCGTGCATGAGGGGAGCGAAGTGCTCGAGGACGGTAACCTCGTACGCCTTCTCGCCTCGCCCAATCCCGACCAGTCGGGTGCGGAGCTTCTCGAGGAAGTCTATGGCTACCTCCAGACCCACGGCAATGCCTATCTCGAGAAGCTCGACAATGAAGAGGAGACACGTGCGCTCTTTCTTCTTCATCCGGATGACATCACAACCACGGAGCAAGGCTACCGGCACCGCAGCGGTCGGGGCGAACGGCTGATCGCCCCCGATCTGACCGGGCGCATGCCGCTTTTGCATCTCGCCATGTGGCAGCCCGGCAAGACCCGCCAGGGCTATGCTCCGCTTCAGGCGGCGCGCAGCGCGATCCAGCTCCACAATGCGGCGAATGGCTGGAACCGGCAGCTCCTCCAGAACGCGGCCCGGCCGTCGGGCGCACTGATCCACCGGGGCGGCGAGGGCGGTCACCATCTGACCCCGGAGCAGTTTGACAGGCTGAAGGTCGAGCTCGAAGAGGGCTTCACCGGAATGAGGGGGGCGGGGCGTCCGCTCCTTCTCGATGGCGGTCTCGACTGGCGGCCGATGGGCATGACCCCGGCGGAGATGGACTTTCAGAACCTGAAAGACAGCGCCGCTCGCGAGATCGCGCTCGCGTTCGGCGTCCCGCCCATGCTGCTCGGCATTCCCGGCGACAATACCTATGCGAACTATCGCGAGGCCAATCTCGCCTTCTGGCGTCAGACCGTCCTGCCGCTCGTCCGCAAGGTGTCGGGCGCGATGGCGGGTTGGATGGATGATGGCCGCCGCGTCAGGATCGAGCCCGAGCTCGACCGCATCCCGGCCCTCGCGACGGAGCGTCAACAGCACCTCACCCTCGTTGCCGAAAGCGACGTTCTGACCACTGCCGAAAAGCGCCGCGCCCTTGGCTATCCAGCCGAGCCGGAGAGCTGCTCGTGAGCGATCCGGCAAGGATCGCAGCGGACCTGTCAGCGGTGCTCCTGGTTCAGACGATCACAGGGCTTCTCTGGGCAGGCGCAGCGGCCGCGCGCCTCAACCACCTCGAAGCCCAGCTCGGCGGGGTTTCGGCGCTCGAGGTGCGTGCGGCGCGCCTCGAGGAGCAGACCCTTCACCTGCGCGCTGCGCTCGGCCGGATCGAGGCCAAGCTCGACCGGGCCCTGACCGACGAGGCGCCGCGATGAGCGGGGTCATGCGCGCAGAGATCGAAGGCTACGCCGCACTTTTCGGCGAGCCAGACCTTTCGGGCGACGTGATCGGCAAAGGCGCTTTTTCGCAGCAACTTATCCCCGCCCACAGGCCGCCGGTTAGGATGCTCTATCAGCATAAGGCGGAGTGTCCGATCGGTGTCTGGAACGAAATCAGGGAAGACCATCGCGGGCTCCTCGTGCGCGGCGCGATCTTTCTCGACAGCGCCCGGGGGAGCGAGGTCCACGGCCTGCTTCACGGCGGCGCCATCGATGGGCTGTCGATCGGCTTCAAACCGAAGCGCAGCTTCCGGCGTAAAGGCGGCCGCCTCATCACCGAAGCTGAGCTCTGGGAGGTCAGTATCGTGACCTTTCCCATGGCCCCCGCCGCCCGGGTTACCCGCGTCGGCGGACCGGGCGAACACCTGCCCCGCAACCTCTTGTCAGCGTGAAGGAAAAAGCATGACACTTCAAACCAAAGCCATGTCGATCGAGGCCAAGGCGGCCGCCGATCTTCTGCATACATTCGAGAGCTTCAAGGCGGAAAACGACAGCCGCCTCGATGCCCTCGAGAAGCGGGGACAGAGCGATCCGCTGCAGGACGAAAAGCTGCGCCGCATCGAAGCCAGTCTCAACGAACAGAAGAGCGCGCTCGACCGGCTGACCATCAACACCCTTCGCGGCCGCGACCATGGCGGCGCGGCGCCCGAAGAGAAACAGGCGTTCGAGCAATATATGCGCGCCGGGATCCTCAGCGCACCGTCCGAGAAAAGCCTTTCGGGCTCCACCGATGCCGATGGCGGCTATACCGTGCCCACCCAGATCGAAGCGGCAATCGACCGCGCGCTCGGCGATGTCTCGCCCTTCCGCCAGTTCGCGACGGTGCGGCAGATCACTGGCTCGACCTACAGGCTGGCGGTGAACGAGGCGGCCTATGCCTCGGGCTGGGTCGGCGAGACCGAAGCGCGGCCCGAAACAGCCACGCCGCAGATCTCCGCTATCTCTTTCAAGACGGGCGAGATCTACGCCATGCCGGCCGCGACGCCGCAGCTTCTGGAAGATTCAGCGGTGGACATCGAGGCGTGGATCGCCTCGGAGGTACGCGGCACCCTCGCGGATGCCGAAACCCAGGCCTTCGTCAATGGTGACGGCGTCAACAAGCCCCTTGGGTTCCTCAGCGCACCGCAATCGGCTGATGCCTCGCGCGGCGCGATGGAGATCGGGACCCTGGGCGGGCAGCTCGACGGCGATGCCCTGATCGGCCTCACCTATGCGCTCGATACGCGGTACCGCGACAAGGGCCGGTTCGTCGTCAACCGCCGTACGGCCGAGGCGATCCGCAAGCTGAAAGACGCGGACGGCAACTATCTCTGGGCGCCGGGCCTTCAGGCCGGTCAGCCGGCGACCCTTCTCGGCTACCCGGTGAGTGAGATCGAAGCCATGCCCGATGCGGGCGCGGGCAACCCGGCGGTGGCCTTCGGTGACTTCGGCGCGGGCTATCTCATCGTCGACCGCAAGGGCGTTCAGGTCCTTCGCGACCCCTTCAGCGCCAAGCCTTACGTGCTCTTCTACACCACCAAGCGCGTCGGCGGCGGGGTCCAGGACCACGCGGCGATCAAGCTCCTGACGGTGGGCTGAGCCGCGCCATGAGCATGTTCGAGCGCATCACCCCGCCCGCAGCCGAGCCGTTCACCCTGAGCGACCTCAAGGCAGCCCTGCGGATCACCCACGCGGAGGAAGACGAGCTGGTGATGCGTCTCGGCATCGCAGCGCGGGCCCTGGTCGAGCGGCGGCTGGGCCATGCCATCGCCGCGCAAGGCTGGAGGCTGACCCATCGCGGTCCGTTGAGCGGGGCCCTCACCCTCCGCCCCGGTCCGGTCAGGACGATCAGCGCGGTCGCGCTGCGCTACGGGGAGGGGGCGTTCGAGGACGCCCCCTCCTTCCGCCTCCTGAGGGGCCATCCCGACCGCGTCCTGATCGAGGCCGCACCCTCGAAGAACGGCGTCGCGCTCGAAGAGGCCGAAGTGACCTTCGAGGCGGGACGTCAGGACCCGGACAGTACGCCCGAAGAGCTGGTCCAGGCGATCACGCTTCTCGCGGCGCATTACTACGAGAACCGCGAAGCCGTGGCGGAGGGCCGCTACGTGGCCCTGCCGTCATCGGTGGAGACCCTTCTTGCGGGGCTGCGCGAGGTGCGGCTGTGAGCGGCGCGCTGCGCGAGCCCCTGACCCTCCTACGGCCCGAAAGACAGGCAGATGGGGGCGGCGGCTGGTCGGTGACCTGGCAGGAAGCGGGCACGGTCTTCGCCGCCCGCGAAGCGCAACCCGCCGCGAATGCAGAGCTTTTCGGGCAGGCCATGAAGCGTCGGCGACAGGTCTTCACCCTGCGCGGCGGGGGGGACATCGTCTTCGAAATGCGCCTGCGCCACCGGGGCCGCGACTACCGCATCAACGACATTCAGGAGGCGGACGGCAAGGACCGTTTCCTCCGCATCTTCGCCGAGGAGGTTCCACAATGATTTCCGCTGCCGCTTGGGAGCTGCAGATGGCGCTCTACGATCATCTCTCCCGCGACACCGAGCTGGCGACATGGATCGGTAATCCGCCGCGCATCCATGACGCCCTGCCGGAAGACCCGGTCTTTCCTCTCATCCGCATCGGAAGCGCGCGGCAGGCCCCTTACCGGGACATTCCGGGGGCAGAGGAGCATTCCGTCCGTATCGGCATCGCCTCGCGCTGGGGCGGGCGCAAGGAATGCAAGAAGGTCGCAGACGTCGTCCGGCGTTCGCTACAGGACGTGAGGCTCGCCCTGCCCAGCCATTCGGTGAGCCGGGCCCGTGTCCTGTTCGAGGACCATCTGCGCGACCCCGACCTCGAAACCATGCAGGCGACGCTGCTCTTCCGTTTCGTCAGCCGGGCGAATACGGCGGAGGCGGCATGAGCTTCATTCGCAGCGAAGATGCACAGCTGATGGTGGGGGAGGCGAGCCCACTCGCCCTCGGCACCCTAACGGCGCGTGAGCTGATCCTGACACGGACGGTCGATGAGCGGACGTCGGCTGGCGGTGACGGCTGGCGCGAAGCGGCGGCGCTGACAGCGCCGGTGCGGGCCGATCTCAAGGCCGAGGGCCTTCTCGTCTCGGACGCGGCAAGCCGCATGGTCCGCGCAGCGATGATCTCCGGGCAGGCCGCGCGCTTCGCCCTCTCCGTTGACGGGGAAGGCACCTGGGAAGGCGCGTTTCTCGTCCGCCAATGGTCGCTCGAAGCGGCGAATGGCGGCGAAGTGATTTTCCGCCTGCGCCTTACTTCCACCGGCCCCGTGAACTTCGAAGAGGAGACTCCAGCATGACGACCGAACCCGAAACCCGGCCAGGCGCCGAAAGCGTGAAGGCCATGACCGACGAGATCGACGCGGCCTTCACCGAGCTCAGCCGCTCGGTCTCGGGTGAGCTCGCCCGGATGGCCAGCGACAGCCGCCGCTCGGTCGAGGAGATGGTTGAGGGCGTCATCGAGGACATGGCCCGGCTTGCGGCCGAGCGCCTTCTCGAAGACCCGCTGCGCGGCGGGCTCGACGGCGGCGGCAGCCGCCGCGAGGGTTCGCGCTGGCTCGATATCCTGATGCGCCGGACACTGCGTAATGGATAAGAGCCTCTTCCACGACGTGTCCTTTCCCTTGCCCCTCCTCATCGGTGCGAGGGGCGGACCGGAGCGGCGGACCGAGATTGTCGAGCTCGCCTCCGGCCACGAAGTCCGCCGCAGCCGCTGGCGCGCTTCCCGCCGGCGCTACGACATCGGCGTTGGCGTGCGAAGCCCCGCGGAAGCCGGGGAGCTTCTCGCTTTCTTCGAAGCGCGCGAGGGCCGTCGTTACGGCTTCAGGCTGACCGATCCGCTGGATCACAGCTCGGCTGCGAGCGGCGACGATCCGGCACCGTTCGATCAGGCGATCGGCCTTGGTGATGGCGTACGCAGGAGCTTTCCTCTGGCCAAGGACTATGGCGGCGTCAAACGGACGATCATGCTGCCGCACCCGGGTAGTCTCACGGTTGCGGTCGATGGTGAGGCGCTGGCGCAGGGTTGGAGCTTCGCTGACGGCGAGATTCATTTCGACCTGCCGCCCGAGGCGGGGAAGACCCTGACAGCCGGGTTCCTTTTCGATGTTCCTGTCCGCTTCGGCGAGGACAGCCTGTCCTTCACCCTCGGTGCGCAGGGCGCTTCCCTCAGCGGACTGACCTTGCAGGAGGTGCGCTTGTGAGACCGATCGACCAGACCCTTGCCGCGCGCCTCGCGCGCGCCGGGGCCGGGACCGCCCGTGCGCTGAGGCTTTTCCCGAAAAGCGGCGGCACGCTGGGCCTCACCGACCATGACCAGCCGTTGAAGCTTCTTGGAACCGTGTTCCGCAGCGCCCCCGGCATGCGGCTTGGTCCCCTGACCCGCCGGGCCGATCTTGCGCCGGACCATGCGGAGATCGAGACCGCCCTTGGCGAAGGCGGGCTCGAGCAGGGCAAGCTGGCTGCGGGCGAGCTTGCGGGGGTTCGCGCCGATCTCTGGCTGGTGGATACCGAAGACCCGTCCTTCCGCCTGATGCTCAGTAAGGGCACGATCGGCGAAGCGGCGATCGAGGGGGATCGGGTCCTTCTCGAATATCGCGGCATGAAGGAGGCGCTGGGCCGCCCGGTGGGTAGGGTCTACCAGAAAAGCTGCGACGCCGTTCTCTACGACAGGCGCTGCGGCCTTGATGCGGCCGATCATAGCCACGGCGTGACCATCCTTCAGGCGGATGGTCTGAGCTTGCAGATCGAAAGCGCGGACGGGACCGATCCTTCGGCCTTCGCTGGCGGCAGCCTCCGTTTCGATCATCATGGCCTGCCGGTCACGGCGCCCATCCGCACCGCGCGGCGGGCGGCCAGGGTGCTCTACGTCACCCTGTGGGAAGCGTTCCCCGCCAAGCCGGAGAACGGCACCGCAGCCACCATCACACTCGGCTGTGACAAGCGTTTTTCGACCTGCCGCGACCGCTTGGGCAATGCCGAGAACTTTCGCGGCTTCCCGAGTATTCCGGGCACGGACACCCTGGCCGTGAAGGCGGGCCGGCGCTGATGCGTTCGAACCTGCATCGCGCTGCAATCCTGGAGGAAGCCGCCGGCTGGCTCGGCACGCCCTACCGCCACCAGGCAAGCGCGCGGGGGCGGGGGGCGGACTGCCTCGGCCTCCTTCGCGGCGTCTGCGCGGCAGTCTGGGGCAAGGGAGCCGAAGCGCCGCCACCCTATCCGCCGCGCCTCAGAAAGGAAGACGGCGAGCCGCTTCTTGCAGCGGCGGAGCGGTTTCTCCTTCCGGTCAGCCAGGCCGAGCCGGGCGACGTCCTTCTCTTCCGTATGCGCCCCAGCCTGCCGGTGGGGCATTGCGGCATCCTTCTTCCCGAGGGCCGTTTCATCCACGCCTATGAGGGCCAATGCGTCCTCACCTCACCCTTTGACCGTTTCTGGCGCGAGCGTCTCGCGGCCAGCTTTTCGATACCGGAGGCCCCATGACCCAGAGCGCGAGCAAGGCCGCATCCCACCTCATCCGCCGCGCCGCCAAGGACGCACCGCGCATCGCCGCCGACCTTGCGGCCCGCCACGCGGCCCAGGCGGCGACGGCGCTGATGTTCGGCGGCGAGCGGTCCGAGACCGCAGCGCCCGCCCTCGAAGCGATCCGCCTCCTGACAGCAGGCGAGGGCGGCGGGGTGCCGAAGGTCTATGGCCGTGGGCGCGTGGGCGGCCAGATCATCTGGACGGGCGAGGTACAGGAGGCTACCACCACCATAAGGTCCGTAGAGGGCGCGAAGGGCTTTCGCCGGGCGACGGAAGAGGAGACGACCGAGGCGCGCTACAGCCTCTCTCTCGCCATCGCACTTTGCGCCGGTCCATTGACCCGCATCGCCCGGGTCTGGGCCGATGGGAGGCTCATCACCCTCGGCGATTTCGATTACCGCATCCATCATGGCGCGGAGGATCAGACGCCGGACCCGCTCATCGAAGCGGCAATCGGCGGGCCGGCGCCCGCTTACCGCGGTCTTTCGTATATCGTCTTCGACAGCTTGCCCCTGGCACCCTTCGGCAACCGGGTGCCGCAGTTCAACTTCGAGATCGAATGCCCCTGTGGGGAACGGCGCGAGCACGATCTTGAAGAGGCCGTCCGTGCCGTGACCATCATCCCAGGATCGGGCGAAGGGGTCTACGCCTTCGAAACCCTGCATGACGAGCGGGACGAAGGGGTGACGAAGGCCGTCAACCGGACCAACGGGCTCGGCCTTACGGACGCCGAGGCGAGTTTCGATCACATGACGGCGGTCCTTCCGAACACCGAAGCCGCCTCGCTGGTGGTGAGCTGGTTCGGGACGGACCTTCGGGCAGGGTCGTGCGAGGTGCTGCCGGGCGTCGAGAGCCGGGAGCGGAAGCTCATGCCGACTGAGTGGTCCGTGGGAGGATACGACCGCGCCTCGGCGCGCCTTGTCAGTCAGAAGGACGGCCGCCCGGTCTATGGCGGCACCCCATCCGATAGCGAGGTGACAGCGGCGATCCGGGCGTTGAAGGCGAGGGGGCTGTCGGTGATGTTCCACCCCTTCATCCTGATGGATGTGCCGCAGGGTAACGGCCTTCCCGACCCTTACGGGACAAACGAGCAGGCGGCCTTCCCCTGGCGCGGGCGGATCACCGGGACGGACCCGGCTTTGGCGGCAGATGATGCGGCGAGCTTTTTCGCGAGCTATGGCAAGATGGTTGTTCACTACGCAACGCTGTGCCGCGAAGCCGGCGGTGTCGATGCGTTTCTTCTTGGCTCGGAGCTTCGCGGCCTGACAAGGCTGCGCGCCGCGGATGGCAGCTATCCCGCGATAGGTCACCTGATCGCACTGGCGGAGGAAGTCAGGGCGATCCTTCCGGACACGAAGCTCTCCTACGGTGCCGACTGGACCGAATATGGAAGCCATGTTCCGGAGGGCGAGCCGGGTGGCCTCGCCTGGCCGCTCGATCCTCTCTGGGCTCACCCGGCGATCGATTTTATCGGCATCGACAATTATTTCCCGCTCAGCGACTGGCGCGAAGGCATCAACCATCGTGATGCGCAGGAAAGCAGCGGGCCTTACGATCAGGCCTATCTCGAAGGAAGGATTGCTTCGGGCGAGAGCTATGACTGGTATTATGCCGACCTAGCCGAGCGCGAGACGCAGACACGCCGTCCCATTACGGACGGCCTTCACGGCGAGCCATGGGTCTATCGGCCGAAAGACCTCTGGTCGTGGTGGGCGAGCACGCACCATCCGCGCGAGGCGGGAAGCCGGCTCGCAGCCACCCCCTGGCAGCCGCAGAGCAAGCCCATCTGGTTCACCGAACTCGGTTGCCCCGCGATCGACAAGGGCCCCAACCAGCCCAACGTCTTCGTCGATCCCAAATCTTCCGAAAGCGCACCGCCCTATCATTCGACCGGCGCGCGGGACGACAGGGCCCAGCGCGCCTTCCTCGAGGCCCATCACCGCTTCTGGTCGGACCCTGTGAACAATCCCGTCAGTGCGCTGACGGGCGAGCGCATGGTCGATGCCCGGCGGCTCTTCGTCTATGCGTGGGATGCAAGGCCGTGGCCGGAGTTTCCGGTGCGCAGCGATGTCTGGGCCGATGCCGAGAACTGGCTGACAGGTCACTGGCTGAATGGCCGCGCGGGGCGCATTCCCCTTGGCCGCCTGATCGAGACCGTCGCGCGGGACGCGGGGCTCCTCGCCGTGGACGCCTCGGCATGCGACCGCCTGGTCAGCGGGATGAGCGTCACCGGGCCCCTTTCCCCGCGCGAGGTTCTCGAGCCGCTTCTGGCGCTGTTTCAACTCGACGCGACGGATCGCGAGGGGCTTCTCATCGTCAGGCCGAGGACCGGGCGGGCGGAGGAGCGTATCAGCGAAAAAGATCTGGCGCTTGCCGATGACGGCCCGCCGCTTCTTCTCGACAGGCTTCAGGACACGGAACGCCCCGCGGCGCTGTCCATCACCTTCGCCGATGAGCTTTCAGGCTTCGACCTGAAGACGATCGAGACCCGGGATGAGACCGCGACGGGCGGCATGACTTTGAGGATCGCGACCTCGGTGGTTCTCGAACAGGGCGAGGCGCTGGCGCGGGGACGTTCGCTTCTGGCGGAAGCGCGGGCGGCTCAGGACCGCGCGGCCTTTGCCCTGCCGGAGACCCGCATGGCGGTGGAGCCGGGCTCGGTCCTGAACGTCGCGCGGGAAGAGGGAGAAGTGATCCTTCGTGTCGCCTCCACCGAAGACGAGGGCGGCCTTCGCCGGATGGATGGGCACAGCACCGACCCAGGCGCCTTCGCCGAGATGCCCGCCGTCCTGATGGCCGACCCCGAAACGCCGCCTGTCACCGCCGGGGCTCCGGCCTTCGAAGTGATGGACCTGCCGATTCCGGACGCCGGGGATGGCGGCGCGAGGCTGTTCCTCACAGCATTCGCCGAACCGTGGCCGGGCGCTGTCGCCTTTCACCGCGGAAGCGGCAGCGATGCGCCTCTCATCGCCTCTCTTCCGCGTCAGTCGATCATGGGCCGGCTGACCGAAGCGCTCGGTCCCGGCCATGCGGCTCGTTGGGACAGGGCGAACACATTGAAGCTCCGCCTCCATGGCGGGCATCTCAGCAGCCGGCCCGAAGCGGAGATCCTCGGCGGCGCGCATCTGGCGGCCGTGGGAACGGCGGAAGGCTGGGAGCTTCTGCAATTCGCCTCGGCGATTCTCGGCGATGATGGAACCTATCGGCTGAGCGGCCTCCTGCGCGGCCGGTTCGGGACCGAAGCTGCCGCGCTCACGGGCGCTTCGGCAGGGGCGCGCTTCGTCCTTCTGGGGCAGGAAGAGGCGCTTCCTTTGACCCCCGATTTCTGGGGCCAGAAGACCGTCTGGCAGGCCGGGCCCGAAGGCAGCCTTCCCGGCGCCTATCCCTTCCGTTCCCGCGCCATCACGGCCCGAGGTCTTGGTGCGAAGCCCCTGGCGCCGGTCCATCTGCGTGCCGAGCGGGATGCGGACAGCACCCTCTTTCGCTGGACCCGCCGCACCCGCATCGGAGGGGAGCATTTCGGACCCGGCGACGTGCCCCTGGGTGAGACCGAGGAGCGTTATCACCTTGTCTTCCAGGACGTGAACGGTGACGTGATGGGCGAAGGCGTATCGGACCGGCCCGAATACCGCCATGTGGGTCCAGCGCCCGCAAGGATGGCCGTGCGCCAATGGTCGAGCGTTTTCGGTGAAGGGCAGGCCGCGTTTCTGACCCTTTGACCGCGAGGAAACGCTTGAAAAATGGGCGTGCGGAACCGACATCCACCTGTCGGAAAGCAAGCGGGAGTGCCCTTTGGCGAAGGATCCATATACGGTTTTGGGTGTGGGGCGCTCCGCGTCGCAGGACGAGATACGCAGCGCCTACCGCAAGCTCGCCAAGCAGCATCACCCGGACCGCAACCAGGGTGATGCCTCGGCGGAGGAGAAGTTCAAGGCCGTTACCGCAGCTTTCGAAATCATCGGCGACGAGGACAAGCGCCGCCGCTTCGACCGGGGCGAGATCGACGCGGACGGCAATGAACGGTCGGTCTTCGGCCAGGGCGGCCCCTTTTCCGGCGTCGATCCGGCCGAAGCCGCCGAACGGTTCCGCCGCCGGGCCCGCCCCGGCCGTCAGAACAGCGGCGGGGGTTTTGAGGATTTCTCCGACATCTTCTCGGATTTCTTCGGCCGCGGCGAAGCAGGCCCGCGTGCCACGCCCCGCGCGCAAAAGGGTCGGGACGTGCGAACCCGGCTCACCGTGCCCTTTCTCGACGCCGCGCGCGGCAGCGCCAAGCGGGTCACGCTTCCAGGCGGGGAGACGGTCTCCGTCACCATTCCCGAGGGCCTGCGCGACGGGCAGAGCCTGCGGCTTCGCGGCAAGGGCCACCCCGGTACCCATGGCGGGCCGGACGGCGACCTCTTCGTCGAGGTCTCGGTAGCGCCCGATCCGCACTTCACCGTCGAAGGCGACAATGTGACCACCGAGGTGCCGCTTCCCCTCAAGGACGCGGTCCTGGGCGGCAAGATCGAGGTGCCGACCCTCACCGGGCGGGCGACCATTCGCATTCCCCCGAACACTTCCTCGGGCAAGGCCTTCCGCCTCAAGGAAAAGGGCCTGCGCAAGAGCAAGTCCGGCAGCTACGGAGATCTGATCGCCCGTGTGCGCATCGTGCTTCCCGCGCAGCCTGACCCCGAACTAGAAGGGTTCATGAAGCGTTGGTCACCTGAGACTTCCGAGAAGGAACCCGGAAATATGGCCGCAACCGGCTAGGGGTCTTATTGCCAAGCGGTAAGTTCCAAGAGCGTAACCGCGTTCCTACCTCCTACGGAACGCAACAAAATGCTGGAGAAACCCAACCATATGACGCGATTCAGCCAAGCTTTCAGACTGGCCACCGTTTCCCTCATCGCCTTGGGCGGCATTTCGGCCCAGCCGGCTCTCGCGCAGAAAAGCGTGGACATGGAGGAGTTCTCCGACCGCACGTCGCAGCTCTACCAGCGTCTGAGCTTTGCTGATCTTGTCGAAAAAGTGAGCCCGGCCGTGGTCTCGATCCGCACCGAGCGGGAGATCGACGTTGCCGATGCCTTCGGTGACCTGCCGCCCGAACTTGAACGCCTTCTTCCCGGCCTGCGCGACCGTTTCGGGGGCCTTGGCGATGGCGAGACCCGCCGTGCCGAAGGACAGGGCTCGGGCTTCTTCATCGACGATGAGGGCCATATCGTCACCAACAACCATGTGGTGGAAGGCGCCGAGAACATCACCGTCGTCCTCAATGACGGCACCGAAATGGTGGCCGAGCTGATCGGCACGGACCCCGAAACCGACATCGCGGTGGTCAAGGTGAAGCCGTCCCGCGACCAGCGCTTCGTGCGCTTTTCGCCGGACACCGACCTGCGGGTTGGCGACTACGTCCTCGCCGTGGGCAACCCCTTCGGCCTCGGCGGCACCGTGACCTCCGGCATCGTCTCCGCCCTCGGGCGTGAGAGCGGTCCGCAGATCCCCTATGCCGACTTCATTCAGATCGACGCCTCGATCAACAGGGGCAATTCCGGCGGCCCGACCTTCGACGTCAAAGGCAACGTGATCGGTGTGAACACCGCCATCATCTCGCCCACCGGCGTCAATGCGGGCATCGGGCTCGCCATTCCAGCCGAAGTGGCCGACGGCGTCGTCCGGCAAATCATCGAGACAGGCGCGGTCAGCCGCGGCTTCCTAGGCGTGCAGGTGCGCGATCCCGAACCGCAGATCCTCGAAGCCGTGGGCCTCGACCAGGATGCGGGCGGCGCCCTGATCGCCGATGTCACCGAAGACAGCCCCGCGGCAAAGGCCGGGCTTCAGGCGGGCGACATCGTCACCGAGCTCGACAACAAGGCGATCGGCAACTCGACCGAGCTGACCCGCACCGTTGGCGCCTATGAGCCGGGCAAGAAGGTCCGTCTCAAGGCCTATCGCGACGGCGAAGAGCGGCGTTTCACCGTGCAGCTCGATGAGCGCCCGAACCAGCAGATGGCCGCCAATGACAATGCCGACGAACGCAGCCGCTCGGAAATGGCGGAGACGCTCGGCGTCAGCTTCCGCGCCCTCGACGAGCAGACCCGCCGTCGTCTGGGCGTCGAGGATGACGTCGAAGGTGTGGTCGTCGCCGATGTCGATCGCGACAGCGAAGCGGCGGAAGCGGGCATCCTTCCGGGGATGATCGTCATGGAAGCCGACAACAAGAAAGTCCGTAACCCGAGGGATATCGAAGCCGCCGTGGAAGCTGCCCGTCAGCGCAACCGCGGCGCAATTCTCCTTCGGGTACAGACGAGGCAGGGGCTCGACTTCAGGGCCTTGCCGATCAACAGCTAAGGGAACGAGGAACGACATGCGGATCTTGGTAATTGAAGACGACGCCGACGCGGCAACCTTCATGGTGAAGGGACTGCGGCAAGCCGGGCATGCCGTGGATCATGCGCTCGACGGTTCGGTGGGTAAATCCATGGCTACGTCGGGCGGCTACGACGCCTATGTCATCGACCGCATGCTTCCGCATAAGGATGGTCTGTCCCTCCTCGAGGAACGGCGCACCGAGGGCGACGAGACCCCGGCGCTGTTCCTCTCGGCCCTCGGCGAGGTGGATGACCGGGTCGCCGGGCTCCAATCCGGTGGCGACGATTATCTGGTGAAGCCCTACGAGCTTCAGGAGCTGATCGCCCGTGTCGAAGCCTTGGGCAGGCGCCGCGGGCCGACCAACATCCAGACGACCTTCTCGGTCGCTGATCTCGAGATGGACATCCTCGCACGGACGGTCCGCCGCGGCGGCCAGAAGATCGACCTTCAACCGCGAGAGTTCCGCCTGCTGGAATATCTTCTGCGTCATGCCGGTCAGGTCGTGACCCGGACCATGCTGCTCGAGAATGTCTGGGAGTATCATTTCGACCCCCAGACCAATGTCATCGACGTGCATATCAGCAGGTTGCGGGCGAAGATCGACAAGGGGTTCGACCGCCAGCTCCTCAAAACCGTGCGCGGCGCGGGTTACACACTGACCGAAGAGCACTGAGGTGCCGAAAGGGAGAGGGATGCGGACCATCGTCCGCGACCCTGTTCTTGACGATCCGGAAGATGAAGGCGGCGGCTTCAGGCGGCGGCCTTTTTTCCGTGTGCTGCGCACCAGCGCCTTCCGCTACATCATTTTTGCAGCGGGGCTGTTCGTCTTCGCGGTCCTCATCCTCGGTTACGTCGTCTATGAAAGCACGATCGGTGCTGCCTATGACCGCATCGAAGCCGAGCTCGAACAGGAACTCGACCGGCTCGAACTGGTCAGCCTGAACAACGGTGCGCCGGATCAGAAGGCGATCTCGGCCGTCATCAACGAGGCCGAGACCAACAAAATCGCGGGCAACTCCGCCTTTATGGTGTGGATCGACGACGGCTCTTTCGCGGGGCCGGTGTCCGGCAATCTCGAAGGAGCGCCTGCGGAAATCCTGCGGGTGCTGCTTGACGGTGCCGATGACGCGTTCGAGTTCGACTGGCGGCGGGACCGGCCGATCTTCAGTCCAGAACCGCCAAAGGAGCGGCGGTATCTCGGCGTCAGCCGTACCCTGATCTATGACAGGGGCAGTCAGGGGCCGCCCCTTCGCATCATGATCCTTCTCGCCCGCGACGTCGACGCGCTTCACTCCCTTCGCCAGACCCGGCGGGAGATCCTGTTCCGAGTGGTCGGGGTCACGCTCCTTCTGGCTGTGGGCCTTGGCGCTGTCCTCGGTACCGCGATGGTACGGCGGCTCGACGGCATCAACAAGACGGTCGCCGCCATCACGGAAGGGGATCTGACCCGGCGCCTGCCTGTGACCGGAGCCTTGGACGAGTATGATATCCTGACGCGGAACATCAATACCATGCTCGACCAGATCGAGCAGTTGATGAGCGGTATGCGTCAGGTCTCGGACAATATCGCCCACGACCTCCGCTCACCGCTCACCCGCATCAAGGCGCGGCTCGACGCTGTTCTTCGTGACGAGGAGTTCGAGGACGAGCAGGCCCGCGAGGTCCTCTCGAAAACCCGTGACGAGACTGAGCGGCTGCTCCAGACCTTCAATGCCCTCCTGTCGATCACCAGGATCGAGGCCGGTAGCCGTTTCTCGGACACGGTCGATCTCAAGGCCGTGGCGGAGGAAATGCTCGAGCTTTACATTCCGGCTGCGGACGAGGACGGCGTCGAGATGGTCGCCGAGCTGCAGGAAACGCCTCTCATTCTGGGCAGCCGCGAGCTGATCAGCCAGGCGATCGCCAATCTGCTCGACAACGCTCTCAAATATGCTCGCCACCCCGAAGAGCGGGGCATCAAGCCGAAGATCGAGCTGACCGTTGCGCCAAGGCCGGGCGGCGGCGCGCTTCTCTCGGTCATCGACAATGGACCAGGCGTTTCGGAGCTCGACCGTGAGCGGATCACCAAGCGCTTCGTCCGGCTCGAGCAGAGCCGCTCGACGGGCGGCAACGGTCTTGGTCTGTCTCTTGTGACCGCCATCGTCAGGCGCCATGCCGGGCGGATGTCGGTGGGAACGGGCCTTCCGCATGAAGAGCGGAGCCGTAGCCTCACGCCGAGTTCCGCCTATGGCCTCGGCATCAGGATCGCCTTCCCGCCGATCAAGAGCAACACGGCTTTGGCGAAAAGCGAGGCGCTGAAAGCGAACCCGCCCCGGGGTTAAGGCCTATTCGGCCACCATCGGCACGCGGGCGGGACTGCCCGGCAGGCTCGTCAGCATATGGACCTTTCCGGTCAAAAGATCCGGGAGGCCGACCTCCACGCCCTGACGGCGGGGCAGGGTGAAGGCCGCGACGGTGCCGCGGCCCTGTTCGCTGGCCATGCAGAGAATGGCGTCCTGCGCTTCGAGAAGCGATTTCGAAAGGGCGAGGCCAAGCCCGGTGCCGCGCTTGTCCCGCTTCTGCGCGCTTGAGAAGGTAACGAAGGGCGTGCCCAGCCTGCGGAGCTGTTCGTCGGACATGCCCGCACCGGTATCGGCGATCATCACAGTGACGCTTTCGAGGTCCGCCATAGCGGTGACGGTGATCCGCCCACCGCGTTCGGTGAACTTGGCGGCATTGGTCATCAGGTTAAGGACCACCTGCTTCACCGCCCGGGCATCGCCGTAGACGGACGGAAGGTGATCGAAGGCAGCATGGAGACTGATCTGTTCGGCGCGGGTCTGGGTCTCGATGACCCGAATGCTCTCTTCCAGGATCTTTTCAAGATCGAATGGCTTGAGCCGAAGTTCCATCTTGCCGGCTTCGACCTTGGAGAGGTCCAGAATGTCGTCGATCAATGCAAGCAGATGCCGGCCGCTATCATGGATGTCGGCAACATATTCCTGGTACTTTTCGTGTCCCAGGGGCCCGTAAAGCTCCGATTGCATAAGCGCGGAGAAGCCGTTGATCGCGTTGAGCGGCGTACGGAGCTCGTGGCTGATATTGGCGAGGAATTCGGACTTGGCGCGGTTGGCGTTCTCGGCCCGTGCCTTCTCGTAGCCATATTGCTCGTTGAGATCCGACAGGTCCCGGCGCGACTGCTCGAGAATATCGACCGTCATCTGAAGCTCGCGCTCTTTACGGGCACGGGCTTCCCCTTCAGCTTTCGCATCGGTGATGTCGTGACCGATGCAGACCCAGCCATCGCCGATCGTCCGATGGCGGATGATGCGCAGATAGGTGTCGTGGGGGAAGATCGCTTCCTCGTCCGCGCGCGAACCCGAAGGCGGCGCGAAGTAGTTGCGCAGGTAGCTTTCGTCGATGCCGACCACCAGTGCAAGCTCGTTCACCGTCATGCCTTCGCGAACCGCGCTGGCGGGCACGTTGAAAATGACCCGGAACTGGTCGTTCCAGGCGACAAGCTTTCCGTAGGGGTCCCAATGGAGAAAGGCCTGCGGGATCGCTTCAAGGGTCTCGTGCAGGCGCTGGATGAGCTGCAGGGATCGGCCATCGTCGAGAGCGGCGTCGCTGATCGCGAAGGCCGTGCCCCAGCGATTGTCATCGTCGCCGAGCGCGTTGAAATAGACCGAACGCGGATTGTTGCTGGCGTCGAGGCAGCGGAACCTCCCGTCGCGGCGATCGATCTCGCCGCGGAAGAAAGCCATCGCGCGGTCCGCATCGGTCTCGTCGAAAAGAGCACGCGCTTCCTCGAGCGGGATTTCGATCGCCTTGCCAGCATAGCCAAGCTCGAGCCTAAGAGCCTTCGGTATGCGCACCATACCCTTCTTGACGGACCAGAGGCCAATG
Organism: uncultured Caulobacterales bacterium; assembly: GCA_964556115.1. GTDB lineage: Bacteria > Pseudomonadota > Alphaproteobacteria > Caulobacterales > Parvularculaceae > Parvularcula. Next base: position 189,082 of record CAZKVC010000004.1, read on the forward strand.
CCCGCCCGCTGCATGGCGCGGCGTTCAGACAACATGGTCTCGCATTCCTGACGCAGGGCGATCGTCTGCTTGGCGAAACCTTCGACCTTGCGAAGCATCAGGAAGGCCGCGAGCACCGCCGTCAGGGCCATGCCGAGATAGGGGAGGAAGGTGCCGACGGGCGGGGTGGCCGGGGCAGCGGCAATCACCGTGCCGCCGTCGGGCAGGGTCCTGATCGCCATGCGAAAGCCGGGCGCGGACGCGCCGTCCAGCCAGCCGCGGTCATAAGGAAGACGGTCCGTGGCCCCCGCCTCGAGAATGCGCTCCCTGGCGGGTGGCACGTAATAAGCCGTGCCGCCATCGGGGGCGAAGCGGGTCATCATCTGCTGGACGCGCAGGGTCGCCGTATCGCCCGGAGTGATGGAGACGGAGCTTTCCTCCATCAGCCGTTCGCTGAGAAGGACCGCGGCGCTGCGGGCGGAGTCCGCAGCGCGCTCGCGGCTCATCCGCAGCTCACGCACCCCGCCGAACACAGTCATGCCGACCGCTGCGATCAGCACAAGGACAACCGAAAGTGTCAGCCCGCCCTGGGAGGGAGCGGTCTTCGGAATCGGTTTTCTGCCGCCGCCGTTCTCTGCGCTACGCACTCGACCCCAATGCCTTTTCGCTATGACATCCTTCGTAGAGGGGTTCGAGTCCCGCGTCACGTCCTTTGATTGCCTGACTAGGACTGAAAGGAATAAAGTCCGGGCGTAGCCATGATGCCGGCGAGATCGTCCAGGGCGGCGCGAACTTCGTCGAGGAACGAAGGATCGTGCAGGTCTTCCGGGCTGAGGCGGTCGCGGTAGTGCGTCTTGACCCATTCTTCGAGGCGGTCGATCTTGCCTTCGTCGAGCAGGAAGCCAGGATGCACGGCTTTCAGCTCATCGTCGTTCAGGACGACCCTGAGGCGCAGGCAGGCGGGACCGCCGCCATTGCGCATCGACTGACGCAGGTCGAGGAACAGGGTCTCCGCGATCGGCCCGTTGCTTTCCACTGCGGCTTCGCACCACGCGCGCGTCTTCGCGTTCTCCTCGGCCTCGGTGGGCAGGAGGAGAAGCATGGTGCCGTCGGGTTTGGTCAGGAGCTGGCTGTTGAAGAGGTAGGAGCTGATCGCGTCGGCGAGGCTCACCTCTTCGTCGGGGACCTCGACGAAGACCGGCTCGAACCCGAGGGGTTCGGCCTTGCGGCGGATTTCGTCGAGAACCGTGGAGGTCTGCTGGTAGGCCTTTTCGTGATAAAGAAGCACCGGGCCATTGGCGACGCCGACGACATCATTATGAAAGGCGCCTGCGTCGATGGCCTCTTCGGCCTGGCGCATATAGACCGCGTGCTCTTCGGCGACGCCGTGCTGGCGCGCGACGGCGCGGCTGGCCTCGAGAGCCTGACGGGCGGGGAAGCGGCCCTGGCGGCGCTCGAAGGCTTCCCGGCCATAGGTATAAAGATGAAGCCCCTGACCCCCATGATCGAGGCAGAGCCGCCCGTGATTGGCTGCGCCTTCATCGCCCATCTCGCCCCCGCCGGGGATCGCCTCGTGGACGCGGAAGGCATCCGCGCCGAAGGCGGTGCGCAGGGTCTTCTCCGTGAACGGATGCTCGATCGAGCGGTGGAACATCGCGCGCAGGTTGGCCGGGGTCAGGTGCAGCCTGCCGTCGCCGGAATCCGAGGACGGTGTCACCGTGGCCGCGTTGGCGGTCCACATCGCGCTGGCCGAGGAGAGGTTCCTGAGGAGGAGAGGGTTGGCCTTCGCGGCTTTCGCGACGACTTCATGGTCGGAGCCTTCGAAGCCGAACTTGCGCAGGAGCGGCGTAAAGGGACGCTCATGGGGCGGAAGAAAGCCCTGGGTGAAGCCCATCTGCACCATGCGGCGCATCTTGGTCAGGCCCTGAAGCGCGGCTTCGCGCGGGTTGGAAGGCGTCTCCTGCGACTTCATGGAAGCGACATTGCCGAGGGACAGGCCGCCGTAATTGTGGCTGGGGCCGACAAGGCCGTCGAAATTGACTTCGCGCGCGCTCATGCCTTCACCCCCGTGATGCCCTGTTCGTCTGTCAGCGGACCTTCTGCCATCATGCTCGCCATCGGCCAGGCGCAGAAATCGGCAGCATAAGAGCCCGCCGGGCGGTGATTGCCCGAAAGGCCGGGGCCGCCGAACGGCATGGCCCCGGACGCGCCGGTGGTCTGGCGGTTCCAGTTGACGATGCCCGCCCGGATCTCCTGGCTGAAGACGTCCCAGTTCTCGCGTTTGTCCGAAAGAAGCGCGGCGGCAAGGCCGAAGCGCGTGTCGTTGGCGCGTGCCAGCGCCTCCTCGAAGCTCTTAACACGGATGACCTTGAGGAGCGGTGCGAACACCTCCTCGTCCGGGTCCTTCGCCATGCCGGTGACATCGAGAAGCCCGGGGGTGACAAAGGCGCTGCCGTCCTCGCCGGACATCTTCACGATGGCTTCCGCGCCGCCTTCGATGAGCTGTTCCTGCGCCTTCAGCGCCATGTCGGCGCTGCGTGCACTGATCAGCGGGCCCATGAAGGGCGCGGGGTCGCCGAGGGGATCGCCGACAACCAGTCGGCCGATGAGATCGGCCACGGCGTCCACGATCCGGTCGCCTTCCTCGCCCTGCCTGACGATCAGGCGGCGCGCGCAGGTGCAGCGCTGTCCGGTGGTGATATAGGCGGAGCGGGCGATGACCTGGGCGGCATCCTTCGCATTCGCCACATCCCAGGCGATCAGCGGGTTGTTGCCGCCAAGCTCGAGCGCGACGATGACCTCCGGCCGCCCGGCCATGGTCTCGTGAATGGCGCGCCCGGCCTGGATGCCGCCGGTGAAGAGGACGCCGTCCACATGTTCGTGGCGCAGAAGCGCCTCGGCCACGTCGCGGCCGCCATGGACGAGGTTCAGGACGCCGTCCGGCAGCCCTGCCTCGGCCCACCATTCGGCCATCTTCTGGCCCACGGCCGGGGTCTGTTCGGAAGGTTTGAAGACCACTGTGTTGCCTGCGAGAAGCGCGGGGATGATCTGGCCGTTGGGCAAATGGCCGGGAAAGTTGAAGGGGCCGATCACGACCATCACGCCGTGCGGCTTATGCGCGATGCGCAGGGTCATCGCCCCCTGATCGGTCTCTTTCGTCGGTGTGCGGTCATGATAGCCCGCGATCGCAAGCTTCGCCTTGCCCGCGATGCCGCCCGCTTCGGTAGCCGCGTCCCACAGCGCCTTGCCCGCCTCCCGGGCGATCAGCTCGGCCATCTCATTCTTGCGCTGGGCGGCGATGTCCGCATAGCGAAGGATGATCGCCTCGCGTTCCTCATAGGACATCCGCCGCCAGCCGTCGAAGGAAGCGTGGGCCGCCATCATCGCGTCGGAAGCCTGCGCGGTGCTGGCCATGGCGCCCCTGGCGATGAGTGCGCCATTGGCGGGGGAAGAAGTCTCGAGGCTGTCGCCTTCGCCTTTGGTGAACTGTCCACGGATGAACTGAAGAAGCTCCATGTTCATGATCCTTTGCGGTTCTTGAGGGGCGAGGTGATGACCGTATCCCCGGACTTCACATCCAGGATTGTCGCCTCGCCGGGTTCGAGGAAAAGGCTGCCGTCGCGCGGGGTGCGCTGCAGCAGGGTCGCCTTGAAGCGCGGCGCGTCGGGAACCGCGGCGATGACCGGACGGTCACCGGCGGGCGGAATGTTCTCCTGAATGCGCACGACGCAGCGCTGCGATTCGCGCACCGTACGGATGTTTTCGAGCGGCGCATCGAGGCTCGGCCCGCCGTCGAAGATATCGACGCAGTTGTGATAGGCGAAGCCCTCGTTCTTCAGCATGTTCATCGCCGGGGCCGACGATTTGTGCGGCTGGCCGATCACCGCGCGGGCCTCTTCGCTGAGAAGCGCCGTGTAGATCGGAAATTTCGGCATGAGATCCGCAATGAAGCGGAAGTCATGGGCCGAGCGTCTGTCAGCCTCATCGAAGCTCATCTGGAAGAACTTCGATGCGATGTCGTTCCAGAAGGGGCTTTCGCCGTCCTCGTCGAACTGGCCCCTGATCTCGGCCATGACGATGGGCGAAAGCCGTTTCTCTATCGTCTTCATGAAGAGAAAGCGGCTGAGGGACAAAAGCCTGCCCGCGCCGGTGCCGCGCATCTTTTCCGAAACGAGAAGCGTGCCGATCTCGACATAGCCATGATAGTCGTTGCACAGATAAAGAAGGTCGGAGCTTGCCTGGATGCCAAGCTCCGGCGCGGCGGCCGCGACCTTGGAGACGCGGTAGCTGTAGAAGGGCCGGTCTTCGCCGAGGGCGGGGAAGATCGACGCCATGCCCGCGACCTCGCCTTCATTCTCCAGGACGAAGAAGAAGATGTCCTTCGGCCCCGCCATGCCTTCGCCAGAGATGGCGTTCATGGACTGCTCGATCCGCTCTTCGATGGCCTCGGTGCTGTTCGGCACGGTGGTCATTCCGGTCCCGGCCTTCTGAGCGAGGGCGTAGAGGCCTTCTGTGTCGGCCATGGTGGCCGGTCTGACGATCATCTTCATGAACGGCCTCCATCGAGCCGCTGAGGCCAGGGTGCCTGACCATTGGCGAGGAGGGACATGATGAGAAGCGAGAGTTTCGCCCGGGGCACGAAGCTTTCCGGATGCGCATATTCCTGGTCCGAATGGATCTTGCCGCCAACCACGCCGAGGGTGTCGACATTGGGAAGGCCCGCATCTGCGAGGTTGTTGCCGTCGCAGCAGCCGCCCGTCGGCGCCCAGTCGATGCCGATGCCAAGCTCGCCGCCCGCCTTCCTGACGAGATTGAAAAGCTCTTCGGTGCCGCCCTTCATTTCCTTGACCGGGCGGTGGATGCCGCCGTGAAGCTCGGCCGTGATACCGTCACCGATCATCGCCTCGCGGTGGACGCGCCGGATCTGCTCATCGACCCAGACGAGGTCTTTGGTCTTTCGTGCACGGACATTGATGCGCACGATGCAGGTGTCGGGGACGACGTTGGTGGCAACGCCGCCGTCGATCACGCCCATATTGAGGGTCGCGCCTTCGCGCACGCCGTTGATCTCGTCGACGGCCAGCATCAGTCTCGCCGCGCCGAGGATCGCGTTCTTGCCCTTGTCGAACTCACGCCCCGCATGGGCGGCGAGGCCTTTTACCGTGAAGGTGTAGTGCCCCGATCCAGCGCGGGCCCCGGCCAGGGTCCCGTCGGGCAGCGCGGGCTCGTAGACCATGCCGATATCGGCCTCCTTCGCCATCGAGGCGAGAAGCCGCGCGGAAGCGTGGCTGCCGGTCTCCTCGTCAGCGTTCAGGATGACGTCGATGCCGATGCTCTCGCCATAGGCGGAGTTCAGGAAGGCGCGGGAGGCTTCGAGCATCACGCAGATGCCGCCCTTCATGTCCGCAACCCCGGGGCCGTGCATCGAGCCGTCTTCTCGGATCACGGGCTCCTGGAAATGCGAAGCGGCAGGGAAGACCGTGTCCAGATGCCCGGTCATCAGGATGCGGCGGTTGGCGCCGGGATTGGCCCTGAAGACGCAGGCCTCGCCGCGCTCGATATCGACTTCCTTGCCGTCATCGTCGATCGCGGTGACCGGGTCCGGGGCCACGCGCTCCGCCGAGAAGCCTGCTTCGGTGAAGGCCTGGGTCACTTCGTCGGCCATCCTGGCGAGACCGTCGAGATTGCCCGTGCCCGAGTTGATGGCGGACCAGCGCATGGTGCGTTCGGTCATCGCCTCGGTGCGCCCCTCGAGCGAGGTGAGCGCCTTGTCGATATCATTTGAGAACATGGGTTCCTCTAACGCCGCGCCGCGCGGAAGGTCAAAGCTTGCGGCCAGCGCCGGACGCCTTTCCCGGTGATTTGCGCGTGAGGCGTGATAGGAAGGGTCCATGGGCAAGATTCTCTCTCTTACCGCCGCCGTTCTCGTGGGGCTCGCCGTTCTCGGCGCCATACTGTTCCTCTTGCTGGCACCGCCGCGTTTCGACCGGTCGATGAACCCGGTGGTGGCGCATGACCCCTATGAGGTCTCCGAAGAGGCTAGGGCGCTTCACGCGACGATCCCCGTGGCCGACCTCCACGCCGATTCGCTCCTCTGGAACCGCGACCTCCTGAAAAGGAACGACCGCGGCCATGTGGACCTCCCGCGGCTGCGCGAGGGCGGTGTCTTTCTTCAGGTCTTCACCGCCGTGACCAAATCGCCGGAGGGGCAGAACTACGAGGAGAATTCGGTCGACGCCAAGGACAACATCACCAGGCTCGCCATGGCCCAGCGCTGGCCGCGCAGGACCTGGGACAGCCGAGCGGAGCGGGCGGTTTATCAAGCAGAGAAGCTGGCGGCGTTTGCTGAGGAGGACGAGCATCTCACCCTCGTTCTGGACCGTGCGGACCTTCTTGCACTGGCGCTCGAAGAAGAGCGGAGGAAGGGCCTCTTCGGGTCCATTCCGCCCGATTGGAGCTTTCTTCCCGCCGAGGCTGCCGCGGCCCATAGCGAAGCGAATGACGGCGTTCCGATCGTGAATGCCGAAACAGCGCGCATCGCCGCCATCCTAGGCACCGAAGGCTCCCACGCTCTCGACGGTGACCTTGCCAATATCGACCGCCTCTTCGATGCTGGCTACCGGGTCATGGGCCTGCAGCATTTCTTCGACAACGCGCTGGGCGGCTCTCTGCATGGGCAGAGCGGTCAGGGCCTGACCGCCTTCGGCCGCGATGCGGTGGCACGCATGCGCGAGCTTTCCGTCATCATCGACGTGGCCCACAGCTCCGAGCAGGTGGTGCGTGATACCCTGGCCATGGGCGCGGGGCCTTTGATCGTCAGCCACACCGGCTTCAACGGTCATTGCGAGAGCCCGCGCAACATCTCCGACGAACTGATGACCGAGATCGCGGAGGACGGCGGCCTGATCGGCGTCGGCTTCTGGGAGGACGTCACCTGCGACGCCTCGCCAGCCGGGATCGCCGACGCCATCATCTACGGCGCCGAGCGCTTCGGCGTGGACCATATCGCCTTGGGTTCGGATTTCGACGGCACGGTCACCACCGAGCTCGACGCCTCCGAACTCGCAGCGATCACCCAGGCCCTGATGGATCGGAGGATGCCTGAAGAGGACATCCGAAAAGTCATGGGAGAGAACACCGTCCGGTTCTTTCTTGAGAACCTGCCGGAAGAATGAAACGGCGGCTATTTTTCCGCCCTCTTGACTGAAACCGAACCGGGCGCATCAACGAAGCTATGACCATGCTGCGTCTCATCCTTGCCGCTTTCGCGTTCTTTGCCGCCGCCCATGCCCAGACGGGTGAGGCGGTGCGAACGGGTCACGCCACCTCGCGGCTGATCGCGGAGGTGGACGCTGCGGTACCCGGCGAGACCCTGTGGGTCGCGCTGGCGCAGGAGCTCGACGAGGGCTGGCATGTCTACTGGAAGAATCCCGGCGATAGCGGCCTGCCGCTGGTCCTCGACTGGAGCCTGCCGGAAGGCTTCGAAGCGGGAGAGATCGGCTACCCGCTGCCCTACCGCCTGCCGCTGGGGCCGCTGACGAATTTCGGCCATGAGGGCAGCCCGACCTTCATCGTACCGATCGAGGTGCCGGAGGATGCGCCGCTGGGCCGCGACGTCACCTTTGACGTCTTCGCCGAATGGCTGATCTGCCTCGATGTGTGCATTCCAGAACAGGCCGAGCTCAGGCTGACGATCCCCGTCCTTGAGGCCGCTTCCCCGGCCCCTGCCCAGGCTCAGCGCATCCAGGCGGCCCGCAGCGCCCAGCCCAAACCGCTGGAGCAGGCCGCAAGCTGGCACAGTGCGGGCGAAGCCATCTCACTTCGCATCGAGGGCGCGCCGCGGGGCGAAGCCTTCTTCTACCCCGAAGGATCCGGCATCATCGAGCCTTCGGCGCCCCAGCCGAACCTTCGCGGGGACGGCGCGCTCACTCTCGCCCTCTCCCCCGGCATCGACTTCATGATCGAGCCGCCCGAGCGTCTTGCCGGGGTCCTGGTCCTGACGCAGGACGGCGAGGAGGTCGGCATCGCGGTCGATGCGAGACGTTCGGACGGCCCCCTCCTGACCGCGGAGCAGCGGGCCAGCCTTGTCGCGGGCAGCGCAGGCGGCGGAACCGGGGCGGCGGCGCAGGCAGCAGGTGCGGGCTTCCTTCTTGTGCTGCTGTCGGCTTTCCTTGGCGGGGTGATCCTTAACGCCATGCCTTGCGTCTTCCCGATCGTCTTCCTCAAGGCGGCGGGCCTCGCTTCGCTGTCGGGCGCGGAGAAGCGCGCGGTGCGCATCGACGCCTATGCCTATACGGCGGGCATCCTCGTCACCTTCGCGGTTCTCGCGGCGCTTCTCATCGCACTGCGCGCGGCGGGGGCGGAGCTTGGATGGGGCTTCCACCTGCAATCACCCGCGGCCGTGGGCATCTTCGCGGTCATCATCTTCCTTGTCGGCCTCAATCTTGCCGGGCTTTTCGAAATCGGCACCTCCCTGCAGGGCGCGGGGCAGGGGCTGACCGCGAAGAAGGGGCCGGGCGGCGCCTTCTTCACGGGGCTTCTCGCCGTCCTTGTCGCCGCCCCTTGCATCGGGCCGTTCCTGGGCGTGCCGATGGGCTATGCGCTCAGCGCCTCGCCTCCCGCAGCCATAACCGTTTTCCTGTTGCTCGGCCTCGGCCTTGCGGCGCCCTACCTCCTTCTCGCAGCTTTCCCCGGTTTCGCCCTGCGCTTGCCGAAGCCCGGCCCGTGGATGGTGCGCCTGAAGCAGCTCTTCTCCTTCGCGATGTTCGGTGCGGCGGTCTGGCTCGCCTGGGTTCTGAGCCTTCAGGCAGGGCCGCAGGGCATCCTGATGCTCGGCATCGCCTTCGTTCTCGCAGCCTTTGCGGCATGGCTCTTCGGGCTGTCGCAGGGCCTAGGCGGTAAGCTCCTTCGCGTGGGCGCGGCGGCGGCGCTCATCGCGGCGATCGTCCCCCTGACAGTGCTGCAAAGCGTGGAAACGCCCGCTCTCGCCGTGACGGCCAAAACCGAGCCCTATGACGAATCCCGCCTCGCCCAGTATCAGGCCGAGGGGCGGCAGGTCTTCATCGACTTCACCGCCGCATGGTGCGTCACCTGCCAGTACAACAAGCGGGTCGTTCTTCAGACCCCGCAAGTGCAGGACCTCTTCGCGCGGACCGGCACCGTCTTCATGGTAGCGGACCTGACCAACCCCGATCCTGTCATCACCGCTGCGATAGAACGGCAGGGCCGTAGCGGTGTGCCGCTCTATCTGGTTTACAAAGGCGAAGGCGTGCCCGAAATCCTGCCGCAGATCCTGACGGCGGAGCGCCTCGAGCAAAGTCTGGAGACTTGACGATGATCGGCACACTTCTCACCGCAGCCGCGCTTTTCGCAGCCCCGCTTCCGGGCCAGGCGGCCCCTGACTTCACCGAGCCGACCGCTTCGGGCGAAGAGGTCAGCCTGGATCAGTTCGCGGGCAGGACCGTGGTCCTCGAATGGACCAATGACGGCTGTCCCTTCGTGCAGAAGCATTACGGCGCGAAGAACATGCAGCAGCTTCAGAAGCGCGCCGCTGCCGAAGGCGTCGTCTGGCTGCAGGTGATCTCATCCGCCCCGGGCAAGCAGGGCTATGCCGACGCCGAGCGTGCGGTTGAGCTGAACGAGGAGCGCAGCGCGACGCCTGCGCATATCCTTCTCGATGCGGACGGCTCGATGGGCCGGGCCTATGCCGCCAAGACCACGCCGCATATGTTCGTCATCGATGGCGAAGGCGTCGTGCGCTATAACGGCGCCATCGACACCATCCCTTCGGCCAATCCGGACGACCTCAGAAACGCGCAGAACTACGTCTCCGCAGCCCTTTCGCAGATGCGTGACGGCAGGGAGGTGGTCACCAGGGTCTCCAAGCCCTATGGCTGCTCGGTGAAATACGCCGATAGCTGAAGACGGGAGCGCGCTCGATGAACCCCACGGCAACCAAGGCGTGGGGGCAACTGGCCGCCCTCGCGAAAACCGACGGACAAAGGACCCTTCTCGACCTCTTCGCGGAGGACCGGGAGCGCTTCGGGCGCTTCTCCCATGAGGCTGCCGGGCTGTTCCTCGACGCATCGAAGGCGCGCATCACCATCGACGTGATGGCGCGGCTCTTCGACCTTGCGGAGGAGACCGGGGCCCTTTCCCGCCGTGACAGGATGTTCGCGGGCGAGGCGATCAACGAGACCGAAGGCCGCTCGGTGCTGCACGTCGCCCTGCGCGACAACCGTTCGAAGCGTTACTCCGTGGACGGCAAGGACCCGATGGATGAGATCGAGGCGGTCCGGATGCGGATGAAGGACTTCACCCATTCCGTGACCTCCGGCGAACGGCTCGGCGCGACGGGCAAGCCCCTGACCGCGGTGGTGAACATCGGCATTGGCGGGTCGGACCTTGGCCCGGTGATGGTGACTGAAGCCCTCAGGCCCTACTGGCTCGACGGCCGCGAGGTGCATTTCGTTTCGAATGTCGACGGAACCCACCTTTCCGAAGTGCTGGCGAAGTGCGACCCGGAGCGGACGCTCTTCACCGTCGCCTCCAAGACCTTCACCACGCAGGAGACGATGACCAACGCCCATTCCGCACGGGAATGGTTCCTGGCGAGCGGCCGGGACAGCGACGACATCGCCCGGCATTTCGTCGCCCTTTCCACCAATCACCAGGGCGCGGCGAAGTTCGGGATCGAGGAAGAGAACGTCTTCGGCTTCTGGGATTGGGTCGGCGGGCGTTACTCGCTCTGGTCCGCCATCGGATTGCCGATTGCCCTGACCGTGGGTTGGGAGGCTTTCGAGGATCTCCTTTCAGGCGCCCACGCCATGGACCGGCATTTTGCCGAAGCCCCGGTGTATGAGAACCTGCCTCTCATCATGGGGCTGATCGGCCTCTGGCACCGCAGCTTCCTCGGCATGGAGGCGCTGGCGGTCCTTCCCTATGATCAGTCGCTTCACCGCCTGCCTGCCTATCTTCAGCAGGCGGACATGGAATCGAACGGCAAGGGCAGGCGCCTCGATGGCTCGGCGGTCGATTACCCCACGGGCCCGGTTGTCTTCGGTGAGCCGGGGACCAACGGCCAGCACGCATTCTACCAGCTTATCCATCAAGGAACGGACGTCATTCCGTGTGAGTTCATCGCGCCTGCCGTCTCGCATCATCCGATCGGCGACCATCATGACAAGCTCCTTGCAAACTTCCTCGCCCAGCCCGAGGCGCTGATGCTGGGCGTCACGGAAGAGGAGGCGCGCGATGCCCTCATCAGGGACGGTAGCGGACCCGAGGAGGCCGCACGCCTCGCGCCGCACAAGGCGTTCCCCGGCAACCGGCCTTCGCTCTCGATCCTCCTTCACAAGCTCACGCCCGAGACCCTCGGTGCACTGATCGCCCTCTACGAGCACAAGATCTTCGTCCAGGGCGCGGTGTGGGGCATCAACTCCTACGATCAGTTCGGCGTCGAGCTCGGCAAGGTGCTGGCCAAGCCGATCCTCGAGGAGCTGAAAGGCACGGACGACCATGAGCACGACGGCTCCACCGCCGGCCTCATCGCCCGCATCCGCTCCCTGCGCGCCAATGTCTGACAGGGCACCGAACGCCTCCTCCGGTGTTTGGAGGAGGCGGCATGGTGACCGTTGGAGCCCTCGGGGGCGGAATTCCCGGACGGCGGTTTCGCCTTACCGGTCCTGATCGGCTTCGTCGCCGCGTTCTACGCAAGGCGCGTTCCCCAACGCCGCCTGGTGGCTTTCGTCAGTGTCTTCATCTGCACCGCCAGCCTCGTGAACATCATCACTGCATTGCGCAGAGGTGCGATGGAGAGTGTGCGCCGGGTTTCACTCAACAGAGGCGGAACCAGTCAGGACCTTCGCCCAGGCGAAGAACAGCCAGTCGATCTCAACTGCAGTTCCACTGCAAGAAGTCCTTAGGCATATCGCTCGCAGGAACTAGTCTCCAAGCAATCGGAGACATCCCATGAGAAGACTAACGATTGCCGCTGCGCTTTTTCTTTTGCCTTTCACGGCGGTAGCACAGGACGATACCTTGGAGCGCAACAAGGCGGCCGCGCGCGGCTTCTATGAAGACCTCTGGTTCAACGACCGGACCGATAAGTATGCGGAGTATATGGCGGACAGCTATGTCGTCCATGACCTCGGCGACCGGAAAGGCGTGACGGAACAGGCGATCGAGCAGAAGAAGATCGCCGATCTCTTCCACAGTTTCGGCACCTTGACCGGACGGATGGATTACCAGATCGCCGAAGGCGACAAGGTCGCGAACCGATGGTTCATCAGTCTGGAGCCGAACGAGCGCGCGAAAGCGATGGGCATGGAGCCGGTCGAGGACGTGGCGATCATCAACGTCTTTCGCTTCAATGACGAGGGCAGGATCGTCGAGGTCTGGAACCACCGGCACGACCCCGAGCTGCCGCAACCGCCCGCCCAATAAGGCGCAGCGCTTGCGAGACCGTGCGTCAATGTCTGACCGCTGAGCGCGCTGTCTCGCCATATGGGGAAGCTCAAGGCTTCCGTAGGCGCCTACTCTGCAGGCAGCGGCGGTTCTGCTCCCACAATGTCGGAGAGGACTTTCCATTCCCCGCCCACCCGGCCCATGACGATGAGGTTCGAGGTCATCAGATCATCAAAGCGCCGGCCGCGGTCTTCGCCGCTCGACCTCGTGTGGTAGGCGGCAATGGCCGTATTCTCGTACTGATAGAGATGGCCGTTCAAGATCTCGGACTGCTCGATTTTCAGGTTGTTGCGAACCTGACGCTCATCGAGCCCTGCCTTGCCGATCGGCGCGCCGTCCAGGCCGTGGTAGAAATATCCTTCGGACTGAAGCGGAGCCAGCGCTTCGCTGCGAGCCATTACGCCCTCGGCGATCTGCTGGCTGGCGATGCTGTATTCCTGAAGCAGGGCCATGACCCCAGGGTCAGGCGGGTGGGTGCCGCCGAAGACGATGTCCGGTCCGGCGTCGTCCTGCGCCGAAGCCGCTCCGGCCATGATGGTTGCGAGAACCAGGATCAGTCGCGCCATAACGTGTCCTTTCCAACCTTCGAACGGTACCCGGCACCCACCGCCACGTACAACCCTGACTGGCAGTCGGGCCGCGCTTGCTCCGCTCATGCCCAACCGCTAACAGCCGTTTTTGCTCGGAGGGAACGAGTCATGGTCCAGGATCAGAAACCCGTCGCCATCATCATGGGCTCGGTCAGCGACTGGCCGACCATGCGGGTCGGCGCCGACATTCTCGACACCCTCGGCGTCGGCCATGAGGACCTGATCGTCTCCGCCCACCGCACGCCGGACCGCCTGGTCCGGTTCGCCACAGGGGCAGAGGATGCGGGCTTTTCCGTTATCATCGCCGGAGCAGGCGGCGCGGCGCACCTGCCCGGCATGGTCGCCTCCATGACCGCTCTTCCGGTCCTCGGCGTACCGATCCAGTCGAAAGCCCTCTCTGGCATGGACAGCCTCCTTTCGATCGCCCAGATGCCCGGCGGCGTGCCGGTCGGCACCCTCGCCATCGGTGAGGCGGGGGCGAAGAACGCAGGGCTGATGGCGGCGTCGATCCTCGCGCTTCAGGACAGCGATCTGTCGATGCGGCTGAAAAGCTGGCGGCAGAAGCAGAGCGAAGCGGTGGTCGAAGCACCGCCTGCCGAGGGTCTGGTAACCTGATGGCCCTCCCTCCCGGCAGCACGATCGGCATTCTCGGCGTCGGCCAGCTTGGCCGGATGCTGGCGGCAGCGGCCGCGAAGCTTGGGTTCCAGACCGCCGTTTATGGGCCGGAGGCCGACCGGGCGCCAGCGGGCCTCGTGGCCACCCGCGCTTTCAGCGGCGCCTATGAAGACCAAGAGGCGGTGCGCGAATTCGCGGCGGGCTGCGACGCGGTCACCTATGAATTCGAGAACGTGCCCGCCGCTGCCGCAGCGGCGGTGACCAAGGCGGGCCGGACGCTTGCGCCCTGCGCGCCGGCACTTGCGGTAAGTCAGGAGCGGCTGGCGGAGAAGCAGCTCTTCCGCGACCTTGGCATCGGTACGGTTCCGTTCTGGGGGATCGCAACCGCCGGCGATTTGAAAGAGGCGCTTGGCGAAGCGGGCCCTTCGATCCTCAAGACTTGCCGCTTCGGCTATGATGGCAAGGGCCAGACGCGCCTTTCGGGCGATGAGGATCCGGCGGAAGTGCTGGCGGATCTGGGCGGCGGGCCTTGGATCCTCGAGAAGTTCGCGCCCTTCACCCGCGAGGTGAGCCAGATCGCGGCGCGGGGAGGCGACGGGCGGGCGGCGTTCTACCCGCTGGCGGAGAACACCCATCGCGACGGCATCCTGCACCGCTCGGTCATGCCCGCCCCGAATGCCGAAAACCTTCGCGGCGAAGCCGAGCGCGCCGTTCGGGCGGTTCTTGAACATCTCGACTATGTCGGGGTGCTGACGGTCGAGTTCTTCGAGGTGGACGGAAGGCTTCTCGCCAACGAGATGGCGCCGCGGGTCCACAATTCAGGGCATCACACGATCGAAGCCTGCTCGGTCAGCCAGTTCGAGCAGCACATCCTCGCCGTGGCCGGATGGCCGCTGCGCGAGCCGCGGATCGTCGAGCCGTCAGAGATGATCAACCTGATCGGCCCCGAAGCCGATGACTGGGCCAGTTACGCTGGCGAGCCGAAGACCAGCCTGACCCTTTACGGCAAGCGGCAGGCGCGGGCCGGGCGCAAGATGGGGCACCTGGTCAGGCCCTTGGGCTGAACCCTAGTAGCGCCCGAACAGCCGGCCGAGCATGCCGAACAGCATCGCCGCGATGCCCCAAAGAAGTGCGAAACCCGCCGCTGCGTAAGCCGCGCCTGCAGGGGTTGCCGGCACGGCGGGCTCGTAATTGCGCGCCGTCACCTCGAGGGTCCGGCGGTGCGGGTCACGGGCCACCACGATCGGGCGGGTCCACATGCTGGCCGCTTCGAATTCGGCAAGCTGGCGCGTGGCGTGCTCGTAATCGGCGACGTCTTCGCCCCGGCGCTTGCACGAGGGCTGACCGGGCACGCGCTCATCGGCGAGGCAGGCGCCAAGCATCTCGTCCCGGCTCATCTCCGCATCGCGGGCGTCGTCGTCGAAGCGCTCCACCGTCATGGTGAGCTGATCGGCACGGTTGGCGAGGCCCTGACGGTATTGCTGCGAAAACTCCGGCGCCTGACTCGCGCCCACGGCCCCGATGATACCGAAGAGAAGTGCCAAGATACGGCTCATGCCCAAACCCCCGCCAATCTTACCGGAAGGTTAAGCATGGAAAGCCCGCTCCGGCAATCGGCGACATGGGCGAAGGGGCTGCAAGACATGGCCGGGCGGCTGTTCTCAAGGCCCGGAAACCCGCCCCGGCGCCGCCCGGTCTTGGGAACTTCGGCAACTTTCGGGGCGCCGCAAGCGTTCCATTCCCGCGATTGAACTGTGGAGGCACCGATGAGCGGCAAGAAGAGCAAGAAGGGCGGCAACAGCAAGAAGGCGCCAATCCAGAAAGCTGCCGACCGGGTCGATGCGTTCGGTGATCTCAGCGAGCGAATCGCGGACGGCGCCATCGCCATTCCCCCGCTGTTCCTGTCAGGCCAGGCCCGGCGCGAGCATGTCCGCTCGACCCTGCGGGAGGACCACGCGCGGCGCATCGCTGACCGCGAGCCGGGAGCGGCTGAGAAGTTCGACACGCTCGCCGAGGACTATTTCAAGTTCTTTCGCGGAACGGCGCTGCTCTTCTATCGTGACATGGTGGGCGAGGACGGCAACATGCCGACGGTTCTGGCGTTGGGCGATGTCCACCCGGAGAATTTCGGCGTCATGCCCGACGCCCACGGAGCACCGATCTTCGGTGTCAATGATTTCGACGAGGCGAGCTATGCGCCGTTCACCTGGGATATCAAACGGGGCGCCGTAGGTTTCTGGGTGGCGGCGAAGACCGCCGGCGGGCTCGACCGCAAGAAGCGCAAGAAGATCATCGCCAAGTTCGTGAAAGGCTACATCAAGGCGATCAAGGGCTATGCCAAGCATGCGGACGAAAAGGGCGACGGTTTCCGTAAGGACAACTCGCCGAAGGTGATCCAGCGCCTGTTCGAGGAAGCCGAGCAGCGGCGTAAGGAGTGGCTTTGGGAAGACTACCTCGAAGAGTCCGGACGCAATTTCCGTTCTACGGACGAGCTCCAGCCGCTTTCGGGCGAGAAGGAGAAATTCCAGGAAGCCATCCACGAGCTCGCGGAATCAAAGGGCATTGACGTGCCAGAGCGGGCGGGGGAGCTGAAAGTCAAGGATGTCTGCGTGCGTCATGGCCAGGGCACTGCGTCCCTCGGCCTGCCGCGCTACTACGTCCTGATCGAGGGCCCTTCGAAGGATGCGACCGACGACATCATCATCGAGTTCAAGCGCGCCCGGCGCTCGGCGCTGACCGGACTGACGCCGCCGTCGGATTTCGGCGCGGGCGGCAAGGCGGACCGCATCGAGCACGGACAATCCGTGCAGCTCGCTCATGGCGACGTCTTCTATGGCTCGGTCCAGATCGACGATAAGAGCTTCATGAGCCGAGAGCGGGCGCCGTTCCGCGACGACATCGACCTCGAGGAACTGAGCTTCAAGACCTGGAAGAAATACGCCTCGGCCTGCGGCGCGGCCCTGGCGCAGGCCCATGCCCGCTCGGATGACCTCGGCGAGATCGACTATGACGTCGAACCGGCGATCGTTCAGGCGGCAAGCCCCAAGGCGCTTTTCGTCGCTGACATCACCCGCTTCGCGGAGGAAGCGGCGGACAGGCTGAAGCGTGACCACAAGATGTTCAGGCAGGACCACGAGAACGGGGCCTTCGAGAACATCAACATGTCCTACCGCTAGAGCCCGCGCTCCTCGCTCCGCTTACGGACCGTCTCTTCTGGCGAGGAAAGCCAGCCGCTCGAACAGGTGGACGTCCTGCTCGTTCTTCAGGAGCGCACCGTGAAGCGGCGGGATCGCCTTGCGCGGGTCCTTCTCACGCAGGACGCTCAGGTCCACATCCTCCACCATCAGGAGTTTCAACCAGTCCAGAAGCTCCGATGTCGAGGGCTTCTTCTTGAGGCCGGGCGTCTCGCGCAGCGCATAGAAGCGGGTCAGCGCCTCGCGCACCAGGTCCGCCTTGATGTTCGGATAGTGCACATCGACGATCGACTTCATCGTGTCGGCGTCGGGGAACTGGATGTAGTGGAAGAAGCAGCGGCGCAGGAACGCGTCGGGCAGCTCCTTTTCGTTGTTCGAGGTGATGATGATGATCGGCCGCTCTTCGGCCTTCACCGTCTGGCCGGTCTCGTAGACGTAGAATTCCATCCGGTCGAGTTCCTGGAGGAGGTCGTTCGGAAACTCGATATCCGCCTTGTCGATTTCGTCGATCAGAAGAACGGGGCGCCTGTCGCTGGTGAATGCCTCCCACAGCTTGCCGCGCTTGATGTAGTTGGCGACGTCATTGGCGCGCTCCTCGCCGAGCTGGCTGTCGCGAAGCCGCGCCACCGCATCGTATTCGTAAAGGCCCTGGGCCGCCTTGGTGGTGGATTTCACATGCCATTCGAGAAGCGGCGCGCCGAGGCTGTCGGCCACTTCCCTGGCGAGGACGGTCTTGCCGGTGCCCGGCTCCCCCTTGACCAGAAGTGGGCGCTCGAGCGTGACGGCAGCATTGACCGCGACCTTCAGGTCCTCGGTCGCGACATAGGTGGAGGTCGATTGAAAAGCCATGTCCGCTGCCTAAGCCAAGCCAGCGGACACGGCAATGCGGCGGTTTACTGGCCCGAGCTTTCGCCTGTTTCGCCGTTCCTGAGATAGCGGTCGAGGAAGGCGACGGTGGCTTCGGCGGCTTCGATGCGGTTTTCGCGCTTGTCGAAGCCGTGGCCTTCATCCTCGAAGAGGACATATTCCACCGGCACGCCGTTCTTCTTCAGCTCCTCGACCATCTCGTCGCTTTCCACCTGCAGGACGCGGGGGTCGTTGGCGCCCTGGATGATCATGACGGGCTTGGTCACTTTCTCGGCGTGGAAAAGGGGCGAGATGGCGTAGAGGCGCTCTTCGTCCGTCTCCGGATCGCCAAGCTCGTCATAGAGGGCCTGACGGTTCGCGCCCCACCATGCGGGAATGCTCTTGAGAGTCCGGACCCAGTTGGTGACGCCGAAGATGTTGACGCCTGCATCGAAGACCTCGGGCCGGAAGGCGAGGGCGGCCATGGTCATGTAGCCGCCATAAGAGCCGCCCATCACCGCAATGTTGTCGCCGTCCACCCAGTCGAGGTTCTGGAGGTACTCCTTCGACTGAACAATATCATCGAGGTCAGCCTCGCCGTGCTTCTTGTCATCCATATGGTAGAATGTCTTGCCGTAGCCGGACGATCCGCGGTTGTTCACCGCCAGAACGGCGTAGCCCTTGTTCACGAGGTGCTGGACCATGGGCGAGTAGCTGGTGCCGCTCTGTCCGCCGGGGCCGCCATGGACGAGGACAATCGCGGGGACCTTGTTATCGGTGCTGGCGTTCAGGGGCTTGTACTGGATCGACGGGATCATCGTTCCGTCATAGCTCTCGAAACGGATGACTTCGGCTTCCGCCAGGTTATCCGCCTCAAGCGTATCGCCGAGCGCGTTGGTAAGCTGCTTGAACTTGCCGCGGCTGCGCATCGGCGCGACGTAGATGTTGGACGGCGCCTGGCTGGAGTTGACGATCAAAGCCAGCCGCTTTTCGTCGGGTGACGGGCGGAACTGATAGACCTGTCCCTGCGGCAGGCCCCGCGGCAGCTTCATTTCCCGCTCTTTCTCGCGGTCATAGATGGTGATCTGGCTCGCCGCATCGGCGTTGACGCCGTGCACACGGTAACGCCCGCTGTCGCTGAAACCGACATAGGTGACGTCCCAATCAGCCTCGATATAGGGCTCGATCTCGCCGCTTTCGATGTCGTAGGTATAGGCTGCGCGGAACTCACCTTCCTCGTCGGAGCCGAAGACCAGTTTGTCGTTTTCCGGCGTGAAGGCGAAGAGGCTGTGACTGACGTCGCTGTCGTTCTCGGTGATCAGTTCGGGCTCTCCGCCCTCGGACAGATCGGCAATGTAGATGTCGTTGTCGGCGGAGCTGTTGGTCTTGATCGCCGCCAGGGTCTCACCGTCGCCGCTGACCATCATCGAGGCGAAGCCGGTATCGTTGCGGAACACCATTTCCCGCTCGAGGCTCTCCGTGTCGTAGCGGTAGAGGTCGAAGAACTGCGGGTTGCGTTCATTGGTCGAAATGTAGAACGCGTCCTTGTCGCCGGACCAGTCGACGAAGCCCGCACGGACGTTTTCGCCGGGGGTGAGGTCCTTCGCTTCGCCGTCAGCAGTCTGAAGATAGATGTGGCTCAGCTCGTTGCCGTCCTGATCGGCGGTGTAGAGAAAACCTTCGCCATCCGGCATGTAGCTGATCGCGAAGGTCGAGCTGGTATCCGAATTCGTCAGCGCTTCCATTTCGCCGGTCCGCGCATTCATGCGGTAGACATTGGGCACGCCGCTCTCGTCGGAGCTGACGAGAAGGCTCTTGCCGTCCGGGCTCCACGCGCCGCCGCTTCGGGCAATGCTGATCTGGGCGGTCTCGAAAAAGGCTTCGGTGGGATAGTCGGGCACATCCTTCGGTGCAGCCACAGCGGCGGCTGTCAGGACGAGCGTGGAAACTAAGGGCATGGAGTTCCTCCTTTGATCGCAAAACGATAAGCGCCTTCGGGAGGCAGCCGCAAGCCAACGAGTCAGTGATCGAGCCCGAACGCCTCCATCACGTCGCGGCCGACCCGCTGTGGCCGGCCGGTCTCGCGGTCCAGCATGACCCAGGTGGTCAGCGCCCTGGCGGAGAAGCGTTTCGCGCCGGTCTTTCGGATGTCGACATGGCGATCGAAACGCGCACCCGAAGGACCATCGGCGAGCCAGGTGCGGATCTCGACCTCCTCGCCTTCCTTCACTTCCTCGCGGTAGTCGATCTCGTGGCGCAGGCAGACCCAGATGCGGGTGTCCCTGAGGGCTGGCGGGGCCACGGCCATCCAATGGGCCACCGCGGCGTCCTGCACCCATCGGACATAGACGGCATTGTTGACATGGCCGAGCTCATCAATGTCGCCGGGTTCGGCGCGCCTTCTGGTCAGGACGGCGGTCTCGAAGCTCTGCGCGCCGAGGAGGGAGGGGTCAGTGCTCATCCCCTCCCATTAAGGCCGAATGCGCCCCCCGGCCAGCTCTCAGCTGTTCGCGTTGACCTCGAACCAGCCGACGATCTCCGGGTAGAGGTCCTGAAGCGTCGTGCCCTCGGGACGGTTGACGTAGAGGTCCATCAGGAACGGCATCAGCTCGCCGAAGCGCAGGAAACCGCGGTTCTCCGTCATGATCTCCACGATGTTGTCAGTCATCTTCCCGAGTTCCTCCGGGTCGGCATTATCCGCGTAGTAAAGTGGGATCAGGCCCCAGTTCATCATCTCGTTGAAAAGCGCCTGCGGGCTGGAATAGCTCGCGCTGGCGGCGCCTTCCTTGTCCCAGCCCTTCCGGTCGGAGAGCGCAGCCGTCAAACGGTCGGCATAATCCTCGGCGGCAGGGTTGATGAAGCCGTGATTGATCTCGGTAAAGAGGAGCGAGCCGCGTGAGAGGGCCTGGCCCTGGGGTGAAAGCGTTTGGTCGAACTCACTGGCATAGGGAAAATTGAGATGCGGCTGCAGCTCCTTGAAGCCGTTGCTCTCCATCCAGGTCACTGACTGCCAGCCATAGACAAGCGGCGAGAAGACGACCTTCACATGGTCATAGGCATCGACCCGGGGGAAGTTGCCTTTCAGCCAGGCCAGCATCTCCGGCGCGCCGAGCCCGTCGCGCATGAAGTCCGTTTGCTCACGGAGAAGATCGCGGTGACGGTCCAGAAAGGCCTTGTAGTCCGACGTCTTCGCGAAGTCGTCCATCATCTTCATGGCTGGAAGAAGGGTGTTCTGCGCATTGGTAAAGCCGGTAGCGCCGTAGACCGGACTGCGCGCAATCCCGCCGTCATCGGCCTCGACAAAGGCGTAGCCGTTCATCTTGTGCTGCCAATACATCTGGTAGTTCTCGGTCATCTCCTCGTTCAGCCACAGAACGAAGGGGTGATCCTCCACCGGCGCGAAATGCTCCTGCAGGTCGCGGTGATAGTCCGTGTCCTTGTAGACCACGCGGTCATAGTCGGGCTGATCGACAAAATCCGTCAGGGCGATGGCGATGTTGACGAGCTCGTAGATGTCATCCGTCAGCACCGTGATCTTGCCCCGGTGCCCGTCCTGATAGCTCTTTGTGAAGGTCGCCTGCGGCCGGGTGCCGTCGATGCGGTGGGGGTAGGTGACGCCTTCATAGACGACGCCGAAAGCGTAGCTCTCGCCAAGTTCCACATCGCGGCAAAGCTCGTTGGGGCCGCTGATGAAACAGACTTCCTTCACAGCCCCCTCGTCCACAGCGGCGGCGTAGACGTCTGGGTTGAGGTCGGGGTTCAGCGTCCAGGCGTTCTCGCGCAACGCGGTGCCGTCGCGATAGCTGATGGTCTGCGATTCGGCGACCAGCACGTTGTTCGGTGCGCTGCCTTCGGTAGCGCAGGCGCCGAGCATCAGGGTCAGGGCCGTGCCCAGGATGAATCGGTTGAGCGCCATCATGAAAAACCCCTCGTCCGAGCCGATTGCCGAACGAGGGAAGGTCGCCTACGCTTGTAAGTCAAGCAGTTTATGAGGCTTGCTCACAAAACCCGTATCACGCCGCTTCGGGGGTGTCCCATTCGGGGGCCCAGTCGGGGTCGATCATCCGGCCGTCGGGACGCATCAATCCGTAGACGGTCTTCATGTCCTCCGCCTCGAGTTCGAAGTCGAAGACGTCGAAGTTCGACTTCAGGTGGTCTTCCGAGGACGTGCGCGGAATGGCGGCGACATTGGCCTGCTGCAGGTGCCAGCGCAGAACGACCTGGGCGGGGTCCTTCTTGCGCCATTGGGCGACACGCTCGATCGCCGGGTTCGACAGCACCTCGCCCTGGCCGATCGGCGAATAGCTCGTGAAGAGCATGTCGAAGCCGCGGCAGACCTTCAGGATCGCGTCCTGGTCTAGAAGCGGGTGGTATTCGCACTGGTTGCAGGCGAGCTGCACCGGGCAGTCGGTCACGGCCTGAAGGAGCTGCTTGCTGGTGTAGTTGGAGACACCGACCAGCTTGGCTTGGCCGTCCTCGTGGATAGCGGCCAGGGGCTCGACCTGCGGTGCGATCTCCATGTCGTTGATCGGCCAGTGGTTGAGGACGAGATCGACATAGTCGGTACCGAGCCGCTCGAGGCTTTTCTTCATCGCCTCCCGGCTCTTGCCTTCGGAAATGGGGTCCATCCAAAGCTTGGTGGTCAGGAAGATCTCCTCCCGCGGCACGCCGCTCTCGGCGATGGCGCGGCCGACTTCCTTCTCGTTCTCATAGACGGCGGCCGTGTCGATATGGCGGTAGCCGATCTCAAGCGCCTTCAGGGTCATGCGGTAGGCGTCATCGCCCTTGAGCTGCCAGGTCCCGAGGCCCAGGCGGGGAATGTCGATGCCGGCGAAGTTGTGAAAGAGCATAGCGCCTCGTCCTTGTCTGCGTCGCCGCTGCCAACACGAAGCGGATTGCGAGGGTTCGGCGGGCCGCTTTGCCGCACATGGGGAAGATTGCGAATTACTCGCATATCCCGTTGACACTCATTCGCATCTGCAGCAGGGGACGCAACTCGTTGTCAGTTGCAGGTTCCTTCGTTCATGGTCTCCCTCCTTTTCTCCGTCAGTGCGCTCGCCCTTTCCTCCACCGCTGCCGCGGAGCCTTCCGCCGGCGCCGCATCGTCATCATCGGCGGGGACCGCGGACGTCATCATCGTCAATGCCGAATATCTCTCCACCGATCAGCTGAACGCCCTGAAGACGCCGACACCGATCATCGACGTGCCGCAGAGCCTGTCGATCGTGACCGCCGAAGAGATCGTCCAGCGCGGCTTCACCAGCATCGGCGAGATCATCGCCTACACCCCCGGCGTCACGAACTCGCAAGGCGAGGGGCACCGCGATGCCATCGTCTTCCGCGGCGTTCGTTCGACGGCTGACTTCTTCATCGACGGCGTCCGGGATGACGTGCAGTACTACCGCCCGCTCTACAACCTCGAGCAGGTCGAGATCCTCCGTGGGCCGAACGCTCTCTTCTTCGGCCGCGGCGGCACTGGCGGCGTTTTGAACCGCGTGACCAAGAAGGCGACCATCGGCGAGGAATTCACCCAGTACCGCGCTTCGGTGAACAGCTTCGGCGCCTATGACGTCTGGATCGACACCAATGTGGAAACCGGCGGCAACGCTGCCTTCCGCCTGAATGCGATGTACGAGAACCTCGACAATCACCGGGACTTTTTCGGCGGTGAGCGCTTCGGTTTCAATCCGACCGGAAGGATCCAGCTCTCCGAGGAGACGACCCTCGATCTCTCCTATGAGTTCGTCGACCACCAGCGCTTCATCGACCGGGGGATCCCCACCGGCGCCGATGGCCGCCCGGTCGAGGCCTTCGAGGATATCGTCTTCGGCGATCCCGAGGTGAACACCACCGAACTGGAAGCGCATCTCCTGCGGGCGACCCTGCAGCACCGCTTCAGCAAGAACCTCAAGGGCCGCGTCACCGCGTTCTACGGCGACTACGACAAGTTTTACGCGAACTTCTATGCCTCGAGCTATGACGAGGCGGCCGCGCCGAATGTCGTCGGCCTCGACGGCTATGTCGATACCACGAAGCGGGAAAACCTGATCCTCACGGGCGACCTGATCGGCGAGTTCGCGACCGGCCCCATCGGCCACACCATCGTTACGGGCATCGAATATATCGACACCGTCAACAACAACGACCGCTTCAACACCTTCTGGGACCAGACCCAGGACGACGTCGAGTTCTTCACCATCCAGCGCCCGCTGCTTCTGAGCGGCGGCATCGGCGTCAATGCCAGCGGCGATGTCACCCGCAACGACTTCACCGCGGACCTCAATGACGATACGGAAGCGGACCTTTCGGTCTTCTCCGCCTACGCCCAGGACGAGATCGAGATCTCCGAGCAGCTCGACCTCGTCGTCGGCCTTCGTTTCGACAGCTTCGACATCGAGGTCCTGAACGTGCCCACCGGCGAGGAGCGCAGCCGGCTCGACGAGCGCGTCTCGCCGCGTCTCGGCCTGGTCTACAAGCCGCAGGAGAACGTCTCCTTCTATGCGAGCTATTCGGAAAGCTTCCTGCCGCGTTCGGGCGAACAGTTCGCCAACATCAACGGCGCGGCCGATGCTCTTGACCCGGACGAGTTCACCAATCTGGAGGCGGGCATCAAATGGGACCTCCTCGACCGCCTCAGCCTGACCGCAGCGGTCTTCGAGATCGAACAGAGCTCGCCCCAGGTCGCCGATAACGACCCTGAAACCCTCGACGTCATCGACTCCGAGACGCAAGGCTTCGAGCTACAGCTTCAGGGCCAGGTGACGGACCGCTGGTACGTGACCGGCGGCTACAGTTTCCTCGATGGCGAGATCGTCGACCGCAACGGGCCGACGGGCCGGACGCCGCGCGAGCTGCCGGAGAACATGTTCTCGCTCTGGAACGCCTTCCAGGTGACCGACAGGTTCGGCCTCGGCATCGGTGCGACCTACCAGGACGAGAGCTTCGTCAACAACGCGAACAGCGCGGTCCTGCCGAGCTACACCCGGGTGGATGCCGCGGCCTATTACGACGTGTCGGAGAAGCTCCGCCTGCAGCTCAATGTCGAGAACCTGACGGACGAGCTCTACTTCCCGACCTCGCACAGCACCCATCAGGCGACGGTGGCAGCGCCGCTGAACGCGCGCCTGACCCTGCGGGGCCGTTTCTAGGGCTCAAGACCATCGGCGGATCGGGCCAGGGTGCCCGGTCCGCCGATCCCGCCTCTTGAACCTTGCGTCCAAGCGGCGCAGAGCATGGGCCCTTACACCGACCCTAGATGGAGGACCCGATGGCCGACAGCGCTGGCAACAACGAATATCCCACCAACGAACTGATGGTGGCCCGGCGCAACGAGGCCTGCCCGGTGGGTCTTCCTTCGAAATCGGGGATCTACGCCGCGCGCGCGCAGGGCGCCGAGATGTGGGATATCGAGGGCAAGCGCTATATCGACTTCATCGCAGGTATCGGCGTTCTCAATGTCGGCCACAACCATCCGAAGGTGGTCGAGGCCGCCAAGGCGCAGATGGACAAGGTCATCCACACCTGTTTCGGCGTCGCGCAGTACGAACCCTATATTGAGCTGGCCGAGCGGCTGAACGGCCTCGTCAGCAAGAACGCAGGCGGCGGCGCGGCCTACAAGACGATGTTCATGAACACCGGCTCGGAAGCCACCGAGCAGGTCTGCAAGTTCGCCCGCCGGATCACCGGGCGTTCGCACCTCATCGCCTTCGAAGGCGCCTTCCACGGCAGGACACTCCTTGCAACCGCGCTCACCGGCAAGGCGCGTCCTTACAAGGAAGGTTTCGGACCGCTCCCCGGTGATGTCCATCATGCGCCATACCCGAACGAATACAAGGGTATGTCCGCGCAAGGGTCGCTGAACTGCCTTGACCACATCCTCGAGACCTCCTGCGCGCCCGAGGACGTCGCCGCCATCATCATTGAGCCGGTACAGGGGGAGGGCGGCTTCATTCCCTGCCCGCCGGCATTCCTCAAGGGCCTGCGTGAGCTCTGCACCAGGCACGGCATCCTCCTCATCGCCGACGAGGTGCAGACCGGCTTTGCGCGGACGGGGTCGATGTTCGCCATCGAGCAGTCGGGCGTCGAGCCTGACTTCCTGATCTGCGCCAAGTCGATCGCGGGCGGGCTGCCGCTTTCTGCGGTGATCGGCAAGGCCGAGCTTTTCGACAAGATGCCCCCGGGCTCCATGGGCTCGACCTATGGCGGCAATCCGGTGGCCTGCGCCGCCGCGCTCGCAGTCCTCGACGTCATCGAGGAGGAGGGCCTCATCGGCCGCGCCGAGGAGATCGGCGCCAAGGTCGAAAACGCGTGGCGCGAGCTTCAGCAAGGCGTCGGCAAGGGCGTCTTCGGCGATGTCCGCCGCGTCGGTGCCATGGCCGCGGTCGAACTCGTCCATGACGGCGACCCGCGCAAACCCAACAACGAAGCCGCCGCCGCCATCCAGGCCCGGGCGCGCGAGCTTGGCCTCATCTTCCTCACCGCAGGCAAGAAGGCCCAGGTCATCCGCACCCATGTGCCGCTGGTCGCTTCCGATGCGATCATCGAGGAAGGCCTCGGCATCTTCGCGCAGGCGACCAGGGACGTTCTTGGCTGAGGGCCGGTCTCGTGATCGCTAAGGACGGTTCGAAAGCTTCCCTTCTGGCGCTGATACGCCGTCTGGGGCTGATCGGTCTTGCCGACAGGATCTACGGCGCGCGCGAGGTCGAGAAGGCGCAGGAGGCGAATGATGCCTTCCGCGCCAAGCATCCGGACCTCGCCATGCCGAGCCCGTCGCTCATCCAGCGCACCTACGGCGTTCCGACCTATGAGCATTTCCATCGCTGGGGCCGTCAGAATGCGGAGGATATTCGCGCTGCGATCGAGCGGCACAGGCCCGGCGCCGACCCCAAGGTCGCCGAATGGGGCTGCGGGCTCGGGCGGATCTGCCGTCACCTCGCCAGTGACTATGATTTCTGGGGCTTCGACATCGACCCCTCATCTCTCGAGTGGTGCCGCGAGAACCTGCCCGGCCGCTATATCCGCAACGGCAAGATGCCGCCCCTGCCGATGGCGGAGGAAGCCTTCGACGTCGTCTATGCGGTGTCGATCTTCACCCACCTCTCCGCTGCGCAGCACACCGCATGGCGCGACGAGATCAAGCGTGTGCTGAAGAAAGGCGGTGTCTTCCTCTTCACCGTTCACGGCGAGGGCCAGACCGAAGGCCTGTCTCCGACCGAAAGAGAGCGTTTCGACCGGGGCGAGCTTGTGGTGCGGGGCGGGGTCAGCCGCGGCAGCCGCACCTACCTCGCCTATCATCCCGAAAGCTATGTCCGCAGCGTTCTGGCCGAAGGTTTCGAACTTCTCGAAGGTCCCACGGCTTCGTGTGGGCAGACCCTCTACGCGGTGCGCAAGAACTGCTGAGGATGGTTGCAGACCAATAATATCAAGGGTTAAAATGGCGCGGAGGGAACGGTGCGGAGTGGCGCCCCTACCGAAAAGTGGGGGAGGGGGCGCTGCCTCGCAGACTTCTTTTCTGAGGCCGACACTTCTCTGATGCGCGGAACGCTGCCAAAGTGAGGCAGCAGGAAGGCCAGAGGCCAGGACGTGGGCAGAACAGTCGTCATTTCTCCATCGCGGCAGGTAAGGCCGGTCTCGACCTTGCACCGCTGTCTGGCGTGCGACACCGAGATCATGGGCCAGTGGTGCCACAATTGCGGACAGCGCCATGATGACTGCCGCCGCTCGATCCGCAAGCTGGCCGCGGAAACCGTGGTCGACGCCGCCGCCCTCGACGGTCGTTTCGCGAGGACCTTCAAGGAGATGCTGCTCAAGCCGGGACGGCACGTCCGCAGCTACGCCCACGGCAGGCGCTCGCCTTTCACACCGCCGGTGCGGTTCTTCCTTCTGGTCAGCTTTCTCTTCTTCCTGACCCTCTGGATCACGGACCGGCACCTCTTCGTCTTCCAGCTCATCCCCACCGACAACCAGGAAGAGGGCTTCTCGCTGCCCAGCGACAAGAACGCGGCGCGGGAAGAAGCGATAGAGCTCAGCACCGGGCAGGGTGTCGTCCTCGACTTCAGCGCGGAAGAGGTCGCCGCCGAAGATGCCGAGGCGATCCGCGAGGATCTGGAAGCTGCGCGGGAGGGATTGGCCTCGGTGATCGGCGCCGAGGCTGCCGCCAACGTCCTCGATGAGGAAGCCCTCGCCGCCGTCGCCGAGGCGCGCCAGAGGCAGGCGGAAGAGGAAGCTTTCAGCCCGCGTGTCGTTCCTTATGGCGGCTTCCTCGTGCCTGCGCAGGAGGTCGAATACACAGAGGAGGAGCTTGCATGGATCAGAAGCTGGTTCAGCGACAGTGACGGCGTTCAACTCTTCGACCGCGACCTGACCGGGAGGCGGCTGGGCGAAGCGCTGGCCGCGACCATGCAGAACCCCAACGCCTTCAACAATGCCCTGAACGAAGCGATTCCGCTTCTCATGGTGATGTTCATTCCGCTGATGGCGGTCCTCGGCGCGACTTTCGTCAGGGGGCAGGACGCGCTGATCTACGACCACCTCCTCGTGTCGATCCAGACCCATGCCTTCGCGTTCCTGGTGCTGACCTTCATCCTCGCGACGGCCTTTATCCTGCCTGGCGAGCTTGCAGGCTGGCTCTTCTTCGGGTCGATCCCGGTCTACTACCTCGTCGCGATCAGGGGCGCCTTCGGACGAAGCTGGCGCAAGTCGGTGGTCGCGACCCTTTTCGTCGGCGCGATCTACAATGTCTTCTTCATCGTCGCGCTTTTCGCCACCATGGCGATCAGCCTTCTCGAAATCGCCTGAGGACGGAGAGCTTATGTATGACGTAACCGCCCCCTCGATCCTGACCGAGGACGGCCAGCGCCTCGGCGTGCGGCGGATCTTCTGTATCGGGAAGAACTACGCCGACCATGTGGCCGAGATGGGCAGCGACCCCAAGACCACGCCCCCGGTCTTCTTCACCAAGCCCGCCGATGCGGCCTGCCAGGACGAGCGCATCGCCTTTCCCAAGGCGACCGGGGACCTGCACTATGAAGGCGAGCTCGTCGCGCTTCTGGGGATGGGGGGCAGCGACCTCTCCGAAGAAGAGGCGCGGGCGGCGGTGATCGGCCATGCCTGCGGCTGCGACCTCACCCGGCGGGACCTTCAGGCCGAAGCGCGGGAGCGGCGCGCGCCTTGGGATCTCGCCAAGGCGCTCGACAATGGGGCGATGCTGGGGCGCTTCCGGCTGCAACCGGCCCTGCCAGCGGAAGCCCGCCTCAGTTTGGCGGTGAACGGTGAGACCCGCCAATCGGCCCCGCTTTCGGACATGATCTGGCGCGTCCCGGAGCTCATCGCCAAGCTCAGCGGTTATTTCGAGCTCCGCGCCGGTGATCTTGTCTTCACCGGCACGCCCGCCGGGGTCGGACCTCTCAAGCCGGGCGACGATGTCACCGTGGAGATTGCGGATCTGCCGCCCTTGCGCTTTAGCCTTTCCCCATGAGCAAAGCCGAAACCTACCGCCAGACCGCCAGGGAAATCGCCTCCGTCCTCGAAGGCGAGACCAATCTCACCGCGCGCATGGCCACCGTCTCCTGTCTTCTCGCCCATGCCTTTCCGGGCAACATCTGGACGGGCTTCTACATCGTCGATCCCGAAAAGCCCGAAGAGCTGGTGGTCGGACCCTATCAGGGCACGCTGGGCTGCCTTCGCATCCCCCTCGGGCGCGGCGTCTGCGGCACCGCCGCCGCCTCGCGCGAAACGCAAGTCATTGAAGACGTGCACAGCTTCGACGGCCACATCGCCTGCGACAGCCGCTCGGTCAGCGAGATCGTCGTTCCGGTCACGGACAGCCGGGGTGAGCTGATCGCGGTCCTCGATATCGACAACCCCGTGGCGGGCACCTTCGACGAGGTGGACCGCGAGCATCTCGAGGCCATCTGCACGGCGGTCTTCGGCCAGGGCTGAGGAGCGTGCTCTCCTATCAGCACGCCTATCACGCAGGGGGGCCTGCGGATCTTCACAAGCATCTCGCGCTCTGCGAACTCCTAGGCCTCCTGACGAGGAAGGACCGGGGGATCAGCTATTTCGAGACCCATGCCGGGCGCGGGCTTTATGATCTTGATGCTGAGGAAGCGCGCAAGACCGGCGAGGCGGCGGAAGGCATCGATGCGCTGACGCCTTGCGAAGACACCCGGTTTGCCAACGCGCTCAGCAGTGCACGGAAGGCCCATGGCCCGCGCGCCTATCCCGGCTCGCCGCTTGTTGCTTCGGCCCTTCTGCGGCCCCAGGACAGGATTGTCCTGATGGAGCTTCACCCGCAGGAGCATGCGGCCCTCAGGCGTGTGATGCGGGGGCAAGCGGCGGTTCACCGCCGGGACGGTTATGAAGGCGTGCGCGCCCTGACGCCGCCGGACCCGAGGCGCGGCATGGTGCTGGTCGATCCGTCCTACGAGATGAAGGACGAATACGAAGTGGCCGGACGGTTCGCGGCGGAAACGCTTCGCCGCTGGCCGGAGGCGATGGTGCTCGTCTGGTATCCCATCCTGAAGGCCGGGCGGCATGAAGCGCTGATCGAGGCGGCGGGCGGCGGGACCATTCTGCGCGACGAGGTCCGCTTCGATCTCAAGGGGGGCAGGGGCATGCTGGGTTCGGGCCTCTTGTGTCTCAACCCGCCCTACGGCGCCGAAGCCGCGCTCGCAGCCGCCTTGCGTCAGGGAGCGCCGGTCCTGCGCAGCTCCTGATGGCCATGGCCCCGTCCTTGCACCTGTCCCGGTCAGCAAGGACACCTTTAAGGAAGGGCTTACCATGATCCGCAGTCTTCTTACGGCCGGCATCGCCGCCATCACCATCGCCGGTGCTCAGGCTTCGGCTGCGCCCGTCTTTTTCGAGGGGTTCGAGAATCCCGATATCGGACAGAGGTGGAACGTCTATGACGGCTTCGGCCAGTTCGTGACCACCGAAGGCATGGGCATCGAGGTGCAGCGCTCGGGCACCGTGGTCGCCGCCTATGAGGGCAACCAGTATATCGAGCTCGACAGCGACAATCAGGTTTCGCCCTATGGCGATGCCCGCGGCTCGAACACATCGATGGCCGCGCTGGTCGATCTTGTTGCCGGGCAGCGCTACGAAGTGAACTTCGCCTACCGCCCGCGCACCAACACTATCGACGATAACGGGATCTCGGTCGCCATCGGTTCCCTGGCGGGCCGCAGCTTCACCATGAGCCAGAGCCTCGGCGATGTGGATGCACGCCGTTCAGACCAGAACGCATGGCGCGTGGTTACCATGGTCTTCACCGCCCTTACAGGGGACAACGCCGTCCAGTTCGCGGCCTTCGGCCGTGAGAACGAGCTTGGCGGGTTCATCGACGCGGTGGAGATCGAGGCCGTACCCCTTCCCGCGGGCGCGCTTCTCTTCGCAACCGGCGGGCTGATCTTCGCCCGCCGCCGCCGCGCTGCCGCGGCCTGAGCCAGCGATCCCGGTCAGGGACAGGCGTTCCTGGCACGGGGCTTGCTACCCAGGAGTTAGAATTCGCCAAGGGCTCGGCTCCGCCGCAATTCTCAAGTCCCACCCAAGGGCGCCTCACCGCCCGTCTCTTCAGCCCCCGCCTCCTCACAAGGCGGGGGTTTTTTTGTGGGTCGGGCGGTGGTTGGGGTTCTCGTACCCAAATCGGCAGCCTGCTTTCCGGGCCCGGCGGTCATTGCCGTAGGCGCGGCGTTGCTGATGCTCATCAAGGGTCATGTAGCCATCATCGCGAAAGAAACGCGATGGGCTACCCTTCCACTGCAGTCTGCCGAGCCGGAATGATCCGTGCGGGAACACCCACGGCCACCGCGCCGGGGGGCACGTCCTTCAGCACCACAGCGTTCGCGCCCACTGTCGCGCCCTTGCCGATCGTCACGGCGCCCAGGACCTTCGCCCCTGCCGAGACATCCGCGCCGTCTTCGAGAATGGGAAAGTCGCCGCCGGCCCCGCCCTTCACGCCGAGGGTCACGCCCTGGCCGATAAGGCAGTTCCGGCCGATGCGGCTGCCGGGGCCGATGACGATGCCGACGGGGTGGGGGATCATCAGCCCGCCGCCGATCTTGGTGTTCAAAGGTATGTCGCAGCCTGCCACCGCCGACCAGAAGCGGTGGCGCAGCACGGCGAGCTTGCGCTTGAGAAAGGCGAGGGGACCGCTGGCGTTCTGATAGGCGCGGATCGCCTTCAGCACCTTGCGGCCCGGGTCCCAGAACGCGCGCGGACGCTCACGTGACCAGTCCGCCTCGATGCGTTCTTCCGTTCGTTCGTCCATCAAGCCCGAAGCCTCGTCCGCCCTTTGCGCATGCCGCTTGCCCCCATGCCCGCAGAGGGTTAATCGGCCCCTCTTTTCTCACCCGCAAGAGGGGTCCGCACCATGGCACGCCAGTTCATCTATTTCATGAATGGTCTTTCGAAGTCCTACGGCTCGAAGAAGATCCTCGATAATGTCCATCTGCAATTCTACCCCGATGCCAAGATCGGGGTCGTCGGCGTCAACGGCGCGGGTAAGTCGACCCTTCTGAAGATCATGGCCGGCGTCGATCAGGAATTCACCGGCGAGGCGCACCCGGCAGAGGGCGCCAAGGTCGGCTACCTGCCCCAGGAGCCTGAGCTCGACCCCTCCAAGACCGTCTTCGAGAACGCTGCCGAGGGCGTGGCTCCCATCAAGGCCAAGGTGGCTGAGTTCAACGACGTCTCCATGCAGCTCGCCGAGGACTATTCCGACGAGCTGATGGAGAAGATGTCCTCCCTGCAGGAGGAGATCGATGCGCTGGACGCGTGGGACATCGACAGCAAGGTCGAGCTCGCCATGGAGGCGCTGCGCTGCCCGCCGGGCGACTGGGCAGTGGACAAGCTTTCGGGCGGTGAGAAGCGCCGCGTGGCCCTGGCCCGGTTGATCCTCGAGAAGAACGACCTCCTCCTCCTCGACGAGCCGACCAACCACCTCGATGCCGAGAGCGTCGCGTGGCTCGAGAACTACCTGCGCAACTTCCCCGGCGCCGTGGTGCTGGTCACCCACGACCGCTATTTCCTCGATAATGTCACCGGCTGGATCCTCGAGCTCGACCGCGCCAAGGGCATCCCGCACGAGGGCAATTATTCCAGCTGGCTGCAGCAGAAGGCCAAGCGCATGGCCCAGGAGGAGCGCGAGGAAGGCAAGCGCCAGAAGACCCTCGACCGCGAGATCGAATGGATCAACCAGGGCCAGAAGGCGCGTCAGGCGAAATCCAAGGCCCGCATCCAGTCCTATGAGAAGCTGCGCGACCAGGCCGCCAACGACCAGATCTCCACCGCCCAGATCCAGATCCCCGCAGGCCCCCGCCTCGGCGGCAAGGTGATCGAGGCGGAGGGCCTGAAGAAGGCCTTCGGCGACAAGCTCTTGATCGACGGGCTCGACTTCACCCTGCCGCCCGGCGGCATCGTCGGTGTCATCGGCCCCAACGGCGCGGGCAAGACGACGCTCTTCCGCATGCTGACGGGTCAGGACAACCCCGACGAAGGCGCGGTCACTCTCGGCGAGACGGTGAAGCTCGGCTATATCGACCAGACCCGTGAGAACCTGAACGACGCCAACACCGTCTGGCAGGAGATCTCGGGCGGCCTCGACATCGTCAAGCTGGGCGAGAAGCGCGAGGTGAACTCCCGCGCCTACTGCACCTGGTTCAACTTCAAGGGCAGCGACCAGCAGAAGAAGGTCGGCGACCTTTCAGGCGGTGAGCGCAACCGCGTGCAGCTCGCCAAGATGCTGAAGGAGGGGGCGAACC
>CAZKVC010000005.1:0-207888 GCA_964556115.1 uncultured Caulobacterales bacterium
GACCGAGCGAACGCATCTCTTTGACGAGCACGTTGAAGCTCTCCGGGATGCCGGCTTCGAAGCTGTCGTCGCCGCGGACGATCGCTTCATAGACCTTGGTCCGGCCCGCGACGTCGTCCGACTTCACGGTGAGCATCTCCTGGAGGGTGTAGGCCGCGCCATAGGCTTCCAGGGCCCAGACCTCCATCTCGCCGAAGCGCTGACCGCCGAACTGCGCCTTCCCGCCCAGCGGCTGCTGGGTGACGAGCGAGTACGGACCGATCGAGCGGGCGTGGATCTTGTCATCGACTAGGTGGTGCAGCTTGAGGAGGTACTTGTACCCCACGGTCACCGGGCGGGCGAAGGTCTCACCCGTACGGCCGTCCTGCAACATCACCTGACCGGTCTCGGAGATCCCGGCCTTCTTCAGCATCTCGACAATCTCCGCTTCGCGGGCACCGTCGAAGACGGGCGTGCCGATCGGCACACCGCGGAAGAGGTTCTTGCCGAGTTCCTTGAGGTCCTCGTCGTCGGCGGGAAGCTCCTGGTCCTCGCCGTAGACGTCCTTGAGCTTCTGGATGAAATCTTCCTTGCCCGACGAACCGCGTTGCCACGCCTCCCACGCATCCTGGATCTGCACACCCATGCCGCGGCAGGCGAAGCCGAGGTGCGTTTCAAGGATCTGGCCGACATTCATCCGCGAGGGAACGCCGAGCGGGTTGAGGACGATGTCCACCGGGGTGCCGTCCTCAAGGAAAGGCATGTCTTCCATCGGAGCGATCTTCGAGATGACACCCTTGTTGCCGTGACGGCCAGCCATCTTGTCGCCGGGCTGAAGCTTGCGCTTCACCGCCACGAAAACCTTGACCATCTTCATCACGCCCGGGGGCAGCTCGTCGCCGCGCTGGAGCTTCTCGACCTTGTCCTTGAAGCGGTCCTCGAGACGCTCGCGGCTCTCGTCATACTGCTTCTTCAGGCCTTCGATCTCGCCCATCTTGGCGTCGTCGGCGATGGCGATCTTCCACCAGAGGCCGCGCTGGGTCTCTTTCAGCTTCTCACGGGTGACCTCACCCTTGCTGAAACCCTTCGGTCCGCTGACGGCTTCCTCGCCGAGCAGCATCTCTTCGAGGCGGCCGAAGATGTTGCGGTCGAGGATCGCCTGCTCGTCGTCGCGGTCGAGAGCGAGACGTTCGATCTCGTCGCGTTCGATCTGCTGGGCGCGCTCGTCCTTCTCGACGCCGTGGCGGTTGAAGACGCGGACCTCGACCACCGTGCCGGAAACGCCCGGGGGCAGTTTCAGCGAGGTGTCGCGGACGTCGGCAGCCTTCTCGCCGAAGATGGCGCGCAGGAGTTTCTCCTCCGGCGTCATCGGGCTTTCGCCCTTCGGCGTGATCTTGCCGACCAGGATGTCACCGGGGTGCACTTCCGCACCGATGGCGACGATGCCCGCTTCGTCGAGGTTCCGCAGCGCCTCTTCCGAGACGTTCGGAATGTCGCGGGTGATGTCCTCCGGCCCGAGCTTGGTATCGCGGGCGGCGACTTCGAATTCCTCGAGGTGGATCGAGGTGAAGACATCGTCGCGCACGATCCGCTCACTGATGAGGATCGAGTCTTCGAAGTTGTAGCCGTTCCAGGGCATGAAGGCGACGAGCACGTTCTTGCCGAGAGCCAGCTCGCCGAGATCCGTCGAAGGACCGTCGGCGATGATGTCACCGGCCTCCACCTCGTCACCGATCTTCACCAGCGGGCGCTGATTGATGCAGGTGTTCTGGTTCGAACGCTGGAACTTGCGCAGGTTGTAGATGTCGACACCGGGCTTGGTCGGGTCGTTTTCCTTGGTGGCGCGGACAACGATACGTTGCGCATCCACCTGCTCGACGAAGCCTGCACGGCGCGCCTGCATCGCAGCGCCGGAGTCCCGGGCCACGACGCTTTCCATTCCGGTGCCGACATAGGGCGCTTCCGCCTGGATCAGCGGCACGGCCTGACGTTGCATGTTCGAGCCCATCAGCGCGCGGTTGGCGTCGTCGTTCTCGAGGAACGGGATCAGCGCCGCGGCCACCGAGACAAGCTGCTTCGGCGAGACGTCGATGAAGGAGATTTCCTCGCGCGGGATCAGGGTCGCCTCACCCCGGTAGCGGGCGTTGACGAACTCGTTGGCGAGGCTGCCGTCCTCGGTGAGGTCGGCGTTGGCCTGGGCGATGGCGTAGCGCTGCTCTTCCATGGCGGAGAGATAGACGACCTCGCCGGTCACCTTGCCGTCCACGACCCGGCGATACGGGCTTTCGATGAAGCCGTATTTGTTGACCTGGGCGTGGGTCGCGAGGGAGTTGATGAGACCGATATTCGGGCCTTCCGGCGTCTCGATCGGGCAGATCCGGCCATAGTGGGTGGGGTGAACGTCCCGCACCTCGAAGCCAGCACGCTCACGGGTCAGGCCGCCCGGCCCGAGCGCCGACATGCGCCGCTTGTGAGTGATCTCAGAGAGCGGGTTGGTCTGGTCCATGAACTGCGAAAGCTGGGACGAGCCGAAGAACTCGCGCACCGCCGCAGCAACCGGCTTCGCATTGATCAGGTCGTTCGGCATGATGTTGTCGATCTCGACGGAGCTCATGCGTTCCTTGATCGCCCGCTCCATGCGCAGCAGGCCGATGCGGTACTGGTTCTCCATCAGCTCGCCGACGGACCGCACGCGGCGATTGCCGAGATTGTCGATATCGTCGATCTCGCCGCGGCCGTCGCGCAGGTCGTTCAAGGTCTTCAGGACCGAGACGATGTCTTCCTTGCGCAAGGTGCGCTGCTCGTCGGTAACCTCGTCGTTCGAAAATCCGAGGCGCATGTTCATCTTCACACGGCCGACCGCGGAAAGGTCGTAACGCTCTTCGTCGAAGAAGAGACCGGAGAAGAGAGCTTCTGCGGTGTCGAGTGTCGGCGGCTCGCCCGGGCGCATGACGCGGTAGATGTCGATCAGCGCCGTCTCGCGGTTGGAGTTCTTGTCCGCCGCCAGGGTGTTGCGCATGTAAGCGCCGATGTTGACGTGGTCGATGGCAAGGGTCTCGAAGGACGTGATCCCGACTTCCTCAAGGGTCTCGAGCGCCTCTTCGGTGATCTCGTCACCGGCTTCGGCGTAAAGCTCGCCGGTATCGCGGTTGACGAGGTCGCGCGCGAAATAGCGGCCCAGCATCTGCTCGCGGGTCAGGAAGAACGCCTTGGTACCGGCTTCCTCGAGTTGCTTGATCGTGCGTGCCGTGACCTTCTTGCCAGCCGGCACGGCGACCTCACCGGTTTCGGCATCGACGAGGTCACGGTCGGGCTTGGAGCCTTGCAGCTTTCCCTTGTCGAGAGGAACGGTGAAGCCGTGGCCCTGCGCTTCGTGGGCGACCCGGTCGTAGAAGATCTCGAGAATGTCTTCCTGGTCGAGGCCCAGCGCATAGAGAAGCGTCGTCGCCGGCAGCTTGCGGCGCCGGTCGATCCGGACATTGACGATGTCCTTGGGATCGAACTCGAAGTCGAGCCAGGAGCCGCGATAGGGAATGATCCGCGCAGCAAAGAGCAGCTTGCCCGAGGAGTGGGTCTTGCCCTTGTCGTGGTCGAAGAAGACGCCCGGGCTGCGGTGCATCTGGCTGACGATGACACGCTCGGTACCGTTGATGATGAAGGTACCGTTGTCCGTCATGAGCGGGATCTCGCCCATGTAGACTTCCTGCTCCTTGATGTCCTTGACCGATTTGGCACCGGTGTCGTCATCGACCTCGAAGACCGCGAGCTGCAGGCGCACCTTGAGCGGTGCGGAATAGGTCATGTCCCGCTGCATGCACTCGTCGGTGTCGAACTTCGGCTCTTCGAACTCGTAGGAGACGTATTGCAGATAGGCGGTGTCGGTGAAGTCCGCGATCGGGAAAACCGATTTGAAAACAGCTTCGAGCCCGTCGCGCTTCCGGCCATTGGGGGCCACGAAGCGTTGCAGGAACTGCTCGTAGCTCTCCCTTTGAACCTGAATGAGGTTGGGCATCGTCACTGCGTCGCCGATGCGACCGAAGCCCTTGCGGATGCGTTTCTTTTCGACAAAGCTCTGAGCCATATACCGCCCTTACCTGGACCCGTTCGGTCCCGTTGTTCGTAGGCACCTGACGGCGCCCGAAGCCGCGTTCGGCGGAACGCGGCGACCACTGGAAAGCGCCGAAACCCCGCGCTCGAAGGCGGCGGGGTTCAAAACGCCAGAAAATTCAATCTTGAATGACGAAGTCAGTTCGCACGTGCACAGCCAATCCCGGGAAGGCCGCCGACCCCGGGAGCGCGGGCGTTAATGCAATTGAAAGCGCTTGACAAGCCCTTTCGCAGCGAAAGGTTCCGCGTAGCTTTCCACAAGCTCGCGAGGTCACTGCGCGCCGTGCTCGACGCTGTGGGCCGGTGGACGATAGACCCCGGGTGACCGTCTGTCACCTCGGAGTTTCCATGAAAATTTCCACCGTCACCGCTCTGCCGCTCATCCTGGCTTCGGCTGCGTTTGCTCAGGACGATGCCGCCAGCTGGCCATATGAAGAGGACACCCCCTCGCCCGCTCCCGCGAGTGCTGGCCTCGCCGGTAGTAAGGAAAACAATGTGGTGCGCTACTTCAAGGTGCTGGGCGCGCGGGGCGGCGAGATCTCGCCCGACGGCGAGACCGTTCTCTTCGGCAGCAGCATGACTGGCGAGGCGCAGATCTACACGGTCGACCCCGAAGGCGGCGCGCCGCGGCAGATCACCTATGGCACCGGCGTTTCGAGTTCGAGCTTCGCGCCCGATGGCCGTATTCTCATCTCCTCGGACACCGATGGGAATGAGCGCGTCGGCTACACGCTTCTCACACAGGACGGGCGGAAGGAAGAGCGCCTGCTCGAAGCCTCCGAGGCCTTCCAGAGCTTTTTGACCTTCGACGATGATGGCGACCGTTTCGTCTTCGCCTCCACCGCGCGCACGGGTACCGATTTCGACATCTACCTTGTCGAGGATGGCGGCGAACCTGAAGAAGTCTTCCGCGGCGAGTTCGGCTTCTATCCGCGCGCCTGGCGGCCCGGCTCCGACGATGTGATCGTCACCGAGACCCGGGGCGAGGACGGCGACGCCCTTCATATGCTCGACGTGGTTTCGGGCGAGCTGACCACCCTCTTCGATCCCGAAGAGACCTCCGCCTATCGCAGCTTCGTCTTCGCGCCCGACGGTTCGGGCTTCTGGCTGTCGACCAATCACGACCGCGAGTTCGCGGGGCTCGCCTTCTTCGATCTTACGGCCTTCGAGGAAGACGGCGATGCGGAAGCCGCGCTCAGCTTCATCAAGGAGCCCGAGGGCCGGGACGTGGAGAGCATCGCCCTCGCCGGCGAGCGCTATCTCGCCTACACGGAGAACGACAACGGCTACTCCCGCCTCGCCGCCATGGATCTCGACCGTAACAACCGTGAGGTGAAGCTGCCCGAGCTGCCCCGCGGCATCTACCAGCTCGACGCGGCCGATGAGGCGGCGAAGTTCGCAGTGGGCGTGATCGGGCCGACGACCCCCGGGACCGTCATGGTGCTGGATATGGAAGGGCGCCGCCCGTCCCTCACCACCGTGGCCGAGCCGCAGGATGCCGGCCTGCCGATCGAGACCTTCAAGGCGCCCCAATCGGTGCGTTTCGACGCCCGCGACGGCGTGGAACTGCAGGGCCTCTTCTACGAGCCGGATACGGAAGGCGACGCGCCGCTCCTGATCCTCGTCCATGGCGGGCCGAGCGCCCAGGCGCGGCCCTACTTCAACCCCCTCGCCCAGTATCTCCTGACCAAGGGCATCGCGGTTCTCGACCTGAATTTCCGGGGCTCCACCGGCTTCGGCAAGACCTTCGCCCGCCTCGACAACCAGCGTAAACGGACCGACAGCGTGCGCGACGTGGCCGATGCGGCCATGTGGGCGAAGCAGCAGGACGGCATCGACGGAGAACGCGTCGGCGTCATGGGCGGCTCTTACGGCGGCTACCTGACCAATGCGGTCACAGGTTCCTACCCGGACCTCTTTGACGCCGGGGTCAGCCTCGTCGGGGTTTCGGACTGGGTCCGGGCGCTGGAAGAGGCGTCCCCCGCCCTCAAGGCCTCGGACAGGATCGAGTATGGCGACATCAACGATCCGGAAGACCGCGAGTTCTTCGCCTCGATCTCGCCGATCAACAATGTGGGCGACATCGAAGCGGCCATGCTTTTCAGCCACGGGGTCAACGATCCGCGTGACCCGGTGACCGAAAGCGACCGCATGGTCGAGGCCCTGCGCGAACGCGGCGTGGAGGTCAGCTATCTGCGCTGGCCGGATGAAGGCCATTCGGTCCGCAAGCTCGAAAACCGCGTGCATCTGTACCAGGAGATCGCAGCCTTCCTCGAAGAGAACCTGAAGGCTGAATGATGCTGCTCGAGTTCTTCACGAACCCCATGTCCCGCGGGCAGATCGCCCGCTGGGCTCTCGAGGAAACCGGCGCTCCTTACGAGGAGCGCCTGGTCGCCTATGGCCCGGACATGAAGTCCCCGGACTATCTGGCGGTGAACCCGATGGGCAAGGTCCCGGCCATCCGCCATGGCGGGCGCGTCGTGACCGAGGGGGCGGCGATCTGCGCCTATCTGGCGGATGCCTTCCCCGAGGCCGGGCTCGCCCCGCCAGCGGAGAAGCGTCACGACTATTACCGGTGGCTCTTCTTTGCCGCAGGGCCGGTGGAGCAGGCGGTGACCTCCCGCTCGATGAGCTGGACACCCACGGAAGAGCAGACGCGCATGGTCGGCTTCGGCAGCTACGATCTGACCTTCGATGTCCTCGACCAGTTCCTTCAGGACCGGGACTATGTCTGCGGCGAGACCTTCACCATCGCGGATGTCTATCTCGGCGCTCAGGTGATCTGGGGGCTCGAGTTCGCGACCATATCCGAACGGCCGAGCTTCACCGCCTATCGCGACAGGCTCACCGCCCGCGATCCCTACAGGAAGGCCAAGGCGCGGGACGAGAAGCTGATCGAAGAGGCGCAGAAGGCCGGGGGCTGAGCTTCCCTAGAGAAGCATCGCGGCGGGGTCCTCGACGAAAGTCTTGAGCTTCGCGAGGAACCGCGCGCCCACTGCACCATCCACAACCCGGTGGTCGCAGGTCAGCGTGACGGTCATCATCGGACGGATGACCATCTCGCCGTTCCGCGCGACCACGCGGTCTTCGCCCGCGCCGACGGAGAGGATCGCACCGTGGGGCTGGTTCACGATGGACGCAAAGCTCTTGATCCCGAACATGCCGAGGTTCGACACCGCGAATGTGCCGCCCTGGTATTCCTCGGGCTTCAGGCGCTTCTTGCGCGCCCGTCCGGCAAGGTCCCTGACTTCTTCGGAGATCTGTTTCAGGCCCTTGGTCTCCGCCTTCCAGACGATGGGCGTGATCAGCCCGCCGTCGATCGCCACGGCGACGCCGATATCGGCATGCTTGTGCATCAGGATGGCGTCGTCCGTATAGCTCGCATTCGCCTCCGGCACGGCCATCAGCGCCTGGGCGCAGGCCTTCACGACGAAATCATTGACCGAGATCTTGAAGAAGCCCTCGTCATCCTTGGAGGGCGAGGAGGCGTTCACCCTCTCGCGTGCCTGCAGAAGATTGGTCAGCTCAAGGTCGATATTGAGCGGGAAGTGCGGGACTTCCTGGTTGAAGCTCTGGTGCAGGCGCTTGGCGATGGTCTTCCGCATGCCGTCATTCTTGACCGCGGTGTAGCTGTCGGCCGGGTAGAGGCGCTCATCCACACCGGCGGCGGGCATGCCGGCCGGTTGTGGCGCGCCCGCGCCAGGCGAAGCCGGAACGCCTTCCTTCATCGCCTTCTCGACGTCCCGCTTGACGATCCGGCCATGCGGGCCGGTGCCCGTCAGCGCTTCGAGGGGGATGTTCTCCTGCTTGGCGATGCGCCTTGCGAGGGGCGAGGCCTTGATGCGGTCCTGACCGCCGGACGTCCCTGCGCTGACGGAGCTTTCCGCATGCCCGCCGCCGGAACCGTAAGAGCTCCTGACAGCCTCTTCAGCGCGTGCGTCCGTCGTCTGCGGACCGCTCCCGGCGCCTGCAGGAGCGCCCGCCGAGGCAGCGGCCATCGAGGAGGATGCCCCCTCGCCCGCGCCGTCATCGCTCTTCGCCTTCGGCTCGGGCTGGGCCTGCGCACCGCCGGAGAGAGAGGCTTCGTCGATGTCGTCAGCCGTCTCGCCCTCTTCGAGGATCACGGCGATCGGTGCATTGACCTTCACGCCCTCGGTGCCTTCGTCGATCAGGATCCTGCCGAGCGTCCCCTCGTCGATGGCCTCGACCTCCATGGTCGCCTTGTCGGTCTCGATCTCGGCAATGACATCGCCGGAAGAGACCTCGTCCCCTTCCTTCTTCAGCCACTTGGCGAGCGTCCCCTCCTCCATGGTGGGTGACAGCGCGGGCATCAGAACGGGAATGGGCATCGCTTACTCCTTGGGGCGCGGCGGCGGACCATAACGATTGTCGCCGCGAGCGCTAGGCATGACGTACAGCCAGAAAAGGTGGATCGGCAGGAAGATCAAGACCGTGGACAAGCCGCCAAGGCCGCCCGCCGTCAGCTCATCGTCCACGGTGCGCGGCGCCTCGCCGTCGAAAAGCCGCGCCCAGCCGCCTTCTGCCGGGACATACTCCCCGAGGAAGAAGGCGAAGCCGATGGCGTAGAAGAAGAGAAAGATGACGTTCCAGCGCCCGCTGCGCCCCTGATCGTGAAGCCGCCGCCAGGGCGTGGCGATGAAAAGCGGCCAGGCGATGAGAAGCCAGACGACCGCGGTGATCCACGGGTCGTCGAGGGCATCGACCACCGCCATCAGGACAATGAAGGGCAGGAGGGCGCCAAGTGCCAGCCCTTTGCGGGAAAGGCGGCCCCTCGTGGAACCGAGGAAGTCGAGAATGCTGACCGGGCTCATGATGCTGTCCTCGGGTCGGGGCCAAATCGGTTCGGTCCCTTCTGCCCCTTTGCCACGGCCAGAACGAGAAACTGAACGAGGCCGATGATCGCGCCGATGCGGGCGCTGCCGTCCTGAACCGGCGGCGCCGCGCTCTCGCCGCCGCGAAGGACCGCGATCCAGTCGCCGACCCTCATGGAAAGCTCATCGAGGGAGCTGACCGGCCCGATGGTGGCGAAGAGAAAGACCACCGCGACCACCACCAGGTGCCACCAGCCCGGGACGCCAAGATCATGAAGCCGGGCCATGGGCGCGGCGAAGTTGCCCGACCAGACCAGAAGCGCGAGGATGGCGCCGATGGCGAGATCGCTCACCGGGCCTAGGTCGAGCACCCGCAGGGTGATGATGGCGATCAGCGCACCGATGTTCGGCAGGATGATATCGTAGAGAAACCACCGCCGCTGCAAACGCTGACGCGGATCGATGACCATGCCC
This sequence comes from uncultured Caulobacterales bacterium, assembly GCA_964556115.1. Lineage (GTDB taxonomy): Bacteria > Pseudomonadota > Alphaproteobacteria > Caulobacterales > Parvularculaceae > Parvularcula. The sequence goes on from CAZKVC010000005.1 coordinate 9,393, forward strand.
TTCATGCCTGCCCCCCTTTCGCGTTCCCCGGTTCTTATTCACCCGGCGGCGGCGGGACGGCAAGTTCTTCTGGGCGATAGGTTCCGGGCGGAAGGCAGCTCTTCTCGCTGTCGAAGTTGGGGGTGAGGAACAGCCTCAGGGTGAGCGCCCGTTTCTGCCGCTCGAAGGCGGCGCGCATGATGCGCCAACAGGTCCCGGCCCTGTCGAGGGGCTCTTTGCTTTCCGCATCAAAAGCCCGGTACTGAATTGCGCCATGTCGCTCGCCCACCGCGTAAAGGACGTCGCGCTCGTTACCGAAGGCCATGTAGAAGATCGGAGTCTCCTCGGACCAACGCGCGCTTTCCGTGAAAAAGCGGTCGCTTTCGAAGCTCCCGTCTTCGGCGGGCATGACCGAGACGAAGCTCGAGCCGCGCGTGCCCTCGTCCGCGGCTTTCATGGCGTCGTCCATCATGACGCGGATTTCTTCTGGCGGCGGCGCGATGGCCGCGAAGCGGCCGGCCACCGTGACCGCGCCGCGCGTGCTGCAACCGGTGAGGATCGCAGCGAGAATGAAAAAGAAGAGCCAGCGCCTCATCGAACGACTTGCTCCCGGGAAGAAGCCGGAGGCAGAGAACGTGCCGAAGCAGATGCCGATTGCAACCCTTGCATGGCCTAGAGGTAGAGAACCTTCTTCACCGCTTCCACAACGCGGGCCGCATCGGGCAGGCTCATGGCTTCCAGGTTGGCGGCGTAGGGGAGCGGAACGTCCTCCTGGGTCACCCGTGCGGGCGGGGCGTCGAGATAGTCGAAGGCCGCTTCGGTCACCGACCAGCCGACCTCTGCGCCGATGCCCATGGGCGCCCAGCTTTCCTCGACGGTAACAAGCCGGTTGGTCTTCTTGACGCTTTCAATCACTGTCGCGCGGTCCATCGGACGGATCGTGCGAAGGTCGATGACCTCCGCGTCGATCCCCTCTTTCTCGAGTTCGGAGGCCGCGGCGAGGGCCATCAGCATACCGCGTGCGTAGGAGACAATGGTGACGTCCTTGCCTTCGCGCGCCACCTTCGCCTTGCCGATGGGCAGGGTGTAGTCGTCGAGGTCGGGCACCTGACCCTTCTCGCCATAGAGCATCTCATGCTCAAGGAAGACGACCGGATTGGGGTTGCGGATCGCGGCCTTCAGGAGGCCCTTCGCATCGGCCGCCGAATAGGGCGCGACCACCAGAAGCCCCGGCACATGACCATACCAGGGCGCATAGTCCTGGGAGTGCTGGGCGGCGACGCGGCTGGCTGCGGCGTTGGGCCCGCGGAAGACGATGGGGCAGCCCATCTGGCCGCCGGACATGTAGCGGGTCTTGGCCGCCGAATTGATGATGTGGTCGATCGCCTGCATCGCGAAGTTGAAGGTCATGAACTCGACGATCGGCTTGAGGCCCGCGAAAGCCGCGCCGACGCCGAGACCGGCGAAGCCATACTCCGTGATCGGCGTATCGACAACACGCTCCGGCCCGAATTCCTGGAGAAGCTCGCGGGTGACTTTATAGGCACCCTGATACTCGGCGACCTCTTCGCCCATCACGAAGACGTTCTCGTCGCGGCGCATCTCTTCGGCCATCGCGTCGCGCAGGGCGTCGCGGACGGTGGTCTCGACCATCTCGGTGCCTTCGGGCAATTCGGGATCGTCGCCGACCTTGAAGGCGTTTGCCTTGGGCGCTTCTATCTCGGCGTTTTCCTGCTCCCGCGCCGTGCCGTCTTCCGCAGGGGTCTGGGTGGGCACACGCAGGGCATCTTCGGAGATGTCGCCGGCGTCTTCGCCCTCTTCGAGAAGGACCGCGATCGGCGCGTTGACCTTCACGCCTTCGGTGCCAGCCTCGACCAGGATCCGGCCGAGGACGCCTTCGTCCACCGCTTCGACTTCCATGGTCGCCTTGTCGGTCTCGATCTCAGCCAGGATATCGCCTGAGCTGACCTGATCGCCCTCCTCCTTCAGCCACTTGGCGAGGGTGCCCTCTTCCATGGTGGGGGACAACGCGGGCATCAGAACAGGGATCGTCACAGGGGCGGGTTCCTCAAGCAGTTTGCAAGGCGCTGACTAAAGAGAGCTTCCTCTCTCCGCAATGGGCGCTTTCAGGCTTCTGAGTCCTTTTCGATGGTGCGGCGCACCATACGATCGACCATGGGTGCGGGAAGAAGAGCGCGCATGAGAAGGAGCCTCTTGGCGCTTGGCGGGCAGGCATAACGGGTCTTGGGATTGGTGTCGGTCAGGGCCCGTTCGACCGCCCTGGCAACCACCACCGGGTCCGGCGCCACCTTGTGCCCGCGCTGGTGATGCCACCGGGCATAGCGGTCGTGCCATTTCGCATAGGCGTCGAGCCGGTGCTTCTTCAGGCTCTCCTGCTCCTGATCGCCAAAGCCCGTATTGACGAAGCTCGACCGGATCACGCTGACGTCGATGCCGAAAGGCTCGACCTCCCGGCGGAGGGCGTCGCTCAGCCCTTCGAGGGCGTGTTTCGAGGCGCCGTAGACCCCCTGAAACGGCGGGACCAGGCGCCCCGTGACAGAGCCTATGTTGACGATCCGGCCTCCACCGCGCTGGCGCATCTGGGGCAGCACCGCCCGGCAGACATTGGCGACGCCGAAGACATTGACCTCGAACTGCCGCCGCCATTCGTCCAGCGGCACGGCTTCGATCGCACCCATGACGGCGACCCCGGCATTGTTGACGACGTGGTCGATGGGCGAGACCCGGGCTATCGCCGCCTCGACGGAGGCAGGGTCGGTCACGTCCATCTGCACCCCTTCGACGGCGCTCGGGCGTTCCTTCGTAAGCTCCGCCAGAGGCTCTTCGCGCCGGCCGGCCGCGATGATGTGGAAGCCCTCCTCGGCCAGGTAGAGCGCGCAAGCCCGGCCGATGCCGCTTCCCGCTCCCGTAATCAGCACACGTCCGCGCATGGTCAGTCCTCTCCCCCGAACTCTCGGCGCAGTTCGCCGTCGATATCAAGCCGCCTCTCCAGCCCCGCAGCGAGCTTCTTCGCCCGCCTGAGAACGATGAACTCGATCGTGGGCACCGTGAACATGGTGGTAATCAGGACCTTCAGCGGCAGGGGCGGGTCAACGCCGACCGTGCCCACGAGCCAGCTCATGAACAGAACGACCGGGTAGACGCCGAGCCAGATGAAGAAGGCGAGCAGGACTTTGTCGCGCCAGGTCATGCCCCATCAACACGGATCATTCTTTATCCTCTCGGCCGGCACTCCGGTTCTGTCCGTAGGCGTTGCCGCATGTCAGATCTTCATGGACTGACTGGCGTCGCCCAAGGTCGTGCCGCCCTCCACCTCGAGAATGGTGCCGGTGACATAGTCGGCGCCGGGCGAAGTCAGCCACAGGGCAGCATCGGCGATATCGTCCCTGTTGCCGAACTTCTTGAGTGCCAGCGCCTGGCGGTATTTCTCGTGCATCTCTTCGCTGGGTGCGAGGCGGGCCATGCCTTCGGTTCCTTCGATGGGACCGGGGCTGATGGCGTTCACCCGCACCCCCTCGATGCCCCACTCCATGGCGAGGCATTTGACAAGCATGTTCACTCCGGCCTTGGCGGCACAGACATGGGACTGGAAGAGCCATGGCTGGGTGGCTTGCGGCGCGGTGATCGCAATGAAGCTGGCGCCCGGGCGGGTCGCCTTGTGGACTGCCGCGCGGAAGACGTTGAACGTGCCCAGCAGGTCGATATCGATCACCGACTTGAAGGCGTTGGCCGACATCTGCGCCGCGCCCGCGGGAAAGTTGCCTGCCTGCCCGGCAAGGCACATGTCGATCGGCCCCATCCGGTCCGCACAGGCAGCTATCGCCTCCTCCATATCGGGATAGCTTCGCGCGTCGACCGAGCGGCCATCGGCCTCGGCCGCGCCCGCCTCCTTCAGCATGGCGACGGTTGCCTCGACCTTCTCGATCGAGCGGCTGACGACGAAGACCTTCGCCCCGGCCTCGGCGAAGCGCCGGGCGATCTGCTCGTTGATGCCGGAGGTCGCGCCGGACATGAAACAGGTCTTGCCGGACATGTCGTAGGTCGGTGGGTTCGTCATGGTCTCAGCCTTTCTTCGGGCGCATCGGCAGGTGTTTTAAAGTTCACAAAAGCTGACGTAGGCGTGAGAGGTACCGGGGCCAGTAAAACTAAGTCCTCTTCGAGCGGCTGCCTTGTCGCACCGCATCCAAGAGGAGGAACGACCCCATGCTCAAACGCTATTCCCTGATGCTAGCCGGTGCTGCCATCGGCCTTATCGGCTCCGCTCACGCGGCCCATGTCGGCTATTCGGTCGGCGGTTCCGAAGGCAACACGCTGGTCAGCTTCGATGTCGGCGGCCCGGCAGCGCTGAACACGTTGACGATCACCGGCGACACCAATCGCCTCGACGCCCTCGCCTACCGTCCCGAGACCGGTGAGCTCTACGGCTACGATTCGGGTTCGGACGCGGTCTATCTGATCGACACGGCCACCGGCGCGACCACCTTCGTGGCGGCTGGCGATGGCAATGTCGGCACGGCGGACGTCGCCTTCGACTTCAACAACAATCTCGACGCCGCCCGGATCATCGGGACGAATGACAGCAACTCCGTCTTCTTCCCGAACGATACGCCCCCGGACCTGCGCGGCGGTGCGCCCAACAACATTTTCGATGTCTTCTACGCCGACAGTGATCCCAATGCCGATGCCAACCCGAGCATCGTCGGCAATGGCTACACCTTCCAGACCCCGGGCGGCGACCCGGCCCAGCAGCAGTTCGGCCTCGACAGCGAGACCGATAGCCTGGTGACCATCGCCAACAATGCGGGCACCCTGGAAACGGTGGCGGCGATCACCCTCGATGGGCTTCCCTTCGACGTGCAGGAGAATGGCGGCTTCGATATCTTCTTCTCGCCGGACGAAGAGAACATCGCCTACGCCCTTCTCAGCTCCGCGCTCGGCAACAGCCAGAACACGCGGTTCGATCTTTACACGATCGACCTCGTGACCGGTGAAGCGTCGCTGGTCCAACAGCTCGCCCAGAACTTCGACGTCTTGCGCGGACTGGCTGTCTTCGTTCCCAACAACGAGATCCCCGTCCCCGGCGCTGCCATCCTGTTCGGCTCGGCCATCGCGGGCTTTGCGGCCCGCAGGAAGGCACGCAAGGCGTAAGCCTTTTCGTGCCTGCCTTGAAGAGGCGCCTTTCCGCTGGGTGGCGGGGGGCGCCTTTTCTTTTCGGGACTGCCGGTCAGGGGAGAAAGGTTCCGACAAGGTTGCCAAACTGCACGGCTTCGGGAACAAGACGTACCGATTATCAATAACGGGGTATTTCGAACATGACCAATCTCTCCCTCTGGAGCTCGACGGCGCTCGCCGGTGTCCTCGCCCTCGGCCTCAGCGCATGCGACCCGCGCGATGCCTCCGAAGATACGGCCAGCGAAACCGCCAGCGAGGCTTCGTCCAATCAGGACATGGCCGCTGAGGAAACCGCGGTCGCTGCCAATGACGAGCCCGAGCTCGGCACCTTCGGCATCGAGACCGAGGACATGGATACCACGGTGGACCCGGGCGATGATTACTTTGCCTATGTGAACGGCGCCTGGCTCGATAGCTTCGAGATCCCCGCCGAGCGGTCCAGCTTCAACAGCTTCACCCGCCTCTTCGAGCGCTCCGAAGACCAGATCCAGGCGATCATCATGGACACCGCCGAAGCCGATGCGGACGACGGCAGCCTCGAGCGGAAGATCGGCGACTACTACGAAGCCTTCATGGCTACAGACGCCATCGAAGCCGCCGGTCTCGCCCCGGTCGAGGAGGAGATGGCGGCCTATGACGCTATCGAGACCACCGACGATGCGGCGCTGGCGATGTTCGATCCGGCCCGCGGACCGGAAAACCCCTTCGCGCTCTATGTCGGCGTCGATGCGAAGGAGCCGACGCAGTACGCGCTCTACCTGACGCAAAGCGGCCTCGGCATGCCGAACCGCGACTATTATCTCGACGAGAAATTCGCGGCGAAGGTCGATCCCTACAAGGCGTTCCTCGCTGAAATGGCGGGCTTCCTCGGTATCGAGGACCCCGAACAGACTGCCGAAGACGTCTACGCTTTCGAAAAGGCGATCGCCGAGGTCCATTGGGAACCCGCCAAACGCCGCAACCGCGACCTCACCTACAACCCGACCACCATGGCGGAGCTGAACGAAGAGGTCCCCGGGCTTCCCTGGGACGCCATTGCCGAACAGCAGGGCGTGACCGGCGATGCCAAGGTGATCATGCGTGAGCCCGACGCCCTTGCCGGCTCCGCGGAGATCTTCGCGAACACCGATGTCGAGACCCTTCGCAGCTACCTGAAGATCCACGCTCTGCGCAGCTACGCTTCGCGCCTGCCGCAGGAGATCGACCAGGCTGTCTTCGACTTCTACAGCACCGAGCTTTCGGGCGTGCCCGAGCAGCGTGAGCGCTGGAAGCGCGGTGTCTCCGCCGTCTCCAGCGGCATGGGCGAAGCGGTCGGCCAGATCTATGTGGAGCGCCACTTCCCGGCCGAAAGCAAGGCGCAGATGGAAGAGCTGGTCGCGAACCTCCGCGAGGCCTTTGCCGAACGCCTCGCCAATCTGGACTGGATGAGCGATGCGACCAAGGCCGAGGCCAAGCGCAAGCTCGACGCCTTCACGCCGAAGATCGGCTACCCTGACGAATGGCGCGATTATAGCGAACTCGCAGTCACTGCGGATAACCCGGTCGAGAACCTGCGTGCCACACGGGTCTTCAACCACGACTACGAGTTCAGCAAGCTCGGCGGGCCGATCAACGAGGCCGAATGGGGTATGACGCCGCAGACGGTGAATGCCTATTATTCCCCGACGCGCAACGAGATCGTCTTCCCGGCCGCGATCCTGCAGCCGCCCTTCTTCGATCCCAACGCCGATCCGGCGGTGAACTATGGCGGCATCGGGGCTGTGATCGGTCACGAGATCGGCCACGGCTTCGACGACCAGGGCCGCAAGTCCGACGGTACCGGCACCCTGCGCGACTGGTGGACCGAAGAAGACGCCGCCCGCTTCGACGAGAAGACCAAGGCCCTCGGTGAGCAATACGCCACTTATGAGCCGGTGGAAGGCTTCTTCATCAACCCCGAGCTGACCATGGGCGAGAATATCGGCGACCTCGGCGGTCTGGCGATGGCTTACTCAGCCTACAAACTCTCCCTCAACGGAGAGGAAGCTCCGGTGATCGACGGCTTCACCGGCGACCAGCGCTTCTTCATGGCCTGGGCCCAGGTCTGGAAGGCGCTCTACCGCGAAGAAGCCCTGAAGGCCCAGGTCGCCAGCGACCCGCACTCCAACGCGAAGTTCCGGGTCAACGGCGTCGTCCGCAACCTCGACGAATGGTACGAGGCCTACGAGGTCTCCGAAGACGACGACCTCTACCTTCCGCCGGAAGAGCGCGTCTCGATCTGGTAAGACCAAAGGGGCCCTCCGGGGCCCCTTTTTCGATGCCTAACGCAGCCTGCCGACGATCCGGCTCATCGAATCGATCGTGTGCCGCGCCAGTTCCTTGCAGCGGCGGGGGGACCAGCCTTCGCCGGGCATCGCGTTGGTGCGGGCGTCCTTGAAGGGCATCTCCAGGGTCATGGAGAGGCACTCGAACTCTTCGGCCACCGCGTTGCAGGCGATCTTGAGATTGGCCTTACCCGCCGCGTCCACGGGGTAGCCTTCCTTGTCCTGAAAGTCCGGGGTCGCCTGGATGAGCTGGTTCTTGAAGGTGGAAAGAAGCTCGGCGAGGCGCGGCTGCCAGCTTGGGATACCTTCGGAGCCCGCGATGAAATTGTTGGCGATCGCTTCATCGCCATGCGCGTCGAGGAAGAGGTCGCAGCCGGTCTCTTTCATTTTAGCGAAGACGCAGGCGACCTCGGGGCTTTCCTTTTCGGAAGGCTCGGCCCAGGCGCGGTTGAGATCCGTACCCGCTGCATTGGTGCGAAGATGCCCGCGGGCGACGCCGTCGGGGTTCATCATCGGCACGACATAGACCGTCGCCTCGCGCAGGAGGCTCTGCGCCATCGAATTGTCCGGGTCGAGAAGGCTTTCGCAGAACCCTTCCGCGAACCAGCTTCCCATGCTTTCGCCGGGATGCTGCCGCGCGATCATCCAGATCTTGCGCTTGTTCTCCGCTTCCGCGCCAAAGCGCAGGGCGTCGATCGGGCGACCGTCGACGGAATAGCCGAGCGGCAGCCAGGCCACGTCCTTCGACTGGGCGGTCTTCGCCGTGAAGCGCAGGGCGTCATCTGCCGTATAGGGAGCAAAATAGGCGTAGTAGCAGACGGGCTTTCTCGTCTCGTGCTCGATCGTCAACTTGCCGTCTTCATAGCGGGTCGGCACTCGGAACCAGTCCTTGAGATCGTAGGAGGCGCAGGCGTAGTAATCCTTCCAGCCATCGACATAGGAAGAGCCCGACGCATTCTCGATGGTCATTTCGTGCAGGCCCTCCGGGCCCTCGACACGGTAGAAGAACCACTGGAAGAAATCGGCCTTGCCGTCGCTCTTGATTTCAAGGCGGATGGATGAAGGATCATCCGCGCTCAAGACACGGATGTTGCCGCTTTCAAATGACGAGGTCACAGTGATGGTCATGATGCGTCTCCTCGGTCGCTCAGGCCGACCCAGCCTGCACTTACGCCGCTTCGCCATGAGGACAACGTCTTGAAGCTTTCGCTGGAAGTGTTGAAGGATGCTTACCGCCTGGGTGTCTTTCCCATGGCGGAGGCACGTGAAAGCGACGAAATCATGTGGGTCCGGCCAGAATGGCGGGGCATCTTTCCCCTGGATGGCTTGCGGGTCTCACGGTCGCTTCGCCGGGTGGTGAAGCGGGATGTCTTCGAGGTCAGGGTCGATCACGCCTTTCGCGATGTGGTGGAAGCCTGCGGCGAAGAGAAGGCGGGGCGCGAGGAAACCTGGATCAACCCGGCCATCATCGACGCCTATTGCGCCCTCCACGCGGAAGGCAACGCCCATTCGGTGGAGTGCTACCAGGACGGCAGTCTGGTGGGCGGTCTCTACGGGGTTTCCCTGGGCGGGGCCTTTTTCGGCGAAAGCATGTTCAGCCGCGAAAGCAACGCCAGCAAGGTCGCTCTCTGCCACCTCGCAGGCCGTCTCAGGCTTGCAGGATACACCCTTCTGGACACGCAGTTCATAACTGACCATCTCGCCAGCCTCGGTGCGGTCGAGATCAGCGCCACCGCCTATGAACAGCGGCTGGCCGAGGCGTTGCGGATCACGACGGACTTCGCCGCCGTCTCCGGTCAGATGTCGGGATCTTCCATTTTGCAGTCGATCACCCAGACATCATAGGTCGGGTGTTCCATCGCGTTGAGCGACGGCGAGGAAGCGAACATCCAGCCGCGGAAGACCGCCTGCCCGAAGATCTCCTCGTCGATCGAAGTCTCGAGGCTTACGCTTCCGGGCTCGTCCATCTCTTCGTCCCGCGCCCGCTGGCCCGCGACATCGTTCTCGGAGGCGTAGACTTCGAGGAAAACCGAGGTCTCCGGAAACTCTTCCGGCGGGCGGGTCGAGCAGGTGCGGGGCAGAAGGGTCAGGCTGCCAAAGCTCTGCGGCTCGCCGATCGGCACGGTGAGATCGGTAAACCGGGCGGTGATCTTGTCGAGGGCGCGCAGGGTCACTTCGACCGGAATGCGCATGTCGTCGCTTTCCCCGCCAAAGACCTGCGGCAGGAAACTGGCGCCCGACGAGGACTGAGAGAGACGGTCGAGTTCGGTCTCCTGTCCCTCCACGGCCGCAGGCGGCTCGACCGACCAGCCGAGAATGTTCTCGTCCTGGGGGTCCTGCCAGACCATCGTCAAAAGAAGCGCGAAACTGAACATCTAGGCGACTCCGAAGACCCCTCGCCTGCCCCTTAGCACATTCAGAGCGTGTCGGGAGACCAGGCTTCGTAATCTTTCTTTTCGGGTTGCGGCTCACCGGCGATCGCGATCGAGCCATGCGGCCGGTAGGCCAGGGGCGTGCCGGACATGTTGGGAAGGTGGCCCTTCTCGAACTTCTTCACCGGCACCGGGTCGATGGTGGGCGGATGTTCCCAGGTATGGTGCAGCCAGCCATGCCATTCGGGCGGAATGCGGCTTCCTTCGGCAAAGCCGTGATAGATGACCCAGCGTCGCTTGCCGCCCTCGGGGAAGGTGCCCTTGCCGCCCTCTTCGTAATAGCGGTTGCCCTGCTGGTCTTCGCCGACAAGACGCGCCTTCGACTTCCATAAGGTGAAGCCGGTGCCAATGGTCGACTGGTGCCACCAGGTGAAGATGCGCTTGAGAAGATTGATCATGAAGACGCTCCGAGGATCGGTCGACGCTATGCAAAAGAACCCGGCGCCTGTCCAGTGACGACGGGCCTTGGGCCGTCTAACCGCAAGCGACTTTCGTAATCGTGCCGTCTTCGTCGAGATGGATGTTCATGCGTTCAGGCACGTAGTCCTGTGTCACCATCATGCCGGGCTCGACGACGCGGACATTGAGGTCCGAGGGATAGGTCACCGCCGCGATGCTCGTTCCGACGAAGCCCTGATACTCGTCCGCCGGGCAAGCCACCTCTCCGGTCGGTCCGGCGAGATCACCGGCCCCGTCCTGGCCGAGGGTCGTGGGCGTCGGCTCCTGCCCGCAGGCCATGCAGGCGGTGAGGAAGAGCGGCAGGAGAAGGAAGCGGCGTCTGGCCATTTGAAACTCCGAAAGGCAAAGAGGCACCCAATCAACACCAGTTCACCGCGAGGAGCACCCCCCATGATCGCAGCCAACGAGCTTTTTTCCGTCAAGGACCGCGTCGCGGTCGTCACCGGCGGGTCCCGCGGCATCGGCCTCGACATGGCCAAGGCCCTCGCCTCCGCAGGCGCAACGGTCATCGTCAGCTCCCGCAAGGAGCAGGCGGTGGATGCCGCGACCGAAGAGCTCGCAAAGCTCGGCACCGCTTATGGCTTCGCTGCCGATCTTGGCACGGTCGATGGTGCCAAGGCCCTGGCCGAGTTTGTCGCACAGGAGACCGACCGCGTGGATATCCTCGTCAACAATGCGGGCGCGACCTGGGGCGCGACCCTCGAGGATTTCCCCGAGAGCGGCTGGGACAAGATCATGGACGTGAACCTGAAGGGTCCGTTCTTCCTGACCCAGGCGATGCTTCCCCTCCTCCGCAAGGGCGCGTCGAAAGAGCAGCCCGCCAAGATCATCAATGTCGCTTCGGTCGAGGGGATGCGCGCAGGCCAGATGGAAACCTATAGCTACGGCGCCTCGAAGTCGGCGCTGATCCACCTGACCGAGCATCTGGCGCTGCAGCTCGCCGGGCGGAACATCACCGTCAACGCCATCGCCCCCGGCCCCTTCGCCACCAAGATGATGCGCGGGACCATCGACATGGCTGGCGAGGACGCCATCGCGGGCATGGTGCCGCTGAAGCGCCTCGGCCGCTCCGAGGACCTCTACGCCATGGCACTTTATCTCGGCTCCTCCGCCTCGGACTATGTGACGGGCCAGACCATCGCCCTTGGCGGCGGGCTTGGTACCATCGCCTGAAGCAGAACCTGAAGAAAGCGCAAGATAACCCCGCGCGATCTGGAAAATCTGCAAGAAACCCCCATGTGAAGAGTGCCGGAAGGCTTGGTGATGGGGATCACCGGGGAGGCCTTCCGGCGTCTCATTCCAGACGCTTCTTGAGATCCGCAGGGGGAACTTGATGATCCGCACCGCATGTCTTTCGCTTTCTTTCGTCCTCGCTTCGCTGGGTACCGCCACTGCGGCCAGCAGCAGTGCCGTTTCCGCGGCGGCAATGACGGTGGAAGCCAGCAATGCGGTGCTGCCGAACGGGCTCGATGACACCCTCCTCGACAAGGCGCTGAACAGCTTTCAGCAGCATGGCGCCGCGGTCGCCGAGAGCCGTTACGTCGGCATCATCGATTATACCCGGCCATCGAGCGAGGAGCGTTTCTTTCTCTTCGACACTCTGACCGGCACCGCCGAGGTGATGCTTGTGGCCCATGGCCGCGGCTCGGACGAGGCGCATCAGGGTGTGCCGACCCGGTTCTCGAACACGCCGGGTTCAAAGATGACGAGCCTCGGTGCCTATCTCACCGGGGAGACCTATCACGGCAAGCACGGCCTCTCCCTGCGCCTTCACGGCCTTGATGCCAGCAACGACAAGGCGCTCGAGCGGGCCATCGTCATCCACGGCGCCGACTATGTCGCCCCGGGCCGCAAGCTTGGCCGAAGCTGGGGCTGCCCCGCCCTCGAACGCCGCCTCGCCGGCGACGTGATCGAGAAGATAAAGGACGGCACGTTTCTCTATGTACACGGAAGAATGGCCTAGGGGATAAATTCGCCCGGTGGATGGTGAGCCCTCTCGGATTCGAACCGAGGACCTACTGATTAAAAGTCAGTTGCTCTAACCAACTGAGCTAAGGGCCCGACCAGAAGGCGGGTAGCTAGTTGGCCTCGCCGGTTGCGTCAACCCGGTTTTGCCCCCGCTTTGTGGGGCGCGTCAGTTTTTCTCGCGGTGACGTTCCCGGAATTCCCGGGCGAAGGCGGAAAAACGCTCTTCGGCAATGGCTTCGCGCGTGGCGGCCATCAGCTTCTGGTAGAAATCGAGATTGTGCCAGCTGAGGAGCATCGGCCCGAGATACTCGCCCGCCCGGAAGAGGTGGTTGAGATAGGCCTTGGAATAGTCCCGGCTGGCCGGGCAGTCGCTTGCCGCATCGAGAGGCGTTTCATCGTCGATGAACCGGGCGTTCTTGACGTTGAGCGGCCCGTCCCAGGTCCACGCCTGGCCATGCCGGCCCGAGCGGGTGGGCAGCACGCAGTCGAACATGTCGATCCCCCGCTCCACCGCGCCGACAAGGTCCAGGGGCTTGCCGACACCCATCAGGTAGCGCGGCTTGCCCTTCGGCAGGAGGGGCGTCGTTACGTCGAGAACGTCGAACATGACGTCCCTTCCCTCGCCCACCGCAAGACCGCCTACGGAGTAACCCGGAAAGCCGATCTCCTGCAGGCCCTCGGCCGAGCGCTTTCTCTGGTCGGCAAAGACCGAACCCTGAACGATACCGTAGAGCGCCTGATGCTTGCCCGCCATCTCTTCGAAGGCGCGTTTGGACCGCTCGGCCCAGCGCAAGGAGAGCTCGAGGCTCTCAAGGCTCGCCTCTTCCTTGATGGGGTAGGGCGGGCATTCATCGAGCTGCATCTGGATGTCCGCACCCAGAAGGCACTGGATCTCGATGGAGCGCTCCGGCGTCAGCATATGCCGTGAGCCGTCGATATGGCTCTGGAACTCGACCCCCTCCTCGGTCAGCTTGCGCCGCTGGCTGAGCGACATGACCTGATAGCCGCCCGAGTCGGTGAGGATCGGCCCATCCCAGGTGGAAAAGCGGTGAAGCCCGCCAAGCTTCGCCACACGCTCCGCCGTCGGACGAAGCATCAGGTGATAGGTGTTGCCGAGGATGATATCGGCGCCGGTTGCCCGGACGTCGCGCATCTGCACCGCCTTCACCGTCCCCGCCGTGCCCACCGGCATGAAAGCCGGTGTACGGATCACCCCGCGGGACGTGGTGATGGCGCCGAGCCGGGCCTGGCCGTCGGTGGCCTCGAGAGAGAAGCTGAAGGGGGTGGTCACGCGCCGCCGGTGTCAGAATAGAACTGCATCGTGTGGTACTGGATCGGGAAGCTGTCGAGCTCGCGGACGAGGTTCTGCTCGACGGGGTCTTCGGGGCGGCCGAGGATCTCGCGCTTGTCCTCGCAATCGACCACGTCGAAGCGGAAATGGCGGCGGAAGTGCAGCGTCGTCTCTTCCTCGAAGGTCTTGAAATCCTCGAACTTGCCGTAGACCCAGGCATAGCCGCCCGAAGGCCCGCCTGGGGCCGCGCCGCGGTTGCGGGTCTTGAAATGGATGACCATGGCGAGGTCTTTCATGGCGGTCTCGTCCCTTGTTTCGTCCCTTTTCGCGGGCCGTTAGCAGGATGATGCGCGCCTGTCTGCCCTTCCGAAGCCACGAAACGGCCAGCACGAAAACCGCCCCTTGGGGCGCTGGAGAAGAGACGGGTGCCCGGACGCGGGCCGCGCCGCGCTCGAAGAGTAGTTAGATATGCGCGCCGAAGCCCGCGTCCGGCGGTGCTTTATGCGAGAGGCCCCCACGGAGCGCTTCAATCTCTCGGGCGGACGCGAGGGTCGTGACCCCCCGCGCGATCGCCGCACCGCCCCCGAAGCCTGAAGGGAACGACCGGTCAGGCCCGTCATCTTCGGGGAACGCGGATGTTCTAGCGCGAGGCCCATGGGCGGGGATAAGTTTGCGGGCATGGTTGCCCCCTCAGTCAGCTACGCTGCCAGCTCCCCCAGAGGGGGAGCATCCTCCCCCGCTGGGGGAGGTGCCCGAAGGGCGGAGGGGGCTAACCCCGCTCCAGCAAACACGCATCGCCATAGCTGAAGAAGCGGTAGCGCTCTTCGATGGCGTGAGCATAGGCGGCTTTCATGTGCTCGGTCCCCGCAAAGCCGCAGACCAGCATGAAGAGCGTCGATTTGGGCAGATGGAAATTCGTGAGCAGCATATCCGCCGCCGGAAAGGGGTCGCCGGGTTTCAGGAAGATGTCCGTATGCCCCCGGAACGGCGCGACCTTTTCGCCGTCCCATGCGCTTTCGAGAAGCCTGAGCGAAGTGGTTCCGACACTGACGATACGTCCGCCCCTGTCCCGCGCTTGGGCGATGGCGTCGGCAGTCGCTTGGGAAACCTCGCCCCATTCGGCGTGCATCCTGTGCTCCTCCGCATCCTCCACCGTTACGGGCAAGAAGGTCCCAGCCCCCACATGGAGGGTCACGAAGGCGCGGGCGACACCCTTCGCTTCCAGGCTGGCGAAGAGATCGTCCGTGAAGTGAAGACCTGCCGTGGGCGCGGCGACACTGCCTGACTTTTCGGCATAGACCGTCTGGTAGCGCTCCTTGTCCTGAGGTTTGAGGGCACGCTTTCTTGCGATGTAAGGCGGCAGGGGCGGCAGGCCGGCAACTTCGAGCGCTTCGGCAAAATCCCCGGCGTCGGTTTGGAAGAGAAGCTCGGTCTCCATACCGTCCCGTGCAGTCACCTCGGCAATGAGGCTGCCAAAGGCGATGCGGTCACCCACCTTCAGCCGCTTGCCGGGCCGGGCGAGGCTCTTCCAGCAGGCGCGGCCGTCCTTGGGGCTCAGCTCCTCGATCAGGTTCGCCTCCACCCGGACCCCCTCCCCCTCTCCGCGGGCTTCGCGGACGCCTTCGAGGGCGGCCGGGATCACCCTGGTATCGTTGAGGACAAGAAGATCGCCTTCGCGCAGGATCTCCGGCAACGCGGCGACGGTGCGGTCGGTGATGCTGTCTGCGACATGAAGCAGCCTCGCCGCCGTGCGCTCTTCGGGCGGGTCCAGGGCGATCAGCTCTTCGGGCAGGTCGAAATCGAAATCAGCGGTGCGCATCGCGCCCTGATAGCGCTGGGAGATGGGCTTGCAACTCCCCGCGGGGCGGCATAACTGACGCATTCTCCCCCTTTGTCATTCAGCGACCCTGCCGCCGGACGACGCGCCGGGGGACATCCGTCGTCTCGCGCCCATTCCGCGCCCCGCCAATTGGAGGAACCCGATGTCCGACACACCGCTGATGCCGAAAGCCACCGCCGTCTGGCTGATCGACAACACCGCCCTCACCTTCGACCAGATCGCGGAGTTCTGCGGCCTTCACGCGCTCGAGGTGAAAGGCATCGCCGACGGCGACGTCGCCCAGGGCGTGCGCGGCATCAACCCGGTCACCAATGACCAGCTGACCCGCGAGGAGATCGAGAAAGCGGAGGCCGACGAGGACTACCGCATGAAGCTCTCCAAGAAGAAGGTCCAGGTGCCCGCGCCCAAGCGCAAGTCCCGCTACATCCCCACCTCGCGTCGGCAGAAGCGTCCTGCGGCGATCCTGTGGATCGTGCGCAACCACCCCGAGGTCCCCGACCGGGTGATTTCCAAGCTTCTCGGCACCACCAAGCAGACGATCCAGTCGATCCGCGAGAAGAAGCACTGGGACTATTCCAACATGACCCCGGTTGACCCGGTGACCGAGGGCTTCTGCACCCAGTTCGACCTCGATATGGCCGTACAGAAGGCGTCGGACGAGCGCGCCAAGATGGAAGCCGAAGGCACCCTGCCCGAAGGCGCCACCCTGCAATCCGCAGAAGACACCACCGAGCCGGAGCGCCAGGAGAAGACCTCTGCCCCCGATCTCGACAAGGTCTTCGCCAATTTCAGCAAGAGCGACGACTGAGGCGCCGCCTCTTTCCTTATCGAGCGACAGACACCGATCTTTCAGGGCTCTTCCGGCCTTGGCGTTGCTGGAACGATCTGTCGCAAGTGGTCCTACGAAGCGGCCCGGTCAGGTACCGGGCCGCGTATAAGAGCGTGCATTACCGTTTGATTGGCCGCTCAGGCTCATACGGACGGGCCGTTCATCGTAACGAACCTTCGCTGCCTCACCTCATAGGAAGAAGCATCGCCGCGGCCATGCCGAAAGGAAAGCGTGAGCTTCCGGGTGAGGACAAAGGCGCTGTCTCGATCGGCGATGGTGACGGCCATCGTTCGGACTGGGCCCGAGGTTTCGTCACCAGGCCTGAACGCCTTTCCTCACTGCGCCCGGGCCTTGAGGTGCTTATCGACATTCGGCAAGGCTGACGCCTGTTGGCGGCACCTGCCGCCGTTGAGCTGAAAGGGTTTCGATGACCATCTTCGAGCAGGGCCTCAAGGCCCTTGGAGCCGGGGCGGTCGGCTTCGTCGCTGCGGCGACGGGCGCTGCGGCGCAGGACTTCACCGTCCCGGTCGATTACCACACCCTCGACAACGGCCTGAAGGTCGTCCTGTCCGAGGACGACACGGTCCCCACCACCACCATCGCGGTCTATTACGGCATCGGCTTCCGCATCGAGCCACGTGACAGGACGGGCTTCGCCCACCTTTTCGAGCACATGATGTTCCAGGGCACGCCGAACTTTCCCAAGGGCGGGCTCGACGATATCATCAACAACAATGGCGGTGTGAACAACGGCTCGACCCGGTTCGATTTCACGAACTACTACGAGATCGTCCCCGCCCACATGACCAAGCCGCTTCTCTGGGTCGAAGCCGACCGGATGCGCGCCGTTGCGCTCGACCAGGCTGCTCTCGACAACCAGATCGGCGTCGTCTCCAACGAGGTGAAGGTCAACGTGTTGAACCAGCCTTACGGCGGCTTCCCCTGGCTCGACATGCCCCAGCTCGCCAATGAGAACTGGTACAACACCCATAATTTCTACGGCGATCTGAGCGACCTCGAAGCGGCGAAGCTCGACGATGTCGAAGCCTTCTTCGACGCCTATTACGCGCCGAACAACGCGGTGCTGGTGGTCGCGGGCGACATCGAACCCGAAGAGACGCTGTCCTGGATCGAGGAATATTTCGGCGGCATCGAAGCCTCCGACGATCTTCAGTTCCCGGACATTTCCGAGCCGCGCCAGGAAGAGGAAAAGCGTCAGGTCAAATACGACCCCCTCGCGCCCCAGCCCGCCCTCGCCTTCGGCTATCATGTGCCGGAAAAGAACACTCCCGACTGGCACGCCATGGTGCTTCTCGACCAGATCCTCCTTCAGGGTGCGGACAGCCGCCTCGCGCAGAAGCTGGTGCAGGAAGAAGCCTATGCCGGTGCCGTCTATGGCGGCATCAACTGGCCGCTCGGCAACATCTTCAACTATGACGGGCCGATGATCTGGACCGCCTTCCTGATCCACTCGGGCGATGTCGAACCGTCCACCATCATGGGTGACGTCAATGCGGTGGTCTCGAACCTCCAGGAAGAGCCCGTCACCCAGGAAGAGCTCGACCGTGCACTGATCAAGCTGCGTTCGGACATCTATGACAGCCTTGGCGATGGCAACCGCATTGCCCTTGTTGACATGCTGGCGACCCTCGCCCTTTTCGAGGACAACCCGGAGCGTGTGAACAGCCTGCTCGAGCCCTTCGAGAAGGTCACGCCCGAGATGATCCAGAAAGTGGCGAACGAGTACCTGCGCCAGACCAACCGTTCCGTGATCGAACTTCGTCCCGGCGAAGCGCCTGCGGATGACACCGCGACGAGCGAGGGAGAATGAGCATGACCTTCCAGCCGAAAATGAGCCTTCTCGCCCTTGCCGCCAGCCTCGCCCTGCCCATGGCCGCGGCGCACGCGCAGGATGACAGCTTCCCCACCAGCCCGCCCGAAGGCGGCGAGCCCAAGGGCTTCTCCCTACCCGATATCGAGACCTATTCGTTGAAAAACGGGCTCGACGTCACCCTCGTGCCTTACGGCAATGTGCCCAAGGTGATGATCCGCGCCAATGTCATGGTCGGTAACATCAACGATGGCGACCAGCCTCACATCTCCGACTTCGTCGGGGACATGCTGGAAGAAGGCGCGGGCGGCAAGGACGCCGCGACCCTGGCCGAGGAAGCCGCCGGCATGGGCGGCAATGTCGCCGTCGGCGTCGGTCTCGACCAGTCCTATGTCATCATGGATGTCCTCTCCGAAAGCGCGCCCGACGCCATTGCCCTGATCGCGGACATTGTTCAGCGGCCGGACTTTCCAGAAGAGGGCTTCGAGAAGGTGATGCAGAACCGCATGCGGGACCTCTCGGTCTCCGCCTCCCAGCCGGGCACGCTGGCCGAGGACGCTTTCGTGTCCATGGTCTATCCGGACCACCCCTATGCGGCGGCGGTCCTGCCCGAGCCTTCCGTCATCAGCGAGTACACCCTCGAGGATGTCAAAGCGTTCCACGAAGAGAATTACGGCGCCGAGCGCACGCATATCTACGTGGTCGGCAACTTCAACAAACGCCAGGTGAAACGGGCGATCCGGCGCAATTTCCGCCGCTGGGAAGAAGGCCCGGAGGCGCTGGCCATGGCGCCGTCCGAAGGCATGACGGGCGGGCTCGAGATCGTACCGCGCGAAGGTGCGGTTCAGTCGACCCTGCGCCTTGGCAAGCGGGTCCCGCCGGTGGACATGGACCCCGCGGTCGAGATCGCCAACACCATGCTGGGGGGCTATTTCTCATCCCGCATCACCCGCAACATCCGTGAGGACAAGGGCTATACCTATTCCCCCGGCTCGTTCATCTCCTACGAGAAAGACGCTGCCTACTACGTTCAGAATGCGGATGTTACCACCAGCGTCACCGGTGCCTCGCTGACCGAGATCGCCAACGAGATCGAGGGGCTTCGTCAGGAAGCGCCCAGCGAGGAGGAGCTGATGGGCGTTCAGAACTATCTGAGCGGCATTTCGGTCCTCCAGGTCGCCTCACGCGGCGGTCTCATCAACCGCCTCGCCTTCGCCAATCTTCACGGCCTCGGTCCTGAATATCTCGAAGGCTATGTCGACCGTGTACGGAGCGTGACGGCCGAAGAGGTCCAGGAAGCCGCGCAGAGCGAAATGGCGGTGGAGGACCTCAACCTCGTCATCGTCGGTGACGAAGCGGCTGTCCGCTCGCAACTCGCCGAAACCGAAGCCTTCAAGGACCGCCTCGAAGGCGAGGACGAGTAAGGCGTCAAACCCCTTCCCCTCACTTGGGGGAAGGGGCCCACTTCGGGGGTGAGGTGCTGCGCGCTTCAGGACCCTTTGGTCTTGTTCCTGAACCCCCCAGCTCCGGGCTTCTTGCCCTTGGGGCCGGTCTTCGGTCCGCCCTTGAACTGACCCGGCGGCTTGGGTTTGCCCCCTGCCTTCGCCTTGCGCTTCAGCTTGAACGGCGCCTCGCCTGTATCATCGGGCTTCCATGGCTTCTTCGGCCCGGAACTACCCGGCCCTTCGCCATTCGCACTGCGCTTCGGCGGGCGCTGGCTGCGCGTTCCGGTCTTCGGATGCGGCTTGTCGGGCCGACCTTGAGGAGCAGAAGCACCCCGGCGCTCTTCCGGGCCTGGAGGGCCATCGGCGAGGCGGGCCTCGATCCCGTCCTCGATGGTCGCGCCCTGCCCGATCCGGCCGAGAAATTCCGACGCGCCTTCGGAGTCGAGCTGCACATAGGTCTCGTTCTCCCGCACACGGATGGCCCCGATCGCGGCCTTCTTCATCGGCCCCGCCTTGCAGAGCATCGGCAGGAGCCAGCGCGCCTCCGCGCGGTTGGCGTGGCCGACGGTCAGGGTGACCCAGACCGGGTCCTCGATTTCCACCCGGGGCTTGCGCTCACGCGGCGCGGCCGTGTCCTGGACCTCGGAAAGCTCTTCGGGGGCGGAGCGTCCTGCCTGGTGCATACGGACGATCGCAGCGGCGAGGTCTTCGGCCGAATAGGTCCCGGCGATCCTTTTCGTCAGCTCCGTCGGCGCGCCAGGCTCGATGGCGGCCAGTTCGGTCATCAGGCGCTCGTCGTCCTTTGCGCGCACCGCATCGGCACCGGGCGGCGTGGTCCACTCCGCCTGCACCCTCGCTTCCTGCAGCAGGCGCTCCACCCGCCGCCGGGCCCGGGGCGGCACGATCAGGACGCTCGTCCCCTTGCGCCCCGCCCGGCCCGTCCGGCCAGAGCGGTGAAGAAGGCCTTCCCGGTTCTTCGGCAGGTCAGCATGGATCACAAGCTCAAGGCCCGGAAGGTCGATCCCCCGCGCTGCCACATCGGTGGCGACGCAGACCCGTGCGCGGCCATCGCGCATCGCCTGGAGCGCATTGGTCCGCTCCTGCTGGCTCAGCTCGCCGGAGAGAGAGACGACTGAAAAGCCGCGATTGGCGAGCCGGCTGGTCAGGCGCGCCACGGCAGCGCGGGTCGAGCAGAAGACGATGGCGTTTTCCGCGTCGTGAAAGCGCAGCGTGTTGATGATAGCCCGCTCGCCATCGTGCTGGGCGGTGACCATGGCCTGATAGGCGATGTCATCATGCTGCCTTGCGGGCCCGCTGACGGAAATGCGCAGGGCATCTTTCTGGTAGCGCGCGGCCAGCTTGCCGATGGCGCCGCCCACGGTTGCGGAGAACATCAGGGTCCGGCGCTCTTCGGGGCAGGCTTCGAGGATCGCTTCGAGCTCCTCGCGGAAACCGAGGTTCAGCATCTCGTCGGCTTCGTCGAGAACCACCGCAC
Source organism: uncultured Caulobacterales bacterium (assembly GCA_964556115.1). Taxonomy (GTDB): domain Bacteria; phylum Pseudomonadota; class Alphaproteobacteria; order Caulobacterales; family Parvularculaceae; genus Parvularcula. The sequence goes on from CAZKVC010000005.1 coordinate 30,458, forward strand.
GCAGCTCGTCGAGCTTGAGCGAGCGGCGGGAGATGTGATCGACCAGCCGCCCCGGCGTGCCGACGACGATATGCGCGCCGCGGCCAAGCGCCTGGCGCTCGTCGCGCATGTCCATGCCGCCGACGCAGGTGGCGACCCGCACCCCGGCGTCGCCATAGAGCCAGGTGAGCTCCTTGGCGACCTGCATCGCAAGCTCCCGCGTCGGGGCGATGGCGAGGGCGAGCGGCGTTTCGGCGGGCGGCAGGCGCTCGCCTTCCCCAAGAAGCTCGTCACCGATCGCGAGCCCGAAGGCCACGGTCTTGCCCGAGCCGGTCTGGGCCGAGACGAGAAGGTCGCGGCCGCCGAGTTCCGGCGCCAGCATGGCTTCCTGGACCTCGGTCAGGTTGGAGTAGCCCTTGGCGGAAAGCGCGCGGGAGAGGACAGCGGGCAGGCCCGAAGCCTGGTCAGGAGTGGTCATTCTTCAGTCCAAACAGGGTCGTAGGCCGGTCGGCCCCTGGGGGGGCCTGCGGCGGCAAGGGCCTTTGAGAAACGCGGCGCCTTGATCGTTGAAGGCCGCCCATAGCGGCGCTGCGCCCAGATAGCGAGGGGCTGTCTTTCTCCCGGCCATTCCGTCCCTGCGTGAGGGGAGAAGCGTTTCCAGCCCACCACCGCTCACAGCACCCCCTCCGCGACAGGAACGAAGCGGCAACTTCATGCAATTTCATCAGCTTTGATGTGATCAAAGCGGCTCTTCCCCTCAGGTGAAGCGGGAGTTTTCCCACCCGCCGGAGCAGGCTGGCGGCCCATTCGAGGTATGAACATGATGATGAGACAAATGGCATTGTGCCTTCTGGCGGCGGGCTGCGTGACCGCAGGATCGCCCGAAAAGGATCAGGCGGGCGCGCCTCCTCCGCGCGTCGATGCCTTCGCCGAGGAGCTGATTGCCAAACCGAATGTCGGCGGCATGGCCATCCTCAAGATCGAAGGCGGCGAGATCGCCTGGTCGCGCTATTACGGCGAGCAGAACCCGGGGGTGCCGGTCGGCGAAAGCACCGCTTTCAATACGGCGTCCGTGGCCAAGACCCTCCTCGCCGAGACGGTGCTGCGCCTGGTCGATCAAGGCCAGATGGCGTGGGACGACCCCATCGCCGCCCATTACCAGCACCCCGATCTCAAGGATGACCCGCGTTATGCGCTCCTGACGCCCGAGGTCATCCTGTCCCATCAGACGGCGCTTCGAAACTGGCCCTATGCCTATGAGGACCGGAAGATGGCCTTCGACGCCGAGCCCGCACAGGGAGAGATCAGCTATTCCGGCGAAGCGTTCGAGACACTGGCCAAATATCTCGAGGCGCGCTTCGGCGTGCCCTATCCCGAGCTTGTCGATCGGGTCGTCCTCGAACCCCTGGGTATCGAAGAGATCACCGTCGACAGGAAGGCGTGGCTCGACGGCCGGGTCTCCCATCCGGTGGACAGCGACGGCGAGGTCTATCCGCCCATGACCTGGTATCCCGGAGGCCCGGTCTTAGAGATGGGCCAGTGGTCCGCCGCCGACAATATGTATGCCACCGCGCCCGGCTATGCGAAGCTGTTCCTCGCGATACTGAACGGCGACGGGCTCAGCCCCGAGGCCCGCATGAGGCGGCGGACCATTCTCAGCCGCGGCGCCGAGGGCAGCGAGTTCAGCTGCACTGCGGGACCCGAGCGTTGCCCCACCGATACGGGCTTTGCCGTGGGCTGGCAGGTCTTCGCCGAGCCCGGCAGGACCGTGATCGGTCACTCAGGCGGCGACTATAGCGACTCCGCCCAGGTCTATTTCATCCCCGAGACCGAAGAGGGGCTCGTCCTCTTCATCAATGGCGGCAGCCTCTTCGACGACAGCACCAGACTGCTCGCCTTGCTCGACCCCGAGCTGCGCATGGCGAAGCATTACCGCGCCATTCTCGACCGCCTCAACGCCGAGACGGACGGGAGCGAGGACAGCGAATAGCATCCTGACGCCAAGGTGGCGTCCCGCCCGGGCGGTGGGGGCTATGACGGGGGGCGGCAAGGCAGCCTTGAGGCCCCCTCCTCTTGCCAATCTGGCCCCATCCGTGCACCCGGCTTTCCATGGCTCGCGGTTCGTTCGATCTTGGTGAGCGCCGCGCGCGCATTCTGACGCAGCCCGTGACCCGGGTGCTCTTCGACCTGTCATGGCCGATGTCGCTCGGCCTTTTCTCGGTGATCGCGATCAACGTCACCGACACCTTCTATATCGGCAGGCTCGGCGCGGACGAGCTGGCGGCGATCGGCTTCTGCTTCCCTGTGATCTTCGGGATGAGCGCCATCGCCATCGGCATGGGCAATGGCGGCGCGGCGGTTGTCGCAAGGGCCATCGGCGCGGGCCAGGAAGGTCAGGCCAAGGCCCTGATCGCCAGCACCCTTCTTTTCGTGCTGATGTTCGCCGCCGTCCTCGCGGTGATCATGCTTCAGGTCACCGACCAGGTCTTCCTCGGCCTCGGCGCGCCGGAGCCGCTTCTTTTCTACATCAACCAGTTCATGACCGTGTGGTACTGGGGCCTGCCCTTCCTCGTGCTGCCGATCGTGCTGAACGGCCTGATCCGCGCCAGCGGCGAGGCGAAGGTGCCGAGCGCCCTGATGGTCCTCGCCGCGGTCATCAACGCGGTGGTCTCGCCCTTCATCATCTTCGGCCTTCTGGGCTTTCCGGAACTCGGCATGAAGGGCGCGGCGCTGGCGACCGTTCTCGCGCGGATCATCATCTCCGCCATGGCCGTGCGGTGGCTGGTGCGCGAGGGGCTGGTCAGCTTCACGGCCGAGACCCTCAAAAGCTTCCTTCCCTGCACCGCCCAGGTGCTGCGCTACGGTGCGCCCGCCTTTCTCGCCCAGCTCGCCGCCCCCATCGCCAGCGCGGTGGTCACGCGGCTCCTCTCCGTGCAGGGCCCGGATGTGGTGGCAGGTTTCGCCGTCGGCGCGCGGATCGAGAGCCTTGCCCTCATCCCCTTCTTCGCGCTTCAGACCGGGGTGACGCCCTTCATCGGACAGAACGCCGGCGCCGGAGAGCGGACCCGGCTTCGCGGGGCGGAGCGCGATGTCTGGCTTTTCGCCCTCCTCTGGGGCGGGCTTGGCGCTTTTGTCCTCTACGCTTTCGGCGGGACGATCGGCGGGCTCTTCACCGCCAATCCCGAGATCGAGGCCGTCTCTGACCGCTATCTCGAAGCGATCGCCCTCGGCCTCTGGGGCGCGGGGCTGCTGACCGCGTCGATCGGGGTCTTCAACCCGCTCGGCTATCCGAATGTCGCGATGGCGGTGAACGCTTTCCGCTTCGTCGGTCTTTATGCCGGACTCTCGGCAGTGTTCGTCCTCGTCCTCGGCTGGGATGCGGAGCGGGCCGTGTTCAACGCGGCGTGGCTCTCCTTTGTCCTTTCCGGTCTTTTTGCCGCGGCGCTGATGCGCGGGCTTCTGGGACGCCCGAACCTCAAGGACCTTGCGCGACCGGCCTGAGGTTTGTTCTTTCTTTGTTCTGCAAACAGCGCTAAGGTCCGAAGATGGCTCAGCGCGCGCATCTTCCTTTCGCCCCCGCCCGGGGACAACGCCCAGGGCGCGGCGCACGATCGAACCAGTCCGGCCGGTTCGAGGCGGAAAGCCGCGAGACCGACGAGGAAGCCCGCGCCGACCTTCCGGCCCTGAAGACACAGATCACCCAGGAAGCCGCGCGGAAGATCATCACCTTCAACGACAGCCCGTTCGTCGGCTTCGACCGCTCCATCAATCCCTATCGAGGCTGCGAGCATGGCTGTGTCTACTGCTTCGCGAGGCCCACCCACGCCTATCTCGGCCTGTCGGCTGGGCTCGATTTCGAAAGCCGCCTCTTCGTCAAACCGGGCGCGGCAGGCCTCTTGCGTAAGGAGCTTTCCGCGAAGAGCTACAAGGTCCGCCCGATCGCCATCGGCACCAACACGGACCCCTATCAGCCGATCGAGAAGCGCTACGGGCTGATGCGGGAGATCCTCGAAGTGCTCCTCGAGTTCCGTCATTCGGTCAGCCTCCTGACGAAATCGGACCTCATCCTGCGCGACCTCGACCTCCTGAGGAAGTTGCAGGAGTATGACCTCGTGCGCGCCATGATCTCGATCACCACCCTCGACGGCAAGCTGGCCCGCGCGATGGAGCCCCGCGCGCCGACGCCCGCCAAACGCCTCGAAGCGGTCAGGGCCCTCGCCGAAGCGGGCATCCCGACGGGCACGGTGCACGGGCCGATCATCCCCGGCCTGTCCGACCAGGAACTCGAAGCGCTGATGACAGAAGCGCGCGAAGCGGGCGCGGGTTTCACCGCCTACACCCTCCTTCGGCTGCCGCAGGAGGTCGGGCCTCTCTTCGAGGAATGGCTCGAAGAGATCGCGCCCCTGCGCAAGGAAAAGGTGCTGAAGCACATTCGCCAGATCAATGGCGGCAAGCTCTACGATGTCGGCCGCTCCCGCGGCGGCGGGCCGAAGGGCGCCTATGCGGAGCTGATCGCTGCGCGCTTCGCGGCGGCCAGGAAACGCCTGGGGTTCGGCGAAATGCCCAAGCCCTCATCGGCCCATTTCTGCGTACCCGTCAGCGGCGGTCAGCAGCGGGACCTTTTCGCGCTCTGAGAGGCTTGGCGGAGCCGCCGCATCGCTTCATCACCATCAGATGCGCGATGCCTGTCCTGAATACGAAAGAGAACTCGCCGGTGGCCGCCCTGTCATCGGTGTCGACGAGGTCGGCCGCGGCCCTCTCGCCGGCCCGGTGGTCGCAGCCGCCGCCTATCTCGAAACGCCGATCAAAGGCCTGCGCGACTCGAAGAAACTGACCGAGAAGCGCCGCGAAGCGCTGGCGCATCAGCTCTCCCGGACCGCCGTCATCGCCATGGCGGGGGTGTCGGCCAGCCTCATCGACCGGCTGGGGATCGGCGCCGCGACCAGGCTCGCCATGGCCCGGGCCGTTGCAAAACTGCCCGCCCTGGAAGGTGCCCTCGTCCTCGTCGACGGCAACCAGCCGATCGAGGCGGAGGGCTATGACGTCCTCTGCGAGGTGAAGGCCGATGCGACCTGCCCATCGGTCAGCGCCGCCGCCATTGCCGCCAAGGTCGCCCGCGACCGCGCCATGGGGCGGCTGGCCATCCGCTTTCCCGAATATCAGTGGCACACGAACAAAGGCTACGGCAGCGCGGCACACCGCGAAGCCATCCTCCGCTGTGGTCCCACCGGGCATCACCGGCAGAGCTTCCTGACCAAGATCCTCTCTTAAGCCTTCGTTCATCAATCTTAACAGTCTACGGATTAAACACTCCTTTACCCTGGGGACTCACACCGAAAGCCCCGGAGCGTAAAGTTGAGGAGTGGGCCGTGGACAAGCTTCCAAAGGATCGAATTCTTAACGGTTGCTGCATCGAGGTGCTGAAGACCCTGCCCGACGCCTCGGTCGACCTGGTCTTCGCCGATCCGCCCTACAACCTTCAGCTCAAAGATGGTCTGACCCGCCCCGACCAGTCGAAGGTCGACGGCGTCCATGACGACTGGGACCAGTTCGAGAGCTTTCGCGCCTATGACGATTTCTGCCGCCAATGGCTGGGTGAGGTCCGGCGTGTCCTGAAGAAGGACGGCGCCATCTGGGTCATCGGCTCCTATCACAACATCTACCGTCTGGGCGCGCTGATACAGGACCTTGGCTTCTGGATGCAGAACGATGTCGTCTGGGTGAAGAGCAACCCGATGCCGAACTTCCGCGGCACGCGCTTCACCAATGCCCACGAGACCCTGATCTGGGCCGGGCGCAGCCAGAAGAGCCGCGTGACCTTCAACTACCAATCCCTCAAGGCGGCGAACGACGATGTGCAGATGCGCTCCGACTGGATGCTGCCGCTTTGCACCGGCACGGAGCGTCTGAAGAGCGAAGGCGCCAAGCTGCACCCGACGCAGAAGCCCGAGGCTCTTCTTCACCGGATCATCATGGCGACCACCAATCCCGGAGATGTCGTGCTCGACCCGTTCTTCGGTACGGGAACCACCGGCGCCGTCGCCAAGAAGCTCGGGCGGCATTATATCGGTATCGAGCAGAACCAGGCCTATGTCCTTGCCGCCGAGCAGCGGATCGGTGCGGTCTCACGGCCCAAGGATCCTTCGACCGTCGCGCCGCTGCCCGCCCCGCGCAAGGCGCCGCGTGTCGGTTTCGGGCAAGTCGTCGAGGCGGGCCTTCTTCGTCCGGGAACGAAGCTTTACTGCCCGAGGGGAAAATATTCCGCACGCGTCAAGGCCGACGGCTCCGTCGCCGCGCCGTCCATCGAAGGCTCGATCCACAAGGTCGGCGCAAGCCTTCAGAACGCGCCAAGCTGCAATGGCTGGACCTATTGGCACTATCAGGAGGCAGGCGGGAGTTTCGCGCCGATCGACAGCCTGCGCCAGGCCATCCGCAACCGTCCGAGCTAAAGCGCGGCGTCGAGCGCTTTCCTGAAAAGCGAAGGCATGGCAGACCGCGCTTCGGCGGGAGGCAGCGGCGCGGCGCCCGCCCCTACGGCTCGCGCTCGGTAGACCTTGATCTTCAGCCTGCGGTGCGTGAGCACATGCTCGATCTCTCCGGCAAGCTCCGCGCCCTCGGGAAGATCCGGCACGGGGCTCCCGTCCCATCCGCCGCCGGGCAGGCCGAGGGTCCCGGCAAGGAGACCTTCCGCACCCCGCCTTTCGCAGCGTACCCGTCCATCGCGGTCCGTCGCCACGAGGATGACCCCTTCGGCCACCACCTTCGCCTTCTTCGGCATCTTCGCCGGGTAGCGCTCCTGCGTACCTGATGCAGCCGCCTCGCAGAACGCCCTGACCGGGCATAAAAGGCAGTCCGGCGCTTTCGGCCGACAGATGCCAGCGCCGAGGTCCATCATCGCCTGCGCGAAGTCACCAGGCCGCTCATGGGATGTCAGGCGGCCCGTCAGCTCCCGGATTACCTTCCTGGCTTTCGGCAGGGGCTCCAAAACCTCGAAGAGGCGAGCGACGATCCGCTCGATATTGCCGTCGACCACCACCGCCCGCTCACCGAATGCGATGGCGGCGATGGCGGCGCCGGTATAGTCGCCGATACCCGGCAGCGCCTTCAGCTCTTTCTCTGTCTGCGGAAAGACCCCGCCATGCTGCTCTTCGATCGCGACGGCGCAGGCGTGGAGCGCACGCGCCCGCCGGTAATAGCCGAGACCCGCCCATGCCTCCATCACCGCGCTCTGCGGCGCTCTCGCGAGGGCAGCAATATCCGGGAACTGCGCAAGGAATGCCTCGTAGCGGGTCTTCACCACCGCCACCGTGGTCTGCTGCAGCATCACCTCGGAGACGAGGACGTGGTAGGGATCGGCCCGGCGAGGCTCGCCCGGCGGCACGCGCCATGGCAGCCCGCGCGCATGGCGGTCGTACCAGCCCAGGAGCGCGCTTGAGAAACCCGTCTTGTCTACCGCCTGCCGATCGCCCATCCTTCCCCTATGCGAGAGCTTCCACCCCGGCAGCAAGCCCCTGCCTTCCGCACCCGGCCCGCCCGCAAGGGCGCCCCGCCCCTGTCCCGCTCGCTCGGGCCGCACCTTGCGCGGCTGGCCAAGGCGTCGGGCGCGATGGACCCGCGCCTCGCGGCGGAATGGGCGGAGCTGGCCGGACCGGATCTTGCGCCGCTTTGCAGGCCCGTGCGCGTCGTCCAGCAGGGCCGGGTGCAGGCGCTCGAGGTTTCCGTGCCGAGCGGCGCGGCCGGGACGAAGTTGCGCTATCATCAGGAAGCGCTCCTTGGGCGCATCCGGCACAAGATCGGCTATCCCCGCCTGACCAAGCTCATCATCAGGGAGGGCGCAGGCCAGCGCAGCTGGGAAAAGCGCCGCATGAGCAAGGCACCGGACCCCTCCCCCCCGGCACCGGCGAAGAGCGGGGGGCCGAAGGATAGCGGCCTCAAGGCGGCCCTCGAGGCCATGCGACGAACAATTCACGAAAAGCCCGACGCCTAATCGCTTTGCGAGTCGGTGGGCGTGGGTTAGGAACCTCCCATGGTTTTGAAGACTTCGCGCCTCGCCCCGCTCGCCGCCGCCCTTCTTCTCACCGCCTGCGGAGGCGGTGCCGAGGAAGCGGAGACCACCGTCGATGCTGAAACGGCGACCGAAGCGCCGATGGGCGATCAGGCTGCCGCCGAAACCGCTTCGGCCGAGCCTGAAATGATCGAGGCGCCCGAAGGCAGCATGGCCGCGAACACGATGGCGCTGGGCAGCGACGACGCGCCCCTCACCATTGTCGAATACGCCTCGGTCACCTGCCCGGCCTGCGCTGCGTTCCATGCGCAGATCTTCCCTGAGATCGAAGAGCAGTTCATCGAGACCGGCCAGGTGCGCTTTGAATATCGTGAGTTCCCGACCCCGCCCGCGCGCTTTGCCTTTGCCGGCTTCATCCTGGCGCGCTGCGCCGCGACCGATGGCGGGCCGGAAGCCTATTTCGGCATGCTCGACGCCCTCTACCGCACCCAGCGCCAGTGGATCTACGGCGACAACGCTCCCCAGGCGCTGCGCAACATCGCGGCCCAGGCGGGCATCGACGAAGCGGGCTTCGAGCGCTGTTTCCGCCGCGAAGACATCCGCAACGTCATCACCGAGACGATCGAGGAAGGCCGCGACAACGGCATCAGCCGCACACCCACCCTGCTGATCGACGGAAAGCCTTTCGATTACGGAAGTTCCGTTGACGAGGCGATTGCGCGGATTCAAGCTGAGGTCGACAAGCGTAGCTGACCCGTCGAATCGCGTAGATTAACCTTTTGGTCGCTGGATGTTCCGGCGCGCCGCCCGGACCCTGAATCATGCGCTTTGAACGACTCCGCCTCTGCGGCTTCAAATCCTTCGTCGAACCGGTCGAGATCGAGATCAAACCCGGCCTTACCGGCATTGTCGGGCCCAATGGCTGCGGCAAGTCGAACCTCGTCGAGGGCCTGCGCTGGCTGATGGGGGCAAGCTCGGCCAAGGCGATGCGCGCCAGCGGCATGGACGAGGTGATCTTCGCCGGTACCACGGGCGGGCGTCCGGCAAGAAGCTGGGCGGAGGTCACGCTCGAGATCGACAATTCGGACCGCCGGGCACCGGCCCAGTTCAACGACCAGGAGAACCTCACCGTCTCCCGCCGGGTCGTACGCCGCGCGGAAGGGTCGGTCTCCGCCTATTCGATCAACGGCAAGGAAGTCCGCGCACGCGATGTGCAGATGCTCTTCGCGGATGCCTCCACCGGCGCCGCCTCCCCCGCCCTTGTCCGGCAGGGCCAGATCTCCGAGCTGATCAATGCCAAGCCGACCGAGCGCCGCCGCTTCCTCGAAGAGGCCGCGGGCGTCACCGGTCTCGCCGCACGCCGCCACGAGGCGCAGCTCCGCCTCAAGGCAGCCGGCGACAATCTCGAACGCCTCGATGACGTGATCGGCGAGCTCGACGTCCAGCAGGAGCAGCTCGCAAGGCAGGCCCGTAAGGCGTCGAAATATCGCGAGGTCTCCGACGAGATCAAAACCCTCGGCCGCAAGCTCGCCGTGGCGCGGGTGCGGGAGGCTTTCGATCAGCACGCGGCCCTTGAACGGCAAACCTCCGAGCGCCGGGGCACCGTCGCCGATGCGGTCGAACTCGCCGCCAGCACCGACCGGGCCGTCACCGAAGGCCACGACAGGCTCGAAGAGCTGCGCGGCAAGGAGCGCGAAGCCGCCACCGCCATGACCGAAGCCGAGGCTGCGCTCCGCAGCTACGAGACCGAGGAAGAGCTGCGCCGCAAGGCCAAGGAAGAGCGCGACCGCGCCCTTGCGCGGATGGAGCGGGATCAGGAGCGCGAACAGGCGCTTCTCGACGAAGCCGCCGAAGCCATCGGGGCCGCCCAGGAACGGGTGACGCACCTGAAGAGCCAGATCGCCGAGGAAGGCGACATCAAGGCCGAACTCGAAGCCGAGGCGCAGCGCACCGAAGCGCTTTCGCGCGAGGCGGAGACCGCCTTCGAGGAAGCCCAGCGGCGGGCCGCCGAGACCGCCGCCGACATCCGCGCGGCGCAGCAGGCCCACGCCGAAGCGCAAAAGCGCGTCCAGTCCCTGAGCGGCGATCACCAGCGCCTCGAAGGCAAGCTGAAGGCGCTCCCCGCCCTCGATCAGTCCACGGCAGACAGAGCCGCAGCCGATGCGAAGGAAGCCGCCCAGGCGCTCAGTCTCGCCGAAGACCAGCTCCGCGACGCCACCGAGGCTCTGAGCCAGCGCCGCCGCAGCTATCAGGAAGCGGATGCGGCATTCCGCGAAGCAAAAGAGCAGGCCGCGCTTCTCGAACGCGAAGCGAGCGTCCTTGCACCCCTCATCAAGACGATCCGTCAGACGGCGGAGCAGGAGGGCAGTCTTCTCGAACGGCTGAGCACGCCTGACGAGTTGCGCGCCGCCCTCGCGGCCGCTCTTGGGCAGGCCCTTCATGCGGTGGTTGGCGAAGAGGCTGACCATGCCTGGACCCAGCTCGGCGCCGAAGGCCGCGAGCTTGCTGCCCTTCCCGAAGGCGCTGAGCCGCTGGCCGACCGCATCCATGCGCCCGCCGAGCTGACGCGCTGCCTGCGCTCCGTCGGCCTCATCGAAAGCCGTCCGACCGCAGAGCAACTTCATGCCTTGATGCCGGGGCAGAGCCTCGTCAACGACAAGGGCCAGGTCTGGCGCTGGGACGGCTATCGCAAGCTGACCGATGCCGACGGCAACCTCGAAGAGCTGCTTGCAGCCTCGGCGCGGCTGCGTGCGCTCGAGGACGAAAAGGACCGCGCCGCCGAAGCCCTGGCCGAACGTCAGCTCGCCGCCGAAGTGGCCCGGCGCGAACTCAAGGAAGCCGAGGAAGCCTTTGCCCGCGCCCGCAGCGCCGAAGACAGCGCCCGCAAGGATGAACGGCTCGCCTCCCAGAACGCGGACCGCGTCGCCCGCGACGCCGAGGCCCTGCGCCTCCGCCGCGAAGCGCTCGACGAGCAGCTTTCGGCCAGCGCGGTCAGCCTCGCCTCGGCCAAGCGGCGCCTTGATGAACTGGGCGATCTCGCCGAGCATTCCCCGGTGGTCGATCAGAAGGCGCTCGACAACGCCCGCGCCGCCCGGGACGAGGCCCGCCGCAAGGCAGGCCAGGCCCGCGGCCAGGCTGCCGACCATCGCCGCAATGCCCTCGCCCGCCGCGAGAACCTGCGCCGCGAGGAAGGCCAGCTGACCGCGTGGAAGAACCGCCGCGAGGCTGCGGGCGCCCGTATCGAAGAACTGTCCGAACAGCGCGCTGCCCTTAAAAGCGAGGTGACGCAGACGGAAGATACGGCGCCCGACGAGGATCGCGGCGAGGCGCTCGAGCTTTCCGCCTACGAAGCGAAATCGGCCTGGGAGCGGGTGCGCAACGTCCTCTCCGAAGCCGAGCAGGCGCAGACCGAGGCCGACCGCAAGCGCCGGGAGGCCGAAGCGAAGGCCGCGGCCGCGCGCGAAGCCCTCGCCGAGATCTCCGCCGAGACCCGGGCCGCCAAGCAGCGCCTCGACGACACACTGGGCGAAGCGGGCATGGACGCAGAGGAGGCGGAGCGCCTCCTCGCCGAACATGAGCCGAACCCGATGGAATCGGTCGAGCGGCTGAGCCTCGCGCTCACCAAGCTTGAGCGGGAGCGCGACCGTCTGGGGGCAGTGAACCTCCTGGCGGCCGAAGAGCAGGAGGCCGTCAATGAGCGGCTCGAGAACCTGCGCCGGGAGCGGAGCGATTGCGACGCTGCGGCGACCCAGCTTCGCACCGCTGTCGGCGCGATCAACCGCGAGGGGCGCCAGCGCCTTCTCGCTGCCTTCGAGGCTGTCGACCGGCATTTCCGCGAGCTCTTCACCAGCCTCTTCGGTGGCGGCGAGGCCCAGCTTCGCTTCGTGGACAGCGACGATCCGCTTGCGGCGGGTCTCGAAATCTTTGCCTGCCCGCCGGGCAAGAAGCTCCAGTCCCTGAGCCTCATGTCAGGCGGTGAGCAGGCGCTGACCGCAACGGCGCTGATCTTCGCGGCGTTCAAGACCAATCCGGCGCCGATCTGCGTTCTCGACGAGGTCGATGCGCCGCTGGACGACGCCAATGTCGAGCGGTTCTGCGACCTCCTCTCGCTGATGGCCAACAGCTCCGCGACGCGTTTCCTCGTGGTCACTCACCACCCGCTGACCATGTCGCGGATGGACCGGCTGTTCGGTGTGACGATGATGGAGCGCGGCGTCAGCCGGCTGTTCTCGATCGACCTTGAATCAGCGCGGCGTCTCGCCGCGTAAGGTGGCTTCGGTCAGGCGCCCGATGCTGTCTTCGTCCGTGGGCGTTCCTTCATCGAGCCATAGCCGTTCGAAACGCCGGGTTGCCTCGCCGACTTCAGGGCCCGGCGCGATGCCGCGCGCGACGAAGTCCCTGCCGGAAACGGGGAGCTTCGGGACCTCCCCCCGCATGACCGTGGCCTTGTAGGCAGGGTCGATCACCGCGCCCTCGGCCGCTGCAAGACGCAGTGCCGCCAAAGCGTAAGACCAGCCGAAGCGGTAGAGAAGCTCATGGGCGGCCATGCCATTCTGGAACGCATTCCTTGCACCAATGATCTCTTCATAGCCCTTGATCGTTTCGGCTGCCGGTTTGAAAGCTCGCTTCAGGTCCGCCTTGCCCAGATCAGGCCATAGAGCCGCGAGCCCCAGGGAGCCCGAGCGCGGAACATCCTTAGGCAGACGGCTGAAGACATCTAGCCGCGCAGGCTCCGGTACAATGGCGCGAACAACGCCAAGCCCATCCGCTGCAGCGAGAGCATCGACCGCATTCTTCGCGTTCAACAGTCGGCTGAACTCCGACCAGATCCGCTCCTTTGAAAGGATACCAAGAAGCTCGGTCTTCTTCGCGATGGCAGCCAGGGCCTTCTCGTCCATCCTCTCGGCGAAACGGGCGGAGAAGCGGAAGAAGCGCAGGATACGGAGGGCATCTTCGGTGATGCGGGCTTCCGGATCGCCAATGAAGCGCACCCGCCGGGCCTCAAGATCCGCCAATCCCCCGGCCGGATCGAAGAGCTTTCCGTCTGCACCGAGATAGAGCGCATTGATGGTGAAGTCCCGCCGGCACCAGTCCGCGTCCCAGTCGCGGGTGAAACGCACCCTGGCATGCCGCCCATCGGTCTCCTCGTCTGCGCGCAAGGTGGTGCATTCGGCAACGAGGCCATCCTCGATCACGGTCAAGGTGCCGTGCTCTTCGCCGGTGGACACGGCGCGCATCCTGGCCTTCGCGAAGACGGCCTTCATCTCGTCCGGCGTGCGGTCCGTCGCGATGTCGATATCGATGGCGTCGCTGGTCAGGGGGTCCGCGCCCAAGAGAGCGTCGCGCACGCAGCCGCCTACAAGGCGCGCTTCGCCTTCCTGGTTCAGGACGCCGAGGATGCGCTGGAGCCGCGCATCGGCAAGCCAGGCAAAGCGCGTGTCCTCAGGCTGCGTCATAAGCTTCGCAGAGGGTGCGCAGGATGCCCGCTGTCAGCCCCCAGATATTCCGGTAGCGGCCCATCGTATCGTCCAGGGGAACGGCGAACATGTCGTAGTCCACGCCGCTGAAATTGCGCGGCTGGACGATATGCCGCGCCGGATCGAGAAGCCCGGTCAGCGGAACCTCGAACGCCTCGGAGACCTCACGCGGGCAGGCCTCGATCGGCGCATCGCGGTCGATCAGGGCGATCACTGGTGTGACGACATAGCCGAGCCCGCCGTAATGGGGGCCGAAGTGCCCCAGAACCTCGACAGCATCGCGGCCGAGACCCACCTCCTCCTCCGCTTCGCGCAGGGCGGTGCCGATCAGGCCTTCGTCGTCTTCCTTCGGCGTACCGCCTGGCAGGCTGATCTGCCCTGCATGGGAAGGCATGGTCGGCGAACGCAGGGTCATCACAACGCTCGGCTCGTCTGCCGCGCGGATGCCGATGAGGACAGCGGCAGGACGCGGTTCCTTGGGCGGCGATCTGAGAATTGGTGTGTGCGCCAGCCCCGGGTTCAGCTCGTCGAAAAGCCGCCGCTCGCGGCTGGCGATCTCGGTGGTCAGGCTCTTGGTCAGGCGGTCGAGAATCGCGTCCATCAGGCTCCGTCCACCGGGAAGGTGAAACGGGCGTTCTCGCCCCCGTCGATGACCAGCATCCGTGCCTCTTCATCGAGGCCTTCCTCGGCGAGGCGGTAGTAGACAGGGCGGTCGAGCCGCGCCTCGAGGCCACCGCGCACCAACAGATAGAGCGCCTTCTGCCCACCGAGCGCAGCGCTGGCGCGAAGGGTCATGGGGTGCTCCTGCGACATGGGCACCCGGTCGCCGACATTGGTGCGAAAGACGAGGCTGCCGTCATCTTCGCGCTCGTAATCGACAGCGAGGAAAGGCACGTCCTCGACCGTGATCGTCAGCTTCTCCGCCGGAGTGACGAGCACGTAGCCGTCTTCGTCGCGGCGGAGAATGCGGGAGAAAAGCCGCACCAGCTTGGGCCGGGCCATGGGCGAGCCTTCGTGCCACCAGCTTCCGTCGCTGCGGATCACGAGGTCCATCTCGCCGCAATGGGAGGGGTGCCATTCGCCCACCGGCAGGTCGGCAGTCTCGGCCTCGTCACTGAGGGAGGCGGCAAGGCGGGTGAGATCGAGCACAGAGTGAAAATGGAAGCGCCCCGCGCGCCGGTCAAGGTGAACGGCGGCGGGGCGCTTCAAGATGCCGTCCGGGAAGGCCCGGTCAGTAAGGCGTGCACTCCAGGCAGCGGGCATAAAGGCCCGAGGGGTCGGTGAAGCTCGCCTGGAAGCGGGTCTCCTCCTCGACCATCTTCACCGCGGCGCCGAGGGTTGTGCGGTCAAAGCGGCCACGCTTGATGCCGAACAGCGCCTCGTCGGTGTGCAGCCAGCCCTTGGCAGACGCTTCAGTCGCGAGGTTGTCGATGAAGCGCTCGAAGGGCGTGCGCTCATCGGCGGGAACGCTGATGTCCCAGTCCTCGAGCCCGGCGATTCGTGCGGCTTCGGCGATCGCGTCATCGAGGCCGCCGAACCGGTCGACAAGTTCGATCGGCCTGGCGTCCTCGCCGATCCAGACACGGCCCTCGGCGATCTCGGCGACACGGTCCACCGGGATGCCCCGGCCTTCGGAGACGACCTGAAGGAAGTCGCTGTAGCCGTCCTCGATCGAAAGCTGGAAAAGGTCCTTCGCGGCGTCGGGGATCGGGCCGATGGGCACCGCGGCAAAGCCCGCATAGGGCGTAGTGCCGACGCCGTCCGTATTGACGCCGATGCGCTCGGCCAGGTTCTCCAGGGTCGGCAGGTAGGCGAAGATGCCGATCGAACCCGTCAGGGTCGTAGGCTGCGCGAAGATGATGTCCGCGGGGCTCGAGATCCAGTAACCGCCGGAAGCCGCCAGCGAACTCATCGAAGCGACGACGGGCTTGCCTGCCGCCCTGAGGGCCTGGACCTCGTTGCGGATCAGCTCCGACGCGAAGACGGAGCCGCCGGGGCTGTCGACGCGCAGGACCACCGCCCTCACATCTTCATCCTCGCGGGCTTCGCGCAGGAGGCCGGAAATATATTCGCCCGAAGCAACGCCGGTCTCCTGCTCGCCGTCGACAATGGCGCCTTCCACGGTGACGACGGTGATATTGCCGACATCATCGCGGTCCTGGGGCAGCTTCATGGTCTTGCCGTAACGCTCCATGGCGACGAGGCGCAGCTCGCCCTCCTCGTCCTCGCCGACGATCTCGGCGAGATAGGCCCGCTGGTCGGCGCGGCTGGTGAGCCGGTCGACGAGGCCTTCGGCTTCGAGAGCGAGGGCAAGATCACCGCCATGCTCGCGCATCGCTTCGACCATGGCATTTGCGAACCGATCGGTGCTGCCCGCCGAAAGGCCGCGGTTTTCGTCGATGCGACTGGTGAAGGCGTCCCACAGGACCTGAAGATAGGCCTCGTTCGCCTCGCGCGCTTCGGGCGACATGTCATCGCGCAGCACCGGTTCGAGCGCGGATTTGTAGGTGCCGACGCGGAAGACGTTCTTGGTCACGTCGAGCTTGTTCAGAAGCTCAGAGTAATAGGTCCGGAAACGGCCATAACCCGTCAGGAAGACAAAGCCCTGACGGTGGAGCAGCACTTCGTCCGCTTCGGTAGCGACAAGGAACTGGTTCTGGCCATAGCCGTCGCCGACCGAGATCACCCGCTTGCCGCTCTCACGGAAATCCTCGACCGCATCGGCCAGGATCTCGGCTTTCGAAAGGTAGATGTCGGGAATCAGAAGACCGCTGAGATCCATCACCATGGTGTCGATCTTCGGGTCGTCCTTGGCCGCTTCGAGAAGGTCGATCAGCCGGTGGACGCTGATCTGGCCGAGCGAGCCGCCGCCGAAGGCTTCTTCGAGGGCCGCTTCGAAGGGGTCTTCCTCAGGCGTGGTTTCCGCAAGGAGACCGACCGGGTTGAAGAGCAGCGCGCTACCCTCCTCGATCTTGATCTTCGGCTTCTCGCCCCTGGACTCCATACCGCTTTCGATGCCGCTCAGAAGCGAAAGCACGGCCGCGAAGACCAGAAGGAACAAAAGAGCCTGAAGGAGCAGCGCGCCCCCCACCACGAATTTCGCGAGACCGCGGAAAAACTGCCACACGGTCAGCGGCGAGCGATCCCGCCCGCTGTTCAATTCGTCCACACTGGCCTCCCAAATCGAATAAGACGCTACCACCTAGAACGGTGGACCTAAGCTGTTTATCGATAAATAATCAACGCTCCTTTCAGGTCCATGCAAAAAGGGTGCGGCGTAGCGTTGCGGATTTCCCATTTGTCAGGACGTTCCCTGCACCCCTACCCAAGACACTGTTTTCGAAAAGGGGCTCGCCAATGTCGCCGAACGCCAAAGACCTGCTTTCCAGCTTTGATGCCGTCAGCGCCCGCATGGAGCGTGTGCAGGGCGCGCTGAACGCCGTGGTGTTCGGCCAGGAGCGTGTCATCGAGGAAGTGCTGGTGACGATCCTCGCCGGTGGCCACGGCCTTCTCGTCGGCACCCCCGGC
The DNA here is from genome assembly GCA_964556115.1 of uncultured Caulobacterales bacterium. Lineage (GTDB taxonomy): Bacteria > Pseudomonadota > Alphaproteobacteria > Caulobacterales > Parvularculaceae > Parvularcula. The sequence continues at coordinate 47,447 of CAZKVC010000005.1, forward strand.
CTTGCCAAGACGCGGCTCGTCAATGCGGCCGGACGGGTCCTCGGCCTCAGCGCCAAGCGGGTGCAGTTCACGCCGGACCTCATGCCGTCGGACATTCTTGGCACGGAGGTCCTGGACGAGACCGCCGACGGACGGCGCCAGTTCCGCTTCATCGAAGGGCCGGTCTTCAGCCAGCTCCTGATGGCCGACGAGATCAACCGCGCCAGCCCCCGCACCCAGTCGGCGCTTCTCGAAGCGATGCAGGAACGCCAGGTGACGATCGCCGGGCAGGAGCGGCGGTTGCCCAGGCCCTTCCACGTTCTCGCGACGCAGAACCCGATCGAGCAGGAAGGGACCTACCCCTTGCCCGAGGCGCAGCTCGACCGGTTCCTGCTCCAGATCGACATCGACCAGCCGGACATGGAATCCGAGCGCGAGATGCTCCGTGCCACGACCTTCACCACCCAGACGGTCGCCGATGACGTCCTCGGCTCGGACGAGCTCGAAGAAGCGCAGAACCTCGTGCGGGCCATGCCGATCGGCGACACCCTCATCGATGCGATCCTGCGGCTCGTCAGGACGGCGCGCAAGGGCGGAAGCCATGCCGAGCACCTGCGCTGGGGTCCCGGCCCGAGGGCGAGCCAGGCCTTCTCGCTGGCGCTTCGTGCAAGAGCGCTGCTGCGCGGCGCGCCGTCGCCGGAGAGCGAGGACCTCATCGCCCTCGCCCATCCGATTCTGCGTCACCGCATGGCCATGACCTTCGCCGCACGAGCCGATGGCCGATCTCTCGATGACCTCATTTCCCGCATGCTCGAAGAGACGCTGTGAACCAGAAGACCGCCCCGACTGCCGAAGGCGAGGCGCGCGGTCTTGCGGCCCGGCTTCCCGACCTCATCGCCGAGGCGGAGCACGCAGCCCAGATCGTCACCGCCGGGCGGCATCCCCGCAGGCGTGCGGGCCGCAGCGATACCTTCTGGCAGTTCCGCGACTATGCCCATGGCGACCCCATCGCCTCGATCGACTGGCGGCAATCCGCCCGGCTCGAGCAGCGCCTGCTCGTCCGGCAGACCGAATGGGAACAGCCGCAGACTTTCCTTCTCTGGTGCCAGGGCGACGAGGATTTCGCCTACGGCTCGAAAGGTCTTCCGACCAAGGAGCATCGCGGCCGGGTGATCGCGCTGGCCCTCGCCATCCTCGCCCTTCGCACCGGCGAACGTGTCGGCGTTCTCGGCCATGGCGAGCCGCCGAGGAGCGGGCTTCACCAGCTTGCGGGCATGGCCCGGCATCTCTTGAAAAGCCCGGCCGATCTTTCCCGCGCCGAGCTTCGCGAAGGCGCAACCGCGATCCTCGTCAGCGATTTCCACGGCGACCTTTCGCGCTTCGCCCCGCTGCTCGAAAGGGTACGCGCCGCCCGCGGCAAGGTGATCCTGGTCGCGGTCGAGGACCCTTCGGAGATCTTGTTCCCCTTCGAAGGCGCCCTTCGCTTCGAAGGGACCGGCGGCGCCCGGCGCAAGCAGTTCGGCGAAGCGGCTGCGGTCCGGGATGCCTATCTGAAGACCCGCGCCGACCATTATGACCAGCTCCATGCCCTGACAACGCGCGCGCGCGAGCGGCTTTTCCGTCACCGGACCGATGAGCCCCTGCCGCCCCTTCTTCTCGCCCTCTCCGAAGCCATCGAAGGTGAGCGCCGTTGAGTTTCGCCAACCCCCTCGTTCTTCTGGGGCTTCTCGCCCTGCCGCTGATCGTCTGGCTGTTGCGCGCCATGCCGCCCAAGCCCGTACGCCAGGTCTTTGGCGGGATGTTCTTTCTCGAAAGGCTTGCGACACCAAAGCGCAAACCCGTCCGCACCCCGCCGATCATCCTGATCCTGCGTCTTCTCGCCTTCACCTGCCTGCTGATCGGCCTTGCCGGACCGATCCTCGGCCCGGAGCCGGAGCGTGAGGCGGGCGACCTCACCCTTGTCTTCGGCGACGGATGGGACGCGGCCCAGCGCTGGCAGGACCGTCTCGATGCGGCGGAAGCGGTAATGGCTGAGACGGCGGGAACGATCACCCTCATCACCGCTTCTGACGGAGAGGTGCAAGGTTCGCTTCCGGCGGACGAAGCGCCGGATCTCCTGCGCGATCTCGAGCCCGCTCCCCGTCTTGCCGACTGGGACGCGGTTTTCGCCGCCTTGCCTGAAGGGAGCGCCAGGCGCGTGCTGATCGCGGGAGGCGCTGCACCCTTCGGCGAGGTGTCGCTCGCGGGCCTTCGCGGTTTCATGATCGATCTTCCCCGGGGCGATACCCTTGCCCTTGGTGAGCCGCGCATCACGGCGGACAGGCTGAGCGTGACCCTGATGCGGGCGAGCGGCGAGAGTTTTGCGACCTACACGGTCCAGGCCCTCAGCGAGGACGGCCGCATCGTCTCTGCCGAAGAGGTGCGCATGGATGCGGGCCAGCGCCGCGCCGAGGTCACCTTTCGCCTGCCCCTGGCGCTGCGCAACGAGGTTGCTCGACTGAGCATCGAAGGCCTGCGCAGCGCTGGCACCGTGACCCTGCTTGGCTCGAGCGCCAAGCGCACCGCGGTCGGGCTCGTCTCCAGCGGGTCGGAGACCCTGCGCGAAGGCGGCTTCTACATTGCCCGTGCCCTTGGCGAGACCGCCGCGATCACCGAAGGCTCGATCACGGAGGTCCTCGCCTCGAACCCTGATCTTCTCGTCCTCGACGATGTCGGCAGCCTGCGCGCCGACGAACGCGCGGCGACGGAAAGCTTCGTGCGGGGCGGCGGGCTCCTCCTGCGCTTTGCCGGACCCGATCTTCTGGCCGCGGAGCTTCCCCGCAGCGATGCCCTGATGCCGGCGCCGCTGATCGGCGGAGAGCGCGCGCTGGGCGGGGCGCTGACCTGGGCCAAGCCTCAGACCGTGGGCGCCATCGATGCCGAAAGCCCGCTCGGCGGTCTCTCCCCGTCCGGCGACGTCTCGATCAAGCGGCAGGTCCTGACCGAGCCCGGCGCGGGGCTTCAAAGCTGGATGACCCTTGCCGACGGTACGCCGCTCATCACCGCGAGGAGCGAGGGCGAAGGCCTCGTCGCCCTTGTCCATGTGAGCGCGCTTCCCACTTGGTCGGACTTTCCCATCTCGGGCCTCTTCACCCAGGTCATGCGCCGGATCGCCTCTGCAGCGCAGAGCGGCGCGCTTGAGCCGCCCCGGCCCGGCGACGAGCCGTTGCAAGCAGCCAGGCTTCTGACCGGCCGCGGCCAGCTCGTCGATCCGCCTTATGACGCCGAAAGCTACCGCCCGGGCGAAGCGCTTCCCCCTCCCGGCCTCTACGGCGAAGGCGCGGGCGGTGTGGCCGTGAACACCCTCAACCCAGGCGATGAACTTCGCGCGCTGACGGCCGATCTTCTTCCGCGCGGCACACGGATCACCGGCGAAAGAGCGAGCGAACGGCGGGATCTCTCCGCGCTGTTCCTCGCCGCCGCCCTCGCCTTCCTGATCGGCGAAGGGCTTCTCACAGCAGGGCTTGGCCTTCGCTTCGCCCGCGCGGCGCCCGCGGCGCTTGTGCTTCTCTTCGTCGCCGCACCGCTTCCGGCCGACGCGCAGATCAGGCCGCCCCTGTCCGACCAGGCCGTCAAGGCCGCGCTCGAGCTGCGTTTTGGCTATATCAAGACGGGCGATACCGCCCTCGACCGGATCAGCGAAGCGGGGCTTTACGGCCTCAGCCGCGAGGCGACACGCCGCAGCTCGCTCGAGCCGGCAGCGCCGCAGGCGGTCGATCCGGACCGGGACGAGCTCTCCGTCTACACTCTTCTCTACTGGCCCGTCCGGGCCGGCCAGGCCCCGCCCTCCGATGCGGCCCTCCAGCGTCTCGAAGCCTTCATGAACGGAGGCGGCATGCTGATCATCGATACCGGCGATGGCGGCACACCGGGGCGTTCTCCGGTCCTGCCGGACATTCTCGGCCGTCTGGACGCGCCGCCCCTGCAGAGGCTCGGTCCGGACAGCGTTCTTCTCTTCTCCTTCTACCGCCTCGACGACCTTTATGGCCGCAACCCCGGTGGCGAGGTGTGGGTCGAGACCGCGGGCGCGCTCGATCAGCGCCGGGACGGGGTTCCTTCCCTCATCATCTCCGGCCGCGACTGGGCCAGCGCATGGGCCCTCGACAAGATGGGCGTACCCCTCCGCCCGGCGGGCCCAGGCGGCGAGTCGCGGCGTGAATATGCCTTCCGTTCAGGGATCAACATGGCGATGGTGGCGATCACCGGGAACTACAAGGCGGACCAGACCGAAGTGACGACGATGCTCGAAGAGCTCGGCGGGGAGCAGCCATGAGCGTCGACCTCGCCCCGCTCCTGCCCATCTGGCTTGTCGCGCTTCTCGCGGGCGGCGTTGTCGTCACCGCACTTCTCCGTTTGCGGACGAGCCCTCTCGGCGCGCTGATGCGCTGCGCCTTCGCTGCCCTTTGCGCGCTGTTCCTTCTCGGGCCGGAGAAGGTGCGCCAGACCTTCGACAGCCTGCCCGACCAGGCGCTGATCCTGCTCGACGGCAGTGCCAGCATGTCCCTCGGCGACCGTACCGCGATGCGGGACGCCGTGGCGGAGCGGCTTCGCGGCGACCTCGAAGAGTTGGATATCGAAGTGGCCGAAAGCCGCTTTGGCGACGCCGAGGAGAGCGATCTCGCTGCGGGTCTGACCGCGGGCCTTTCCGCTGTGAACCGCGACCAGCTCGCCGGGGTGTTCGTCCTGACCGACGGCCGGGTGACAGGAGCGGACGAACTTCGCAGTGCGCGCCTCGACGTGCCCCTCCACGGTGTCCTGATCGGCGACCGGGGCGGCGAGACCGACCGCAGCCTCACCTGGCTGCGCGAGCCGCGCTTCGGGCTTCTCGGCCAGGACCTCGATCTCAGCTTCGAGCTCAGGGATACAAATGGCGATGCCCCCCTCCCCGTCGCCCTGCGCGTCGATGGCGAACTCATCCTTGAGCGGATGGTCACCCCCGGCGAGACCACGGAGCTGACCTTACCCATGGAGCGCCCGGGCGAACGGATCGTCGAGCTTTCGGTGCCCATGGTCGGCGGCGAGCTGACGGCCCGCAACAACAAGATCACGGCCCGGGTCAACGTCATCCGCGACCGGCTTCGCGTGCTTCTGATTTCCGGGCAGCCTCATGCGGGCGAGCGGGTGTGGCGCAACGTTCTGAAAAGCGATCCGGCAGTGGATCTCGTCCACTACACCATTCTGAAGCCTGCGGACAAAATCGCTCCGGCAGCGGAGGGCGAGTTGAACCTCATCGCCTTTCCCAGCCGCGAGCTGTTCCTTGAGAAACTTCCCTATTTCAACGTGGTGATCTTTGACCGCTACACCTATCGCGGGGTCATCACTTCCTTCGAGCTCGCCGAAGTCACCCGCTTCGTCGAAAACGGCGGCGCGGCGCTGATCGCGGCCGGGCCGGAGTTCACCGAGGCCGGAAGCCTCGCAGCGCAGCCCGCGCTGAGCTACATCCTGCCCGCCCTGCCCGCAGGCCCGGCGAGGGAAGGTGCCTTTCTGCCCGAGCGGACAGAACTTGGCGAGCGCCATCCGATCACCTCCGACCTCGGGCCGAGCGACGACTGGGGCCGATGGCTGCGGCACCTGCCGTCCGAGACCCGGCGGGGTGATACGCTGATGACGGCGGGGGACGGCGCCCCGCTCCTGGTGACCGATCGCGTCGGCGAAGGACGGATCGCCATGCTGCTCTCCGATCACCTCTGGCTCTGGGCACGCGGCTTCGACGGCGGCGGCCCGCACCGGGAATTCCTCCGGCGGCTCGTCCACTGGCTGATGGCCGAGCCCGAACTTGAAGAGGAAGCGCTGACGGCCAGGCTTGATGCGGAAGGCCTCCTGACCATCGAGCGGCGCACCGTCAGCGACGAGGTGGCCTTGGTCGAGCTTTCCGGCGACGGCGTGGCGAACGAAGCGATCGAACTCGAGCCCGTCGGCCCCGGACGCTTCCGCGCCGTGCGGGAGGGCGTCGAAGAGGACAGTGTGCGCCTCGCCACCACCACGGAAGACGGCCGAAACCTGACCACCGCCGCGATCCGCGAGCGCAGCCAGTCGCCTGAGTATACCGCCGTCACCGTTACGGACGAAAGTCTTGGCCCGGCAGCGGGGTCGCTCGGCGGCGGCGTGGTCCGCGCCGATCAAGGCGGCTTTGGCATCCGCCGGGTCGCGATGCGCCGTGAGACCAAGGCAGGCGACGGTTGGCTGGGCGTCGTACCGCGCGATGCACGCGCCGTGCTTTCGGAGCGGCGCGCCGATATTTTCCCGCGCTGGGTCTACGCCGTTCTTGCAGCGCTAACCCTCCTCGGGGCCTGGCTTTTCGAGAGCGGACGCCTCGCCGCGATCAGGCTGCCGCGCGCCAATCCGGAAGCGGGTCTGCAAAAGGGGGCGTGACAGGCCCGGTCATGGACGGCACACTCTTCCGGGCAGGAGGCAGGATCTTGCGAAGACGGACGAACTTCGGTTTGGCAACAATAGCGCTCGCCGCGGGCGGCTGCGCGAACGGTCCTTCATCATCCGCAGGCGAGCTTGCGAGGACCGGCCTTCGCCTGACGGGCGAGGCAGCCTTGCGCGCCGCGGGCGCGGAAATGGTCGGTATGGAAACCACCGCTACCTTCCAACCCGGAAGCGGCCGGGGCGAAGACAGCCACTGGAGCGAAGACTGGGTCTGGCGAGGCGAAGGCACCTCCCGCCATCTTGAAGACGACACCGGCCAGTGAACCGGTTTGACGAACTCAAGCACGCCTTTCTCGACATGCTGCGCAGCGAGCGGCGTGCGAGCCCTTACACCCTGCGCAATTACGACGCGGCGCTGACCCGGTTCGGCGGGTTCCTGCGGGGGCATCTGGGCAAGGATCCTTCCCAGGCCGATCTTGAAGGCCTCGCGACCCGTGATTTTCGAGGCTATCTCGCCATGCGGCACAAGGACGGTCTCGATGCGGCGACCCTGCGACTCGAGCTGTCGGCCCTCCGCAGCTTCTGGCGCTATTGGGACCGGCGCGGCGTGTTGCCAGCAGCCGCGCTGACGGCGCTGCGCTCGCCAAAGCGCCGCAACGTCCTGCCAAGACCCGTCAGCGCCCCGGCGGCGGAGCGGCTTCTCGAAGCGGCGGGCACAGGAGGCGCCGAAGGCGACTGGACCGCCATGCGTGACCAGGCGCTCTTCACGCTTCTTTACGGCGGAGGCCTGCGGATCAGCGAGGCGCTGGCCCTTGGCTGGCACGATGCGGATGGGGACCACCTGCGGGTGCTCGGCAAGGGGAACAAGAGCAGGGACATTCCGCTTCTTCCTCAGGTTCGCGCAGCGCTGAAAGGCTACCGCGAGGCGCTGGCGGCGGCGCATCCCGCCTGGGTCGAGGGCGAAGAGGATGCGCCCCTTTTCTTCGGGGCACGGGGCAAGCGGCTAAGCCCTGGCGTGGCTCAGGCCCGCATGCGGCGGCACCGTGCGGCCCTCGGCCTGCCGGAGAGTGCAACGCCCCACGCGCTGCGCCATGCCTTCGCGACCGAGCTATTGGCGGGCGGCGCCGATCTTCGGACTATCCAAGAGCTGCTCGGCCATGCCTCTCTTGCATCGACTCAGCGTTACACGGCTGTTGATCCTGAACGGCTCGCGAACGAGCATCGCCTTGCCCATCCCCGGTCGAAGAAGCGGTCAGCATCTTCTCGGCGGTGAGGAGCACCTCCTCCATGCCCTCGGCAAGGGGCGTGAGTTCGTTCATGCGAAAAAAGGCCTCGAGCCGCACGAGATGCGGCAAGGCCTGCTTCACGAGATAGTCTGCGCGCGCGGACGCACCATCTGTCGGAGCCGCTGTCATAAAACCTCCCCGGTCTCGTCAGATCAACCAATAGCTGTGGTTTACCATAAACACAACCCAGGGCCATTCGGTTCGCGTTGACAGACGGCACGATGGTCATCACCTTGCGCCCGCCCCGCGACCCCCCTTCTGGAGCCTTCCCTTTCATGCAAGTCGTCATCGTCGAGTCCCCATCGAAAGCCAAAACCATCGGCAAATATCTGGGGTCCGGCTACGAGGTCCTGGCCAGCTACGGCCACATCCGCGATCTTCCGTCGAAGGACGGGTCGGTCGATCCCGAGCAGGATTTCAAGATGGTCTGGGACATGGATGCCAAGTCCCGTGCACGGATCAAAGAGATCGTCGACGCGGTAAAGGCGGCCGACGGCGTCATCCTCGCCACTGACCCCGACCGCGAGGGTGAGGCGATCTCGTGGCATCTCTATGATGTCCTCGAGGCGAAGAAGGCGCTGAAGGACAAGGAAGTCAGCCGGGTCGCCTTCAACGCGGTGACGAAAAAGGCCGTACAGGAAGCGATTGCCAGTCCGCGCCAGATCGACCAGGATCTCGTCGACGCCTATCTCGCCCGCCGGGCGCTCGACTATCTCGTAGGCTTCTCGCTTTCGCCGATCCTGTGGCGCAAGTTGCCGGGCAGCCGCTCGGCAGGCCGCGTGCAGTCGGTGGCTTTGCGCCTGATCTGCGAGCGCGAGCTCGATATCGAGAAGTTCGTCGCGGAGGAATTCTGGACCGTCGAGGCGCAGGCGACCGCTGGCAGCGACCCGTTCAAGACCCGCCTCGTGCGGCTGGACGGCGAAAAGCTCGGCAAGTTCACCCTGACAACCGAGGCGGATGGTCAGCGTGCGAAGGACCTGATCGAGGCTGCCGACTTCACCGTTGCATCGGTCGAGGCCAAGCCCACCAAGCGCAACCCCGCCGCGCCCTTCACCACCTCGACCGTGCAGCAGGAGGCCTCCCGCAAGCTCGGCTTCGGCGCCAAGCGCACCATGCAGGCCGCGCAGAAGCTCTACGAGGCGGGCCTGATCACCTATATGCGGACCGACGGGATCGACATGGCTCCCGAAGCGGTGATGGCCTGCCGCGACGAGATCAAGTCGCGCTATGGCGAGCGCTTCGTTCCGAACTCGCCGCGGATGTACAAGTCCAAGCAGAAGAACGCCCAGGAAGCGCACGAATGTATCCGCCCAACGAATTTCGCAACGCATCCTGACGATGTCCGCCAGGCCGAGGACGAGGCGAAGCTCTACCGGCTGATCTGGCGCCGGGCCGTGGCCTGCCAGATGGCGTCCGCCGAACTCGAGCAGACGACGATCGAGATCGCCTCGGCCGACGACAAGATCGGCCTGCGCGCCACCGGCTCCGTCATCACCTTCGAAGGCTTCATCGCTGTCTACACCGAGGGGCGTGACGATGAAGAAGACGAGAAGGAAGGCCGCCTCCCCAAGGTGGAACGGGGTGCGAAAGCGGACATCACCGATGTCCTGCCCGAGCAGCATTTCACCCAGCCGCCGCCACGCTTCACCGAAGCGTCCCTCGTCAAGGCGCTGGAGGAGAACGGCATCGGCCGGCCCTCCACCTATGCGTCGATCATCTCGACCCTGATGGACCGGAACTATGTCCGGCTTGAGCAGAAACGCTTCATCCCGGAAGACCGCGGCCGGATCGTCACGGCGTTTCTCGAGAACTTCTTCGGCAAATATGTCGAGTACGACTTCACCGCCCAGATGGAAGACACGCTGGACGAGATCTCCGGCGGGCGGGAGAACTGGCGCGCGTTCCTGGCCCGGTTCTGGGAGGAGTTTCACGCCAAGATCGACGGTATGTCGGGCCTCCGCATCACCGAAGTTCTGGACGCACTGAACGAGGCTCTTGGCCCCCATATCTTCCCCGACCGGGGCGACGGCACCGACCCGCGCCTCTGCCCGACCTGCGGGGAAGGGCAGCTTTCCCTGAAAGTGGGCCGTTACGGCGCCTTTGTCGGCTGCTCACGCTATCCGGACTGCAAGCACACCCGCCAGCTCGGCAAGGATGCGCAGGAAGCGCCCGAGGACAAGGTGCTGGGCATCGACCCCGACACCTCGACGGAGGTGGCGCTGAAATCGGGCCGCTTCGGCCCCTATGTCGAGCGCGCCGCTGCCACCGACGACGAAAAGCCCAAGCGCTCCTCGATCCCCAAGGGCTGGGATCCGGCGGATATCGATTTCGAGAAGGCGATGATGCTGCTCGAGCTTCCGCGGGATGTTGGTCCGCACCCAGAAGATGGTGAGACGATCGAGGCGGGGATCGGCCGCTACGGGCCCTTCGTCAAGCACGGCAAGACCTACGCCAATCTCGAAAGCGTCGATGAGGTCTGGGAGATCGGCATCAACCGCGCGGTGGCCGTCATCGCCGACAAGCTGGCGAACCCGAGGGGCCGTGGCCGGGCTGCGGCGAAGCCCAAGCGCGAGCTTGGCAATCATCCCGATACGGAAGAGATGATCGGCGTCTTCGAGGGCCGCTACGGCCCCTATGTCAAACACCAGAAGACCAACGCCACCATTCCCAAGGGCGAGAACCCGGACGAGATCACCCTCGAACGGGCGCTCGAGCTGATCGCCGAACGCGAAGCGAAGAAGCCGGCCAAGAAGAAAAAGGCTGCAAAGAAGAAAGCAGCGAAGAAAAAGGCCACCAAGAAAGCAACGAAGAAGAAGGCGACCAAGAAGGCCACAAAGAAAACGGCGAAGAAGGCCGACGCGGCCGAATAGGCGCAGCCTTCGGGCAGCGGGGCGCATGGGCGCTGCCCTTGCATCCGGCTGGGGTGCGCCCAACATCTTTCTTAGACGAAGGAGCGGCACGCATGTGGTTGGGCATACTCTGGTGGGCTTTTGATGATCATCTGGCTGAAGCGCTGGGCACACCCGGGCTCGGGAGCCTGCCGATCTGGGTACCTTTCCTGATCGGCTTCGCCTTCAGCTTCACGATCTCGGCCTCGGTGAAGAACAAGGACTGAGGGTGGTTGCCCCCAGATGCCTGTGGCAACGGACTGTCCCGTGGAATCAGTCCGTTGCTCTAGGTTTCGGTTCTGGAGCAACTTTTCACCGCGAACCGGATCCCACTTCGCGGTCCGTTGCTCTAGCGCAGCCGGCGGGCGGTTCTTTCCACCTCTTCCCAGACCCGCAGCGCGTTGCCGGAGAGGATCTTGACGATGTCCTCTTCCGAATAGCCGCGATCCATCAGGCCCTGCACGAGGTTCGGCATGGTCGAGGCGTCTTTCAGACCCGTGGGCAGGCTGTCACCCACGCCGTCATAGTCCGAACCAAGACCGACATGGTCGATACCCGCCAGTTCCACCGCGCGGTCGATATGGTCGAGGACGTCGGAAAGATCCGCATAGGGATAGGGGTTGTCCTTCTCCCACTGCTTCTCGAAAGCTTCGTAGTCCGCCTCCTCGGCGGTGAGACCGCTTCCTTCGAGATAGGCCTCAAAATCGCGCTCCGCCTGGCCGCGCCGCTGGTTCGCCTCCTCGGTGAGAAAGCTCGATCCGTAATTGATCATCACGACACCGCCGTTCTCGGCGAGCCGTTCAACCATCGCGTCGGACATGTTGCGCTCGAACCCTGGGGTGAAGTGGCGCAGCGAGGAGTGGCTTGCGATCACGGGGGCCTTGGTGATCGCCATCACGTCGTCGAAGGCCTCGTCGGAGATGTGGCTGACATCCACCATGACGCCGAGGCGGTTCATTTCCTCGACCAGCATCTTGCCGAAGGGTGACAGCCCGCCCCAGCGCCGCTCTTCATCGTAGGAGCTGTCGGAGATGTGGTTCACCCGCGAGTGGGTCAGGGTGATGTAGCGGATGCCGCGTTCGTGGAAATGCTCGAGATTGGCGATGTCGCCCTCGATCGGCGCGCCATTCTCCATGCCGAGCGGCAGGGCGATCTTGCCTGCCTTGGTGATGCGGCGGACATCCTTCGGCGATTTGGCGATCTCGAACTTGTCGGGATGCTGATGGACGAGGCCCTCGATCAGGCCGATCAGCACATCGGCCCGTGTTTTCGCGCCGCCGGTCTCCTGGAAGGCTGCCGACACATAGATCGACATGAAGGGCGCATTGAGCCCGCCTTCCATGGCGCGGGGGTAGTCGAAATCGCCCGCGCCCGTGTCGGTCCCCACATCCTCGCCCGACTCGATCACCCGGTGGGGCACGTCGACATGCCCGTCGAGGATGATGGTGTCCTGAGCGATCCGGCGGGCTTCGTCCGAAACCTCCGGCTGCAGGAGAAGGGCGGTCGAGGCGAGAAGGCTGAGGATCATGGAAGGCTCCCGAAAGTTCCGTTCCCCCTGCCTAGGGGCTCAGAACCTTCGGGCCAAATCCTTTTCCCGTCAGTCCGCAAAGGCGGGCGCGAGGACCAGGCTGTTGGCCAGCATCAGGTCCAGCCCGTTCAGATAGCCGCGGGTGGTCGGGTCCTGGGCAAAGCCAACGGCCATGCCCTCGCCCACATCCTTGGCTACGAGAAATGGCTTGCGCGCGATCTGGGTGCGAACCTCGTCCCAGAGATAACCCGAGGCGAGGACGCTGTCCGCATCGGCATAGCGGAAAACATTGGTGCCTTCGCTCGCGGGAAGCGGCGCGTAGATCGTGTTTCCGCGGAAAAGCACTGTCGCGTCGTCATAGCCCGCCGAGAGGATGTGGTTCGGGTCAGGCTCGGCCGTCAGGAGCACGCCCGGCACCCGGTCGGGCATGGAGCCTGTATCGCCCACAGCGTTCTGATAGTCCTCCTCGGACCAGAGCTCGCTGCCTTCGACCACACTGCCCGAGGGCTGAGCGGGCCGCCGCTCGCCGTCTTGCCGGACACGGCGCTCGCGCTGGAGAGGCAGAAGGCCCTTTTCGCCGGAGATCAGCCGCAGGGCCGAGCCGAAGCCGACGACGACGCCGCCTTCTTCAGCGAATTCCTGGATCGCACGCTGGCCGGATGCGCCGAGAACCCGCGCGGCGGTGCTGCCGGTTTCCGGCATGACAATCACATCGAACCCGGAGAGATCCGCGTAGGATAGGCTCAGCACACGGATCGGTGTCACCGGCAGTCCGAGCCGGCGCTCGATGACATAGCGCGTGCTGCCCGCCGAGGTGGGAGAGGTCCCCTCACCCCAGAGCATCGCGACCCTTGGAAGGTCCAGCGCGCGGAAGGAGGAGGAGCCGAGATTGGGGCCTTCATCGACCCAGCTCGAAGCCATCGGCAGGACCCGCCCGCCGGTCTCGCCGGCAAGGACCGCAAGACGCTCCGCCAGGTGATCTTCATTGGCGCTTTGGGTGAAGACCACGGTTCCGCGCGGGAAGGTCCGATCATCCTGTGAGAAGCCCTCTTCGGTCACCTGTGCCTCGAGCCCTTCGCGAAGGGCCGCGATGACAAGCTGCGCCTGGGCGCTGTCGTCCCAGGGCACAGCGTAGCCGAAGGCAGCTTCGGGCAGGTTCGGTGCGTCGCCCTCGTCAGCGGAGAAGTCACGCAGGCGAACATTGCCGACATCGCCGCAGGACTGGCTCTCAAGGCCACTCATCAGAGGCAGGGACCAGGCCGTCACGTCGTAGAGCTCATGGCGCAGGCCATCGGTGCGGCGGGCTTCCTGGTCTTCGATAAAGTCTTCCGCAAGCGGTGTGTTCTCATCGAGAAGCGTGTCGATCAGGCGGCCCTCGGGCTGGGCCTTGTCGATAACGATCGCGCCCTCGGCATAGTCGGTGCCGCAGACGCTCTGGCCTTCGCGGATTTCGGCCACGTCGATGCCCTGCGCGCTCAGGCGCGAAGCGAGCGCACGGGCCTGGCCGGGCCGCTCGGCGAGGTCGATGACCAGGTAGCGGTCCTCGGCAGCGGACATTTCCTCGATCGCGGTGGTGCGGTCTTCCACATAGGCCGAGAGGAAGCGCTCCTTGTTGCGCGCGACGGTGACGGCGGTGGTCAGGGTGGTGAGGAAGTGGTTCCTGACCCCTTCGCGATAGGTCAGCACACTGCCGTCTTCGCGGTCGAAGCGAAGGCCCCTCGGCGAGGCCTGCTCATAGGTCATGGCCACAGCGCCGCGAAGGGCCGGCCACATGTCGCCGTAACCGGGGTAGAAATTGTCGTAGGTCTCACGGGTGAAATAGGAGACTCCGCGCTCGTCGAAGACCTCCGCATTGGCGCGGCCGATGATCTCCTGACCCTCGCGGGTATTCTCGGTGAGCTGCGGGTTGAAGGGCCGCGCGGCGGGCGGGAAGAAATAGGTCGAGCCCGAGCCCATCTCATGGGCATCGACCACGACGACGGGGTTCCAGGCGTCGATCGCCTTGACCTTGCCGCGGGTCTCGGGCTGGCTGAGGGTGAACCAGTCGCGGTTGAGATCGAAAAGCGCGTGATTGTAGCGCCCCGAAGGCCACGGCTCGTCACGCTCGGCAGCGGCGTCGGCGCCCTGGGGCTCGAGCCCCCGCGCAGCGGTGAAGGTCGACATGAAGCGGGCCCGGCCATCGGGGTTCTGCATCGGGTCGATGATGACGAGGCTGTTCTCGAAGATCGCCTCCACATCGGCGTCACCCTCTGCAGCGAGGAGGTGGTAGGCCACGGCGAGGCCTGCATCGGTCGAGGTGATCTCGTTGCCGTGCACGCCGTAGGACAGCCAGGTCACCGCAGGCAGGCGCTCGATCATCCGTGTACGGTCGCGTCCCGTGACGCTGCGCCCGTCAGCCAGCCTTTCGAGGCCCTGCTGGATGCTGTCCAGTTCCCTGATGCGGTCGGGACGGCCGATGACGGCATAGACCAGCGGGCGGCCCTCCCAGCTCGTCGCATATTCGAAGATGCGCATCCGGTCCGGCTGGCTGCGCTGGAGCGCACGCATATAGCCCAGCGCTTCGTCGGGCGCGGTGATCTCCTGCCCGGGGGCATGACCGATCACCTCCTGAAGGGTGGGGACATCCTGGTCGTAGCGGGTTTCGATGAAATCCGGCTGCGCCAGGGCCGAGGCGGAAAAAAGAGCCAGAAAACAAGCTAGTGCGCGCATAGGAAACCCCCAGGAAATCGCAGAAATACCCAACCGGGCAAAGGTGTAACACAAGAACATCACCGCCGTCTTGCCGCCGGCCGGGAGCTTCGGAACTTTTCGCAGTCGGAAAAGTTGACAGAAGTTCGTCTATGCGATCTTCTGACTACAGTTGTACACGATACATTGAAAGGGTCGCCATGACCACCCTCCTCCGCTCGCTTTCCGCAGCCGCGCTTCTGAGCACCTGCCTCCTCACCCCGGCCTTCGCGCAGTACGACAAGGCCGTCGATGACCGCTGGATTCCGTCCGCTGAAGAAGAGGAAGCGATCCGCGCCTCGATGGAGCGTCACAAGGTGCCGGGTGTCGGCATGGCGATCATCCGCGACGGCAAGGTCGTCTGGAACGCGAGCTATGGCGTCACCAATATCGAGACCGGCCAGAAGGTCGATGACGACACCCTTTTCCAGGGCGCGTCCCTGACCAAGCCGGCCTTCGCCTATGTGGTCATGAAGCTGGTCGAGGAGGGTAAGCTTTCCCTCGATGACAAGCTGGCGGACTATCTCTACCCTGAGCAATATCCGGACGACCCCAAGTTCCGCAAGATGACCGTGGAGCATGTCCTCGAGCATCATACGGGCATGCCGAACTGGCGCGACCGGGACGACGCGGAAGGCACATCGTTGATCCCCGAAGCGGAGCCCGGCACCGAGGCCAGCTATTCGGGTGAAGCCTTCATGTGGCTGATGGAGGTCGTTGAACTGATCGAGGACAAGGGCATCGCCGAGATCATGCAGGAGCGGCTCTTCGAACCTGCAAAGCTCTCCGACACCTATCTTCTGTGGACCCCCGAAAACGACGAGCGCGAGGTCTGGGGACACGAGATCGACGAGGAGGGCAATCTCAACCTGCAGAGGGCCCATTATGCCCGCCGGGTCGGCTCGCCGCTCTACGAGCTCGCCGAGCGCTGGGATCGCCCGGTCGATAGCTGGAACGGCATGGAGATGCGCGCCGCGCTTCGCACCATGGACCGCTCGGGCGACGAGGGCCTTCAGGGCATCCCCCTCTACCAGCTCACCAGCGCCAGCTATCATCTCTTCGACAATGTCTCTTCGATCAGGACCACGCCTTCGGACTTTGCCAAGTTCCTGACACTGATGATGGACGACAAGCGCCGGAAGCGGTGGGAGATCAGCAATGCGACCCGCGAGGACATGCTGACCCCACAATATGAGCGGACCTTCTCCAGCGAGAACCTTCCGCAGGGCATCGGCTGGGGTATCGAACGGCGCGCCGAGGGCAATTATTTCTACCACGGCGGCAACAACAACAACACCTATGTCAGCCTGGCCCTTGGCGCCAATGACGGAAGCCACGGCATGGTCATCATGACCAACGGTCCCGAAGGCTGGTCGGTGATCGAGGACGTCACCAAGCTCCTTGCCGGGGTCGAGTTCGACTGCGTCTACTGACGCCGGCCAGCCCGGTCTTGCACGGTCTTTTCAAACCGCCCAAAGGCCGGGCATGCCCGCTTTCTTGAAAGAGAATGGCCGCTGGATTCTCGGCGGTTTCCTTCTGACCCTGTTTTCGGGGTTCGGGCAGACGATCTTCATCGGTGCGTCCGGCGGTGAGCTGCGTGAAGCGTTCGGCATGTCGAATGGCGAGTGGGGCAATCTCTACGGCCTTGCGACCCTGGCGAGCGCGGCCACCCTGCCCTTTGTCGGCAGGGTCATGGACCACCGCCCGGGCTGGCAGGTCGCTGCCGTCACGATCCCCGCCCTTGCGGCTGCCTGCATCTCCATGGCCTTCGCCCAGAATGTGCTCATGCTGGGGGTCAGCCTCTATCTCCTCCGCCTCCTCGGCCAAGGCATGATGAGCCACATCGCGCTGACCGAAACGGCCCGCTGGTTCGAAGCGAACCGCGGCAAGGCGATCAGCTATGTGGTCTTGGGCTTTCAGGCGCAGGAGGCTATCCTGCCGCTGACCTTCACCCTGCTGGTGGCGGGGTTCGGCTACAAGATCGGCTGGCTCGCCGGGGCGGCGACCCTTCTGGTGGTCGCGCTTCCGCTCATCGTCTTTCTCCTCAGAAAACCCCGCGCGCCGCAGGGAACGGCGGAGGTCGCAGTGCCGAAAGGCAAGAGCTGGACCCGCGCCGAGGTGGTCCGCGATCCGATGTTCTACGCCATGCTGACGGGCGTCCTCGCGCCGCCCTTCATCGGTACCACGCTCTTTTTCCACCGCGATCATCTCGCCGCCCTGCGCGGCCTGTCGGACGAGACCATGAGCCTCGGCATCCCCGTCATGGCAGCGCTGACCGTCGGTTTTGCGCTCCTCACCGGGCGCCTCGTCGACCGCTTCGGTGCCTCGCGGCTTCTTCCTCTCGTGATGGCGCCCCTCGCCTTGGGAAGCCTCGCCGTGGCCGTTCTCGAAGGCAGTCTCGGTGTCTTCGTCTTCTTCGGCTTCTTCGGCATCAGCTACGGATTCGCCACGACCCTGTTCGGCTCGGTCTGGCCGGAGGCCTACGGCACGAAACATCTCGGCGCGATCCGCTCGGTGACCCAGTCGGCGATGGTCTTCGCCACCGCGCTCGGGCCCTGGATCACCGGCGCCCTGATCGACCGGGGGGTCTCCCTGCCCCTCCAGTTCGGCTGGATGGCGGTTTATTGCGCGATCGCCGGGGTCTTCCTGATCGGCGCGTCGAAGAAGCTGCAGGCGCGAAGCACGCGCTACCAAAGGGTCACACCCCCTGCGCCTTCGGCCGCTTGAAAGTCATACCGAGAAAGAACATAATCGGAACATGGGGATTTCCGAGAAGACCGTCGCCAAGCTGAAGATCCTCGCCGACGCAGCGAAGTACGATGCGTCCTGCGCGTCGTCGGGCGGTGCCAAGCGCGACAGCCGCGGCGGCAAGGGTGTCGGCTCGATCGAGGGCATGGGCATCTGCCATGCCTATGCGCCGGACGGGCGCTGCATCAGCCTTCTCAAGGTGCTGCTTACCAACAGCTGCATCTTCGACTGCGCCTATTGCATCAACCGGGCGAGTTCGAATGTGGAGCGCGCCCGTTTCACCCCGCGCGAGGTCGCGGACCTCACGGTCAATTTCTACAAGCGCAACTATATCGAGGGACTTTTCCTCAGCTCGGGAATCATTCGTTCACCCGACTATACGATGGAGCAGATCGTCGAGGTCGCCCGCATCCTGCGCGAGGAATACGACTTTCGCGGCTATCTTCACCTCAAGACCATCCCCGAAGCCGCGCCCGAGCTGATCGAAGCGGCAGGCCATCACGCCGACCGGGTCTCGATCAATGTGGAGCTGCCTTCCCGGACGAGCCTCAGGAAACTTGCGCCAGAGAAGGACCGCGACGGTATCGAAGGCGCGATGTCTTCCATGCGGGAGCGGATCGACGCCTTCAAGCGTGAAAAGACACGCAAGGCGAAGCCTCGGCTCTTCGCGCCGGGCGGCCAGTCCACCCAAATGATTGTCGGCGCCGATGCTGAGAATGATGCCCAGGTCCTGACCACCGCCACCGACCTCTACGACAAGCACCGCCTGCGCCGGGTTTATTACTCCGCCTACTCCCCAATTCCTGACGCAAAGCCAGGCATGCCGGTGAACCGGCCGCCCCTGATCCGCGAGCACCGCCTCTACCAGGCTGATTGGCTGACGCGCTTCTACGGTTTCGGACGGGATGAGATCATTTCGACCATGGACCACGGAATGCTGGACCTTGCGGCCGATCCCAAGCTGATCTGGGCACTGAAGAACCAGGGCTTCTTCCCGATCGACGTCAATATGGCGACCCGGGAGCAGCTTTTGCGCATCCCCGGGATCGGCACCAAGGGTGTGGACAAGATCATCGAAGCGCGCCGCTTCGGGCGTTTGCGCTATGACGACCTGACCCGCCTTGCCGCTTCGGTGAAGAAGGTCCGGCCCTTCGTCACCGCGCTCGACTGGCGGCCGGTGTCGCTTCTCGATTCAGGGGCGCTCGAAGCGCGGCTCCGCAAACCTGCCGAGCAGCAGGACCTCTTCGCTGCGGCGGCCTGATGGCGGCGGGTACGGTTTCGGTTCCGCTCAAGAGCGACGGCGATCTCGAAGGCTTCCGCCGGGCCGTGCGCGCGCTTCTGGCGGATGACATCGACCCCGAGCAAGCGGTCTTCCGCCTGCCCGGCGAAGGGGACCTTTTTGCCGAAGGCTTCGCTCCGTCCATCGGTCCTGCGAGCTCGCAGGTCACGGTGCCCAAGAAAGCGGCCTCGCTCTTCGGCACGGCGCTCCACCATGCCGAGCGTGAGCGGTTCGCCCTCCTCTACCGCTTCATGTACCGCGCCCGGCGCGACCGGGGCCTGGCCGAGAACATGGCCGATCCGGATACCGTCGCGGTTCACCGGCTGGTGAAGTCCGTCCGGCGGGACGCGCACAAGATGCATGCCTTTGTTCGCTTCCGCGAAGTCGCCACTGACGGTCCCCGCGAAGCCTACGCAGCCTGGTTCGAGCCGGACCACCACATCGTCGAGCGCGAAGCGCCGTTTTTCGTCCGCCGCTTCACGAATATGGACTGGGCCATCGTGACGCCGCGCAAAACGGCGATCTATCGCAATGGCGAGGTGTTCTTCGCAGAAGGCGGTCGGCGCGAGGACGTCCCCGCTGACGATGCGTTCGAAGATGCCTGGTGCGCCTATTATGCCAGCATCTTCAACCCGGCCCGCATCATGACCGATGCCATGCGGGCCGAAATGCCGAAGAAATATTGGCGCAACCTGCCCGAAGCGCGGCTCATCCCGGAGCTTCTGGAGAAGGCGCCGGAAAGGGTGAATGCCATGGCACAGGCCGCAATGACCGACGAACAAGCCAAGATCAGCGCAAAGATGATCCGTGTGGAGCCGCACTATAACAGCCTCGAGGGTATCCATGAGGCGATCCGCGCTTTCGAAGACCCGGACCACCCGGCTTCCCCGGTCCCGGGCGAAGGGCCGGTGGGCAGCCGCCTCTTCTTCATCGGTGAGCAGCCGGGCGATCAGGAAGACAAGGCCGGGCGACCCTTTGTCGGCCCGGCGGGCCAGCTTTTCGACCAGTTCCTCGAAGGCGCAGGCATCGAGCGGCAGAAAGTCTACGTCACCAATGCCGTGAAACGCTTCAACTTCACAACCCTGGGCAAGCGGCGCATTCACCAGACGCCGAAGGCCGGCGAGATCGATCTCTGGGCGCCGTGGCTCCATCAGGAGCACCGCCTTGTCCAGCCGGCAGTCACCATCACCCTTGGCGCATCGGCCCTGCGCGGGTTCTTCGGTCGCCCGGTCAAGCTTGGCCAGGTGCGCGGCGAGACCATTCCGCTCCCTGAGGATATCGGCGGGGTCGTGGTGCCGACCTTCCACCCCTCCTACCTCCTGCGCATTCAGGACCCTAGCCAGCGCAAGGTGGAAGAAGGCAAGTTCGCCGCCGATCTCGCCAAGGCGCGGGATCTGGCCTACGCTAGCGCGTGACTTCGCTTCTGGACGATAGGACCGCGCGCCTCGACAAATGGCTCTGGGCGGTGCGCATCTTCAAGACGCGGGCCCTCGCCGCGGCGATTGTCGGCGGCAAGTCGGCCCGGATCACAAGGGGCGGGCAGACCATGCGGACGGACAAGCCGGGCTTCAAAATCCGGCTTGGCGACACGGTGACGATCATGCGCGGGCGCGAGCTTTTCGTGCTCGAAGTGCGCGACCTGCCCGAAAAGCGCCTGCCTGCCTCCGAAGCCGTGCTATGTTACGAAAACCAGGCCGCTACCGACGAGGAACCCCGCCATGCTTGACAAGCTTTTCCAGAACCTTCGCGGCAAGCCGGACGAAGTGCCGACAGAAGACACCCTGCCCCAGGCGACGGCGGCCGTCCTTGTGGAGGCTGCCCGCGCGGACGAGACCTATACGGACGAAGAGCGCGTGCTCATCGACCGTATGCTGATGCGCAGGTTCTCCCTGGCCGAGACCGAAGCGTCCAATCTTCGCTCGGAAGCCGAAGCGGCCCAGCAGGCCGCGAACGATCTTTACCAGTTCACCCGCGTCATCAAGGACCGGATGAGCCGCGAAGAGAAGATCGCGCTGGTCGAGGACTTGTGGCGGATCGTTCTTTCCGATGACGAGCGGGATCCCCATGAGGAGATGGTGATCCGACGCCTTCTCGGGCTCATCCACCTGACCGACCAGGAGTCGGCAGAAGCCCGCCGCCGGGCAGAAACCCCTGCATGAAAAAGGCCGCCCATGGGCGGCCTTTTCGGTCGGCTTCCGGCAGGCTTACGCCTTGCGGAACTCGACGATCTTGGTCGGGTTCGCCGGCGGCTCGCCCTTGTTGATGGCGTGGACGTGCTCCATCCCCTCGGTCACGCGGCCCCATGCGGTGTACTGACCATCGAGGAAGGTCGCATCATCGAGGCAGATGAAGAACTGGCTCGAGGCTGAGTTCGGGTCCTGCGCACGGGCCATGGAGCAGACGCCCTCCACATGGGCGACATCGTTGAATTCGGCCGGGATGTTCTCATTCGCGCCGCCGGTTCCGTCGCCGCGCGGGTCACCGCCCTGCGCCATGAAGCCGTCGATCACACGGTGGAACTTCAGGCCGTCATAGAAGCCTTCTTCGGCGAGGCGGGTGATCTGCTCGACATGTTTCGGCGCCTTGTCCTCGAATGTCTCGATGGTGACGTCGCCGGTTTCCAGCTTGAGTTTGAGTGTGCCCATTACAGAATTTCGCCTCCTTTGCGGACGGGAACATTGACCGAGCAGGTATCGACGAAATAGCCGTCATCCGTCAGAAGCCGCCCGGCACGAAGCCATGCCTTGAAGGCTTCGCTCTCTGGCCGCAACACTTCGAAGGTGATTTGTTCCTCAGGCGGCAGGTCGGTCATCATCCGCGCGCGCAGGATCGGTGTCGGGCGCTCGGGCGGCTCGCCCCGGTTGATGCGCCGGACATTGCGGTAGCCGTCGAGAACCCGTCCGAAGGCTGTGTATTGCTGGTCGAGACCCCGGCGGTTGTCCCCGAAAAGAAGGAAGAACTGGCTGTTGGCCGAGTTCGGCTGCTCCGCCCGCGCCATGGACAAAACCCCTGCGCAGTGCAGCGGCCAGGCGGCGACATCGTCGGTCTTGACGAAGCCGGCGAGGCTCGGCGGCTGGGAACCCACGGGCATGCTGCCGAGAAAACCGATCTGCGCCGCCCGGTCGTCGCGGCCGACGGGGACGAAATCTTCAAGAGCTTTCAATGGCTTCACGAAGATACCCGGAAGGTCGGGAAGATCCGACCCGCCCTTGCCGGTTCCCGTCGGATCGCCGCCTTGGGCCATGAAGCCGTCGATCACGCGATGGAAGATGGTGCCATTGTAGAACCCGGCGCGGGTCAGCGTACGGATACGTTCGGCATGCTGCTCGGAGAAATCAGGCCGAAGCTCGACATAGATCGGGCCCGACGGAAGGTCGATCACCCATAGATTCTCCGGGTCGACTGTCCGCCAGACGCTGTCCGGCGTGCGTTCGAGAATGCCCGCCGGGCTCTCCGGATCGACGGGCTCGTCCTGGGCGAAAGCGGAAGCGGTGAACGCGGCGAACAGGGCCGCCATGACGCAGATGTGTTTCATGGTTCCAAGGGCTAGCCGATCGCCGCGCGCGGAACCAGTACCGACGCGCTTAAACCCGCGTCAGCCTTTCAGCTTGCCGCGCAGGGGTTCGACCACCGCTGCAGGGACGAAATGCTCGAAAGCGCCGCCAAGGGTGGCGATCTCCTTGACCAGTCGGCTGGCGATCGCCTGGTAGCGTACATCGGCCATCAGGAAGATGGTCTCGATATCGTCGTTCAGCTCGGCATTCATGCCCACCATTTGAAACTCGTATTCGAAGTCCGACACCGCGCGGAGACCGCGGATGATGATCTGGGCGTCCAGCCGTTCAGCGTAGTGCATGAGGAGCCCCTCGAAAGGCTCGACCCTGATGGTGGCGCGGGCTCCCTCGTCCATGTCCGCAATCGACGCCCTGATCAGCTCCTCGCGCTCTTTCAGGGTGAAAAGCGGATTCTTGCCCGAATGCACGGCGACACCGATAACCAGCTCGTCCACGAGCTTCACCGCGCGCTTGATGATATCGACATGGCCGAGGGTGATCGGATCGAAAGTACCGGGATAGAGGCCGATCAGTGGTTTGGTCATGGTCGTCTCATCAACGCTGCAACTGAGGTCAGGCCTCTTGCGGGAGGTCTAACCAGTTCCATTCGCCCTCGCAATGGAACCGCCTGTGATGACTTGCCCGTCCCTTCGAAAGAATATCAGCGGTTGCCGCGGACCTCCTGCAGCATGGGGCCGAGCTGGTCCTCGTCGATCAGCTTCCGCCAGCGGGCCTGCCGGTGCTCGTAGAATTGTGCCGCGAAAGCGGCCACGATCGGGGTCCGCCATCCCGCATCCAGGATCAGCCGATCGGTGTAGCGGGTGCCCCCGTCTTCAGGCTCGATCGTGATGAGGTGGTCCCAGCGGCGGATGCCGGCGCTGCGTCCATTGTCGCGCAGGAAGCGGCGCTGGCCTTCTGCCGGCGGGTAGCTGATGCCGATGACCTGTTCGCCGATCGGCAGGGTCCCAAGGAGCTTCAGCGCACAAAGATGCTCGCCTTCGGACCAGACCTCAGGGAAGGAAGGCGGATCGACCGCTTCGAAAGTGACGAGCGGCGCTGAAACATAGCGAAGGAGGCGTGTCGTCTGCACCGCCTCCCAGACTTTGTCAGGGTGCGCCGCGAGATGGGTCGAGGTGACGATCTCGCGGCTCATCTTCAGTTTGCCTCGCCGCCCTCTTGCCCTTCGGCATCCATCTCTTCTGCGGATGCTTCGCCAACGCCTTCGACGCTCACCACCGTCTCGCCTTCGCGGGTGTTCAGGATGGTCACACCTTGCGTGTTACGCCCGGCGATGCGGATGTCGTCCACCGGCGTACGGATCAACTGGCCGCCATCGGTGACGAGCATGATCTCCTCGCCCTCGCCTGCCGGGAAGCTCGCCACGACCCGGCCGTTCCTCTGGGAGGTGACGATCGAGATGATGCCTTTGCCGCCGCGTCCCGAGGTGCGGTATTCGAAGGACGAGGTGCGCTTGCCGTAGCCGTTTTCGGTCACGGTGAGGATGAACTCCTCGGCCGCGGCCATGGCGCCGATCTTCTCCGAGCTGAGCGCCGTATCCGCGCTGCCGCCCTCGTCGGTCCCTTCGGTCTCGCCTTCCCCGGCCGCACGGCGCATGGCGGCGGCGTGCTTGAGATAGGCGGCTTTCTCATCCGCGCTCGCATTGAAGTGGCGAAGGACGGACATGCCGATCACTTCGTCATCAGTGCCGAGGCGCACGCCGCGCACCCCGGTCGATGTCCGGCCACTGAAGACCCGTACCGTCTCCAGCGGAAAGCGGATCGCCATACCCTCGCGGGTGGTCAGAAGGATATCCTGATCGGGCCTTGCGAGCCTTACGCCGACGAGGTTGTCGCCTTCGTCGAGCTTCATGGCGATCTTGCCCGCCCGGTTGATGTTCGAGAAGTCCTTCAGCTTGTTCCGCCGGACATTACCCGACCGGGTGGCGAAGACGATGTCGAAGCTTTCCTCATCGTCAGGCATCGGAAGGATGACGTTCACCCGCTCGCCCTGGTCGAGGGGCAGGAGGTTGACAAAGGCCTTGCCGCGCGAGGCCGGTGCGCCCTCGGGCAGCCGCCAGAGCTTCAGGCGGTAGACCATGCCGCGGTCGGTGAAGAAGAGAAGCGGTGTATGCGTATTGCCGACGAAGAGCTGGCTGACGAAATCCTCGTCCTTCATCGCCATGCCCGAACGCCCCTTCCCGCCCCGGCGCTGGGCGCGGTAGGTGGAAAGCGGTGTCCGCTTCACATAGCCGGAATGGGTGACGGTGACGACCATGTCCTCTTGCGGGATCAGGTCCTCGTCTTCCATCTCGATGGCGTCGATGAACTCCGAACGGCGCGGGGTCGCGAACTTCTCGCGAATCTCCGAGAGTTCGTCCTTCACGATGCTCAGCACACGGGGACGGTTGGAGAGAATGTCGAGATAGTCCTCGATCTGGGTCGCCAGTTTCTCGAGCTCGTCGCCGATCTCGTCGCGGCCGAGCGCGGTCAATCTTTGCAGGCGCAGGTCCAGGATGGCCTTGGCCTGAGTCTCGGAGAGGCGGAGCGTTCCGTCTTCGGACAGCTTGTGACGCGGATCGGCCACGAGCTGGATCAGCGGCGCCATGTCTTCGGCCGGCCAGTCGCGGTCCATCAGGCGCTCGCGCGCTTCAGCCGGGGTCGGCGAAGAGCGGATGGTGCGCACCACTTCGTCGATATTGGCGACCGCGATGGCGAGGCCCGTCAGGACATGGGCGCGGTCGCGGGCCTTGCCGAGATCGTGCTTGGTCCGTCTGGTGATGACTTCTTCGCGGAAGGCGATGAAACTCATCAGCACCGAGCGCAGGGTCATCTGCTCGGGCCGGCCGCCGTTCAGCGCCAGCATGTTGACGCCGAAGCTCGTCTGCAGCGGGCTCTGCTTGTAGAGGTTGTTCAACACCACCTCGGCATTGGCGTCGCGCTTGAGCTCGATCACGACGCGGATGCCGTGACGGTCACTCTCGTCGCGCAGGTCGGCGATGCCTTCGAGGCGTTTCTCGCGGACGAGGCCCGCGATCTTCTCGACCATCGCCGCCTTGTTCACCTGGAACGGCACCTCGGTGACGATGATGGCGTAGCGGTCCTTGCGGATCTCCTCGATCGCGGTACGCCCGCGCATGACCACCGAGCCGCGCCCTGTCAGAAGCCCCGAGCGCGCGCCGGACTTGCCGAGGATCTGCCCGCCCGTCGGGAAGTCCGGGCCCGGCACGATGTCGAGCAGGGTCTCGTCATCGGTCTCCGGGCTGTCGATCAGCGTGACCGTCGCGTCGATGATCTCACCGAGATTGTGGGGCGGAATGTTCGTCGCCATCCCCACCGCGATGCCGCCTGCGCCGTTGACGAGGAGGTTCGGGAAGCGCGCGGGCAGGCAGACCGGCTCCTGCCGCTCGCCATCATAGGTCTCCTGGAAGTTGACCGTGTCCTTTTCGATGTCGGCCAGCAGCGCTTCGGCGGCGCGGTTCATCCGCGCCTCGGTGTAGCGCATGGCGGCGGGCGGGTCGTTGTCGATCGAGCCGAAATTGCCCTGCCCGTCGATCAGCGGCAGGCGCATGGAAAAGTCCTGCGCCATGCGGACCATGGCGTCATAAACCGCCGTGTCGCCATGGGGGTGATACTTACCGATCACGTCGCCGACGACATTGGCGGATTTCTTGTGCTTCTTGTCGGCGGTGAAGCCGTTCTGGTGCATCGACCACAGAATCCGCCGGTGCACGGGCTTGAGGCCATCACGCGCGTCGGGGATCGCCCGGCTGACGATCACCGACATGGCGTAGTCGAGATAGCTGCGCTCCATTTCACCGGAGATCGAAACGGTGCTCACCCCCGGCGGAAGGGGGTCGGGCATCATGTTCTCGGGGGCCTGCTTATCGTCGTCGTCAGCCATGCTTTATGTGCCAATATATGGAAGAGGAATCATAGGCGCAGGCGTTAGCAGTCTTCGGGAGCAATCGCCACACACCCACGGAGGGCCCAACATGACCAGTTCACAGGCTTTGATCATCGGCGCCGCAATGCTTGCGGCCGCATGCAGCAGCGAAGTGATTGCCGCATCATCGACCGCCCAGCCAACGATGAAACGGCCCATGGCCGAAAGCACCGACAGCAAGGGCGAGCGCGAGGCTGACATCATCGGTACCGGAGGCGACACCATCGGCACGGCCATGGTCCAGCCCGGCCCCAACGGCATGGTGATCCGCATCGACGCCGGGGAGATCCCCGAGGGTTTCCACGGCGTGCACCTCCATCAGAAGGGCGACTGTTCGGACCCCGGGGCAGGCTTCAAGGCATCGGGCAGCCACATCAACATCGCGGGCAACGAGCACGGCCTTCTCAACGCCGATGGCTACCATGTCGGCGCGGACTTCCCGAACCTCTACGCGGGACCTGAGCGGGTGATGGGCGAGCTTTTCGCAGGCGGACTGATGCTCGACCAGGCCCTCGACGATGACGGCTTCGCGCTGATCATCCACGAGAACGAGGACGACCACCGCACCCAGCCAATCGGCGGCGCGGGGGCGCGCCTTGCCTGCGCGGCCTTCAACTAGAAGCCGTTGGCGGCTCACCCTCCCGGTCGGTGCGGGGATCGAGGTCGAAGAGGCCTGAATTCGTCCGCATGACCGGGATGTAGTCCTCCTGCCGCAACGGGGCCTCGCGGCTGGTCAGGCGGTAGAGCCCGAAGACCGCGAGCACGGCGTAGACAAGCGCGATCCAGTAGAAGAGCGCGTCCGAGCCGAAGAAACGCATCACTTGGCTGGCGATCAACGGCCCGACTGTCGCCGACACCCCGAAAAGGAACAGAAGGCTGCCATTGACCGACAGCGTGTCACCTTCCTCGGCATGGTCATTGGCATGAGCGATGCTGAGCCCGAAGCTCGGCACCGCCGCCCCGCCGAAGAGAAGGCCTGCGAGAACGAGGCTGAGCTGCCCGCCCTTGGCGATCATCGGCAGGAGAATCGCGACGATCACGGCTGTTGCTGCCGTCCCGATGATGACGTGGCGCCGGTCCACCCGGTCCGAAAGCTGGCCGATCGGGAACTGCGCCAGCGCGCCGCCGAAGATGAGGGCGCCGATGAAAAGCCCCGCCGTTGCAGGCGGATAGCCGAGCCCCATCACGAAGAGTGGGCTCATCGACCAGTAGGAACTCGCCGATAGCCCGATCAGCGCAGCCCCCGCTGCGGCCAGCGGTGAGAGCCGCCAGAGCTTGCGGAACTGCAGCTTGACCGAGCGCGGCACCATGGGCTGCGGCACACGGGTCAGTGCCACCGGGACCAGCGCGAAGCTGATGAGGATCGTCAGGACACCGAAGGGCACGAAGCTTCGCGGCTCGAAAAGCGGCAGCAGCGCCTGGAAGAGGGTCGCCGAGGTGAAGTCGGTGATGCGGTAGACCGACAGGATGCGGCCACGGTTCTCGTTCGTCGCCCGGTCGTTCAGCCAGCTTTCGATGATCATCTGCATGCCGGCAAAGCAGAAGCCGGTGATGACCCGCGTGCCGATCCAGAACCAGCTTTCGACGAAGAGCGCGTGGCTCACCGCCGCGGCCGAGGCGATCGATGCGAAGGCCGTGAAGGCGCGGATGTGCCCGACCTCCGCAATCATCGTCGGCGCGCGCTGGCAGCCTGCGACAAAGCCCACGTAATAGGCCGTCAGAAGAAGCGCGATCTCGCTCGGCGAGAAGCCTTCCAGCGATCCCCTGACGCTCAGAAGGGTCGAATGAAGCCCGTTGCTCCCCAGCAGAAGGGCCGCCGCGAAGAGGAGCGAGAACAAGGAGAAGGCGAGGCGCATGGGCCCGCCTTTGGGCACAGCCTACGCGCATCGCAAGAGGGAATGCGGGAAGCCGAATTCAGGCAGGCTCGCGGGCCTTGCTGCTCTCCGCCGCGTCCTTCTTTTTGGTCCCGAGGGGCTGGTTGATGACGTCCCGCTTGGCGTGAAGGCCTTCGGCCTTTTGCGCGAGAAGGCGGCTGCGGTCCCGCTCACGGAAAGCGGCCTCCAGCTCCTCGACCTCCCCCTGGCTGCGGCCGAGATAGCTGAGCGTGCGCGTCGCCAGCGACATCGCGCTTTCGAAGGTCTCGCGGACGATGAAGTCGATGTCTTCGTCCAGGAGGTGCAACTCATGCAGGCGGTCCTTGGCGCGCACGAGGATGCGTACCTTGGGGCATCGCTCCCGCAGGGCCGGAATGGCGCGTCTTACCCCTTCAGGATCGTCGAGCGCGAAAACCACCGCATCCGCCGAGATCGCCCCCGCCGCGAGCAGCAGGTGCAGGTCGGTGCCGTTGCCGTAATAGACCTTGGCACCGAACTGACGCGCGGTCTCGATCCTTGCGGGGTCGTTGTCGATGGCCGTGACCTTGACGTTCGAGCCCTTGAGTAGCTGGCTGATGATCTGCCCCATACGGCCATAGCCGACGACCAGCACCTGCCCGGTCTCGCCGTCCGGTGTCTCGGGGCTTTCGGTGGCCGTCTCGGTTTTCAGGCGCCCCACCCAGATCATGATGATCGGGGTTGCGATCATCGAGAGGGTGATGATCGCGGACGCGATGCTGGCGAAGCCGCTGTCGAAGATGCCCCGCCCCACCCCGAGGCTGAAGGCGACGAAGCCGAACTCGCCGCCCTGGCTCAGAATGCCCGCAACCTTCATCGCATTGGGCCGGACCGCACCGAAGAGCCTCGAGAGGCCGAAGAGAATGGCGGATTTGACGACGATGAGCAGGATGGCGCCGCCGAGCACGATCCACCAGCTTTCCAGCACCGCCGCGAGATCGAGCTGCATGCCGACGCCGATGAAGAAGAGGCCAAGCAGAAGCTCGCGGAAGGGCTCGATATCAGCCTCGATCTGGTGCCGAAAGGAGCTTTCGGCGAGAAGGACGCCCGCGATGAACGCGCCGAGCGCCATGGAAAGACCGACCTCGGCCAGAAGAAGCGCCGTGATCGCGACGACGAAAAGCGCGGCCGCCGTGAAGGCCTCCCGCGAGCCGGACACCGCGACGACACGGAAGAAGCGGTTGAGGACGAAGCGGCCAAGACCGATCAGGAGGACGATCGCGCCCACCGCCTGGGCGATGCCCACGGGGTCGATCGGCACCCCCTCCGCCCCCCGCCCCGCCTGGGCGACAAAGGGGATCGCGGCGAGCAGCGGGATGACGGCGATGTCTTGGAAAAGAAGGACCGAGAACGCCTTGGTGCCGTAGGAGGTGTTCAGCTCCCCCCGCTCATCGAGAAGGCTCAGGGCGAAGGCCGTCGAGGAGCAGGCCAGCGCGAAGCCCGCGATCAGCGCGGGCCCTCGTGACAGGAGGCCGCTGAGTTCGAAACCGGCGCCGAACAGAAGGCCGGTGATCAGCATCTGAAGGAGGCCGAGGCCGAAAATCGTTCTTCGCAGCGACCACAATCGGCTGAAACTGAGCTCGAGCCCGATCACGAAGAGGAAGAGAACCACCCCCAGTTCGGCAATCTGGGAGACCCCCTCTTCCGATGCGAGGAGGCCGAGGCCCGACGGGCCGAAGAGGACCCCCGCCGCGAGGAAGCCGAGAATGGTGCCGAGCTTGAGCTTCTTGAAGACGGGGACCGCGACCGCTGTCGCACCGAGATAGACAGCCGCGTCGACCAGGAATTCCGTTCCGCCCGCTCCTGCCATGCCGATTCGCGCTCCCTTTCCCCTACCCCTTATAGGTTAACGCGCACGGCTGAAAGAACCCTTAGGGCGAGGCGATCCGGGCGCCGGTGCCGTTCATGGTCTCGGTGAAGCCCGGAAAGCTCGTCGCGATGGCTTCCGCGCCGGTGATGGTGATGGGCTCTTCGCTCACCAGCCCGAGGACCAGCGCCGCCATGCCGATGCGGTGGTCGTGATCCGTGTCGATGCTCGCCCCGCCCTTCGGCGCCTTGCCGCCCGTGCCTTCGACCTCCAGCCAGTCTTCCCCGGTCCGCACGATCACCCCTGCGGCTTCGAGGAGCGATGCAGTTTTCGCGAGGCGGTCGCTCTCCTTGACCCTCAACTCGGCCACGCCTTCGAAGCGCGAGGCGCCCTCGGCCATGGCCGCCGCCACGGCGAGGATGGGCACCTCGTCGACGAGGTCCGGCACATCGTCCTTCTCGAGGTGAAGCGCGCCCAGCTTACCGAAGCGCGCGGTGACCGAAGCCGTCTCCTCGCCGCCCACACCCGGCCCTTCGGCGATCGTAAGATCGGCGCCCATGCGCTTCAGGGCGCGGAGGAATCCGGTGCGCCTCGGGTTCATCAGAACCTCTTCGCAGGTGATCTCGGACCCTTCGGTGATGAGGGCGGCGACGAGCGGGAATGCCGCCGAGGAAGGGTCGGCGGGGATCGCGAGACCCTTCGGCAGGACCAGCCGTCTGCCGGGGCGCAGGGTGATCTCTTCTGCCTGCCGGGTGATGTCCGCGCCGAAGGCTTGAAGCATCCTCTCGGTATGGTCGCGGGTCGGCTCGGGCTCGATGATGGTGACCGGCCCCGACGCTCCCAGTCCGGCGAGCAGCAGCGCGGATTTGACCTGCGCCGAAGGGACAGGAAGCGCGTAGCGGATGCCCTTGAGCGCCGAACCTTCGAAGCTTGCGGGCAGGCGCCCTTCACGCGCTGTCCACTTCGCCCCCATCAGGGCCAGGGGGTCGAGCACGCGGCCCATAGGGCGCCGCATGAGGCTGGGGTCGCCAAGAACCGTGAACGGAACGCGCTGGCCCGCGGCGAGCCCCATGAGGAGCCTCGCCCCCGTGCCCGCATTGCCAAGATCGAGGGCGCGGGAAGGCGGCGCGAAGGGGCGGCCCCGCACCGCGAACTGGCTTCCCCGCTTTTCCACAGCTACGCCGAAAGCGCGCAGGGCCGCTGCGGTCGAGAGAACGTCGCCGGCTTCGAGAAGGCCGTCGATCCGGGTCACGCCTTGCGCGACGGCTCCGAACAGCAGCGCCCTGTGGCTCATGCTCTTGTCGCTCGGCACCCGAAGCGAGGCGCGAAGAGCTGGGCTTTTGCTTGCAGTCAGGCGGGCCATCAGGGCTTTCCACGGTTAGCGGCGCGTCAGCGCTTTGACAGGGCAGCCCACCTCTGCCAACCAGCGCCCTCGCAAGACGACTTTACGCTGAACCAACGATCAGGACACCACCAGTGGCGAATGAAGACCTTGGCGTGAAGCGCGACTGCCCCAACTGCAGCGCGCGCTTCTACGATCTCCAGAAAGACCCGGCCGAATGCCCCAAATGCGGCCACGAATTCACCCCCGACGTTCTCCTCAAGTCCCGCAAGAGGTTGCGTGAGGAAGAGCAAGCTGCCGCCAAACCCTCCGCCAAAGTCGATGACGACGCCGAAGAGCTCGTCGAAGACAACGTCAAGGAGGTCGACGAAGACGATGAGGCCACCAGCCTCGCGGATGCCGATGAAGAAGTGGCGCCGGTCAAGTCGAAGCGGGTCGCGCCGCTCGACGGCGAGGACGCCGATGAAGATGACGACGAGGACGAGGATGACGACCTCGCCAAGATCGATGACATCGACCTGCCGGACGACGAGGAGGACGAGACGCTTCTCGATGACGACGACGATGCGGACGATCTTGGCGGCATCGCGACCAAGACCAGCGGCGACGACGACCGCTAGGCACCAAGAGTCCGGACGCCAGGCGCGTCCGGCCGTTTACGGTATATGACGAGCCCTCCCCTGGCCTGTCGGGCTTCGGAGAGCGCAGGAACGAGGATAGAAAACAGGCATGGCGAAGATCAAAGTCAAAAACCCGGTCGTCGAACTCGACGGCGACGAGATGACCCGCATCATCTGGCAGCTGATCAAAGACAAACTGATCCACCCCTATCTCGATATCGACCTGCACTATTACGATCTGAGCATGGAAAATCGCGACGCCACCGACGATCAGGTCACGGTCGATGCGGCCCATGCGATCAAGGAGCACGGCGTCGGCGTCAAATGCGCCACCATCACCCCCGACGAAGCCCGGGTCGAGGAATTCGGCCTCAAGAAGATGTGGCGCTCGCCCAACGGTACGATCCGCAATATCCTCGGCGGCGTGGTCTTCCGTGAGCCGATTATCATCCGCAACGTGCCGCGTCTGGTGCCGGGTTGGACCAAGCCTATCATCATCGGCCGCCACGCCTATGGCGACCAGTACCGCGCCACCGACTTCATCTTCCCCGGCAAGGGCAAGATCACCATGAAATGGGAAGGCGAAAGCGGCGAGATCCAGGAATACGACATCTTCGACGCGCCGGGTTCTGGTGTTGCGATGGGTATGTACAATCTGGACGAAAGCATCCGCGACTTCGCCCGCGCCTGCTTCAACTACGGCATCCAGCGCAATTACCCGGTCTATCTGTCCACGAAGAATACCATCATGAAAAAATATGATGGCCGCTTCAAAGACATCTTCGCCGAGATCTACGAGACCGAGTTCAAGGACCAGTTCGAGGCGATGGGCCAGCACTACGAGCACCGCCTGATCGACGACATGGTCGCGGCGTGCATGAAATGGTCCGGCGGCTATGTCTGGGCGTGCAAGAACTATGACGGCGACGTCCAGTCCGACACCGTGGCGCAGGGCTTCGGCTCCCTGGGCCTGATGAGCTCGGTTCTTCTGACCCCGGACGGCCAGACCGCCGAAGCCGAAGCCGCCCACGGCACCGTCACCCGCCACTACCGCGCCCATCAGCGCGGCGAGGAAACTTCGACCAACTCGATCGCCTCGATCTTCGCCTGGACCCGCGGCCTCAAGCACCGCGCCAAGCTCGACGACACCCCCGACGTCGCCAATTTCGCCGAGACGCTCGAGAAGACCGTCATCAAGACGGTCGAAGGCGGCAGCATGACGAAGGACCTCGCCCTCCTCATCGGCGCCGAACAGGGCTGGCTCACCACCACCCAGTTCCTCGACAAGGTCGACGAGAATGTCCAAAAAGCGGTGGGCTGACCCCTTCAGCATCCCATCTGCGTGAAAAAGCCCGGCTTCGGCCGGGCTTTTTCTTTCCGCTAAGGCTTTGCCGGGAAGGTTCGGCTTCCAACGAAATAAAGAGGTCGCGCGATGAACCGTGAATCAATTCAGGACCATATCGAACGCATCTACGCGGCCAGGCTTCGCAACGACGGCGCCGCGATGAAGGCGCTTTTTTCCGACGACGCCCGCTTCGGCATACTCGGGCAGGGCAGCACCCAGACCCTGGCCACCATGACGCCCGGGCCCGATGCGATCGCAGGCGTGGTGGACGAGCTGATCGGCTCGTTCGAATGGCACGAGCTCGACATGCACCGGATGACGATTAATGGGCCGGATGTTGCGACCCTCTACACGGTGGAGGTCACGCATCTTCCCACCGGTGAGAGGGTGCGGACCCAGGTGAGCGACCATCTGACCTTGCATGAAGGTATGATCGTCTTCTTCGCGCAGTTCGTCGATACGGGGCTCGTTTCGTCTCTGGACACAAAGGCGAAGGCTTACTGACCCGAGGGAATGCCGGCTGTTGCAGCAAAGCGCGTCCTTGCGCCAAAAGCTGCCGATGCGCCCTGACCTTCTCCATCCCCTCTTCGCTGACCTGACAGCCCTCGAAGGCGTCGGGCCGAAGACGGCCGAGATGATCGGCAAGGTCGCGGGCAGCCGGGTGGTCGATCTTCTTCTCACCCTGCCCACGGGGGTCATCGACCGAAGCCACCGCCCGCCTCTGTCCGATACCCGCGACGGCGAGCATGCGACCCTGACCGTTACCGTCGACAGCCACGAGGCGCCGGATCGTCCGCGTACACCTTATAAAGTTCTTTGCTCCGACGAGACGGGCTTCGTCCGGCTGGTCTTCTTCCGTGCACGCAGTGAATGGCTGGCCCAGCAACTGCCTGTGGGTTCGAGGAGGATCGTTTCGGGCAAGGTCGAGCATTACGGCAGCCAGAAGCAGATCGTCCATCCCGACATTTTCGATCCGGACAAGGACGGAGAGCTGCCTGCTGCCGAGCCGGTCTACCCGCTGACCGCCGGGCTGCAACTCAAGACGATGCAGAAGGCTATGCGCGATGGCCTTGCCAGGGTGCCGGAGATGCCCGAATGGCTGCGCCCGGATGTCCTCGCCCGCGAGGATTTCCCGGGATTTAAGGAAGCGCTTCTGACGGCACACCAACCGGAGACCCGCCTCGACCTGATGCCGGACACGCGGCACAAGCGTCGCCTCGCCTATGACGAATTCCTCGCCAGCCAGCTTGCCCTTGCGCTTCTTCGCAAACGCCAGCGCGCCAAGGGCGGACGGCGGTTTCGGGGCGCGGGCGAGCTCGCCGCGCAGGCAAGGGCGGCCCTGCCCTTCGCTCTTACAGGCGATCAGGAGAAGGTGCTTGCCGAGATCAAGGCCGACCTCGAAGCACCGCGGCGCATGGTGCGGCTGGTGCAGGGCGATGTGGGCTCCGGCAAGACCGTCGTGGGCCTTCTGGCGGCGCTTCAGGTGATCGAAACCGGCGCGCAGGCGGCCTTCATGGCGCCTACGGAGATTCTCGCGCGGCAGCATTTCGAGACCATGGAGCCCCTTCTTGCCGCGGCCGGTGTTTCGTCCGTCCTCCTCACCGGGCGCGACAAGGGCGCCGAGCGAAAGGCCAAGCGCCGGGCGGTGGAGGAAGGCTTCGTCTCGCTGGCCGTGGGCACCCACGCCATCTTTTCCGAGGACGTGGCTTTCGCCGATCTCGGCCTCGCCATCATCGACGAACAGCACCGCTTCGGCGTGCAGCAGCGCCTGAAGCTTCAGGAAAAAGGAACGGGGACGGATGTTCTCGTGATGACCGCAACGCCGATCCCCAGGACCCTTGCCCTCACCTCCTACGGCGATATGGATGTCAGCCAGATCCGCGAGAAGCCGCCCGGCCGTAAGCCGGTCGATACCCGCACCATCCCCCTCGCCCGGCTCGATCAGGTAACGGAAGGGATTGCCCGCGCGCTCGATCAGGGCGGGCAGGTCTACTGGGTCTGCCCCCTCGTCGAAGCCAACGATCAGCTCTCCGCGACGGCAGTCGAGGACCGCTACCAGCACCTGAAGATGCGCTTCGGCGACGATGTCGCGCTCGTCCACGGGCGAATGAAAGGCCAGGAGAAAGACGCAGCCGTCGAGCGGTTCTCGAGGGGCGAAGCGAAAGTGCTGGTGGCCACCACCGTCATCGAGGTCGGTGTCAATGCGCCGGACGCGACGGTGATCGTCATCGAGCACGCCGAGCGCTTTGGCCTCGCCCAGCTTCACCAGCTCCGCGGCCGGGTGGGACGCGGGGAGAAACCGGGGAGCTGCATTCTTCTTTATGGCGGCGATCCCGCATCGCTGTCGGAAACCACCAAGGCGCGGCTCAACGTGCTGCGGACTTCGCAGGACGGGTTCGAGATCGCCGAGGAGGACTTGAGGCTACGTGGGTCGGGCGATGCGCTCGGCACGGCGCAATCGGGGTTCCCGAGCTTCCAGCTCGCCAGTCTGGCGGACCACCAGTCACTCCTTGAGATGGCAGCGAGCGACGCCAAACTGATCGTCGAGGAAGACCCGCAGCTTCAGACCGAACGCGGCGAAGCGCTGCGGGTGCTGCTCTATCTCTTCAGCCGCGACGATGCCGCGAAACGCCTTCGCTCGGGCTGAAGCATGGCTTCAGCGTTCCGCTTCGACCTCGCGCTCATAGGCTTCGGTCAGCTCCGGGTCGGGG
This sequence comes from uncultured Caulobacterales bacterium, assembly GCA_964556115.1. Lineage (GTDB taxonomy): Bacteria > Pseudomonadota > Alphaproteobacteria > Caulobacterales > Parvularculaceae > Parvularcula. The sequence goes on from CAZKVC010000005.1 coordinate 83,509, forward strand.
TCGGCCTTTTTACGCTTGAGGAAACCAAAGGCCCCGGCCGGCGCTTTCTCTCCTTCGAAGCTGACGTCTTCGGAGAGAAACTCAGGCGAGACGAGGCCCGCTGAGAAGATCATCTTGGCGCCGTCCTCGACAGTCATCGACAGCACGCGGAGCTTCGAGCGAGGCACGAAGAGCATGAAGCCCGAGGTCGGGTTCGGTGTCGTCGGCACGAAGACCGTTGTCATGTCCTCGCCGATATCGGTCAGCCGGTGCAGCGTCTCCCCCTTGGTCCGGGCCACGATGAAGCAGAGGGTCCAGAGGCCCGGACGCGGGTATTCGATCAGCGCCACTTCCTTGAAGGACTGCTCCGACTGCTGAAGGGCCATCTCGAAGACGTTCTTGAAGAAGCCGTAGAGATTGCGGACCAGCGGGGTCTCCTGGACCAGCCCCTCCCCCAGCCTGATGAAGAAGCGGCCGATGACGTTCTTCGCGAACATGCCGAGAAGCGTCAGAATGACGATCGTCACCAGGATGCCAAAGCCCGGCACGTAAAGGTCGGCCCATGCCGGCGGCAGCCAGGCGTCCGGAATGTAGCGCTGCACCGTGCCGTCGATCCGCGCCAAAGGGCCCGTTACCAGCCAGAACATCACACCTGCGGTGATGAGCAGCGGCGCCGCGATCACCACCCCGGTGAAGAAGCTGTTGCGCAAGCTTGCGAGAGGTCCGGTCTTCCCGAGGGGAGGGATCGGTCCGTCCACGCGCTTGCGCTGCGGCTTCTCAGGCTTTGCTTTCTTTGCCATCGGCATTCCTTAACGAACGGACAAGCGGTCCTGCAGCGCGGCCAACCGCTCCGCAAAAAACATGTAGGGGCTTAGCGCCTCGTCAAATAGAGGCTACCACCGCAAGGCTAATAGAGGTTATCGGCGTCCTGATGCGACCTTTTAGAGCGTTACGGTTGGGTGTTCTCGCAGCCCTCGGTTTGATCGCACTGGCAGCGGGCCTGGCCTTCCTGTTCCAGGATACGATCGGGCTCGCCCTTATCAACCCCAATCGCAGCTACGAGGCCTACACCCCGCCCCCGCCGCCGGACTACGGGACCGACGCGGCCTGGCACCGGCGGGCAGACGGCGAGGGGCCGGTGGATGTCTTCGTCATCCATTCCAACGCCTATCGCGGCGACGGTAACTGGAACGCGCCCTATGACCGCGAGACCCAGCTCGATTTCGTGGAAGGCGGCCTTCTGCCCGTGGAGGCCGGGCCTTTCGAAAGCTTCGGCCCGGTCTGGATACCGCGCTACCGCCAGCCGACCCTCTATGCACGCTTCACCCAGAAGCATCCCGGCTCGGCAGCACGGGTCACCGCCTATGCCGATATCAGGGCAGCGTTCGATGCTTTTCTGAGGGACCGCGAGGACGGACGGCCCTTCATCGTGGCAGGCTATGGCGACGGGGCGCTCTTCGCGGGGCGCCTGTTCGAGGAGCGGATCGCGCCGAACGCGACCCTGCGGCAGGCGCTGGCTGCGGTCTATGCGATCGGCATGCCCCTGCCGAAGGACCTCATGGAAGATGGGCTGTGCGAAAGGCCGGGTGAACCGCGCTGCCTCGTCGCTTTCGCACCGGTCGACCGCCGCTTCCACCGCTACCAGACCCGTCTCGCTGAGCGAACGCTGACCCTGGCCCCGGAGGGCGGTTACCGCTCGACGTCGGGGACAGAGCTCGTCTGCGCGCCGCCTTCCCTGCCCCGCCGAACCGAAGCGGTGTTCGCTGAGGAAGGCCGGCCGATGGCGTTGGAAATCAGGCTGAAGGCATCCTGCGAGAACGGGCTGCTGCTGGTCGATCCGCCCGCGGATGAGCGCCTGCGCCAGCGCCGCTTTTTCGGGCTTCAGTGGCGGCCTGCCCCGGTCAATCTCTTCTACCGTCCCCTCGAAGAGGATGCCGAGCGCCGCATTCTTTCTGTGGCGAGGCGGATGGCGACGGAAGGCAGCGCGGTGCCGCCCATGGCCGTGCCTGAAGACGTCGAGCCAGCGGTGATCAACACGATCCCCGGCTAAAGGCAGCGCTTTCTCAGAAGATGCCGAGAAACTTCTTCCGCTTGCGCTTCTGCCAGTCGGCCTGCCGTTCGGCAGCGTAGCTGAGGTAATCCGACGGGCGGCGCCTGACGCGGGCTTCGGTGAACTTGATGTCGGCGAGGAGCCGTTCTTCGAGACCCGAAGGGGGCGGTGCGACCTCATCGGCCGAAGCGAACGACGCGCCCGCCTCCTTGCGCCTGCGTCCGCCGTGGCGCTTCGCCTTCGCCTGAAGATCGGTGTGAAGCGCCTGCAAGGCCGCGGAGACAGCGTCGCTTTCATCCGCGCGCCCTGCATCGAAGGCCTGTTCCTGCGCGCTGCGCCGTTCGGCGCGCTGGCTGGGGTCGGGCCTGGAGAAAGGGCCGATCTCCGTCGATGTGAGCCGCGCCGAGGTGCGGTTCGAGAAGCCGCTCCAGATGTCTTTCAAACGGTCCGTCATATCAAAGCTCCGCCCGTTCCTTGCCCATCACCATGCCGTCATTGCGGGAGATCGTTGCGAGGCTGATCGGCCCGCCCACCGTCTCCACCGAATGCATCACCTTCTGCTGGAACGAGTTGAGCTTGATAAGCGAGGCGGCTGTCTCACCGAGCTCCTTCTTCGGCAGGACGCTGACAGCCCGAAGGATGGGCGCGGTGTGGATCTGGTACTGGAACTGGTCGATCGACCCGAAAAAAGCACGCAGCGCGCCCGCGAGCGTTCCTTCCGAATAATCCTGCAGCAGCCGCGTTTTCTGGTCGTCATTCATGCCCGGCGCTCGGCCGATGACGTCGCTAACGAGATGGCTCGACAGCTTCAGGGTCTCGCCGAACAGGAATAGCCGGAGATGCTGGTCCATGCCGGTGAGGAACGTCCTGATCATCCGGTCCTGGGCGAAAGGCGCGATGACGGGGCCTGAGTCGGCCGTCATGTCCTGTGCCCGGTCCATGCGGTTCTTCAGCTTGCCCAGAACCACGCTGGAGGTGAGGAAGCTGCGCATGGAAGGGAATTTCTCCGCCCGGCCGAAGCCCGCGAAAACGATGCCGGTATAGTGCTCGAAGAAGGCATCCTGGGTCACCGACATCACCGCGATCTCACGCAGCTTCTGCACCGTGTCGACGGGCGCGGAGAGGCCCTGATGCTCGTTGCGCAGGGCCTGGACGAGCGAGCCGACCAGCTCGTCGATCTCGGCGCCGTAGCGGCGCAGGAGCTGGTCCTCGGTGCCTTCGGGGAAAACCTCGAGCCGCCCCCGCGCCGAGCCGTCGAGATTGCGCGTGAGGTCCCCATAAAGCTCGTCCACCACATAGGCGAAGATCGCGTTGGCGTGGTCCCGCGGCCGGCCCGCCCCAGACTGCTTGAGCTGCTGCATCTGGTAGTCGAAATCTTCCGCGATGATCGAGAAGACGACGGCGACATGCTTGAAGAACTCGGTGTCCTGATGGTCCTGCGGGAAGAGTTCGGGATTGTCGGAGAGAAAGGCCACGAAGTCGCGCGCATGGGCATCGAGGGTGTCGAGCACCCGGCCCCGGTTCTGCTCGCGGTAGAGCGAGATGATCGTCTCCCACGGCGTGCTCATCAGCTCGGCATTGTTGTAGATCATCACGCCGATGGGCTGGCCGTCGACCAGCGGGAAGAGCTTGTCCACGGACTGGTAGGTCTTGAGATAATCCCCGCCGGAGATCGTCACCGCGCTGTCGGCAGCCATCGCCACCGCCTGGCGGTTCATCAGCACCACTTCTGACGTCATCCCCCGACCTCCCCGCTTCAAGCGGCCGTCCCAAGCCGCATGGCAGGCACCCCTGCCGAATTGACGCAAAGCGGAACCTCTGTCCGCCCCCATCCGTCTCTATTCCATATCAGGGCGTTTCGCCAGTAGGGCGCCGCCAAGGAGGACATATGGAACGCGATCTCGCGAAGAATGACGCCCGGCAAGGCAATAACCGCCGCTTTCAGTGGCGCACGCTCTGGGTGTCCACTTTTGCCGCAGCGGCATTCTTGTTCATCGCCTACTTTCTTTTCCTCGCGCTCACACCTTAAAGGCGTGCCGATACCGGCATAGGACGCCGACAAGATTCGAGGACTGCATGCTTCAAGCGCTTCAGTATTTTCTCATTCCCCTCGCCATTCTGGCCACCACGGCCTTTCTCGGTCTGGGGATCTACTCCCTCGCCCGCGGGGGTGAATTTGCCGAGAAGAACTCGAACAAGCTGATGCGGGCCCGTGTCACGGCCCAGGCGGTTGCGATCGCGCTTCTCTTCCTGTTCGTCTGGCTTCTCGGTCAGGGAGGCAACTGACGCGTGGTCGTTCTGAACAGGATCTACACCCGTACCGGCGACGGCGGCGATACCGGTGTCGTCAGTGGGCAACGCCTTTCGAAGACCCATGCGAGGATCATCGCGATCGGTGATGTCGATGAGCTCAATGCCGCCATCGGTGTCGCCCTCGGCGAAGACTTGGGCGATGAGATGCGCGGCATGCTTCTGGCCATCCAGAACAATCTCTTCGATCTCGGTGCCGATCTCGCCACGCCGGAGACCCTGAAGGGGGAGCTTCGCCTCAGCGCTGGCCAGGTGAACCGCCTCGAAGAGATGATCGACAGTTTGAACGACAAGCTGCCGCCTCTCGAAAGCTTCGTCCTGCCGTCAGGCCCCGGAGGCGCGGCGGCTTTGCACCTGGCAAGGGCCATCGCCAGGCGTGCCGAGCGCGCTGTGTGGGCTTTATCCGAACTCGGTGAGCCTGAAGGGCGGGTTTCCGATCCGGTCCCGGTCTATCTCAACCGTCTCTCCGACTTCCTTTTCGTTGCAGCCCGTACGGCCAGCCGCAAGGCCGGAGGCGAAGTCCTGTGGGTGCCCGGCGCCGGACGCGAGGACGACGAATAGAAAGACCCCGGTAGCGGCGGCTACCGGGGCTTCTTTTCATGTTCCGAAGAACGCCTGAGCCGTTCAGCCCTGACGGCGACGGCGACGCATCGCTGCGAGGCCTGCAAACCCTGCTGCGAAGAGCGGAGCGGCCGCGGGAAGCGGCACCGTCACGTCGCTGGCGGTGTTGAAGTTGTCGAACGCGATGCCGAGGCGGTTCGACGAACGGGTGCCGTCGATCACGATGCTCGCGATCTCAAAGCCGAGGTTCGAGAAACCGACGGTGGCCACGGCGCCGTTGCCGGTGCCCGGATCGCCATTGATCGCAGAGATGCTGACGACAGAGGACATGGTTCCGTCATCGTTAAACGCGGTGAAGGTGAACTCCTCATCGTCGTCGATATCCGCAACCTGGAAGCTGGCGGCCAGCGTCGGCGTATCGAACTCGATCGTCAGGTTCGTCTGGGTGTCGTTAAACTCGGTTCCCAGGAAGTACTCGCCGAACACGTTGCCAGCGACCGTGTCGTCAGGAACGAAGCCGTCCTGCGGCGGGCCGGTCTTGATGAGAAAAAGGTCTTCGCCCACTTCGTTGGACGAGAAGGTGATCCCGTCAAACGCTGCGTTCAGGTCAATCCCGTCCGGGTTGGTGGACAGGTTGTATTGGTTCTCGGTCGTCAGGCCTTCGAAGTCGATGACGGCCGCCTGGGCGGTTGAAAGGGCTGCGACGGAGACAGCCGCTGCAATGATGAAGCGTTTCATGGTATTCCCCCAAAATGAGTGGATCCCTGCACGGAACCAGTTGCTCAAGAGTATCTTAACCGATCGCATAGCTTTTGTTAAGAAGGCGGCAAGTTGTTTCCGCAGCAGCCGGTTCGCGTCCTTCGATCCCCCCTGAAGAGTACGAGGCCGGGGGGGCACGTCGATCACGGGCTCTCAAGCGCGGTCGCGCCGCGTTGCGTCATCGCGCGGCGGCGCGTAGAGCCCTGCCAACACGAAGATTCCCTGAAGGAGAGACGCCCATGAAGGTACTCGTCCCGGTCAAACGGGTGGTCGATTATAACGTGAAGGTGCGGGTCAAGTCGGACCAGACCGATGTCGACCTCGCCAATGTCAAAATGTCGATGAACCCCTTTGACGAGATCGCGGTCGAAGAAGCCGTGCGCCTGAAAGAAGGCGGCACGGCCGAAGAGGTGGTCGTCGTCTCGATCGGCCCGGAAAAAGCGCAGGATCAGATCCGCCAGGCCCTCGCCATGGGTGCCGACCGCGGCATCCTGGTGACCGCCGACGAAGACGTCGAGAGCCTCGCGGTCGCCAAGATCCTTCAGAAGATCTGCGAAGAAGAGAACCCCGATCTCGTCGTGATGGGCAAGCAGGCCATCGACGATGACCGGAACCAGACCGGGCAGATGCTGGCCGCGCTTCTCGGCTGGCCGCAGGGGACCTTCGCTTCGGAAATGAAGAAGGAAGGCGACAAGCTGCACGTCACCCGCGAGATCGACGGCGGGCTTCAGACCCTCGCGCTCAACATGCCGGCTGTCGTTACCACCGACCTGCGCCTGAACGAGCCGCGCTACGCTTCCCTGCCGAACATCATGAAGGCGAAGAAGAAGCCGCTCGACAAAAAGGCCGCCGCGGATTTCGGCGTCGACATCGCGCCGCGCCTCAAGAAGCTCAAAGTGACCGAGCCGCCCAAGCGCGAAGCGGGCATCAAGGTCGAAAGCGTCGAACAGCTTGTCGACAAGCTGAAAAACGAAGCGGGAGTTCTCTAAACCATGGCCATTCTCGTTATCGCTGACCACGACAACAACGAACTGAACGACGCGACCCTGAAGGTCGTCGGTGCTGCCCAGAAGATGGGCGGCGACATCGACGTCCTGGTCGCCGGTGAAAACGCGAGCGGCGTGGCCGAGGAAGCGGCGAAGATCGCAGGCGTCCGCAAGGTTCTCCACGCCGACGATGCGCACTATGCCAAGCGCCTGGCCGAGCCCATGGCCGAGCTGATCGTCGGTCTCGCCGAAGGCTACGACCATATCGTCAGCTCCTCGGGCACGGACGGCAAGAACTTCATGCCCCGCATCGCCGCGAAGCTGGACGTGATGCAGATCTCGGCCATCACCGGTGTCGAGGGCGCGGACACTTTCGTCCGGCCGATCTATGCCGGCAACGCCATGGCCACCGTTCAGTCTTCGGACAACAAGAAGATCATCACGGTCCAGCCTACGGCCTTCGACGCTGTGGGCACGGATGGTTCGGCTTCGGTCGAGAAAATCGACGCCGGCGCCTTCCCGTCGATCTCCGAGTTCGTTTCCGAGGAGCTGACCAAGTCGGACCGTCCGGAACTCGCAGGCGCGAAGATCGTCATTTCAGGCGGCCGGGCCCTCGGTTCGAACGAAGCCTTCGAGCAGTATATCTATCCCACCGCTGACAAGCTCGGTGCCGCCATCGGCGCCAGCCGCGCGGCCGTCGATGCGGGCTACATGCCGAACGACTACCAGGTCGGCCAGACCGGCAAGGTCGTCGCGCCCGAGCTCTACATCGCTGTCGGCATTTCGGGTGCTATCCAGCACCTGGCGGGCATGAAGGACTCCAAGATCATCGTCGCCATCAACAAGGACGAAGAGGCGCCGATCTTCCAGGTCGCCGACTACGGCCTGGTCGGCGATCTCTTTGACATCATGCCGAAATTCGAGGCAGCCCTCTAGGCCGCAGCGGCTTCTGGACTTGCCAGCCCCGCCGGACAGCCGTCCGGCGGGGTTTTTTCGTGCGCGACCTTTCCGAAAACCATGAACAGTCGAATACTCTTTTGGACGCCAGCGCACAACCATCAGGGGTTTTCAAGTCTAGCTATCACCTATCTTAGAGTGTTGATCACGAATTCAGTGATACTGCATTCCGAGCTTGTTTCATGCGTTGGCCCGAACTATGCAAGACTTTGGTCACCTTAGTTTGGCCGGGGGAATGGAAAATGAAACTCGCAAGCATCGCAGCGGGCGCCCTCGCGCTCACGCTCGGAACCGCACAAGCTGCCGTCACTGTCGGCAGCACCCATGTCGGCAACAATCTCGGTAATGGCCAGCAGGCTCAGGACACTCTGCCCAACGTAATCGTAGTGGTTGTCACCAATGCCAACGGCCTGAACCCGGCACCTGTGCCGCCGACCAACCGTCTGGCCAAGCTCGACAACTGCGACAGTGCCGGCAATAACTGCAACACGCTGGTCGATGATGCCGTTATGGCGAGCCTCTTCACTATGGATGACGCCAATGACGAGGTCACCTTCGACCTCACGGGCACGGGCTTCCAGCTCGAATTCTTCAGCGTGAAGGGCGGAAACGGTTTCTCGGTCTACGCCCTCGACAATCCGGTGGTGCAAGGCACATTCGCCTGGGACACGAACGACCTCTTCGTCGGCAATGGCAACAACCCCGCGCTGTCGCATATCTCCTTCTTCGGAAGCCGACTCGACGACATTGAGAACCCGGTCCCGGTTCCCGCGGCCGCCCTTCTCTTCCCGGCTGGTCTTGCTGGCCTCGGACTGGCCCGCCGCCGCCGCCAGAAGTAAGCCTCCAAGGCAACGACTGCGATCGAAACAGCGAAGCGCTGGCGGAACCCTCCGCCAGCGCTTATGCGTTGGTGGTGCGTTTCGAACCGATTCTACCAGGCGGGGGCCTTCTGTCGTCGACATGCGATCTTCCGGGAAGCGGTCGTTGTGGCTGTCGGCGCGGCCTGCGCTACATCGTCCCTCGCCGCCTCCTGTGCTTGCCAGAAGGCCTGGACGGGCGATTTGATGCGCTCAGGTTAAGTTTGGCAGGCATTGAGCGGCATGTTGCCGCCAAGGTTCGGTTCGGACCCCCCTCAGGGCCCGGCAGAAGCCGCCTCGCCCCAACAAGGAGACGGCGTCCTCATGACAGACGCGCTGCGTAACGACGAAGCCGCCAGCGGCAGCAAACCTACAGCCTGCGTGATCGGCGCCGGGTTCGGCGGCCTCACCCTTGCCTGCCGGCTTCAGTCCATGGGTTTCGACACGACCTTGATCGAGGCCCGCGACAAGCTCGGCGGGCGCGCCTATGTCTATGAGAAGGGCGAGTTCTTTTTCGATGGCGGCCCGACGGTCATCACCGACCCCTCCTGCCTCGAGGAAGTCTTCGCCCTCTCCGGCAACAAGCTGTCGGATTATGTCGAACTCCTTCCTGTCGAGCCGATGTACCGGCTGGCATGGGAAGATGGGCGCTTCTTCGACTACTTCCAGGACGTCGAGAAGCTCGAAAACCAGATCCGAGAGTTCAGTCCCGGTGATATCGAAGGGTACCGACGTTTCCACGCCTATTCGGAGAAGCTCTTCGAAGAGGGCTACCTCAAGCTCGGCCACGTGCCTTTCCTGGATTTCTGGTCGATGCTGCGCTGTGCGCCGCAGCTTGCCACGTTGCAGGCGCAACGTTCCGTCTACTCACGGGTTTCGGACTTCATCAAGGACGAGCAGCTGCGTCAGGCGTTCAGCTTCCACACGCTGCTCGTCGGCGGCGATCCGCACAAGACGAGCGCCATCTACGCACTCATCCACGCGCTGGAGCGCCGCTGGGGCGTCTGGTTCCCGCGCGGCGGCACCGGCGCGCTGGTGCGCGGTTTCGGCAGGCTGTTCGAGGACCTCGGCGGCCGGATCATCCTGGGCGATGCGGTGGACGAAATCGAAGAGAAGAACGGCAAGCTCAGCAAGGTCCGCACCAAGAGCGGCTTCGAGCAGGAGTTTGACGCCGTCGCCTCGAACGCCGACATCGTTCACACCTACGGCAAGCTTCTCGGCCGCACCCCACGCGGCCGGAAGATGGAGAAGAGCCTAGAGAAGAAGCGCTTCTCCATGTCGCTCTTCGTCACCTATTTCGCCACCGACAAAAAGTACGAGGACGTTCGTCACCACACGATCTGTTTCGGTCCGCGCTACCGGGAGCTGATCGCGGAAATTTTCAACGGGCCGAACCTTCCTGATGACTTCTCCCTCTACCTCCACCGTCCGACGGCTACCGATCCGGGCATGGCACCGGAAGGGCATGACAGCTGGTATGTCCTCTCGCCTGTGCCGCATCTCGGCAAGGCGGCGATCGACTGGGAGGTCGAAGGTCCGCGCTACAAGGAAAAGATCTACGCCTATCTCGAAAAGCACTACCTGCCGGACCTGAGAAAGCACATCGTCACCGATCACATCCTGACGCCCCAGGGCTTCAAGGATGACCTCGCGGCGCATCACGGTTCCGCTTTCAGCCTCGAGCCCGTGCTGACCCAGTCCGCCTTCTTCCGCATGCACAACCGCGATGACGAGATCTCCAATCTCTATTTCGCGGGCGCCGGCACCCACCCGGGCGCGGGCATTCCCGGCGTGGTCGGCTCGGCCAAGGCAACCGCGAGGCTGATGGCCAAAGACTTCGGCTTTTCCGACGCCTACGCAAAGATGGCGGCGGAATGAGCGAAGCGATGGAAGAGAACGTCACACAGCGCGCAAGAGACGCCATCGCCGGCGGCTCGAAGAGCTTTGCGCTGGCGTCGCTCCTCTTCCGTCCCGCCATGCGCCGTCATGCGCACATGCTCTACGCATGGTGCCGTTATTGCGATGACGTGATCGACGGACAGAATCTCGGTTTCGGCGAAACCATCGCCGCAGGAAAGGACGCCGTCCCGGACGCAGGCGACCTCGCCGATCTGCGCCGGGCCACCGAAAGCGTCTTTCGCGGCGAAGAGCAGCCGATCTGGCAGTTCGATGCCCTGCAGACGGTGGTTCTCGAGACCGGCATGCCTGCCCAGCATGCCTATGACCTTCTGCAAGGCTTCGAGATGGACGTCGCCCAGGCCCGCTACGAGACGCTCGAGGACACGCTGCGCTACAGCTACCACGTCGCCGGGGTCGTCGGTGTGATGATGGCGATCGTCATGGGCATCGACCCGGCCGACGACGACACCCTCGACCGCGCGTCGGATCTCGGTATCGCGTTTCAGCTCACCAACATCGCCCGTGACGTCATCGACGACGCCGCCATCGGGCGGATCTACCTGCCAGGCGAATGGCTGGAGGAGGAAGGCGTCGAGGCGCATCCTGCCGCCCTCCTCGACGAAGCCAATCGCGAAGGGGTCTGGCGTGTCGCCCTCCGCCTCCTCGGGGAGGCCGACCGCTACTACGTCTCTTCAGGCCCCGGCGTTCGCCGCCTGCCGATCCGCGCGGGCTTCGCCGTCGCCGCGGCCCGCGGTGTCTACCGCGACATCGGCCGGGTGATCCGCAGCAAGGGCCCCGAAGTCTGGAAGCGCCGCGCAAGGACATCCCGCAGCCGCAAGGTCGCGCTGGCCGGGCTCGGCTGCCTCCAGGGTGCGGGCTCGAAATCCCTCGCCTTCCGCAACCTTCCTCCGCGCGCCGACCTCTGGAAACGGCCGCCCATGACCGGGGCAGCGCCTTGAGCCGCGACGAACGCCGCCGCAGGACCCTGATCGGGGTCGGCCTCGCCAGTCTTCTGATTGGCGCATTTCTCAGCCTGCATATCTACGCGGTTCACGTCTTCGATGTGACGCCCCAGACCTGGCCGCTCGTCCCGGTGTTCTCGCTTACCCTTTGCTGGTTGTCGGTAGGGCTTTTCATCATCAGCCACGATGCCATTCACGGCAGCCTGGCTCCTGGAAAACCGCGGATGAACCGCGCTTTCGGTTGGGTCACCATGACCCTTTATGCTGGCTTCGACTACGACCGTCTCAAGCGCAATCACGACCTCCACCACGAAGCGCCGGGTACGGAACACGACCCCGATTTTTCGGCCGGCGAGCCGCGCCGGCTCGTCCCGTGGTTCAGGGAATTCTTCCTGCGTCACTTCGGACTTCGGCCGCTCGTCTTCGTCAACACGGTCGTGCTGATCTACTGGCTGGTCCTCGGCGCGCCGATGCTGAACATCGTCCTCTTCTACGGCATTCCCGCCTTGGGAAGCGCACTCCAGCTCTTCTATTTCGGCACCTACCGTCCGCACCGTCACGAAGGCGACGAGGCGTGGTTTGCCGATGATCACCGGACCCGCAGCTCAACTTACGGGTGGCTTACCAGCCTTTTGACCTGCTATCATTTCGGCTATCATCACGAGCACCACCTCTACCCGCACGAGCCGTGGTGGCGCCTGCCTTCGCGGCGGCGGAATGCGACCGGGGAGGCCATGTGATGATGACGCTGACCCTCTGGCAGAAGATCGCGATCGTGTTTGGCACCGCCTGCCTGATGGAGGCCTTCGCCTGGTGGGCACACAAATACATCATGCATGGCTGGGGCTGGGGCTGGCACCGCGACCATCACGAACCCCACGACAATCCGCTTGAGCGCAACGATCTTTACGCGGTGGTCTTCGGCGTCTTCACAACCATCCTCTTCACCGTCGGATGGTTGTGGTTCCCGCCGCTCTGGTATGTCGCCGCGGGAATATCCGTTTACGGATTGGTCTACACCTTCGTGCATGACGGCCTCGTCCACCAGCGCTACCCGTTCCGCTGGGTGCCGAAGAAGGGCTACTGGAAACGCCTCGTCCAGGCGCACAAGCTGCACCACGCGACGACGTGCAAGGAAGGCGCCGTCTCCTACGGTTTCGTGCTGGCACCCGATCCGCAAAAGCTCCGTATCCGCCTGCGCGAACTTCGCGAGGCACGGGCGCAAAGCGACGCCTAGGCGGCGATCGCCGCCTTGAAATGGCGGCGGACGGCGTCGGCTATGGCCGCCAACGCAGTTGAAGCGCCGACCGCTTCGATCGCCGCATCGATATGTCCCTCAGCCTTCACCTCGGCACGGTAGAGGCCCTGACGCGCGCCGAGAACGGCGGTTTTCTTGCCCCCGTCCCGGCCCGTGGTCTTGCCGGTTGTCTCCGCACAGGAAGCCTGGTCGAGGCAGTCGTCGAAAGCCTGGTAGGCGAGACCCAAAGCCCTGCCGAAAGCGCGAAGGTCGCGGCGCACCTCGTCCGAGGCGTCGGCGCAGATCCCGCCGCATTCAGCGGCCGCGATGAACAGCGCGCCTGTCTTGCCCTCATGGATGGCGTCGACCGCAGCGCCGCCCTCCCCTGAAGTCAGGTCGAGCGCCTGCCCATGGACGAGGCCCTGCCAGCCGACGGCGTGGGTGATGATACGAAGAAGCTCGAGCCGGTGCTCGGGCGTCAAGGCCCGGCTTTTCGCGACCACTTCGTAAGCGCCGTTCATCAGGCCGATCCCGGCGAGAATGGCGATATCCTGTCCGAATTTGCAGTGCGCGGTGGGCATGCCCCGGCGTAGGTCGGCATCGTCCATGGCAGGCAGGTCGTCGAAGACGAGGCTGGCCGAATGGAGCATCTCGATCGCGCAGGCGGCGTCGAGGGCGTCCTCGATCGAGCCGCCATGGCTGCGGGCCGCAGTGAGCGTGATGATGGCCCGAAGACGCTTGCCGGGCGCGAGCAGGCTGTGGCGTGCAGCGGCAGCTGGACTCGTGGCGCTGGTTTCCGGGACAAGCTGCCCCAGGCGGACATTGATGAGTTCCCGAAGACTTTCGAGATCCACCTGCATTTCCGCCATTGAGCCGCTCCCGCGCTTCGCCATGATGGAACGATAAGGCGGAATCGGGCTCCGGCGATAGCGTGAAAAGCTGCCAGCGCTGCGACCCGTTGGCGAATCCGGGGCTCAGCTGGTCCGGCGAAGGGCGCGGATCGCTGTGAGGGCCTCGTTGACCTGACGCTCGATCTCGTCCCTGGCAGCCAGTCGCGCCTCGCGGACGTCATGCGGCGTGCCGGTCATCTTCTCGGCCTTCTCGCAGACATCGCCGACGCCCCAGGCGCCGATGCCCCGCGAGGCCCCTTTCAGGGCATGGGCAATGGCCCGCCAGTCCTCGTTCGGACCGTCCGGGTCGAGAAGCCGGAGGCAGCGTGCCACTTGGCCTTCGAAAATGGTCAGGACTTCGTCGCGCAGGGCGTTGTCGCCGGCGACGTAGCGGTCGAGATGCGCGATATCGATAGCCTGGTCTGTCATGCCTTCCGGACTAGCAGTTCCGGGTTAACAGGCCCTCATCCAGATGTGTTTTCCGACTTCTCCTGCTGTCCTGTGGTCAGCGGCGCGATGACGTGGTCGACAAAGCTGCGAAGCCCCGTCTGACGCCGCCGCCGCAGGCGTTCTGCCTGCAGGATCGACCGCATCTCCGCGTCGGCGCGGTCGATGTCGTCATTGACGATGACATAGTCATATTCGGCGTAGTGACTGATCTCATTATCGGCGAGGGCCATGCGCTTGGCGACGACCTCGTCACTGTCCTGGGCGCGGTTGCGCAGCCTCTGCTCGAGGGCATCGCGCGACGGCGGGAGGATGAAGACCGACACCACATCGCCCGCAGCGCGCTCTTCGAGCTGCTGCTTGCCTTGCCAGTCGACGTCGAAAAGGATGTCCTTGCCCTTCTCCAGGGTCTTGAAGACCGGCTCGCGCGGGGTGCCGTAGCGGTTGCCGAAGACCGTGGCACTTTCGAGAAAAGCGCCGGCCTCTTCCTGCCGGTCGAACTCGTCGAGGCTGAGGAAATGGTAGTCACGTCCGTCGACCTCAGCGGGGCGTGCCGGGCGCGTGGTAGCGCTGACGGAGATTTCGATATTGGCGTCATGGGCGAGAAGCCGGCGCGACAGGGTCGTCTTGCCCGCGCCAGACGGGCTCGAGACCACCAGAAGAAGGCCCCGGCGTTCGATCACGTGCATTGTGCTCATGCGATGTTCAAGACCTGCTCGCGCAGGGAATCAACCAGTTCCTTGAGATCGAGACCCCTGCCCTTGAGCTCCGCCGAATGAAGCTTGGCGGTCAGCGTGCTGGCCTCGCGCATCAGTTCCTGGGTCAGGAACTCGAGCCTTCGCCCGGGCACGCCGCCCTGGTCCAGAAGCTCGGCAAAGGAGGCGAGATGCACCTCGAGCCGATCCAGCTCCTCGCGGACATCGGCCCGGATGGCGAGAAGCGCCGCCTCCTGTGCCAGCCGGTCGGCACTGACATGCTGAGACAAAAGCTCGCCGAGTTGGGTTTCCAGCCGGGAGGCCATCTGCTCGCGCGTATCGGCCGTGTCCTGACGCAGCCCGGCGGTCAGTTTCTGCATGACGGCAACCCGCTCGCGCAGTACCGCTGCGATGCGTTCACCTTCGGCCCTGCGGCTTTGCAGCAGCGCGCCCAGAGCCTCACCAAAACCTGCTGTCAGCTCCCTGACGTCGTCTTCGGTGAACCCGGTTTCCTGGTTCGGTGCCTTCAGGATGCCGCGAAGGCCGAGGATCGCTTCGGGTCTTGGCTTGTCGCAGTCGATCACGGTGCGGATATGGGCGATCGCCGCGGCGGCGGCGGCGAGGCTGTCATCGTTGATGACATAGCCGGACGCGTCAGTGGCCCGCTCCACCCGAAGATTGGCACTGACCGACCCGCGGCCGAGTGGCTTCGCTTGACGGCGGGCATCGGTCTCGATCGCCTCCGCGCCCGTGGGCGTGCGGAACTTGATGTCGAGGCCTTTGCCGTTGACGCTCCGCAGCTCCCAGCGCCAGCTCAGGGCGTGCTCGTCACCGCCTTCCGCGCCGCCGAAGCCGGTCATGGACTGGATGGGTTCGGAGGCCTCGCTCACGGCTCATCCCGCCGGGCGCGCTCGATGGCTCGCCAGCGGGCCACATTGGCATTGTGCTCGCGAAGGGTCGCCGCAAAGGCGTGCCCACCCGTGCCGTCGGCGACGAAGTAAAGGTCGCTCGTGCGCTGTGGATTGAGAACCGCGGCGATCGATTCGCGGCCCGGATTGGCGATCGGCGTCGGCGGAAGACCGCCCCGGCGATAGGTGTTGTAGGGGTTCTCGGAATTGTCGAGCTCGGAACGCCTGATGCCCCTGCCCAAAGGCTCGCCGCCCGTGATCCCGTAGATAATGGTCGGATCGGACTGCAGGCGCATGCCGCGGCGCAGCCGGTTGACGAAGACCGAGGCAACCCGCCCGCGCTCTGAGGCGACGGCAGTTTCCTTTTCGACGACAGAGGCGAGGATAACCGCGTCCTCCTTGGTTTCGAAGGGCAGGTTCTCGGCGCGGCCCGGCCAGAGTTCGTCAAGGAGCGTGGCCTGCGCCTCTTCCATTCGCTTCAGGACAGCGTCCCGGCTCTCCCCCCGCTCATAGGCATAGGTTTCGGGCAAAAGCGCCCCCTCGCCCGGCTCGCGGGTGATCTCGCCGGTGAGGACCGGTGCATCACCGAGGAGGCGCAGAGCCTGTTTGGTCGTGACCCCCTCGGGAATGGTGACGAAACGCAAAAGAGGCTCGGCATCGCGCAGGGTCGCGGCGATCTCCTTCACCGAGGCGTCGGCGGGGATGACGAACTCACCGGCGCGCAGATCTTCGCCGAGGCCCGTCGCACGGCCGTAATAGTAGAATGCGCCGTCGGGCAGATCTTCGGAGAGGAGCCCCTCGGCGCGCAGTTTCGCCTCGACGGCTTGCAGATAGTCGCCGCGTTCGATCCAGACGACCCGTTTTTCAGCCTGAGGACCGGGGGCGCTGATTATTTCCGAAACCGTGTAGGCGGCGAAAGCCCCCGCCGCCAGCAGAGCCAGAAGGACGAGCAGCAGGATGCGGGCGAAGCCCTCGCTTCCCCGCAATGCCTCAGACCTTGCGCATGATGATCGATGCATTCGTGCCCCCGAAGCCGAAGCTGTTCGATAGCACGCAATCGATGGGTTTCTCCACCGGGGTTTTCGCGGCCAGGTTGATCGGTGTTTCGACCGAGGGATTGTCGAGATTGAGGGTGGCAGGCGCCACGCCGTCCTTCATGGCAAGAAGGGAATAGATCGCCTCGATAGCGCCGGCGGCGCCCAGGAGGTGCCCGACCGAGGATTTGGTCGAGGACATGACAAGGCCATCGGCATCCTGGCCGAACAGACGCTCGACGGCTTTCAGCTCCGCCTCATCGCCGAGGGGTGTGGAGGTGCCGTGCGCGTTGACATAGCCGATCTCGTCGGTGCCGACGCTCGCGCGGGCGAGCGCCATCTTCATCGCGCGGTAGCCGCCATCGCCGTTCTCGAGCGGCGCGGTCACATGATAGGCGTCGCCGGACAGGCCATAGCCGATGATCTCGCCATAGATCGTCGCGCCGCGTGCCTTGGCGCGTTCATATTCCTCGAGCACGACGACGCCTGCGCCCTCGCCCATCAGGAAGCCGTCCCGGTCCTTGTCGTAAGGCCGCGATGCGCGCTCTGGCTCGTCGTTGAAGCTGGTCGTCAGCGCCTTGCAGGCAAGGAAGCCCGCATAGCCGATGCGGCAGATGGAGCTTTCCGCGCCGCCGGCCACCATCGCATCGGCATCGCCGAGCTGGATGAGACGAGCCGCATCGCCGATGGCGTGAACGCCCGTCGCGCAGGCCGTGACGACCGCGTGGTTCGGGCCTTTGAGACCATGCTTGATCGAGACCTGGCCGGAAGCGAGATTGATGAGGCAGGAAGGAATGAAGAAAGGCGAGACCCGGCGCGGTCCCTTCTCGTTCATCAACTCGGTTGTCTGGGCGATACCGTCAAGACCACCGATACCGGACCCGATCAGGACGCCGGTGCGCTCCTGGTCCTCTTCGCTTTCGAGGGGCAGGCCGGCATCGGCAATCGCAAGGTCGGCGGCGCCCATGCCGAAGATGATGAAATCGTCCATCCGCCGCTGTTCCTTGGGCGGGACGAAATCATCGGCGTTGAAGGCAGCGTCGCCCTCGCGGGGCACGGTCGCGCCAATCTTGCAGGCGAGGTCGGAGACGTCGAAGCGTTCATCGATCCGCCGGCCGCCGCTTTTTCCTTCAAGAAGGTTCTGCCAGGGCTTCTGCCAGCTCTGCTCGACCGTACCGGTGCCCAGGGGCGTGACCAGGCCAATACCTGTGACGACCACACGTCTCATGATCGGACCTCCTTCGTGCTCAACAAAAGCATAAGGCTGCCTTCATGAACGAAGACAGCCCGAGGCAGGCCCTGACTGTGGCAACGCCTGCCGGTCAGTTGCGGGCGATCGAGCGCCGCGCAACCTTGTGGCCGGGCAGCTTAGCCCTGGCGGGCCTTGATGAAGTCGATCGCATCGCCGACCGTCTGGATGGTCTCGGCCGCGTCATCGGGGATCTCGATGTCGAACTCTTCTTCAAACGCCATGACGAGCTCGACGATGTCGAGGCTGTCGGCGCCAAGATCGTCGATGAAGCTGGCTTTCGGCTCGACTTTGGACGCGTCCACATCGAGGTGTTCGACGGTGATTTTCTGAACGCGTTCGGCGATGTTGTCCGACATGGGGAACTCCTTCTTCGTCTTCCCGGGGATCGGCTAAGACGTCTGATTGTTTTCGCGCTGTAAGGGAAGCCGAAAAACCGTGCAAGCGATCCTCGTAGATGGTTTTGCCGCCCGCAAGGCGGATTATCGGCTTTCCCCACCACTTTCAGGCGATTTCATGTCCTGATCGAGGCGGAGTGGCTCCGCGAAGGTCAATGTCCTGTAGGGGAACGGGATTTCGATGCCCGCATCGTCCAGCGCTTTCTTGACCGCCAGCACCACTTCGTTGCGGGAGGTATGCATGTCGAGGGGCTCGGGTTCGGCCCACCATCTGACATTATAGTCGATGGAGCTGGAGCCGAAGCTGGCAGCGAAGACCTGGGGCGCCTTGCCCGATCCGAAATCGAGCCCGTTCATGGCCTCCTGGATCACCTCGCGGGCCGCGGCTGCATCCTCGCCATAGCCCACGCCCACCACGATGTCGTAGCGGCGATAGGTGGGATCGGTCCAAACCCTGACAGGGTTCTCGAAAAGATGGGCATTGGGCACGAGGACCAGTTCGCCATCCACCCGCCGCAGATAGGTGTCGCGAAGGGTGATGTGTTCGATCCGGCCTTCGACGTCCGTGGTCTCGATGTAGTCGCCGATCGCCATGGTCCTGCGGGCAAGGATCAGAACGCCCGCCATGAAGTTCTTGAAGATGTCCTGGAAGGCGATCCCGATGATGATGCCGCCGACCCCGAGCCCGGTGAGAATGCTTCCCGGGTTGATCGACGGGAAGAGCACCGACATCGCCATGAAGATACCGACGATCCAGACGAGAAGGCCGGTGAGGGTCTTGATCAGATCCGTCAGCGACTGGCGCATGCCGGTGCGCCGGGTTGCAAACCCTGCCGCCATCCGCACGAGCCGGGCGATACCCCAGGTGATCAGAAGGATGACGACAACGATGATCAGCCGCGGCGCAAGGGCGAGGGCCGCCTCTCCGTAGCTGACAAACCGCTCGGCGATGTAATTGCCGAGATCGCCGAAGGATTCGATATCAGGATCCGGAATGGACGAGGCCGTCTCGTTCTCGGTTTCCTGGTCGGCGGGTTCGGCTTGAAACGGGTTCTGCATGTCCGGCGCGTAACGCCAGGCGGGAACTTTTCGTTCCCGCCTTCACGGTCGCGTGACCGGCGACAAGGTCAGATCATCGCCATGCCGCCATTCACGTGCAGGGTCTGCCCGGTGACGTAAGCCGCCTCGTCCGACGCCAGGTAGGCCGCGGCTGCGGCGATATCTTCGGGCGAGCCCATCCGTCCGGCGGGGATGTTCTCGTTGATCTTGGACTTCTGGTCGTCGTTCAGCGCCTCGGTCATGGCGGTGGCGATGAAACCCGGCGCGATGCAGTTGGCAGTGATGCCGCGGCTTGCGACCTCGGCGGCGAGGGACTTCATCATCCCGATCATCCCGGCCTTCGAAGCCGCATAATTGCTTTGCCCCGGATTGCCGGTGACGCCCACGACCGAGGTGATGCCGATGATGCGGCCGCTACGCGCCTTCATCATGCCGCGTAAGGAAGCCTTCGCCATGTGCCAGGTCGCCGTCAGATTGACCTTGATGACGTCGTCGAAATCCTCGGGCTTCATCCGCATCATCAGGTTGTCCCTGGTGATGCCGGCATTCGCGATGAGGATGTCGAGGCCGCCCATGGCTGCCTGCGCGCGGCCCGGAAGCTCGTCGCAGGCACCGAGATCGGAGAGATCGGCGGGAAGCTCATGGACCCGCTCGCCGAGGCTGTCAGCGAGGGCGGAGAGCTTGTCCTCATTCCGGCCCGAAAGGGCGACGGTTGCCCCTTGAGCATGGAGGGTGCGGGCGATGGCTTCACCGATGCCGCCTGTGGCGCCGGT
Organism: uncultured Caulobacterales bacterium; assembly: GCA_964556115.1. Classification (GTDB taxonomy): domain Bacteria; phylum Pseudomonadota; class Alphaproteobacteria; order Caulobacterales; family Parvularculaceae; genus Parvularcula. The sequence continues at coordinate 103,519 of CAZKVC010000005.1, forward strand.
GACGAGAGCGGTCTTGGAGCTGAGATCGAACATGGGCGCGGGGTTAGGCCGCGCCGCCCCGTCTGTCACCTGCTTCGGTCATGAAGCGCCGCTTTGCGAAAGCTTCGGCGATCGACTGGCCGAGGGCTTCGGGGCGCAGGGGCTTGCCGACGAAGCCGTCGACCCCCGCCCGCGCCATGGCGTCCTCGTCCCCGGCCATCACATCCGCGGTCACGGCAACGATCGGCAAGCTCTCGCCCGAGGGCTGGCTGCGGATCGCCCTGACCACAGCCTCGCCGTCCAGGACCGGCATCTGACGGTCGACCAGGAGCAGGTCGAAGTCCCCTGCCGCGAAAAGGTCGAGCGCCTCCTGACCGTTCTCGGCAAAGACGATCGTCAGCCCCCAGTTCCGGAGGAACTGGCTCAGGACGAGGCGGTTCACCTCGTTGTCCTCAGCCACGAGCACGCGGCGGCCCGAGAAGGAAAACTCCCTCTTCGGCACGTTCATGCCGCCCCCGCCTGGGGTTTCGGCCTGACGGAGCGGCAGCGTCACCTTGAAGGTGCTTCCTTCGGCGGAAGAGCTTTCGAGTTCGATCGCTCCGGCCATCTGTTCACAGAGCATGCGGCAGATCGGCAGGCCAAGGCCCGTGCCGCCGAAGGTTCTCGTCGTGCCCGCCTCTCCCTGTTCGAAGGGTTCGAAGATGCTGTCGGCCAGGTCCGGCGAGACCCCCTTGCCGGTGTCCGCAACCCGGAAGACGAAATTTCCGTCTGCACCCTGATCGGCGGACAGGACCACTTCGCCGGTCGCAGTGAACTTGACGGCGTTGGAAATGAGATTGTTGAGGATCTGACGGATGCGCTGGTCGTCGCCATGGACCCGCGAAGGCAGCACGGGCGCAAGCTCGGCGCGCAGGACGATGTCCTTTGCGTGTGCGGTTTCCGCATAGGTCGTGACGACCGCTTCGGTCAGCTCTGCGAGATCGAAGTCCCGCCTGTCGATGCGCAACTTGCCGGCCTCGATCTTGGAGAAATCGAGAAGGTCGTTGAGAAGCGACAGGAGGTGCTCACCCGACCCCCTGACATGAGTGAGGAGCTTCTTCTGGTCATGATTGAGGGGCCCCGGCGCTTCGGACATGACCGCTTCGGTGAGGCCCAGGACACCGTTCATCGGTGTTCTGAGCTCATGGCTCATCGTAGCGAGGAACTCGCTCTTGGCGCGTGCCGACCGCTCGGCGGCGGAAAGCGCGGAGCCGATGTCACGCAGCGCCCGCTCGCAGATGGCGCTGAGAAGCGCGCTCATCGTGGTGCCCATGCCCAAGGCGTAGAGGCCTTGGAAATAGCGCTGCTGGGTGCGCTCGGGCGTCCAGGCGGGATCGGTGAAGATCAGGTCGATGGAGTTGACGAACTGGAAGGTCAGAAAACACGCGCAGCCGGTGCCGACGACGATGGCCGAACGCCACCCGCAGACGAAGGCCGCCATCATCGGTCCCAGGACAACCGCTGGCAGCAGCGCACTGTGAATACCGGCGCCGAGGCTCGAGGCGCAGAGCCCGGCAAGCGAGAGAAGGCTGTAGACGGCAGCGTAGAAGGGGAAATTCTTCGTCCAGCGCAGGAAAAGCGGGACCGCCGCGAAAGCGAAGATCGCCACCAGGCTCGCCGTGTGATCCGTGGTCCAGCGGCCATAACTGACCGTCATGGTGACGAGATTGGGAAGCTGGAAGAACGAGAACAGCGCCGCATAGGTGTAGACGGCGCGCTGCCGGCCAAGCGACCAGGCATCGGCGCCATGGTCGATGCGCAAAAACGCTTCCCATCGTTTCAACGCATGACGCCAGTTCATCAGGCCCGCCGTTTCCCCTCGGAAGGGAAGCCTAACACGGCGGACCTTTCATCCGTCTCAACGCGGAAGATGGGGCGTCAACCCCGAAGAAGCGCCTCGGCCGTTGCGAGATCCGACGTCTGGCCGAAGGAGGCGGCACGGGTCTCAGGCAGGATCTTCTTCTGAAGTCCGGCGAGGACCTTGCCCGCGCCGAGCTCGAGGAAGGTTTCGGCATCCATCGAGGAGAGGACCTTGACGCAGTCCTGCCAGCGCACCTGGCCTGTGACCTGCTCCGTCAGGGTGCGGCGCACCTCGTCAGGGGAGGAAACGTCTGCCTGGTCGACATTGGCGATCACCGGGCGGGCGGGAGCCGAAATCTTCGCGTCCGCGAGAGCCTCGGCCATGCGTTCCTGCGCGGGCATCATGCCTCTGGAGTGGAACGCCGCGGAGACATCGAGCTTCAACGCCCGCTTCGCCCCGGCTTTCTTCGCCGCGTCACAGGCCTTGTCGATGGCGGCGGCCGGGCCGGAGATCACCACCTGACCCGGGCAGTTGTCATTGGCGATCTCGGCATCGCTGCCCTCGAGAAGGGAAGCGAGCTTGTCGATATCGAGACCGAGGATCGCCGCCATGGCGCCCTCGCCGACCGGCATGGCCGACTGCATGGCATCGCCCCTGACCCGCAAAAGCTTCGCGGCCGTCGCAAGGTCGAAACTGCCCGCACAGGCATGGGCGGAGTATTCGCCGAGTGAATGCCCGGCAAGGCCGACAACGTTGTCGAGGGAGAGCCCTGCCTCCTCCTTCAGCACCCGGAAAGCCGCCACCGAGCAGGCCATGAGGGCGGGCTGGGCATTGGTGGTGAGGGTCAGCTCATCGGCCGGGCCATCGAACATCAGGGCCGAGAGCTTCTGGGACAGAGCTTCATCGACCTCTTCAAATACCCGCCGGGCCACATCATGATTGTCCGCAAGGTCGCGGCCCATGCCGGGTTTCTGGCTTCCTTGACCGGGGAACAGGAGGGCGAGGGATGACATAGGCGGGTCCTTTGCAAAACCTGAAACGGCGGCGGGTTAGCGGCTTTTGCCCGGGCCGCCAAGGACGGTGCCGCCGGGCCCCGAGGGCGGCTAGGCCCTGGCGGTGATCCTCGTGGGTCAGCGCAGCTTCACAGCCGTGCCGTTGCAGCTTACCATCAGCATACTGCCCTTCTGGGTATCGACGGCTTCGTAGTCGATATCGACGCCGATGACGGCATCCGCGCCGAGGCGCTTCGCTTCGTCCTTCATGTCCGCCATCGCGTGGTTGCGCGCCTCGCGAAGCGCTTTCTGATAGCCGCCGGAGCGTCCGCCGATGATGTCGCGCACGCCCGCGAAAAGATCGCGGAAGTAGTTCACGCCAAGAATGGCTTCGCCCGCGACGATGCCCAGGGGCTCTCCCGCTTCGCGACCGGGAACATTGTCGGTGGTGGTGATGATCATGTTCAGCTCTCCGTTCCGCGTGCGGGGTAGTCCTTGTTCAGGATGAACTCGATGCCCGAAGCGAGATCGTCAAGGGTCGGCCGCGCGAAGGGCACGCTCTGCACAAAGGCGGCGTAGAGTTCACCTGAGGGACGCACAAGGAACATTCCGGGCTCTGAGAAACGGTCCGGCTCGCCCTCCTGGATGCCCTTTGATATGTAGAGACCCCACTGACGGGCCTGCTCTTCCTTGAGATTGAAGCCCATGGGAACGTTGCGGACGTCCCAATCCTCGAAGGTCTGCTGCGCGCGTTCCTGGTTATCCATCGACAGCGCGAAGGGTTTGACCCCCAGCTCGTCGAAGCGGTCCATCATGCCGTTGAGGGTGCCGAGCTGTTCTTTACAGAGTGGGCAATGAAGGCCGCGATAGAAGATCAGCAACGTGAAATTCTCCGAAGCGGCGTTGGCGAGGCGCCAACTGTCCGCACCGAGCATGTCGACTTCGAGTTCGGGGACCGGTTTTCCTGGTATCAGCATAGCGCCTCCGCATGAGCTTGGGTGTTCTCTCAAGATAGAGACAGCGCGGAAGGCAGCAAACGTTCCCTGTAGCGAGGCTCCCTAAACGACAAAAAACCCGGGCGGCAGCTGCCGGCCCGGGTTTCCGCCCCCAAGGTCGCCGCCCCTACGCGGCGTCCTCAACGGTGAAGACCTTGGTGCTGACATCCCCCTCAAGGCGGAAGCCGGCGACGAGGCGATCGAGATTGTCGAACTCCCGCTTGGCCTCGTTGATCGCGTGGTTGTTACGATCCACCAGACCATTGTTACCCTGGGTCAGGCGGTCGAGATCGGTCATCGCAGCGTTGATCTCGCGCAGGGTGAGATGCTGGCTCTCGGTTGCCTGGCTGATGTCGTCGATAAGGGCGACGTTGATGGCCACTTCCTCGACGATCGCCTTGAGGTCGTCGGCGGCTTTCGAGACGAGCTCGACCCCGCCTTTGATTTCCTCGTTGGACTGACCGATGAGCTGGCCGATCTCCTTCGAGGCGTTGGCTGTGGATTGAGCGAGGTTGCGCACCTCGGCTGCCACAACCGCGAAGCCCTTGCCCGCATCGCCTGCCCGCGCCGCTTCGACGCTGGCGTTGAGGGCGAGAAGGTTGGTCTGGAAGGCGATCGATTCGATGACTGAGGTTATCTCGGTCACCTTCTTCGAGGATTTCGCCACACGGTCCATCGCGTGGGTCGCCTCTTCCATCACCTGACCGCCTTCTTCGGCCTTGGACTGGGTGCCGCGCGCGTTGTCACGCATCTCGGCGGTCCGCTTGGCGGTCTGCTCCACGGTGCTGGTGAAGCTTTGCAGGGACGCAGAGGTCTCTTCCAGGGTCGCAGCCTGGGTCGAGGTCTGGGCGGAGAGCTCGTCGACGCTGCCGAGAAGCTCGCTGAGCGAGGTTCCGACCTGGGTCGACGTCCCGCGCAGGTTCATCAGAACGTTGGCCAGTCCGTCCGCGGAGAAGTTCACGCCGTCCCGAAGCTGGGCAAAGGCACCCTCGTACTCGCCGTCCACGCGCTTGGTGAGGTCACTGTCCTGGAGGGCGCGGAGCACCGTTATGGTCTCTTCAAGGCCGCCTTTGACGGTAGCCACGAGCCTGTTGAGGTTGCCCGCAAGTTCGTTGAGTTCTTCGTCCTCGAAATCCGCTTCCACGGTCTTCGAGAAGTCCCCGGACTGGGCGGCGCGGACCACTTCGCCGATCGAGGAGCCGAGCTTCTGGATCATCGCGCGGCGCTGCTCTTCCAGTTTCTCCTGTGCTTCGATCTCGGCCTTGCGCTGACGCTCGGCGGCTTCCTCGCGCTCCTTCCGGGCGCGGGCTTCCGCTTCGGCGCGTTCCTGCAGGCGGCGCTTTTCTTCCTCGGCCTTCTCCTGAAGTGCCTTGGCTTCGGCTTCCTGGCGTTTCTTCTCGGCGATGCGCTCGCGCTCGGCGGCTTCCTCGCGAAGCTGGCGCTCGCGCTCTTCGGCCTCGAGTTTTTCCTGGCGGCGCTGCTCTTCTTCCTGACGCTGACGTTCGGCCGCAGCTTCGCGCTCCTTGCGGGCCTTCTCTTCGGCTTCGGCCTTTTCGCGCATCAGGCGCGCTTCTTCCTCGGCGCGCTGGCGCAGGGCTTCGGCTTCGCGTTCGCGCTGGCGCTCACGCTCTTCCATCTCGCGCTGGGCCGCTTCTTCCTTGAGCTGTCGTTCACGCTCAGCAGCTGCCTCACGCTCCTGACGGGCGCGCTCTTCGGCTTCGCGGCGCTCTTCCTCGGCTTTCGCCTCGGCAATGCGGCGCTGCTCGGCGGCCTCGCGCTCGCGGCGCTCGGCTTCGATCTTCTCTTCCTGCGCGGCCAGCATTTCCTCGTTGAGCTTGCGGGCCTTGACGGCGTTTTCCCGGAAGACTTCGAGAGCACGCGACATGGCTCCCAGCTCGTCCTGCACATCGAGACCATCGGGCACGACGGACAGGTCGCCTTGCGCAACCTCGTTCATGACCGTGGACAGACCATCCATCCGCCGCAGGATACCGCGGTGGACGTAGAAATAGCCGAGGCCGCCGGCCATGCCGAGGCTGACGATCGCGATGACGCTGAGGAGCATCGAGTTGAATTCGACGCCGGACAGGGTCTCTTCGGCAGCGGTCTGGGCGTCGGCGCCGATCCCCGCGACGAGTTGCGTGATCGCCTCGTTCTGCGCCATCACCGCGTCTTCGGCGGCACGGCGGGCGATGCTGGCTTCGGAAAGCGCAGCCTGCTCGGCGCGGCGGATCGCGAAGACGCCCGCTTCCGGGTCGCCGACTTCGAGGAAGCGCTTGGCGAAGTCGTGGACTTCGGGGCTCGCCGCGTCCTGAAGGATCGCGAGGTTGATGCGGACATCGTCGGCATAGGTCGCAAAGCGGTCTTCGAGCGAGGCAACGACCTCACCGTCCGGCGCTGCGAGACTGTCCGAGTAAAGAGTGGCGATGTAGTTCGCCGACAGGCCAAGGCGCAGGAGCGTCTCGACGTCCGCTTCGTCGGCATTGTCGATCGAGCCTTCCAGCGCCTCCTGCAGGGATTGGCGCAAGGCCGAGCCGGTGGCGCGGAGATCGCTTTGTTGTTTGTTGTAGTTCAGGAAGCTTTCACGGGCGTCGTGGACGAGCTTCGCGCTGTCTGCAAGAGAGCCGCGCGCTTCTTCGAGGGCCGTGATCTGGGCCTGGTCCGAAACACCTTCTTTCAGTTCCTGGAAGACGGGTTCGCTGTCGGCGAAACGCTTCTGGAAGTCCGCGTAGCTTTCCTGAAGAATCCAGTCGTCTTCGGCAGTGATCAGACTGCCGATATCATCGCCCATCCGTTCGGAAGAAAAGGCGAGCTGTGAAGCCAGATTGGACTGGGGCAACTTTTCGAAACTGACCTGCCTGACGGCACCCACAGTCGAGTAAAGCGCGACAAGGGCAACCCCTAATGCAATGAGCTGCAGAAGTGCCGATGCGGTCAGACCGCTCAGTAATCGTGTACGGATCGTTGTGAACCGATTCATGTTGCCCCAGTCCCCTCTGGTCTAAATTCCCCGCTTCGCTGGTCAGCCTTCCAGCTTGAAGCGAATGGCTTTCTTGACGCCGGTGGCGGGCTTGCCGCTCTCGAACTTCCAGCGTTTGACGGCGTTGATCGCCGAGCTGTCGAAGATGCCTGCCGGCACCGATTCGACGATGGCGACGTTGGTCACCGAACCGTCCGCACCGACATCGATGCTGACGACGACGTTGCCTTCGATCTCACGGCGTTCAGCCGCACGCGGATATTCAGGCGCTACCGGCTTGATCACCGCCGGCTCGTTGGCCAGAGCCATGCTCCCACCGAACGATCCCAGGAAGGCGGCCACCACCGCTGCCGGAACCGAAATGCGAGCGTTCTTGTTGCTGGTCATTTCTCTCTCCTCACATGCCGGACCCCCGCCGGCTGGAGCATGACAAATAGCGAAGACCTGTTAAGAGGAAGTCTCCGCTTTCGAAACTGCTTTGAAAGGAAGAGGTTAGGTTATCTTTGCAGAGATTAACGTCAGCACTTCGTTAACCGTAAGGACGACTGCAAAGCGTTGTCATATGTGGGCTTCATTCTTTTCTAAGATTAACAGCGCAGCCCGGGACGCCGTCGTTCGCAGGAACCTTTTCGCTTGAATTCGACACAAAAGTACCGCTCACGGTTTCGTGAACGGCACTTTTCGGTGTCAGTTGAGAAGCGGACTGGTCGGCGCGGTCGGCTGTACGCCATTGCCGCCGAGGCTGAAGACCTCGCGCGAACGCAAGGGTGCGCCGTTCAGGAGCAGCCCATCTGCATCGGCCGAGAGCTTCAGAACGGTCCCGTCCTTCACCTCCCCCGAAAGGATCTTCTCGGCGAGAGGATCCTGCACGGCCTTCTGCACCACCCTTTTGAGCGGACGGGCACCGAAGGAAGGATCATAGCCCGCTGCCGCGAGCCATTCCCGCGCGGTCTCGTCGAGCTCGATGGTGATCTTCCTGTCCGCGAGGAGGTTTTCGAGACGCCCGATCTGGATATCGACGATCGCACCCATCTGCTCGCGCTTGAGGCGATGGAAGAGGATAATCTCATCCAGGCGGTTGAGGAATTCCGGCCTGAAGGCCGCCCTCACCGCATCCATCACCTGCGGGCGCACAGCCCCCACATCGGCCGTGTCGCTGAGCCCGGCCATGAACTCCGCACCGAGGTTCGAGGTCAGGATGATCAGCGTGTTGCGGAAATCCACGGTCCGCCCCTGACCGTCCGTCAGGCGTCCCTCATCTAGGACCTGGAGAAGGACGTTGAAGACATCAGGGTGGGCTTTTTCGACCTCGTCAAAGAGGACCACCTGATAAGGCCGTCTGCGAACCGCTTCGGTCAGCACCCCGCCTTCCTCATAACCGACATAGCCCGGAGGCGCACCGATCAGGCGGCTGACGGCATGCTTCTCCATGAATTCCGACATGTCGATCCGCTGGATCGCCTGGTCGTCATCGAAGAGGAAATTCGCCAGCGCCTTGGTCAACTCGGTCTTGCCGACCCCGGTCGGGCCAAGGAACAGGAAGCTGCCCAGCGGCCGGTTGGGATCCTGAAGCCCGGCGCGGGCACGCCGGACAGCGGCGGAAACCGCACCGACCGCTTCCTCCTGACCGATGACCCGGCGGTGAAGCGCGTCTTCCATGCGAAGAAGCTTCTCGCGCTCGCCTTCCAGCATCTTGTCGACGGGGATGCCCGTCCATTTGGAGACGACCTGCGCCACCGCTTCGCTGTCCACGACTTCGTGCACAAGGTCACCGTGATCCTGGCCCTGCGCGTCCTCGACCTGCTTTTCGAGCTGCGGGATGCGGCCGTATTTCAGCTCCGAAGCGCGTCCGAGATCGCCGGTGCGTTCGGCATCGGCCAGTTCGGCACGCAGGCGGTCGAGCTGCTCCTTCACCTCGGTGGAGGAGGCAAGCGCCTGCCGCTCCGCCTCCCAGCGCGCGGTGAGCTCGGAGGAGCGCTGCTCGAGATCGGCAAGCTCCCCCTCGAGAGCATTGAGGCGGTCTTTCGACGCTTCGTCCTGTTCCTTCCTCAAAGCCTCCCGCTCGATCTTCATCTGGATGATCTGGCGGTCGAGGGCATCGAGCTCCTCAGGCTTCGAATCGACCGCCATGCGCAGCCGGGATGCGGCCTCGTCCACCAGGTCGATCGCCTTGTCAGGCAGGAAGCGGTCGGTGATGTAGCGGTTCGACAAGGTCGATGCGGCGACGATGGCGCCATCCGAGATCCTGACGCCGTGATGGAGTTCGTATTTCTCCTTCAGGCCCCGGAGGATCGAGATCGTATCATCGACCGTCGGCTCACTGACGAAAACCGACTGGAAACGCCGGGCCAGCGCTGCGTCCTTTTCGACGTGCTTACGGTACTCGTTGAGGGTCGTCGCGCCGATGCAATGAAGCTCCCCGCGCGCCAGGGCCGGCTTCAGAAGGTTCGAGGCATCCATGGCCCCGTCGCCTTTTCCGGCGCCGATCAGCGTGTGCATCTCGTCGATGAAAAGGATGATGCCGCCTTCCGCGGCTTCCACCTCCGAGAGAACGGCCTTGAGCCGCTCCTCGAACTCACCTCGATATTTCGCGCCCGCGATCAGGGAACCCATGTCGAGCGCGAGGAGCGCCTTGTTCTTCAGGCTCTCGGGCACGTCGCCATTGACGATCCGCAGGGCGAGACCTTCGGCGATGGCGGTCTTGCCGACGCCGGGCTCACCGATCAGTACGGGATTGTTCTTCGTCCGGCGGCTGAGGATCTGCATCGCACGGCGGATCTCCTCGTCGCGGCCGATGATGGGGTCGAGCTTGCCTGCCCTCGCCCGCTCGGTGAGATCGGTGGCATAGCGCTTGAGTGCGTCATAGCCCTGCTCGGCATTGGCGCTGTCGGCCGTGCGGCCCTTGCGGACGTCGTTGATCGCGGCGTTCAGGGCCTGCGGGCTCGCCTTCGCCTTGGCAAGCGCGTCCTTCGCCTCGCCTTCCATGGCGAGCGCCACGAGCAGCCTCTCGGCGGTGACGAAGCTGTCGCCAGCCTTCTTCGCGATCTCTTCGGCCCGGGCGAGCACCTTGGCGGTGCCTTGGGCAAGATAGGTCTGCGCGCCCTGCCCTTCGACCTGCGGCAGCTTGGCAAGAGCCTGGTCGGCGAGCTGCAGCGCGACCGCCGGGTCGCCGTCAGCCTTGCGGATCAGGTTCGAGGCCAGCCCCTCGCTGTCGTCAAGCAAGGCTTTCAGAAGGTGGTGGGAAGTGATCTGTTGATGGCTTTCCCGGACAGCGATCGTCTGGGCAGCCTGAATGAGACCGCGTGCGCGGTCGGTGAAGTTCTCGAATTGCATAGCGACCTCTCATGAGCATCGAATAGTCCGGTGTCCCTGTCGGCAACACCTCACAGCTAGGTGGGCGCTGCATGGATATTCTTCAATGCTGAGCTCGCACAAAATGAGAACGTCGCAAGAAGCCCTTGCGTAGAAGTTCCCGAGGACCGAACTCTTCCTGAAACGTTGTATGAGGCAGCCCGATGAACCAACCGATCCTGAAAGCGAAACTTCTCCTTGGCGGCGCGGCCTTCGCGCTGTTGGCTGCCTGCGGCGGCGGCGATGAGGAGATCGCCGTTTCGTCCGAGAACACGGCCGACCTGACATCGGAAAACACCGGAGAAGTGGCCCAGGCAGAAACGGCCGACCAGGCTTTCGATCGCATCGTCAGCGAGTACACGGTCGAAGTGCTGCAAGCCAACCCGCTCTACGCAAGCTCTCTCAACCTCTCCGAGGAAGAGGCCGGCGGACGCTACAAGGACCGTCTGGGCACTCCCGGCATTGCGGGCTACGAAGAGAACGAGGCGATATCGGATGCCTTCGAGGCAGAGCTCGCCGGGCTCGACGCCGAAGCCCTCTCGCCGGAACGCCGGGAATGGCTGGCCATCCTCACGGCCGGCCAGGACGAAGCCGATAGCCTTGATGCCTTGGCGGAAGAAGCGGGCTACTATCTCGCTGGCGGTTTCGGCAGCCCCTATGTCGTTACCCAGATCGGCGGCATCCACGTCGACCTGCCCCAGGCGATGACCCAGTCCCACGCACTGACCAGCCTCGACGATGCCGAAGCCTATGTTGCGCGGCTCAACCTTTTCGATGAGCAGTTCGCCGGCACGGTCGAGCTGATGAATGCCAACGCGGAAGCTGGCGCTTTGCCTCCAGACTACGCCATCGAGGGCGCTCTTCGGAATGCGGAGGGCTTCATTGCCTCTGAGCCTGAGGAGAACGTCCTCGTCACCCATCTGGAAAGCGCGATCAGCGATCTCGACATCGAGGACAAGGACGCCCTCATCGCTTCGGCTGTCGAAGCGGTCGAGCAGTCGGTTTATCCGGGGTATCAGCTCCTCATCGACACGCTCGAGAAGCACCGTGCCGACGCCACGCATGATGCTGGCATCTGGGACATTCCGAGGGGCTCTGAACTCTACGATCTTTACGTCAAGACGAACGGCGAAAGCACCCTTGGCGGTGATGGTGTCCATGAACTCGGGCTGCGCGAAGTCGCCCGCATCCAGAACGAGATGGAAGCCATCTTCGAAGAGATCGGCATGACCGAAGGTTCGGTGGGCGAACGCCTGGCGCAACTGACCGCTGATCCCGACCAGCTCTTCCCCGATACGCCGGAAGGCAAGGAAGAGCTTCTGCAATATATCCGCGACCTCGCCGCGAACGCCGAAGAGGTCATGGATGAGTATTTCCTCCAGACCCCCTCGATCGGCTTCGAGATCCGTCCGGTGCCGGAATATGCGCAGGAAGGCGCGCCGGGCGGCTATTATGTCTCGCCAGCCGAAGACGGCTCGCGGCCGGGCCTCTACTTCATCAACCTGAGGACCACGGCGGCCCAGCCGAAGTTTTCGCTGCCGACGCTGACCTACCACGAGGCCGTGCCGGGCCACCACTTCCAGCTCGCCCTGGGCACCGATGCAAAGGCAACACCTCTCCTGGTGCGGTACAGTGCGTCATCGACCGGCTTTGCGGAAGGTTGGGCTCTTTACTCGGAGAAATTCGCCGAGGAGATCGGTCTTTACGAAGACGACCGCTACGGCGATCTCGGCCGCCTGCGGGACGAGCTTTTCCGAGCGGTCCGTCTCGTCGTCGACAGCGGCATGCACGCCAAGAAATGGACCCGCGAGGAGGCCATCGACTACATGGTCGCCAATGCCGGGATGGAACGTTCGGGCGTGGCCTCGGAAATCGAACGCTACTCGGTCTGGCCGGGTCAGGCACTCGCCTACAAGACGGGTATGCTGAAGATCCAGGAGCTGAGGGCCCGTGCGGAAGAACAGCTCGGCGAAGATTTCGACGTGGCGGTCTTCCATTACGAAATCCTGCGGGACGGCGGCGCACCGCTGACCGTGCTCGAAGACCGGATCGACAACTGGATCGCCGAAGGCGGCCCGGAACCGGACCTCGGCTGACAATCGGATCACGGACAGAAAAAAGCCCCGGGAAACCGCCCGGGGCTTTTTATTTGTCAGACCTTGCGAACGGTCTGGTCGATCGTGCCGAAGATCGATTCTCCTTCGGCGTCCTCCATCCAGATCGTCACGCGGTCGCCGTTCTTGAGAAACGACGTCGTGGCTTCGCCGTTGTTGATCGTTTCAATCATCCGGATCTCGGCGATGCAGCTATAGCCGGCCCCGCCTTCGGCGACAGGCTTGCCGGGTCCGCCGTCCAGCTTGTTCGAAACCGTTCCCGAACCGATGATGGAGCCAGCTCCGAGCGGACGCGTCCTTGCGGCGTGGGCCACCAGCCGGTCAAAGCCGAACGTCATCTCCTTGCCAGCATCGGCCCGGCCGAAGGCCTCGCCGTTGAGGTCGATCTTGAGGGCGCCGCTGAGCTTCTTGCCGTCCCACGCCTCGCCAAGTTCGTCCGGCGTCACCGCCACCGGCGAGAACGCCGTCGGGGGCTTCGACTGGAAGAAACCGAAGCCTTTGGCGAGCTCGCCCGGTATCAGGCCGCGGGCGCTGACGTCGTTGACGAGCATGATCAGCCTGACCGCGGCCGAAGCCGCTTCGGGGGTTGCGCCCATAGGAACATCGCCGGTGATCACAGCGATCTCGCCTTCAAGATCGAGACCCCATTTCTCGTCGCCGAGCGGAATGTCTTCGCGCGGCGCGAGGAAGTCGTCCGATCCGCCCTGATACATCAGCGGGTCTTCGTAAAAGCTGTCCGGGACTTCGGCGCCGCGGGCCTTCCTGACCAGCTCCACGTGATTGATATAGGCCGAGCCGTCAGCCCATTGATAGGCGCGCGGCAGAGGCGATTCGGCTTTCTCCTGGTCGAATGGCTGGGTTTCGACGTCGCCCGCCTCGACCTTGGCGGCCAGCTCACGAAGCGGCCCCTCGGTTTCCTCCCAACGGTCCAGCGCGTCCTGCATGGTCGCGGCGATGCCGTCAGCCTTGGCGCAGCGGCTCAGATCTCGGCTGACCACCACAGGGACGCCGTCGCGTCCGCTCTTCAACGATGCCAGTTTCATGCAAACCCTCGCTTTTGTGTTCGCGGCAGCCCTATCGTCCAAACGCGCTGATGCCAAATCATCGGCGCGTGCGGTTAGGGAGGCTTTGCAGATGAAACTCTACAGCTACTGGCGGTCGGGAACCTCTTACCGGGTTCGGATCGCTCTCGCTCTGAAAGGTGCCTCGGTCACCATCGTACCCGTGAACCTCCTCGAAGGGGAACATTGCGGCGAGGCCTATCGAAGCCTCAACCCTCAAGGGCTGGTCCCGGCCCTGGTTCTGGACGACGGCACCGTCATAGGGCAGAGCCCCGCGATCATCGAATATCTCGACGAGACACTGCCGGGCCCTCGGCTCCTGCCCGATGAGCCGGTCGCAAGGGCAAGGCAACGTCATCTCGCCGCGATCATCGGCTGTGACACCCACCCGATCCAGAACCTGCGCATCCTGAAATATCTTCAGAGCGAGTATGACCGCAGCCGTGAAGAAGCCTTTGCCTGGGCCGCACACTGGATCGAACAGGGGTTCGGGGCTCTCGAGGCTGAAGCCGCCCGGGGCGGACGGGATCATCGCTTTCTAGGCGGCGACAGCCCCGGGGTTCCAGATTGCTATCTTCTACCGCAACTTTACGCTGGACGTCGTTTTGGCTCGGATATCAGTCGCTTCCCGCATCTTTTGAAGGTTGAAGAGAACCTTCTCTCCTGGCCCGGTGTCGCAGAAGCGCATCCTGATCGCCAGATTGATGCCAAGCCGGATTGAGTTGCAGCGCTGTCGAGGAAAGAGGTGCCTGCGTCGGCTTTCCGACCGACAGGGACGAACCGTGCCAGAGATGCGGTCCAATCAACACCCGCCGTCTTTGCCAGCGAGGCTGTCCATCGGGCTTCGGCGTGCCAAGCGCAGGGGAAGCGAAGGAGCGCTCGAGCGCCTTCATCCAGGTCCGTCCCCATACAGGCCGGGACTTCGATGAGCAGCGCTCTTTGGAACGGGTAAGCAAAAAAAAGGCGCGGCCGAAGCCGCGCCTTTTCATTCGTTGGGAGGCAGGGGGTCAGCCTTCGCTCGCTTCATCTTCCTCAGCGTCAGCTTCGCTCCCTTCGGTCCCATCCATTTCAGCGCGGACCATCTGCTCGGCGGTCATACCGCTGTCGACGTCTTCAAGAAGCGCACGGCACTGGTTGATGCGCTCTTCCGGAACCTCGGTCCGGCCACCCAGCTCGATCACGTCGATCAGCGACTTGCAGCGCTGGATTTCCCGCGTCTGCCGCTCGACAGCCTGGCTGAATTCGACCTCCGCCTGACGACGAAGAGTGTCTTCATAAAGATCAATGTAGTTGATCCAGTTCTGGGCCACGCTTCTCGCGCTATCGTAGCGAGCTGCGCGGACGAACTCGGCACGTGATGCTGCGCGAGCGTCGGCACTGTCAGTGTCCTCCTGGAACAGCGCGGTTCCGATCAGCACATAGGCCTGACCGACCTCGCGATTGTCCAGACCCCCACGTTGAATGGCCGTTCGAAGGTTGCGTACCGCCAGATCGAACCGCTCATCGGCGAAGTAGCTCTGACCAAGCTGATAGTAGAGCCGACCGTCATTCCGCTTCGGCGCCGCCTCGCTCAGGATCGCGATCGCCTCGTCCTGCTCCCGCGCCGCGGCCCAGAGCTGGGCCAAAAGCTCGAGGTTTCCAAGGTCGCGCGCCACGTTGCCGGCATCCATCTCGCTGGAAAGAAGCTGCGCACCCCGGAACGGGTTGTTCTGATCATAATAGAACTGAGCGAGGGTAATGATTTTATCCTCGTCCTCAATCAGGCCCGCTTTGTAAGCGACCTCAAGCGCGGCGAGAGCGTCTTTCCGCCGGTTCGCCGCGGAGTATGCCGAGGCCAGCTGAACCCAGTAACTTTCCTCGCTGGGAAAGTATTCCACCATGGTTTCAAGAAGCTGGCCGCGTTCCGATTCGAGGCCGAGCTCATTGTAGACAAGGTTCAGAAGGTCATAGAACTGCTTGTTCCGATCACCCGCCTGCTGGTCGAGGCGGGTGGCAGTTTCGGCAGGCTGGCGAGCGCTGCTGAAATTGTCCTGCTGCACGTAGGCCGCCGCGAGAATGAAGTAATCATTCGCCTGCGCCTCAGCTCCAGCCTCGCGAATATAAGCCTGCATGAAGCGGATCGCTTCGTCGAAACGCTCTTGGGTATAGTAGAGTTGAGCGACGTTGCGGCGGATCTGCCGCTGCCGATCGAAAGGCAGGACATCGAGGTTCAGAACTTCGACAAAGTCACGTAACGCTTCGTTCGGACGGTCCACCTGAAAGTAGAGTTGCCCGCGAACTTCGAGCGCCGTGGCCCGGTCATAGGGCGGCAACTGCCGCTGCAGGAGCTGATTGATCGTATTGATCGCTTCCTGGGTCTGCGGCGGGTCCTCATTGGCAAGGTTCAGAGCGTCATTCAGCGCCCGGCCCGTCCTTTCGGACAATGTCTGCCGCCGCCTGCGCTGATCTTCCCGCTCCTGCTCAGTGGTTTGTGCCGAGGCGATGGAAACAGGCGCAACCATGGTGGTCACTGCAAGACCAGCAACCAGACCGGCGGTCCAGCGGCAAAGGAGTTGGCGTCCGGATCGTGTCATGGAATTCCTCATCATTCGCCGATCGCAAAGACGATCACGGTACGCACACCGCGACGCGGTACAGCTTCGCCTTTCACGACCTTGGGCTGGTATTTCCAGCGTTCGGCGGCGCGGACGGCATAGCGATCGTAGCAGCGATCGGTGCTATCGATGACCTGCACATTGATAACGTTGCCAGCGGGGTCGACATCAAACTCAAGACTGACCCGTTCCTGCCCGACATCGCTGTCGATGCACCGCTCGAAGCCGGTCGGGTTAACCCGGACAAGAGGCTGGGCGTCACGGTCGGGATTGAAGCCCGAGCCGATGTCAACATCGGCTCCGAAGTCGGGCGCAGCGGCGTTGACGCCGTCGACAGCCGGCTCGAAGTTCTGCCGTTCGATCGCCGGCGGCGGCGGCGGCGGCGCATCGAGCTTGGGACGCTCGAACCGGCGCTGGTTCACCAGCTCGGAGTCCTGGATCTGACGTGTGATATTCACCTGAACCGGCGCGCGGTCTTCCTCGAGGCCAAGTTCGCCCGGCTTGATCTGTGCCCACATGACGAGGAACAGGCCGAGGACGATGACGGCTGCGGCGGGGACGCCGAGAACGGTGCGGACAATGCCACCCATAACGTTTTCCTCCATCGAGACTCCGGCGACGTGCCTGGAGCCCCGGTCCAAAAAATCAGTCGGCCTCGGTCGACAATGCGACGTCGACGATACCTGCATCCTTCACCTGTTGAAGGACTTCGAGGGTCAGCTCGGACTTGGCGCTGGCATCAGCCTGGACCACAGCGTTCCCCTTGGGCGTTTCACGACGGAGCTCTTCAACCTGATAGCGAACCTCGCTGAGCTCGACTTGCTCCTTGTTGATATAGATCTCGTCGTTTTCGGTAATGGCGACCAGCACGGCAGGTTTCTGCTCGTCCTGGGTTACCGCCGTCGGTCTGACGATATCGACACCAGGTTCCTTGATGAACGTCGAGGTGACGATGAAAAAGATCAGCATAATGAAGACGATGTCGAGAAGCGGCGTGACGTTGACGTCCTCTTCTTCATTTGCCGGGGTCTGCAGTGGCCGTCTTGCCATGGTGAAACACCTGTTTTCGATCTCTAACACGGACGCTTTGGCGCCCTGGCGTGAAAGCTGGGGCCCGAAGGCCCGAGCCGTCAGGTTTTCGCTTGCGGCGCGAGAATGATGCTGCCGTAGCGGGCCGGACCAGCCGCCTGTCGAGCCTGGTCAAGGGTCGTTACCATCACGCCCGTCTCGCTTTCCGGTGAAGCCGAGATGATCACGACGCCCTTAGGTTCCTTGGCGATAAATTCTTCCACCACCGGCTTCGTCGAACGCGGATCAATGATCCGGACATCATCCACCAAGACAAACCCATCGTCCTGAACGGTCAGAAGAAGTGTCGGCGGCGGCGCCGTTTCGTTCTCGCTCTCATTAGGCGTCGGAAGGTTCGGTGAGATACCGTCCTCGTAGACAAAGGTCGCCGTCACGATGAAGAAGATCAGCATGATGAAGACGATGTCGAGAAGCGGGGTGACGTTGACGTCAGCCGAATCTCCCGAACCGTGCTTTGTGCGATGCCGCATGATCAGTCCTCCAGCAACAGCTTGTCAGCTGTTTCGGCTACGGCCTTCTTCTGCTGACGCTCGAGGATATTGAGCGCCAGGATCCCGGAAAGCGACGCCACAAGGCCGGCCATCGTCGGAATGGTAGCCTTGGTGATACCGCCCGCCATCAGGCGTGCGTTGGACGAGCCCGTAACAGCCATCACGTCGAAAACCTCGACCATGCCCGTCACCGTGCCAAGGAGACCCAGAAGCGGGGAAACCGCAACCAGACCTCGGATGACGCCGATATTGGAGCGCGTATCGATGTCGATCTCGGACACGAGCTTATCACGAACGACTTTCGCGTACCATGAGTGGTGATCGTTGCGAGCTTCCCAGGTCCGCACCGCCTTCTTCTGCAACGGCCCGCGAGCCGTTGCGAAGAAGATGATCCGCTCGATGATCAGAGCCCACATGACGAAGGTCACGATCATGATGATGATCAGAACGTTCCCCCCGGCAAGAAGGAAGGCCTGGATGGCCTCGAAGGGATTGAGAAAGACTTCCATAAAAGCCTCCTAACGGGCCGCCTCGGCGCGCTTAATGGCGCGCCTCAGCATGTTCCGCGATCATCCCTGCGGACTGTTCCTCAAGGATCGATGCGATCGATTTCGCCGTGCCCGCCGCGAAAGCATGGAGCAGGAGAAGCGGGATAGCAGCGATCAGGCCCATAACCGTCGTGATGAGAGCGAGCGAGATGCCGCCGGCCATGATCTGCGGGTCACCGGTACCGAACAGCGTGATCTGCTGGAAGGTCTGGATCATACCGACAACCGTACCGAGGAGACCGAGGAGCGGTGCAACGGCAGCCAGAACCTTCAGAAGGTTGAGACCGGAATCGAGCTTCGGGAGCTCTTTCAGAACCGCATCATCGAGCTTCAGGGCAAGCGTCTCGGTGTCAGCATTGGTGTTGCTGTCATAGGCCATCATGATCCGGCCGAGCGGGTTGCCGCGCGACGGGCTCTTACGGCGCATCTGGCTCTTCACCGCCGATTTGGTGGAGAGAAGCGAGACGAGGCGGAAGACACCGATCACGAGACCAAGCAGAAGCACACCGGTGATGATGTAACCGACTGCACCGCCCGAGTTGAACCGCTCTTCCAGGGTCGGCGTCTCGATGACGAGGCCAAGGAGAGTGCCGAGCGATGGGTCGATGGTACCGGCGGTGTAGCCGTCACCATTGAACCCGGTCACGCTCTGGGCATTGCCCGAGGCATTCGCGGTCTGCGGATTCCGAGCCAGCTGCTTCAGAGTGGACTGGCCACTCTCCGTGCTTTCCATGACGTAGTAGTTGCCATTGCCGTCAAAGGCAGAGAACGGGCCGATCCGGGTGATATCCCGCTGACCTGCCTCGCCATTTGCATTGATGACAGTGGTGTTGAACGTGGCGGTGTTGGACTGCGCAACGATCTGCTCGAACATCACGTCCGTGACGTAACGAAGCTGTTCTTCGGAAGGCAGGGTGTCCGATTGCGCGATTTCGCGCAGCGGTTCGACCCGACCGGGGAACTGAGCGGAGATCACCGAGTCCTGCAGCTGAGCCGCAAAGTCGCCAGCGGCCGAACGGGCAGCGCCGAAAAGCTCGCCGAATTCACCCTGAGCTTCCTGAAGCTGAGCGGTAAGTTCGTTGATCCGCTCGTCATTGGTGGCGAATTCCTCGGCCAGCCGATCAGATTCGGCTTCCGCTTCGTTCACCTGATTGCGGACCTGGGTCAGGCGAGCCTGTTGACGGTCACGCTCGGCGAGGAATTCCCGCTCGCGCTGACGGTCGGCCTCACGGGCCCTGGCCTGCTCCTGGCGGGCTGCGCGCAGCACGTCCTCAAGCGAGATTTCATTATCCTGCGCTACGGCCTGTGTAGTGCCCGCTGCGACCAGAGCCGCGCCGGCAATCAGACCTTTTTTGAGCATCTGAAGCATCGTCATCCTCATCACTTCCTGATCGCCTTACTCGGAAACCGCTTCGATAGCGGCTTGGGGGGCGTTCACCGGCACCTGGAGAAGGCCCGGCGGGGTTTGTTCCTTGGCCATGCGGATCCCAAGACGGACATCGTCGAGGAAGCTCTTCGGCAGATCGACGAACTCGCCAGTATTCTCGTCGTAGATGCGCAGAATGCTGTCGTCCGCAGATTTGTAGATCAGCGCGAGGCGGCCGACGCGGAAAAACTCGACGGTCAGCTCGCCACCTTCCCCATCGGCGACAGTGTCGGTGTAGGCCTGGATGGTCCGGCCATACTCGTTCTCGATCTGATAGGCCTCGATGATCAGGCGGAAGCGCGACGCGGCCGTCTGGGTCGGGTCAGCCATGACCCGGTCGAGGCGGTCGAGGCGGTTCTGACGCTCGGAGGAAAGGAACGGAATGTCCGCAGCGACGATACGCTTCAGCTGATCCAGCATGTCGCCGATCAGGGGAACCACGGCGCGCTCGAGACCTTCGACGTTCTCGATGTCCTGCTGCAGGGCCTGGATTTGAGCGACCTGGTTCTCGACCTCGGCGCGCTGGCTTTCGTTGAACCGGCGAAGAAGCTCGAGCTGCTTCGTGTTCGCCCGATATTCGCCGAGGAGCTCGGAGGCTTGCTGATCGAGCTGCTCGACCCGTTGCTGGGACTGCGCACCGGACTCGGCAGTGCTGCGGCTGATATCGAGCGCCTGACGGAACTGTGCCGCGGCGGGAACGCTCGCCGACCAAGCGACGAGAACCGCCGTGCCGAGCAGCGCGAACTTTTTCTGCATGTGCTTCACCTTCAAGTGTCTCCACCCATCTCGTAACAAGCCGTCGCGGGATTCGTCCGCGAGGACCTGCAAAAACTTTCATCTGTCGGACATACGCAGATTTGCGCTGATGCCCACCCGATCCCAGCCGCTTTCGAAGCGGAACCTTACACTGACGCCATCTTAGCCATTTGGCAATGATAACGCGCGCCTTTGTCCAGTAACGCGGACAAAACCCTCCCAGCGGTCCTTACGCGGGCAGCATCTGCCCCAATGGCCGTAACCGTGACGTAAAAACGTTCCATGTCAATTGCCCCGGAACCAATTTCACGGATTTGAACGAAAATCGATCGTTTCAGGCAACGGTGAGAGAAGATCACAGCTCACTTCGAGATGTCGGTAGCAGAATCAAGCCCTCTTGTTCTGCGACCCTACGCGATCGTGAGAAGTCTGGCTGGGGTGGCAGGATTCGAACCTGCGCATGGCGATACCAAAAACCGCTGCCTTACCACTTGGCGACACCCCAACTGGGAGACGTGTGTCTAACGACCTCCGGCTAGGGATGCAACGCTAAAACGGGGTGAAAATCCGCCTTTCGAGGTTGCGGTCCGGTAGGCTTCTTTGGCATGGACACAAGCCTGCGGCGGCGCTATGGGCCCGCTTCGGACGGAGTGTAGCTCAGCCTGGTAGAGCACTGTCTTCGGGAGGCAGGGGCCGGAGGTTCGAATCCTCTCACTCCGACCATTTCCCTTTGCGAGAGGGAGTATCGATGCAGCATGTCATGCTCCCTTCCCTCTTCTTAGTATCAGTGCAGGTCCGGCCGTGACGATTCCCTTCGTCAGGGCCGATCATCTCAAGGCGGGCGATGTCGACCGGCTCTCAGGGCGAATCGCTCGGGTGATCGCACCCAATCCCGGACCCTTCACCTATACCGGGACGGGAACTTATCTTGTTAGTGATGGCGGCGATGCAGTGGTTATCGACCCCGGGCCGGATGATGCGGACCATCTAAAGAGGGTGGTCGCGGCCGCGGGCGGGACGATCGGGCAGATCCTCATCACCCACACCCACAGGGACCATTCGGCCGGGGCGGCGAGCCTCAAGGCGATGACCGGCGCCGAGATCCTCGCCTTCGCGCCGCATCCCACCTCGCCCGGTGACGCTGCGCCTGCTCTGGATGAAGGCGCCGATCACGGCTTCCGGGCCGACCGCCATATAGACGACGGCGAGACCTTAAGGGTCGGCGGCGCGTCCATCACGGCGGTTCACACCCCCGGCCATATCGCCAACCATCTTTGCTTCTGTCTCGAGGAAGAGAGCGTCCTTTTCACCGGCGATCACATCATGGGCTGGGCGACGACGGTGGTCGCGCCGCCTGACGGTGACATGGACGACTATATGGAGAGCCTCGACCTTCTTCTTCGGCGGGACGATGTCCGGTACCTACCGACCCACGGCGCGCCGATCGAAGCGCCCCTGCCCTTCGTCGAAGCGGTCAAAGCCCATCGGCACGCACGCGACAGCGCGATCATCGAGGCGGTAAGCGACGGCTCGACCATCATGGCGATCGTCGACGCTGTCTACGAAGGCCTCAACCCGGCCCTGAAGGTTGCAGCCGGGCTGAACGTCAGGGCGCATCTTGAAAGCGCGGCGCGCCGTGGCCTCGTGACCCAGGACCGCGAAGGCCGTTACCGAACGCTCTAGATTTCGCTCGCCTGCGGTTCGGCGGCCACCGCCTCGAGGCGCTGTGCAAGCCCGGGAAATGCGATCTCGAGCGCGGCGGCCTGCTCATAGAGGACAGCGGCCCCGCGGACATTGCCCTCTTCGGCCTCGAAATCGCCCATGGCCACGAGGATTGCCGGATTTTCAGGCTCGAGTTCAGCCGCTTTCTCGAAATGCCGTCTGGCTTCATCCACCCGGCGGCCGGTCTGCGCGACTTCGGCCCTCAGGAGCCAGACGCCGGGATGGCTCGGCGCGAGTTTGGCAGCTGTCTGGGAAAGGCTTTCAGCAACAGAGAGTTCGCGTTCTTCGAGAGCCGTGCGGGACCGCTCGCAAAGAAGGCCGATACCGACTTCCGGCCCCTCTTCGACCGAGCATCGCTCAAGGCCATAGGCGGGCAGGGCCCCCATATCCGGCCACAGGGCCGAAGCGATCAATAGAAAAAGCGCGCTCACGGCATCAAAGCTAGCGCAGAGCCGTCAACGCGCCAATAAGACAAAAAGGCAGACTTATCGCCAGAAGCGATCAGCCCTGGCGCGCCTTGAAGCGCCGCTGGGTCTTGTTGATGACGTAGATCCGTCCCTTGCGGCGCACGACGCGGCAGTCGCGGTGACGGTTCTTCAGCGATTTGATCGAACTACGGACTTTCATCGGTCTCTCTCGCGAGGGGAATTCAGGAACGCGCCCTCTGCCCGAAAGACCGGGGCGAAGTCAACGCCGCATCGTTGCTTTTTCGCCCGCGGAAGCCCGCAACCATCAAAAGAGAGTGGTCTGGTCGGCAGGCTTCGCCTTGGTCCTGCGTCCGCGCTTCGGCGGCAGCGAGCCGGACCCTCCCGCTCGATAGTCTCCGTCCGCGAAAGTCAATGTCAGGCTGCCCGCTTCACCGGCCCGCTCGGCGCTTTTGACGAGGCCGCCCTCTTCGTCGGTCACGAGAGCGAATCCGCGTGCAAGGACCGCCTTGTGGCTGAGGCTTTCGAGAAGCCGCCCTGCCTTCACTGTGGCAGCGGCGCGTTCATCGAGCCGCGCGCGAAGGAGGCGCAAGGGAAGCCGGGCCTGGCGCATCTCCTGATCTCTGCGGTCGAGAACGCCGTTGCCGGCCCGCCCCAAACGCTGGCTGAGCTCGGCGAGACGCTCCCGGCCCGCTGTCATTTCCGCGCGAAGGAGACCTGGGCGAAGCCGGCCTGCCACTTCGCCGAAACCGCCTTCCGCCCGCGCCATCCTGCGGGAAAGCGCGTGATCGAGGCGCCGCGAAGGCCCGTCGAGGCGTGCCTCGCGCTGCTCCACCGGACGCAGGAGGAGACCGGGGCGAAGCCTCGGTGAGAGAGCGCCGAGCCGCGCTTCGGCCTTTTCCGGCAGCGCGGTCAGAAGGCGGCGGAGGGATCCCTCGGCAAGGTCGAGGCGCTGCTCGGGCTGTGCGAGCAGGCGTTCGGGCTGGCCAAGCCCCCGCTCCGCCGAACGAAGGCCCATGCGGGCGTTGTCGAAAGCCGCGTTCAGCTTCTGGCGTAGCCTCAGGCCGAGCTGTTCGGTGCGCGCCAGAAGCTCGGTGCGGACGGGCACCGCAATCTCGGCGGCGGCAGTGGGGGTCGGGGCCCGCACATCCGCCGCGAAGTCGATCAGCGTGGTGTCGGTCTCGTGGCCGACGGCTGAGATAAGCGGGATCGGCGAAGCGGCGGCCGCTCGCGCGACCCCTTCGTCGTTGAAGCACCAGAGGTCCTCCAGGCTGCCGCCGCCCCGCGCGACGATGATCAGGTCGGGGCGCATCGTCTCGGGAAGTTTCGCGAAACCCTCGATTCCGGCGATGATCTTCGCCGGGGCGCCCTCCCCCTGCACCACGGTCGGCCAGACGATGACATGGCTCGGATAACGGTCCCGCAGGCGGTGCAGAATATCCCTGATGACGGCGCCGGAGGGCGAGGTGACGACGCCGATCCGGCGCGGCAGCATGGGAAGGGGCCGCTTGCGCTCGGGCGCGAAGAGGCCTTCGGCGGCCAGCTTCTTCTTGCGCTCTTCATAGAGAGCCATCAGCGCCCCGGCGCCGGCTGGGGCGAGGGTGTCGATGATGAGCTGGTAGCGCGACTGGCCGGGAAAGGTGCTGAGCCGTCCGGTGGCGATCACTTCCATGCCCTGCTCGGGCTTGACCGTCTGGCGCCGGGCCGTGCCCTTCCACATCACCGAAGACAGGACGGCCCGCTCGTCCTTGAGGTCGAGATAGACATGTCCCGAGCCTGCCCGCGTGACCCGGCCGAGCTCACCGCGCACCCGGACATAGCCGTAAGCGTCCTCGATGGTACGCTTGAGCTGGCCGGAGAGTTCGGAGACGGAGTATTCGGGGACGTTGTCGGATGCCATCGACCCTTCCTGCGGCAGCCCGAAGAGCACCGCAAGATTGCCGGTGATCAGTCGGGCAGATCGGGCGAGACGGGTTCGTAGGTCGCGGCGTCCATGTCGCGCTCCTTCCGCTCACGGTTCTCTTCCTGAATGGCGTTGTCGCGGCCGTATTCGCGGATCAGCTGCTCACGCCGCAGCCTCTCGACCTCGGCGGCGTAGCGCTCTTGCACTTCCCGGGGGACGGCGGCGGCATTGACCACGGAAGGGCCGAACCCTTCGAGTTCCTGCGGCCTGCCGCGCAAGGGACCATAGCGGATACGCCGCTCACCGGTGCCCAGATCGCGGGCGAAGCTTTCCCACTCTTCGCCGATCTGATCGACCTCGGCCCGCCATCCCGAGAGAATATCCCGGCCCGCGCATTCGAGCGCCTTGTCGCGATTGTCGGCGAAGACGGCATAGCAATCGACGCCGACAATGCCGTCGGGCCGGCCCTCGCCCGGATCGACCTCCGGAAGCGCGACCTGCGGCACCTCGACCCCGCGCTTGGCCGTGGCGACATCAACGCCCTGCTCGACGTCCGGGGGCTCGTCGCCTTCGGCTTCGCCGATTTCTTCGCCCTGCTCGACGTTCTGGCCTTCGGGCAGCGCATCCTGGCCGATCTCCCCTTCCTCGAGCTCTTCAGGCTCCTCGGTTTCGGGGGTCTCGATTTCCGCGAGGGGGTCGTCCGTGGGCAAGCGGTCATAGAGCTGGACCTCGACGACGCGCTCCCCGAGGCCGCCGCCGACCACGCCCTTCGCCACGAAGGAGGTGTAGCCCGCGGCCAGAACGAAGAGGAGGCCGAGATTGAGGAGCGCCGAGCCGAGATAGGGACTGCCCCGCCGGACCCTTCCCGTGAAGGAGACAACCCTTTCGCGCCGCATGAAACGGCGCAAACGCACTCTCCCCCGCAAAAACCTCATTCGTAACATGGACGCCAGCCTTGTGCCCCCGATAAAGGCGGTCACGTGACATAAGATAGAGGTGGCCGCTTTGCACATCCTACTCATCGGAAGCGGGGGACGGGAACATGCCCTCGCCTGGAAGATTTCGAAAAGCCAGCTCGTCCGCCGCCTCACCTGCGCGCCCGGCAATCCCGGCATGGAGACGCTCGGGACCTGCGTGACCATCGACGATCCGGTGCGATTCGCGCTCGACGAGAAGGTGGACCTCGTGGTGGTCGGCCCTGAGCAGCCCCTCGCCGAAGGTCTGGCTGACCGGCTGAACGAAGCGGGCATCCCCTGCTTCGGGCCTGGCCAAGCTGGTGCAAAGCTCGAAAGCTCCAAGGCCTTCACCAAGGAAATCTGCGAGGATGCAGGCGTGCCCACCGCGCGCTGGGGCCATTTCAATGACCCGGTCATCGCCAAGGCATTCCTCGGCGGTTTTGCCGCGCCCTATGTCATCAAGGCGGACGGCCTCGCGGCGGGAAAGGGCGTTATCATCGCCGAAGACCGCGCCAAGGCCGAGGCCGCCGTCGACAAGCTCATGGAGCTTTCGGGCTCGGTGGTCATCGAGGAATTCCTCGAGGGCTTCGAGGTGTCGGTCTTCGCCCTGACGGACGGGGAATCGGTCCTGCCCTTCGGCTCGGCGAGCGATTACAAGCGCGCCTATGACGGCGACAATGGCCCGAACACTGGCGGCATGGGCTGCCTCTCGCCCCATCCGCGCTTCACGAAGCAGCTCGAAGAGATGGCCTATTCGCGGATCATCCTTCCGACCCTCGGCGCCCTGGCCAGGAAAGGCATCCGCTATCGCGGCGTTCTTTATGCCGGGCTGATGATCACCGGGGAGGGGCCGAAGCTGATCGAGTACAATTGCCGCTTCGGGGACCCCGAATGCCAGATCCTGATGCGCCGCCTGCGCTCCGATATCGTACCCGCCCTCTGGGGCGCAGCGACGGACCGCCTCGGCGGGGTGGGCCTCGACTGGCGCGAGGAGGCCGGGGTGCTCCTGACCTACGCGACCAAGGGCTATCCTGGCTCCTATGAAAAAGGCTCGGCGATCAAGGGCCTCGAAGACGCCGAAGCCTGCGAGGGCGCGGAGATCTTCCATGCCGGTACGTCACGCGGTGAGGACGGCGTGCTGCGGGCTGCGGGCGGGCGCGTGCTGTCTGTCACGGCCCTTGCCCTCTCGATCGCCGAGGCACGCGACCGCGCCTACGAGGCTGCCGAAGCCATCCGCTGGCCGGCGGGGTTCCACCGCACCGATATCGCCAGGGGTTTTTGAACCAAGGACCCATCACCCGCGTTTCATCCCCGAAGAGAAGAACGGACACCCAGCATGAAAATCTTTATCGACACTGCGGATACGGACGAACTGAAGGTCGCCTTCGCCACCGGCCTCGTGGACGGCGTCACCACCAACCCTTCGCTGATCGCGAAATCGGGGCGCGACTTCAAGGAAGTCGTGGCCGACATCTGCAAGATGACCGACGGTCCCGTTTCCGCCGAGGTCGCCTCCACCGAAGCGGGCACGATGATCGAGGAAGGCAAGGCCCTCGCCGGGATCGCATCGAACGTGGTGGTCAAGCTGCCCCTCACCTGGGACGGATTGCGGGCGTGCCGCACCCTGACGGATGAAGGCATCGATACCAATGTCACCCTGTGCTTTTCGGCGACCCAGGCCTGGCTCGCGGCGAAGGCGGGCGCGACCTACATCTCCCCCTTCGTCGGCAGGCTCGACGATATCGGCCAGCAGGGCATGGAGCTGATCGGCGAGATCCGCGCGCTCTACGATGCGCAGGACTATGACACCCAGATCCTCGCCGCTTCGATCCGCGGTGCGCAGCACGTCAAGGAAAGCGCGCTTCTCGGAGCGGACGTCGCGACCATTCCGCCGAAGGTCTTCAGCTCCCTTCTCAACCATCCGCTGACGGACAAAGGGCTTGACGCCTTCGTCAAGGACTGGGCCGGGACCGGTCAGTCGATTCTCTGAAGCCTCTACCCTCACAGAGCTGAAGACAAAGAAAAACCGCGCTGGATCAGCTCCAGCGCGGCGTCAGGTGGTTTGCCGGCCCTGCCGGCTTTTCCCCGCAACGTCAGACCAGATAGGTCATCTGCGAGAGAGCGCTCGTGGTGGCGATGCTGACGAGGATAACGGCGGCGATCGACGCGAGCGACATGCTGATCTGGTTGAACATGATGTGTCCTTTCTGAGTTGGCGAGAACCCTGTCGGGTCCTCTTCGCTGGGCTGGGCGATGAGTTTCTCCCTCATCGTTATTCGATATGGGTACAATTCCGGCTACCACAAGGCCGTCCGTGTGCCTTTTTTCAGTGTGTCAACAAAAAAGCGCCGCCTGCGGAAGGACAGGCGGCGCTTCAATGGCGAAAGGCAGCTGCGGCACGGGGCAATGCCGCAGCTACCGAAATCGAAGGTGTCTTCCGCCTAGGGAGTGTCTACCGGGTGGGCATCTCGCGACACTCCAGATGGACGGAAGACTGGGCCTTCGAAACCATGGTCCTTCAGTGTGTCAGAAGCGCGCCGCGTCGTGCAGCGCGGTAACACCGGCGTGGCCGAGGTCATCGACGAGTTCACCAAGGAGATTGCGCGTACACTGGCTAAAACCCGTCCTCGTACCCGTCTTGTGGGTTTGGCTCTTGCAGACGTCGCGGGCGACTTTCGTGAAGCGGTCGAGGACCGCTGCCTGGCCTGAAGAGGTCGCAAGCTCTGTCTGCTGAACTTCGACCTCGACGTTCTGGGCGTGGGCCGGTGCAGCGGTGAGGGTGAAGGCTGCAGCAAGCGCGGCAGCGGTGGTGATCGTGGCTTTCATATCGGTCTCCTTCCTGACCTTGCGGTCACTACCCTCCGGGCATGTCTCAGCGGCCGCGGGACAAGGGGATCCCGTTCGGCCCCGGGACGGTCCCGAAGCGCAGTGTCCATTTTCGAAACGGGCGGGGGCCGCCCGGTTGGTGATACGCAAATGCTGTATCGTTTCTCGATATTATCGCTTCTCGATGAATTACAAGATGTCGCAGTGCATTTTTCCGCGAAGAAGCGCCCGGCCGGGTGGGCCAGCGCGCGAAACCCCTCGCACTGCTTGCGAGAAAGGCCGTTTTGAGCTAGCGGCGCCGCTTCGAGCAGCGGTCGGCTGGCATTTGGGATGGTCCCGCCGCCAGCAGAGCCGAAGGCGGTTCAGCGTTCCCGCGCCCCGTCTCCGCTGCCAGCAAGGGTAGAAGACGCATGGCTCTTTACGAGCATATCTACATCGCGCGTCAGGACGTGAGCCCGGCGCAGGTGGACCTCATCACCGAGGAACTCCAGGGCATCCTGAAAGAGAACGGCGGCTCGGTCGAGAAGGCCGAATATTGGGGCCTCCGTAACCTGCAGTACAAGATCAAGAAGAACCGCAAGGGTCATTACTCGCTCATGCATATCGAGGCGCCCGCCGAGGCGGTCGTCGAGATGGAGCGTCAGATGCGCCTCAAGGAGGACATCCTTCGCTTCATGACACTGCGTGTCGAAGAGCTCGATCCCGAGCCCTCGCCGGTGATGAGCCGCCGCGACCGTGATGACCGCCGTGACCGGGGAGACCGCCGCTGATGGCCAAGACTTTCTTCCGCCGCCGCAAGACCTGCCCGTTCTCCGGCGAGAACGCGCCGAAGATCGACTACAAGGATCCCAAGCTTCTCGGCCGCTACGTGTCCGAGAAAGGCAAGATCATTCCCTCGCGCATCTCCGCCGTATCCGCGAAGAAGCAGCGTGAGCTGGCCCGCGCCATCAAGCGTGCCCGCTTCCTCGCCCTGCTGCCTTACGTTTCGCAGGACTAAGAGGACCCCATGACCCAGGTTATTCTCCTCGAACGCGTCGAAAAGCTCGGCAGCATCGGTGACGAAGTCTCCGTGAAGCCCGGTTTCGCCCGCAACCACCTTCTGCCGAAAGGCAAGGCCCTGCGCGCCAACGATGCCAATCGCCGCCGCTTCGAAGCCGAGCGCGGCGCGATCGAAAAACGCAACGCCGAAGAGCGCGACAAGGCCGAGACCCTGTCCCGTTCGGTCGCGGACAAGACCTTCGTGATCGTTCGCTCCGCATCAGACGCGGGCCAGCTCTACGGCTCGGTCTCCGCTCGCGACATCGCCGACAAGGCGTCGACCAAGAAACTGAAGCTGACCCGCCAGAACATCCTTCTGGATGGTCCGCTGAAGGAAATCGGCATCTTCCCGGTTCGTGTCCGCCTGCACCCCGAGGTGACGGTCGACATCGAAGTCAACATCGCCCGCAGCGAAGAAGAAGCCGAGCGTCAGGCCAAGGGCGAAGACATCTTCGCCAAGGAAGAAGAGAACGTCGAGCGCGTCACCGGGCTGGACGAGGAAGGCAACGCACCGCGTCAGCCCTCCTACTCTTCCGAAACCCCGGCCGAGGGCGAAGAAGGCGAAGCCTCTTCCCCCGAGGAAGGCAGCACCGAGGACGTTACCTACCAGCCGTAAGGCCAGGACGCGTTTTGAGCACGACCAAGTCGAGAGCCCCGCCCGGCCCATGCTGCGGCGGGGCTTTCTACTTGAAACTGGACCGAAGCCGCCCGCCCGGCTGCAGCCCTGTCCGTGCCCCACCGCCTTCGTTCGACTCATCGGCTACCGGGAGTCGAAACCTTCCGCTTTCATCCGCCGCGGGGAAGTGCGAGATTGACCCCATGGCCGACGGATCCCCCCTACCCAGCACGCAAGAGCAGCAGCTTCCCTATTCCCTCGAAGCCGAACAGGCGCTTCTCGGAGCCATCCTCTACGACAACGAGGTCTATTATAAGGTCAACGGCTTCCTGAAGCCGGAGCACTTCTACGACCCGCTGCATGGCCGTATCTACGGCGCCTGCGAGAAGCTGGTCAGCTCGGGCCGTGTGGCTTCGCCGGTGATGCTCAACACCTATCTCGGCGAAGAAGAGGCGTTCCGTGAGGTCGGCGGCGAGCGCTATCTCGTGCAGCTGGCCCAGGCCGTACCCACCATGGTCGGCGCCGGTGACTACGGGCGGCTGATCTTCGACCTCCATACCAGCCGGGGGCTCATCAATATCGGCTCGACCATGATCGAGCGGGCACGCACGGCCGATCTGGAAGACGATCCGCGCAGCCAGGTCGAGGCGGCGGAGAAGGAACTCTACACCCTCGCCGAAACGGGCCATTACGGCGGCGGCTTCCAGAGCTTCGAGACCGCGCTGACCGAAGCGATCTCGATTGCCCAGTCCGCCTATCAGCGCGGGGGCGGGCTTTCCGGCGTCACCACCGGCCTGAGGGACATGGACGGCAAGCTCGGCGGGCTTCACCCCTCCGACCTCATCATCCTCGCCGGGCGGCCTTCGATGGGCAAGACGGCACTTGTGACCAACATCGCGGTCAACGCAGCCAAATCCTACGTCCCCGAAAAGGCAGCCGATGGGACCTACAAGGCCAAGGAAGGCGCGAGGGTCGGCTTCTTCAGTCTCGAGATGAGTTCCGATCAGCTCGCCTCGCGGATCCTCGCCGAGTTCTCGGGCGTCGCGTCGGACAAGATCCGGCGCGGGGACATCTCCGAGCGCGACTTCGAGGAGATCTACGACGCTTCGTCGAAACTCGAGCAACTCCCCCTCTATATCGACGACACGGGCGGGCTGACCATCGCCCAGGTGGCGGCCCGCGCGCGGCGTCTCAAGCGGATGCAGGGGCTCGATCTTCTGATCATCGACTATCTGCAGCTTCTCGCCGGCTCGAAGAAGGTCTCCGAAGGCCGGGTTCAGGAGCTGACCGAGATCACCACCGGGCTGAAGGCTCTCGCCAAAGAACTCAGCGTGCCGATCATTGCGCTGTCCCAGCTTTCGCGCCAGGTCGAGAACCGCGAAGACAAGCGTCCCCAGCTCTCCGACCTCCGCGAGTCGGGCTCGATCGAGCAGGACGCCGACGTCGTCATGTTCGTCTACCGCGAGGAGTATTATCTCGGCCGTTCCGAACCGCGCGAGGGCACGACCGAGCACCTCGAATGGCAGCAGAAGATGGACGACGTCATGGGCATGGCCGAGGTTATCATCGGCAAGCAGCGTCACGGTCCGATCGGCACGATCCGCCTCGGCTTCCAGCCCGAGCTGACCCGGTTCGGCGACCTGGCCGATCCGCAGCGCTATCCTCCGCAATACTGACGATCAGCCCGTGAGCCTCGATATCCGCCCCCGCCTGGTGGTCGATCTTGGCGCCATCAAACGCAACGCGCGCGCGCTATCTGCGCGCCGTCCGGATGCCGAGCTGATGGCCGTCGTCAAGGCAGATGCCTATGGCCTCGGCGCGGAAAGGGTCGTGAAGGCGCTGGGCGAGGAAGGCTACCGGACCTTCGTCGTCTCCTATCCTGAAGAAGCGCGCGCCCTTTACGAAGCCCTTCAGGGGTCGGTCTATTACTGCCTCAATGCCGCTCCCGAAACAGGTCCCTATACGGAAAGGTGCCGTCCGATCCACTACCGGGTCGAGGATCTTGCGAACTGGCAGGGCGGCAGCTGCGGCGTCCAGGTCGAGATCGGCATTCACCGCATGGGAATACGTCCCGAAGAGCTCAACGGTCTCGAGCCGCGGCGTGAGGTCGGCCTCGTCATCGCCCATATGAGCCATGCAGGCGCGCCCTCCGCTGAAGAGAACGATCAGCAGAGGGACCTGTTCGCCGGGCTGAAAGAGAAGCTGGCGCCTGTCTTCCCCAAAGCGATGTTCGGCCTCTCGGCATCCGGCGCGCTGTTGCAGGAGCCGGGCGTTGCCGAAGAGAGCATCAGGCCCGGCATGGCGATCTTCGGCGGTCAGGCGGGAGAACTCGGACCGCTCGAACCCGCCGCCCGGTTCGAGGCGATGATCCTTTCGGTGCACGATGTAAAGCCGGGCGAGGCCGTGGGCTACAATGCCCTGTGGCGTGCCGGGGGGCCTTCACGGATCGCCACCCTTTCGGCTGGCTACGCCGACGGGGTTCCGCGCCGCCTCAGCGGGCAAGGCGCGGAAGTGATGGTCAAGGGAAAGCGCTGCCCCATCGTAGGCGCCATTTCGATGGACCTTGTCACGGTCGACGTGACTGACCATCCGCAGGCGGAAGTCGGCGACTGGTGCGAGCTTTTCGGCCCTTCGATCCCGGTCGACGAGGTCGCCCGGAAAGCAGGGCTGATCGGCTACGAGGTGCTGACCGGGATCGGCGAACGCACGCGGCGTATCTATGAAGAAACCAGCGACAGGTAGCGGCTGACGCTATCGAAGTCGCGCCGCAGCGCGTCTTCCCGCGCCTGCGCTTCGGCATCCGTTCCCCAGGCTTCGGCCTGGTAGGTTTCGTCGAGCCGCGCAGCCGCGAACGCCGCTTCGGCGTCTTCCTCCGCATAAAGAGCGAGGATGGCCGAGCCGAGGATCTCGGTCATCAGCTTGCGCGGGTAGAGCTCTTCCGTCTCCATCGCCGCGAGCCGCTCGCCGAGCGCCTCGAGGGTCTCTTCGCCCTGCTCGATCGGCACGATCCCTTCGGTGACGTTGAAGACAAGTCCGTCCTCTCCTGCGCGGGCGAGGAACGGCCCGAAGAGGTCCGCCTGCCGCCGGGCAAGTTCCGCCTCCGGCGCGCGGTAACAGAGAAGATCGCTCTTGGCGTAGGAGGTGATGACCTCCGCGAACTCATGACGCCCGGCCTCCCCCGCATCAAGGACGAAACCGTGGATGCGCGTCAGCGGCATGCTTGCAAGGTCGATCTGCTCTTCCTGCGCGTCCCACTCGGCGCGAAGGGCAGCCGCCAGTGCGGGCGGCGCGGCGAGCACATGCCGGCCCACCGTCTTCGCCTGGCGCCCGTCGAGCAGGACAGCTTCACGGCCTTCATAGGGGCCCGTGGTCACGTCCTTGTAGAAACGTTTGGGTTTGCTCATCGGATGTCGTCCGGCCACTCCGGTTTTGCGTTATGGTCAAAGGCAAAGAGCTGCCAGGTCGCCTTCATGTGCCCGGTGAGCGGCGCTTCGAGGATGAGCGGCTTTCGTCCGGGCCGCGGCACCACCAGCCTGCGGCAGAAGAGGTGCATCTTGCCGGGAAGGCCTTCGAGCTTGGCTTCCTGCCCGCCATATTTCCCGTCGCCGACGATCGGCGTGCCGATCAACTGCATATGGGCGCGAAGCTGGTGGGTCCGCCCGGTGATCGGACGAAGGGCAACGAAGCTTGCCTTCTGCGCGGCCAATTCGATCACCTGGTAATCGCTGATCGCTTTCTTGCCGTCATCGCTGTGGCGCGCCTTCTCCTGGCCCTGAGGTCCCGCCTTTTCGAGCGAAGCGTCGATCCGCCCTTCAAGGGGTTGCGGCACGCCCTTGACCAGCGCCCAGTATTCCTTCTCCACCATCCGCTCACGGAATGCCTGGGTCAGCCACTGGGTCGATTTGCGGGTCTTGCCGGTGACGAGAAGCCCACCTGTGTCCTTGTCGAGGCGGTGGACGAGCCGCGCCCGCACCTCGCCCCCGGCCGCCTCGAGATAAGCGTCGATGTGCTCGCGGGTCTTCGCGCCGCCCTGGACAGCCATGCCGAAGGGCTTGTTCAGGACGAGGACATCGGCGTCTTCATAGACGGTCCATTCCGCCAGCTGCTCCTTGGCCTGACCCTTCGCAAGATCGTGCGCAGGTTTTCTGGCAGGCGCGGCATCCGGCATCGGCGGCACGCGGATCTCGTCGCCCGAGGAAACCCTGTCCGATGCCTGCGCCCGGCTTCCCGAAAGACGGATCTGCCCCTTGCGGAGCATCTTCTGGAGCGCGCCGTGGCCAAGGTTCGGGTAACGGGTCTTGAACCAGCGATCGAGCCTCAGGCCGTCTTCGTCGCGGCTGACTTTCTCCATGCGAACGCCACTCATCCGATCCGCCCTCCCAAGGCCTGCCCGCCTGCGAAGGCTGCAATGGCGAGGACGACGCTGCCGACCACGTAGAGGCCAGCGATGGCGGGCGTCTCGCCTGCCAGCCGGACAGCATCGCCGGCGAAGCTGCTGAAGGTGGTCAGCGCGCCAAGCACCCCTGCGCCGAGGAAAAGCGTAAGAAGCGGCGCGCGCTCGCCGAGGCTGCTCAGGACGAAACCGAGAACCAGCGCCCCCATGATATTGAGCGCCAAGATGCCCCATGGTGCGGGCAGCGCGACCTGAAGGAAGAGCACCCGCAGGGCCGCACCGATGGCGCCGCCGGCGGATGCCGCGAGAAGAGAGGGAATGAGCGTGTTCACGGCGCGGCTCCTAAACCAAAGGTCCGCACCGGGCAAAGGGCCCGAACCCCGGGTGGCGCATCTGCGCGGGAACCCTTAGGTTTGTACCCATGAGCCGCCCCCGCCGCCTGCCTTTTTCCCGCTCGGAGCTCAGCCTTACCAAGCCGATCGTCTTGGTCGGGCTGATGGGGGCTGGAAAGACCACGACCGGGCGCAGGCTGGCCAGGATGCTGGGCATTGCCTTCGCGGATGCCGATGACGAGATCGAGGAAGCGGCGGGCATGCGCATTGCCGATATCTTCGAGATCTATGGCGAGGCCGAATTCCGCGAGGGCGAGCGCAAGGTGATGCGCCGCCTGCTCACCTCCAAACCCCACGTCCTCGCGACGGGCGGCGGCGCGTTCATGAATGACGAGACCCGTGCCCTGATCAAGGAGAAGGCAATTTCGGTATGGCTGAAGGCGGACCTTCAGACCCATCTTCGCCGAACGGCCCTTCGCGATACCCGCCCCATATTGCGGCAGGGCGATCCCGAGGAGATCCTTGCCAAATTGCTCGAGCAGCGAAGCCCGATCTATGCGCAGGCGGATCTGACGGTGGAAAGCGACGATGGTCCGCATAAGGATACGGTAACGGCGATCATCAAGGCGTTGCGCGCGCGGGCCGAAAAGGGCGAGGCGATCTGACATGCACCGAATTCCCGTCGAGCTGCCCGAAAGGCGCTACGAGATCGTCCTTGGCCGAGGAGCGCTGGAAGAGACTACTGAACTCCTCAGGGAGCGGACGGCCAAGCCGAGCGCCATTGTAGCGGACGAAACCGTCTGGAAGCTTCACGGCAACCTCATGCGCAAGGTCATGCCCGACCTGCCGCTGGTCGAGGTCCCTTCCGGCGAAGCGAGCAAGAGCTGGGGCCAGCTTGAACGGGTGAGCGAAGCCCTCCTCAAGGCGGGGGTCGAACGGGGCGGCGCCGTTGTCGCGTTTGGCGGCGGCGTCACCGGCGATCTTGCGGGCTTCTGCGCGGCGATCCTGCGGCGGGGCTGCGGGCTGATCCAGGTGCCGACCACACTTCTCTCCCAGGTCGATAGCTCCGTCGGCGGAAAGACCGCGATCAACACGTCGGCCGGCAAGAACCTCGTCGGCGCTTTTCACCAACCCTCGCTCGTCGTCATCGACACGGGGTTCCTGGAGACCCTCCCCAGACGGGAGCTCCAGGCGGGCTACGCCGAGATCGTCAAGGTCGCCGCTCTGGGCGACGCAGAATTTTTCGCCTGGCTCGAAGAGAATGGATCCTCCGTCCTCGCTCTGGGCGACCAGGCACTCGAGCACGCGGTGGCGGCGAGCTGCCGGGCCAAGGCGGCAATCGTCGCTGCCGACGAAAAGGAACGCGGCCAGCGCGCGCTTCTCAATCTGGGGCATACCTTCGGCCACGCCATCGAAGCCGAAGCGGGTTTCGATGGGCGGGTCCTCCACGGCGAAGCGGTGGCGGCCGGGATGGCGATGGCGGCGCGTTTCTCGGCCGAAGAGGGCCTCCTGCCCGAAAGCGCATCCATGCGGCTGGAAACGCTCCTGTGTCGGGACGGGCTGCCGACCGGCCTTTCCAGTTTCGCAGATGTCGAATTCGACGCCCCGCGCCTCCTCGGTCACATGCGTCAGGACAAGAAGGTGGAGGGCGGCGCCTTGACCCTCATTCTCCTTCGGGCGCTGGGCGATGCCTTCGTCCGGCGCGGCCAGGATGCGGAGCGGCTGCTTGACTTCCTGAAAAGCGAGGCCGCACACAAAGCGCCATGATCACCACGGCGCTCTTCATCCTTGGTCTCCTCCTGCTGTCAGGGTTCTTCTCCGGTTCCGAGACGGCCCTGACGGCCACCTCCCGCGCGCGCATGCGCTCTCTCGAACTCAAGGGCGACCGCAAGGCCGCGGCCGTGGCGCGCCTCACCGAGGACAGGGAGAGGCTGATCGGGGCCATCCTTCTCGGCAACAACCTCGTCAACATTCTGGCGTCCGCCCTCGCCACGAGCCTCTTCACCTCGATCTTCGGCGCTTCGGGCGTCGCGGTTGCGACCGCCGTGATGACTGTCCTGGTCCTCGTCTTCGCCGAGGTGATGCCCAAGACCGCAGCCATCGCGCGGGCCGATGCCATCGCAATGCTCGTCGCGCCCATCATGCGCTCCATCGTTGCGATCCTGGCACCGATCGTCAGGGTCGTGCAGATCATCGTCAGGATGACGCTGCACCGTGTCTTCGGCCTCGACGTCACGTCCATGGACGATGCCCTCTCGCCCCATGAGGAGCTGAAGGGTGCCATCGAACTCCACCACGAAGAAGGCCAGATGGAGAAAGAGGCGCGGGACCTGATCCGCGGCGCACTCGAACTCGACGACATCACCGTCGAGGACATCATGCTCCACCGCAAGTCGATCGAGATGCTGGACGTCAACGCTCCGCAGCTCGAAATCGTCGAGGCCGTGCTGGCCTCGAACCATACCCGCATTCCTCTTTATGATGAGGATCCGGACAATGTCGTGGGCGTCCTTCACGCCAAGGACATGCTTCGTGCCCTCTGGAAGGCGGGTAACGACCCGGCCGAGGTCGCGATCCGCGAGATCGCGATGCAGCCCTATTTCGTGCCCGAGACAACGACGCTCCAGGAGCAGCTCGACGCTTTCAAGACGGCGCAGATGCACTTCGCCCTGGTCATTGACGAATACGGCTCCCTACGCGGGCTCGTCACCCTTGAGGACATCCTCGAAGAGATTGTCGGCGAGATCGAGGACGAGCACGACGCGCCGGTGGTCGGTGTCGAAAAGCAGCCGGACGGCTCGGTCATCGTCCAGGGCGACGTGACCATCCGGGACCTCAACCGACTGATGGACTGGCGCCTGCCCGATGAAGAAGCGGTGACCATCGCCGGGCTCGTCATCCACTGGGGCCGCTGCATCCCCGATGCCGGGCAGATGTTCATCTTCCACGGCTACCGCTTCGAGGTTCTGGGCAAACGCCGCAATCAGGTCACCAAGCTCCGGGTCGTCCCCCTCGAAGAAAACGGCTGACGCGGCCGCAGGCGAACCCTTCGTACCCTTGGGCTGTTCCTGCTTTCATGACAGCAGGGCAAGGGAGCCAGCGGCCAGAATGGACACCATGGTCGAACCGCGAAGTCTGGAAACGCCGGTCGCCGACAACCGGACACGATTCGAGCAGCTTGTCCTTTCCGGCGGCGGCACGCGGTGCTTCTGGCAGGCGGGATTTCTACACCATGTGCGTGACGAGATCGGCCTCAAGCCGCAGCGCATCGCGTCGGTATCCGGGGGCGCGATGGTGGCCTGCGGCTTTGTCGGACGGCTGGGGCCGGAGATCCTGCGGCTGACCAAGATCAGCTTTCGCCACAGCCGCAACTTCCACTGGCCGACCAGCCGCTGGGGTTTCATGCCCCACGAGGTCGCCTACCGGCGGATCGTCGACGGCGTCTTCGGCGAGGAAGCCGAGGCCAAGATCTGCGATGGCCCGCCGATCGAAGTGGTCCTGACCGAGCTGCCGCCCTTCCTGCCCGACGCGGTCTCGGCAAGCCTTTCGATGATCACCTACCTCCTCGAGCGCGCCCTCAAGGACGCCACCGACAAGAGCTGGCCCCAGAAGTTCGGCCTGCGCGAGCTGCGCGTGGATGCGCGGGACGCAGCAGCCGAGGGGCGGCTCGCCGAACTCATCACCACCGCCGCGCGCATTCCCCCCGTCTTCCAGTTCGAGTGCTGGGAAAAGCACCCGGTCATCGACGGCGGCTCGATGAGCGACGCGCCGATGCCGAGCGAGGAAACCGGCCCGACCCTTTGCCTTCTCGCCTCCTATTTCAGCTATCTTCCGCACAAGGAAGGCCGGATCTTCGTGATGCCGTCCCGGACGATCCCGACGGGGAAGATCGACCTGACCGAATCGAAGGAAATTCAGGAAGCCTGGGACCTCGGCGCGGAAGATGGGGAGCGTTTCCTCGAATTGTGGCGCCAGGGCCCGATGGACTGGCGCAAGCCGCACAAGATGGGCGATCCCGAATGGCGCGGTCGGCGCTGGCGACCTGAATTCGCCGAGGAGAGTATGGCGGAGTGAAGCGATGCGCAGCCTGAATATCGTGGTACTGACAGGGGCCGGTATTTCCGCCGATAGCGGGGTCGATACCTTCCGCGACAAGGACGGCGCCTGGGTCAAGAACGACCCGATGAAGGTCGCTACCCCCGAAGGTTTCCGCGCCGACCCGGACAGGGTTCATGCGTTCTACAATGCAAGGCGGGCGCAGCTACCCACGGTGAAACCCAACCGTGCTCATCAAGCGCTCGCGAAACTGGAAGAGGAAGTCACCGCAGCAGGTGGCCGCTTCACCCTCGTGACCCAGAATGTCGATGACCTCCATGCCCGGGCGGGAAGCCGGCACATCCTTCCCATTCACGGCAATCTCGACAAGGTCGAGTGCGCTTCCTGCAATGCGGTTCTGCACTGGACGGACGATCTCGAGGTGACGACCCCCTGCCCTCAATGCCGCGATACCGCCTTGCGGCCCTACATCGTCTGGTTCGGCGAGATCCCCCGCCATTTCGACGAGGTCGAGGAAGCGATGGAAGAAGCCGACCTCTTCGCCGCCATCGGCACGTCCGGCTCGGTCTATCCCGCCGCCGGGCTTGTGGGCTACGCCCGGGAACGGGGCATCCCGCGGATCGAGCTTAATCTCGAGCCTTCCGACAATGCCGCCCTCTTCACCGACTGCCGGTACGGCAAGGCCCAGGATGTGGTTCCGGCCTGGGTGGATGAACTCCTGTCTGCCTGAACCTTGCCGGCACGTGGCGGTTGGTCGCTGAGATCCCCCAAGCCAGCCTGCTGTTTCGGGGGTCGGGAAAGACCGGAGGCAAGCATGAACATCAAGCGACCGAAAACCCCCAACAGGGAGAGCCAGCCCTCTTCCCGGATCGTCAAGCTGCGGAACCGAAAGGCAAAGCCGAGCTCGAGCGCCCATCACGGCACCGCCGCTCACCGCGCCTTTCACTATCTCTACGACGATCTTCTGAACTGAGGCCCGCCGCAGCGGGGCTTTGCCTCAGGCGGAGCTCTCTTGACCACCCATAGGTACGCGCTCAGGTGACGTCGATGCAGAGCACCGCCGCCCCGACCGAAGCGCCCCGTTCGGCGCTTCTTTTCATGTTCATCACCGTCCTGCTGTCGATGGTCGGTTTCGGCATCATCATGCCGATCATGCCGACGCTGCTGATGGAGGTGACGGGGCTTGGGGTGTCCGAGGCGGCGAGCCTCGGTGGGCTACTCTATTTCGTCTACGCCTGCGCGCAGTTCTTCATGTCGCCAGTGCTCGGCGGCCTGTCGGACCGCTTCGGGCGCAGGCCGGTGCTGCTTTTGTCGCTGACCTTCTACGCCCTCGATTTCCTCCTCCTGGCTCTTGCCCCGACCTATTTCTGGCTGGTGGTGGCGCGCTTCATGTCGGGCGCTACCTCGGCCACCTATGCGACGGCCAACGCGGTCATCGCGGACGTCTCGGCACCTGAGAAGCGCTCGGGCAATTTCGGGATGATCGGGGCTGCGTTCGGCCTCGGTTTCATCGTGGGTCCCGTGCTCGGCGGTCTTTTCGCGGAAATCAGCCCGCGCGCGCCCTTCTTCGTGGCGGCGGCGCTTGGCGCTGTGAACGTCGTGTTTGGCCTGATCGCCTTCCCCGAAACCCTGAAAGAGAAACGGCCCTTCAACTGGCTGCGGGCCAATCCCTTTGGCAGCCTCTGGTCGGTCAGCCGCTACGGCATCGTCACGGTCGTGCTCTGCGCCTATTTCCTGATGCAGTTCGCGCACAATGCCCTGCCCGCGGTCTTCGCCTATTTCGCGACTTTCAAATATGGCTGGGACGAGTTCGACATCAGCCTCGCGCTGGCCTTTGTCGGCATCACGGCGGCGCTGGTGCAGGGCGGGCTGACCCGCAAGGTCATCCCGAAGATCGGCGAGGCATGGGCCGTCCTGATCGGCGCGACGGCCATGACGATCAGCTTCGTCGGCTACACTTTCTTCGCCCCGGTCGGCAGCTATGTCTATTTCTGGATCGCCGTGGGCGCTCTTGGCGGCTTCATGATGCCCGCCATGCAGGGGATCATGTCCTCCGCCGTTCCCAATGATGGTCAGGGCGAGCTGCAAGGTGCGGTCTCGTCTGTCATGTCCCTGACGATGATGACCAGCCCGTTGGTCATGACGCGCATCTTCACGCACTACACCAATGGCGATGCAGGCATCATCCTGCCGGGCGCGCCACTCGTGGTCAGCGCCTTCTGCATCGTCCTCTCGATGATCCCCTTCGCGGTGATCGTCATGAGGAGGAAGACACCGGCTCAGGCCTCGCCAGGGGTCAGCGCCTGAATCGAGAGGGCGTGAACCGGACCTGCCAGTTCCTCCTTCAGCGCCTCGTTCACGGCGCGCTGACGCTCGACACGTGACATTTTTCCAAAGAGCTCACTGACGATCTTGACGCGAAAGTGAGATTCGCCACCTTCCGGCGCCCCGGCATGACCTTTGTGCAGGTGGCTTTCATCGGTAATCTCCATGGTCAGCGGTTCAAACCGCGCCTTGAGTTTGCCTTCGATCTGTTCAGCTACCTGGCCCATAGGCTCTCCTCGGGAAAAATGACGCAGTCGGCCCGCGATACTGTCCTCTGTCAAGGCTGGTTCGCGCGCCAGGAGAGGACCATAATTCGAGAATGGCCGACGACCAGTTCAACTATCGCCCTCGCCACGGTTTCGACATCCGCATCAAGCCGACCAAGGGCGGCGGACGCGGC
The DNA here is from genome assembly GCA_964556115.1 of uncultured Caulobacterales bacterium. Classification (GTDB taxonomy): domain Bacteria; phylum Pseudomonadota; class Alphaproteobacteria; order Caulobacterales; family Parvularculaceae; genus Parvularcula. Next base: position 144,727 of record CAZKVC010000005.1, read on the forward strand.
AAGAAGAAATCCTGGCAGAAGACAGAAACGCGCAGCTGCGACCAGGATGGCTGCGACAAGCCCGCCGAAACGCGGGCGCCGAAATCGCCTGAGGAGATGAACAGCTTCCTCTGGCTGTGCACGCTGCATGCGCGCGAGCACAACAAGAACTGGAACTTCTTCCAGGGGAAAACCGACGCGCAGGCTGCGGCCATGCGGGACGCGGCGCGCTATGGCGAGCGGCCGACCTGGAAGATGTCCAAGAATGGTCGCGCCGCCGCCGCTGCCCGAGCGGGCCTTCACGGCATGCACGAGATCGACGACGCGATCGGCGGCGAGACCCGCATTGATTCCGACCGCGAACAGGACGGGGTCTATCGTGAGGGACGCCGGCTGACCCGCCTTCAGGTCCAGGCCTTCCGTACGATGAACCTGCGGGCGAGCGCGTCGAACTCCGACGTGCGCAAGCGCTATGCGGAGCTCGTCAAACGCTTCCACCCCGACTCCAATGAAGGCGACCGTTCGGCGGAAGCGCAGCTTCAGGAAGTCATCAAGGCGCACCAGATCCTGAAGAAAGCGGGCTTCTGCTGAAGCCGCTTCAGGCGGTCTGGGTCGCGCCGCCTGATCCCGCAGCCTGCTTCTTCGGTGGATGTCCCGAGAGCAGGTAGCGGTAGATGCCGATGATGTTGATGACGAAGAGGACGGCGTTCTGAACGGTGAGCGCCATCTCGCCCTGCATCAGCGCAGCGCCGATCCAGCAGACCGAGCTGAAGGTGAAGATGACGAAGCCCCAGCCCGTCTTGGTCGCTCCCAGGTTGAGAGAGACGATGATGGCGGCGATGACGCCGGAACCGGTGGCTGCCCATTCGAGGGCTGTTTCAAAACTCATGGCGGGCCAACGCTCTGAAGCCCGCCATGGTTCTCACGGCTGACAAGAATTAACCGCGAAGCTGGCCGTTCTGCCAATAGGTGCGACCACGTGACTGGTCGAAGTAGTAATAGCGGCCCGCGCGCTCGTCATAATAGAGCTGCTGTCCGTTAGGCCCGCGGCGGAGCCTTGTTCCCTCGCCGGACTGCATATCCTGATAGCGTCCGCGAGCCGCACCGGCCGCGGCGCCGACGACGGCGCCGAACTCAGCGCCTTCTTCCGCATCACCGCTACCGGTATTGTTGCCGATGACAGCACCTGCCGCAGCCCCGAGAGCTGCGCCGCCGACGGCGTTCCGTTCGATGTTTCCGGTCGTCGTGCAACCGGCCAGACCAAGCGCGCCCGCAACGAGGGCACAAGACACAAAACGCATGGGCGATCCTTTCAAGCCTACCCTGAATTGATCCTACGCTCATCCGGGCGAAAATGTTCCAGCCTTTTGCAGTTGCTTCAGCCGACGAGGAAAATTGCGGCGAGGCCCAGGAACGCGAAGAACCCCACCACATCCGTCACGGTCGTCACGAAGACGGCGGAGCTGACGGCCGGGTCCTGCCCGGCCCGCTCGAGCGCCAACGGAATGAGAATGCCCGAAAGGCCGGCGCAGATCATGTTGATGATCATCGCCGTGGCCAGCACCGCCCCAAGAGCGACCGCCTCGTCGCGGGGCGCATTGGCGAGAAGCCCGTACCAGAGCCCCGCCGCACAGCCCATGAGGACCGCGAAGGCCAGACCATTGATGAGGGACACCGCCGTCTCCCGCCATACCGCCCGCATGGCGGTTGAGGCTGTCAGCGTCCGTGTGGAGAGATTCCGTACCGCAACGGTCATGGTCTGGGTGCCTGCATTGCCGCCCATGGAAGCAACGATCGGCATCAGGATGGCCAGGGCCACCATCTGCTGGATGGTGGCATCGAAAAGCCCGATGATGAAGCTTGCGAGAATGGCTGTGCAGAGATTGACGAGCAGCCAGACGAAGCGCGAACGGGCGACCTTGCGGATCGACACGTTGATCGAATTGTCCTCGGCGATACCGGCCAGCGCCAGCATGTCCTCGTCGGCTTCCTCGCGGACGACCTCGACGATATCGTCGACCGTGATCATGCCGACGAGGCGGCGGCTTTCGTCGATGACGGGGGCCGAGATGAGATTGTATTTCTCGAAGAGGTAGGCGACCTCCTCCTGGTCCATGTTCGCGTCGATGACGATGGGGTCAGGCGAGACCAGCTCTTCGATCGGCGTGTCCCGCTGTGCCTTCACGAAACGGCTGAGGGGCACGAGGCCGATCATCCTGTAACCGGGGTCGACCACATAGACGTCGTAGAAGGTCTCCGGCAGGCGTTCGGCCGAGCGTAGCCGGTCGATGATCCGTCCGACGGTCCAGTAGCCGGGCGCCGAGAAGACGTCCCGCTGCATGAGACGGCCGGCGGTCTCCTCGCCGAAATCGAGCGCCGCCTTCAGCGCGAGACGGTCGGCGATCGGAACTTCCGCCAAGACCTCCGCCCTGTCGCTCTCGCCGAGATCTTCGAGAACGAAGGCCGCCTCGTCGGTGTCGAGTTCCGCGACCGCATCGGCAAGCTGCCGGGTCGAAAGGACATCGACGACGACATCCCGCGCGCCTCCCTCGAGCTCGGGCAGCACCTCGAAGGGAAGATCCGAACCGAGAATGGCGACCAACGCCCGCCTCGCTTCGTCGGGCAGCTGCTCGATGAGGTCGGCGATGTCGGCGGGTTTGAGTTCGAGGGCGAGGCGGCGGACCTCTTCGGTCTCCTGCTCCTCGATCCGCTCACGAACCGTCCTGACGAACTCCTGGGTCAGCGAGCCGCGTTCATCGAGGAACACCTCGTCCTCGGGCGTCGGCTCTTCGGCGTCCGGCGTCATGACGGCAGCTTTCTCGGACATCAGCGAAGCCTCCCCTCAGGAACGATCGGCACGCTTCACCATACCCCAATCGCAGCGGCAAGAAGAGGCCCCAGCCGGGTGCGTCAATCGCCTGCCAGGATACCGCTCGTGATGACGAGAAAAACCAGAAACCAGATCGGGGTCGCGATCATGGTGGTGAGCTTGATCTTGCGCCACAGTGCAGGATCGACCGGGGCGCCGCGGTCACTGCCCTTGGCATGCTCCTCGGGCTCTTCCCAGACACTCTTCGGACGAAGTGGCAGCGTGGTGAAAAGCACCAGCCACCAGATCATCACATAGCTGACAATACCGCCGCCGACACCCATCTTCAGACCCTCAGCACGATGACGGCGATATCCGAACGTTTGCCCCAGCGGGGGGCCAGTTCGCTGCGGATGGCGCGCCGGACCTGCAACTCGACCTCACGGTCATCGAGACGCCGGGGCTTGGGCAGTGCCTCCAGTGCATTGTCCACAGCCTCCTCGATGATGTCGTGCAGCGGCTCGCCGTCATTGTCCTCCTGCGGAACGCCCTTGACGAAGAGATCGCCGCGGTCGCGCAGCTTGCCTTTCTCGTCAAAGGCTACCGTCACCACGATCAGCCCGTCTTCCGACAGGCGCTTGCGCTCACGAAGGGCCTTGTCGCCATCATTGAGAAGCACGCGGCCATCGAGATAGAGCCTGCCCGATGGAACCTCGTCGGTCTTCTCCGCCGTCCCCGGCGCAAGGCGAATGAGGTCGCCATTCGCCGGAACGATCGCCTGTTGCGCACCGATCTCCAGAGCAAACCGTCCGTGCTCAGCCAGATGGCGCTGCTCGCCATGGACCGGAATGGCGATCTTCGGCTTCACCATCGTGTACATGTCCCGCAGCTCTTCCCGGTTGGGGTGGCCGGAAACATGGACGAAGGCGTCTTCCTCGGTGATGACCGTGATGCCATTGCCGGTGAGCTGGTTCATCAGATCGTAGATCGGGCGCTCATTGCCAGGAATGATCTTGGAGCTGAAGATGACCGTATCGTCCTCGTTGAGGACAAGCTCCGGGTGGTCGTCCCGGGCGATGCGGGCAAGGGCAGCCCGGTCCTCGCCCTGACTGCCCGTGCAGAGGTAGAGGATCTTGTCGTTCGGCAGGTAGCCGGCCTCGTTCGGTTCGACGAAACTCACGCCCTTGGGCAAGAGATCCACCTGACGCGCCACCTCGGTCATGCGCAGCATCGACCGGCCGAGAAGGCAGACCGACCGGTCCGCCTTGATGGCGGCGCGGCAGACCGAAACGAGGCGGCTGACATTGGATGCAAAGGTCGTCACAGCCACGCGCTGGGGCTGGTCGGCGATGACTTGCGCCAGGGTATCGGCCACGGCGCTTTCAGAGCCCGAGCGCCCTTCGGAGAAGACGTTGGTGCTGTCGCACATCATGGCGAGCACACCTTCCCGGCCGAGCGCCTCGAGGGTGTTGCGGTCGGTCTTCTCACCGAGGACCGGCTGCGGGTCGATCTTGAAATCACCCGTATGCAGAACAAGACCGAGAGGCGTCCTGATGGCCACCGCATTGGGCTCGGGTATGGAATGGGTCAGCGTGATGAATTCGAGATCGAACGGCCCGATATCGAACCGCGCGCCGAGTTCGGTAATGTTGATCGGCGCGTCATTGATCCCGACATCGGCGAACTTGCGCCGCACCAGCTCCGCGGTGAAGGGTGTCGCGTAGATCGGCCCCTCGAAGCTTGGCCAGAGATGCGCGACCGCGCCGATATGGTCCTCATGCCCGTGGGTGAGGATGAGGCCTAGAAACTCCGCACCCTCATCGAGTTCGTCCAGAAAATAGTCGATGTCCGGGGTGATGAGGTCGATGCCGGGATGCTCGTCACCGGCAAAGGTGACCCCGCAATCGATCATGATCCACTTACGCTTCTGCTTCGGCCCGAAGCCGTAGAGATTGAGGTTCATCCCGATTTCGCCGGAGCCGCCGAGCGGCAGGAACACCAATTCATCCGTCATCAAACTTGCCTTTCACTGAGGCGTTTTGCGATTTCCACCAGGCCGCGGATGGTCAGGTCCGGGTCGAAATGGTCGATCGCTTCGGTCTCACCCTGGAAGAGGGCGGAGACGCCGCCTGTTGCGACCACCGTCATGGGTTTTCCGTATTCGGACTTGATGCGCCCGATCATGCCTTCGATCAGGCTGACATAGCCGTAGAAGATGCCTGACTGTAGCGCCTCGACCGTGGTCTTGCCGATCGCCTTTCCCGGGCTTGCGATTGCGATGCGAGGGAGCTGCGCCGCCGCCTCGTGCAGGGCCTTCTGGCTGAGATAGATGCCCGGCGCGATCACCCCGCCTTCAAAGGCACCGTCCGCACCCACCACGTCGAAGGTGGTGGCCGTACCGCTGTCGACAATGATCAAGGGGCCGCCATAAGCGATGAACCCGCCGACCGTGCCGACCAGCCGGTCTGCGCCCGCCTCGCTGGGCCGGTCGATCCGCACCTCCACGCCGGGAATGTCGGAAGAGACCACCATGGGCTCGACCTCGATGTAGCGGCGCGCCAGATTACGCAGATGGAACAGCGACTGCGGCACCACTGTCGAGATGATGCAATGCTGGATCGCGCCGAAGCCAGTCCGGCCGCTGATCGCGAGAAGCTGGGTCAGCCACACGGCATACTCGTCCGCCGTGCGCTCGGGGATCGTTGCCGAGCGCCAGCGTTCGAGAACCGTTTCACCCTCGATGAGTGCGAAAACGGTGTTGGTGTTCCCTACATCAATGGCCAGCAGCATAACGTCGCCTTCTGTACCGGGGTGTTTGGAGCCGAATCACCTGCGCACGGCGTCCCCGGCGGATATGGTGCGCAAACCGCCTTCGGGTAGCCGCAGGACGATGTGGCCCTGGTTGTCGATATCTTCGAAAATGCCTTCTGTGACCGTCTCACCTGTGCGCACCGCGAGAGGTTCGCCGAGCCGCCAGCCGTGGTCCCGCCAGCGGGTGAGGACGGCTTCCGAACCGTCTTTTTCGGCGAACCGGACCCAGCCAAGAAGCGTGCTGCCGAGTTCGTCGCCGAAGGCTGCGGGACCCGGGCTCACGTTATCGAAGGCCCGCGCCGCCGGAAACGGTGTGTCGTCCGGCGCTTTGGCGAGATTGACGCCGATCCCGATGATGAAGGCGCGGCGATGGCTGTCTTCGAGGAACTCAGCCAGGATGCCTGCGACTTTCCGCTCTTGCCGAAGGACATCGTTCGGCCATTTGAGGGTGAGTTCGCTCCCCTGCGCGCCGTTTGCGATCAGCGCATCCCGGACCGCGAGGCCTGCGAGAAGTGAAAGGACGCCCGGGTTCTGAACGAGAGCGCGGGTTCCCTCGATAAGGAACGACCCTGCAAAATTGCCCTGAAGCTGAGACCAGCTGCGGCCCTGCCGGCCGCGGCCAGCGGTCTGCTCTTCGGCGCTGATGAGAAGCGGAAGCGCCGCACCCTCTTCGAAGGCGCGGCGGGCTTCGTCATTGGTCGAACTGCAGCTTGCAAGGCGGTGGTGGATCACCCGCCCACCACGGCGACGATCGGGAAGAGGGCTTCCGCTGCACCGTTCGCTGCAGCAACCAGCGCGCCGAGCACGAAGATCAGGCCGAAGGACACGATGATCGCCGAACCGCCCGCCGTGATCCGCGCGGTGGTGTCATGCTGGGTGACGAACTCCGCCACCGGCTCCGCGAACCAGATCGTGCGCAGGACCGACAGGTAATAGAAGGTCGCGATGACGCTCGTCAGCACACCAATCACCGCGAGGATGAAGAGGCCTTCCTGGACGGCGGCCGCGAAGACGAAGAACTTCGCGAAGAAACCGAGGAGCGGCGGGATGCCGGCCAGTGACAGCAACAGGACGGTGAAGGCGACGGCCAGCACCGGCTGGGTCTGGCTGAGACCCGACAGGTCGGAGATGTTCTCAGCCTGCCCTTCGGGGCGCCGCATCATGAGGATGCAGGCGAAGACGCCAAGCGTCATGATCACGTAGATGAACATATAGGTGACCATCGCGCTGATCCCCGCCTCGGTCCCCGCGGTCAGGCCCATGAGGGCGTAACCCATATGGCCGATCGAGGAGTAGGCCATCAGGCGCTTGATGTTGGTCTGGACGATGGCCGACAGCGCGCCGACGATCATCGACGCCGCTGCGATGAGCCACATGACCGGCTGCCAGTCATCGATCAGCCCGGGGAAGGCCTGAACGAGAACGCGGCCGAAAAGGAACATGCCGGCAAGTTTCGGCGCTGCCGCAAGGAAGGCCGTGACCGGGGTCGGCGCGCCTTCGTAGACGTCGGGCGTCCACATGTGGAACGGAGCCGCGGAAACCTTGAAGGCGAGGGCCGAGAGGAAGAACACCAGGCCGAAGGTCAGCCCGACCTGGCTTTCGCCGCTCATGCCGACAGCGGCGATGGCGGTGAACTGGGTCGATCCGGTGAAGCCGTAGATGAGAGAGGCGCCGTAAAGAAGGAAGCCTGAAGACAACGCGCCGAGGACGAAATACTTCAGGCCTGCTTCGGTGGAGCGTTTGCTGTCCCTGTTCAGCGAAGCCATGATGTAGACGCAGAGCGACTGAAGCTCGACGCCAAGATAGACCGCGATGAGGTCGGTCGACGACACCATCAGGCCCATGCCGACCGCGCTCAACAGAACGAGCACCGAATATTCGGGCCGCAGCAGCTTCTCCCGCGAGAAGAAACCGTAGGACATCAGGAGCGCGATGGCCGCTGCTATGAAGATCGAGATCCGCCCGAAGCGCGAAAACGCATCGGCCGTGAACGCGCCGAGGAAGCCGCTGACCGCGAGCCCCTCCTCTTCGCCGGGAACAAGGAGACAGGCGAGGACGAGCGCGGCGGCCGCCACGAAGGAGATCTCGCGGGTCCTGTCGTTCTTCACGAAGACACCGACGAGAAGCAGCACCATCGCCGTCAGCGAGAGGAACAGCTCCGGCCAGAGAAGCTGAAGATCGTTGATGGGCGCGATCATTCCTGCACCTCGGTTTTCGCAACTTGAGTAGCGGCATCTTCGGCCTGCTGCCGTTCGGCCGCCGCCAGCACCTCGGCGCTGATCGGCGCCGTGGGGACGGAGAAGACATCGAGGGTCGGGCTCGGCCTCACGCCGAGATAGAGGGTCATGATACCGAGCGCGGCGAGAAGACCTGCCTCACGCCTGTTCAGCTTGGGCATCGAGGTGGCCTCATCCGGGATCGCGGGCGGGTTGTAGACGACCTCCCGGTAGAGACGCAGGCCATAGGCCGCCGACAGGATCATCCCCAGCGCCGCCAGAGCCGCGACCCAGGTGTTGACCTGGAAGGCGCCGATCATGGTGAGGATCTCGCCGATGAACCCGGAAAGGCCGGGCAGGCCGACATTGGCCATGGAGAAGAACAGGAAGAAGAACGCGAAGAGCTTCATCGACTTCGCCAGGCCGCCGAAAGCCGAGATCGCGCGGGTGTGCCGACGCTCATAGAGGATACCGACGCAAAGGAAGAGCGCGCCTGAGATGAAGCCGTGGCTGAGCATCTGGAACATCGCCCCGTCGATCCCCTGCTGGGTGCCGGTGAAGAGGCCCATGGTCACGAAGCCCATATGGGCGACGGATGAATAGGCGATGAGCTTCTTCATGTCCTCCTGCGCGAAGGCGACGAGTGAGGTGTAGACAATGGCGATGACGCTCAGCGCGAAGACGAAACCTGCGAAATAGACGCTGGCATCGGGGAACATGGGCAGGCTGAAGCGGATGAAGCCGTAGCCGCCCATCTTCAGGAGGATCGCCGCGAGAACGATCGAGCCGCCGGTGGGCGCCTGGACGTGGGCATCGGGCAGCCAGGTATGGACCGGCCACATCGGCATCTTCACGGCGAAGCTGACGAAAAAGGCCAGCCAGAGCCAGCGCTGCGCCGTCTCGCCAAAGTCGGTCTGGAGCAGTGTCGGAACATCCGTCGTGCCGACGGTCAGGTAGATGTAGATCAGCGCGATCAGCATCAGGAGCGAGCCGAGGAGCGTGTAGAGGAAGAACTTGAACGCCGCATAGACGCGGTTCGAGACCGTCCTGCCGAAGATCTCGCGGGTGCCGGGGCTGCCCCAGATCCCGATGATCAGGAACATCGGGATCAGCGACGCTTCGAAATAGACGTAGAAAAGGACGAGATCGAGCGCGGTGAAGACGCCCATGATGGCCGTTTCCAGAACCAGGAACGCGACCATGAAGTCCGAAACGCGGCTCTTGATCGAAGTCCAGCTCGCCAGCACGCAGACCGGCATGATGAAGGCGGTCAGGAAGACGAAAAGGACGGAGATGCCGTCCACGCCAAGCTTGTAGCCGATGCCCTGCCCGATCCAGTCGGCTTCCTCGACGAGCTGGAAACCGCTCATCGTCGTGTCGAACAGCGCAAAATAGACGAAGGCGGTCAGAAGAAAGACTGCGCCCGTGGTGACAAGCGCGACCATGCGCGCGGAACGCGCGATCGCTTCGTCTTCCCCGCCAGAGGACAGCCCCCGGCGGAGGACGATGAAGAGAGCCCCCACCAGAGGCAGGAAGGTAATCAGGCTGAGCCAGGCGATCGGACTAGACGTTTCGGGCATGAGGTTAGGCCACGATCAGGGTAAGGAGCACAATGACGCCCAAAAGCATCACGAAGGCGTAGTGGAACACAAAACCGGTCTGGACACCGACGGCCTTGCGGGCGGTGAAGCTGGTCAGCCTCGCAATGCCGTTCGGGCCCGCGCCATCGATGGTCGCTTCATCGCCGCGTTTCCACAGGAACCGTCCGACCAGGCGGGCCGGCTCCTGGAACAGGACGCGGTAGAGATCGTCGATATACCAGCGGTTCTTCAGGAAGCCGTAGAGAAGCCCGCCTTCGCGCAGGAGACCGGGGCGGAGCGGGTCGAGGGAGCCGCGGCCATATTGGAACCAGGCCGCAATCAGCCCGAGAAGCCCGGCGGTCATCGGCGCCCAGAGGACCCAGGTCGGCGCATGGTGGGCGCCGCCGTGATCGTCCGCACCGGCATAGTCGCCGCCATGGGCCTCGTCCGTGCCGTGATCCTCATCGCCAAGCAGATCAAGGTCAGCCGCAGCGCCGCCATGGGTACCGTCGCCGGTCACGGCTTCGGAGCTGTGGTCGCCCTCATGGGCCGTTTCCGCCTCGAGGTGGATCGCACCGTTCCAGAAGGCGGTCGCGCCTTCGCCGATGAAGGGTTTGTAGAAAGCCATCCCCGCAACGACCGCGCCGATCGCCAGCGGAGCCAGTGGCCACAGCATCACGCTGGGCACGTCATGGGGATGTTTGCGCACATCGGCAGGAGCGCGCCACGCGCCGCCGAAGGTCAGGAAGATGAGGCGCCAGGAATAGAAGCCGGTCAGCACCGCTGCAAAGAGGCCGCCAACGAACGCCGCGGTAGCCATCGCCACACCGGCGTCGATGCCCGCGAAGGCTTCTTCCAGAATGACATCCTTCGAGACGAAACCGGCAAAGCCGATCGGGATGCCGCCGAGGAAGGCGGCCGGAATGCCGATCCCGGTGATGGCGAGCGTGCCGAGCATCATGGCGATGAAGGTCAGCGGCATCTGACGGCGAAGCCCGCCCATATGGCGCATGTCCTGCTCGTGGTGGCTGAAGTGGATCACGGCGCCTGCGCCGAGGAAGAGAAGCGCCTTGAACGCAGCGTGAGTCGTCAGGTGGAACATTGCCGCGCCGTAGCCGCCCACACCCGCCGCAAAGAACATGTAGCCGAGCTGCGAGGCGGTCGAATAGGCGATGACCCGCTTGATGTCGGTCTGCAGGAGACCGACGGTCGCCGCGAAGACCGCCGTGATGAGGCCGATGGTGGTGATGATTGCCGAGGCGACGGGCGCCGCTGCATAAAGGTCGGACATCCGGCAGACCAGGAAGACACCGGCGGTGACCATGGTTGCTGCGTGGATCAGCGCGGACACCGGGGTCGGACCTTCCATGGCGTCGGGCAGCCAGGTGTGCAGCAGGAACTGCGCCGACTTGCCCATCGCGCCGATGAAAAGCAGCACGCCGATGATCTCGATCGCCGGATAGGTGCGGTCGAGGAACTTGATCGAGAGATCAGAAAGGTGGACCGCCTCCGAAGCGCCGAACGGCTGCACGAAGGCATCGGTGCGGACCGCGTCGAGGATGACGTCGAACTCCACCGAACCGAAGACGAAGAAACAGGCCATGATGCCAAGGCCAAGACCGACATCGCCGACGCGGTTGACCACGAACGCCTTGATGGCGGCGTCATTGGCCGACTTCTTGTGGTGCCAGAAACCGATCAGCAGATAGGACGCAAGGCCCACACCCTCCCAGCCGAAGAAAAGCTGGATGAGGTTGTCGGCGGTCACCAGCGCCAGCATGGCGAAGGTGAAAAGCGACAGATAGCAGAAGAAGCGGGCGCGGGACGGATCCTCGCTCATGTAGCCGATCGAGTAGAGATGGACGCAGGCCGACACCGTGGTGATGACGATCATCATCGTCGCGGAGAGCGCATCGACCCGCACGGCCCAATTGGCCTCCAGAAGGCCCGACCTGATCCATTCGAAAAGGACGATGGTCCTCTCACCGTCACCGAAGCCGACCTCGAAGAAGGTGATCCAGGCCAGAACGGCCGCGATCGCGATCAGGCTCGTGGTGACGATCTCGACGGTGCGCGCGCTCGAAGCCCGGCCGAGCGGCATGGCCAGCATCGCGCCGAACAACGGAAGGAGGACGATGAATGCCTGCACGTCTTAGTTCCGCATCGTGTTGGCCGAGGTGACGGCGATGTCGCCCCGGTTTCTGAAGAAGGTGACGAGGATGGCCAGACCGATGGCCGCTTCCGCAGCCGCGACGGTCAGAACCATGAAGGCGAACACCTGTCCGACAAGATCCTGAAGGAACATCGAAAAGGCGACGAAATTGATGTTCACCGCGAGGAGCATCAGCTCGATCGACATCAGGATGATGATAACGTTCTTGCGGTTGAGGAAGATCCCGCCGACGCCGATGGCGAAGAGGATCCCTGCGACGGTGAGATAGCTGCCGAGCTCACTGGCCATGGATCAAAGCCCCCTGCCGGTCGGTACGGAAACGACTTCGACGGCGTCCTCGCGGCGCCGGCCGACCTGGGCGCCAACATCCTGGGTCTTGATGCCGCGCCGCTCCCTGAAGGTCAGCGTGATGGCGCCGATCATGGCCACGAGGAGGACCAGCCCGGCGATCTGGAAGAAATGGACATAATCGGTGTAGAGCACCATGCCGAGCTGCTCGGCATTGCCGACTTCGGCGCCGGTGACGGTGCGGGCGACCTCCATCGGCCTTGCCCTTGCCGCGATCGCCTCATCGGAGACCTGTGCCGCGCCGACCATCAGGCTGATCTGCACCACGAGCACAGCCGCAACCACAAGGCCGAGCGGGGCGTAGCGGGCGTAGTCGGCGCGCAGCTTGGCGAAATCCACATCCAGCATCATCACGACGAAAAGGAAGAGGACCGCGACCGCGCCGACGTAGACGACCACCAGGAGGAAGGCGAGATACTCGGCGCCCAGGAGCACGAACAGCCCGGCGGTCGAGATGAAGGCGAGGATCAGAGCGAGGACCGAGTGCACCGGGTTGCGGGCCAGAATGACGCCGAGGCCACTGGCAACCGTGAAAAAGGCAAAAGCGAAGAAGGCGAAATCGGAGAAACCCATGAACGACCTGGATGACGGTTGGGTGCACTGCGAACGAGCGCACGGCTTCGCGGCGCGCTAGCGCAATCAATCTGTCAGGAAAAGCCCTGCCCGGTCCCTTTTAGGGATCGGAGGGAAAAGCCGATCAGGCCCACGACAAAAAGAAACCCCCGCCGGGGCTTGGCGTCCGGCGGGAGCGGGAATGTTCGAAAGAGAAGGGCTTCAGCCTTCGGCGGCGTCCGCCTCTTCACCTGGTTGGGCCAGCATGTCCTCGGCGATCAGTCCGGCATTCTGGCGGATCTTCGTTTCGATCGCGTCAGCAATCTCGGGATTGTCGCGGAGGAACTGCTTGGCGTTCTCACGGCCCTGCCCGATCCGCTCCGAATCGTAGCTGTACCAGGACCCCGACTTGTCGACGACATTGCCCAGGACCCCAAGATCGATCAGCTCGCCGGTCTTCGAGATGCCTTCGCCGAACATGATGTCGAACTCGACCTGCTTGAAAGGCGGAGCGACCTTGTTCTTGACGACCTTGACCCTGGTCTGGTTGCCCACGACCTCGTCGCGCTGCTTGATCGAACCGATCCGGCGAATATCGAGGCGCACCGAACAGTAGAACTTCAGCGCGTTGCCGCCAGTCGTGGTCTCGGGCGAGCCGAACATCACACCGATCTTCATGCGGATCTGGTTGATGAAGATGACGAGGCAGTTCGACCGCGCGATGGAGCCGGTCAGCTTGCGCAGCGCCTGGCTCATCAGGCGGGCCTGAAGACCGGGAAGGCTGTCGCCCATATCCCCTTCGAGTTCGGCGCGCGGCGTCAGCGCCGCCACCGAATCGATCACCAGCACATCCACCGCGCCCGAACGCACCAGCGTGTCGGCGATCTCGAGGCTCTGCTCACCGGTGTCCGGCTGGGAAATCAGAAGGTCGTCGAGGCTGACACCCAGCTTGCGCGCATAGACCGGATCGAGAGCATGTTCGGCATCGATGAAAGCCGCTGTGCCGCCATACTTTTGCGCCTCGGCGACCACATGCAGCGCCAGGGTGGTCTTGCCCGAGCTTTCCGGGCCATAGACTTCGACAATGCGGCCCTTCGGAAGGCCGCCAATGCCCAGCGCGATATCGAGCCCGAGCGATCCCGTCGAAATCGATTCGATCGGCACCACCGATTCGGAGCCGCCCAGGCGCATTACCGACCCTTTGCCGAAGGCTTTGTCGATCTGCGAGAGAGCCGCCTCAAGCGCTTTTGCCTTGTCCATTCCGCCATCCACTACTTTAAGGTTCTTCGCCATCTTGCGCTCTTTCCCTCTGCCGTCCAGGCAACTGTCATCTGCGCTTGACGTACATGTTTTGTTCTTGTTTGCAAGGGTTGCTTGCAGACCCTTTTGTAAGGAGTCGCCATGGGAATGAACACACCTTCCGAGGCGGAAGCCGACCTTCAGGTCGGGCCGACCGATCGCGGCATGGTCCGCATCTTCATCAACGGTCCCGAGGTCGATCTGCCTTTGGATTTCGACCCCGACGATGCCGAGGCCATAGCGGAGGAGTTGAGGGCTGCGGCCAAGGCAGCGCGGGAGATGCGTTCATGAAGAAGCTTGCAATCGGCCTGCTGGTCGTTCTGGTCCTGGTCGTCGGCGGAATCTTCGCCGTCCCGCTTTTCATCGACAAGAACGACCTTCTGGCGAGGGCCGAGACGGAGGCGAGCGAACAGCTTGGCCGGAGCGTCACCATCGCGGACGTCACCGGCGTCAGCATCTTTCCGCCTCGCCTGACCATAGAGGGTCTCGAGATCGCCAATGCCGACGGGTTCGAAGAGGCCTTTCTGGCGCGTGTCGGTGAAGCGCAGCTCGGCGTGAAATTCATGCCGCTGCTCTCCTCGCGCGTCGAGATCGAGCGTTTTGTGCTGGTGGAACCGGACATCCGGCTGGAAAGCCGCGCCGACGGCAGGGTGAACTACAATCTCGGCACGCAAACCGCCGCGGCCGCAGAACAAACCCCGTCTCAGAGCTTCGAGGAAGCACCCATTGTCGGCGTGATCGAGGCGCAACAGGGGCGTGTGTCCTACGCTTCGCCCGATGCATCCTATGCCGCGTCGGACGTCGATGCGGTGCTCACCCTGCCCGAGATCGGCGATCCCCTGACCCTCAAGGGTGACGCGGAACTCGAGGGCGTTCCCCTCACTCTCGATCTCAGCCTCGCCTCGCCATGGGCCCTGTCCGAAGGCAAGAGCAGCGAAGCGGCCCTCGCGATGCAATTGGGCAGCAACACCTTCGAGGGCGACGTCATGATCGACGCTGAAGCCTCCAGGCTCAGCGGTCCGATGACCATTGCCCTCCCCGCGCCTGGTGAGCTCGCGGCGTTCGTTGGCGACGAGCTGCCTCAGACCCTCCAGCCCTTCGGCGCGATTTCGATAGGCGCGAACGCCGCGTTTTCCCCTGAAGCGATGGTTTTCGAGGATACGAAGCTCGAAACGGGGCTCGGCGACGCGACTGGTCGTCTCGCGATCGATCTGTCGGCTGAGCGGCCGAAGATCGAAGGCGCACTCTCGGCCGGCCGGGCCGATCTCCGGCCCTTCTTCCCGGAAGATCTGCAGAACGATGCGGCCGAGGCGGAGGAAAGCTTCCCCGAATGGTCGACCGAGCCGATCGATCTTTCCGGACTTCAGGCTGCCGACGCGTCCATTTCCTTCCAGGCCGAAGAAGTCCTGCTTCCCACCTATACCCTTGCCGGTATCGACGCGGCTCTCGCCCTCGAAAACGGCCGGGCAGTCATGACCTTGCGGAACGCACAGACCCTTGGCGGGCGGGCGTCCGGAACACTGACCGTCAATGGGCGGAGCGCCCGGCCCGCCATCGACGCGGACCTGACCTTCGCCGATGTGGCCTTCGCGGAAGCGGGGCCTGCCCTCTTCGGCACGGCCCGGCTCATCGGTCGGGGTACGATCGCCATGGACGTTGCGACCGGCGGGCCTCATCAGAAGGCCTGGGTGGAGAACCTAGGCGGGACAGCGAAGGCGAACATCGCCGAAGGACGGGTCCTGGGGATTGATCTGTCGGCGCTCGCCAATGCCGCGATCCAGACCGTCGACAACATTCAGAAGCGTCAGGACGTGGTTCAGGCCCTGACGGGCGCTTTCGGCCCGACCCTGACGACGGCTCTCCAGCCTGGTGCCGAGACCGCCTTCGATCTGGCGAATTTCGACCTCGCCATCAATGACGGTGTCACCCGCTTCGGCGAGGCGCGGCTTGTTTCGGAGACGTTCAGAGCCACCCTCAATGGCGGCGTCGATCTCGGCGCACAGGAAATCGCCCTCGATATCCTGCTGGCGGCAAAGGCGCCCGAGGCTTCTTCGTTCCGGGAGTTCAAGGCTCCCCTCGACGTGTCGGGCACCTTCAACGATCCGAAGATCAGCATCGACACCCGGCCCATCGTCAGGGAGCTGACGAGAGACGCGGCATCCGATCTGTTGGGGGATGCCGGGATCGAACTTCGTGACGATCAGAGTGTCGGGGACGCCCTCAAAGAGCGGGCACGGAGCGAGCTCTTCGGCATACTTGGTGGACGAAAGAAAGCCGATGACGGCAAGGCCGCAGAACCGGCCGACACTGATGACGCAGGATCCGGCGGCGGAACCAGCGAAGATCCGCCGCAGGAATGAAGATGGAGAGCGGTGCGGCCCATGAGGCTGCACCGCCCTTTCGTCGTCAGGCCACGTTCACGGTCGGCAGGGTGTAATCCGCGAAAGCTTCGCGGAGCTTGGTCTTGAGGACCTTGCCGGTCGCCCCTAGCGGGATTTCATCGACCCTCTGGACATCATCGACGGCGCTGATCTTTGGAACCTGCTGGTTCACGAAGCTGCGGACCTCCTCGAGATCGACCTCCGAACCTTCCGCAAGCTGAACGACCAGCAAGGGCCGCTCGTCCCATTTCGGATGCGGCATGCCGAGCGCCGCGGCCTGCACCACCGCCGGGTGGTTGAGGGCCGCGTTTTCGATGTCGATAGAGCTGATCCATTCGCCGCCGGACTTGATGACGTCCTTCGCACGGTCGGTAATCTGCATCGCCCCATCGGGGTGGATGACGGCAACGTCGCCAGTGTCGAACCAGCCGTCCTTCGTCAGGGCGTTCTCCTCGAACCCGTAATAGGTATCGATGATCCACGGCCCCCGGACCTGCAGGTGGCCTTCGCTTTCCCCGTCATGGGGCAGCTTCGTGCCGTCGGGCTTCACGATCCGCATGTCGACGAACGGAACAGCGTAGCCCTGCCGCATCATGTAGGGCACACGCTCGTCGACCGGCTTGTCGTAGAACCCCGGGGGCTCCATGTTGACCGTCCCGATCGGCGACATCTCGGTCATGCCCCAGCCCTGACGGCAGCGTACGCCGTATTTGTCATAGCCCTTGATCAGCTTCTCCGACAGGGCGGACCCTCCGATCAGGGAGTATTTCAACTTGCCGAAATCGAGCTTGTTGCTTTCCACGTAAGCCAAGAGCCCAAGCCACACCGTCGGCACACCGAGGGCATAGGTCACTTCTTCCTTTACGATCAGTTCGTGAAGGGACGGACCATCGAGGCCCGGCCCGGGCAGGACGAGCTTCAGGCCGAGAAGAAGGGCGCCGTAGGGGATGCCCCAGGCATTGACGTGGAACATCGGCACCACGGGAAGGCAGACGTCCCCCTGCTCACAGCCGAGCGAGGTGGGAAGGCCGGAGACCAGGGTTTCGAGAACCAGCGACCGGTGGCTGTAGAGGACGCCCTTCGGCTTTCCGGTCGTGCCCGAGGTGTAGCACATCGCGCAGGCCGTGTTCTCGTCGAAGGTCGGCCACTCATATTCGGTAGGCTGATCGGCGATCAGCGCCTCATAGCTTTGCGCCTTCAGTCCGTTCTCGGTGACCTGGCCCTCCGGGCAAAGCTCGACGTAGTGGCTGACATCCTTGAGGAAGGGCGCAAGACCCGCAGCGAGCGGCGCGAAGGTCGCGTCGTAGAAGACCGCCTTGTCACCTGCGTGGGCCATGACATAGCCGGCATTCTCGGGCCCAAGGCGCGGGTTGATGGTGTGACAGACCGCGCCGATCCCGGCCAGCGCGTAGTAGAGCTCGAGCTGGCGGTGGGTGTTCCAGCCGATGACGCCCACCCGGTCGCCCATGCCGATACCCATGCCTTTGAGCGCATGGGCGAGCTGGGCGATGCGCGCGCCCGCCTCGCGATAGGTGTAGCGGTGCATGCCCCCTTCGACGAGCCGGGTGACGATCTCCTGATCGCCGTGATTGCGCAAAGCGTGCCGCAGAATGTCCGTCAGCAGAAGCGGCGCCTGTTGCATCTGTCCGAGCATTGTTCCTCCAAATTCGGGTTGGTCTTTGGAGGCATCGTGAAAGCAGCCGCCCCCACATGCAAGCGCGGGCGATGACTGGAAGTCACCGCCCGCGATAGGTTTTTGATGAGGGGCGTGCGATCAGAGGTCGCGGACCTGCCTCCTGAAGTAGGCCATCTCGTCGTCGCTGACCCGGTTGCGCTTCAGGAACTCGGTCAATTCGCGGCTCTCGAACCGTTCCTTGCCGCCCGAGACACAGACCGCGCGAACCCTCTCACGGCTGTCTTCGACACGCTCTTCGAGGATGATCGGCTTGTCCGATTCTTCCCGGTGGTCTTCGCAGCGGTCGGCGAGTTCACCGATGGCTTCCCCGGCGGCGCCCATTTTTTCGCCCCATTCGCCCATCTTCTCCCCCCACTCTTCCATCTCCTCGCTCCAGGCCTCCATGGCGGCCTCGAACTCGGACATGTCGGGGGCAGCGGGAACGCGGACCCAGCGGTTGCCGTCCTCGTCGACCCGTTCCGCCGGCTTGACGGGTTTGGGAGGAGCGGGCCTGACCGCTTTCGGCTCCTTGGGGCGCATCTCGGCCAGACCCTTGAACGGGTCGTTCAAAAGAACCATCGAGGTCTCGCCATTGTGCCGCCAGTTGTATTTGCGGCTCCCGGTCTGGATCTGGACGACCCGGGGCGAGACATCGGGATTGGCGAAGACGAGCTGCCCCTTCTTCAGAGCGCTCAGCTTGCCGAGGGCCTCGAAGCCGGCGAGCAGGTCCTCGACTTCAGCGGCCGAAGCGACGCGGATCTTGCGCAGCGCCTGGAGTTCCTCGTCATTGAAAGCGACGCGGATGTCAGCGTCCTCGCCTGGGCGGATGAGAGCGAAGCCGCGGGTGGCCTTGCCCTTGTCGTCCTCGACGTTGAAGATCTGAAGTTCGCGAGGCTCGCCGTTGATGACGACATAGCGATCATCCTCGGTGCGCTCTTCGAAGGTGTCGCGCTGGCGACGGGCCTCTTCGCGCATACGGCGGGCGTCCTCGCGCATCCGGCGGGCTTCCTCACGTTGCAGACGAGCCTCTTCGCGCTGGATCCGGGCTTCCTCGCGCTGTTCGCGCGCAGCGTCCCGGAAGGCTTCCCGCGCCGAACGCATGGCCGTGGAGACCGAGCCCGCCTCCTCGGCAGCGGCCGGCTCCGGCTTGCCGACGCTGACATCGGCGCCATAGGTGTCGAGGTCGAACTTCAGCTTGCCCGGCTCACTGGGATAGAAATCCATCTGGATGCCGGTCTCGTCCTTGAACGCGGCGAAGTCGTCGTCGTTGAGGACCGTTCCGTCTTCTTCGATATAGAGATCGATGGCGTCGTCGTCCGCGCTCAGCGTGACTTTCTGCACGCCGGTCGTCCGGTTCCGGGCCCGGTCGTCGCCGCGGCCGCGGGACGAGCGGTCCTGGGCATCCTCGATGCTGGTTTCCTCGATGATGACTTCGGTCCGCGAAGCGGTGAAGCCCGCCACCGCCAAGGCGGATACGGCCGCCGTCAGGGCGAAGATCTTGCGCTTGAGGGGACCTCCAACAGGGTTCTGCATACGGATGATCCTTTCTTTCAGGCTATGGTCGAGGGTCAGAGCGGGCACGGAGCGTCCGGCGCTGACCGACTTCAGGAGAAGGCTGGCGTAGCGTTTGGTGTTGATGCCGAGGCTGCGCACCGCTTCGTCGCAGGCCGCCTCCTGATCGGCGCGAAGGGCGCGCCGGGCGTGATGGGTGAGCGGGTTGAACCATTGAAGGGCGAAGGCGATTTCGGACACCGCCATGATGGTGAGGTCTCCGCGCTTCAGGTGGGTCAGCTCGTGAAGGAGGATCATCTCCTTCTCGTCAGCCAAGTAGGCAGTGTCGAAATCCTTCGGCAGCGCCAGGAGCGGGTGGCGCAGGCCCATGATCTGAGGCGTGTCCGCCGCACGGGTGGTGATGAGGGTGAAGGAACGACGCGCGCCCGCACGTTCGGCCATGGCAACGGCCAGTTGTTCGGTCTCGGCGCTGAGGTCGTCGGCTTCCGCAAGAAGGGTCTTGCGCCAGGAAACGAGCCTTGCTGCGCAAAGCGACAGCGCCACGACCGCTCCTGCGAACCATACGCTGAGCGCGAAGGCCGCGATCACGTCCTGATCGGTCAGGAAGCTGAAGACCGAAGGAGAGGAAACGGCGACAGCGTCTTCGGGGGGCAGAGCCGAAGTCACCATCGCCGTTTCTTCGGCCGAAAGCGCGGCATAGGCCTGCCAGTCGACCGGAGCGGCGGAGGCCTCTGCCAACGCCGGTTCTTCGGGCAGGGTGACGGCTTTCGGAAATGCCGGTGCAAGCAGGCGCAAGGCGGGCATCAACCACAGGAGCATGGCGGCACGCGGGCCGAAACGCCGGGTCACGGGCGCCCTGAGCGCAAGCGCCAAGAGCGTGAGAAGACTGACCCAGAGTGTCGTGTTCAAACCGTAGAAGAGTGCTTCAGTCGCGGTCATCTTTCAGCCTCCGCACAAGGTTTTCGAGTTCGGCGATGTCCTCATCGCTGAGGTCCCGGGCCTCGGCGAGGTGGGCCACCATGGGGGCCGCCTTTCCGCCGAAAAGATTGTCGACAAGCCGTCCGACCATGCTCTTGCGATGCTCGGAGCGCGCGACCTGCGGATGATAGAGATAACGGCGCCCGTCGCGTTCGACGCCGAGCGCGCCCTTGTCCACCAGACGGGCGAGAAGCGTCTTCACCGTCTTGTCCGACCAGTCGCGGCCTTCGATCTTGCCGGCCACTTCGGCGGCGCCGATTCCAGGCTCCGACCAGAGCACGTCCATCACGGCCAATTCTGCATCACTGATGCGCATGGAGGGTACCTTTTTCGACTACGTTCGTAGGTATCGCTCGGACTACAACGGTAGTCAAGAAGAATCTCATGGGCGCGCCATAGGGGCATCCGGGGCGCAAAGCTGCTTTCTTTCGCAGCCCGTCCCGGCTAGGCGCGGCGGCCATGCTGCATATCAACGACCTGACCTACCGGATCGAGGGGCGCACCCTTTTCGACCAGGCGACCGCCATGATCGCCGACGGCTGGACGGTGGGCTTCACGGGCCGGAACGGCACCGGGAAATCGACGCTCTTCGCGCTCATCCGGGACGAGCTGAGCGCCGATGGCGGCGGCATATCCTTACGCCCGGGCGCGCGGGTCGGGGGCGTGGCGCAGGAAGCGCCGGCGACGTCGGCGAGCCTTCTGGACACCGTCCTCGCCGCCGACACCGAACGCGCCGCCCTTCTCGCCCGGGCGGAGCGGGAGACCGAGCCGATGGCGATTGCGGAGATCCAGACCCGGCTCGCGGATATCGAAGCGCACTCCGCCGAAGCGCGGGCCGCCACGGTTCTTTCGGGCCTCGGCTTTTCGGCGGAGGACCAGGCGCGCGCGTGTGCGGAGTTCTCCGGCGGCTGGCGGATGCGGGTCGCGCTGGCAGGCGTCCTCTTCGCCAAGCCCGACCTTCTGCTCCTCGACGAGCCGACGAACTATCTCGACCTCGAAGGCGCGACCTGGCTCGAGAACTATCTCGGAAAATATCCTTATACGGCGATCATCATCAGCCACGACCGGGGCCTTCTCAACCGCTCGGTCAGCCACATTCTCGCCCTCGACCAGCGCAAGCTTTCCGTGCACCCCGGAAACTATGACAGCTATGCGCGGCGCCGGGCCGAACAGGCGCGCCTTGCCTCGATGCAGGCCGAGAAGGTCGAGGCCCAGCGGGCGCACATGCAGGCCTTTGTCGACCGCTTCAGGGCGAAGGCTTCCAAGGCGAAGCAGGCGCAAAGCCGCCTCAAGGCCATCGAGAAGCTGTCCACGGTGGACCTGCCGATCGCCGAGCGCACGACGCCCTTCAACTTCCCCTCCCCCAAGCCGCCCATGGCGCCGCCGATTGTCAGGCTGGAAGGAGCGGCGATCGGCTATGACGATCAGCCGGTCCTCAGGAACGTCACCCTACGGATCGACAATGACGACCGGATCGCGATCCTCGGCGCGAACGGGCAGGGTAAATCGACACTGGTGAAGGCGATATCGGGCCGCCTGCCTGTGATGGACGGGAACCTCTACAAGCATAAAAAGCTGAAGACCGCCTATTTCGCCCAGCACCAGCTCGACGAGCTCAAGCCGAAGGAGAGCCCGTTCGAACATGTCCGGGCACTGATGCCGGACGGCACGGAGGCGGAAGTCCGCTCACGGACGGCGCAGCTCGGTTTCGGGCCGGAAAAGGCCGACACCGCCGTCGAGAAGATGTCAGGCGGCGAGAAGGCGCGGCTCCTCTTCGGGCTCATCACCTTCGATCACCCGCATATGATGATCCTCGACGAGCCGACGAACCACCTCGACATCGACAGCCGGGATGCGCTGATCGAGGCGCTGAACGCCTATGAGGGCGCGGTTCTTCTGATCACCCACGATGCTCACCTTGCCGAAGCGGTGGCGGACCGCCTGTGGGAAGTGCGCGGCGGGGACGTTCACCGCCTCGAGGGCGATCTCGATGATTACCGCCAGCGGATCATCGCGGCCGAACGAAGCTCTCAGAGCAGGGACAAGGACAAGCCAGAGGGCGGGACCAGCGCCGACCGACGGCGTGAGGCAGCCGAGAAGCGCAAGGCGCTTCAGCCGCTGAAGAAGAAGGTGACCGCAGCCGAAAGCGCGATCGAAAAGCTCACCGCCGCCATCGCCAGGATCGACGAAGCCCTTGCCGATCCCGCGCTTTACGAGCGCGACCCGGCGAAGGCAGCGAGCCTCAACAAGGACCGCTCGGATGCGGAAAAGGCGCTGGGCAAAGCCGAGGAGGACTGGCTCCTCCTGTCTGCGGAGTATGAGGATGCCTCCTCCTGAACCTTTCCAGACTGTCATTTAGGCTTGGCCGCGGGAACCATCTTACGGCAAGAGTCCTTGGTCTTTGGACAGCCATTTAACCGGGGAGCCCCGAAATGAAGACCTTGACCCTTTTTGCCAGCGCGACCGCTCTTTTCGCCGTTGCGGCATGTGCCGAAAACGAAGCCGAAGACCCGATCGAGAATACCGAAACCGAGCTTCAGGAAGCCGGTGAGAACATGGAAGAAGGCATGGAGCGCACCGTCGACGACATCGACCGCTCCACTGATAACCTCGGTGACGAGATGGAAGAAGAAACCGAAGAGTTCGGCGAGGACGTCGAAGATACCACCTTCGAGGTGCGCGAAGAACTCGACGAGACCACCTATGAGGTCGGTGACGAGATGGAAGAAATGGGCGACGACATGGAAGAGGAAGCCGAAGAGCCCGGCCGGTAAGCCCAGCGAACAACTGCAGAAAGCCCCGCTTCGGCGGGGTTTTTTGTTGCGGTCCTGCGTGATGCCGGGGCACTTTCGGCAAGCGGGAAGCGGGGCAGGACGATGCGTGGATTGATCGGGTTCATCTTGATGGGACTGGCGGCGTTTGCCGTGGTCAGCGGGCTTATGGGCACGCTCACGCCGTCCGACGGGCTGCCACCCTTGCGCGATATCGGTCTCTTCGCCGCCCTGCCGCTCATCGTGATGATGTTCGCGATCGGCATCACGCAGAACGCGATGCTGCGGCTTGTCTTCGTTCTCATCTTCCTCGCCGCGATCGGGGCCCTTGGCTATACAGGCCTGGTGCTTTTCGTCTGAGGGTCAGAGGATCGGCGCGATGGACAGTTCGAGCTCCAGCCGACGCAGCGCCTGAAGAGCGAGCCCGCGCTCTTCCTCCGCGCGGCGCACGCGGTAGCGCAGGGAGATCTCGTCGCCTTCGAAGCGGCTGAGCCGGTCCCGCAGGTCCTCGAGTTCGTCGCGCATATCCTCACGCTCTTCCGAAGAGAGGTCATCCCGGTCGATCAGGTCGTCCTGGATGTCGAAGATCCGCGTTCGGGTTCGCCTCAGATCCGACGAGATGCGGTTCTGCTGGCCGGTGATGTGATTGAGAGCCTGGTCGGCGCGGGCAAAGGTCGTGGTGACCTGATGGATGCGCAGGAGGACGGGGTCGTAGGGACACTCGCCGATATTCCCGCGGCCCCTGATCCCCGCCGCATAGATGCCGTTGGGTGTGCAATAGGTCCGAAGGCCCTCTTCGCGCCCGCGTTCGTAAGCGTTGAAGTCGGGGGCGATGCCGTGCCGGCTGCAGGCGCGTGTGTAGCTGCGGAAGCGCTCGACCCCGGCCCCTTGCGCGCCGTCCGCCTGGCCGACCGCGCGCCAGTCCTGAAAGGCACACTCCTCCGGCGACATCGATGCACAAGAAGCCAGAAGAACGGCCGCGAAACCGATCGCAGCCAAAGCAGTGAGACGAGACATCGAATGACCCCAGCCAAGCCTTTCCATCCTGTCACGCGAATGTGACGAGAACAAGGCTTCAGCCCACGAGCTTGCGGTTCTCGATCCGCAAGACCCGGTTCAGCCGCTGCGCCAGCCCCGGGTCGTGGGTGGCGACGATCATCGCCGTGCCCTCGTCGGCGACCAGGCCGAGCAGGAGATCGAACACCACCCCCGAGGTCGCCTGGTCGAGATTGCCCGTGGGCTCGTCCGCGAGAATGAGCTCCGGGCGGTTCATCAGGGCACGGGCGATGGCCACCCGCTGTTTCTCGCCGCCCGACAGCTGCGCGGGCTGATGGTGCAGCCGCTCTTCCAGGCCCAGGCGTGTGAGAAGCTCGGTTGCCCTTTCCTCCGCCTCCTTGCGGCCCGCGCCGGCGATCAGCATCGGGACCATGGCGTTCACCAGGGCCGAGAACTCCGGCAGCAGGTGGTGGAACTGGTAGACGAACCCGATCGAAGAGCGGCGCAGGGCGGTGCGTTCCTTGTCCTTGAGGTTCGAAGTCGGCTGCCCCAGCACCCGGACTTCTCCTTCGCTCGGCGCCTCGAGAAGGGCTGCGATGTGAAGGAGCGAGGACTTGCCCGAACCGGACGGGCCGACCAGAGCCGTAGCCTCGCCGCGATTGAGATCGAGGTTGAGGTCCTCGAAGATCGTCAGCTCGCCAAAGCGCCTCGTGACGCTGTGGAGCGCAAGAACCTCACTCATAACGAAGGGCCTCTACGGGATCGAGACGGGACGCCCGCCACGCGGGATAGGCCGCCGAGGCCAGCGCCATCAGGAGCGTGAAGGCGAGGACGGACGCCACCTCGGAGAACTCGAAGATCGAGGGGATCTCATCGAGATAATAGATGTCCGGCGGAAAGAGTTCGATGCCGAGCCGGCCCGAGAGAAACGCCTCGGTGGCCGCGAGATTGGTCGCGATCAGGCTGCCCAGGATCACGCCCACGAACGCCCCGGTCACGCCGATCAGTGCACCGACCATCAGGAAGATGCGCAGGATCGCGCCCTTGCTCGCCCCCACGGTCCTCAAGACCGCGATATCGCCGGTCTTGTCCTTCACCAGCATGACCAGGCCGGAAATGATGTTGAGGGTCGCAATCGCGATGATCATCGACAGGATGATCCGCATCAGCCCCCTTTCCGTCTGCAGCGCACGAAAGAAGGACTGGAACCGGTCGCGCCAGTCGAAGACGAGGGTGCCCGGCCCCGCCGCCGCGCGGATCGCGGGCAGGATCGCCTCGACGTTCTGCGGGTCCTCCACCCGCAGCTCGATCTCGGTGATCTGCCCCCGCCGCCGACCGAAGAGCTGAGCCTGGTCGAGGGGCATGTAGGCATAGAGGTTGTCGTACTCGAAATTGCCGATCTGGAAGATCGCGTCGATGCGGAAGCTTTTCTGCGTGGTCGGCAGATTGCCGAAGGGCGTCTCCGCCCCGCCGCCTATAATGAGGGTGACGGCATCCCCGGCCTGCACGCCGAGCTTGCGGGCCACGCCTATGGCAAGGGCGATCCCCTCCCCGCCATTCTCGCCAAAAGTCTCGAAACTGCCCTGCCGCAAGGTTCCGGGCCCGGAGACCTCGGGGATCTTCGCAAGGTCTTCGCGCCGCACGCCCTGGATGTAGACCGGCGCCTGCCCGGTGCTGCCGTTCACGGCGTAAGCCTCGATCTTCAGCGCGGGCACGACGAGGGTGACCCCGTCCGTCCCCTTCAGGTCACGCAACAGCGCATCGTCTTCGGGAAGCATATTGCCTGCGGGCTGCACGAAGATATGGCCGTTCACGCCCAAGAGCTGGTCGAGAAGCGTGATCCGGAAGCCCTGCATCACCGACATGACGACTATCAGCGTCGCCACCGAAAGGGTGATGCCGGCGAAGGCGATGATCGTGATGAGCGACACCCCGGCCCCCTTGCGCGTGGCGCGGAGATAACGGAACGCCATCATGCGCTCGAACAGGCCGAAAGGCCCGCGTGCAGCCGTTTCACTCATATGGGGGACCTTCTGCTTTCCTTCTTTTGACAAGTTCCGGCCCCCCGGTAAAGCGAAGCCGAGCCAAGGGGATGCCATGACGGTCTGGAAAGCGAAACAGGAAGGCTTGCCAGGCCGGGTCGTCCTTGCCGGAGCATCCGTTCGCCTCGTGCCCCTGACCTGGCCCGAGCCGGGCCGGCGTCTGGCGGAGGTGATGGCGGCGCAGGATTCAGCCCTCTGGCGATACATGAAATTCGGGCCCTTCGAGAGCGCGGCCGATTTCCAGGCCACGTTCGAGGTTCTTGCCCGCGACGGGCGGCAACCCATGATGATCGAGAGCCCTGACGGCGAAGCGCTGGGTACGGCCAGTTTCCTGAGGGTCCGGCCCAATGACGGCAGTGCCGAGCTGGGCTCGATCGCCTATGGTCAGAAGATGCAGAAGAGCCGCGCCGGGACGGAGGCAATGTTCCTGATGATGCAGCACCTCTTCGACGATCTCGGCTGGCGGCGATGCGAATGGCAGTGCAATGACCGCAACGCGCGGAGTTACCGCGCGGCGGAAAGGCTCGGTTTCACCTATGAGGGCACCTTCCGGCAGGATCATGTCGTCAAGGGCCAGAACCGGGACAGCGCCTGGTTCTCCGTTCTCGACAGCGAGTGGCCGCCGATCAAGAAGGCTCTGACAGCGTATCTCGCCCCTGAAAATTTCGAAGGTGGCGGGCGGCAGAAACGCCGCCTCGCCGATTTCATGCCCAGGCGCGGGCTTTCTTCGTTACGCGGATAGAAGCTCCGTATCGAGAGGCTTCACGGTTTCCGCGCCTGCCTTCACCGCCGGAATGAAGCCCGCCGCGCGCGGCAGCAGGTTATCCGCGTAGAAGCAGGCGATATGCTTGCGGCTGTCGAGGAAGCCACGGTCGGCATCCTCGATGGTATCGGCGGCCAGCGCGGATTTAAGGAGGAAATGCCCACCGGTCACATAGCCGAACTGGTCGAGATAAGGCGTCGCGCCCGCCAGCCCGTCTTCGGGGTTGCCGTCGTGAGCCGCGACCATGAAGTCGGTCGTGTCCTTCAGCGCTTGCGCCTCGCGCTTCACCGCCTCGCCTGCGCGCTTCAGGTCGTCGTCGCCGCTGGCGATCGCGTCCTCGGCGTTGGCGATCACCTCGTCGATGAAGTCATAGGCCAGCTTGCCTTTGCCCATACCAAGCTTGCGGCCGAAGAGGTCGATCGCCTGAATGCCGTTCGTGCCTTCGTAGATCGTGCAGATCCGCACATCACGGAAAAACTGGGCCGCGCCCGTCTCTTCGACAAAACCCATGCCGCCGTGGATCTGGATGCCGATATTGGTGATCTCCAGCGCCCGGTCCGAGGCGAAGGCCTTGGAGATCGGCGTCAGGAGCTCTTCGCGCTCCTTCGCCGCCGCCACGATCTCAGGGTCGGACGAGCGACGGGCCACGTCATAGGAGACCATGTTGGCATAGCAGATGGCGCGGCTGGCGTCGGTCAGTGCCTTCATGGTGTAGAGGTTGCGGCGAACGTCCGGGTGCTCCCAGATCGCGACGGCCGGTCCGCTCTTCACGCCGAACTTGCGGCCCTGGGGGCGGTCTTTTGCGTATTCGAGGGCCTTCTGGAAGCTCGCCTCCGCAACGCCCGCGGCCTGCATCCCGACGTCGATCCGGGCCGCGTTCATCATGACGAACATGTTCTTCAGCCCCTCGTTCTCCTTGCCCACGAGGGTGCCGATGCATTCGTCATTATCGCCGTAAGCCATCACGCAAGTGGGTGAGCCGTGCTGGCCCAGCTTCTCCTCGATGGAGACGACCTTCACGTCGTTGGGCTGGCCGATGCTGCCATCGTCATGGACACGGAATTTCGGCACAAGGAACATTGAGATGCCGCGGGTGCCTTCCGGGGCATCGGGCAGCCGGGCGAGGACGAGATGGCAGATGTTATCCGCCATGTCGTGGTCGCCGTAGGAGATCCAGATCTTCTGGCCCTTGATGTTGTAGGTGCCGTCGCCGTTCGGCGTCGCCTTGGTCTTGATCGTGGCGAGGTCCGAGCCGGACTGGGGCTCCGAGAGGTTCATCGTGCCCGACCATTCGGCGCTGACGAGCTTGTCCAGGTAGAGCCGCTTCTGCTCGTCCGAGCCGAAGGCCAGAAGCGCCTTGACGGCAGCGGTGGTCAGCATCGTGCCCATGGCGAAGCTGATGCAGGCGCCCTGCATCGCGTCACAGACCGCGAGGGCGATCGTGTTGGGAAGGTTCTGGCCGCCGAACTCCTCCGGGAAGGCCACCGAATTCCAGCCGTTCTCGACATACTGCTTGTAGGCGTCCTTGAAGCCCGGCGAGGTGAAGACCTTGCCGTTCTCGAGCCGCGCGCCCTGCTCGTCGGAAGTCCAGTTCAGCGGGGCGAGAATGTCGTTGGCGAACTTGCCGGCTTCGCCGAGCACCGCTTCGAGGAAATCGTCGGAGAGGTCTTCGAAGGCGCCGGTCTCGCGAACGGCGTCGAAGCCGGCCGCGTGATTGATCAGGAAGTGAACGTCGCGGGCGGGGAATTGATAGGTCATTCGGGGCGTCTCCCTTGGAGCGTCATCTGGTTGAGCCTCTTTTGCGCGCGATCAGCCCGGAACGCAAAGTGACGATGCGCAGCAGGCTCAAGGAGGCGCTTCTGTCCGCTTCCTCCATCCGCTAGAGCCGGGCGATGAACCCGCCCGCCCCTTCGCCGCTGACCGATATCGACGAGGCCGTCAGGCTCCTCGCCTCAGGCGCACTTTGCGCCCTGCCGACCGAGACGGTCTATGGCCTCGCCGCCAAGGCATCGGACGGGGAGGCGGTCGCGAGGATCTACGAGGTCAAGGGTCGCCCGCGCTTCAACCCGCTGATCGTTCATCTGGCATCCCTCGAAAGCGCCCGCGACGTCGTCATGTTCGACGATTGCGCTCTACGGCTGGCCGAGCGGTACTGGCCGGGGCCGTTGACCCTCGTTCTGCCCGCGCAACCCGAAGCCGCGGTGTCCGGGCTCGCGGCGGCAGGGCTCGATACCCTCGCCGTGCGCATGCCCGCGCACCCTGCCATGCGGGCCGTGATCGAGAAGCTGGGCTCGCCCATCGTCGCCCCCTCGGCCAACCGCTCGGGACGGTTGAGCCCCACATGTGCGGAAGACGTCATCGAGGAATTCGGCGGCACCGTCCCGGTGCTCGATGGCGGCCCTTGCGAAGAGGGGATCGAAAGCACCATCGTCAGTCTCACCAAAAGCCGCCCCACCCTCCTTCGGCCCGGCGCGGTTCCGGCGGAAGCGATCGAGGCGGTTCTCGGCCATCCGCTCGGGGCGCCCGGCGGCGGGATCGAGGCGCCGGGCATGCTGGCGAGCCATTACGCTCCCAAGGCCTCGATCCGGCTGAACGCTGAGTGCGCGGAGCCGGGCGAGGCTCTCCTCGGCTTTGGCGGAACGAAGGGCGCCGTGCTCGATCTTTCGCCCAGCGGCGATCTTCGCGAGGCGGCGGCCAATCTCTTCGCTTATCTCAGGCGCCTCGACCGCGATCATGACAAGCTCGCGGTCGCCACCATCCCGCAGACCGGCCTTGGCCATGGAATCAATGACCGGTTGAAACGCGCGGCTGCCCCTCGGGAATGAAGGCACCTTCATTTTCTTCGCTCTCCTGCTTGACCTTTCTTACTGTTTTTCGATAAGGAGGCCGGTGGCAGAGCGGAGTTATCGAACATGCTGACCATCAAGGGTCTGACCAAAACCTATCCCAATGGCGTGCGTGCCCTCGATGGTGTCGATCTCGATATCGGCCTCGGCATGTTCGGCCTTCTGGGTCCCAACGGCGCGGGCAAGTCGTCCCTCATGCGGACCCTTGCGACCCTGCAGGACGCCGATAGGGGCGAACTCAGCTTCGACGGCATCGACGTTCTGAAGAACCCTGATCCGGTGCGCCGCACCCTCGGCTACCTGCCGCAGGATTTCGGCGTCTATCCGCGGATCTCCGCCCTCAAGCTTCTCGACCATATCGCGGTCCTCAAGGGCATCTCGAACGGCAAGGAGCGCAAGGAGCTGGTCCATGAGCTTCTTCGCCAGACCAATCTGTGGGACGTGCGCAAGAAGGCGCCGGCTACCTATTCGGGCGGCATGCGCCAGCGCTTCGGCATCGCCCAGGCGCTGATCGGCGATCCCAAGCTGATCATCGTCGACGAACCCACTGCCGGTCTCGACCCCGAAGAGCGCAACCGCTTCCACAACCTCCTCTCGGAGATCGGTGAGAACGTGGTCATCATCCTCTCCACCCATATCGTCGAGGACGTCTCGGACCTCTGCCGCGACATGGCGATCATGCATCAGGGGCGCATCGCCATGAAGGGGGCGCCGAAGGATCTCGTCGAGACCGTTCGCGGCCGGATCTGGCGCAAGGTGATCGAGAAGAGCGATCTCGACGCCTACCAGGCGAGCCACCGCATCGTCAGTGCGCGTCTCGTCCAGGGGCAGACGGTGATCCGCGCCTATAGCGAGACCGATCCGGGCGCCGGGTTCGAACCCGCCGAAGCCAATCTTGAGGACGTCTATTTCGCGACCATCCGCGGCGCGCTGACGGGCCAGACAAGCCACGAGGCCGCCTGACATGCTGCGCTCCATCTTCGGTTTCGAGTTCGCCTATCAGACCCGCGGCGCGGCCTTCTTCGCGATCACGCTTCTCTTCTTCCTACTGACTTTCGGCGCGATGACGCTGGACGAGCTGCAGATCGGCAGCTCGGAATCGGTGAACATCAATTCGCCCATGGTTGCGTTCCAGATCATCACGGTGATGGTGTCGGTCGGGCTTTTCATCCCGGTCGTCTTCCTCTCCAGCGGGCTGATCCGCGATATCGGTTTCAAGACCGAAGAGACCTTCCGCTCGACCCCGGTGGGCGACCGGACGATGATGCTCGGCCGCTTCCTCGGCGGCATGGCGGCAGTATGGCTCTGCTTCCTGTCCGTACCCGCCGGTTTCCTTCTCGGCTCCGTCATGCCCTGGCTCGACCAGGAGCAGATCGGCCCCCTCTATATCGGCCCGGTCCTTCAGATGACGTTCACCCTGGGGCTCCTCAATCTCTTCATCGCCGGGACGATCATGTTCACGGTGGCGAATCTCACCCGGTCGATGATGGCGACCTGGGTCGCCCTGGTCGCCCTCTTCGTCGGCCTCGGCATCGGCGCGTCCCTCAGCACGGAAATGGAATCGCGGACCCTCGCCGCGCTGATCGAGCCCCTGGGCATCAACGCGGCAAGCGAACAGGTCCGCTTCTTCACCCCCGCAGAGCGCAATACCGAGGCACCGGACCTTAAAGGCGAGTTTCTTACCAACCGGATCATCTGGGTGGGGATCAGCCTGGCCATCCTCGCATTGAACCTCCTTGCCCCGCGCGGCATCCGCCGGCCTGGGTTCCTCAAGTCGAAGAAGGTCTCGAAAAGCCCGGCCGCCGCTGCCCTCAAGCAGGTGAGCCTGCCCCGGGTGGAGCCTGCGCCGCTTTACACCTCGAACTGGCAGCAATTCAGCAAGCGGGTCCGCTTCGAGACCTTCGGTATCCTGCGCTCGGTCGCGTTCTGGATCGTCGTGGGGCTGTCGCTCCTGAATGCAGGCTTTGCGCTCCTCAATCTGGGGAACATGTACGGCTCATCGAGCCACCCCCTCACCCGTCTGGCCATCGACGCCCTTCTCGGTTCCTTCACCTTCGTGCCGATCGTCGTGGCCGTCTATTATTCGGCCGAGCTGATCTGGCGCGAGCGTGGGTTCAGGTTCAACGACATCATCGAGGCGACCCCGACGCCCTCCTGGGTCTTCATGGGCGCCAAGTTCGCGGCGGTCGCCGTGGTTCTCGTCCTGATCGCGGTGGCAGCAACCGTCACCGCCGTCGTGACCCAGGCATTCCGCGGCTACACGGTATTCGAGCTCGATCAGTATGCGCTGCGGCTTTTCGTGAGCTTCGTCGTCGAGTTCCTGATCCTCACGGTCCTTGCCATGTTCCTGCAGGTCCTGGCGAACAACAAATGGCTGGGGATGGGTCTCTTCCTTGCCTATTTCGTCTTCCGCCTGGTCATGGGCAATCTCGGTTTCGACCATGTCCTCTACAACCCCGGCTCGGGCATCAATCTCGACTATTCGGATATGAACGGGTACGGATTGTCAGATTACAAGACCGGATGGATGAGCCTCTACTGGCTGCTCTTCAGCGTGCTGCTCGGCCTTCTGACCTTCGCCCTTTGGGACCGTGGCCAGCTCGACCCGATCCTGTCGCGTCTGAAGCGCCTTCCGAGCCGCTATAGCCGCAACACGGCCATGGCGAGCGTCGTTGTCCTGGTCGCGTTCGCCGGGGTGGGAAGCTTCATCTTCTACAACACCAATGTCCTGAACACCTACCAGAACCAGGATAGTTTCGAGGACCGCGCGGAGGCTTATGAGCGCCGCTGGCGCTACGCGGAGTTCCAGCCGCAGCCGAGCCTGACCTCGGTCGAGCTGGACGTCGATCTCTACCCGCAGGAGCGGCGCTATACCGCCGAGGTCGATTATGTCCTCGAAAACAGGACCGAGGCCCCTCTCACCGAGGTCCATGTGGACTATGGTTGGGGCACGGACGTTCTCAGCCAGTCCATCGAGGGCGCGAGCCTGAAGGAGGCGGACGAGGACGACCTTCACTACGTCTTCGCTTTCGAGCCGGCGCTTCAGCCCGGCGAGAGCCGCGCGATGACGGCGAAGGTCGCCCAGACCAATCCCGGCTTTCCGAATACCGGCAGCTCGAGCACCGTTCGGCGCAACGGCACCTTCTTCAACAACACCCAGAGCCTGCCGCAGATCGGCTGGGGGCAGACGAAGATCCTCTCCGACCGCGCCGAGCGCCGCAAGCGCGGCCTTCAGGAAGACGAGCGGGTGCCGAAGCTCGAAGACGAGCGCTACTGGAACAGGAATTTCCTGGGCGGCAGCGGATGGATCGACTTCGAGGCAAGGATCACCACCGATGCCGACCAGATCGCCATCGCACCGGGCTATCTCGTCAGCGAGGAAACCAACGGCGACCGGCGCACCTTCCACTACCGGCAGGATGTTCCGATCCAGGACTTCTATTCCGTCCAGTCGGCCGATTTCGAAGTCGCCGAGGACACCTGGAAAGCGCCTGAAGGCATGGACGATGTGGCGCTGCAGATCTTCTACGACAGCTCCCACCCCTTCAATATCGATGTGATGATGAAGGCCCTGAAGCTCAGCCTGTCGCGGTACACGGAGGCTTTCGCACCCTTCCAGTACCGGCAGATGCGTATTCAGGAATTCCCCTATGGCAGCTTCGCGCAGAGCTTCCCGAACACCGTTCCCTATTCGGAGAATATCGGTTTCATCATTGACCTGACCAAGGAGAACGCCATCGACCCGGTGACCTATGTCACGGCCCACGAGGTGGCGCACCAGTGGTTCGGACACCAGCTTTCGGCGTCGCAGCTGCAGGGCGCCAGCATGCTCAGCGAGACCTTCTCGCA
Organism: uncultured Caulobacterales bacterium; assembly: GCA_964556115.1. Classification (GTDB taxonomy): domain Bacteria; phylum Pseudomonadota; class Alphaproteobacteria; order Caulobacterales; family Parvularculaceae; genus Parvularcula. The sequence continues at coordinate 178,307 of CAZKVC010000005.1, forward strand.
GTATGGCGCGCTTCTGGTGATGGAAGATGTCTACGGCAAGGAGCACATGCGGCGGTTCCTCGCCTATGAGCTCGACCGCTATCTTTCCGGACGGGCCAGCGAACCCTTGCAGGAGTTGCCGCTCTACCGGGTGGAGGCGCAGGGCTATATCCACTACCAGAAGGGCGGCCTGGTCATGTATCTGCTTCGCGACCAGCTTGGCGAGGAGGTCGTCAACCGCTCGATCGCCCGGATGATCGACGAATGGGCCTACAAGTCCGACCCCTATCCGCGGTCCGTGGACTATCTCGAGATCCTGCGTGAGGAAGCAGGTCCCGAGCACGATGATCTCATCACGGATCTGTTCGAGCGGATCGTCCTCTACGATGTCGAGGCAGCCTCCGCATCGGCGACCGAGCGGCAGGACGGACGTTGGGATGTGACCGTGACGGTCGATGCGACCAAGCTCGTCGCCGACGGCGAGGGCAACGAGACCGAGGAGCCTTTCGCGATGGAGGTCGATCTTGGCGTCTTCTCCGAGCACCCCAAGGACGTGAAAGACGGGGACGAGCACATCATCCTCTTCGACCGCGTGGACCTTGAGAGCGGCGAGAGGACCTTCACGGTCACCGTCGACGAGCGGCCCGCCCATATCGGCGTCGATCCCTACAACAAGCTGATCGACCGCCTGCCGGACAACAATATCGTCCGTGTCGGCACGGTATCGGAAGGCGGGCCGGACGCAGCGCTTTGAGGACGGGTACGGCTGCGGCCCGGTCTCGACAGCCGGGCCCTTCCGCCGCAAAGCTCCCTCCTCATTCGAGGGGAGAGTGACCCATGAAGCCGATCCACCGCCGCAGCTTCCTCGCCATGACGGCTGGGCTCGGCCTTGCGGCCTGCAGCACCGCTGAGCAGGAGGCGATTCTGCGCGGGGTCATTGGCAGTCCCGGCGGCGCTGGCGGGACCGCAGGCCTCACCGCCGCGGAAGCTGCAGCAGGCATCCGGGAAGCGCTCAGTCAGGGCACCTCGGCGGCGGTCGCGCAGGTCGGCCGCAGCGGGGGCTATTTCTCCGATCCGGTCATCCGCATTCCGCTGCCTCCGAGGCTCGCAAGCCTGCAATCCACCCTCTCCCGTTACGGCCTGTCCGGGTTGCTCGACGACCTCGAACGCCAGATCAACCGCGGCGCCGAAGCGGCCGCGCCCGAGGCCCGCGGCATCTTTCTCGATGCGATCCGCAGCATGACGATCTCGGACGCGCTCACGATCGTCAGGGGTTCGGAGACGGCAGCGACGGATTATTTCGAGCGGCGCACCACCCCGGCCCTGACCCGGCTTTTCACCCCGGCCATGGAGCGTGCCCTCCAGCACACGGGCGCCATCCAGACCTTCGACCGCCTGAGGGCGCAGCTTCAAGCCGTGCCCCTGGCGCCTGAGCTCGGGGCGGATGCGAAGCGGGACCTGATCCAGCACGGCGTCGGCAGGGGTCTGGACGGGCTTTTCCATTACGTTGCGGAGGAAGAGCGCTCCATCAGGCGCAACCCGGCCAAACGCACCACCGCGATCCTCAAAAAGGTCTTCGGCGCCTAGGGTCCGGACCCTGTGTGAGGTTCTTTCACTTTTGAGCAAGGACAGGACCCTATTGGATGCTCTCGTTTTCGTGAACATCCGGAGTTCCCATGTCCGCCTTCATCATTCGCGCCTATCAGGTCCTCGCCTATGTCGGTTTCGTCCTCATCTTCGGCGGGGTGACGGGGGCCATGTGGTTTGCTGGCGAGAACCTCGATCACCCGGAGATCTTCACGGTGGCCGGTCTGATCATCGGCCTCATCCTGGGCGTCGGTTTCGCCGGAATTGCGATCACTCTCATCGACACGCGCAACCAGCTCGTGAAGCTGAACACCCTGATCGCTGCGAAAGCGGGCGCGGAACCCTCTTACGCCGAGTAGGCTCATCTTGCGCGAAGGCCGCCCTCCGCGCATGTCGTCCCTATGACGACCATCGACGCCGCTATCCTCGACAAGCTCTCCAGCCTCGCCGGACCGAAGGGCGTGGTGCCCGATGATGCGCGGGCTCCGCACCTTGAAGAATGGCGGGGCCGCTGGCCCGGCGAGAGCCCGCTGATCCTGGCCCCCGGTTCCACCGAAGAGCTCGCGCAGGTCATGGCAGCGGCCTATGAGCACGACATCGCCATCGTCCCGCAAGGCGGCCATACCGGCCTCGTCGGCGGGGCGGCCGCGAAGGGCGAAGTGATCGTCTCGACCAAAAGGCTGCGCGCGGTCCGCGAGGTCGCGCCGGAGGGTTTCACCATGACCCTCGAGGCAGGTGTGACCCTGGCTGAAGCGCAGGACATCGCAAAGAAGGAAGACCGGCTCTTCCCGCTTTCCATCGGCGCCGAAGGAACGGCGAATATAGGCGGCGTGCTGAGTACCAATGCCGGCGGCGTGCACGTCCTGCGCTACGGCAATGCGCGCGACCTCGTCCTGGGGCTCGAGGTCGTCCTGCCCGACGGTCGGATCTGGAACGGTCTCAACGCGCTACGCAAGAACAATACGGGCTACGATCTCAAGCACCTCTTCATGGGGGGCGAGGGCACACTCGGCATCATCACCGCGGCGGTCCTCAAGCTCTACCCGCGGCCGAAGGATCACGTGACCGCCCTTCTCGCCGTGCCTTCGGCGAAGGCGGCGGTCAGCCTCCTGTCGATGGCGCAGGACCGCTCCGGCGGCCAGCTCGGCAGTTTCGAGCTGATGGGCGGGCCGATGGTCGATCTCGTGCTGGAAAGCTTTCCGGAGATGAAGCGGCCGATCGAAACCGAAGCGTCCTACTACGTCCTGGCCGAATTCGCCTCCGGGCAACGCGGCGCCCTTCGCGACATGGCCGAAGGGGTGCTCGAGCAGGCCTTCGAGGAAGAGCTCGTCTCGGACGGCGTCATCGCCGCGTCCGAAGCGCAAGGGGCGGAGCTCTGGGAGCTGCGCCACCGGGCGACCGAAGCGATGAAGAAAGACCCGAGCCCTTGCGTCAAATGCGACGTCAGTGTGCCGATCTCTTCCATACCGGACTTCCTTCGCGATGCTGACGAAGCCGTTCTGGCGAAGGAACCTGGTGCACGGATCATCGCCTTCGGGCATATGGGCGACGGCAATATCCACTACGACATTCTCGGCCCCACCGAAGGCGATCACCGGGCATGGGGCGACCGTATGGCCGCCTTCGAGCGGATGGTGCACGACGTGACGATATACCATGGAGGCTCGATCTCCGCCGAGCACGGCATCGGTCAGCTCAAGCGGGACGAACTTGCCGAAAGGAAAGGCGAGGTCGAAATGGACCTGATGCGGACGATCAAGCGCTCGCTCGATCCCAAGGGCTTGATGAACCCGGGCAAGCTCCTGAACCCCTGATCAGCGCAGCCGTGCTGGGTCGTCCTCGCCGAGCGGAACGCTGATCCGCATGTAAAAGCCGGGCTCGTCCGTCTTCTGCTCAACGGTCGACCCGAGCTGGCTCGAAAGGTTCGAGATCAGTGCACGGCCGATCCCGGTTGTCTTCGCTTCGGCCCCGGCGGGCAGACCGGTCCCATTGTCGCGAAAGACCACTGAAAGTTCTTTGTCGGACGCTTCGATCTCGGCGGTGATGAGGGGTTTCTCGACGCCGCCAAATGCATGCTTGATCGAATTGAGAACAAGCTCGTTGAGCGCGAGCGCCAGGGGGACGACAGCGTCGATGGAAAGCCGCGCCTCCCCTTTCCGGGTCACCTTTGCCTCGATCGAGCGGTCCTTGCCGAGACTTGTCACCGTGTCGGTGAGAATTTCGCCCAGGAAACCCACCGCTTCGATCTGATTATGCCCGCCGGTCTGGTAGAGCCGGCCATGGATATCGGCCAGCACGGCCACGCGCGAAGCGATGTCGGAAAAGGCCTTGGTCGCCTTCTCATCCTCGATGCCGCGCGACTGAAGGCGCAGCATGGACGAAACCAGCGCGAGATTGTTCTTTACGCGGTGATTGACCTCGTAGAGCAGCGTTTCCTTCGCCTGAAGCGCCGCCGCGAGCTCCCGCTTCGAAGCCAGCTCGGCCGTCCTGTCCGACAGGGTCAGGACCGACGCGACCTGGTTGCCGTCTTCGTCGAAGACCGGTTGTGCCGTGCCTATCGCGTCGACGACGACGCCGTCAGGCCTGCGGATTTTCCAGTGCGCGTCGGTGACCGTCTCACCCTTCAGAACAGCCCGGGCGAGGGGCAGCTCTTCGGGCACGAAAGGCTCCTCCTCGATCGTGAGAAGCTGATAGGCATCGGAATAGTCCTCCGGCGTCACGTCGAGACGTTTCACGCCGTGGATGGCCGCCGCGGCGGAGTTGACGAAAACCAGGCGGCCTTCTTCATCGGCGACGATGACCCCTTCGGCCAGCTGCTCGAGCGCCGCCAGAATCAGCGGCTGCCGACTAAGGCCGAGGGTGCGGACCAGCTCATCAATCAAACTCATGGGATGCCAGGAACTCCGTGTCCGGCATCCGAGCCGGTTCAGCCCCGCGCCTTACCAGCAAGACAATCGCCTGTCAGGCAAAATGCGTAATGTGACGAAAACTCAGGCTTCGGGCCGTTTCGGCATGACATAGGTCACGATCGCATGGCTCGCCGGTTTGGGCGCATCCTTGGCCCGAAGGTCGACCTCCACCACCACACTCGCCCGGCCGAACTTCATGATCGTTGCCTCGGCAACGAGCACCTCGCCCTGACAGGGCCTGAGGAAGTTGATCGAGAGGTTCGAGGTCAGCGCCATCGGCGTGATCCCCGCCCGCGTGAAGATCGCGGCATAGGCCGCGTGATCGGCGAGCGCCATCTGGGTCGGGCCGGAAATGAAGCCGCCGGGGCGAAGCTGCTCTTCGCCGCAGGCGAGCTCGATCGTCACGCTTCCCTCTTCGGCGCGGGTCAGTTTCGGCATGGCAGCCGCGCTCTTGAAGCCCTGCTCGAAAAAGGCGTTCATCTCGGCCAGGGAAACGGCGGGAGGTCTCGCAGCGTCGCTCATCACGCCGGTCTAGCGGCCGCCGGGCGGGGGCGGCAAGCGAGGCACTACCCCGGCGCCGTGATCGCCGTTAGGAAGACGCCATGTTGCTAGTTCTCTCCCCGGCCAAGAACCTCGACTTCGAGCCTGCTCACCGGCATCCCAGGACGACCAAGCCGCGTTTTCCCGACGAAACCGCTGAGCTGGTCACCGTCCTGCGGAAGAAGAAGCCTGCCGAAATCGGCGGGCTGATGAAGCTCTCCGAGAAGCTCGCCACCCTCAATGCCGAACGCTTCAAGGCGTTTGGCGAACAGAGCCGCAAACCGGCGATCCTCGCATTCAACGGCGATGTCTATCGCGGCCTCGACGCAGCCAGCCTCGATGCGGAAGGCCTGCGGGAAGCGCAAACCCGGCTGCGCATTCTGTCAGGCCTCTACGGCATCCTGCGCCCGCTCGACGCGATCGAACCCTACCGGCTCGAGATGGGGACGAAGCTCTCCACGGAGCGCGGCGAAAACCTTTACGATTTCTGGGGGGACCGCATCGCCGAAGCCCTGGACAACGAGCTCGGTGGCGCGCCCCTCATCAACCTCGCCTCCCAGGAATATTTCAAGGCCGCGAAAGGCCTGAAGGCCGAGGTCATCACCCCCGTCTTCAAGGACGAAAAGGACGGCCATCTGCGAAGCCTTGGTCTGTTCGCCAAGCTCGCGCGCGGAATGATGGCGCGTTTCGCTGTCGATGAAGGGCTCGACCGGCCCGAAGCGCTGAAGGATTTCACCGGCGGCGGCTACCGTTTCGCACCCGGGCTCTCCTCCGATCGCGAGTGGGTGTTCACGAGGCCGCAGCCTCCCAAGAAGAGCTGACGCTCTTCGTTCTTGCCAGATGGGCATGGTCGCCCTTAACCTTCTGTTCATCAAGGAGGGCAGGCCATGTTCCGCATTCTCGCCGTTGCAGCGGCATTACTCACGTCGACCGCTGCCGCGCAACTTTCCGACGCCCAGGCGCGCAAGGTGCTGACCGATGTCAACGCCAGCACCATCGCGCCGGTCCTGCGCAATGCGGGCATGAACCCCCAGACGACCACGATCCTCGGCGAGGATGCGCTGGTGCTGAAGGGCGGCGGCATGACCACGGTGCTGCGGCCCCGGGTCTGCAACCCCAACTGCGTCGGCCTCCTCGTCTACACCGTGGTCCGCGGCAGCGCTCCCGCCGATTCGCTGAACGCGTTCAACGAGACCACCGCCCCGACCAGCGCTTACGTGCATCAGGGCAATACGGTGCTGTCGCGTTACCTGATCGCCGATCACGGGATCACGGCAGGCACGTTCCTGGTCAATGTCGCGGTTTTCAACAGCACTGTGGACAAGTGGCTGAACAACAGCCGGTCCGCCGCTGCGCTTTCGGTGTCGCTGGACGGCTCCATGCCGTCCGATATCGACAGCGAGACCGAGGCCTTCCTGGCCGAGATCGCCAAGCGGCCCGACCTGATGACCGAACGGCCAGCCGACGCCTATTAGGGGCCGGACCCTAGAGGAAGAGGTCGAGGATCCAGCCGAAGGGGCCGCCGCTTCCGCCTTCCTGGGGCGGCAGCTCGGTGTGGATAAGCATGTCCCCCTCGCCCTTGATGCGGACATTTTCCGCCTCGCCGCTCTTCAGGTACTGGCCGCTCGAGAAGACCTTGCCATTGGCCGAGAAGCTGCCGCGGACGGCAGCGACGTAATTGGTGTCGACGATGACCGAATCGTCGGTCCTCAGGGGCTTGCTGAAACTGCGGCCGGGCGCCTTGATCCAGACGGTCCCCTCCCCGGTGACCTCCGTCAGGGTCCAAAATTCGCGCTTCGCCACCCGGCGGACCGTGAATTCGAGATCGCCGCGATGCCCGAGATAGAGTGCGGGCTGGAGGAAGACCGGAATGCCGCCGGTCACGGGCAGGCCGAGGACCGTGCCGTGGAAATCCCGTCCGGCGATGATCTGAACCGGGCCTTCCGCCTCGAAACGGTTCGCCCAGAGGTTCTGACCCGAGAAAAGGCCGATCAGCGGCAGCCGCCGCGACGCGATGCGGCTGGTCTTCATCCTGAAGAGCCCATCGGCATAGATCAGCGAAGACCGGCGCACGTAAGCGGTTTCACCTGCTGCGAGGTCGAAAGTGAGGACATGCCGGTCCTCGACATCCGGCTGGCGCAGGGCGACTTCCGCTTCCCCCTGGCCGGTCGGCACGATGGGGAGGCGGCGCAGAAGCTTCGCGCCGCGCTCGGCTGCGGATCGGTGGATGGGGCGCCTGTCGGTCATGATTGAAGATGTAGCCCGCGCTTATGAAAATTTGAGCACTGCAATGCCTCTTTTCACCGCGCCCCAAGCTTGCTTTGAGGCGAACCATGTTTCTCCTCGTCGGGCTTGGCAATCCAGGCAGCAAATATGCGGGCAACCGCCACAATGCAGGCTTCATGGCGATCGACGCGATCGCCGAGGCGCAAGGCATGCCGCCTTTCCGCTCCAAGTTTCAGGGCGAGGTGACCGAAGGGCGGCTCGGAAGCGAGAAGGCGCTGCTTCTCAAACCGCAGACCTATTATAACGAAAGCGGCCGGGCCGTGCAGGAAGCCGCGCGGTTTCACAAGATCACGCCAGCCGAGATCATCGTCTTCCATGACGAGATCGACCTTGCGCCCGGGAAGCTGCGCATCAAGCAGGGCGGCGGGCTGGCGGGGAACAACGGCCTCAAGTCGATCGCCGCGCATCTTTCTCCCGATGTCTGGCGGGTGCGGATCGGGATCGGTCATCCCGGCCACAAGGACGCCGTCACGCGCCATGTCCTGAAGGATTTCGCCAAGGAAGAACGCGAAGGCTGGTTCGGGGAGCTTCTTGATCGGCTTGGCCCCGCGGCTTCCGAACTCCTTCCCCTCACCGAGGAGACCACCAACCGCTTCGTCTCGCAGGTTCTCCAGCCCCCGAAGCGCGACCCCAAACCAAAGCCTGCCGCGCCTGAGGCTCAGCCGGCACCGCCAAAGAAGGATGAGAAAAGCTCGCCCTTCGACATCCTCTCCCGGCTGCGAGGCCCGAAGGACTGAACCTCAACGGCCCTACTTTTGTTACCCGGCTTGTTTTATGGCCGGATTTTTCTCGAAGGATTCGAACCTATGGGTTTCAAATGCGGCATTGTCGGGCTGCCCAATGTCGGCAAGTCCACGCTGTTCAATGCGCTGACCAAGACGGCGGCGGCGCAGGCTGCCAACTATCCCTTCTGCACGATCGAGCCCAATGTGGGCGATGTCGCCGTGCCCGAACCGCGCCTCGGCAAGCTGGCGGAGATCGCCAAATCGGCCGAGATCATCCCCTCGCGCCTTCAGTTCGTGGACATCGCCGGGCTCGTCAAAGGTGCCTCCAAGGGCGAGGGGCTGGGCAACCAGTTTCTCGCCAATATCCGCGAGGTTGACGCTGTCGCCTATGTGCTGCGCTGCTTCGAGGATGACGACATCACCCATGTCGAAGGCCGGATCGACCCCGTCGCCGACTGGGAGACCGTCGAGACCGAGCTCATGCTGGCCGATCTCGATAGCCTCGAGAAACGCCGCGTCAATCTCGAGAAGAAGGCGAAGGGGCAGGACAAGGAAGCCAAGGAGACCCTCGTTCTGGTCGACCGGGCCCTGGCGGAGCTTCGCGAAGGTCGCCCGGCGCGTACGGCGGAAGTCTCGCCGGACGAAGCCAAAGCGTGGAAGGGGCTTCAGCTTCTCACCACCAAGCCCGTTCTCTTCGTTGCCAATGTCGATGAAGAATCGGCGGCTTCGGGAAACGAATATTCAAAGAAGGTCGGCGAAGAAGCAGGAAAACAGAATGCGAAAGCCGTGACCATCTCTGCGAAGATCGAATCGGAGCTCGCCACCCTGGACGATGCGGAAGCCGAGGAATATCTCGCGGAATTGGGGTTGGAAGAGCCAGGGCTCAACCGGCTCATCAGGGCTGGCTACGACCTTCTTGGTCTTCACACTTACTTTACCGCCGGGCCGAAGGAGGCCCGTGCCTGGACCGTGAGGCGCGGAGCCCTTGCTCCGGAGGCTGCCGGGGTTATTCACACGGACTTCGAAAAGAAGTTCATTCGGGCCGAGACAATCTCCTATGAGGACTATGTCTCATTGGGCGGTGAAGCTGGAGCGAAGGATGCCGGCAAGCAGCGTATCGAAGGGAAAGACTACGTCGTGCAGGACGGCGACGTAATGCATTTCCGAACAGGGAACTGAGGGATGACGAAAGAGCACGGGCTCGCAGGGCTGTTCGGTGACGACGGCACCGTGACGACGAAGACCAAGGGCGGGGAAGAGCAGGCCTCTTCCGAGCTCCCGCCCGTGCTCGACGATGCCGATCGTTCGCCGCTCGACATGCTGGCCGAGAAGATCGGCTTCGAGGACCAGACCTTCGAGAAGACGCCTTCTCCAGGCAAGGCGCGTCGCGAGGAGCCGGAGGACTATGCCGCCGATCCCTTCCCGCCCTCTTCCTACGCGGACGCCGATCCCTTCCCGCCCTCTTCCTACGCGGACGACGAGGACGATTACGGCGGGCCGCAGGATGCATCGCCCTTCGACTATGGCGATGACGAACGCCTTGCGGATGAGGTGTCGGGTTTCAGCGGCGCCGAGGCACAGGAAGGCATCTTGTGCTTCCTGCTCGAAGGGCACGATGCACGCGGGCGCCGCCGGACGCTCGAAGCCCTGAACATGGCGGCGGGCAACGGCGCCGTGCGCCTGCGCACTCTGCCTGGCGGCGCTTTCGACATGGACCGCGTCCTGCGCGAGGCGATCAGTGATACCGATTGCGCCTATGTCGCCTTTCTCTCCTCGGGTACCGAGCCGGCCGATGACTGGGCGAGCGAGGTTGCCAAGGCTTTCGAGGACCAGCCCAAGGCCGCTGCAGTCGGCGTGAGGGCTGCCAATTCCGATCCGCTCAGCCCCTGGGCCAGGGTTTCGTTTTTCATGGATGAAGCCGAACGCCAGATCGGCATCGCGCGGGGCTTCGACACCATGGTCTTCCGGGTCAGCGCCCTTCGTGAACTCGGCGACCAGCTCGGCGTGGCCGTGCGCAACGGCAATCTCGTCCCGGCGATCCAGGGGCGTGGCCACCGCATCGGTAATGCACCCGAGGCGCGGGTGTCCCTGCTGACGCCGTCCAAACGCCGTGACGTCCTCGACCATGTCCGTGAACAGGCCCGGCTGGCTGCCCGAATCAAGGCCAAGGGGCGCGGCCCCCTGCGCCGCACCTTGTCGGCAGCAGGCATCATGCTCAGCGTTCCGATGCGGATCATGGCCGTGCGCTCTGCCGCCAAGCGGTCGATCGGCAGCACCCAGTTCCGCGAGGTGGCATCGAAGGCGACCATGGCGATCTTCGCCGACCGCCGCGTCCGGGCCCTGACCATGCTCAAGCCGGGCCGCGATCTTCACTGAGCGCTAGAACTTGCCGCGCAGCCGCAGGCTCTCAGTATTGAGCGCATGAAGGTCCGCTTGGCCTGCCAGCGCTTTCTCGCCGAGCGCCGTGGCTGCGCGCAGCAATCCTTCATCCGCGTGGCGGTAGGCCGGACGCTTCTCGATCACTTCGTACCACACGCGTCCCGCCGCGTTGTCGAGAAGGATGCGCTGGAAACAATGATCCAAATGGACCGGCCAGTCCCTGTCCCTGGCCGCTTGCGGCATCTGCTTGCGGGTGAGGTCAAGCCAGCGGCGTTCGAGTTCGTCGCGCGTCATGGCTGGGAACTAGACGCGGAAGGCAACCCCGGCCACATTGCGCAGCTCTGAGGAAACCAGACCGGAAGCGGGGCAGAAGTGGCTGACAAGGCACGCCGCGGATTTTTGAAAAAGGCGGCACTGGCCGCGCCATTGGCGCTGGCGGCCTGCGACTGCGCGGAGCGGTGCGAAGCGGTGCTGCCGGCGAGCGAGGGCAGCGGGCTTAAGCCCCGGCGGCTCAAGATGGTGACGACCTGGCCGAAGGACTTCCCCGGCCTCGGCGATGCGGCAGAGCGGACGGCGGATTTCATCCGCATGCTGTCGGGGGGTGCGATCGACATCGAGGTCTTCGCCGCGGGCGAGCTCGTCGGTGCCTTCGACAGCTATGACGCCGTCGTCTCCGGCGCGGCTGATCTCTATCACGGTGCGGATTATTACTGGACGTCGAAGTCGAGGGCCTATCCCTATTTCACCGCCGTCCCCTTCGGCATGACCGCGCCCGAGCAGATCGGCTGGCTCGAAGCGGGAGGCGGCCAGCAGCTTTGGGACAGGCTTGCCGCGCCCTTCGGTATCAAGCCCTTCGCGGCGGGTAATACGGGCCACCAGCTCGGCGGCTGGTTCAAGCGGGAGCTGAGGAATGTCGATGACCTGCGCGGCTTGAAGATCCGCATGCCCGGCATCGGCGGCGAAGTCATGCGCCGGGCAGGCGCGACCCCCGTTCTTCTTCCGGGGTCTGAGCTTTACCAATCGCTGCAGTCCGGCGCGATCGAAGCGACCGAATGGGTGGGCCCATGGAACGACCTCGCCATGGGTTTCTACCGTGAGGCGCAGTATTACATGTGGCCCGGCTTTCATGAACCGAACGCCCAGCTCGCCATCGGCATGAACCTCGACCTCTGGGAGACGCTCAACCCGCAGGAACAGGCGATCTTCGAAGCCGCGGCGCGCTCGGCGAACCATGAGAGCCTCGGCACCTATGTCATCAGGAACGCCGAAGCGCTCCGTGTGCTGACCGAGGAGCACGGCGCCGAGCTGACCCCCATGCCGGACGATGTCATGGCGCTTCTGGCGGAGAAGACCGTCGAGGTTCTGGAGGAGATTGCCGAAAGCTCTCCCATCGCCCGCGAGATCCATGAGAGCTATATGGGGACGCTGAAGGCCACCATGCCGCTGACCGCGATCACCGACGCGGCCTTCATCGAGCAGCGCCAGAGGCTTCTTTCGCTGTGAGTTTCTGGCCGGTTTCAGTTCTGACCGACCCCGTCGCGCGGCTTCGCCGCTATGTGCCGGCTGCGTGGTTCTGCGCAACCGTTCCGGCGCTCATCATCGTCGCGCTGCTCGAGAACATCGTCCCGCGGGAGATGCTGGACCGGGCGAACGAGGTGGTCTTCGACCCTTCGGTCCCCTTTCCTGTCCTCGCTTTCGGGATCGTCCTCTTCGCGCCTCTTTTCGAGACCCTCATCATGGCAGCCCTCTTCTGGGTGATGCGGAAGATGGGCGTCCCGGCAGGCTGGCAGATCGCCGTCCAGACCGTCGGCTGGGGAATTGCCCACGGCGCGCAGGCCGCAGTCTGGGCCTTCGCGCCAGCCTGGCTCTTCTTCGTCTTCTCGGTCATCTATCTGACGCAGAGACAGCGATCAGAGCGCCGCGCCATCCTGGTGACGACGCTCGTCCACGCGCTCAACAACGCGTTGCCGGTCATCATCTACGGCCTCGGTCTTTATACCGATCTCCTACCCGAAGGGTCCGGCCTCTGATGATCGCCCCCGTCATTCTCTGCGCGGTTCTCCTCCTGCCGCTTGGTTTCGCTTTTCGCTCGCGGAAGGCCGAAGCCGCGATTGCATCGGTGCCGAAGGCCGCATTCCGCATCGCCGCCGGGGCGGGCCTTCTTCTGCTCCTCGTTCAACTCACGGTGGTCCTTTTGAGGAGCATCTTCTCGGTCAGCTTCATCTGGCTTCAGGAGGCGACGCTTTACCTTTTCGGGGCGATGTTCCTCCTCTCCTCCGGCGCGCTCCTCCTCAGTGAAGGGCATGTCCGGGTCGATATCTTCTACGCCAAGGCATCCGAGCGGCGCCGGGCGCTGATCGACCTTGTCGGCATGGTCGTCTTCATCCTGCCGCTGAGCTTTCTCATCATCATCGTCTCCTGGAACTACGTCCTGACGAGCTGGGTGCAGCTTGAGCGGAGCCAGGAAGCGTCCGGCGTCCACGCCGTCTTCCTTCTCAAGACCATGATCCCCCTCTTCGCGGCCCTTCTGGCCCTTGCCGCCGAAGCGCGCATACCGGGCCTCGTGCGCCAGTTGCGGAAGGCGCCGTGATCGACCAGCTGATCCTCTGCTTCTGCGCCTGCGCGACCTGGCTCGACATCGCCATGGTGGTGACGCTCTGCGCGCTGCTGCTCGCAGGGTTCCCGGCGGCCTTCACCCTCGCAGGCACGGCGCTTCTCTTCGCGCTACTCGGCCTCAGCATGGGCGCGATCGACCCGGCCTTCATCGCGGAGCCCTATCCCATCCGCATCTTCGGGATCATCAAGAACCAGGTCCTGCTGGCGGTCCCGCTCTTCGTCCTGATGGGGGTGGTCCTGGAAAGAGCGAAGGTGGCCGAAGAACTCCTCGAGACGACCGCGCGGCTCTTCGGGCCCTTGCCCGGCGGGCTCGGTATCGGCGTGATGATCGTCGGTGCGCTCCTCGCCGCCTCGACCGGGATCGTCGGCGCGACGGTGGTGACGATGGGGCTTCTCAGCCTGCCGACCATGCTGCGCCGCGGCTATGACCCGGCTCTCGCCTCAGGCTCCATCGCGGCGGCGGGTACCCTCGGTCAGGTGATCCCACCTTCAATCGTCCTCATCCTTCTTGGGGACGTCATGTCGAACGCCTATCAGGAGGCCCAGCTCAACCAGGGCGTCTTCTCGCCGGAGCCGATCTCGGTGGGGGACCTCTTCGCAGGGGCTCTGATCCCGGGTCTGGTCCTTGTCGGGCTCTACCTTCTCTATCTCGTGGCCACCGCCGCGATCAGGCCAGAGGCGAGCCCGGCCGTTCCGGCGGAAGACCGCTTCTCGCTGCAAGAAGGCGCCGTCGCCGCGGCGAAGACCCTGCCTGCGCCCCTGCTTCTCATCATCGCGGTCCTGGGTTCGATCCTTTCGGGAACAGCCACCGCGACCGAAGCGTCGGCCATCGGCGCGGCCGGGGCGTTCCTCATCGCCGGCAGCAAGCGCCGCATCGCGCGGGGGCCGGCAAGGGGCCTTGCGATAGCCGCCATGGTGTCTGCGGGCATCCTGTTCCTCCTCGCTGCGAATTTCGACCTGAGGCTGGGGCGTGAGGCCGCGTTCGCGGACAGTGTCGCCATCTTCCTCGCCATGGGCCTGACGGCGCTTCTGGCCGCGGGTCTGATCGCGTCGATCGTTGCGGTTGCCGGGGACATGCTGGGGCCGATCCTCTCGCGCACCACCGAAGTCACCTCGATGGTCTTCACGATCCTCATCGGCGCCGCCCTTTTCAGTCTCGTCTTCAGGGGGCTCGGAGGAGACGACACCGTGGCCGCCGCCCTCGAGGCCGCCCCCGGCGGGACTGCGGGCGCACTGATCGCCGTGATGATCGTCATGTTCCTCCTCGGCTTCTTCCTCGACTTCATCGAGATCACGCTGGTCGTCGTGCCGCTCGTTGCGCCGCCCCTTCTGATGGCAGGCGTCGACCCCGTCTGGCTCGGCGTCCTCATGGCCGTGAACCTTCAGACGAGCTTCCTCACCCCGCCCTTCGGCTTCGCGCTTTTCTACCTTCGCGGGGTCGCACCGGATGACGTGCCCACCGGGGCCATCTATAGAGGGGCACTTCCCTTCGTCGGCATCCAGATCCTGATGCTGCTGATCCTTGCGCTCCTGCCGGAGCTTGCCACATGGCTGCCCGAGCGCATCTATGGCTGATAAGAGAGTGACCCATGTTCCAGACTTTTGATCCCGTTTCCGACAAGTCCTTTGGCAAGAAGCACCTCCCCAGGCTGCGCGCGAAACTTGACGAGCTGGAGCTCGACGGCTTCATCGTTCCGCATGAGGACGAGTACCTGAACGAATACCTGCCGGACAATGCCGAGCGCCTGATGTGGGTCAGCGGCTTTTCCGGCTCCGCGGGCCTCGGCATCGTTCTCACCGAAAAGGCCGCGGTTTTCTCCGACGGGCGCTACGCCATCCAGCTTCCCCAGCAGGTGGATGCCGACCTTTTCGATCTTCTGATGACGGAAGACATCAAGCCCTCCCAGTGGCTGCGCGACAATGCGGCGCAAGGCGCGAAGATCGGCTACGACCCGCTTCTCTTCTCCGAAAGCGCCCTGAAGCCGTTCCAGCAGGCGGCCTCCAAGAAGGGCTTCACCCTCGTTCCGACCGGGAAGAACCCCATCGACCTCGTCTGGGACGACCAGCCGCCCGCACCGTCCGCGCCGATCAAACCGCATAGGGACGAACTGGCCGGCGAAAGCCACGAGAAGAAGCGTGAGCGCATCGCAGCCGAGCTGCGCGAAGCCGGTGCGTCCTGCGCGCTCCTCACGGCGCCCTCGTCGCTGGCGTGGCTTTTCAACATTCGCGGCGGCGACGTTCATGCAGCGCCCCTGCCCCTCGGCCGCGCCCTGATCCATGCCGACGGCAAGGGCGAGCTTTTCGTTCACCCCGACAAGACCGGAAGCGATCTGAAAGCCCATCTTGGCAATGACGTGGCGATCGCCGCCGAAGAGGCTGTGGACGAGCGTCTGAAGGAACTGGCGAAGAGCGGCGCGACCGTCCTGGTCGATAGCGCGCTGACGCCCATCCACTACCTGCACCTGATCGAAGAGAATGGCGGCAAGCTTCTGCGCGGCGATGATCCCATCGCCCTGCCCCGGGCCATCAAGAACGGGGCCGAACTGGAAGGCGCCCGTCAGGCGCATCTCAGGGACGGCGTCGCGGTCTGCCGTTTCCTCCACTGGCTGGCCGAAGAAGGGCCGAAGGAAAAGGTGAGCGAGATCGCGGCCGCCAAGAAGCTCGAAGGCCTACGTGCCGAGGGCGGTGAGCTGCGCGATATCAGCTTCGATTCGATCACCGGGTCGGGCGGGCATGGCGCCATGGCGCACTACCGCGTCACCACGGAAACGGATCGCACGCTGAAGAATGGCGAGCTGTTCCTCATCGATTCAGGCGGCCAGTACGAGGACGGCACCACCGACATCACCCGCGTCATCGCCATCGGCGAGCCGAGCCAGGAGATGCGCGAGCGCTATACGCTGGTGCTGCGGGGCCATATCGGCCTGGCCCTTGCGCGTTTTCCGAAAGGCACCTCCGGCCACCAGCTTGATTGTCTCGCGCGCCTGCCGCTCTGGAAAGCAGGCCTCGACTACGACCACGGCACGGGCCACGGCGTGGGAAGCTTCCTCTCGGTGCATGAGGGGCCGCAGAAGATCTCCAAGCATCCCGTCGCCCAGGCCCTGGAGCCGGGTATGATCTGCTCGAACGAGCCTGGCTACTACAAGGAAGGCGCCTACGGCATCCGCATCGAGAACCTGGTCATCGTGACGGACGACGAGCCGATCGACGGCGGAGAGCGCCCGATGATGGGCTTCGAGAACCTCACCATGGCGCCCCTGGAGCGGGAGCTCGTCGATACCGACATGCTGACGCCCGAAGAGCGCCGCTGGGTCGACCGGTATCACGCGGAAGTCCTGGCCAAGCTCTCGGACCGCCTTCCGGCCGAGACCCGCGACTGGCTGAAAGGACGCTGCGCGCCTCTCTGAACCGTCCCTGCCTGCGTCGGTACGTATCCGTCGCAAGGGGACCTTCCCGGCGAATGATGGCTATTTAGGCTTGAATCTCAGGCTGCTAAAGGTAGGAGACGACTTGTGACCGGAAGGCGATCTGCTCGATGCAACCCTTTCCTCCTCTCTCCTCAGGAGTGTCGATGGACAACTGCCCATCAATCCCGGGGTTGCAGGAACAGCGTTGAGCGTCGATGTTCCGTCGATGCATCAGAGCGCTGCCGATGAAAACTAGTCTTGCTCTCGCCTTTGCCTTTCTCCTTCAGTCTCCGACGGCCACCCCGCCGGTCACGCCGGAGATCCTGGATGTGGAGGTCCTGCGTTCCTTCCCGCATGAGACCGACGCTTTCACGCAAGGCCTTCTCTTCGCCGACGGCGTCCTGATCGAAAGCACGGGGCTCGAGGGGCGCTCGCGGCTGCGCAAGCTTTCGATCAAGACCGGCAAACCCCTGCAGGAAGTTTCCCTGCCCGAGCACATGTTCGGTGAAGGCACGGCGCTGGTGAACGGGCGGCTGGTGGTCCTGACCTATAAATCAGGGACCGGCTTCGTCTTCGATGTCGATACGCTCGAACAGACCGGCACCTTTACCTATGAGGGCGAGGGCTGGGGCCTGACCTATGACGGCGCGCGCCTCATCATGAGCGATGGCACGGAGGAGCTTCGGTTCCTGAACCCCGAGACCTTCGAGGAGATGGGACGGGTCACCGTCACCCTCGCCGGGCAACCGCTCAAACGGATCAACGAGCTTGAATATGTCGACGGCAAGATCTGGGCGAACGTCTTCATCGAAGACTTCCTCGTACGGATCGATCCGGACACGGGCGTGATCGATCAGGTCGCGGACCTTCGGACGCTCTATCCCCGCTCGGAGCGCGATGAGCCCCTGCGCGACGTTCTGAACGGCATCGCCTTCGAAGAAGGCAGCCGCAGGCTCTTCGTCACTGGAAAAAACTGGCCAAGGCTTTACGAGATCGCTTTGACGTCACCCAATGACGGGGAGTGAGCATGCCGGGTCTTTGGTTTTCGGAATTCGAAGAGGGTCAGGTCTTCGACCATGAGTGGACGCGGACCCTGACGGAAAGCGACAACACATGGTTCTCGCTTCTGACCATGAACCCGCAGCCGCTCCACATCGACCACCACAAGGCGGCGCAGAGCGAGTTCGGCAAACCATTGGTCAACAGCCTTTTTTCGCTGGGTCTTCTGGTCGGGATGACTGTCAATGACACGACCCTGAACACCACTGTCGCCAATCTCGGCATGGAGAAGGTCCGCTTCCCCGCGCCGCTCTTCCATGGCGACACGGTGCGGGCGAGGACGACCGTGATCGGCATCCGCCCTTCGAAATCACGGCCGGGTCAGGGGATTGTCACCTTCCTGCATGAGCTGTTCAAGCAGGACGATACGCTGGTCGCATCCTGCGAACGGGCGGCGCTGATGAAGGCCAAACCCTCCGAGGACTGATCTGGAGCAACGGACCGCGAGGCGGGAACCGGTTCGCAGGCAAAGTTGCTCCAACACAAAAACCTGGAACACCGGACTGATTCGATGAAGCAGGCCGGTGCGCTAGGCGACCGGCACGCCCGACCAGGCAGCGGCGATCGCCGCCATGAGGTCGCCCTGATCGTTCTGGCCCGCGCCGCTTTCCGAAGAGAATGGCAGGGACCGTTCGGGCAACGGGGTCACACCGAAGACGACCGGTCCGGGTAGCGAAGAATCGATCAGGATCGCTTCCCCCGGCTCGATATGGAGGGCCTGCAGCCGCGCCCCCGTACCGGGATGCGCTTTATGCTGAAGAAGGATGGCCTCGTTGCCTTCGGGTCGCTCACGGCTCGGCAGGAGGCCGAAGCCGTTGCCCCGCGCCTTCGCCGCTTCCTTGTAGGCGGGAGGAAGGCGCTCGTCGCTGCCGTCAATGGCGAGAAGGACCGGGATCGTCCCCCGGCTCGCCAGCGCGACATCGCAGGAAAGCCGCGCCACCACGCCGGTCACGAGATCCGCCATGGCCGGGGACAGGCCGCCAAGCTGCAGGACCGCCATGGGCGGCTGCCCGTTGGGAAGGCGGAAGATCTTCTGCATGACGCCTTGGGCGGTCAGATTGTCCGCACCGCGACCAAAGAACACGCCTAAGCGGGGATCGGCCGCCGCATCCCTGATCCGGCCAGCAATGCCCATGGCGTCGAGATGCTCTGCGGCGGCGACGAAATGCGCCACCCGGCCACCGCGACGCAGGGCTTCGGCCCGAATGCGCGGGAGGTGAACGCTCTCGGACGGATTGAGAGCGCCCGTGGCGATCTGCAAGGCCGACCGCAATTCTTCCTCGCTCAGGAGGCCAAGGGGTACGAGCCCGCTTCCGGCCTCGACGATGTCCGCAGCCGTTCCGAAAGATGGCGCGAACACATTGTCACGGTCGACAAGCACAACGCGTGCCGGGATGCGCTCGCGCAGCATGCTGCGGATGATCACGGCGAGGGTCGCGCTGCGTCCGCTGCCTTTCTCACCCACCAGAACCGCCCCTTCCGTGAAGAGGCGTTCCGCATCGAGATGAACGGGCCGGTCGGTTCCGGCCGAGCCGATCGGCAGCGGGTAACGCATCGTGCGAAGCTGCGCCGCCAGGGCCTCGCCTGCATCGAAGGGGAAGACCTCCGCATCGGGAGGAATGACGGCCTGGCTGGCCGTGTAGCGGCCATCGTCCTCAAGCCGGCCGAGGACCTCCGCTTCATAGAGAATCGCGCTTTCCTCACCGAACTGCGCGATCTCGAAGCCGCTCAGCCGCACGATCACGGGCGCTTCGCCGTCGATTTTCAGAAGGTCGCCCGGCTGGGGCATCTCTTCTGCATGCGCATCCTGGTCGATCAGTACGCGCTTGCCCGATAGCCCGACCACCCGGCCGACCGGCCGTGCTGGGAGGGGTCCGTATTCTTCTTCGAGAAGCTGGGTGAAGGCGTTCACAACGAGCCCCCTTGGGAATGGGTGGGCAGGCTGACGAGGAGGCGTTCCCCGCCTTGTCCGGTTTCGAGGGTCAGGCCGATACCGAACGCGCCGAGCTGCTCACGCACGGACCTGACCATCCCTTCGGTGACATGACCGGCCGGGGTGAGAAGGGTGAAGACGAGCTGGCAGCTTCCCTGCTGGCCCGATGATCTGGCTGCAAGACCGATGGCCTGCCGTTGACCATCCGCAGGCGAAAGAAGCGCAAAAACGCTCTTGAGCAGGCGGTGGAGGTCCTTCGGGCCAAGCTCCGCCTTCGGAAGGCTGTCGTTCACATCGACCTTGGCCACGAAGAGCGAGGCGCTGTGATCCTGGATGAGCTGGCGCAGGACCATGAGAATGTCGCCCGGCCCCTCATCGCCGCGCTTGGCCGAGGCAGGCCGGGCGGCATCGATGATTGCATCGATCCGCTCAAGGAGGATGCCTGCCGACTGGAGGATATGGTCGAGATATTCCGCGCGCTTTTCCGGAGAGATCGCCTCTTCGGGGATCTCGCGCAACAGGCCTGCGAAGCCTGTGATGGCGTTCAGCGGTGTACGAAGTTCATGGTTGAGGCCGGAAAGGAAAGCGGCCTGTGTCTGGCGGGCCTCCTTGGCCTGCTGGACCGCTGCCGCCGCCTTCGCTTCGGCCTTTGCCAGGGCATGACGATGCAACCGCTCGCGGGCGACGCCGCGCAGCCATTTTTCGTCGTAGCTTTCGGCGGACTGCCCCATCCTGACCTTTCACTGCCATGTTCCGGCGGTGTTAAGGGTTAGGTGGAACTGCCTTAACCAGTCGTTAAATCGACCTCGGGTTCGAGCTTGCCGAGCGCTTCTTCCTTGCGCTCTTCGATCTCCTCCACATCTTCCGATGCGTCGCTCTTCTTCGTCTCGTTGCGCCCGAGCGCAGTGTCGGCAGCCACGTAACTCAGCACCCGGTCGCCGTTGCGCGGGTTGAGGGGACGGTCATTGGTCGCGAATAAGAGCTGGTCGTCACGTTCGAGCGCGACGATGAGACTGTCTTCACCGAGAGATTCAAGGAAGGTCTCGGTGGTGTAGGTCTCGGAGATTCGGGTGAGTTGGAATTCCCAGCCATTGTAGTGCCGCTGCATCAGCTCATCGAGGGACATCGGCCTGTCGAAGAGCTGGCGGCCCTGAAGCGCGTAGGACACGTTGCGGCGGTGCTCGCCCTGTCCGCGGGCGGAGAGCTGAAAGGTCCGTGCACGGTCCATCTCATGGGCGAGGTCGGTGCAGACAAGGGCATTGTGGCTGTCATTGCCCGTGACGGCCAGGACCGTATCGAAACGCACGAACTCCACATGGTGCTCGGTCACCTCCGACAGGATCTCGCCGTAGAAGGTGTCGAGCCCTGCGTTTCTCGCCGAACGAAGCGCGCGGTAGCTGCTGTCGGCCACCAGGACCGGGACCTTCATCTCGCGCAATTTCGAACCAAGCGCCGCCGCCCAGGCCGAGCCGCCGACGATGAGGACACCTGGCCGGCCTTTCTGGGCGAGGCCCAGCGCCTGCGCGAGCGGGCCGATGGTGAAGCCGTGAAGAAGAACGGTGGCGAAGACCATCGCGAAGGCCAGAGGCACCATCTTCTCGCCGTCCGCATAGCCAAGCTCGACCATCTTCACAGCGAAGAGGCCGGAGACCGCCACCGCGACGATGCCGCGTGGTGCGACCCAGCCGATAAGCGCCCGCTCCCGCCACTCGGTGTTGGTGCCGAGAAGCGAGATCACGACACTCACCGGACGGACCACCAACAGCATGACGAGCACATAAAGACCGTCCCGCCAATTGAGCTGGAACAGGGTCTCGAGGGTCAGGTTCGCCGTCAGGATCACGAAGACGCCGGAGACGAACATCACGGCGATGTTCTCCTTGAACTGCCGCAGCTGGTTGATGCTCGGCAGCTTGGCGTTGGCGAGGGTGATGCCCATCGCCGTCACCGCGAGGAGTCCGCCCTCTTCCTGCACCGCGTTGGCCATGGCGAAGCAGACCAGCACGGAGCCGAGAAGGACCGGCGTCTTGAGGAACTCGGGCACCCAGCCCTGACGGAAGGATTTGGCTGCGACCAGCCCGAGAGCGATGCCCCAGACCGTCGAGAGAATCGCGCCGATCGCGAGGCTGCCGAAGATCTCATAGGCCGCGAGGCGGTCAGGGCCCGGCTGACTGAGATGGTAGGCCTCGAAGACGATGACCGCCAGAAGCGCGCCGATCGGATCGTTGACGATGCCTTCCCAGCGCAACAGCGTGGCCGGGCGGCTCGAGAGCTTGGCCTGGCGCAGGAGGGGCATGATGACGGTGGGGCCCGTGACCACCATGACGCCCGCGAAGAGAAGCGCCGTGGGAATGCTCAGGCTGTCGATCTGCCAGGCCGCCAGGAAACCCAGGCCCCATGCGACGAGCGCGCCGGGCATGATCAGGCGCCGGACTGCCCGGCTGACCTCACGCAGCTCGTCGAACCGCAGTTGCAGGCCGCCCTCGAAGAGGATGATGCCCACCGCGATCGAGATCAGGGGCTGATAGACGTCACCGAGAACAGCCTCAGGGCGCAGAACACCGAAGACCGGGCCGAGAAGCAGGCCGGCAATAGCCATCAGGACGATGGCCGGAAGGTTCAGCCGCCATGCCAGCCATTGCGCGCCGATCCCGGCAACGCCGATGAGTGTCACTGCGAAGACGACGTCCATAAACTGTCAGGTCCCTTCCCCGGAATGCAGACCAGGGCCGGCGCCCGGCCCGTCAGGCATCCTTGAAGTTCGGCTCCCGCTTCTCGACGAAGGCTTTCATGCCTTCCTTCTGATCTGCCGTTGCGAACACCGAATGGAACACCCGCCGTTCGAACAACACCCCTTCGGACAAAGGGGTTTCAAAAGCGCGGTTGACGCATTCCTTGACCATCATGGAAACCGGGCGCGAGTGGCTCGCGATCTTGCCTGCGGCCTCGAGGGCCGTCTCCATGAGTTCCGCCTTGGGCACCACGCGGGCGACAAGGCCGCAGCGTTCGGCTTCCTCGGCCCCCATCATCCGGCCGGTCAGGCACATGTCCATGGCCTTGGCCTTGCCGATGAAGCGGGCCATCCGCTGGGTTCCGCCTGCGCCGGGGATGGCGCCGATGGTGATTTCCGGCTGGCCGAACTTGGCGTTGTCGGCGGCGATGATGAAGTCGCACATCATCGCAAGCTCGCACCCGCCGCCGAGGGCATAGCCGGCCACGGCCGCGATCACGGGCTTGCGGGTGCGGGTCGCCTGCTCCCAGTTCGCCGTGATGAAGTCCTCGAGATAGGCCTCGGTGGCGGTCTTCTCGGCCATCTCCTTGATGTCCGCGCCTGCCGCGAAAGCCTTTTCGGAGCCGGTGATGATGATGCAGCTGATCTTGCTGTCGTTATCGGCAGCCTTCAGCGCATCGGTGAGTTCATCCATCAGCTGGCGGTTCAGAGCGTTCAGCGCCTCTGGCCGGTCCAACCTGATGATCCTGACGCGGTCTTGCGTTTCGGTCTCTAAGCAATTGTAAGCCATGGCTTTTTACGAACCTCTTCGACAGCGACGCCCATCGGGGCGAGGGTTCGCATAGACCGCACATGGACGCCTCGCAACTGCCCCGCGCGGCAATCCGCTCGGTTTGACAAGAAAGGGGTGACGCCGCCCATCGGCATCGCTATCTGCACGCTTCCAGATGCTTTCTCTCTCGAAGGAGTTTTCATGGCCCTTCTCGTCGGTGCCTCCTCCACCATCCTGCCCCCCAGCCTCGTGGCCATCGGCCTGTTCGTTCTCACCTTTGCGGTGCTGAACATCATCGAGAAAGGCCGCTGGGACTGATCCTGGCTCCATGACCCTTTCCATCGTTCTGGTCCTGGCTGGACTGGTCATCCTTCTTGCAGCAGGCGAAGCATTGGTGCGCGGCGCCGCTGGCCTGGCGACTCTTGCCAAGATCCCGCCCCTGGTGATCGGCCTGACCGTCGTCGCCTTCGGAACCTCCGCGCCTGAGCTCGTGGTGACCATCCAGGCGGTCCTCGACGATGCGGCCGGCATCGCGATGGGCAACATTGTCGGCTCGAACATCGCCAATATTCTCCTGGTCCTCGGCCTGCCCGCCATCATTGCCCCGATCTCCATGCGTGTGCCGCGGCTGAAGAGGCACGGCATCGCCTTGATTCTCGCGACCACGCTCTTCTGCGCTCTCATCTATCGCAGCGGCGGCATCGGCAGTTTCGAGGCGACGATCTTCGGCATCGGCATGCTTGTCTATTTCGCGCTGATGGCCTTCGAGGCGCGCACCGGCCAGGCCGAAGCGATGAGCGAGGTCGAAGACCTGGCCTCCAATCATCCAAGCGTCGGCAAGACCACCATGTTCACCCTCATCGGCCTCGTCGGCCTGCCGATCGGCGCCACCCTTCTCGTGGAGAACGGTTCCGCTCTCGCCATGGGTCTCGGGGTCCGCGAAGAGCTCGTCGGCCTCACCGTCGTCGCCTTCGGCACCTCCCTGCCCGAGCTGGCGACGGTCTTTGCCGCAGCTCTCAAGAAGCAGGCCGAGGTCGCAGCCGGCAGCATCATCGGGTCGAACATCTTCAACATGCTGTTCGTCGGCACGGCGGCAGGGATCGCCGGGCAGAGCCGCTTCACCGAGACCGCGCTGGCCCTCGACCTTCCGGTCATGATCGGCGCGACCGCTTTCGTCAGCATCCTGATCTTCAGCCGCATCGACTTCACCCGCCTGACCGGCATCGCCGCGACGGGTCTCTACGTTTTCTATATCGGCCTTCTCGGCGTGATGGGCCTCTCGTGAGCCGGGCTGTCCTTGTCACCGGCGGCGCGGTGCGTCTTGGACGGATGATCGTGCTCGCTGCGAAGAAGGCGGGCTTCCGTCCGGTCATCCATTACAACACCTCCGGCGACGAGGCCGAAGAGCTTGCGAAGGAGACCGGCGGTGTCGCCGTCGGGCAGGACCTCTCCCAGCCCGGGGCGGGCAAAGCGTTGATCGAAGGCGCGCGCGAACGGGCCGGCGAGCCTCTTTACGGGCTCGTCAATTCGGCTTCGATCTTCGAACATGACGTTGCCGCCGACGTCACCGAGGCGTGCCTCGAGCATCATTTTCGCATCAATGCCCTCGCTCCCATCATGGCGGCCTCGGCGTTCCGCGAGCAGCTTGGCCAGGATGGGGGGGTCATCGTCAACGTCCTCGACCAGAAGCTCTTCAATCTGAACCCTGATCATTTCAGCTACACCGTCAGCAAACAGGCCCTGCACGGCGCGACCCTGACCATGGCGCAGGCCTTTGCGCCTTCATGCCGGGTCGTCGGCGTGGCGCCCGGCTACAATTTGCCCGCGCCCGGGCAGAGCGACGAAGCCTTCGAGCGGCTGGCGCCGAAGGTGAATATTCTCGAACGCAGGCTCGAGCCTTCGGATGTGGCCGATACCGTCGTCTTTGTGCTGAAGAACCGGTCCATCACCGGTCAGGTCCTGATCGCGGACAATGGCGAGCATCTGAAAGCCAGTCCGCGCGACGTTCAGTTCTCGGAGTGACCCGGTGCAGCTTCCTCGTCTCAAACGCGGCTTCTACGCCGTCTTCCTCGAAGAGCTCACCCTGCATGTCCGCCTGGGCGTCCTGCCCCATGAGGTCAGGCCCCAGATGGTGCGCTTCGACCTGACGGCTGTCATCAGCCGCATCGGCGCGGGCGACGGCATCGAGGACGTGGTCGACTACAACCACCTTCGCGACACGGTGACGGAGCTCGTCGAAGAGCGCGCCTTCGGCCTTCAGGAGACCCTTTGCGAAGCGATCTCCGAACGGCTACTCGCCCTGCCCCATGTCCACGGCGTGGTCGTGGAAACGCGCAAGCTTTCCGTCTATGAGGACGCCGCGGCCGTGGGGTGCCGTATGGAAACCATCGCGGAGGAGGCGCTGGTCTGATGTTCGAGCAGCGCTACAAGTTCTTCTTCGAGGCGGCGCACCAGCTTGGCCGCAACGTGGCCGGCGACGACCATCCCTATGCCCATGTTCACGGCCACAGCTTCGAAGTCACCTTCGTCCTGCGCGGCCAGAGCCTTGGCGAAAAGGGCTGGCTGACCGATTTCGCAGAGCTGCGGCGCGCCGCAGAGACCCTGCGCGGGAAGCTCGACCACCGCTACCTCAACGACATCGAAGGGCTGGAGCTGCCGACCCTCGAGAACCTCGCCCGGTTCGTCTTCGAGGAGGTCCGGCCAGGCCTTGACCAGCTCTCCTGCGTGTCCGTCGCCCGCCCCTCGCTTGGCGAAAGCGTTTCCTACCAGCCCTGAGCTGACCCTTAGAGCAACGGACCGCGAAGTGGGAACCGGTTCGCGGTGAAAAGTTGCTCCAAAACACAAACTTAGAACACCGGACTGATTCAATGAAGCAGTCCGATGTTCTAGTCGAAGATGACGACGGTCTGGCGTCCGGCGCAGATGGGCCGGCCATCGCTCGCCCAGACCCCCATGGTCTGGCCGGACCAGCCCGAAGCTCCTGCCTCCGCCACGGTCGAGAGGAGGTACCAGCCCTCTTCGGTCGAAAGGTCGTCCGTCAGGAAGTCGTGCTGCCAGGTCACCGAGCTGACAGGGGCCGGTCCGCTGACGAGCGGCGCGATCGCGGGCGGTGTGACATCGGAGAGGGCGAGAAGCCCCGTCTCGGTCCCCCAGGCTTCGGGGTCGCGGTGGCGCACCCACCAATCCATGCGTCCCGGCCCCTTGCCCATGAACGGCATGCCGCCCCCGCCGACCCTCACGTCGAAATTGGAGAGGAAGGCTGGGTGCATCTTCGTGAAAGTCGCAGGCTCTGCCTCGTCGAGCGGGGCGACTTCCGGGATCGGGTAGTCGGCGAAGGATAGGCCGCTCTCGCGGCTCTTGCCGTAGATGAAGCTGCCTCGCGTTGCGAGGCCCGCTTCGGCATGAAGATCGGCGCCCACGAAAGTCGTGTTCTTCCCCCGGCGCAGGATCGCAGCTTTCGTCACGCTCTCGCCCGCTGCAGGGCCTACAAAGCTGATCTGCGCCGAGCGGAGCGGCGGCAGGTTGTCCGCCGTGAGACGGCAGGCCTCCGCGCAGATCGCGGCGGTCAGCCCACCGTAGGCCGTCCGCCCCTGCGCCCAGCTTTCGGGGATGGTGACGCAGAGCGCCTCATGGTCCCAGTGGCCGGAAAGAAGATCGAGGAAGTTCATGAAGTCACCCTTTCCCGGACGCGTCGTCGGTGCCAAAGCTGAGGCCATGAGCGAACCTAGCGTCAAACTCTTTTCAGGCGAAGCGACCTTCATGAAGGGGGTCGTCGACATGGCGGGCCTGCCGCCGGGCGACCTCGGAGAGTTCGCCTTCGCCGGCCGCTCAAATGTTGGAAAGTCGTCGCTTCTCAATGCGCTGATGAACCGGAAAGGCCTAGCCCGGACGTCGAACACGCCCGGCCGGACGCAGGAAGTGAACTTCTTCGATATCGGCGGCGCCTTCCGCCTCGTCGACCTGCCGGGCTATGGCTACGCCCGCGCCTCGCGCAGCAAGGTCGATACCTGGACGCAGCTCATTTTCGACTATCTGCGCGGAAGACCGAACCTCTTGCGGGTCTTCGTCCTGATCGACAGCCGACACGGCATCAAGCCCGTCGACTTCGAAGCGCTCGAAGCGCTCGACGAGGCGGCGGTCAGCTACCAGATCGTTCTGACCAAGACGGACAAGATCAAGCCTACCGAGCTTGAATGGCGGATGGGCGAGGTATCCGAAGCTCTCGCCAAGCATCCCGCGGCCCACCCTGTGCTGCTGCCGACATCGGCAGACAAGAAAGAGGGCCTCGAGGCGGTCCGTGACCAGCTTCTCGAAGCCCTCAGAGGTTGGCGCGGCGACGTTTAGCTGAAGCGCACGTCCTTGCGCACGCCGACATCCGGCGTCTCATCGTCCACAAGATTGGCCTTGGCGATCTCCCAACCGAACTTCACCGAATTGTCGGTGGAGCCCCAGACCTCGCCGTCCTTGAGCTTCATCTCGAGAAGGCAGAGATGCGGATCGTCACGGCCGTCCTTGTACCAGGCGGCGACCATCGGGTTCCAGAACTTGTCGATCTTACCCTTGTCGTTGTTCTCGCTGAGGCTGCCTTCGACGCAGGCGTGGTAGTCGTGGTTCTTGCCGACCAGCACGAAGTGGGCGTTGTGATGGCCTTCGCGCATCCGCTCGACCAGCTCGCTGTCGGTCTTGGCGAAGAAATAGATGCTCGACGAGCCCTCTTCATGGCTCGCGCTCATGGGCTGTGAATGAAGTCCGGCGTGTTCGAGATGCAGCATCCCGGCGCGCACCTCGTTCAGTTGCTCAAAGAACTGCTTGTCCGGCTGGTTTCGCGTCTCGTTCAGATCGACCATGGGGTCCTCCATTTGTCCTTGGCTAGGTGGACAGATGAAGAGCCCAAGCGGTTCCTGATCGGCGGGTGTAACCTTTGGCGCACCCCCGCTGAACATGCAGCCAGAAAGCCAGGACGGGAATTATGCCAGCGCCATCGCATCTGCGCGTGATCCAGGGAGGACCGGCACCGAAAAGCCGGCCGGCCACCGATCTGTCCCATCTTGGCCCGTTGATGGCCAAGGCCCAGAACGGCGACAAGGGCGCTTATCACCAGGTTCTCGTCGCCTGCGAAGCATGGCTGAAGATCTTCCTTGCGCGCCGGGTCGCCCCCGAAGCGGTGGACGATATCGCTCAGGAAGCGCTGATGGCGCTGCACCGCAAGCGGCACACCTACGATCCGAACAAGCCCTTCGCACCGTGGTTCGTGGCGATTGCCCGTTACAAATGGCTCGATCGGCTGCGTCGCCACTACCGGGCCGAAGAGGTCGAACTGGAAGATCACGGGGCGGTCGGCGGCCATGAGAGTTCGGTGATCTCGAGATTGGTTCTCGAACGGCTCTTGAGCCAGATCCCTGACACCCAGGCCGAAGCGATCCGCCTCTCCAAGATCGACGGCTATGCCCTCGACGAGATCGCCCAGATGACGGGTCAGAGCCTTTCTTCGGTCAAGGTCCGCATCCACCGCGGCATGAAACGCATGATGAAGAAACTGGAGGAAGCCAATGTCTGAGCATGGTTCCGCTTCCCGCAACGCATCGCTGATCGGCGGGCTGACCGAAAGCCTGGAGCCGGTCAGGCGGCGGCGGCCCGGACGTGAGGCCGGTATCCTCTTCGGTATCGCGCTCCTTCAGCTGATCGGCACGATGGCTCTTTTCGGCAGCAAGGCCGCGATGGTGTTCGAGGCGAACATGACGGTGTCCGTGGCCAAGGCGATCCTTCTGGCGGGCTTCACTCTTGGGTTCGCTGCCCTCGCCTTTCGCAGCCTCGAGCCGACCGCTCCCCGCTCCCGCAAGCTCGCCCTCGGGCTGACGGCGTTCCTCGCCGCTTTCGCCGTGCTGATCTTCGATTGGAATTTCAGCGGCGGGGCCGCCCGGGTGCTCAGCCCGCCCAACGGGGTCGTGTGCCTCGTCAGCTCGGTCAGTTTCGCGATGCCGATGTTCATTATTCTGACGATGTTCTTGCGGGGCGCGGCTCCCATCCGGCCGAGGATGAGCGCCCTTTTCATCGGACTCGCTTCGGGAAGCTGGGGCGTCTTCGTCTACAGCCTGCAATGTCCGTTCACGAACATTGCCTATATGGCCCTCTGGTATGGCGGCGCCGTGGCGATTGTCACCCTCGCCGCGGCAGCGATCCTGCCGCGGCTTGCACGCTGGTAGGCGCGCTCCTCAGGCGTCGAACGCCGCTTCCGTCACCTCGCGGAGCTCGTCGAGGCTGACTTCCGGCGCCAGCTCGATCAGCTTCAGGCGCTTGGCGTCCTTGTCCACGTCGAAGACCGCGTGGCTCGAGACGATGCGATCGACGCACGCCACGCCGGTCAGGGGCAACGAGCATTCCTTGAGAAGCTTGGGCGCCCCCGATTTCGAAACGTGGTCCATCAGGACGACGACGCGCTTGACGCCGGCGACGAGGTCCATGGCGCCGCCCATGCCCTTCACCATCTTGCCCGGGATCATCCAGTTGGCGAGGTCGCCGCCCTGGCTGACCTCCATCGCACCGAGGATCGACAGGTCGATATGGCCCCCGCGGATCATTGCGAAACTGTCGGCCGAGCTGAAGAAGCTCGTCTTCTCGAGCTCGGTGATGGTCTGCTTGCCGGCATTGATGAGGTCGGC